>NZ_JBXVVX010000001.1:102500-1947962 GCF_057219855.1 Hydrogenophaga sp. T66 | reverse complement strand
GGGGGGCAGCGACCCGCGCAGCGGTGGAGCGTGGGGGCATCAGACCCTCTCGAAGATCGCGGCGATGCCCTGGCCGCCGCCGATGCACATCGTCACCAGCGCGTAGCGGCCGCCGATGCGCTGCAGCTCGTGCACGGCCTTGACCGTGATGAGCGCGCCGGTGGCGCCGATGGGGTGGCCGAGCGAGATGCCCGAGCCGTTGGGGTTGACCTTGGCCGGGTCCAGACCCAGCTCGCGCGTGACGGCGCAGGCCTGGGCGGCGAAGGCCTCATTGGCCTCGATCACGTCGAGGTCGGCCGCGCTCAGGCCGGTTTTCTTCAGCACGGCCTTCGTGGCCGAGATTGGGCCCACGCCCATGATCTTCGGGTCGAGCGCGGTGTGGGCATAGCCCACGAGACGGGCCAGGGGCTTGGCGCCGCGCGCCTTCACCTGCTCGCCGCTCATCAGCACCACAGCCGCTGCCGCGTCGTTGATGCCGGAGGCGTTGCCGGCGGTCACGGTGCCGTTCTCCTTGAGGAACACGGGCTTGAGCTTGGCGAAATCGCCCAGCTGGGCGCCGCTGCGGAAATGCTCGTCGGTGGCCCAGGCGACGTCGCCCTTTTTGCTCTTGAGGACGACCGGCACCAGCTGGTCCTTGAACCGGCCTTCGGCGGTGGCGCGCTCGGCGCGGTTGTGGCTTTCCACGGCCAGCGCGTCCTGCATCTCGCGGGTGATGCCGTACTGGGCCGCCACGTTTTCCGCGGTGACGCCCATGTGGATGTGGTGGAAGGGGTCGTGCAGGGCGCCGATCATCATGTCGACCATCTTGGTGTCGCCCATGCGGGCGCCCCAGCGCATGTTCAGGCTGGCAAACGGCGCGCGGCTCATGTTTTCGGCGCCGCCGCCGATGGCGACCTCGCAGTCGCCGAGCAGGATCGATTGGCTGGCCGTGACGATGGCCTGCAGGCCGGAGCCGCACAGGCGGTTCACGTTGAGTGCCGGCGTGCCTTCGGCGCAGCCGCCCTGGATGGCGGCCACGCGGGAGAGGTACATGTCCTTGGGTTCGGTGTTGACCACGTGGCCAAACACGACATGGCCCACGTCCTGTCCGCTGGTGTTGGCGCGCGCCAGCGCTTCTTTCACCACCAGGGCGCCCAGCTCGGTGGGCGGGATGTCTTTCAGGCTGCCGCCAAAGGTGCCGATGGCGGTGCGCACGGCGCTGACGACGAAAACTTCACGGGTCATGGGATCAACTCCAGGAGGGATGGCGGGGGCCGGAACAGGATTTGCCATCCTACCCGGTGGCGGTCAGGGATTCCCCCGCGCGAGCACCCGCAGACGCCCGTCGGATGCGCCGGGCCGGGTGACAAACAGCTCGCCCATGGCGGGTGTTTCGCCGGTCAGTGCGGTGATGTTGACCTGGTGGGTGACCAGCATCCAGTTGGCCGGCGCGCGCACGCCAGCCACGGCCTGGAGCACGGCGCTGGTCTGGCTGTCGCGGTCACCGGTCTGGAAGAAGGAGTTCAGCGGGGCCCACACCGTGTGCCGGCCGAACGCGAGGTCGGCGGTGTCGGTGCAACGGCACCAAGCGCTGCTGCGGACCTCGGACAGCGTCACGCCAGCGCGCTCGAAGGCTTTGCCCACGCGACGTGCCTGGGCGCGCCCTTCGTCGCTCAGGCGGCGCTGCGAGCTGCACTGGTCGAGCCGAAAGCCCGGGGGGTCGCCGATGCCCGGTTCGGTGAGCGCATGGCGCATCAGCACCACGCAGCCGCCTTCGCGCAGGAGGCGCCAGAAGGGGCTGTCGTCGGGCGTGGCCAGGGCGCGGCCGGCGCTCCAGGCGAGGCCGGCGGCGAGCAGGTGGCGGCGGTGCAGGGCGGGCATGGTGTTGAGCGGTTGGGCGTTGGAGGCCATGAGGGCGGGGGAGGGTCAGGCGTCGCGCACGTCGGCCACCGGCTCCTGCCCGAAGTCGGGCCGGTCGAGCCATGCCAGCACCTGCCGGGCGGCGGTCTCGGGCGTGGTGAGCAGGCCCTGGGTCTGGAGTTGCACGAAGCGCGCGTGGTCGGGAAAGCGCCGGGGGTCGCCCGCGCGCAGCTGCACCTGCATGTCGGTGTCGATCACGCCGGGCGCCAGCGAGACGAGGCGCGCGCCGTGGGGCCGGGCCGCTTCGTCGAGTGCGGCGCAGCGGGTGAAGTGGTCGAGGCCGGCCTTGGCCGCGGCGTACGGCGCCTGCGCCGCCATGGCGCGCCGGCCGAGGCCGGACGACACGTTGAGCACCCGCCGCGGCCCGCGCCACCCGCTGTCGACCCAGGCGCCGGTGGCGCGCAGGAAGGCCGCGGTCAGGGCCATCGGGGCTTCCAGGCCCACGCGCAGGGCGCGGCTGAGGTCGTCGGCCGGGCACTCGGCCAGCGGCACCGCCGGCGCGAGCACGCCGGCGTTGTTGATCAGGGTGGCGCTGGCCACGGTGGCGGGGTCGAGCGCGGCGAGCCAGTCGTGCAGCCGCTGGGCGACCGGCGCGGGCTCGGCAAGGTCCACGGCCCAGGCGTCGACCAGCGCGCCCGCGGCGGCCGGCGGTGCGACGCCCTGGCGCGACAGGCACAGCAGGCGCAAGTCCGCCGCTTGCGCCATCAGCGCGTGGGCCATGGCGAGACCGAGGCCGCGGGAGGCCCCGGTGAGCACAACGCAGCGGCGGCGGTCGGTCATGGCGGTTTCCTGATTCGGGGCCTTCAAAAAGGGCAGGGGCTGGTGAAGCGCATCGGCTCACCGCCGAGCGGGTGCGGCACCGTCAGTTCGCCCGCGTGCAGCCACAGCCGCGGGGCCAGCGCCTGCTGGGCGCTGTCGGCGTACAGCGGGTCGCCGGCGATCGGGTGGCCGATGGCCTGGAGGTGCACGCGCAACTGATGGGTTCGTCCGGTCACGGGTTCGAGTTCTACCCGCGTGACCAATCCCGCGCACCCCGCCGGGACATCGCCCGGCGCGAGCCGCCAGCGGGTCAGGCTGGGCTTGCCGTGCGTGGCGTGGACGATGCTGCGCGGCCGGTTGAGCCAGTCGATCATCAGCGGCAGGTCGATGGTGTTCCAGCCGTTGTCCGGCAGCGGATTCGCCAGCCGCCCGGCCACCAGCGCCTCGTAGCGCTTGTGCGTCTGGCGGCGCTCGAAGGCGCGGCTGAGGGCGCGCTGCGCATCCAGTCCGCGCGCCATGACCACCACGCCGGAGGTGGCCATGTCCAGGCGGTGGACGACGAGCGCGTCCGGCCAGCGGGCTTGCGCGCGGGCGCTGAGGCAATCCTGCTTGTCGGGACCGCGCCCCGGCACGGCCAGCAGGCCGGCGGGCTTGTCCAGCGCGATCAGGTGATCGTCGGCGTGCAGGACCGTCAGCGCGTCGGCGGGCGCCGCCGGGGCCGGTGGGCGGGTCACGGCGCGCCGCCGCCCAGCACCCGCGCCAGCTCGTCGGCGTCCACCGCGCGGGCGGCGCCGAAGCCGGCGATGTGGCGCCCGGCCACGGGCCGCAGCCGGACGAAGCGGAAGTCACCCAGCCCGGTCATGAAGGCGGCCTCGGGGAAGCGCGCGGTGTAGGCGGCGCGCGCCGCGGCTTCGTCGGCGCTGCCGGTGGCCGGTGTGGCGGCGTCCACCGCGAGGCTCACGCGGGCCAGCGCATGCACCGGCTCGCCCGCGACCTCGCCCTCGCCGATCAGCAGGGCGGCGCGTGGCGCGGCCGCGAGCTGCGCGGTGTGGGCCGACAGCGCGCTGAGGTGGACCACCAGCGTGGCGCTGGCGGCGTCGATGGCGTAGGGCACCTGCGACACGGCCGGGTCGCCGGCGGCGTCGCGCGTGGCCAGCGCCGCCACACGCCGGCGGTGCAGCAGGTCGCGCAACAGGGCGCTCTGGCGCGGCAGGTGCGTGGCCGCGGCAGCGGGGGAAGGCGGGGGGTCGGTCGGGCGGTCGTCGGCCATGGCGCGATGCTACGCCGGGCGCACCGGCGGCGGGGTCATGGGGGAAACCGGACAATCGCCCCCATGCTGCTGCTTGCCCCCATGGAAGGACTGCTCGACGCCACGCTGCGCGATGTGCTCACGCGCACCGGCGGCGTGGACCGCTGCACCAGCGAATTCATCCGCATCACCAACACCCTGCTGCCCGAGCGGGCGTTCACCCGCGTCGTGCCGGAGCTGCTGCGCGGCGGGCGCACCCGCGCGGGCGTGCCGGTGCGGCCGCAGCTGCTCGGCTCCGATCCGGCCTGTCTGGCCGACAACGCCGCGCGCCTGGCCGGCTTCAACCCGCCCGGCATCGACCTCAACTTCGGCTGCCCGGCCAAGACGGTGAACAACAGCCGGGGCGGCGCGGTGCTGCTGGATGAGCCCGAGCTGGTCGGCCGCATCGTGGCGGCGGTGCGCCGTGCGGTGCCGGCGCACATCCCGGTGTCGGCCAAGATGCGGCTGGGCTACCACGACGACCGCGTGGCCGAGGACAACGCGCTGGCGATTGCCGAGGCTGGCGCCAGCGAGCTGGTGATCCACGCCCGCACCAAGGCCCACGCTTACCGGCCACCGGCGTTCTGGGAGCGCATCGCCGAGGTCCGCGCGGTGTTGCCCGCTGCCGGCCCGGTGGTGATCGCGAACGGCGAGATCTGGTCGGTGGACGACGCGCGGCGTTGTCGCGCCATCAGCGGCTGCGAGCACCTCATGGTCGGGCGCGGCCAGATCAACGACCCGGGTCTGGCGCGCGAGATCGCCGGTGGCCCGCCCGTGGGCTGGCAAGAGGTGCGGCCGCTGTTCGCTCCCTTCTGGGCCCAGGTGAGCGCGCGCGTCGAGCGGCGCCACCGCGCCGGGCGCCTGAAGCAGTGGCTCAACTACCTGCGCCACCGCCACCCCGAGGCCCAGGCCGCGTTCGACACCCTGCGGCTGACGCACGACCCGGCGGTCATCGAGGCGTGGATCGGCGGCCCGGCTGCCGCCGTGGCGCCTGCAGAAACCGCGCCGGCGTGGTAACTTCCCGCTCCCCCGCCCCGCCTCCTTCGCCCCGCTGCCCGAGAACGACCGGTATGACCTCCCTGCAACAACGGCTGGACGCCCTGGGCGCCGATCGCCTGCGCGGCATGCGCCGCGGGCTTGAGAAAGAAAGCCTGCGCGCGCGCCCCGACGGGCAGCTCGCCCTCACGCCGCACCCGGTGGGCCTGGGCAGCGCACTCACCCACCCGCACATCACCACCGACTACAGCGAGTCGCAGCTCGAACTCATCACCGGCGTGCACGCCAGCGTCGCCGCCTGCCTGGCCGAACTCACCGAGGTGCACCAGTACACCGTGCGCACGCTGCGCGCGCAGGGCGGGGCGGCGGGCGAGGAAATGCTCTGGGCCTCCAGCATGCCCTGCGGCCTGCCCACGGACGAGACGATCCCGCTGGGCCGCTACGGCAGCAGCAACGTCGGCCGCGCCAAGAGCGTCTACCGCATGGGCCTGGGCCACCGCTACGGCCGGCGCATGCAGACCATCTCCGGCATCCACTACAACTGGTCGCTGCCCGGGGTGGACAACGACGGTTACTTCGCGCTGATCCGCAACTTCCGCCGCCACGCCTTCCTGCTGCTCACGCTGTTTGGCGCCTCGCCGGCGGTCTGCTCCAGCTTTGTCGAAGGCCGGCAGCACGCGCTGCAACCGCTGGGCGAACGCGGCACGCTGCACATGCCCCACGGCACCTCGCTGCGCATGGGGCGGCTGGGCTACCAGAGCGAGGCGCAAGCCACGCTCGCCGTGAGCTACAACGGCCTGGAGGGCTACGCCGCTTCGCTGCACGACGCGCTCACGCGCCCGTGGCCCGCCTACGAGGCGGTCGGCATCCGCAACCCCGGGGGCGACTACAACCAGCTCGCCACCACGCTGTTGCAGATCGAAAACGAGTTCTACGGCACGATCCGCCCCAAGCGCGTGATCTACCCCGGCGAGCGCCCGCTGCATGCCCTGCGCGAGCGCGGTGTCGAATACATCGAGGTTCGCCTGATGGACCTCAACCCGTTCGAGCCGATCGGCATTGGCGCGACCACGCTGCGCTTCCTCGACGTGTTCCTGCTCCACTGCCTGCTCGCCGACAGCCCGCCGGACACGCCGGCCGAAATCCGCGAACTCGGCGAGAACCAGCACCTCACCGCCGCGCGCGGCCGCGAGCCCGGCCTGGCCCTGAGCCGCGGAGGCGAGCGCGTGCCGCTGCTGGGCTGGGGGTTGTCGCTGGTGGATGAATTGCTGCCGATCGCCGAGCGGCTGGACGCGCTCGACGGCACCGACGAACACACCCGCGCCGTGGCGCAGGCCCGCGAAGCGCTGCAAGCGCCCGACACGCTGCCCTCGGCCCGGGTGTTGCGGGCGCTGGAGCGCCACGACCAGTGCTTCATCGATTTCGGTCGCGCCCAGTCGGCCGAAATCCACCGCCAGCTGCTCGCCTTGCCCTGGAGCGCCAAGCAGCAGGCGCGCTTTGAAGCGATGGCCGCGCAATCGATCGAAGACCAGAAAGCCATCGAGGCCAACGACTCGCTGCCCTTCGAGATCTACCGGCAGGAATACACCTCGCCGGCGCGGCTCGGCCGCCCGCGCCTGAGTCCCACATCGCCGGTCACGGCCTGATTCCGGGGCCGCCGAGCACCACCTCCGCCGACGCCGCGCAGGCCACGCAGGGCAGCACCGCGCCGGCGGCTTTTTCCTCCGGCAGCAGGCCCGGCCATTCCACCGTGTGGCGCACCGCGCCCGCTTCCAGCCAGCCCAGGCAGGTGCGGCACGTGCCGTTGCGGCACGATGCCGGCCAGGCCTCGCCCGCGGCATGCAACGCGGCCAACAGCGTGTGACCGGACGCCACCGGCAGCCGCCGGCCGTCGCCCGCCCGCACGAGCCACGCCACCCCGGAGGGATCACCGACGGGGTTTGAGGGATGACCGACGTACCCCGGGGCGCACACGACCGTGCGGTCCGTCACGCTGCTCATTTCTTGGGCATTTCAAACAAAGCCGTGGCGCGACAAGCACTTGCGCGCGCCGTACAGCACTTGCCCACGCTTATTCACACCTTTGTCCCCATTTCCCGGGGACAACTGGGGTGCAAAGCCCAGGCTGTTCGACCGATCGGCCCGGTGGATCGCCTCCGGTCAGGCCTCGCCGCCAAACTTCTTGATCAGGTTGGCGATGTACTTGTCCACCAGCTTCTCGAACTCGGACTCCACCACCGGGGCCACCACCATCTTCATCAGGCCCGGCAGCGGCACGTCCACCGTGCCCTCGATGGCCAGCTCGATGGCGGTGGACTTGGCGCCGCCCGTGATCTTCCAGTGGCCGCCCACCAGCGCGTTGCCTTCGCCCTTGACCGGCGTCCACTTCACGGTCCCGGCCTTCTTGGCCGCGTCCCACTGGCTGGTGTATTTGCTGGCGTACACCGTCTGGATGTTCACCTGCGCGGTGCCCACCTTCTCCATCTCCCAGCGGTACACGCCCTTGCCCAGGTCGGTCAGTCGCTCGACCTTGGGGAAGTGGGACACCGAGGTCGGTACGTCCGACAGCACCGCAAACACGTCCTCGGCCTTGGCCTTGACGTTGAACTCATAGCCCAAGTCGATCTTCACGGTGATGGTCATGGCTGCCTTTCCTGCAGGGGATCGTTGAATCGGTGCGGGCCATTCTAGGCAGCGGCGCGGTGCCCCGCGCCACGGGCTTACACCAAGGTCAGATCTCCACCTGATCGCCCGCCCGCCGCGCCGGCAAGGCACAATCCCGCCTCCCTGCGGTCGCCCGGCCGCGCCCTCACCGTCCCTCCCGCGCCAGCCCCGTCCCCATGAGCATCCAGTGGTTCCCCGGTCACATGCACCTCACGCGCCAGGCGATCGCCGAGCGCGTGAAGGCCATCGACGTGGTGATCGAGATGCTCGACGCGCGTCTGCCCGGCTCCAGCGCCAACCCGCTGCTGGCCGCGCTCACCGGCCGCAAACCCACGCTGAAGGTGCTCAACAAGCAGGACATGGCCGACCCGGTGCGCACCGAGGCCTGGCTCGCCCACTACCGCGCCCAGCCAGGCACCCGCGCCATCCCGCTTGACGCCAGCCACACCGCGCCAGCGCGCGCGCTGGTGACCGAATGCCGCGCGCTCGCGCCGCAGCGCGGCGGCATGGCCAAGCCGCTGCGTGTGTTGATCTGCGGCATCCCCAACGTGGGCAAGAGCACGCTCATCAACACCCTGATCGGCAAGCGCGCCGCCAAGACCGGCGATGAGGCCGGCGTCACGCGCAACGAGCAGCGCGTCGTGCTGGCCGACGACTGCTACCTCTACGACACGCCCGGCGTGCTGTGGCCGCGCATCGTGGTGCCCGAAAGCGGCACGCTGCTGGCCGCCAGCGGCGCCGTGGGCCGCAATGCCTACGACGACGAGACGGTGGCGCTCGACCTGCTCGACCTGCTGAAGGTGGAGTACCCGGCGGTGCTGGAGGCGCGCTACGCCTTTGGTCTGGCGCCCGAGGCCCTGGCCAGCGCGCCGGCCGACGCGCTGCTCGATCACATCGGTCGCCAGCGCGGCGCGCTGGTCGCCGGCGGGCGCGTGAACCCCACCAAGGCCGCCGAACTCGTGATCGCCGACGTGCGTCAGGGCCACCTGGGCCGCCTCACGCTGGAGACGCCCGCGCAGTTCAGCCGCTGGCTGAAGGCCGGCGAGGCCGCCGACGCCGAGCGGCAGCGCCTCAAAAAGGAGCGGCTGGCCGAGCGCGGCAAGGCGCCGCCGCGCGGCCCGCGCCCGCCGCGATCCGGTCCCCGCCGTCCCTGAGCGCTGTCCCCCCGGCGCCGGGGCTTGATCCGCGTCAAGGCGCGTCGGGCGAGGCCGCGCATCATGCGGGCATGAGCGCTGTGGACCGCATCCTCCTCATCGAAGGCCATCCCGATGGCGACCCCGCCCGACTCAACCGGGCGCTGGCCGACGCCTACGCCGCCGGCGCCGACGCCTCAAGCATCGCGGTGCGCCGCGTGCAGCTCGCCTCGCTCGACATCCCGCTGCTGCGCACCGCCGACGACTGGCACCACGGCCACGTGCCGCCCGCGCTCGCGCCGGTGCAGGACGACCTGCGCTGGGCGCAGCACGTGGTGCTGTTTTTTCCGCTCTGGATGGGCGACATGCCCGCGCTGGTCAAGGCCTTCATCGAGCAGGTGGCACGGCCCGACTTCGCGCAGGGCCCGGACGGACCGACCCCCTTCGGCCGCAAGCCGCTGTCGGGCCGCTCCGCGCGCGTGGTCGTGACCATGGGCATGCCGGCGCTGGTGTACCGCTGGTTCTACCGGGCCCACAGCGTGCGCGCGCTGGAACGCAACGTGCTGGGCTTCATCGGCTTTGCGCCGGTCCACGAGACGCTGATTGGCCGCGTGGACGATCTCGGCGAGCGCGGCGTGGCCCGCTGGTGCGACCAGCTGCGGCGGCTCGGCGCGGCCGGCGCCTGAGCCGCCGGCGAGGACGCGCCTCAGCGATTGAGGATCACGCTGGCGATCACCCCGGTGGCCACCGCCACCAGCAGCAGGTCACCGCCGTCCAGCTGCACCCAGCGGTGGCCGCGCGGCGGCGCGACGAGCTGCGGGTGGCGGCGGTGGTCGACGATGACGTGGCGCTCGTGGATCACGTGGCGCGGCAGTACGTCGCCGCGGCGCCAGTGCGCGGCGGGGTGATGCCCGGGATGGCCGCCGTAGACCGGGTGGCGCCCATAGACCGGGGGGTGGTCATGCCCGGGGTGGGTGCGGTAGGCGGGGTGGCCGTGGTAGCCCCACGGCCCGCGGTAACCCCGGTCGTCCCAGCCGCGGTGGTCGGCCCGGCCGTCGTGCGGCCGCAGGTCGCGCCGCGCGGGGTGGGGGTGCCAGTCGCGCGGACCGGCGTGCGAATCTCGGTGCCAGCGGTCGCTCCAGCCCGCAGCGTCGCGGCGGTCGCGGCGGTGGTCGTCGTCGGCCCACGCGGGCACGCTGCCCAGGAGCGCGGCGGCCAGGGTAACGGCGGGCGCGAGGGCGTTGGACAGGGATCGGGTCATGCCAGTCTCCGGCGGTGATGGGAGCTTCATGCTCCGGTCGCCGTGTATCGGGCCGGTGAAGCGCGCGCGTGGGCCAGGCAAACCGCGTTGCCGGTCGCAGCGGCAGAATGCGCGGCAGCCCGTTGCCGAGCCGTTTGCAACGCGCCCATCCCGCGACCGCATGTGCACCAATTTCACCCCCGCCACGCCGCGCGACCTGATCGCGCTCGGGCTGGCCGAGCGGCCCGAGGCGCTGCCCGCGCCGGGCTGGGCGGCCGAGGCCTGGCCCGGCACGCCGGTGCCCTTCGCGCTGGCGGGGGAGGGCGGGGCGCCACGGTGGCGGCTGGGGCGTTTCGGTCTGGTGCCGCGCTGGGCGCGCGACGGGCAGCAGGCCCGAGAGCTCGCGCGCGGGACGCTCAACGCCCGCCGCGAGACGGTGGCCGAGAAGCCGAGCTTTCGCGCACCGTGGCGCGAAGCGCGCTTCGCGCTGGTGCCGATGCGCGACTGGTTCGAGCCCTGCTGGGAAGAAGCCGAGCGCCACGGCGGCCGCTCGGTGCGCTGGCGCATCGCCGCGGCCGACGGCGCACCCCTGGCCGTGGCGGGCCTGCACGAGTCCTGGACCGATCCTGCCAGCGGCGAGATCGTCCACAGCGTGAGCCTGCTCACCCTCAACGCCGACGGCCACGAGCTGCTGGGCCGCATGCACCGCCCCGGCGACGAGAAACGCACGCTGGCCGTGCTCCCGCGCAGCGACTGGCTCGCGTGGCTCGGCGCCACGCCCGCCACCGCGCCGGACTTCCTGCGCCGCCCGCCGCCCGGCGCGCTGGTGGGCGAACCCGCGCCGCTGCGGCCGCTGGCACCGCCGCCGGACCAGGGCGCGCTGTTCTGACCGGCACGCCGAGCGGGACCGGGTCGCCGCCGCTCAGTCCCGCCGCCGCCAGACCAGCAGCCGGTTGTTCGCCGGCATCGCGTGGCGCGCGGCCAGGTGCAGGCCGTGCTCGGCGGCGGCGGCTTCCAGCGCCTCGCGGCGGCGCAGGCCCCAGGCCGGGTCGCGGGCGCGCAGCTCGGCGTCGAAACGCCGGTTGCCCTCGGCGGTGGGCACGTCGTCCTCCAGCACCGGGCCGTAGGTGACAAGCGCACCGCTCGGCGCGAGCACGCCGGCAGCCAGCGACATCAGCGCCGGCGCGCAGGCCCAGGGCGCGATGTGCAGCAGGTTGGCGGCGTACACCAGGTCCCACGGCGCCCCGTCGCGGGCCGCGGGCCAGGGCGGGGCGAGCAGATCCAGCACGCGCGGCGGCGCCACGCGGTCCAGCCCGGCGCGCGCGGCGCGTTCGCGCACCGCGGCGAACCCGGCGTCGCCCGCGTCGGTGGGCTGCCAGTGCCAGCCGGGCAGGCCGGCGGCGAAGGCCACCGCGTGCTGCCCCGTGCCGCAGGCGATCTCCAGCGCCCGCCCCTCGGCCGGCAGCAGGGTGCGCAGCACCGCCAGGATCGGCCCGCGGTTGCGCGCGGCGGCGGCGCTGAAGGGCAGGTCGGGGTGGTCGGGTGCGTCGGGGTGGGTGGTGTTCATGGGGTGGCCGGGCGGCGCGTGGGGCGGCCGTTACAGTCGGCCGATGACCGCCGATTGTGAAACCCCCACCGCACCCGACGCCCGCCACGCCGTGCGGCGCCTGCGCGATGCGCGCGTGGCCGCCAGCACGCGCCCCTACCTCGGCCGCGGCGGCGCGCCGGGCCGCTGCGATCGCTGCCGCCTGTTCGCGGGCCAGTGTGTGTGCGCGCTCACGCCCGAGCCCGCCGACACCCGCGCCGGCGTTTGCCTTTTCATGGGCAGCCTGGAATCGTTCAAGCCCAGCAACACCGGCTGGCTGATCGCCGACGCGGTGGCCGACACCTGGGCCTTCGGCTGGTCGCGCACCGAACCCGACCCGGCCGCGCTGGCGCTGCTGGCCGACCCGGCCTGGGCGCCGGTGGTGGTCTTTCCCACCGAGTTCGCCGCGCCCGCCCGGGCGGTGGATGCGTGGCCCCCGGCCGAGCCCGCGCCCGACCCGGCGGGCCGGCGCCCGCTGTTTGTCTTGCTCGACGGCACCTGGTCCGAGGCGCGCAAGATGTTCAACAAGAGTCCCTACCTCGACGCCTTGCCCGTGTTGGGCCTGCACCCGGATCACCCCTCGGCCTACCGCCTGCGCCGCGCGCGCCGCGAAGGCCATCTGTGCACCGCCGAGGTCGCCGCGCTCTGCCTCGCCCAGGCTGGCGACGAACGCGCGGCCCACACCCTGGCCGCCTGGCTCGACGTGTTCACCCACCACTACCTGCGCGGCAAACAGTGTCAGCGTCCCGACCTCGACAGCCCCGCCCACGCGCGGCTGGGCGCGCTGCGCGGCGCCGCGGACGCGCCATGACCCCGCGCGGTGTGTTGCTGACCGGGTTCGACGCCTTTGGCGGCGCCGACCGCAACCCCAGCGAGCTCGCCGCCCGCGCGCTGCACGGCCGCACCATCGCCGGCCACCGCGTGCGCGCGGTCGTGTTGCCCACGGCGTTTGCCGCCGCACCGGCCGCGCTCGCCGCCGCGCTCGCGCGGCCCGGTCCGCCGCCGGCGCTTGTGCTGTGCGTCGGGCAGGCCGGCGGCCGCGCCGCCATCGGCCTGGAGCGCGTGGCCATCAACCTCGCCGACGCCCCCATCCCCGACAACGCCGGCCATCGCCCGCAAGACGCGCCCCTGCGCCCCGACGGCCCGGCCGCGCACCTCTGTCGCCTGCCCCTGAAAGCCATGCGCGCCGCGCTCGACCGCGCCGGCCTGCCCGCCGAGCTGTCGCTGAGCGCCGGCAGCTTCGTCTGCAACGCGGTGTTCTACGAGTTGCTGCACCGGCTGGCCACCGACCCGCGCCTGCGCGCCACCCGCGGCGGTTTCATCCATGTGCCGTGGCTGCCCGGTCAGGGCGAGCCGTCGCTGCCGCTGGACGCGCTGGTGCGCGGCCTGCGGGTGGCGGTGGCGGCGGCGCTTGGCCCCGCGGGCGAGCCCGCGGAGGGTGGCGCCCTCCACTGAACGCGACCGGTCGCGCCGTGGGTGACGCCCAGGTGGCAGGGCGAGACGCCCCCGCTGCGGCACATTGCGTGACGAGGCCGCCCCCCTGTTTCCTTCGTTGTCCTGTCCATGCTGTCCGCCTTCCTGCAGGGCCTTGCCCTGAGCTTCGGTCTGATCGTGGCCATCGGCGCGCAGAACGCCTTTGTCCTGCGCCAGGGACTGCGCCGCGAACACGTGGGCAGCGTCGTGCTGTTTTGCGCGGTGGCCGACGCGGTCTTGATCGCCGCCGGGGTGTTGGGCATGGCGCAGGCCGTGGGCGAGCGGCCCGGGCTGGCGCGGGCGCTGGCGGTGGCCGGGGCGGTGTTCCTGGCGGTGTATGGCTGGCGGGCACTGCAGCGCGCCCGGCGGGGCGGCACGCTGGCGGCCAGCGACGGCGCGGGCGGCCTGACCCGCGGCGCCGCGCTCGCCCAGGCCGCCGCCTTCACCCTGCTCAACCCCCACGTCTACCTCGACACCGTGCTGCTGGTCGGCTCCATCGGCGCGCAACAGGCGGCCGACCTGCGCCCGGCCTTCATCGCCGGCGCCAGCGCCGCCAGCCTGACGTGGTTCACCGCCCTGGGGCTGGGCGCGCGATGGCTCGCCCCCTGGTTTGCCCGCCCCCGCGCCTGGCAGGTGCTCGACGCCCTCATCGCCGCGACGATGTGGGTGCTGGCCGGGCTGTTGCTGCGCCATGCGCTGGGGTGAGGCGCCCTCCGACGCTTTTGGCCTCACTAATTCACGCGACGCGGACTTCCCGCATCGGCGGAGTACGAAATACGTGTCAACATCCGAGGGTTGTTTCAAGACGTATTTGGCGGGTGAAAAACGATTTCGATTCAGGCGAGGGGGCGGTCCGGCCGGATGAGGCGGCGGCCGCGGGCGCGCTCACACCGGCGCAGGTCGGCATGCTCTTCGACGGCCTTGCGGGACCGACCGGCGTTCATGTGGAGCAGCTGGTGTTCCACGCGGACGACGAGCGCCCGGACCCGGCGCGGACCGCCGCCCGGTGGTCGGCATTGGCCGAGCGACACCCGGCCCTGCGCAGCGTGTGCCGCTGGCGCGGGCGGGAGGTGCCCCGGCTGGAGGTGTTGGCGGCCGTGGCCGTGCGGCCGGAGGTGGAAGCCCATCCCCCCCTGTCGGGCCCCGCGCGCGCGCAAACGCTGGCCCACTTCCTGCGCCGCGACCGGGCGCGCAGCATCGAGCTGGAAAGCGGGCCGACCTGGCGTTTGACGCTGCTGGTGTGGGGCGATCGGGCCCATACGCTGGTCTGGACGTTTCACCGCCTGTTTCTGGACGGCCCCAGCCACGCGGCCCTGTTCCTCGCGTTTCTGGCGGACGAACCCGCGCCCGACGCCGACGCGGCACCCGCCCCCTCGCAAGACGACCACACCCGCGCCGTGGCGGCGCAGCGCGACGACCCGGCCTTCGCCGAGGCGGCGCGCCGCCACTGTCGCGCGCTGCTCGGCGCCGACGGCGGGCCGCCGCCCCTCGGCTGGGCCGACGCCTGGCCGCCCGGGCCGGCGTCCGGCTGGGCCGTCTCGACCGAGTCCGCCGCGGACGCACCGCCGGCGCTGATTCGCGGCGGTGTTCCGGCCGACACGCTGGCCCGGCTGCACGCCCTGTGCGCCGCGGCTGGCGTCACGCTCAGCGCCGCGGTGCATGCCGCCTGGGGCCTGGCGCTGGCGCGCTGGTCCGGGCGGGCCGACGTGGTGTTCGGCGCCGTGCGCTCGGGCCGCCACCTGCTGCCCGGCGCCGACCGAACCGTCGGCTGCCTGATCAACATCGTGCCCCTGCGCGTATCGGTGGGCCCCGGGCTGGCGCTGGGTGAGCTGCTGCGGCAGGTGCGCCATACGATCCAGGGGCTGCGGCCCTTCGAACACGTGGCGCTGGCCGACGTTCGCCGCTGGTGCGATCTCAACGCCACCGCCGAACTCACCGACGCCACCCTGCTGTTCGAGCCGGCCCCGCTGACGCAGCGCCTGCGCGATCGGCTCGGGCCCCACCGGCGGGTCGAGCTGCACGAGCAGACGCCTGCGGCGCTCTCGCTCATGGCTTACGTGGACGACGGCCTGGACCTGCGGCTGGAGCACGACCCGCAGCGCGTGGACGCCTTGGTCGCCCCGCGGCTGCTGGCGTCGGTGGCGCGCTTGCTGGCGGCGATGGCCGACGCCACGCCGGCCACGCCGCTCGCCGCCCTCGGCGCCCTCGACGACCGCGACCGCGCCACGCTGGCCCGCTGGTCCACTCCCGACGCCGCCCCCGACGCCACGCCCGCGTGCGTGCTCGCGCTCATCGAGCGCCAGGCCCGCGCCACGCCGCAGGCGCCCGCGCTGCGCTGCGCGGCCAGCGGCGCGGCCCTCACCCGCGAAGCGCTCGACCGCGCCGCCCACCGCCTGTCGACCGCGCTGACCGCGCGCGGTGTCGGGCCCGGCGACGTGGTGGCGCTGTGCCTGCCCCGGGGCCCGGGCTTTGTCAGCGCCCTGCTCGCGGTGATGAAAAGTGGCGCGGCCTGGCTGCCGATCGACCCGCGTTACCCGGCCGCACTGGCGCGCCACATGCTGACCGACAGCCGGGCCCGGCTGGTCATCACCGAGCCGTCTCCGCCGGCCGCCCTCGCGGGCGTGGCCAGCGTGGCCTACGACACGCTGCTCGCCGAGGCCGACCCCGCGCCCGCCACTGCCGCGCCCACAGCCTTGTCGCACCCGCTCGACCGACCCGCCTACGTCATCTACACCTCCGGCTCCACCGGCCAGCCCAAGGGCGTCGTCGTGTCGCACCGCGCGCTGGCCGGTCATGCCCGCGCCGTGGTCCAGGCCTACGGCCTGGGCGAGCGCGACCGCGTGCTGCAGTTCGCCAGCCTGAGCTTCGACGTGTCGATCGAAGAAATCCTGCCCACGCTGGCGGCCGGGGCCGAACTCGTGCTGCGCGACGACGCGGCGGCCGAGTCGGTGTCCGGCTTTCTGCGGCTGGTGCGCGAGCAGGGCATCACCGTCCTGAACCTGCCCACCGCCTTCTGGCACACCTGCGCCGAGCAGATGCACCTCGGCGCCCAGCGCCTGCCGGACGCGGTGCGCCTGCTGGTCGTCGGCGGCGAGAAGGCCTCGCGCCGCGAGCTCGACCTCTGGCGCCGCAGCCACCCCGGCCTGCGCTGGGTCAACGCCTACGGCCCCACCGAAGCCACCATTTCCTGCACCGCCTTCGACCTGCCGGCCCAGGCCCCCCTGCCTCCTGGCCCGGATGTCCCGATCGGCCGGCCGCTGGGCCACGCCCGAATCGCCGTGCTGGCGCCCGACGGCTCGCTCGCGCCGCCCGGCGCCCGCGGCGCGCTCTGCCTCGGCGGCCCCGGCCTGGCCGACGGCTACCTCGGCCTGCCGGACCTGACCGCCGAGCGCTTCCCCCCGGCCCACGGCCCCGCCATCGACCCGCTGCTCGCGGCCTGGGGCTGGACGCGCCTGTACCGCACCGGCGACGACGCTCGCTGGGACGACGCCGGCCAGCTGCGCTTCCTCGGCCGCCAGGACCGCGAGGTCAAGGTCCGCGGCTTCCGCGTCGATCTGCGCGCCGTGGAACACGCGCTGGAGCGCCTGCCGTCCGTGGCCGAGGCCCTCGTGCAGCTCGACCGGCCCGGCGAGCCCGCCGCCCGGCTGGTCGCCTGGGTGCTGCCCGCGCCCGGCGAACATCCCAGCCCCCGCGCCCTCGAAGCCGAGCTCGCGCGCGCCCTGCCCGCGCACATGCGCCCCGCCATCCGGCTCGTCAGCGCCTGGCCCACCACGCCCGGCGGCAAGATCGACCCCGCCCAGCTTCCGGCCCACGCGCCCGAGCGCGCCATCGACGCCGTATCCGATGCTGCACCCAACGCCGGTAGCGCCGATTCCACCTCGGCCGACGTGCGCCGCCTGGCCGCCGTGTTCGCCCGCGTGCTCCGGCGCGACCACGTCGCGCCCGACGACTCGTTCTTCGACCTCGGTGGTCACTCCCTGCTTGCCCTGAGCCTCATGGCCCGCATCGAGGCCGAGTTCGGCCTGCCGGTCCCCATCGGCCTGCTCAAGACCCACCCCACGCCTGCCTGCCTGCTGGCCGCCCTGCGCGCCGCGCCGTCCGGCCAGCGCCCGCGCCACCTCGTGCCCCTGCAGGCCGACGGCGCCGGCGTGCCGCTGTACGCCATCCACGGACTCGGCCAGCGCGAGCGGCTGTACCGGCCCCTGGCCCGCGCCCTGGGGACCGATCGGCCGGTGTTCGGCCTCACCGTGGGTTACGAGGATCTGGCGAACGATGTGCCCAGTGTCGAAGCCCTCGCCGCCCTCTACCTTCACGACATCCAGGCCCACCGGCCCACCGGACCCATCGCGCTCGCGGGGCTCTCACACAGCGGCTACGTTGCGTTTGAACTCGCTCAGCAACTCACCCGCGCCGGCCGACACGTCACCCACCTGATCCTCTTCGATTCCCAAGGCCCCGGCGGGCGGCCCGCGCTGCGAGGACTCGGCGCCCGCCTGCAGGCCCATGCCGGGCGTCTGCGTGAGCGAGGCCCGGCCTACCTGCTGGAGCGCGCGGTGCGCCGCCTCATTGATCGCGGCGGCGTCGCCGGCCGCCTCGGCTTTTTGCTCGCCCGCGCGCTGGACGACACGGCCCGGCTGGAGTTTGACCACCCGGCCGACGTGCAGTTCATCCACCGGCTGGACGCCGCCGTGGCCGCCTACCGCCCCCCGCCCTACGCCGGCCCGGTGACCATCTTCTACCCCCAGGACGATGCCTTCCTCGACCGCCCCGCCGCCGTGCGCAATGCGCTCGGCTGGCGCGAGGTCTGCACCGGCCCGCTCGACGTGATTGCCGTGCCCGGCGAACACGTCTCCATGCTCAGCGAACCCCACGTCGCCGCCATCGCGGCGCATCTGCGCGGGCAGGGCGGGCGGGCTGAGCCCGGCCGGTAACGCGCTCCGTCCCCCGACCGCCCAGCCCGCCCGCGCGCCGCTGACGCGCCCGAGGGACAACCCGCCTCGACCAACGCGGGCCAAACCCGGCATGATGGCCGCTCAGGGAAGGCTTCACCACACACGCATGGCCACATTGATTCCGGCGCTGGGCAGCTGCGTCTCGCGCATGACCCCCGGCGAACGCCGCACCGCCGAGCGGCTTGAGCAAAAACTCGACGCGGACTACCTGCTCTGGTACGACGTGCCCGTCGGCCCCCGCCACCAGCACCCCGACTTCGTCGTCATGCACCCGCGCCGGGGCATCCTGATCCTGGAGGTCAAAGACTTCCGGCTCTCCAGCCTGATCCGCGCCGACAAACAGACCTGGGACATCCACGGCGACCTCGGCCCCAAGACCATCCCCAACCCGCTGGAGCAGGCCCGGGCCTACGCGCACCAGGTGGTCAACGCGCTGGAGCGCGACCCCCAACTCGTGCAGCCCGGCGGCCGCCACCAGGGCAAGCTGGCCTTTCCGTGGAGCTACGGCGTCGTGTTGCCCAACATCACCCGTGCGCAGTTCGACAAGGCCGAACTCGGCCAGGCCATCGAGCCGCACCGCGTGGTGTGTCAGGACGAGATGCTGGAATCCGTCGAGCCCGAGGCGCTGCAGAGCCGGCTGTGGGACATGTTTCCCTTCATGATGGGGGGCGTCATGTCGCTGCCCCAGATGGACCGCGTGCGCTGGATCCTGTTTCCCGAGGTGCGCGTGGCCGCGCAGGACGCGCTCTTTGACGACACCGACGACACCGCGCCGCTGCCCAGCATCATGCGTGTGATGGACCTGCAGCAGGAGCAGCTCGCCCGCAGCCTCGGCGACGGCCACCGCGTGATCCACGGCGTGGCCGGCTCGGGCAAGACCATGCTGCTCGGCTACCGCGCCGAACACCTCGCCAAGGCCGTCCACGCCACGGACGCCGCCGCCCGCAAACCCATCCTCATCCTTTGCTACAACGAGCCGCTGGCCCGCCAGCTCGCCCGCGTGATGGCCGCCAAAGGCATCGCCGACCGCGTGCACGCCGTGCACTTCCACAAGTGGTGTCGCGACCAGCTCATCGCCTACGGCCAGACCCTGCCCCCGGCCCACCTGCCCGTGGGCGAGAAGATGGCCGACATGGTCCAGCGCGTCATCACCGGCGTCGACCGCCGGCAGATCCCCAGCGGCCAGTACCGGGCCGTGCTCATTGACGAAGGCCACGACTTCGCGCCCGAGTGGCTGCGGCTGGTCGTGCAGATGGTCGACCCCGACACCAACAGCCTGCTCGTGCTCTACGACGACGCACAAAGCATCTACGAACGCACCCAGAAGAAAAACTTCAGCTTCAAGAGCGTGGGCATTCAGGCGCAGGGGCGCACCACCATCCTCAATATCAACTACCGCAACACGCGGCAGATCCTGCAAACCGCCAGCCTGGTCGCGGCCGATCTGTTGACCGCCGAAGACAAGGACGACGACGGCGTGCCCCTGCTCAAGCCCGTGAGCTGCGGGCGCGACGGCGAGGCGCCGCTCATCGTGCGCCTGCCCACCCTGCGCGAAGAAGCCCAGGCCGTGGCCACCCTGCTCGCCGACGCCCACCGCCAAGGCCACGCCTGGGCCGACATGGCCATCCTTTGCCGCCACTGGAGCGAGATGGACCTGTGCGCCAGCATCCTCGCCCAGCGCGGCCTGCCCCACCAGGTCCGCAAAAAAGCCGGCCAGTTCGACCCCGCGCACGACAGCATCAAGGTCATGACCCTGCACGTCAGCAAAGGGCTGGAGTTCCCAGTGGTGGCGCTGGTCGGCGCCGGCCAGATGCCCGCGCCGGGCGAAGACGAGCGCGAGGAAGCGCGGCTGTTCTACGTGGGGGCCACGCGGGCGACGCAGCGGTTGGTGATTGGGGCGAGTGGGGGCGGGCGGTTCGCTGCGCGCCTGTAGGCAGTCGACAAGGCTTGTCCCAGTTGCAGTTGCGGAGAGTAATGGTCTGATTGCGGTGTTTTCCTTTTATAGTGTTTTTTGGAGTTACTGTGAATTTGATAAACTACTATGGCGATTTGGTAGGGCGACAAGGTGCAATTGTTGCGGGATTGAATTCGAATCCGAAGTCTCTTGAAGCCTTTACTGCTGCTCATAACTATCTGACGGATTACGAGTCGCTGAGGGTGGCAATAGATGACCGTCCCGAGAAGGAGGTTGCTGATGTGGCCTTGAAGGAGTATCAGTTTTCCCTTTTGGCCCTTGCTTCAGGACAGTACAGGTATGCGTTTGGTGGGCTTAGACTATTTTTTGAGTTGATGCTTTCTGTGGTTAGATTTTCTGCTCATGAAATAGATCTCAGAATGTGGTTGCGTGACTCAAAAGATATAAATTGGGATTCTCTGAAGAATTTGGATTCGGGTGTTTTTTCGGTGAATTTCGTGCGAGCCTTTAATCCGGCATTTGCTGAATTTGGAAGGCAATTTTCTGCGATATCTGAGTCGGTTTATCGAGAGTGCTCGGAGTACGTTCACGGTAACGCAGGGACTCATGATCTGTTACCCAGTGAGATCGCTTTCGATGAGAGCGCTCATTTGGCTTGGTGTGATAAATCTGCGGTAATGCGGCAGGCGATTGTTTTTGCATTTGCTGCGCGCTACCTCAACTATGTGAATCCAGAAGGGATGAGGAGAATGGAGTCTGTTATTGTTGACGTGGTTGGGTATCTGTCGCCAGTTCAGTTGGTATACGGAAAATCTTGTGAGGCTTGAAGAAAATGGCAGATTTTTTCTTTCGAACAGAGGACATTCGGCCGGATGAAGTTTTGACCTACTTTGTGGAGACTACTAAAGATAGGCAAATTGTTGATGAGTTAAAAGGCAGAAATCCTGTAATTCTGGTCGGTAGTCGTGGCGTAGGGAAGTCCTTTCTTTTGCGTGTTGCTCAAAAGGAGTTGATGGACTCTTTGGGAGTGGATCGTGTTTTTCCCGTCTATATCAGCTTCGTGCGAAGCTCGTTGCTTCAATCTTCCGATCCAGACCAATTTAAAAATTGGATGCTTGCGCGCATCTGTTCGTCAGTAATCAGAGGTCTGGAGAAGGCGGGTCTTCTGGGTAGTCTTCCCAAGAGTATTGGCCTACTGGTTGGAGCTGGGACTACTTCACTAGGTGGCCAGACCAAAGTCGAAGAAATTGCTGAAGCTTATGAGGCTTCTTGGAAGTCGCCGCAGGTTGACGTCAATTCAACGGGTCTGCCTACTATGGACGACTTTAAGGATGCATTGGAGGATCTTGCCGATACTCTAAATATTTCGCGATTCGCTTTGTTTTTTGATGAAGCGGCTCATATATTCTTGCCCGAACAGCAACGGCAGTTTTTCACATTGTTTAGGGATTTGCGATCCCATTGCATTACCTGCAATGCGGCGGTATACCCTGGAGTGACGGCTTTTGGCGAGACGTTCCAGCCGGTTCACGATGCCACTATGCTGACAGTTGATCGTGACGTTCTTTCTCCCGACTATGTCGAGAATATGAGGGAGATTGTTCAGAAGCAGGCTGATAGTGCACTGCTAGTTCAAATCGCTCAGAATGGAAAGAATTTTTCAATACTTGCGTACGCTTCTACTGGTAATCCTCGATTGTTGCTCAAGACAATCGCTCGATGCCCGAAGATAAATTCGCAGCAGGTAAACGAAACTATTCGGGATTTTTACCGTACTGAGATATGGTCGGAGCATTCAACGCTCTCTGAAAAGTATAGTGGTCACAAGTCGCTCATTGATTGGGGGCGTGAATTCATTGAGAGTCAAGTTCTTCCGGAGCTAAGGCTGAAGAATGAGCAATATTTGAGTTCGGATAAGGCTACCACAGCATTTTTCTGGATTCACAGGGATGCTCCTGAGGCTATAAAAGAGGCGCTGAGAGTTCTTGCTTATACAGGTGTGGTGGTTGAGCATGCAGTGGGAATTAAGGCTAGTCGGGCGGAAATTGGTCAGCGTTACCTAGTTAATCTTGGTTGTCTTTTTGCACTTGAGGTTACGCCGACGAGTACAGCATTTGAAATATCAAAGGAACTGACGCCTAAACGTATGACAGAATATGGCGCAAATCACTCAGCCTTCAAGAGATTGACGGATCAGGCTGCCATGAGTGCAAATCACAGCATAGCCCTAGCACTGACGGCTCAGCTTGACAGACCTGCCTCGGTTTTGGACTTGACCCCGTGGCAGTTGGAGAAGTTAGGTGAGCTAAAGCTGCTGACTGTGCGCGATGTGTTGAATGCTTCTGAAGAGAAGCTAAAGGAGGCAAATTACGTAGGAGATGTGCGAGCAAGGCGAATGCGAAATGCGGCGGTGGGCGCTGTTCTAGAGTATTTGTCTGGCTAGGATTCTAAAGACTAAATTGTTCTGGTATAAAAAAACCGGCAATCCTAGATGGAGGCCGGTTTTTTTTGAGATGGTCTATTTACTATTTCCCCCAACTATCCTTCAACCCCGTCACCCTGTTGAACACCACTTTCCCGCCCACGCCATGGTCCGTGCGGTCGGCCACAAAGTAGCCGTGGCGCTCAAACTGGAATTTCTGGTCCGGCTTTGCGGCGGCCAGTGACGGTTCCACGACCGCCGTCACCACCTTCAGGCTGTCGGGGTTCAGCGCGTCCAGGAAGTTCTTGCCGCCGGCGTCGGGGTGGGGATCGTTAAAGAGGCGGTCGTAGAGGCGGACTTCGGCGCTCACGCCGTCGGCGGCGCCGACCCAGGTGATGGCGGCTTTGGCCTTGACGCTGTCGGCGCCGGGGGTGCCGCTCTTGGTGCCGGGGATGACCTTGGCGTGGACTTCGGTCACGCGGCCGGTGGCGTCTTTGGCGCAGCCGGTGCATTCGATGACGTAGCCGCCTTTGAGGCGCACCACATTGCCCGGGAACAGTCGCTTGTAGCCTTTGGGCGGCACTTCTTCAAAGTCTTCGCGTTCGATCCACACGTCCTTGCCGATCTTGAACACTCGGTCGGGCGGCGCTGCTTGTCCTTCGGCGATCGCGCTGTGGGGCAGGGCGGGCTGGGTGCAGTCTTCGGTGTAGCCGTCGGAGCCGAAGACCTCGGCCCAGTTGGTGAGCACGAGCTTGACCGGGTCGAGCACGGCCATGCCGCGGTGGGCTTTGTTTTCGAGGTCTTCGCGCAGGCAGCCTTCGAGCACGCTGTAGTCGATCCAGCTGTCGCTTTTGCTCACGCCGATGCGCTCGGCAAACAGCTGGATGGCTTCGGGGGTGTAGCCGCGGCGGCGCAGGCCGACGATGGTGGGCATGCGGGGGTCGTCCCAGCCGCTGACCTTGCCTTCGTTCACCAGCTGGGCGAGCTTGCGTTTGCTGGTGATCACATACGTGAGGTTGAGGCGGGCGAATTCGTACTGGCGCGGGGGCGGGGCGCTGATGAGGCCGCCTTCGGTGAGGCGCTCCATGAGCCAGTCGTAGAAGGGGCGCTGGTCTTCGAATTCGAGGGTGCAGATGCTGTGGGTGATCTGTTCGAGCGCGTCTTCGATGGGGTGGGCGAAGGTGTACATCGGGTAGATGCACCAGGTGTCGCCGGTGTTGTGGTGGGTGGCGCGGCGGATGCGGTAGAGGGCCGGGTCGCGCAGGTTGATGTTGGGCGAGGCCATGTCGATCTTGGCGCGCAACACGGCGGCGCCGTCGGGCAGCTCGCCGGCGCGCATCTGGCGGAAGCGGGCGAGGTTGTCGGCGGGGGTGCGGGTGCGGAAGGGGCTGTCGACGCCGGGTTTGCCGAAGTCGCCGCGGTTGGCGCGCATCTGCTCGGCGCTTTGTTCGTCCACGTAGGCGTGGCCGGCCTCGATGAGGTACTCGGCGGCGCGGTACATGAAGTCGAAGTAGTTGCTGGCGTAGTAGAGGTGGGTCTGGGGCTGGCCGTGAAAGTGGCTGTCCCAGGAGAAGCCGAGCCAACGCACGGCGTCAAGGATGGCGTCGACGTATTCCTGTTCTTCTTTTTCGGGGTTGGTGTCGTCGAAGCGCATGTGGCACACGCCACCGTAGTCGCGGGCGAGGCCGAAGTTCAGGCAGATGCTCTTGGCGTGGCCGACGTGGAGGTAGCCGTTGGGCTCGGGGGGGAAGCGGGTGCGGATCTTGGCGGGGTCGGGCTGGCCGGCGGCGTGGTGGGCGGCGTCGCCGGGGCTGCCGGCCCAGCGGCGGGCGGCGTGGGTGCCTTGGGCCAGGTCGGTCTCGATGATCTGGCGCAGGAAGTTGGAGGCTTTGGCCTCGCCCTCGGCGGGGGCGGCGGCGTGGGGGGTGGGGGCGTTCATGCCGGGATTCTAGGGACGCCACGGTCCCCGCGCTGCCGGCGCTGGCGTCCGGGCCGCGGCGCGCCGGCCGGCCGCGGCGTTGCGCCCCGCGCTCAGATTTCGCCGAGGGTGATCAGCATGAGCAGGTCGGGCTGGGCGAGTTCGTCGAGGGCGGCGTCGGCCCGGTGTTGCCACACGGCGCCCAGCGCGAGGGCGAGGGCCAGCGCGCCGATGGCGAGGCGGGCGCGCCAGGGCCGGCGCGGCGCGGTGGGCGCGCCGCCGGCGGGCGCCGTCTGCCAGGCGAGTTCGGCGGCGTGGCGCTGGGCCCACTGGGCCATCACGCGGTCTTGCAGCGCCTCGCTGGGCGGGGCGGCGTCGGGGCGGTGAAGGCTGTCGCGCAGGGCGCGGCGCAGGGGGGCGTCGGCGGGGTCGGCGGCGGTGGGGCGCGGGTCGTGGGGCGTGGTCATGGCGGGCCTCGGCGGATCAGAGATCGGCGGGTCAGAGCTCGGCGGGTGACAGGGCGGCGCGCAGGCTGCGCTTGGCGCGGTGGAGCAGCTGGTGGGCGGCGTTGGCGTCGATGTCGAGCGCGCGGCCGATGGCGGCGGCGTCGGCGTCGGCGTAGGCCCAAAGGGCGAGGGCAAGGCGCTGGCGCGCGGGCAGGCGGCCGAGGGCGGCGTGCAGCGCGGTGTGCAGGCTGGCGGTGTCGAGCCGGTCGGCGGCGTGGGCGTCGGGCCCGGCGGGCTGGGCGCCGTCCTGCAGGGCGGTGAGCTCGTCGGGCGCCACGGCCAGCTCGCGCTGGCGGGCCAGCTGGCTGCGGCAGCGGTTGAGGACGATGGTGTGGAAGTAGGTGCCGATCTGGGCGGAGGTCTGGTCGGCCGGGGTGGCGCTCCACAGGCGCAGGAAGCTTTCCTGCACGGTGTCTTCCGCGTCTTCGTGGCGGCCCAGCACCTGCCGCGCCAGCGCCAGGGCCGGGGGCGTGAGGCGGGCGACGAGGGCGCGGGCGCTGGCCGGGTCGCCGCCGGTGGCGGCGCGCCACAGGGCCCAGCCTTCGGCGGTGTCGGCCGCGGTGTCGCCGCCCGTGCCGGCGGTGCGGGCGCCCAGCGCCCGGCGGGCACGGTCGATCAGGCCGGCCACGGCCCACAGCAGGCCGGCGGCGCCGGGCGCGGGCCGGGCCGCGGGCGGAAGGAGCAGGGTGGCGTTCATCGCAGCGGCAGTTTCTCGCGCAGGGCGGCGCGTTCTTCGGGGGTCATTTTCTCCAGCAGCTCGCGGCGCTGGCGCAGCAGTTCGCGCCGTTCGGCGGGGCTCATGGCCTGCACCTGCTCGCGCCGCTGGGCGGCGAGGGCCTGGCGCTGCTCGGGCGTGAGCCGCTCCCAGCGGGCGCGGGCGTCGCCGATGAGGGCCTGGCGCTGGTCCGGCGGCAGGGTTTCGAGGCGCTCGCGCAGGGCGCGGCGGAAGGCCTGGCGGTCTTCGGGGCTGGCGTTTTTCAGCTGTCGATGGATCGCGTCGCGGCGCTCGGCCTGCTCGGCGGGGGTGAGGCGCTGCCAGGCCTGGGGGTCGGGAACGGCGGGCACGACCGGCGGCGGGCCGGCCTGGGCGGCGGCGGCGCCGGCCAGGCCAAGCAGCGCGGCGCCGAGCAGCGCCCGCACGCCGGCAAAGCCGCGGCCAGGGCGGCCGGGGCGGGCGGGTGGGAGGACGGGCTGGGGCATGGCGGGGGTGAAAGGGTCGGGAAGGATCGGCGAGGGTCGGGAAAGATCGGCAAGGGGGCGCCCGAAAAGGCGCTGGACCATGCTGAAACCCGGCGCGCGCCGATCTCTTACGCGGCGGGCGGCAAACCCGGCCGCGGCGCCGGGGTTTGGGGTGGCGGCGCGTAAGCCGGTGGCGCTGGCGGCGGTTTCAGCGTTAACCCCGCCACGGACCGGCCAGCGCGCCGACCCTCCGGGCGGGGCGGCGGCGGGATGGGCCCGCCGCTGGACACACCCCTTCTGGAGGATTCGCCATGGCTTCGTCTTCGTTCACCGCGCCCCGCGCCACCGCCGCCCGCCTGGGCCTGAGCCTGTTGCTGGCCCTCGGCGCCGCCGCCGCCCACGCCGAAGGCGGCGCCGGCTGGGCCGACGCGCAGGCCGACCGCGTGGACGCGCGGCAGGACCGTCAGGCCGACCGCATCCGCGACGGCGTGGCCTCGGGCGAACTCACCCGCCGAGAAACGGCCCACCTGGTTCACCAGCAGCGCCACATCAACCGCCTGGAGCGCCGCACCGAGGCCGACGGCCACGTGACCCGCCGCGAGGCCGTGCGTGTGGAACAAGCGCAAGACCGCGCCAGCCGCCGCATCGCCCACGCCAAGCACGACGGGCAGGTGCGGCCCCGCGCTCGCTGAGGCGGCGCAGCGGGCGCCACCCCGTCCCGGCCCGCTGGGGCTCCTCAGCGCGTGGCCGGGGTGTCGGCCGTGAGGGGCGGTTCGGCCTCGCCGCCCGCGTCCGGCTGCCAGCCGGCGCCGCCCGGGCGGGCGCGCTGGCGGCGCAGGTCTTCCTGCATCTGGCGCTCGAACTGCTCGCGCGCCTGCCGCACGCGGCGGATCAGGTCGTCGTCGTTGGCCTGGATCGGCCCGGCCTGGCGCAGGAAGCCTTCTGAATAGCGGCGGAAGTCGTCGGCCATCTGCCGCGCGTGGAAGGGGTCGACGTCGAGCGCCTCCAGCGTGGCGCGGCCGCTGCGCAGCGAGCTTTCAAAGAGCTCGCGCTGCACGTGGTGCACGCCGGCGTCGAGGAGCAGGGTGCGGGCGTGCACCGCGTCGCGCGCCCGCGCGACCACGCGCGCCTGCGGCCACCGCTCGCGCACCGTGTGCACCACCCGGTCGGCCTGCGCCGGGTCGTCGATGGCCACCACCACCACCCGCGCCTGCGCCGCGCCGGCCGCGGTCAGCAGGTCGGGCTGGGTGGCGTCGCCGAAATACACCTCGAAGCCGAAGCGCCGCGCGCTGTCCACCGTGTCGGCGTCGTGGTCGATGACGGTGGGCTTGATGCCGGCGGCCAGCAGCAGGCGGGCCACGATCTGCCCGTAGCGGCCGAAGCCGGCCAGCAGCACGGGGCTGTGCGCGTCTTCGCCGATGGCGTCGGCCGCGCGCGCGCTGGCGCGGTCGGCGCGGCACCAGCGGTCAAACAGCAGCAGCAGGACCGGCGTGGTCGCCATCGACAGCGCGGCGATCAGCGTGAGCAGGTCGGCGTCGGCCGCGGGCATGGCACCGCTGGTGCGCGCCGCCGCCAGCACCACAAACGCAAACTCCCCCACCTGCGACAGCACGATCGCCAGCAGCAGCCGCGGCTGGCCGCGCAGGCCCAGCGGGCGGCCCAGCAGCCACAGCCCCAGCGCCTTGAGCGCGACCACCGCCAGCAGCCCCCCGACCACGCTCAGCGGCGCGCTGGCCAGCAGGCCGAGCTGCATGCTCATGCCCACCGCGATGAAGAACAGGCCCAGCAGCAGCCCCTTGAAGGGCAGCAGGTCGTTCTCCAGCGCGTGGCGGTAGGGCGAACTGGCCAGCAGCACGCCGGCGATGAACGCGCCCAGCCCCATCGACAGGCCGACCGCGTGCATCAGCGCGGCCACGCCCAGCACCAGCAGCAGCGCCAGCGCGGTGAACAGCTCGCGCACCGGCAGCCGCGCCACGAAGCGCATGGCGGGGTAGGCCACATACCGCCCGGCCAGCACCACGCCGGCCACCGCGCCCACCTGCAGCCACCACGGGCTGGCCGGTGCGGTGTCGCCGCCAGCGCCGGCCGCCCCCGCCGCGCCCGCCACGCCCAGCGCGGCGGCCAGCCCCAGCAGCGGAATGGCGGCGATGTCCTGGAACAGCAGCATCGAGAAGCCGTGGCGCCCCTCGGGCAGGGCCATCAGGTGGCGCTCCTGCAGGATGTTGACGGCGATCGCCGTGCTCGACAGCGCCAGCGCGAGCGCGCCGATCAGCGTGGCCTGCCAGCTCCAGCCCAGCAGCAGGCCCAGCGGCGCCAGCAGCGCCGCGCACAGCAGCATCTGCGCCGTGCCGCCGCCAAACACCGCGGCGCGCATCGCCCACAGGCGCTGCGGCTCCAGCTCCAGGCCGATCACAAAGAGCATCAGCACCACGCCGAGCTCGGACGTGTGGAGGATCGCCGCCGGGTCCGACACCAGCCCCAGCCCGACCGGGCCGATCGCCACGCCGGCCGCCAGATAGCCCAGCACCGAGCCCAGCCCCAGCCGCACCGCCAGCGGCACGACCAGCAGCGCCACCGCGAGAAAAAGGATGGCCTGGTTCATGCCGCGGCCTCCTCGGCGCCGAGTCCCAGCGCGGCCTGGTGGCCGCGGGCGAGCCCGGCCAGCGCCGCGCAGCGCGCGCGCAGCGTGTCGTCGTCTTGGGCGTGTCCGCCGTGGGCCACGAACGGCGGCAGCCAGTGCATGCCGCAGAAGCGTGCCACGTGTTCCACCGGCGCCACGAATTCGGCAAACGGCCGGCCGTGGGCGCCGCCGGGCTGGTAGGCGCCGGGTGTGCCGCCGGCGCTGGCCACCCACCACGCGGTCTTGCCCGCCAGCGCGCGCGCGGGCGCGCCGCCGGCGCCGTGGCCGTAGGCCCAGCCGTGGGCCAGCACGGTGTCAAACCAGTGTTTCAGCAGCCCCGGCACGCTGTACCAGTAGACCGGCGCGAGCCAGACGATCAGCCGCGCCTCAGCGAGGGCGTCTTGCTCGGCGGCGACGTCGATGTCGAAGTCGGGGTAGCGGTCGTAGAGCGGGTGCCAGCGCGCGCCGGGCAGCGCGGCGAGCGTGCGGCCGAGGGCGGCGGTCACGCGTGAGTCGCGCGGGCGCGGGTGGGCGTGGAGGATGAGGGTGTGGGCCATGCCGCAGCGTAGCGCAGGCGGGCCTTGGGCCTTTTCGCTCCGCAACGCATCTCGCAAAAACAGGGTGAACAGGCCCAAGAACTGGTGGGCCGGGTACCGGGGCGACGCCCGGACCCGGCCCGATGCCGGCCGGCGCCGCTACCCGGCCCGGCCGTGGCGCGGTGTGAGCCCGGTCAGAAGCTCAGGTTGATTTGCAGCACCGCCGTGGTGCCGCTGGTTTCGTTGCCCACGATCAGCAGCGGGCGGCCGTTGGGCGAGGCGCTGGCCGGAATGAAGGCCAGGCCTTCGGGGCCGCGGTCGCTGGTGTTGTCCAGCACGCCGCTGACGCGCGGGTTGAAGTAGGTCACGAAGGTCGGCGCGGCCGGGTTGGTCACGTCGTACACCATGATGCCGCCCACGCGCTCCAGGCCGATGAAGGCGAAGGTCTTGGCGCCGAAGCTGGCGACCACCACGCCCTCGGGCTCCGGGCCTTTGCTGGGGCTGCGGCTGTCGAGCGTGTCGTTGTCGTTGCTGGCGTTGAAATTCGCGTTGGGCAGGGCGGTGGTGCGGCGCTCGAAGTCGTCGCCCGAGTCGTACACCCGGGCCAGCGTGTCGGCGCGCCAGACGCTGAAGGAGCGGGCGCCGTAGCTGTAGAGCTCGGTGCACAGGCCGGCGCCGTTCTTGCCGGTGAGGTTGCCGTTGGGCGCGGTGGTCACGCGCAGGCGGCCGAGGTTGCTGTCGAGCACCTGGTTGGCCGCGTCGGTGAACACGGTCGGGTCCAGGCCCAGCGGGCAGTGGGCGCGCACGCGCACCTCCTCGTTGAAGCCCGGCCAGTCGGCGCGGGCGTCGCCCTCGTTGGCGGTGATCAGGTAGGTCTGGCCGCCCACGGCGTAGCTGGCGATGGCGTCGGGCAGGTACAGGCCTTTGACCGGCACCGTCTGGATGCGCACGGCGGGCGTGCCGGTGTTGGTGTTCAGGCCGCCGTCTTCGTCGCTCACGTCCATGCCCATGCCGGCGAGGCTGTGGTCCTTGGTGCCGAGGGAGCGGATGGCGGTGACGCTGGCGTTGGCGATGTCCACCGTGGCCACGGCGTTGTTCTCCTGCAGCACCACATAGGCGGTGCGGCTGTCGGCGCTGACGGTGATGTATTCGGGCTCGAGGTCTTGCGACACGCTCGCGCCCGGGCCGTAGATGCGCACGCCCGCGGCCTGCAGCACGGCCTGCTGGCCGTCGTAGGCGGCGAAGCCGGCGGTGCGCACGGTGCGGGTGAGGCTGGTGGCGGTGGGGCTGAGGCCGCTGACCGCGATCACGCTGACCGAACCGACCGGGTCGGTCGCCAGGGAGGGCGTGGTGTAGCTGCTGGGCTCGCCCTCGTTGGCCACCAGCAGGTGGCTGCCGTCGGGCGTGAAGGTGAGCATGTCGGGCAGCGCGCCCACGGTGTCGGTGTGCAGCACGGCCAGGTCGCTGGCGCGCACCCAGGCCACCAGGCCGGGGTCGGTCTTCGGGGCGGCTTCCACCGCCAGCGCGACGATGCCGTTGTACACGGCCACGCTGTTGACTGCGCCGAGGTTGGCGCCCAGGCTGGCGGCGGTGATGGTTGTGATGAACACGGGGCTGGCCGGGTTGGCCAGGCTCAGCACGTCGACCGAGGCGTTGGCGCCGTTGACCACGAAGAGCCGGCGGCTGATCGGGTCGTAGGCGGGGATCTCGGCGGAGGAGGTGCCGCCGGCGTGGGCATAGCCGCCGATCTTGGCGAGGGTCAGGCCGGTGGGCGTGGTGGCGGCGGGTGCGGCGGGCGCCGCGGCGTCGCCACCGCCGCCGCAGGCGGCGAGCAGGGTCAGGGACGTGAGCAGGGTGAGGGCGAGGCGCATGGGGGGTGGGGTATGTGAAACAACCCCCGGGTTGTCGCCGGTCGCCGTGACGCCGCGATGGCGGGCGCGTGACGGCGGCGTGACAGGCCGTCCGGTCGCCGCTCAACCGCCCGTCCGCCGCCCCTCAGCGGTACCTCAGCCGCCGGTCAGCCGCAGACAGCCGCCGCCGACCGGCCCTCACTGCCCGAACCGCGGCCCGTCGCGCAGGAAATCCGCCTCCGCAGGCGTGTCCGGTCGACCCAGCACCGCGTTGCGGTGGGGGAAGCGGCCGAAGCGGGCCACGATGTCGTGGTGCAGCCGGGCGAAGCGGGCGTGGTCGGCCAGCGCGTCGGGCGGTGCCGGCGGCGGCGCCTCGGTCGCCAGCGCCTCGAAGGCCTGCACGCCCAGCGCCTGCAGCCCCAGGTCCTCGGCGTGCATCAGCGGCATCAGGAGAAAGACGCGCCCCACCGGCGGGAGGCGGCGGTCGTCGCCGGCGGCCAGCGCCGCCCGGGTTTCGGCCTGTGCCGCGGCGTCGCCGGCGAAGGCGCGGGCGGTGCGGCGGAACAGGTTGCGGGGCAACTGGTCCAGCAGCAGCACCCGGGCCAGCCGCCCGGCCGGCGTGGCGGACCAGTCGGTGAGGCCGCCCGCCAGGGCCGCCTCCACCGCGGCGCCGAAGTCGGCCCGCAGGGCGTTGTCCAGGGCGGGCGTGCTGTTGAACCAGAGGTCGCGCCGCGGGACGCTGGGCCAGCCGAGCCGCAGGCCGTCGCCGAACCAGGTGTCGAGCAGGGTCCGGGCGGTGGGGTGGAGCGCCGAGGGCGCCGGGTCGGGAGGCAGCAGCGGGTGGGCCATGGTTTACGCCTGGATACGAATTTGACGCGGCGTGTGCGGCGCTGGACCCTGGATTGTTCTGTAATCGCGCCATCGACGTCCGGTTGGGCGTTTCAAGGAGCTGTTCATGTTTTCGTCCTTCCACCTCGCCCGCCACGGCCGCCTCGCGCTGGTGGCAGCGCTGGCCGCTGGCGCCGCGGGCCTGGCCCAGGCCCGCGACAACATCTATTGGTCGATCGGCGTGCATTCGCCCGGGGTGAGCGTGGGCGTGGCCAACGCGGCGCCGGTCGTGAGTTACCCGCGCTATGCCTATCCCAGCTACGGCTACCCGGTCTACGGCGCGCAGCCGGTGGTCGTGGTGCCGCGCCCGGTGGTGGTGCATCCGGCGCCGGTGTACTACGTGGGCCAGCCGCAGTACGTCTACAAGGAGCGCAAGCACCACCGCAAGTGGCGCAAGCACCACCGCCACGACCACGACTGGGACGACTGACCGTTTCCGACGTCCGGTTTCTTCAGGGACTTTGTCGAGGCCGCCTTCGGGCGGCTTTTTTTCGGCCGGCGCGGGCCTCAGAGCGCCCGGAACAGGTGCTCATGGAGCCGGCTCACCGCCAGCCGCTCGGCGCGGTCGCGCAACGCCAGGCTGAGCTTGCCGTTTTCCTGGCGCGTGACCGAGGCGATGGCCGAGGCGCGTACCGCGGTGCCGCGGTGGATTTGCCAGAAGGTGGTGGGGTCCAGGCGTGGCAGCAGGTCCTTGAGCGGCGTGCGCACCAGCCACTCGCCCTCGTGGGTGACGACCCGCACGTACTTGTCCGCCGCTTCCAGGTAGACCACGCTGTCCACCGGCACCAGGTGGGTGGTGGCGCCCACGCTGGCCGTGAGGAAGCGCAGCGGCGGTTCGGGCGAGGCGCCCGTGCCGCGGGCAGCCGGGTTCTCCAGCAGCCCGCGCAGCTGGGCGACGGCGGCGTCGAGCGACGCGGTGGGCGGCACGTCGCGCAGCGCCAGCAGCGCCTGCAGCCGCTGCACCGTGCGCGCCAGCCGCTCGGGCTGCACCGGCTTGAGCAGGTAGTCGACCGCCTGCGCTTCAAAGGCTTGCACCGCGTACTGGTCGTACGCGGTGACGAACACGATCGCCGGAAACGGCGTGTCGCCCGGCCAGTCGTCGGCCAGCTCGGCCGCCGCGTCCAGCCCGGTCTGGCCGGGCATGCGGATGTCGAGAAACAGCACCTGCGGCCGTCGGGCCAGCGCCTGGGTGACCGCCGCCGCGCCGTGGCCCACGACGGCAACGATCTCCAGCGCCGGCCAGGCCCGCGCCAGCTCGGCCTGCAGCGCGGCGGCCAGCAGCGGTTCGTCCTCGGCGATCAGGGCGGTGGCTTTCATGGCTGGAGGGGCAGGGTGAGGGTGATGCGTGTGCCTTGTCCGGCCGCGCTGGCCCAGTCGACACGGCCGCGCTCGCCAAAGGCGGTCTGCAGGCGCTCGCGCACCTGGCTGAGGCCAAACCCGGCGGGCGGCGGGCCGTCGCAGCCCAGCCCGGTGTCTTCCACGCGCAGGTGCAGCACATCACCTTCCGCCCACGCGCTGACCACGATCTCGCCGCCGTCCACGCTGGGCTCCAGGCCGTGGCGCAGGGCGTTTTCCACCAGCGGCTGCAGCAGCAGCGGCGGGACCGGATGCGGGGCGAGCGCGGGCGGCAGCTCCAGCCGCGCGCGCAGCCGCGGGCCCATGCGCACCGCCATGAGTTCAAGGTAGTCGCGCAGCCGCTGAAACTCCAGCGCCAGCGTGTGGGGCGTCTGGTCGTCGCTGCGCGAGGCGCGCAGCGTGGCGCGCAGGTAGTCGTTGAGCCGGTCCACCATGGCCACCGCCCGGTCGGGCTCGCGCGGGATCAGCGCCCGCAGGTTGGCCAGTGTGTTGAACAGCATGTGCGGCTCCAGCTGGCTTTCCAGCAGCTTCAGGCGGGTTTCGGTGGCCAGCCGCTCCAGCGCCTGCGCCTTCTCCCGGTGGTAAAAGAAAAACAGGAAGCCCGCGCTGATGCCCACCGACCACAGCAGGAAGGCCCAGAAGCGCTGGGGCGAACTCAGCAACAGGGCCCAGGTCGAGCGCCCGCTGTAGGCGTCGCCCACCGCGGCACCGGCCGCGTAGCCCACCCCCACGGCCAGGGCGAGGTAGGCCACCGAGCGGCCGTTGAAGGTCCAGTAATACGGGCCGTCGGCGCGCAGCCAGCCGCGCAGCGCGATGCGCACCGGGTCGGTCAGCGCCCAGATGCAGGTGCTGATGGCGTAGCTGTAGACGAGCGAGGCGCCCAGGCCGTGTGCCGTGGGGCTCAGCAGGTACTGCAGCCCGGCGATCACCGCAGCCACCCCCCACACGATCAGCGCCCGGCGCTGCACGCCGGCGCGGCTGTCGGCGGGCAGCCAGCTCAGCCACGTCGGACCCGTCGAATGCGTCATGGGCGAACCACCGAATGGAGGAGAGCGAGGAAGGACGAACGATTCTGGCACGCCGCTGCCGGCGGGCTGCGGCGGCTCACCGGCGCTGGCGCCCTCACCGCTCGCGCAGCCGGCGGCGTTCGGCCTCGAGCAGGCGCTGGAACAGGCCGTCGCCCGCCGGGGCCAGTGCCACGACCGCCCCGTGGGCCAACAGGCCGATTACCCAGCCGCCGGTGGGCAGACCGAGCCAGCCCGCGCGGTGACCGGCGAGCCACAAGCCGGCGTTGACGAGCGCAAACACGGCGGCGTGGGCCAGCCAGCCCAGGTGCAGGCCGGCGCGGCGCCGGGCCTGCCGCTCCAGCGCGGGTGGCAGGGCCGCCTCGATCGGGGCGGGACGGGCGGGGCGGGGTGTGGGGTGATCAAACGACATGGCGATGGCTCGAAACAGGTGGACAGGGGCGAGCGGTGGACACGGATCAGGCCAGCCCGAGCCACTGGCCCCAGACCAGTTGACCGAGCAGCCGCTGGGGCATCAGCGTGAAGCCCCCGGCGATCAGGCAGGCGCTCACGTAGAGGGACACCATGGTGTAGCGGTGGGTGGTGAACTCGCCGCGAGCCAGCGCCAGAAAAGCCACGACCAGGCTGCCCAGCACCACGGGAATCAGCAGGTGGATGGGGCTGAAGCCGGCGAGGTTGGGCAGGTTGCTGCTGCGGATGAACAGGGCGGAGACCGCGGTGGCCAGCATGAGCGTGACCCAGGCGTAGCCGGCGGCGCGGTGCAAGCGGGTGCGGGCGGCGCCACGGCGGCGGGCCCAGAGCGCCACGGGGCCGACGATGACGGCGCCCAGGGCGGCGGCGGTGTGGATGGCGATGACGGGGGTGAAGCTCATGGCGGGTCTCCGGGTGGGGCGTGGCCGCACTGTGATGCGCCGCCCGGGCGCAGGCCAGGCCCGTGCGACGGATCGGCGCCCACGCGCCGCGAAACGCGGCCCGGACGGCGCGAAACGCGCCGGTCCGGTGGCCGCTTCACCGGCCAGACACCGCCCCCTCGCCGGCCGGATACCGGCCCGATACCCCGGCGCCACGAAGGCGACACCCCCCGTTCCTACAATCCGCGCCATGACGACAACACGATGGGCGCTGCTGGTGGCGGTGCTGGCCGCGGCGGCAGCGGGCGGCTGGTGGTTCAGCCAGCGCGAGGCGGGCGCTGCCGCGGCGCTGCGCACCGGCACGATCGAACGCGGCAAGCTGCAGGCCACGGTGTCGGCCACGGGCGCGGTCAACCCGGTCAAGCAGGTGTCGGTGGGCAGCCAGATTTCGGGCCAGGTGCGTGAGGTCTATGTGGACTTCAACAGCGAGGTCAAGGCCGGTCAGCTGATCGCCGAGATCGACGCCCAGACCTTTGAATACCGGTTGCGCTCGGCCTCGGCCGATCTGGACGCGGCCCAGGCCGCGGTGGCGATCGCGCAGGCCAACGCCGCCTCGGCGCGGGCCAATGTGTCGCGCGCGCAGACCGAGCTGGCCGAGGCCCGCCGGGCGCACGAGCGCAACCTCAGCCTGGTGGCGCAGGGATTCATCGCCCAGAGCGAGGCCGACCGCACCCGCGCGGCCCTGGCCGCATCCGAAGAAGGCCTCAAGGCGGTGCAGGCGCTGCAGGGCGTGAGCGAGGCGCAGATCCGCAGCGCGCAGGCCAACGTCAAGCAGCGCGAGGCGGCGGTGGCGCAGGCGCGGGTCGATCTCTCGCGCACCCGCATCACGTCCCCGGTGGACGGCATCGTCATCAAGCGCACCATCGAGCGCGGCCAGACCGTGGCGGCCAGCCTGCAGGCGCCGGAACTGTTTGTGATTGCCCAGAATCTGTCGGACATGCAGGTGGACGCCAGCATCGACGAGGCCGACGTCGGCCGCATCCGGCCCGGCCAGAAGGTGAGCTTCACCGTGGACGCGTTCCCCGGCCGCAGCTTCGACGGCGAGGTCAAGCAGGTGCGCAAGGCGGCGACCAACGTGTCGAACGTCGTCACCTACGTGGCGGTGGTGAGCTTCGCCAACACCAACAGCCGCCTGCTGCCGGGCATGACGGCCAATGTGCGCATCGTCACCGAGTCGCGCGACAACGTGCTGAAGGTGCCGAACGCGGCCCTGCGCGTGCGCCTGCCCGACGCCAGCGAGCCCGGCGCCATGCCTGTGGCCGGCGCTGCGCGGGGCAGCGCACCGCGCGGGTCGCGGCTGTACGTGCTGGACGACCAGGACCAGCCGCTGGCGGTGGCCGTGACGCCGGGCGTGAGCGACGGCAGCTTCACCGAGGTCACGCCGAAGCCCGACGCCCCGGGCGCGGACCGCGTGGTCGAAGGGGCCCGCATCGTGACCGGCGCGCCGTCCGCCGGGCCATCGGCCGCCGCCCGCGCGCGCGCCGGCGCGGCCCCGCGCCTGCCGTTTTGAGGGAGCCGCCGTGGCGCTGATCGAGGTCCGCGACCTGCACAAGACCTACGGCAGCGGCGACTCGGCCGTGCGGGCGCTCGACGGCGTGACGCTGGACATCGAGGCTGGCTCGTTTGTGGCGATCATGGGCGCCTCGGGCTCGGGCAAGAGCACGCTGCTCAACGTGCTGGGTTGCCTCGACCGGCCCGACACCGGGCAGTACCGGCTCGCCGGCGAAGCCGTGGACTCGCTGGCGCCGGATGCGCTGGCGCAGGTGCGCAACCGCCGGCTGGGCTTTGTGTTCCAGCAGTTCAACCTGCTGCCGCGCACCAGCGCGCTGGAAAACGTGGAGCTGCCGCTGGTGTACGCCGGCGTGGCCGCTCCTGAGCGCCGCGAGCGGGCCGCCGAGGCCCTGACCCGTGTGGGGTTGGCGGACCGCGCCCACCACACGCCGGCCCAGCTCTCCGGGGGCCAGCAGCAGCGCGTGGCCATCGCGCGGGCGCTGGTCAACCGGCCTTCCCTGATCCTGGCCGACGAGCCCACGGGCGCGCTCGACACCCGCACCAGCGAGGACATCATGCGGCTGCTGGCCGAACTCAACGCGCAGGGCATCACCATCGTGATGGTCACCCACGAGAACGACATCGCCGATTGGGCGCAGCGCCGGCTGGTGTTCCGCGACGGACGCCTGACGGAAGACCGCGCGCAGACGCCGCGGCGGCCGGTGGTCGCGGAGGCCGGCGCGTGAACACGCTCACCGCCATCCGCAGCGCGTGGCGCGGGCTCAAGGCCAACGCGCTGCGCTCGGCGCTCACCATGCTGGGCATCATCATCGGCGTGGCCGCGGTGATCACCATGATTGCGGTGGGCAGCGGCGCGACCCAGCGCGTGCAGGAGCAGATGAAGTCGCTCGGCTCCAACGTGATGCTGGTGATGCCGGGCAGCCTGTCGTCGGCCGGGGTGCGTCAGGGCGCGCAGACGCGCAGCCGCTTCACCGAGGAGGACGCCGAGGCCATCGCGCTGGAGATTCCCGAGGTGCAGGCGACCGCGCCCGGCTCGCGCACCATGGCGCAGGCCGTGGCCCAGAACGCCAACTGGAACACCGCGATTTTTGGCACCACCAACGACTTCCTGGAGGTGCGCGAGTGGTCGCTGGCCAGCGGACGGCTGTTCGAGCCGGCCGAGCAGAGCGGCTCGGCCAAGGTGGTGTGGCTGGGGCAGACCGTGGCCCGGGAACTGTTCGGCGACCAGGACCCGATCGATCAGGTCATCCGGGTGCGTGGCGTGCCGTTCAAGGTGATCGGCGTGCTGGCGCGCAAGGGGCAGAATGCGTCTGGCCAGGACCAGGACGACATCGTCATCATGCCGATGTCCACCTTCCGCAACCGCATCTGGAACGCGGGCGGCAACGTGCGGCGCATCTGGAGCATCCACGTCAAGGTGCGCGAGGGCCAGGACATGAAGGCGGTCGAACAGAGCGTCAAAGACCTGTTGCGTCAGCGCCTGCGCGTGTCCGACGACGGCGACGACACCTTCTCGGTGAACAACCTGTCGGAGATCCTGCAGGCGCAGGAAGCGGCCAGCCGGGCGATGACGCTGCTGCTGGCGGCAGTGGCCGGCGTGAGCCTGTTGGTGGGTGGCATCGGGATCATGAACATCATGCTGGTCAGCGTGACCGAGCGCACCCGCGAGATCGGGCTGCGCATGGCGGTGGGGGCCCGCGGCCGCGACATCCGGGCGCAGTTCCTCATCGAGGCCGTCACGCTCAGCCTGATCGGTGGGGCGATCGGCATCGCCTTGGGCGCTGGCGCCACGGCCGCCATGGCGTTTTTCTCGGGCTGGCAGGTGTACATGAGCGCCAACGCGGTGCTGCTGGCCGCCGGTTTTGCGGCGCTGGTCGGCGTGTTCTTTGGCTGGTACCCGGCGCAACGCGCGGCCGGGCTGCTGCCGATCCAGGCCTTGCGCCACGAATAAGCCGCCCGCGGGCGGGTACGATCCGGCGTCCGCACCAACCAGTCATCCCATGGATCTCCTGCTGTTGCTCAAGGCCGCCGTGATGGGCGTGGTCGAGGGCCTGACCGAATTCCTGCCGGTGTCCTCCACCGGCCACCTCATCCTCGCCGCCGCCCTGCTCAACCTCTCGGGCGAGAAGATCAAGGTCTTCGAGGTCGTGATCCAGACCGGCGCGATCATGGCCATCATCTCCTTCTACCTGGAGAAGCTGTGGTCCACGCTGGTCGGCCTGCCGCGCGAGCGGGTGGCGCAGCGCTTCGCCACGAACGTGCTGATCGGCTTCTTTCCGGCGGCCTTTCTGGGTTTCCTGTTCATCGGCGTGATCAAGGGCGTGCTGTTCAACCCGATCGTGGTGGCCACGAGCTTCATCGTCGGCGGCCTCGTGATCCTGTGGGCCGAGGCGCTGCAAAAGCGCGGCATCCCGCCCCGCATCGACAGCGTGGACGACATGCGCTGGACCGACGCGCTGAAGGTCGGCCTGGTGCAGTGCATCGCGCTGATCCCCGGCGTGAGCCGCTCCGGGGCCACGATCATCGGCGCGATGCTGCTGGGCTTCAGCCGGCGGGCGGCCACCGAATACAGCTTCTTCCTCGCCATCCCGGTGCTGGTGGGCGCGGCGGTGTACGACCTCTACAAGCACCGCCATCTGCTGGAGGTCGCCGACATCCCCTTCTTCGCGGTGGGCCTGATCACCGCCTGGCTGTCGGCCTGGGTGTGCGTGCGCTGGCTGCTGCGTTTCGTCAGCACCCACACGTTTGTGCCGTTCGCCTGGTACCGCATCGTGTTTGGCGGGCTGATCCTGCTGACCGCCGGCCTGGGCTGGATCGACTGGACGCCCTGACCGGGGACCCATCGCCGGGTCGCCGCCGGCCCGTGGCCTGTCAGCCGGCGGGTTGCAGGGTGAAACGGAAGGTCGCGCCCTGCCCGGGGGCGGCCTCGGCGTGGATCTCGCCACCGTGGCGCTGCACGATGCGGCGCACCGTGGCCAGGCCGATACCCAGCCCGGCGAACTCGCCCGGGCGGTGCAGCCGCTGGAAGGGCTGAAACAGCTTGGCCGCGCGGGTCATGTCAAAGCCCGCGCCGTCGTCGCTCACCACGAATTCCCGCCGTCCGCCGTTTTCGCGCTGGCCCACGCGGATGTGGGCCTCGTCGCGCTGGGCGGTGTACTTCCACGCGTTGTGCAGCAGGTTCTGCAGCAGGGCCTCGACCAGGGCCGGATCGGCCAGCGCCGTCAGCCCCGGCTGCACGCTCCACGCCACCCGCCGCTGGGGCTCGGCCGCGGCCAGCTCGCGCAGCAGGCGCGTGGCCACCGCGCTCAGGTCCACGGGTTCGCGGGCGACATCGCCGTGGGAAAACTGGGAGAGGTGCAGGAGGCCATCGATCAGGGCGCCCATCTTGCTGCTGGCGTCCATGATGCGCTGCAGGTGCGCGTCGCTGGCCGCGTCCAGCCCCGGGTTGTCTTCGCGCAGGGCGGCCGCGAAGCCATTGATGATGCGCAGCGGGGAGCGCAGGTCGTGGGCCACGGCGTAGGAGTAGCTTTCGAGCTCGGCGTAGGCGTCGCGCAGCGCTTGCGTGCGCTCGGCGATGCGCTGCTCCAGCGAGGCGTTGAGCTGCCGGATCTGGAGTTCGCCCTGCTTGCGGGCGGTGATGTCGTGGGTCACGCCGATGGCGCGCAACGCGTGGCCGCGGGCGTCGCGCTCGAACTCGGCGCGCACCGACACCCAGCGCATCTCGCCGCCGATGTTCATGCGGTAGTCGATGTTGTAGGGCGTGTTGCGCTTGATCGAATCGATCCAGGCCGCCTCGACCCGGGCGCGGTCGTCGGGGTGGGTGAGGGCGGTCATCTCGTCGGCACTCATGTCGTCCCTGGGCAAGCCCAGCACGCGGTGCGAGCCCGACAGGGTCATGAAGCGCAGCGCCTTGAGATCGGCTTGCCAGCTGGAGAGGCCGGCGAGCTGGTGCGCCTGGTTGAGCAGGCGTTCGGTGTCGAGCAGGCGCTGTTCGGTGGTCTTGCGGGCGCTGATGTCCTGCACCACCGCGATCAGGTAGTCCGGCGCGCCGGCCGCGTCGCGGATCAGCGCCACCGTCACCTGCACCCACACGGTATGGCCGGCCTTGTGCAGGTAGCGCTTCTCCATCGCGTAGTGGTCGATCTCGCCGGCCAGCGCGCGGCGCAGCTGGTCTTCGTCGAGTGGCAGGTCATCCGGGTGGGTGAAGTCGCGGTAGGTCAGGCCGCCCATCAGCTCGTCCGGCGTGTGGCCGATGATGGCGGCGTAGGCTCGGTTGACGCGGATCCAGCGTCCGTCGAGCTGGGTGTGGGCCATGCCGGCGCCGCTGTGTTCGAAGGTGTCGAGCAGCTGGCGGTCGCTGCGCTGAATGCGCGCTTGCGCCAGGCGCAGGCTGCGGTGCTGCCGCTGCAGCAGCGCAATGGCGCCCACGACCACCAGCTGCGTGATCACGTGCCACAGGTTCAGCCACAGGGCCGCGACCGGGTTGTTGATGGCGGGCGCAAAGAACGGCTGCACCAGCAGGAAGTTGACGATGATCACGCCGAGGAACGTGCTCAGCACGCCGGCCCGGAAGCCGCCGTACAGCGCCGACAGCGCAGCGGCCAGACCGAGGGTGATGAAGCGCCCGCCGGTGGTGGGCGGTGCGATCAGCACGCGCAGCCACACGGCCAGCAGCGTCAGGCCCACGGCCACCAACAGCCGCACCCAGAGCGGGTGGCGCACCGGGTCCCAGCGCAGCAGCAGCTCGCCCAGCCGGGTCAGGGCCTGGCGCCAGGGAAGGCGTGATCGGGCGGAGGCTGAGTCGGACATGGGTGATGCGGCAGCATACTCCCCCACCCCCGGGTCCCGGGTGTGCCCGGGACCGCAGGTGGGGAATCGCCCTCAGGCGGCGAGGGCGCGCAGCAGCCCGTCGAGGGCGCCGGCCGTTTCGTGGGGGCGTTCCATCGGGAACAGGTGGCTGCCCTCGATCATGACCAGGCGCTCGGGGTGCTCGCGTCCGACCAGCCGGTGGGTCATCGCCATGCCGACCTGCCGCATTTCCTGCGACTGGGTGCCGCCGATGAAGCCCACCGGACAGCGCAGCGGATGGCGTCGCAGCAGGCGGTCGAGGTTGTGGGGCAGGGTGTTGTAGATGGCGGTTTCCACGTCGCGCGAAAAGGTGAGCAGCCGCTGGCGGCCCTGCGGGGTTTCGGCGTCGTGGGTGCCGTGGGCGATGTAGTCGGCCAGGCACTGCGGGTCCCAGCGCGCGAAGGCGCGTTTATGCTGGAAATGGGCCAGCGCCTCGTCCGCACTGGCCCAGCGGTCGCGCCGCCGGCGGCTGACCCGGCCGGGCGACACCGAGCCCACCAGCTGCGTGCGCTTGATCAGCTCCAGCGTGCGCGCGCGCCAGCCGCCCAGCACCGGCGAGTCGATCAACACCACGCCGCGCACGCCGTGGCCGCCCAGCCCGGGGTGGCGCGCTGCACACATCAGGCTCAGAAACCCGCCCAGCGAATGGCCCACCAGCCAGGCCGGTTCGCCCGCCTCGGCGATCAGCGGCGCGGCGAAATCGGCCAGCTGCTGCACGAGGTGGGGCCAGTTGCTGGTGACGGGGTATCGCGGGTCGTGGCCGAACCGCTCGACCGCCCGCACGGTGTGGCCGCGCGCACGCAGCGAGCGGAACATCGCCTGGTAGGTCCCGGCGGGAAAGCTGTTGGCGTGGGAAAAAACGATCACGGGTCGGACGGGGGCGCGGCTCAGATGAGCTTCTCGCGCGCGTTGGTGATCTTTTTCAGCGGCTGGCTTCGGCTGGCCACGCCGAGCAGCGGGACATCGGTCGGGCTGCCGTCCCAGGTGGGGTGTTCGATGCTGTCGAACACCTCGCGCAGCTTCTGGCCCCAGGTGTTGCGCACCATGCGGAAGTAGGGGTTGTTGTCGTCGATGCAGGTGATGCGGTCGCAGCGCAGGGCGCCGGCTTCGTACACCGCGAGGTCCAGCGGGAGACCGACCGAGAGGTTGGACTTGAGCGTGGAATCCATGGACACCAGCGCGCACTTGGCCGCTTCGTCCAGCGGCGTGTCGGGCGTGATCACACGGTCGAGCACCGGCTTGCCGTACTTGGACTCCCCGATCTGGAAGAACGGCGTCTCGGATGTGGCCTCGATGAAGTTGCCGGCCGAATAGACCTGAAACAGGCGCATGCCCTCGCCACCAATCTGGCCGCCGAAGATCATGGAGACGTTGAAGTCGACCCCGGCGCGCTTGAGCGATTCGCCGTCGCGCTCGTACACGTGGCGCACCGCGGCCCCGAGCACGCGCGCGGCGTCGAACATGCTGCGTGCGTTCCAGATGGTGATCGGCTCGCCGCCCTCGTGGTCGTCGAGTTGCTCGACCTGCAGGATTTCCCGCACCGACTGGGAGATGCTCAGGTTGCCGGCCGACAGCAGGCACATGAAGCGCTCGCCCGGCTTCTCGTAGACGATCATCTTGCGGAAGGTGCTGATCTGGTCGAGCCCGGCGTTGGTGCGCGAGTCGGAAAGGAACACCATTCCGGCGTTGAGTTTGACGGCGACGCAGTAGGTCATGGTGGTGTGGGGTGTGAGGGGGTGGGAGATCAGCCGGCCGCCAGCTTTTTGAGCTGGTACAGCCGGTCGAGCGCGTCGCGCGGGGTGAGGGTGTCGGGGTCGATGGCGGCCAGCGCCTGCTCCAGCGCGCTGGGCTCCGCGGCGGGCGCGGGCGGCGGCGGGGCGAACAGGTCGACCTGCGTGTGCTGCGCCTGGCTCTGGGCTTCCAGCGCCGCCAGCGTGTGGCGCGCCTGCTGCACCACACCGGACGGCACGCCCGCCAGCCGCGCCACCTGCAGGCCGTAGCTGCGGCTGGCCGGTCCGGGCTCCAGCCGGTGCAGGAACACGATGCCGGCTTTGCCGCCTTCGGCCGCGCTCACGTGCATGTTGACCGCGCCGTGGTGGTCCGCCGGGAAGGCGGTGAGTTCGAAATAGTGGGTGGCGAACAGGCAGAAGCAGCGCGACTTGTCGTGCAGGTGCGCGGCGATGCCGGCGGCCAGCGCCAGACCGTCGAAGGTGGAGGTGCCGCGGCCGATTTCGTCCATGAGCACGAGGCTGGCCGGCGTCGCCGCGTGCAGGATCTGCGCCGCTTCGGTCATCTCGACCATGAAGGTCGACTGGGCGTTGGCCAGGTCGTCGGCCGCGCCGATGCGGGTGTGGATGGCGTCGATCGGCCCCAGGCGGCAGGCTTGCGCCGGCACGCAGCTGCCGATGCTGGCCAGCAGCACGATGATCGCCACCTGCCGCATGTAGGTGCTCTTGCCGCCCATGTTGGGCCCGGTGATCACCTGCATGCGGGCCTTGGGGCCGAGCACGGTGTCGTTGGCGATGAAGGCCCCGCTGCTGGTTTCGTTCAGCCGCGCCTCGACCACCGGGTGGCGGCCGCCGCGGATGTCGATGCAGGGCTCGGGCACGAAGTGGGGAGCGGTCCAGCCCAGCGTCAGGGCACGTTCGGTGAGCGCGCCCAGCGCGTCCAGCGCGGCCATCGCGCGGGCGAGGGCGGTCAGCGCCGGCACATGGGCCTGCAGTCTGTCGAGGAGCTGCTCGTACAGCCACTTCTCGCGCGCCAGCGCGCGCTCCTGCGCGGACAGGGCCTTGTCCTCGAAGGCCTTGAGTTCGGGTGTGATGAAGCGCTCGGCGTTCTTCAGGGTTTGCCGGCGGCGGTAGTCCTCTGGCACCCGGTCCAGCTGGCCTTGGGTGACCTCGATGTAGAAGCCGTGGACCTTGTTGAACTGCACGCGCAGGTTGCCGATGCCGGTGCGGGCCCGCTCGCGGGTTTCCAGGTCGAGCAGGAAATCGTCGCAATGGGTCTGGATGGCGCGCAGTTCGTCGAGTTCGGTGTCGAAGCCGTGGTTGATGACACCGCCGTCGCGCACCAGCGCCGCGGGCTCGGGCAGCAGCGCGCGCGCGAGCATGTCGGCCAGCGCCGGCGGCGGCACGAGCGCCGCACTCAGCGCGTCCAGTAACGGCGCGCGCCCGGCCAGCGGCGCGAGCCGTGCGGCCAGGGCTTCGGCGCGGTGCAGCGTCTGCCCGAGTCCGACCAGCTCGCGCGGCTTGACCTGGCGCAGCGCGAGCCGCGCGGTGATGCGTTCGACGTCGCTGGCGCCCTTGAGCGATTCGCGCACGCCGGCCCACGCCCCGTCGCGCAGGACGGCGATGGCCTCCAGCCGGGCGCGCGCTTCGCTGCGGTCGCGCCGCGGCTCCAGCAGCCACTGGCGCAGCGTGCGGCTGCCCATGCCGGTGCAGCAGGTGTCGAGCAGGCTGAACAAGGTCGGGCTGGCCTCGCCGCGCAGGGTCTGCACCAGTTCGAGGTTGCGGCGCGTGTTCAGCGGCAGGTCGATGCGGTCATCGCGGCGCGCCACGCTCAGGCTGCGCACATGGGTCAGCGCCCGGCCCTGGGTGTGTTCGGCGTGGGCCAGCAGGGCCGCGGCGGCGGCGTGCGCATCGGTCAGCGCGTGGGCGTCCCAGGCCGCGAGGCTGGCGGCCTGCAGCTGCTCCAGCAGCTTGCGCTCGCCCAGCGCGGCGTCGAAGGTCCAGGCCGGCCGCACCACGGCCACCAGCCGCCCGCCGCCGGCCAGCGGCTGGCCCGCCAGCTGCTGCACGGTGCGCTCGAAGGCCGGGGACACCTCGGCGCTGTAGAGCAGCTCGCCGGGGCCGATGCGGGCCACCCAGTCGGCCAGTTCGTCGGTCGCGCACTGGGCGAGGTGCACGATGCCCTGCGTGACCGAGAGCCAGGCCAGGCCGCAGCCGGTGCGTGCACCGGCGTGCACCGCCATCAGCACGGCTTCGGATTTTTCGGGCAGCAGTTCCGCGTCGGTCAGCGTGCCGGGTGTCACCACCCGCACCACCTGCCGCTCGACCGGTCCCTTGGCCGTCGCCACGTCACCGACCTGCTCGCAGATGGCCACCGATTCACCCAGCCGGATCAGGCGGGCGAGGTAGGTGTCGACCGAGTGGAACGGCACGCCAGCCATCACCACCGGCTGACCGGCGGATTGCCCCCGCTGGGTGAGCGTGATGTCGAGCAGCCGCGCGGCTTTTTCCGCGTCCGCCCAGAACAGCTCGTAGAAATCGCCCATGCGGTAGAACACCAGCGTGTCCGGGTACCCGGCCTTGATGGCCAGGTACTGCTGCATCATGGGGGTGTGCCGGTCGAGGGCCGCGGGCTCGGGTGCTCGCTCGGTCGAGGTGGGGTGGGGCGGGGTCATGGTAAGGCCGCGCCGGGCGGGGCGCCGGTGAGCCGCGAAGTGTAGGGGATGCGTGGGGGCAGGGCGGGTGGCGCTTGCGGCACAATGCCACGAAACCCTACTGGGTATGACGCCCTTGCCGCTTCCTTCCCGCACCGACGTTGCCCACGACGCCGTGTTCCACGGCGCTCCCCTGCCCATGGCCGTCACGCGCCTGTCGGACGGGTGCCTGCTGGACGTGAACGAGGCCTGGCTGCGCCTCACCCACCGGCGGCGCGACGAGGTGATTGGCCGCACGACGCTGGAGCTTGGCCACTGGTCCGACGAGGCCGCACGGCAGGCGTTTCTGGCGCGCGTGCCCCGCAGCGACGACCGCCAGCGGCTCACGGTGCGCCCGGGCGAGCCACGCTGGGTGCGCATGCACACCTCGCTGGTGGGTGAGGACCGGCTGCTGACCGTCATCACCGACTCCACGGCCGAGCACGAAACCGGCGACGCGCTGCAGCGCGCCAACGTGGCGCTGGAGCAGCGGGTCGAACTGCATGGCGCCATCGAAGAACTGGCCCAGGTCGGGCATTGGACGAACGCGCCCAGCGATCAGGCGGTGATCTGGTCGCCGGGCCTGTACGCAATCACGGGTCTCGAGGCGGGTCCGCAGATTCTTCGCAAGGACGGCCGGTCGGGCATCCATCCGGACGACCTGCCCGCGTGGCTGGCCGCGCGCGAGGCCTGCGACGGCCGCGTGGTGGAGTTTCGCTGGCAGCGGCCGGACGGCAGCCTCCGCTGGATGCGCACCCGCATCAGCCGCACGCTGGTGGCCGGCAATCCGCAAACGGATTTCGGCATCGTGCAGGACATCACGGCCGAGCGCGAAGCGCGCGAAGCGCTGTCGCGTCAGCTGGAGTTGTTCCAGGCGCTCGCCGCGCGCATGCCGGGCCTGATCTACGTGGCGGTGCTCACGCCCCAGGGCCGCAGCGAGATCCGGTACGTCAACGACAAGGTCGAGGAGATGCTGGAGCTCACGGCCGAGGAACTGCGCGCGGACGCCCGGCTGCTGTTTGAGCGGGTTCACCCGGACGACCGGCCGGCGGTGCGCGAATCGCTGGCGATCTCCGCCCGGGACCTCACGGTGTGGCGGCAGATCTACCGGGCCGTGCTCCCTGCCAAGGGCGTGCGCTGGTACCAGGTGGAGGGCGCGCCGCAGCGCGAGCCCGACGGATCGGTCGTGTGGCACGGGTTCACCGCCGACGTGACCGAGCGCCTGCGCGCCGAGCAGCGCCTGCAGCGGCAGCACCGGCTGCTGGAGGCGGTGCGGCGCGCCCAGGCCGTGTTCATCGAGGCCGACGACAAGCGCCGTGCCTTTGGCGATCTGCTCGCGGCCTTCGTCGACCTCACCGGCAGCGAAAACGGCTTCATCGGGGAGGTGCTGTACGACGAGGAGGGCCAGCCGTACCTGCGCACCCACGCCATGAGCGACGTGGCCTGGGACGCCACATCGCGCTCGCTGTTTGACCAGCACCGCGAGGCCGCGCTGGACTTCCGCAACCTCGACACGCTGTTCGGCCACGCGTTGCGCAGCGGCGAGGTCGTGTTCAGCGCCGGGCCCGATGCCGACACCCGCGCGGGCGGCACACCCGACGGCCACCCGATCCTGCGCCGCTTTTTGGGCATCCCGATCGGCGGCAGCGACCGGCTGGTTGCCATGGTCGGTCTGGCCAACGCGGCCGAGCCGTACAGCCCGGCGGACGTGGAGTTCCTGCAGCCGTTGCTGGGCGCGGTCCGGCAAATGGTGCTGGCGTGGCGTGGTCACGCCGAACGGCGGCGCACCCGGGAAGCGCTGCAGGCGACCACCACGCTGCTGGAAAACAAGACCCGCGCCCTGCAAGCCACGCTCGACAGCATGAGCCAGGGCCTGCTGCAGGTGGATGCGCTGGGGCGCGTGGCCGGCTACAACCAGCGCCTGCTGGAGTTGCTCGCGCTGCCCGCCGGCTTGATGGCCAGCCGCCCCACCTACGAGGCGGTGTTGCGCTTCCAGCTCGAACGCGCCGATTTCGGGCCCGACGCCGTGTGGGTGCAGCCCGAAGCGAGGCCGTACACCCAGCTGGACCAGACCGGCGCGCCCGACCATTACTGGCGCCGCACGCGCGACGGTCGCACGCTGGAAGTCCACACCTTTCACCTCGACGGCGGTGGGTTCGTGCGCACCTTCTCCGACGTCACGTCCTACATCCAGACCCAGGAAGCCCTGCGCGCCGAACGCCAGCGTCTGGCCTGGATTCTGGAAGCCACCCGCCCCGGTGTGTGGGAGACCAACCTCACCGAGCGCACGCTCACGGTGGACGAGCGCTGGGCGGAAATCGTGGGCTACACGCTGGATGAATTGCGTCCCGTGGGCCGCCACACCTGGGAGAGGCTGGTCCACCCCGACGACCTGCGCCGCGCCACCGCGATCCGCGACCGCCATGTCGCCGGCGAACTGCCTTATTACGAGTGCGACGTGCGCATGCGCCACAAGGCCGGCCATTGGGTGTGGGTCAACTCCCGCGGCCGGGTTCACCAGCGCGACGATGAGGACCGCGCGGTCTACATGTCCGGCACGCACCTGGACATCAGCGACCGCGTCGCCGCGCAGGAGCAGATCCGCGCGCTCAACGCCAGCCTGGAGCAGCGGGTGCGCGAGCGCACGGCCGAGCTGGAGCGCTCCATGCGCGACATGGAGGCGATCTCCTACTCCATCGCCCACGACCTGCGCGCGCCACTGCGGTCGGTCAATGGCTTCGCGGCGATCGTCCAGGAGGAAGAAGCGGAGCGCCTGAGTCCGGTGGGCCAGGACATGTTTGGCCGCATTGAGCGCGCCTCGCGCCACATGGGGCAGATGCTCACCGACATGCTGGAACTGCTGCGCGTGGTGCGCGTGGCGCTGGAGCCTGTGCCGGTGGACATGGACGCGGTGACCCGCGCCGCGCTGGAACCGCTGGGGGCGCTGACCGCACAGGCCCAGGTCGAGTTGCATCCGCTGCCGCCGGCGCTGGGTGACGCGGCGCTGCTGCGTCAGGTGATGGGCAACCTGCTCGACAACGCGCTCAAGTACGCCCGTCCCGACGCCGCGCCGCGCGTGTGGGTGGGCTTCGACGAGGCGGCCGACGCGTACTACGTGCGCGACGACGGCGTGGGCTTCGACATGGCCCACGCCGGCAAGCTGTTCGGCCTGTTCCAGCGCCTGCACGCCGGCAGCACCGTGCCGGGCATGGGCGTGGGGCTGGCGATCGTGGCGCGCATCATCGAGCGCCACAGCGGCCGCATCTGGGCCGTATCGGCGCCCCAGGCAGGCGCCACCTTCTGGTTTCGCCTGCCGCGGCCCTGATCAGAACGGCGCGTCGCCGTCCGGGCGCGCGTGGGCGCCCGTGGGATCGGTGGCGGGCGGCGGGCTGCCCTCGGAACCCTCATCGCCGTCGGCCGCCGCTTCGCGGCGGGCGTTCGCGCGCGCTTGCCGCACCGCGGCCTTGTCGCCGGCGCTGGCGAACTTGCTGTACTTGCCCGTCAGGCCGACCAGCTGGCCGTAGATGCGCGGGTTGGCGGCCAGGCATTCCTTCTGTTCCAGAAAGTCGGACTCGCCGGTGAAGTTGCCGATCAGCCCGCCGGCTTCCGTCACCAGCAGCGAGCCGGCGGCCACGTCCCAGGGCGACAGCCCCATTTCGAAGAAACCGTCGCTGAAACCAGCGGCCACGTAGGCCAGGTCCAGCGCGGCCGAGCCCGGTCGGCGCAGGCCGGCGCATTTGGGCATCACGTCACCGAGCATCTGCAGGTAGGTCTGGAAGGCGTCGCCCGGCCGGAACGGAAAGCCGGTGGACAGCAGGCAGTCCCGCAACACGGTGCGCTTGGCCACGCGGATGCGGCGGTCGTTGAGGTAGGCGCCGCGACCGCGCGTGGCGCAGAACAGGTCGTTGCGGGTCGGGTCGTAAATGACGGCCTGTTCGATCCGGTCCTTGACCATGAGCGCGATGCTCACGCAGTACACCGGGAAGCCGTGGATGAAATTGGTGGTGCCGTCCAGCGGATCGATGATCCAGACGTGGTCCTTGTCGCGGCCTTTGCCGTCCTGCCGGCCGGATTCCTCGGCCCAGATGCCGTGGTCGGGGTAGGCGGTGCGCAGCGTCTCGATGATCGCGGCCTCGGCCGCGTGGTCGACTTCGGTCACGAAGTCGTTGGTCTGCTTGAGCGAGACGCGGACCGATTCGACATCAAGCGCGGCGCGGTTGATCACGGCACCGGCGGTGCGGGCGGCCTTGATGGCCACGTTGAGCATGGGATGGAGGGTGGACGGCATGAATTGTCGGCCCGGCATGGGGCCGGGCGGGAAGAGCGGGGGAGGGACGGCGACAGCGCCCGGCGATGCGGGCGGCGACAATGACGGCGATTTTACCCACGCGCCATGAAAACCCGCTTCGTTCTGATCGAGACCAGCCACGCCGGCAACGTGGGCGGCGCCGCCCGCGCCCTGAAAGTCATGGGCTTTGATGAACTGGTGCTGGTGGCGCCGCGCTGGCCCAACGTGCTGCGCCGCGAGGAAACCATCCAGCGCGCCAGCGGCGCCACCGATGTGCTGGCCCGCGCGCGGGTGGTGGACACGCTGGACGAGGCGCTCGACGGCATGACCCACCTGTGCGCCACCGCGATGACGCCGCGGGACTTTGGCCCGCCGACCCGCGCCCCGCGCGAGCACTTCGCGGCGCTGCTGGCGGAGGGCTCCCCGCCGGCCGGCGTGGCCTTCCTGTTTGGCAGCGAGCGGTTCGGCATGCGCAACGAGGACGTCTACCGCTGCCACGCGGCGCTGTCGATCCCCACCGCGCCGGGCTACGGGTCGCTCAACCTCGCCGCGGCGGTGCAGCTGATCGCCTACGACTGGCGGCAGGCGCTGGGGGGATTTGACGCGCCCGCTCGGCCCGAGCCATCGCCCGTGGCCGACGCGGCGGCCGTCGCCGGCCTGCTGGCCCATTGGGAGTCGGCCTTGGTGGCGGTGGACTTCCTCGACCCGGCGGCGCCGAAAAAGCTGCTGCCGCGCCTGCAGCAACTCATCAACCGAGCGCAACCCACGCCCGAAGAAGTCCACATCCTGCGCGGTGTTGCCCGGGCCATGGAGCAGACCGCCGCGCGGGCAAAACGCTAGACTGACTCCATGTTTGCCCGCCTGCGTTCCGACATCCAGTGCATTCTTGAGCGCGACCCGGCCGCGCGCAGCGCCTTTGAGGTGCTGACCTGCTACCCCGGTCTGCACGCGGTCGTGCTCCACCGCCCCGCCCACTGGTGCTGGACCCACGGTCTGCGCTGGCTGGGCCGTTTCATTTCCCACCTCAACCGCTTTTTCACCGGCATCGAAATCCACCCGGGCGCGGTGATTGGCGAGCGGGTGTTCTTCGACCATGCGATGGGCACGGTGGTCGGCGAAACCGCTGTCATCGGCGACGGCTGCACCATCTACCAGGGCGTCACACTGGGTGGCACCTCGCTCTACAAGGGCACCAAGCGCCACCCGACGCTGGGTCGGGATGTGGTGGTGAGTGCGGGCGCCAAGGTGCTGGGCGGTTTCGAGGTGGGCGACGGCGCCAAGATCGGCAGCAACGCGGTGGTGATCAAGCCGGTGCCCGCCGGCGCCACGGCGGTCGGCATCCCGGCGCGCATCATTCCCAGCAAGACCGGCGCCAGCGCCGACGTCACCGAAGACAGCCGGCCAAAATTCAGCGCCTACGGCATCACGCAGGAAGACGACCCGTTGTCGCAGGCCATGCGCGGCCTGATCGACAACGCCGCCAGCCAGGAGCAGCAAATCGCGCTTCTCTGGCAGGCGATCGAGAAACTGGCCGAGGCCCGCGAGCGCGACTGCGTGCCCCAGGAAGCCAAGAAACAGGAGTGCTTCGAGGCGGAGAAGCTGAACCAGCTCGTGGGTAAGTGAGCCCGCCCGCCCGGCGGGCGGAGGCGATCAGTGGTGGTGGCCGTGCGCGCCGTGGGCGTGGCCGTGTTGCACTTCTTCCGGCGTGGCCGCGCGCACGTCCAGCACCTTCAGCGCGAAGGTCAGGGACTGCCCCGCCAGCGGGTGGTTGCCGTCGAGCATGACGGTGTCGCCTTTGATCTTGGTGACGGTGAACACCTGCTGCCGGCCCTGGTCGTCGGTGCCTTCGAGCTGGCCACCCACCTTCACGCCGGGCGGGAAGTTCTTCTTCGGAATCGAGGTGACCAGGCTCTCGTCGCGCTCGCCGAAGGCGTCGGCTGGGGCGAGGGTGATGGTGGCGGCGTAGCCCGCCGACTGGCCTTCCAGCGCCGCCTCAATGCCGGGCAGGGTGTTGCCGTAGCCGCCGTGCAGGTAGGAGCGCGGCGTCTTGCCGTCCTCCAGCAGGGTACCGCGGGCGTCGCTGGCGCGGAAGGTGAGGGTGACGACGGTGTCTTTGGTGATATTCATGGTGGGGCCTTGGGGTCAGCGCGGCGGGCGCTGCGCGGTTTTGGGACGGAAGGCGCGGCACACCTCGTCGCGGGTTTCCAGATAGGGGCCGCCGATCAGGTCGACGCAGTACGGCACGGCCGCGAAGATGCCGTTGACGCGCGGGCTGCCGTCCGGGTTTTTCAGGCCCTCCAGGGTCTCGGCAATGGCTTTGGGCTGGCCGGGCAGGTTGATGATCAGGCTGCGGTCGCGGATCACCGCCACCTGACGCGACAGGATGGCCGTGGGCACAAACGCCAGACTGATCTGGCGCATCTGCTCACCGAAGCCGGGCATTTCCTTGTGGGCGACGGCCAGCGTGGCTTCGGGCGTCACGTCGCGCGGGGCCGGTCCGGTGCCGCCGGTGGTCAGCACCAGCGAGCAGCCGGCGTCAACCAGCTCGATGAGCGTGGCGCTGATGCGGTCCTGCTCGTCGGGGATCAGTCGCGCGTCGAAGGTGATCGGGTTGAGCAGCGCGCGGGTGAGCCAGTCCTGCAGCGCGGGCAGGCCCTTGTCTTCGTAAACGCCGCTGCTGGCGCGGTCGCTGATGGAGACGATGCCGATGCGCACCGGATCGGCGGCGGTGGGGATGTCACTCATGGGCGGGGGTGTCGGTGGGTTCGTCATCCGCGCGCGAGAGCGCGGTCTTGACGGTCTGGAAGATGTCGCGGTAGGCGCGGCCGTGGCGCTGCGCTTCGCCCGGGCGCTCGGCGCCTTCGGTGGCCTGGGCGTCTTTGCGTGCCTGGCGGATGAGCGCGCGCAAGGCTTGCGCGTCGGTCTGTGGGTCGAGCACCAGCCAGCGGGTCAGGGCGTCGTCGCTGGCGATCAGGTCGTCGCGCCAGCGCTCGGCCTGGTGCAGCCGGAGCGTTTCGGCAGCCGAGGGCTTGCGCTGCTCTTCCAGCGCGGCTTCGACCGCCGCCACGGCGTCGGGCGGCAGGCGGCGCATGAGCTTGCCGATGTATTGCATCTGGCGCCGCCGACCCTCGAAGTTCGTGATGCGCCGGGCTTCGGCGAGCGCGTCAACCAGCTTTTCCTCGAGCGTCAGGCGCGCCATCAGGTCGCTGCGCAGCGTGAGCAGCGCCTCGCCCAGCGCCTGCAGGTGGTCGCTGTGCTTCTTGAGATCGGTCTTGCTCTGGTCGACCGAGCCCTTGAGCTCGCGCTTGAGTTCCTGGTCGAGTTCGCTGCCGGCGGCGACGAATCGGCCACGGACGAAATAGCCTTTGGCGGGTTTGCGGGGCATGGGGGTAGGGGGCACTGCGCCGTCGGCAGCGCGGGGGAGGGGTGCCCCGTATGATAGCGGCCGCCATGACAAACGCCCCGTCCGACCGCCCGCTGCCCGGCTTCCAGTACAGCCGCTCCCAGTTCGAAGAACTGGTGGACCTCGCCCTCGACCACGCCCGCCGGCTCGGCGCCGCGGACGCCGCTGCCGAGGTGTCCGAGGGCGCCGGACTGAGCGTCTCGGTGCGCAAAGGTGAGCTGGAGAACGTGGAGCGCAACCGCGACAAGTCGCTGGGCGTGACGGTGTACCTCGGCCAGCGCCGCGGCAACGCGTCAACTTCCGATTTCTCGGCCGCCGCCGTGCGGCAGACGGTGCAGGCGGCGTATGACATCGCCCGCTTCACCGCCGAAGACCCCGTGGCCGGCCTGCCCGACCCGCAGGACGTGAGTGCGGAGCATCCCGATCTGGACCTGTTCCACCCGTGGGCCATCGATTCCGCGCAAGCCGCCGAACTGGCGCTGGCCTGCGAAGCCGCGGCCCGGTCCACCAGCCGGCAGATCACCAACAGCGAGGGGGCGAGCGTGTCGGCCCAGCAGTCGCATTTCTTCGCCGCCCACCTGCGCGGCGGCGAACGTGGCCGACCGGGCGTGTTCAGCGGTGGTTACGCCAGTTCCCGCCACAGCCTGTCGGTCGCGCCGATCGCCGGCAAGGGCGCGCGCATGCAGCGCGACTACTGGTACAGCAGCCAGCGCGCCCCGCAGGATCTCGCCTCGCCCGACGCGGTGGGCCGCTACGCCGCGCAGCGGGCGCTGGCCCGCCTGGGCGCGCGCAAGATTCCGACCACCGAATGCCCGGTGCTGTTCGAGTCGCCCATGGCCGCCGGGCTGCTGGGCGCCTACGTGCAGGCCACCAGTGGCGGCGCGCTGTACCGCAAGACAACCTTCCTCGCCGACAGCCTGGGCCAGCGCGCGCTCGCCGATCACCTCGACATCGACGAAGACCCGCACGAGCGCGGCGGCAAGGCCAGCGCGCCGTTTGACGACGAAGGTGTGCGCACGCGCGCGCGCCGCGTGGTCGAGGGTGGCGTGGTGCAGGGCTATTTCCTCTCCACCTACTCCGCCCGCAAGCTGGGCATGCGCACCACCGGCAACGCCGGCGGCTCGCACAACCTGCGCCTGACCAGCCGGCGCACCCAGCCCGGCGACGACCTCGACGCGATGATCCGCCGCCTCGGCCGCGGTCTGCTGGTCACCGAGTTGATGGGCCAGGGCGTGAACTACGTGACCGGCGACTACTCGCGCGGCGCGGCCGGCTACTGGGTGGAAAACGGGCAGATTGCCTACCCGGTGCAGGAAATCACCATCGCCGGCAACCTGCGTGACATGCTGCTCGGCATCGAAGCGGTGGGCGCCGACGCCTACACGTTTGGTGGCAAGACGGTGGGCTCCGTGCTGGTCAACCGCCTGAAGGTGGCGGGCAGCTGAGCCGCCCGCCGGCCATTCACTGCTTGCGCTGCACGAACAGGTTGCGGCGCGCGTCTTCCGGGTAGGCAAACGTCACCGCGCCGTTGCGCACCCGGCCCATCACCAACTGGTTGCTCGTGACCGCGTCCTTGTCGTTCAGCGTGAACGGCTTCTCGTAGGTCGCGACCACGCCGTAGTAGGTGCGCGGGATGTTTTCCAGCGCGGCCTTCACCGCCGGCCCGCTGAACTTGCCGTCGCGGATGGCGAACAGCGCGTAGGTCAGCAGGTACACCGTGTCGTAGGCCTGGGCGGCCGCCATCGGCACGGAGATCCGCTGGTTGTACTTGCGCGCGTAGGCCGCCAGGAAGGCCGCCCGCCGTTCGTTGCTGGGTTCCGCGATGAAGGTCTGCGCCATCAACGCGCCCTCGGCCGCCGCGCCCGCGCCCCGGATGAAGAAGGGGAACGACAACGGCCAGGCCCCGACCTGCGGCACGTCCCACTTCAGATCACGCCGGCCGTTGGCGATGGCCGCGTTCTCCGGGCCCACCGTGTAGCTGAACACCACGTTCGCACCCGCCTCGCGCGCCGCGGTCAGCTGTTCACGCAGGTCCTTCACGCCAAGGTCGAAGCGCGCCACGTACACCGGCTTGAGGTTGCGATCGGCCAGCGCCTGCTCCACGTCCTTCAGGCCGGCAGCGCCGTAGCCGGTGTTGTCGGCAAACACCGCCACGCGCGTCCAGCCGCGCTTGACCAGGTCGTCCACCACGAACGGCGCCTGGATCGCGTCGCGCGCCGACGTGCGGAAGATGTAGCTGTCCGGCGCCGGGAACTTTGCCGTGACTGGTGTGCCCGTGGCGCAGGGCACGATCAACGGCGATTTGGCGTTCTGGAACACGTCCAGCGCCTTCATCGCCACCCCGGTGTTGCAGAAACCGATGGTCGCGATCACGCCTTCCTGCATCAGCTCCTGCGACGCCTTCAGGCCCACGTCCGGGTTGCCCTGGTCGTCCTTGATCACCAGCGTCAGCGGACGGCCCAGATAGCCGCCGACCGCATTGATCTCGTCCACGGCGATCTGCACGCCGTGCAGCATGGGCGTGCCGAAATCCGACGACGGCCCGCTCAACGGACCGATCAGGCCGATCTTCAGCGGCGCGGGCGAGGTTTGGGCGCTGGCGGTGGCAGCCACGGTGGCCGCCAGCAGCCAGGCGGCGGCGCGGGGCCAGCGAAGGGAGCGGGTGAGCAGGCGCAACAAGGCAGTCTCCTGAGGTCGCGAAAACCGCGACTCTCGCGACGCCGACACCCGCCCGCAACCCGGTTTTCCCTAGGAAAACCGGGATACGGTCAGGGGGTATTCCGCCCGGCGCTCTCAGACCACCGTTCAGCCGGCCAGCGCGGCTTTCACCGCCGCCGACACCTGGGCCATGTCGGCCTTACCGGCCAGGCGCGCCTTGACCGCGCCCATGACCTTGCCCATGTCGCCGGGGCCGGAGGCGCCCAGCTCGGCAACGATGGCGCGGACCTCGGCGGCCACTTCCTCGGCCGACAGCCGCTGCGGCAGGTAGGCCTGCAGCACCGCCATTTCGGCGGCCTCCTTGGCGGCGAGATCGGCCCGGCCGCCTTGCTCGAACGCGGCGATGGAGTCCTTGCGCTGTTTGACCATCTTGTCGATCACGGCGATCACGGCCGTATCGTCGAGCTCAACGCGCTCGTCCACTTCCTTCTGTTTGATGGCGGCGGTCAGCAAACGGATCGTGCCCAGGCGTTCGCTGTCCTTGGCGCGCATGGCGGCTTTCATGTCGTCGGTGATGCGGGCTTTGAGGGTCATGGTGGTGTGCCGGTGGGGAGGGGGGATCGGGGCATGAAAAAACCCGCTGGAGCGTCCTCGAGCGGGTTCTTTCGGGTCGGCCGCGCGAGCGGCCGCGAGGCTCAGTACAGCTTCTTGGGCAGCTGCATGCTGCGCACGCGCTTGTAGTGGCGCTTGACGGCGGCGGCCTTCTTGCGCTTGCGCTCGGCGGTGGGCTTCTCGTAGAACTCGCGGGCGCGCAGTTCGGTCAGCAGGCCGAGCTTTTCGATGGTGCGCTTGAAGCGGCGCAGGGCAACGTCGAAGGGCTCGTTGTCCTTAACACGGATGGTGGTCATTGGCGAAAGATTTCCCAGAGTGCGCGGTGAGCGGATGGTCGGGAAGATCGGGCCCGGCCTTCATCGCCGCAAATGTGTCCCGTCATTAACTAGTATTGGCCGACGGGAATTTGCCAGCAAAGCCTGCAATTATAGCCATCCCGGGCGGTTGCGCCACCCCGCCGTCACAGGGCCTGCGCGGCGGCGTGGGCCGAGGCCCAGGCCCACTGGAAGTTGTAGCCGCCCAGCCAGCCGGTGATGTCCACCACCTCGCCGATGAAAAACAGCCCCGGCTGGCGCGATTCCATCGTCTGCTGGGACAGTTCGCGCGTGTCGATGCCGCCGCGGGTGACCTCGGCCTTGCGGTAACCCTCGGTGCCGGTGGGCACCAGCGACCAGCGCGCCAGGCTGTCCGCCAGCCGGGCCAGCGCCTTGTCGGGTGTTTCCATGACGGGCCGCTGCCAGTCGGCCTCGGCGGCCGTCCAGACGTCGGCGAGGCGGGCGGGCAGCCAGGCGGCGAGCTCGTTGGGCAGGCGCTTGCGCGAGCGCAGTTTGGCCTCGCGCAGGGCCGCGCCCAGCTCATGTTCCGGGCAGAGATTCAGTCGGATCGCCTCGCCGGGGTTCCAGTAGCTGGAGATCTGCAGCACCGCGGGGCCCGAGAGCCCCCGGTGGGTGAACAGCAGGTCTTCGTGGAAGGCCATGCGCTGCTTTTTCTCGCCGGTCTCGATCGCCACCGGCAGCGCCAGACCGGCCAGCGCCGCGTACGGCGCCCAGCCGCCCGCATCGAAGCTCAGGGGCACCAGGGCCGGGCGCGGCTCGATGGTGCGCAGGCCAAACTGGTGCGCGAGTTTCCAGCCGAAGTCGGTGGCGCCGATCTGGGGAATGGACAGGCCGCCGGTGGCGACCACCACGCGCGGGGTCCGCACCTCGCCGCGGTCGGTGTCCAGCGCGTAGCCGCCGTCGCCCGCCGTGCGCACGGCGCGCACCGCGCAGGGCTGCCAGCGCGTCACGCCGCCGGCGTCGCACTCGGCCAGCAGCACCCGGATCAGGTCATCGGCCGACCGGTCGCAGAAGAGCTGGCCCTTGTGCTTTTCGTGAAACGGCACACCGTGGCGCTGGAGCAGGGCGGTGAAGTCGGCCGGCGTGTAGCGCGACAGCGCGGAGCGGCAGAAGGCCGGGTTCTCGCCCACGAAGTGGCGGTGCGGAGCGCGCACGTCGAGGTCGCGGTTGGTGAAATTGGCGCGGCCGCCGCCGGAGATGCGGATTTTTTCCGCCACCTTGGGGCTGTGGTCGATGAGCAGCACGCGTCGGCCGCGCTGGCCGGCGATGCCGGCGCAGAACAGGCCGGCGGCGCCGGCGCCGATGATCACGGCGTCGAAGGAGTCGGACATGGCGGGCAGTGTAGCCAGCCCGGCCGCGGCGCTGGCTCAGGCGGCGTGTTTGCTGCGCTCGGCCAGTTCGGCGGCCTTGCGCGACAGGCTGTCGATTTCCCCGGTGATGTCGGTCAGCACGTTGGCCACCACCGCGAACTCGCGCCCGTGCTGGCCTGCGCGGGCCGCGACCACCTGCGCGTTGAAGCTCACGACCTTGGCTTCGCGCGAGACAGTCTGGATGTCGTTCACGATGCCGACCAGTTCTTTCATGATCGCTTCGGACTGCGCGCGCGTGACCTGATCGAAGGCGCTGGTGGCGGTGTTGAGCGCCTGCAGCACCGGGTCGGTGAGGGCGACCAGCGCGCCCAGCGCGCCATCGACGCGCGGACTCTGGGCGGCGATCAGGTCGTGCACCGCCTGCAGGCGGTCGATGAAGTCCTGCACCACGGCGGCCACGCCGCCCGCACCGTGGTAGGTCGCCTGCACCTGTCGCGCGGCGGCGGGCTCGAGGTGCGCGGCGGTGGCGAGCAGGTGCTGCTGGCTTTCGCGGAACACGGTGAGGCTGTGCACCGCCGCGGCCAGCAGGCCTTCGCGGCCCTGCGCGGCCAGCAGGGTCTGCAGGATCAGCCGCTGGGAGAGCATGCGCTGGCGGGCCGCCAGGTTCACCAGCGACAGACCGGCCAGGTGGGCCGGGGCGGTGTGGGGGGCGTGGGCGGCGGTGTTCATGCCGCCGTCAAGCAAGGGCCGGGCCAGCGAGCGGCCGGCGCGGCCTCAGGCAGCGGCGCGGGGTGGGGCGACCTTGAAACCGGCCATGCCATCGGCCCTGGGATCGGCCCCAGCAGGCGCCGCGGCGGGGCCCGTCAGCGCGGCAAGCCCTTGCAGCACATGGCCCACCACGATCACCGCGGGGCTGCCCAGGCCTTCTCGGGCCAGACAGGCTGTGAGGTCGCCGAGGGTGGACACCGCGTGGCGCTGCTGGGGCAGGGTGGCGTGCTGGATGACGGCCAGCGGCGTGTCGGCGGGCAGGCCTTGCAGCAGGCCGTCGCGGATGGCGGCGGCCCCACTCACGCCCATGTAGATGACCAGCGTGAGCCGCGCGTCGCGCGCGCTGCGGGCCAGCGCGGGCCAGTCGGTGCCGTCGTCGCCGGGTTTGGCGTGGCCGGTGACCAGCACCACGCCGTGGGCGTGGTCGCGGTGGGTGAGGGGCACGCCCAGCGAACTCAGCCCGGCCAGGCCGGCGGTGATGCCGTTGACCACCTGGGTGCGGATGCCCTGCGCCTGCAGGTGTTCCACCTCCTCGCCGCCGCGGCCGAAGATGAAGGGGTCGCCGCCCTTGAGCCGCACCACGACCTCGCCTTCGCGCGCGGCCATCACCATCAGCTTCTCGATGAAGGCCTGCGGCGTGCTCTTGCAACCGCCGCGCTTGCCGACATGCACGATGCGCGCCCCGGGCCTGGCGTGGGCCAGCACGCCGTCACCCACCAGGTCATCCACCAGCAACACCGTGGCCGAGCCGATGGCCCGCACCGCCTTGAGCGTGAGCAGCTCGGGATCGCCGGGGCCGGCGCCGACGAGGGTGACGGTGCCGGGCGCGAAATCGTCCGGGGTTTCAGGCGTGGGCTGGGGCTGCATGGGTCAGTTCTCGCAAGATGTGTTCCACCTGCGCGGCGATCGGGGCGGGCATCGGGCGTTCGCCCGAGAGCACGGCCCGGATCCAGGCGGCGGTCGCGTCCGCGTCCGGCGCGGGCAGGTCGGGCAACTGGGTCAGCGGGCCGTCCTGCGCGGCCTGGACTTCATGGCTGGCGCCGTCGCGGAAGGCCAGCATGCGTGGCGTGCGTCGTGCGTCCGCCACGGGTTCGCCTTCGGTGCCGCGCAGCAGCAGTGCGTGCGTGCCGGTGAGGGCGAAGGTGGCGGCCATGCTGGTGGCGTATTCGGGGTGGGTGTAGCTGCCCACGACGAGGGCCGGGCCCTCGCAGGGATTGAGCAGTTTCACCAGGCTGTGGCCCGGGTTGCGCAGGCCGACCACCCGGCGCACGTCCAGCAGCCGCTGCAGGCCGCCCAGCAGCGCACCGGTCGGCAGGAACACCGCCTCGCCAGGGGCCACCGCCCGCGGCGCTGCCAGCGCCGGGTGACCCAGCGCGTCGAACACGGTCTCGCTGGTGATGCGCGCGTCCTCGGTGGCGCAGCCATGCACGAGCACCGCCGCGCCCCGGCGCGCCAGCGCCAGCGCCAGCAGCGGCGTGAGGTTGGGCAACTTGCGCGCGCCGTTGTAGCTGGGCAGCACCACCACCGGCGCGGCGCCGCGCGGCACCGGCCGCAGGCGCGCGCGGGTGGCGTCGAGGAAGCCCGCCATTTCGGCGGGCGTTTCGCCCTTGATGCGCATGGCCAGGCAGAAGCCGCCGAGGGCCAGGTCGGACACCGCCCCGTCGAGCACCCGGCCCATCAGATCGGCGGCCTGCGCCCGGTCGAGCGCGCGGGCGCCGTCTTTGCCACGGCCGATCTCCTTGATGTAGCGCGCGATGGGGTCGGGAGCGGTCATGCCCGGGATTGTCCGGCACGGCTCATGACTTCGGGTCATAAGCTGATGGCCGCGCCACGCCCATGGCGGCGGCGGTCAGGCCGCGGCGGGCGCGGCCTCGCGCACCAGCCGTTGCAGCTCGGGCACGCAGCTGCCGCAGCCGGTGCCGCAGGACAGGCGGGCTTGCAGGGCCGCCAGCCGCGCGTCGTCGGGGCCATCGAGCGTGGCCAGGGTGGCGCGGATGGCGGTGTCGGTGACGCCGAAGCAGCCGCAGACCGGCCGGCCCCGCGCGGCCTGGGGCAGCGGCGCGTCGGCACCGGGCATGAGCAGGCGCTGGCCGTGGGCGGTGGTCGCGTCGCCGCTTTCCAGCAGCGGCTTGAGCCAGGCCTCGGCCCGCGTGTCGCCGGCGAGCAGGCAGGCCCGCAGGGGCCGGCCGTCGGCCGCGTCGTCGCGGGCCACCACGCGGCGGTGGCCGCGCGTGGCGTCGTCGTAGCGCAGCGCGGCCCCGCCGATGCCGAGCAGCGTCTCCAGGCGATCGAGCAGCGCGGCCGGTGGCGGCGCGTCGGCCGCGGCGCGAAACAACACGCCCGTGCGTCCGGCGCCGTGGGCTTCGGTCAGCGGTGTCGCGTCGGCGAAGGGCACGGCGCTGGCGAAGGCGAACTCGCCCATCAGGTCGCGCAGGGCGCGCCTCACCGCGAGGGCCTGGTCGTCGTCCAGCCAGGCGAGGGCGAGCAGCGTCCACGGGAGCGCAGCCTTCTCCACCCGCACCGCGGCGTGCTTGAGCTCGGGCTGTTTGGAGCGCGGGCAGTGGGCGGACGTGGTGAGTGCGTTCACGCCCGCGAGCACGCTCCCGTCCGCCGCGCGGCCGCTGAGCACCTCGCTGCCCCAATGCATGGCCATGAAGGCTTGCGTGAGGCCCACGCTGTCGCTCGGCTGCACCGGCACCACCACGCTCCCGCGCTTGCTGGTCACACGCACCAGGTCGCCCGCCGCCAAGCCGTGGCGGGCCATGTCCTGAGGGTGCAGTTCGATGCAGGGTTCGGGCACGTGACCGAACAGGCGCCCGAGCGTGCCGGTCCGCGTCATGCCGTGCCACTGGTCGCGCAGTCGCCCGGTGGTCATGGAGAACGGGAAGCGCGACTCGCGCGCTTCGGCCAGCGGCACGTAGGGCAGCGCGGCGAAGCGGGCCCGGCCGTCGTCGGTGGCGAAGTGGAAGTCGGTGTAGAGCCGTTCGCGGCCGCGGGCCGAGCCGGCCGGCCATGGCCAGCTCTGCGGCCCCTCGCGCTCCAGCTGGGCGTAGCTCAGGCCGGTGATGTCGAGATCGCGCCCGGCCGTGGTGGCGCGGTGCTCGTTCCAGACCGACTCGGGCGTGTCGTAGGGCAGCAGGTCGGGCGTGTCGGGTTGCAACCGGGCCTGCAGGCGCCGGCCGAGGTCTCGGGCGATCACCCAGTCGTGGCGCGCCTCGCCGGGCGGCGCGATCGCGGGCCGCACGCGGCTGATGCGCCGCTCGCTGTTGGTCACGGTGCCGTCCTTCTCGCCCCAGGTGGTGGCGGGCAGCAGCAGGTGGGCGTGGTCGCAGGTGGCGGCGGTGGCGAAGGCTTCCTGCACGACGACCAGCTCGGCGCGCTCGAGCGCGCGGCGCACGGTGCGCTGGTCGGGCATGGACTGGGCCGGGTTGGTGCAGGCGATCCACAGCGCCTTGACCGCCCCGTCGGCCGCGGCCTCGAACAGCTCCACCGCGGTCAGCCCCGGCGTGGCCGGCACGCTCGGCACCCCCCAGAACGCCGCCACCTCGGCGCGGTGCGCCGGGTTGGCCAGGTCGCGGTGGGCGCTGAGCAGGTTGGCCAGGCCACCCACTTCGCGGCCGCCCATGGCGTTGGGCTGGCCGGTCAGACTGAACGGTCCCGCACCGGCGCGGCCGATCTGGGCGGTGGCCAGGTGCAGGTTGATGAGGTTGGCGTTTTTCGCCGTGCCGCTGCTGCTCTGGTTGAGGCCCTGGCAGTACAGGCTCAGGGTGGTGCCCCGCTGCGCGGGCGGGTGGTCGCCGCCGAGCGCGAACCAGCGGGCGGCGGTGATGAGGTCGGCTTCGCGCAGGCCGCAGGTGGCGGCGACGCGGGCGGGGGTGGCGTCGCGCACCAGCGCCTTGAGTTCGTCAAAGCCGGTGGTGTGCTGCGCGATCCAGGCGGGGTCGGTCCAGCCTTCCCAGAGCATCAGGTGCAGCATGCCGTGGAACAGCATCACGTCGGTGCCCGGTTGCAGCGGCAGGTAGAGGTCGGCCAGGCCGGCGGTGTCGGTGCGTCGCGGGTCGGCCACGATCACCTTCATGCCGGGGCGGGCGCGCCGCGCGTCTTCGATGCGGCGGAACAGCACCGGGTGGGCGTAGGCCGCGTTGCTGCCGATGATGAACAGGCAGTCGGCGTGGTTGACGTCGTCGTAGCAGGCCGGCGGCGCGTCGGCGCCGAGGGTGAGCTTGTAGCCGGCCACCGCGCTGCTCATGCACAGGCGCGAGTTGGTGTCGATGTTGTTCGTGCCCAGCAGGCCTTTGGCCAGCTTGTTGAAGACGTAGTAGTCCTCGGTGAGCAGCTGGCCGCTGACGTAGAAGCCCAGCGCGTCGGGCCCGTCCTCGCGCGCGATGCGGGCCATCGTGTCGGCCGCGCGGTCCAGCGCAGCCTCCCAGCCGATCGGCGCAAACGGCTGGTCGCGGCGCTCGCGCCATTGCGGTGTGAGCAGCCGGGCCTGGCGCATCACCGCCGGTGCGGCGGTGAGGTGCAGGGTCTGACCCTTGGTGCACAGGCGCCCCGCGTTGGCCGGGTGCTCGGGATCGCCGCGCACGCCGGTGATGCGCCCGCCGCGGGTGTCGATCAGGACGCCGCAACCCACGCCGCAGTACGGGCAGGTGGAGCGCACGGTGCGCGGCGTGTCCTCGGTCGTGGCGGTCATGCCGGCTCAGGTCGGGTCACGCTGTCTGGGGCCGCCGGCGGGCCGGGCCGGCCAGTGGGCGGGTGAGGTCGGTGGCCAGACTGGCCAGTTCCTCGGCGTCCAGCGAGACCACGCCGTCCTCGACCTTCACCGCAAAGCGCGGCGTGCAGCCCTCGTCGGGCGCCTGCGCGCAGCCGGTGTCCAGGCCAATGGTCCAGTTGTGCAGCGGGCAGGCCACGCGTTCGCCAAAGACGATGCCCTGGCTCAGGGGACCGCCTTTGTGCGGGCAGCGGTCGAGCAGGGCGAACACCTCGTCCTGCGCGTTGCGGAACACGGCCACGTCCAGCCCGGCCGGGCGGCTCACGCAGCGCGAGCCGAGGCGGGGGATGTCGTCGACACGGCAGATGGTTTTCCAGGTGGGCATAGTGGCCTCCAACAAGTCAGCCCGGCAGGGGTTCGAACTGGCGCGGATCGACGGCCGCCTTCTGCAGCTCGAACCACGGATCGGGTTCGCCGTCGAGCGCGAACTGCAGCTGCTCCCACAGCGCCCGGCGGCCCGCCGCGTCTTCCACGATGCGTCGGCGGACGTGGTCGATCCCCACGCGCTGCACGTAATGCACCGTGCGCTCCAGGTACCAGCCTTCCAGCCGGTAGAGCTGCATGAAGGCGCCGGTGTATTCCATGACTTCCTCGGCCGTCTTGAGCTTCACGAGAAACTGGGCGACCTCGGTCTTGATGCCGCCGTTGCCGGCGATGAACATTTCCCAGCCGGAGTCCACGCCCACAATGCCCACGTCCTTGATGCCGGCCTCGGCGCAGTTGCGCGGGCAGCCGCTCACCGCGAACTTCACCTTGTGCGGTGCGTACATCCGCCACATTGCGCGCTCCAGGTCTTTGCCCATCTGCGTGCTGTCCTGCGTGCCCATGCGACACCACTCGCTGCCCACGCAGGTCTTCACCGTGCGCAGCGCCTTGGCGTAGGCGTGGCCGCTGGGCATGCCGATGTCGCGCCACACGTGCACCAGGTCTTCCTTCTTCACGCCCAGCAGGTCGATGCGCTGTCCGCCGGTGACCTTGACGGTGGGGATCTGGTACTTGTCCACCACATCGGCGATGCGTCGCAACTCGGCGGCGCTGGTCTCGCCGCCCCACATGCGCGGCACCACGCTGTAGGTGCCGTCCTTCTGGATGTTGGCGTGCATGCGCTCGTTGATGAAGCGGCTCTGCGGGTCGTCCTTGGCCTCTTTCGGCCAGGTGCTGATGAGGTAGTAGTTGACGGCCGGGCGGCAGGTCGCGCAGCCGTCGGGCGTGCGCCAGCCCAGACCGGCGAACACCTCGGCGCGGGTGAGCCAGTGGTGCTCGCGGATGGCGTCGCGCACGGCCTGATGACCGTGGTCGGTGCAGCCGCAGACCGCCTTGGTCTTGGGGGTCGCGGAGTAATCGCCGCCGGCGGTGAACATCAGGATCTGTTCGACCAGCCCGGTGCAGGAGCCGCAGCTCGCGCTGGCCTTGGTGTGCTTGCGCACTTCATCGAGCGTGAACAGGCCCTTGTCCTTGATGGCGCGGCAGATCGCGCCCTTGGTCACGCCGTTGCAGCCGCACACCTCGTCGCCGTCGGCCATGGCCGCGGCCTTCTGGTGCCCCTGGTGTCCCACGTCCCCGATGTTGGATTCGCCAAACATCAGGCGGTCGCGGATGTCACCGATCGGCCGGGCGTCGCGCAGCAGCTTGAAGTACCAGCTTCCGTCCACCGTGTCGCCGTAGAGGCACGCGCCGACCAGCCGGTCGCCCTTGATGACGAGCTTTTTGTACACGCCGGCCGCCGCATCGCTCATCACGATGGTCTCGCAGCCCTCGCCACCCATGAAATCCCCGGCGGAGAAGAGGTCGATGCCGGTGACCTTGAGCTTGGTCGAGGTGAGCGAGCCCGTGTAGCGGGCGATGCCGAACTCGGCCAGGTGGTTGGCCAGCACCTTGCCCTGCTCAAACAGCGGAGCCACCAGCCCGTAGGCCACACCGCGGTGCGCCGCGCATTCGCCGACCGCGTAGATGCGCGGGTCGGTGGTGGTCTGCAGGGTGTCGTTGACCACCACGCCGCGCTGCACATGCAGCCCGGCGCGCTCGGCCAGCGCCGTGTTCGGGCGGATGCCCACGGCCATCACCACCAGGTCGGCCGGCGTCTCGCGGCCATCCTTGAAGCGCACCGCGCCGACCCGTGCGCCATCGGCCGCCGGCAGCAGCGACTCGGTCTGGGCGCCGATCAGGAATTTCAGGCCGCGCGCCTCCAGCGCGCGCTGCAGCAGCCCGCCGGCGGCTTCGTCGAGCTGGCGCTCCATCAGCCAGGGCGCGACGTGCACCACGGTTACTTCCATGCCGCGCCGCGCCAGCCCGTTGGCCGCCTCCAGCCCGAGCAGCCCGCCGCCGATCACCACCGCGTGGCGGTGGCGGGCGGCGGCGTCGATCATGGCCTGCGTGTCGGCGATGTCCCGGTAGGCGATCACGCCAGCAAGCTCTCGGCCAGGCACCGGCAACATGAAGGGGTTGGACCCGGTGGCCAGGATCAGGCGGTCGTAGGCCGCCTCCACCACCGCGCCCTGCGCGTCCTGTGCCCGCACCACGCGGCGCACCCGGTCGATGTCGGTGACGGTGTGGCCGGCGTGCAGCGTGATGCCGTGGTCGCGGTACCACGCCCAGTCGTTGAGCACGATCTGCTCCAGCGTCTGCTCGCCCGCCAGCACCGGCGACAGCAGGATGCGGTTGTAGTTCGGGTGGGGCTCGGCGCCGAAGACGGTGATGTCGTACAGGTCGGGCGCCAGTTTGAGCAGCTCTTCGAGCGCGCGCACGCCAGCCATGCCGTTGCCGACCATCACCAGCTTCATCCGCGCCTTGGGGTTCACTCGCATGTCCATGGAAATCTCCAGTGCCTCGCACGGGGCGGGCGCGGCGTGACGCGCTCCGCCCGGGCCGGGCTGTGTCGTCAGGCCGCCTTCTCCACGTGCCCCTGGCGCGTGTAGAGGAAATCGATCACCGCCTTGCGGGCGGCCTGGTAGCGCGGCTCGTCTGCCAGCGCCACCCGGTCGCGCGGGCGCGGCAGGTCAACCGACAGCACCTCGCCGATGGTGGCGGCCGGGCCGTTGGTCATCATCACGATGCGGTCGGACAGCAGCACCGCCTCATCCACGTCGTGCGTGACCATCACCACCGTGGCCTGGGTGCTGGCCACGATGTCGAGCAGCTCGTCCTGCAGCTTGGCGCGGGTCAGCGCATCCAGCGCGCCGAACGGCTCGTCCATCAACAGGACCTGCGGCTCCATGCTCAGCGCCCGCGCGATGCCCACGCGCTGCTTCATGCCGCCAGAGATTTCGCCGGGGCGCTTGGCCGCGGCGTGGGTCAGGCCCACCAGCGCCAGCGCGGCCTGGGTGCGCTCGCGCAGCGCCGCGCGGTTTTCGCGCTCGCCGAAGACGCGTTCGACCGCGAGGTAGACGTTCTCGAAGCAGGTCAGCCAGGGCAGCAGCGAGTGGTTCTGGAACACCACCGCGCGCTCCGGGCCCGGCCCGGCGATCTCGCGGCCGGCGCACAGCAACACGCCTTCGGTGGGCCGGGTGAGGCCGGCGATCAGGTTGAGCAGGGTGCTCTTGCCGCAGCCCGAGTGGCCGATCAGGGTGACGAACTCGCCCTGCTGCACGGTCAGGGAAATGTCGCGCAGCGCCGGGAAGTTGCCGCGTTTGGTGCGGAAGGTCTGTGCGACCCGGTCGATCTGGATGTAGGGCGCGCTCATGCCTTGACCTCCTCGTAGGTGAACAGGCTGGCGAGCTTGACCAGCGCCAGTTCCAGCAGCAGACCCACCAGGCCGATCACGACGATGGCGATGATGATGCTGGCCACGTTCAGGTTGTTCCACTCGTCCCAGACCCAGAAGCCGATGCCCACGCCGCCGGTCAGCATTTCGGCCGCCACGATCACCAGCCAGGCCGTGCCCACCGCCAGCCGCACGCCGGTCAGCAGGTAGGGCAGCACCGCCGGGAAGAGGATGCGCGTGAACACCTTCCACTCGCTCAGGTTGAGCACGCGCGCCACGTTGAGGTAGTCCTGCGGCACGCGCTGCACGCCCACCGCGGTGTTGATGATCATGGGCCAGATGGAGCAGATGAAGATGGTCCAGATGGCCGCCGGGTTGGCCCCCTTGAACACCAGCAGGCCGATGGGCAGCCAGGCCAGGGGCGAGACCGGCCGCAGCAGGCTGATCAGCGGGTTGAACATGCGGCTCAGGAAATCGAACCGGCCGATCGCGAAGCCCAGCGGAATGCCCACCAGCGCCGCCAGCCCAAAGCCGGTGGCGACGCGCTGCAGCGAGGACAGCACGTTCCAGCCCACGCCCTGGTCGTTCGGGCCGGCCTGATAGAACGGGTCGGCAAAGATGTCGAGCGCGTGGACCCAGGTGGCTTGCGGCGTGGGGATGCCGCTGGCGCCGTTGCCGGCGATCAGCGACCAGACCACCACCAGCAGGCCCAGGCCCAGCAGCGGTGGCAGACCCACGCGCCAGAACCAGCCGGCGCGTTCGCGCCAGGGCAGGGCGGTGGCCGCGGTGTCCAGCGTGGCGCGCGCGACCGTCGGAGCAGCCGCCACCGTGGCGGGGCCGCCGGGCGTCGGGGGAGAGGCGGCGGTGGGCGCGGACGCGGGCGCGTCCAGCGGGGCGTGAAAAACGGCGCTGACCATGATGGCGGCTCCCGCTCAGGCCGACGCGGCTTTGATCTTGAACCCGTCGGCGTACTTGGCCGGGTCCTTGCCGTCCCACACCACGCCGTCCATGAACTTGGCGCTGCGCAGGTCCGATTTCGGCAGCGGCGTCTTGGTGGCGGCGGCGGCCTGCTTGTAGATGTCGATGCGGTTCACGGCCTTGGCCACGGCCAGGTAGTCGGGGTGCGACTTCAGCAGGCCCCAGCGCTTGTGCTGCGTGAGGAACCACATGCCGTCGGACAGGTAGGGATAGTTGACCAGCCCGTCGTTGTAGAACTTCATGTGGTTCGGGTCGTCCCAGGTCTTGCCCAGACCGTTCTGGTAACGGCCCAGGATGCGCTGGTTGATCGCGTCCACGCTGGTGTTCACGTACGCCCGCTGCGCGATCGTCTCGGCCATGCGGTTCTTGTTGACCAGCCCGGCGTCGATCCACTTGCCGGCCTCCAGGATCGCCGCGGTCACGGCGCGCGCCGTGTTGGGGTGCTTCTGCACGAACTCGGCGGTGGTGCCCAGCACCTTTTCCGGGTGGTCTTTCCAGATGTCCTGCGTGGTGTTGGCGGTGATGCCAATGCCGTCCATGATGGCGCGGTGGTTCCAGGGTTCGCCCACACAGAAGCCGTCCATGTTGCCCACGCGCATGTTGGCCACCATCTGCGGCGGCGGCACGACGATGGCCCGCGCGTCCTTGAACGGATCAATGCCCGCGGCGGCCAGCCAGTAGTAGATGTACATGGCGTGGGTGCCGGTGGGAAAGGTCTGGGCGAAGGTGTATTCGCGCTTCTCGGTCGCCATCAGCTTGGCCAGCGACGGCCCGTCCACCGCGCCTTTCTCGGCCAGCTTTTTCGACAGCGTGATGGCCTGGCCGTTGTGGTTGAGGTTCATCAGCACGGCCATATCCTTGCGCGGGCCGGCGGTGCCGAGCTGCAGGCCGTAGATCAGGCCGTACAGCACGTGGGCCATGTCCAGCTCGCCGTTGACCAGCTTGTCGCGCACGCCAGCCCAGCTCGCCTCCTTGGTCGGCACGATCTTCACGCCGTACTTTTTGTCCAGACCGAGTTCGGCGGCCATCACCACGCTGGCGCAGTCGGTCAGCGGGATGAAGCCGATCTTGACCTCGGTTTTCTCCGGCGCATCCGAGCCGTTGGCCCACACCGGCTGGTGGCCGAGACTGGCGAACAGCGCGGCGCCGCCCAGGGCAGCACCGTGCTGCAGGAACTGGCGGCGCGACGGCGCGGCGGCGGCGTCCGCGGTGGTCGCCACAGGCGCGGCGGTGGCGAGGGGGGCGTTGGCGGGTTGCTCGACGGACATGGCGCACTCCTGGTGGATGAAAAAACGGACCGCGAAAAACACAACGGCGCCCACCTCCGGCCGCGCGCCAGCGCGGGAGAGATGGACGCCGTTGTCCGGGGGGTCGGGGGAGACCGGGGGGCGCCACCGCCGTTGGCAGCGCCCTTTGGCTTTCTCTAAGCAGATCGCGTGCCAGGTGTCGCTCAGGCGTCCCGCCCGAGGCAAGTCCTTGATTTCATTGAAATCCTGTCGAATACGCGCGGCCCCGGATGCCGCCCCGATGTGGTGCGCGCGGGGGTTCGGTGCCCTGGGGCCGGCGCGCGGAGCACCGTTCTTGTGCGGCGCAGCATGGGTTCAGCGCGGACCGGGCGTGAGCACGTCGGCCATCGCCAGCACCGCTTCGGCCACGTCGATGAGCCGCCGGTTCTGGTTCATGGCCATCTGGCGCAGCGTCTTGTGGGCGTCGGCCTCGCTCAGGCCGCGGTGGGCCATGAGCAGGCCCTTGGCGCGTTCGATCAGCTTGCGTTCGTTGAGGCTGGCCCGCACCGCCGCCAGCTCCTCGCCCATGGCCTGCAGGCGCCGCGCCTGGTCTTGCGCGAGCGCCAGCACGGAATCCTGCAGCGGGCCGCCGCGGCCGGCGTTGTCCACGCCGTCCGGCGCCGGCGCGTCGCGGAAGAAGGACAGCGGGTCGGCCGGCGGTGTGCCGGTCGCGGCCAGTCGCTCGTAGCTCAGGGCCTCGTCGTTCACCGCGGCCAGGCGCGCGGCGCAGGCGGCGCGCAGCGCGCCGGCCAGCCGCGCTTCCACCGTGCGCATGCGGTCCATGCGCTGGCTGCAGGTCTCGAACCAGGCCGGACTCAGTTCGGCGTCCAGCGGCGCACCGCCCCCGGCCGTGGCCAGCAGGCGCCGCAGGCGCTCCAGCCGCGCCAGCGGCGCGCCCGATTCCGCCTGCGCCCACACCGCGCGGGTTTCCTCGTCCGCGAACGCGCCGAAGGCTTCCAGGGAGCGCTCCTGGCTGTCGATCAGGTGCAGCAGGCGCTGCTGACCGACCGGGTCGGCGCGCCCGCTGGCGAACAGCGCCGATCCGGCGGCGCGCTCCTGTCCGGCGAATTCCTTGCCCTGCATGAAGTGGAACAAGGCCACCAGCCGCCGTGAAAGGTCCGGGTCGCTGGCGCTGTCCGCCGCCTCAAACACCACCGCGAGCAGGGCGGCGATCACCCGGCTGAACGCTGCGGTGGCCGCGGGCGGGTCCAGCGCCAGCGCCTGCACCTGGGCGCGCAGCGGGCGCAGCGCGTCCAGGCCCTGCAGCGCCAGCGCCAGCCGGCTGAACAGCCGCGCACCGTGGGGACCGCTCAGGCCCGCGGTGTCGAGCCGCTGCACGTGGGCCCGCCAGGCCGCTTCCGAGGCGTCGTTGTCGGCCAGCTGCGCCAGACGGGCATCGCCGCCGCGCCCACCGCCGGAGCCGAGCCACAGGTTGGACAGGCCCCGTTCGCGCTGCAGCCCGTGGATCAGCTGGGCGGCCAGGTCCGCGCCTTCGCTGGTGAGCGCCAGCTCACGCAGGCCGTCGATCTCGCAGCGCTTGGCCGCAAGCAGGAAGTGCAGGGCGGTTGTCATCCCCGCGCCAGCTTGCAACATCCATGCCGCCCGTACACTTCGCGCCCATGCGCATCCTGGGCATCGAATCTTCCTGCGACGAAACGGGCGTGGCCCTGGTCGATGCCACCGGCACCGCCACGCCGCGCCTGCTCGGTCACGCGCTGCACAGCCAGATCGACATGCACCAGGCCTACGGCGGCGTGGTGCCTGAGCTGGCCAGCCGCGACCACATCCGCCGCGTCCTGCCGCTGACCGACGCCGTGCTGGCCCAGGCCGGGCTGCCGCTGTCGGCGGTGGACGCGATCGCCGTGACCCGCGGCCCCGGGCTCGCCGGTGCGCTGCTGGTGGGAGCGGGCGTCGCCAGCGCGCTGGGCGTGGCGCTGGGCCGGCCGGTGCTCGGCATCCACCACCTCGAGGGCCACTTGCTGTCGCCGTTCCTCAGCGCCGACCCGCCGCAGTTTCCGTTCGTCGCCCTGCTGGTGTCCGGCGGCCACACGCAGCTCATGCGCGTGGACGGTGTGGGTCGCTACAGCCTGCTGGGCGAAACCATCGATGACGCCGCCGGCGAAGCGTTCGACAAGTCGGCCAAGCTGCTTGGTCTCGGTTACCCCGGCGGCCCGGCGCTGGCCCGGCTGGCCGAGCAGGGCAACCCGGTCGCTTTCGCCTTCCCCCGCCCGCTGCTGCACAGCGGCGACCTCGATTTTTCGTTCGCCGGCCTGAAGACCGCGGTGCTCACGCAGGTGCGCCGGCTGGCCCATGCCGCGCCGGAAGGCCCCGCCACCAGCCGCCTGGCCGATCCGCTCACGCCCGCGCAGCGCGCCGACGTCGCGGCCAGCGCCCAGGCGGCCATCGTCGATGTGCTGGTGAAGAAGTCGCTGGCCGCGCTCAAGGCCACCGGACTCGCCCGGCTCGTGGTGGCCGGGGGTGTGGGCGCCAACCGCCGCCTGCGCGAGCAGCTCGACACCGCTTGCGCCGCCCGGCGCGTGCGGGTGCATTACCCCGAGTTGCACCTGTGCACCGACAACGGCGCCATGATTGCGCTGGCCGCCGGGCTGCGCGCCCAGGCCGGCCTGCTCGACGCCACGCTGGCCGCCCCCCCGGACGGCCGCTTTGACGTGAAGCCCCGCTGGCCCCTGGCCGAGCTGGACGCCTGATTCCCTTCCTCTTGTGTTGCCGATGACCCACGCGTTTTCCCCGCGCCGCCGCACGCTCGTGCGCGGTCTGCCGCTGCTCGCCGCCGCCACGCTCGCCGCCCCCGGCCTGCGCGCCCAATCCACGCCGCCCGCGCCGGTGCGCATCGGCCTGATCGAAGGGCTCTCCGGCCCCGCGGCCAACGCCGGTGAGGCGGTGCTGCGCAATCTGGTGTGGGCCGCCGAGCGGGTCAACGCCCGCGGCGGCGTCAACGTGGACGGCGCCGTGCGGCCGCTGGCCATCGAGCGGCTCGACAGCAAGGGCCAGGCCGAGGAGGCGCTGTCGGCGCTGCGCAGCGCCATCGACCGCGGCATCACCGTGGTCGCCCAAGGCAATTCGTCGGCCGTGGCCAGTGCGCTGGTGGAGGCGATCGAGAAGCACAACACCCGGGAGCCGCAGCGCCGCGTCCTGCTGCTCAACTACGCCGCCGTCGACCCGGCGCTGACCAACGAACGTTGCAGTCCCTGGCATTTCCGCTTCGACGCCCACGCCGACATGCGCCTGGCCGCGCTCTTGTCGGTGCTGCAGGCGGACCGCTCGGTGGACAAGCTCTACCTGATCGGTCAGGACTACAGCTTCGGCCAGCATGTCCTGCGCGAGGCGCGGCGCCGTGTCGGCGAGCTGCGGCCGGACATCGCCATCGTGGGCCAGGAGCTGCATCCGCTCGCCCGCGTGAAAGACTTCCTGCCTTATGCCGCCAAGATCCAGGCCAGCGGCGCGCAGGCCGTGCTCACCGGCAACTGGGGCAACGATCTCACGCTGCTGGTCAAGGCCGCACGCGACGCCGGCTACCGCGGCCGCTTCTACACCTTCTACGGCAACGCCCTCGGCGCGCCGGCCGCCATCGGCGAGGCCGGGGTCGGGCAGGTGCTGGCCGTGGCCGAGTGGTTCCCCAACGCGCCCGGCGAGGCCTCCGCCGCGCTGGTGCGCGCCTTCCGCGAGCGCTTTCCCAGCCCGGCCGACGACTACATCCACCTGCGCATGCAGCTCATGGTGGAGGCGCTGGCGGCCGCGCTGGGCCGCGCCGGCACGGCCGAGGCGGGCGCGGTGGCCCGGCATCTGGCGCAGGCCGACGTGTCGCTGGCTGGCCAGCGCGGCCGCATGCGGGGCGCCGACCAGCAGTTCCAGCAGCCGCTCATGGTGGCCGTGATGGACCGACAGGGCGCGCCCGGCGTGCCCTTCGACGTCGAGGGCTCGGGTTTTGGCTTTCGCGTCGTGCGCACCCTCACGCCCGAGCAGGCCACGCTGCCCCACGCCTGCACCATGCGGCCATGGAACTGATCCACCGGGAGACGGCGATGCGACAGGTTGTGGCGGCGCTGGAAGCGTCTCGGATTCGCGAGGTGGCCAACGAGGGTCTGGGCCGCGACGGCGTGCTGCGGTTCTGGTTCGGCGAGAGCGACGAGGTCACGCCCGAGCCCGTCCGCGCGGCAGCCATCGCCTCGCTTCAGGCCGGCGAGACCTTCTACGCCCACAACCTCGGCCTGCCCGAGCTGCGCGCCGCGCTGGGCGACTACACCGACGCGCTCCACCCGGGCCCGGGCGGGGCGGGTTGGGCGGCGCGGATCGCCGTCACGTCCGGCGGTGTCAACGGGTTGATGCTGGCCGTGCAGGCCCTGGTGGACGCCGGCGATGAGGTCGTGGTGGTCACGCCCGCATGGCCCAACCTGGAGGCGCAGCCGCGCATCCTGGGCGCGCGCGTCCAGACGCTGTCGCTCACCGTGCGCGACGCCGCCTGGACGCTGGACCTCGACGCGCTGCGCGCTGCGGTCACCCCCGCCGCACGCCTCCTCATCGTCAATGCCCCGAGCAACCCCACTGGCTGGGTGCTCACCCGCGAGGAACAGCGCGCCATCCTCGACCACTGCCGCGCCACCGGCACCTGGATCCTCGCCGACGAGGTCTACGAACGCCTGTACTTCGGCGATCCGGCGCCCGGCGCTCCGCTGTGTGCGCCCAGTTTTCTCGACATCGCCCAGCCCGACGACCGGGTCATCGTCGCCCACAGCTTCTCGAAAAGCTTCCTCATGACCGGTTGGCGGCTGGGCTGGCTGGTGCTGCCGCCCGGCCTCATGGACGCGGTCGGCAAGCTCATCGAGTTCAACACCTCGTGTGCGCCCGTGTTCGTGCAGCGCGGCGCGCTCGCGGCGCTGGCACACGCGGCGGCCATCACCCCCGGCTTCGTGGCCCGGCTGCGCGCCGGCCGCGACACGCTGCTGCCGCTGCTGCGCGACACGCCCGGCGTCGAGGTGGCCACGCCGCAGGGCGGGATGTACGCCTTTTTCCGGCTCGGTGGCCATGCCGACTGCCTCGAGACCGCCAAACGCCTCGTTCGCGAGGCAGGCCTTGGCCTGGCGCCCGGCAGCGCTTTCGCGCCCGAGGCCACCGGCTGGTTGCGCTGGTGTTTTGCCAGCCGCGACACCGACCGGCTGGTGGAGGGCGCCGCGCGCCTGCGCGGCTGGCTGGCCCACACCCGGCGCTAGCCGATCCCGGTGCGCTGCGCTACAATGCGCGGTTGCTGGCCGTTTGGTCCGGCAGCCTCACGCCCGGGGCGGCTCACCCTGCGCCGGGACGCACGTCACAAGGAAAATTTCATGATCGCCCAATCCGTCAAGGCCGAAGTCATTGCGGCCAACGCCCGCGCCGCCAACGACACCGGCAGCCCCGAAGTCCAGGTCGCCATCCTGACCGCTCGCATCAACGAGCTGACCCCCCACTTCAAGACCCACGCCAAAGACCACCACGGCCGTCGCGGCCTGCTGCGTCTGGTGAGCCGCCGCCGCAAGCTGCTGGACTACCTCAAGTCCAAGGACGCTGACCGCTACGTGGCCCTGATCCAGAAACTCGGCCTGCGCAAGTAAGCCGCCGCGGGTGCGCCACACCGGAAAACGCCTGAGTTGGTTCGCTGGCTCGGGCGATTTTTGTTTGGCGCCCCCGCAAGGTCCCGCATACCCCGGAAAACGACCCGACAGAGCGAAGCTGTGTCATTCCAAGCGCCCGCCCCCTGGACGGGCACCTGGAATGGCATCGTGTTCTGAACGGCGCATCCGGAAACCCGCCGCCCCGAGCGGCATCTCCAGGAGACTCCCATGAGCCTGTTCAACAAAGTCACCAAGACCTTCCAGTGGGGCCAGCACACGGTCCGCATGGAAACCGGCGAAATTGCCCGCCAGTCCACCGGCGCCGTGCTGCTGGACATGGACGGCACCGTCGTGCTCGCCACCGTGGTGGCCCGCAAGGAAGCCAAGGCCGGTCAGGACTTCTTTCCGCTGACCGTCGACTACATCGAGAAAACCTACGCCGCCGGCAAGATTCCTGGCAGCTTCTTCAAGCGCGAAGGCCGCCCCAGTGAGCTGGAAACGCTGACCAGCCGCCTGATCGACCGCCCGATCCGCCCGCTGTTCCCCGAAGGCTTCTTCAACGAAGTCCAGGTGGTGATCCACACCCTGTCGCTCAACCCCGAAGTGGACGCCGACATCGCCGCGATGATCGCCACGTCCGCCGCGCTGTCGGTGTCCGGCATTCCGTTCAACGGCCCGATTGGCGCCGCACGCGTGGGCTACATCAACGGCCAGTACGTGCTGAACCCGGGCCAGACGGAGCGCAAGGGCTCGCAGATGGATCTCGTGGTCGCCGGCACGGCCGCCGCCGTGCTGATGGTGGAGTCCGAGGCCGACCAGCTGTCGGAAGAGGTCATGCTCGGCGCGGTGGTGTTCGGCCACGACCAAGGCAAGATCGCCATCGACGCGATCAACGAGCTGGTGCGCGAAGCCGGCAAGCCCGAGTGGGACTGGCAGCCTCCGGCCAAGGACGAGGCCCTGATCGCCAAGGTCGAAGCCCTCGGCAAGGCGAAGCTGGAAGCCGCCTACCAGATCCGCAACAAGCAGGCCCGCACCCAGGCCTGCCGCGAGGCGTACGCCGCCGTGATGGATGGCCTGAAGGCCGACGGCGTGGCCTTTGATGGCGTGGCGGTGGAAGGGCTGCTGTTCGAGATCGAAGCCAAGATCGTCCGCGGCCAGATCATCGCCGGCGAGCCGCGCATCGACGGCCGCGACACGCGCACCGTGCGCCCGATCGAGATCCGCAACGGTGTGCTGCCGCGCACCCATGGCTCGGCGCTGTTCACCCGCGGCGAAACCCAGGCACTGGTGATCGCCACGCTGGGCACCGACCGCGACGCTCAGAAGATCGATGCGCTGGCCGGCGAGTACGACGACCGCTTCATGCTCCACTACAACATGCCGCCCTTCGCCACCGGCGAAACCGGCCGTGTGGGCTCGCCCAAGCGCCGCGAGATTGGCCACGGCCGCCTGGCCAAGCGTGCGCTTGTGGCTGCGCTGCCGACCAAGGAAGAGTTTCCGTACACCATCCGCGTGGTCTCCGAGATCACCGAGTCCAACGGTTCGTCGTCGATGGCCTCCGTGTGCGGCGGCTGCCTGGCGCTGATGGACGCCGGCGTGCCGATGAAGGCCCACGTGGCCGGCATCGCCATGGGCCTGATCAAGGATGGCAACCGTTTCGCGGTGCTGACCGACATCCTGGGTGACGAAGATCACCTCGGCGATATGGACTTCAAGGTGGCCGGCACCACCAATGGCGTGACCGCCCTCCAGATGGACATCAAGATCCAGGGCATCACCAAGGAAATCATGCAGGTCGCGCTGGCGCAGGCCAAGGAAGCGCGCATGCACATCCTGGGCAAGATGCAGGAAGCGATGGGCGAGGCCAAGACCGAGCTCAGCAGCTTCGCGCCCCGTCTGTACACGATGAAGATCAACCCCGAGAAGATCCGCGATGTGATCGGCAAGGGCGGCGCCACCATCCGCGCGCTGACCGAAGAAACCGGCACGCAGATCGACATCGGCGAAGACGGCACCATCACCATCGCCTCCACCGACGGCGATCGCGCCGAAGAGGCCAAGCGCCGCATCGCCGAGATCACGGCCGAGGTCGAAGTGGGCAAGGTCTATGAAGGCCCGGTCACCAAGATCCTCGATTTCGGCGCGCTGATCAATCTGCTCCCCGGCAAGGACGGTCTGCTGCACATCAGCCAGATCGCCCATGAGCGGGTGGAAAAGGTGACCGATTACCTGCAGGAAGGTCAGATCGTGAAGGTCAAGGTGCTCGAGACCGACGAGAAAGGCCGCGTGAAGCTGTCGATGAAGGCGCTGATCGACCGCAACAGCGATCGCGGCAGCCACGCTGCCGAGGCCCAGCAGCAACAGCAGCAGTAAGTCGCACAGGAAAGGCACCCAGCCCATGCCGTCCTCGATGCCCGTCGTGGAAATCGCCGCCTTTGGCGGCCCCGAGGTGTTGCGCCTGGCCGAGCGGCCGGTGCCGTCGCCCGGCGCTGGCGAGGTGCTGATCCGCGTGAGCGCGTCGGGCGTGAACCGGCCCGATGTGTTGCAGCGCACCGGCAATTACCCGGTCCCGCCCGGCGCCTCCGACATCCCCGGGCTGGAAGTCGCGGGCGTGATCGAGGCCGGCGACGCGGCGACCCTGAAGGCGGCTGGTCTGGCCGTCGGGGACCGCGTCTGCGCGCTGGTGGCCGGTGGCGGCTACGCGCGCTGGTGCGTGGCGCCGGTGGGGCAGTGCCTGCCGGTGCCCGCGGACCTGGACGACGTGGCCGCGGCGTCGCTGCCGGAGACGTTCTTCACCGTGTGGAGCAACGTTTTCGACCGCGGTCGCCTGCAGCCCGGCGAGACGTTCCTGGTGCAAGGTGGCACGAGCGGCATCGGTGTGACGGCGATCCAGATGGCCAAGGCGTTTGGTGCGACCGTCATCGCCACCGGCGGTAGCGACGACAAGTGCGCCGCCTGCCGCGAGCTGGGCGCCGACCACGCGATCAACTACCGCACGCAGGATTTCTCCGCCGTGGCGCGGGAGCTGACCGGCGGTCGCGGGGTTGATGTGATCCTCGACATGGTGGCCGGCGACTACGTGGCCCGCGAGGTGGAGTGTCTGGCCGAGGATGGTCGTCTGGTCATCATCGCCGTTCAGGGTGGCGTGGCCTCGACCTTCAACGCCGGGCTGGTGTTGCGCCGCCGGCTCACGATCACCGGCTCCACCCTGCGACCCCGGCCGGTGGCCTTCAAGGCCGCCATCGCCGCGTCGCTGCGCGAACACGTCTGGCCCCTGCTGGCCGATGGCCGCATCCGCCCCGTGATCCATCGTGTGTTCTCGCCCGGCCAGGCTGCCGAGGCCCACGCCCTGATGGAGTCCAACCGGCATATTGGCAAGCTGATGCTCCGCTGGGACTGAGCGAGACCAAGACCGCATTCACGCCAACCATGAAGAAACTGATTGCCGGCAACTGGAAGATGAACGGCGGCCTGACGGCCAACGAGACACTGCTGCGCGCGCTGCGGGAGGGTCTGACCACGCCGCCCTCGGCCGCGGTGGCGGTGTGCGCCCCCGCGCCTTACCTGGCGCAACTCCAGGGCTTGCTGGCCGGAACCTCGCTGCAGTGGGGCGCGCAAGACGTCTCGGCCCACGAGCAGGGCGCGTACACCGGCGAGGTGTCTGCCGCCATGCTGCGCGATTTCGGCTGCCGTTACGCCATCGTCGGCCACTCGGAACGCCGCCAATACCACGGCGAAACCGACGCCACCGTGGCCCAGAAGGCCCAGCGCGCCCTGGCGGCTGGCATCACGCCGATCGTGTGCGTGGGCGAGACCCTGGCCGAGCGGGAAGCCGGGCAGACCGAGGCGGTGGTCAAGCGGCAACTCGCCGCCGTGATCCATGCCGTGGCCCACTGCACCAGCGAAATCGTCGTGGCGTACGAGCCCGTCTGGGCCATCGGGACCGGCAAGACCGCCAGTCCCGAGCAGGCGCAGCAGGTGCACGCCGTGTTGCGTGCCCAGATCGCCGCAGCCACGCCCCACCCCGACCGCGTCCCGCTGCTCTACGGCGGGAGCATGAACGCCGCCAACGCCGCCAGCCTGCTGGCCCAGCCCGACATCAACGGCGGCCTGATTGGTGGTGCCTCGCTCAAGGCGCCCGACTTCCTCCAGATCATCGCGGCCGCTGCCTGAGCCGCCGCCCTTTGCTTCACGCACCCAAGCCATGAACATCGTTCTGACCCTCCTGCTCGCTGTCCAAATCCTGTCCGCGCTGGGCATGATCGGCCTCATCCTTGTGCAACACGGCAAAGGCGCCGACGCCGGCGCCGCCTTTGGCGGCGGCGGTGCCGGTTCCGCCAGCCTGTTCGGGGCAAGCGGCGGGGCCAACTTCCTGTCGCGCAGCACGGCCGTGCTCGCCACGATCTTCCTGGCCTGCACGCTGGGCCTGGCGTATTTCGGCAACCTGCGTGCGGCCGCGCCGGCCTCGTCGGGCAGCGTGCTGGAGACCGTCACCCCGGCCGTGCCAGCCGATCCGGCGCAGCAGATTCCGGGTGGCACCGCCGCGCCGGCCACGCCCGCGGCGCCGGCATCCGGCCCCGCCCAGATCCCTGGCAAGTGACCGAACGCACCGATCCGGTGCAGCCCCCCGCGGGCGGTGTGCAAAAAGCCGTGCACCTCGCCCGAAACCGGGGGTAAATCAGGGTAAACTCTACGGGTTGTCAGGAACGCGAAGACTCCACGCGTCACACTGACAAGCAGACCCAGCCGACGTGGTGAAATTGGTAGACACGCTATCTTGAGGGGGTAGTGGCGAAAGCTGTGCGAGTTCGAGTCTCGCCGTCGGCACCAGATCCATGACAGCGCGGCCCGTGCGGGCCGCGCCAGCCGAACCGATCACCATGAGCCTCGACCAGTACCTGCCCGTCCTCCTGTTCATCCTGGTGGGCATTGCAGTCGGGGTGATTCCCCAGGTGCTCGGTTACATCCTCGGTCCCAATCTGCCGGACGCCGAGAAGAACTCCCCCTACGAATGCGGCTTCGAGGCCTTTGAAGACGCGCGCATGAAGTTCGACGTGCGCTATTACCTCGTCGCCATCCTCTTCATCCTGTTCGATCTCGAAATCGCGTTCCTCATCCCTTGGGCGGTGGCGTTCACCGACATCGGCATGACCGGTTTCCTGGCTGGCGTGGTGTTTCTCGCGATCCTCACCGTGGGGTTCGCCTACGAGTGGAAAAAAGGCGCCCTCGACTGGGAATGAGTTCGGCCCCGGTTCGGGCCGCCGCAGCGGAGTGATCCATGATTGAAGGTGTGTTCAAGGAAGGCTTTGTCACCACGAGCTATGACGCGGTGGTGAACTGGGCCAAGACCGGTTCGCTGTGGCCGATGACCTTTGGTCTGGCCTGCTGCGCCGTGGAAATGATGCACGCGGCCGCGGCCCGCTACGACATCGGCCGTTTCGGTTCCGAAGTGTTTCGCGCCAGTCCGCGCCAGTCCGACTTGATGATCGTGGCCGGTACGCTGTGCAACAAGATGGCCCCGGCTTTGCGCAAGGTGTACGACCAGATGGCCGAACCGCGCTGGGTGTTGTCTATGGGCTCGTGCGCCAACGGCGGTGGTTACTACCACTACAGCTACTCCGTGGTCCGCGGCTGCGACCGCATCGTGCCGGTGGATGTCTATGTGCCTGGCTGTCCGCCGACCGCCGAGGCCCTGCTGTACGGAATCATCCAGCTGCAGCAGAAGATCCGACGCACCCAGACGATCGCCCGCGCGTGACCGCGCCGTCCGCCCACCTGCTGCGAGCCCGCCCATGTCCGACCTGACCCCCACTCCCGTAGCCGTGGCGCCCGAGGCGCTGCGCTCCCTGCTGGCCGATCTGTTGGGCGATCGCGCCCGCGACGTGGTCGTTGCCCGCGGCGAGGTGACGGTCACCGTGGCCGCGGCCGATTACCTTGCCGTCATGCAGACGCTGCGCGATGCGCCCGGGGCGGCCTTTGAGCAGCTCGTCGATCTGTGCGGACTGGATTACGTCCAGTACGGTGACGGTCGCTGGGAGGGAGCCCGGTTTGCCGTGGTCGCCCACCTGCTGTCCGTGTCGTTGAACCAGCGGGTGCGTGTGCGGGCTTTCTGCGCCGACGATGACTTTCCGGTGATGCCTTCAGTGACGGAACTCTGGTCGAGCGCGAACTGGTATGAGCGCGAAGCCTTTGACCTGTTCGGCATCGTGTTCGAAGGTCACACCGACCTGCGCCGCATCCTCACCGACTACGGCTTCATCGGCCATCCCTTCCGCAAGGACTTCCCGCTTTCCGGTCACGTCGAGATGCGCTACGACGCCGAGCGTCAGCGCGTCATTTACGAGCCGGTCAGCATCGAGCCCCGCGAGATCACCCCCCGGGTGATCCGCGAAGACCACTACGGCGGCCTGCACTGACCCCCGCGCGAGGCACACCGACATGGCAGAAATCAAAAACTACACCCTGAACTTCGGCCCTCAGCACCCAGCCGCCCACGGCGTGCTGCGTCTGGTGCTTGAGCTCGATGGCGAAGTGGTGCAGCGCGCAGACCCGCACATTGGCCTGCTGCACCGTGCCACGGAAAAGCTCGCCGAGCACAAGACCTACATCCAGTCGCTGCCGTACATGGACCGGCTGGACTATGTGTCGATGATGTGCAACGAGCACGCCTACTGCCTGGCCATCGAGAAACTGCTGGGCATAGAGGTGCCGGTCCGCGCCCAGTACATCCGCGTGATGTTCAGCGAGATCACCCGCCTGCTCAACCACCTCATGTGGCTGGGCTCCCACGGCAACGATTGCGGCAGCTCCACGATCCTGATCTACGCCTTCCGCGAACGCGAAGACCTCTTCGACATGTACGAAGCGGTCTCCGGAGCCCGCATGCACGCGGCCTACTTCCGTCCGGGCGGCGTGTACCGCGATCTGCCGGACAGCATGCCGCAGTACCAGGCCAGCAAGATCCGCAACCAGCGCGCGATCGACGAACTGAACCAGAACCGCCAGGGCTCGCTGCTCGACTTCATCGACGACTTCACGAAGCGTTTCCCGACCTACCTCGACGAATACCACACGCTGCTGACCGACAACCGCATCTGGAAGCAGCGCACCGTGGGTATCGGCGTCGTCACGCCGGAGCGCGCACTCAGCCTGGGCATGACCGGGCCGATGTTGCGCGGCTCGGGTATCGCGTGGGACCTTCGCAAGAAGCAGCCCTACGACGTGTACGACCGGCTGCAGTTCGACATCCCCGTCGGCAAAACCGGCGACACCTACGATCGCTACCTCGTCCGCATGGAGGAGATGAAGCAGTCCAACCGGATCATCAAGCAGTGCGTTGACTGGCTGCGCGCCAACCCCGGGCCGGTGATCACCGACAACCACAAGGTGGCAGCGCCCGCGCGCGAGGCGATGAAGTCGAACATGGAAGAGCTGATCCACCACTTCAAGCTCTTTACCGAAGGCTTCCACGTGCCCGAGGGCGAGGCCTACGCCGCGGTCGAACATCCCAAGGGAGAGTTCGGCATCTACCTGGTCAGCGACGGCGCCAACAAGCCTTACCGCCTGAAGATCCGTGCGCCGGGTTTTGCACACCTCGCCTCGCTCGACGAGATGGCGCGCGGCCACATGCTCGCCGACGCCGTGGCCATCATCGGCACCATGGACATCGTTTTCGGGGAGATCGACCGATGAGCACGCCCATCACCTTCTCGGCGGCCACCCTGGTTCGCTTCGACCGCGAGGTGGCCAAGTACCCGCCCGAACAGCGCATCTCGGCTGTGATGGCCTGCCTGTCCATCATCCAGCAGGAACAGGGCTGGGTCAGCGCCGAGGCCGAGGCCGCGCTGGCGGCGTACCTGGGTGTCGAGCCGATCGCGGTGCACGAGGTCACGACCTTCTACAACATGTACAACCAGCGGCCGGTGGGCAAGTTCAAGCTCAACGTCTGCACCAACCTGCCTTGCCAGTTGCGCGACGGTCAGAAAGCCCTGCACCACCTGGAAAAGAAACTGGGCATCGCCATGGGCGAGACCACCGCCGACGGCCTGTTCACGCTGCAGCAGAGCGAATGCCTGGGCGCCTGCGCCGACTCGCCGGTCATGCTGGTCAATGACCGCCACATGTGCAGCTTCATGAGCCAGGACAAGCTCGACCAGCTGATCGACGGCCTGCGGGCCGCGGAGGGCCACGCCGGATGAACGCGCAACAGATCATCGAGCAATTCAGCGCCACGGGTGTTCAGACCTGTTTCCACGGCCGTCACATCAACCCGCAGATCTACGCCGGGCTGGATGGCAAGAACTGGTTCCTGAAGGACTACGAGGCGCGCGGCGGCTACCAGGCGCTGCGCAAGATCCTGGGCCAGGATGGCGGCGAAGGGCTGACGCCCGACCAGGTGATCGCCACGGTCAAAGAATCGGCCCTGCGCGGACGCGGTGGCGCCGGTTTCCCGACCGGCCTGAAGTGGAGCTTCATGCCGCGCCAGTTCCCGGGCCAGAAGTACCTCGTCTGCAACTCCGATGAGGGCGAGCCGGGCACCTGCAAGGACCGCGACATCCTCATGTACAACCCGCACATCGTCATCGAAGGCATGGCGATCGCGGCGTACGCGATGGGCATTTCCGTGGGCTACAACTACATCCACGGCGAGATCTTCCAGGTCTACGAGCGTTTCGAGGCCGCGCTGGAAGAGGCGCGGGCCGCCGGCCTGCTCGGCGACCGCATCCTGGGCAGCGCCTTCAGCTTTCAGCTGCACGCGTTCCATGGCTTCGGCGCCTACATCTGCGGTGAAGAGACCGCGTTGCTGGAGTCGCTCGAAGGCAAGAAGGGCCAGCCCCGCTTCAAGCCGCCGTTTCCGGCCAGCTTCGGCCTTTACGGCAAGCCGACCACCATCAACAACACCGAGACCTTCGCGGCGGTGCCGTGGATCATCCGGCACGGCGGGCAGGCGTATCTGGAGTGCGGCAAGCCCAACAACGGCGGCACGAAGATCTTCTCGGTCAGCGGCGACGTGGAAATGCCCGGCAACTACGAGATCCCGCTCGGCACGCCGTTCAGCAAGCTGCTGGAGCTTGCCGGTGGTGTGCGCAAGGGGCGCTCGCTCAAGGCCGTGATCCCTGGCGGGTCCTCGGCCCCGGTTCTGCCGGCGCACATCATGATGGACTGCACGATGGACTACGACTCCATCGCCAAGGCCGGCTCCATGCTGGGTTCCGGCGCGGTGATCGTCATGGACGACAGCCGCGACATGGTCAGCTCGCTCAAGCGGCTGTCCTACTTCTACATGCACGAGAGCTGCGGCCAGTGCACGCCCTGTCGCGAAGGCACGGGTTGGCTGTGGCGCATGGTCGACCGCATCGACCGCGGCCAGGGCCGCCCCGAGGACATGGCGCTGCTGGACAACGTGGCCGAGAACATCATGGGCCGCACCATCTGCGCCCTCGGCGATGCCGCCGCGATGCCGGTGCGCGCCATGATCAAGCACTTCCGCCACGAGTTCGAGGCCAAGATCGCCGCGGCCCAGTCGGCGCCGGCCTCGGCCTCCTGAACACCGGAACACGGACCCCGTTATGGTTGAAATCGAACTCGACGGCCAGAAGGTCGAGGTGCCCCCGGGCAGCATGGTGATGCATGCGGCCGAAAAAGCCGGCACCTACATCCCCCACTTCTGCTACCACAAGAAGCTGTCCATCGCGGCCAACTGCCGCATGTGCCTCGTGGACGTGGAGAAGGCGCCCAAGCCCATGCCCGCGTGCGCCACGCCCGTGACGCAGGGCATGATTGTCCGCACGCAAAGCGACAAGGCGGTCAAGGCCCAGAAGTCGGTGATGGAGTTTCTGCTCATCAACCACCCGCTGGACTGCCCGATCTGCGACCAGGGTGGTGAATGCCAGCTGCAGGATCTCGCGGTGGGCTACGGCGGTTCCGGCTCGCGCTACCAGGAAGAAAAGCGCGTGGTGTTCCACAAGGATGTCGGTCCGCTGATCTCCATGGAGGAAATGAGCCGGTGCATCCACTGCACCCGCTGCGTGCGCTTCGGCCAGGAAATCGCCGGCGTGATGGAGCTGGGCATGAGCCATCGCGGCGAACACGCCGAGATTGAAACCTTTGTCGGCCAGTCGGTGGATTCCGAGCTGTCGGGCAACATGATCGACATCTGCCCGGTTGGCGCGCTGACCAGCAAGCCCTTCCGCTACAGCGCCCGCACCTGGGAGTTGTCGCGCCGCAAGAGCGTGAGTCCGCACGACAGCACCGGCGCCAACCTGATCGTGCAGGTGAAGAACCACCGCGTGATGCGGGTTGTGCCGCTTGAAAACGAGGCGGTCAATGAATGCTGGATCGCTGACCGCGACCGCTTCAGCTACGAGGCCCTGAACGGTCCCGATCGCCTCACCGAACCGATGCTCAAGCAGGGCGGCGAGTGGAAAACGGTCGATTGGCAGACCGCGCTGGAGTACGTGGCCAACGGCCTGCAGCAGATCCGCAGCAACCACGGCGCTGCATCGATTGGCCTGCTGGCCAGTCCGCACAGCACCGTCGAGGAACTCGCCCTGGCCGGCGCGCTGGTGCGTGGCCTGGGCAGTGAAAACATCGACACCCGCTTGCGCGCCGCCGACGGGGGCAACGCTGCACCGGCGGGGCAGGCCCGGTGGCTGGGCCGACCGATCGCCGAGCTGTCCACGCTGCAGCGGGTGCTGGTCGTGGGCTCGAACCTGCGCAAGGACCACCCGCTGTTCGCGCAGCGCATCCGTCAGGCTGTGCGCCACGGTGCGCAGGTCAGCGCGCTGGTCGACGCCGCGCCCGCGTGGGCCATGGCGGTGAAGCACACCCTGCTCAGCGACAGCCGCCAGTGGGTGACCGCGCTCGCTGGCGTGGCCGCTGCGGTGGCGGAGGCCCGTGGCGTGGCGGCTCCGGTCTCGGTCACGGCCGACGAAGCGCAGCGCGCCATCGCCCAATCCCTGTTGGGCGGCGAACAGAAGGCCGTGCTGCTCGGCAACGCGGCCGCCCACCACGCCCGCGCATCCAGCTTGCTGGCACTCGCCCAGTTCATCGGAACCCACACCGGCGCGACCGTCGGCTACCTCACCGAAGCGGCCAACACGGTCGGCGCCCAGCTGGTGCGCGCGCTGCCGGGCAACGGCGGCCTCGATGCCTCGCGCATGCTCGCCGGCGGTCTGAAGGCGGCCGTGTTGCTGAACGTGGAAGCCGAGGACACCGGCGCCGGTCTGCAGGGCCTGACCAGCGCGGACATGGTTGTCACGCTCAGTCCTTTCAAGACCAACCTGGACGTGAGCGATGTGCTCCTGCCGATCGCTCCGTTCTCCGAGACGTCCGGTTCGTTTGTCAACGCCGAGGGCCGACTGCAGAGCTTCCACGCGGTCGTCCGCCCCCTGGGCGAAACCCGGCCGGCGTGGAAGGTGCTGCGCGTGCTGGGCAACCTGCTGGGTCTCCCTGGTTTTGACGCCGACGGCACGCCCGCCGTGCTCGCCGCCGCCCTCCCGGGCGTGGCGGTCGGCGCGTGCGTCGATGCCGCGCGCCTGAACAACACCACCTCGGCCGCGGTGGATCTCGCGCCCGCGCCGTCGTCGCCGTGCACTGCCGCCATCTACCAGCTCGACGGTCTGGTCCGCCGTGCACCGGCCCTGCAACTCACCGCGGACGCCCGCGCCACCGCCGGAGCCAGCGCATGATCGACGCGATGTACAACGGCGGCCTCGGTCTCATCGCCGCCCCCTGGTGGACCACCGCCGCCTGGCCGGTGATCTGGAACCTGCTGAAGATCGTGGCCGTGCTGGCACCCCTGATGGGCGCGGTGGCTTATCTCACCCTGTGGGAGCGCAAGCTGCTGGGCTGGATGCAGGTGCGTCACGGCCCCAACCGCGTGGGCCCTTTTGGCCTGCTGCAGCCGATCGCTGACGCCCTCAAGCTGCTGACCAAAGAACTGATCCGCCCCAGCGCCGCCAGCAATGGCCTGTTCCGCCTCGGGCCGATCATGGCCATCATGCCGGCGCTGGCCGCGTGGGTGGCCATTCCCTTTGGTCCCGAGACCGTGCTGGCGAACGTCAACGCGGGCCTGCTGGTGATCCTCGCGATTACCTCGATCGAGGTCTATGGCGTGATCATCGCCGGCTGGGCCTCGAACTCGAAATACGCCTTCCTGGGTGCCTTGCGCGCTTCGGCCCAGATGGTGAGTTACGAAATCGCGATCGGTTTCTGCTTCCTCATCGTGGTGATGACCGCCGGCAGTCTCAACCTCGCCGAAATCGTGGCTTCGCAGGGCCGTGGCATGGCGGCCGAAGAAGGTCTGAACTTCCTGTCCTGGAACTGGTTGCCGCTGCTGCCGGTGTTCATCGTCTACCTGATCTCCGGCGTTGCCGAGACCAACCGCCATCCCTTCGACGTGGTCGAGGGCGAGGCCGAGATCGTGGCCGGTCACATGGTCGAGTACTCGGGCATGGGCTTTGCCATCTTCTTCCTGGCCGAATACGCCAGCATGTGGCTGGTGTCGATCCTGGCGGTGCTCATGTTCCTCGGGGGCTGGCTGCCGCCCATCGACAGTGCGCTGTTCAACGCGATCCCGGGCTGGATCTGGCTGGGCCTGAAGACCTTCTTTGTCGTGTCCCTGTTCATCTGGATTCGGGCCACCTTCCCGCGGTTCCGCTACGACCAGATCATGCGGCTGGGCTGGAAGATTTTTATCCCCGTCACGCTCGTGTGGCTGCTGCTGGTCGGCGCCCTGATGCAGACGCCCTGGAACATCTGGAAGTAAGCCCCGGCGGAGAGCACCCCCATGTCGACCACCGTTGCCCAACCGGCCGTTGTTGCCCCTTTTTCGCTGCGCGATTTCTTCAAGAGCTTTTTGCTCGTGGAACTGTTCAAGGGCATGGCCCTGACCGGTCGCTACGCCTTTGCCCGCAAAGTGACTGTGCAGTTCCCGGAAGAAAAAACGCCCCTGTCGCCGCGCTTCCGCGGCCTGCACGCCCTGCGCCGTTACGAGAACGGTGAGGAGCGGTGCATCGCCTGCAAGCTGTGCGAGGCGGTGTGCCCGGCGATGGCCATCACCATCGAGAGCGACGTGCGCGACGACGGCACCCGGCGCACCACCCGCTACGACATCGATCTCACCAAGTGCATCTTCTGCGGCTTCTGCGAAGAAAGCTGCCCGGTGGACTCGATCGTCGAGACCCACATCTTCGAATACCACGGCGAAAAGCGCGGCGATCTCTACTTCACGAAAGAGATGCTGCTGGCCGTGGGCGACCGCTACGAACCCCAGATCGCCGCCGCCAAAGCGGCCGACGCGCCCTACCGCTGACCGGGCGGGCGTGATGGGCGCGTTGCGTTCACCGAGCCCGCGCTCCCGACCCGATCCACGCTGAACGCCCAACGCCGATTCCCTCCATGGACTTCCAGACCGGCTTCTTTTATCTGTTCGCGGCGGTGCTGCTGTTTGCCGCCTACCGCGTCGTCACCGCGCGCAACCCGGTGCACGCGGTGCTCTACCTCATGCTTGCCTTCTCGCAAGCCTCAGCCCTCTGGCTGCTTCTCAAGGCCGAGTTTCTGGGCATCACGCTGGTCCTGGTGTACCTCGGCGCGGTGATGGTGCTGTTCCTCTTCGTTGTGATGATGCTTGACATCAACATGGACGGACTGCGGCAGGGTTTTTGGAAGCACTTTCCGCTGGCGGCCTTGCTCGGTGGTGTGGTGGCGGCCGAACTGATCGCCGTGCTGTGGGCGGGCTTTCCCACCATCGCCACCGGCGCGGCCGTGGCGCCGGCACCTGTGTCCAACACCCACGCCCTCGGCGTGCTGCTCTACACCGAGTACCTCTACCCGATCCAGGTGGCGGCGGTGATTTTGCTGGTGGCCATGGTTGCTGCCATCGCGCTGACGCTGCGCCAGCGCAAAGACAGCAAAGCCATCAATCCCGGTGATCAGGTCAAGGTCCGCGCCAGCGACCGTCTGGTGGTGGTGCCGATGGCTGCCACTGCCCGTACCGCTCCCGACACCACGCCGGCCGAGGAGGGCAAGGCATGAGCTCCACACTGACTCTGGGCCATTTCCTGGCGGTGGGCGCCGTGCTGTTCGCCATTTCGGTGGTGGGCATCTTCCTCAACCGCAAGAACCTGATCGTGCTGCTGATGGCCATCGAACTGATGCTGCTGGCGGTCAACATGAATTTCGTGGCCTTCTCGCACTTTCTGGGCGACATGCATGGCCAGGTGTTCGTCTTCTTCATCCTGACCGTCGCTGCGGCCGAGTCCGCCATCGGTCTGGCCATCCTGGTCCTGCTGTTCCGCAACCGCGCTTCGATCAGCGTGGAGGAACTCAACCGCCTCAAGGGCTGACGCCCCGGCCCGGCACGCACAGGCACATCCATGAGCAACACCCTTTCCGCAAGCACCCTGCTGGCCGTGCCCCTGGCGCCGCTGGTGGGCTCGGCCGTCGCCGGCATCCTGGGCACCGCCTTCGGTGGCAACGTGATTGGCCGGCGCGCCTCGCACACCGCCACCATCCTTGGCGTGCTGGTCGCCTTTGTCCTGTCGGCCATGACGCTGTGGGACGTGATGCACGGCGCCCGCTTCAACCAGACCATCTACGAATGGATGGTGGTGGGTGGCCTCAAGATGGAAATCGGCTTTCTGGTCGATGGCCTGACCGCGATGATGATGGTCGTGGTGACCTTCGTTTCGCTGATGGTCCACCTGTACACCATCGGCTACATGGAAGAAGACGCCGGCTACAACCGCTTCTTCGCCTACATCTCGCTCTTCACTTTCTCGATGCTCATGCTGGTCATGAGCAACAACCTGCTGCAGCTGTTCTTCGGCTGGGAGGCGGTGGGGCTGGTGTCGTACCTGCTGATCGGTTTCTGGTTCAACAAGCCCACGGCGATCTTCGCCAACATGAAGGCCTTCCTGGTCAACCGCGTGGGCGACTTCGGCTTCATCCTGGGCATTGGCCTGATCGTGGCCTACACCGGCAGCCTGAACTACACCGAGATCTTTGCCAAGACCGGCGAGATCGCCACGTTGACCTTCCCCGGCACCGACTGGCTGCTGGTCACCGTGATCTGCATCTGCCTGTTCATCGGCGCGATGGGCAAGAGTGCGCAGTTCCCGCTGCACGTCTGGCTGCCCGACTCGATGGAGGGTCCCACGCCGATCTCCGCGCTGATCCACGCGGCCACGATGGTGACCGCCGGCATCTTCATGGTGGCGCGGATGTCGCCGGTGTTTGAACTGTCCGACGCGGCGCTGAACTTCATCATCGTGATCGGTGCCATCACCGCCTTGTTCATGGGCTTCCTCGGCATCATCCAGAACGACATCAAGCGGGTGGTGGCTTATTCCACGCTGTCCCAGCTCGGCTACATGACCGTGGCGCTCGGTGCCTCGGCCTACTCGGTGGCCGTCTTCCACCTGATGACCCACGCCTTCTTCAAGGCGCTGCTGTTCCTGGCCGCGGGCTCGGTGATCATGGGCATGCACCACAACCAGGACATCCGATGGATGGGCGGCGTGCGCAAGTACATGCCGATCACCTGGATCACGTCCCTGCTGGGCACGCTGGCCCTGATCGGCACGCCGCTGTTTTCGGGCTTCTACTCGAAGGACTCCATCATCGAGACGGCCCACTTCAGCAACCTGCCGGGCTCCGGGTTTGCCTACTTCGCCGTGCTCGCCGGGGTGTTCGTCACCTCGTTCTATTCGTTCCGCCTGTACTTCCTGGTCTTCCACGGCAAGGAGCGCTACGACCAGAACCCGGACGCGCACCACGACGATCACCACGACGACCATGGCCATGGCGGCTCGCCCCATGAATCGCCGTGGGTTGTCACGGTCCCGCTGGTGTTGCTGGCCATCCCGTCGGTGTTCATCGGCTACCTCACCATCGAGCCGCTGGTATTTGGCGAGTTCTTCCGCGACGCCATCACGATCAACGCCGCGGCCCACCCGGCGATGACCCGCTTCGCCGAGATCTTCCACGGCCCGCTGGCCATGGTGGGTCACGCGTTCAGCACCCCGCCGCTGTACCTCGCCGCCGCCGGCGCGATCGCCGCTTGGTACATGTATCTGGTGAACCCGGCCGTGCCGGCCGCCATGGGCCGTGCGCTCAAGCCGCTGGTCACCGTGCTGGAGAACAAGTACTACCTCGACTGGTTCAACGAGAACGTGCTGGCCCGTGGCGCACGGGGCCTGGGCATTGGACTTTGGAAGGGCGGTGACCGCGGCGTCATCGAGGGGGGCGTGGTCAACGCCAGCTGGAAGATCGTGGGTCTCGTGGCGGGCTTGGTCCGCCGTGTGCAGACCGGCTACCTGTACCACTACGCGCTGATGATGCTGGTGGGCGTGTTGCTGTTCATGACCTACTTTGTCTGGCTGGCCCGGTAAGCCCTGACACACACACGAGGAAGAACAACACCATGGGTTTGCTGAGCCTTGCCATCTGGACGCCCATCTTTTTCGGCGTCATCCTGCTCGCGTTCGGTCGCGACGATCAGGCCCCGGCGGTGCGCTGGATCGCGCTGGTCGGTGCTGTGGCCGGTCTGGCCGTCACGGTGCCGGTGTACACCGGCTTTGAGGTCGGCAGCGCCGCGATGCAGCTCGTGGAGAAGGCGGTCTGGATTGAGCGATTCAACATCCACTACCACCTGGGCGTCGACGGCATTTCCCTGTGGCTGGTGCTGCTCACCGCGTTCATCACGGTGATCGTGGTGATTGCCGGCTGGGAGGTCATCACCGAGCGCGTCAACCAGTACATGGGCGCGTTCCTCATCCTCTCCGGCCTGATGATCGGTGTATTCACCGCGCAGGACGCGATGCTGTTCTACGTGTTCTTCGAGGCCACGCTGATCCCGATGTACCTGATCATCGGCATCTGGGGCGGCCCGAACAAAATCTACGCCGCCTTCAAGTTCTTCCTCTACACCCTGCTGGGTTCGCTGCTGATGCTGGTGGCGCTCATCGTGCTGTACATGAAGGCCGGCGGCAGTTTTGCGCTCACCGACTGGTACAAGCTGCCGCTCGACGCCAGCACGCAGACGCTGCTGTTCTTCGCGTTTTTCGCGGCCTTTGCGGTGAAGGTGCCGATGTGGCCGGTGCACACCTGGCTGCCCGACGTGCACGTCGAAGCGCCCACGGGCGGCTCCGCCGTGCTGGCCGCGATCATGCTCAAGCTGGGCGCCTACGGCTTCCTGCGCTTCTCGCTGCCGATCCTGCCCGATGCGTCGCACGAATGGGCGGGGCTGATGATCGGCCTGTCGCTGGTGGCCGTGATCTACGTGGGTCTGGTGGCCATGGTCCAGCAGGACATGAAGAAACTGGTGGCCTACTCGTCGGTCGCCCACATGGGCTTTGTGACCCTCGGCTTCTTCGTGTTCAGCGACCTCGGGGTTTCCGGCGCGATCGTGCAGATGATTTCGCACGGCTTCGTGTCCGCCGCCATGTTCCTGTCGATCGGTGTGCTGTACGACCGGGTGCACTCGCGCGACATCGCGGCCTACGGCGGTGTGGTCAACACGATGCCCCGCTTCGCCGCGTTTGCCCTGCTGTTCACCATGGCCAACTGCGGCCTGCCCGGGACGGCTGGCTTCGTTGGCGAGTGGATGGTGATCCTGGCGGCGGTGAAGGCCAATTTCTGGGTGGGTTTGCTGGCGGCGTCGGCGCTGATCTTCGGGGCGGCCTATTCGCTCTGGATGTTCAAGCGGGTCTACCTCGGCGCACCGGGCAACGACGATGTCAAGGCCCTGACCGATCTCAACGCGCGGGAGTTCTTCGTCATGGCGCTGCTGGCGATCATGGTGATTTACATGGGCGTGCACCCCAAGCCCTTCACCGACGTGATGGACCCCGCCGTGACCGAGCTGCTGCGCCACGTGGCCGTGTCCAAGTTGCCCAATTGAGCCCCGCCGGCCGACGCACACACACAGAAGGTTCCCATGATTGACAAGCTCAGCTGGATCGCGGCGTATCCGGAAATCCTGTTGCTGGTGATGGCCTGCGTGATTGCGCTGGTCGACCTCACCGTGAAGAGTCCCCTGCGCGGCGCCACGCACGCGCTCACCCTGCTCACCCTCGGCGTGGTGGCGGTGCTGCTCGGCATGGCCGGGTCCAGCGGGCAGGCGATCACCGGCTTTGGCGGCATGATCGTCTCCGACCCGATGGGCAACTGGCTCAAGTGCTTTGCCGCGGTAGCCATGATGGTGACGCTGGTGTACGGGCGCGTCTACGCCGGGGCCCGCGACATGCTCCGCGGCGGTGAACTGCACATCCTCGCCATGTTCGCGCTGCTGGGCATCTTCGTGATGATCTCCGGCCACAACTTCCTGGTGATCTACCTGGGCCTCGAGCTGCTGACCCTGTCGAGCTACGCGCTGGTGGCCTTGCGGCGCGACGACCTCGCGGCCACCGAAGCCGCCATGAAGTACTTTGTGCTGGGCGCGCTGGCCAGCGGTTTCCTGCTGTACGGCCTGTCGATGGTCTACGGCGCCACTGGCTCCCTGCAGGTGGTCGAGGTGCTGCAGGCCATGGCGGGCGGTGAGGCCACGCTCAAGGGGTCGCAGCAGGTTCTGGTGCTGGGTCTGGTGTTCACGGTCGCCGGCCTGGCCTTCAAGCTGGGCGCGGCGCCTTTCCACCTGTGGGTGCCCGACGTGTACCACGGCGCGCCGACTGTCGTGACCCTGATCGTGGGCGGCGCACCCAAGCTCGCTGCGTTTGCCATCGTGATCCGCCTGCTGGTCGAAGGCATGGCACCGCTGGCCATCGACTGGCAGCAAATGCTCGGCGTGATGGCGGTGATGTCGCTGCTGGTGGGCAACCTGGCGGCCATCGCTCAGACCAACGTCAAGCGCATGCTGGCCTTCTCCACCATCGCGCAGATGGGTTTCATGCTGCTCGGCCTGATGGCAGGCGTTGTCCCCGGTGACACCAGCAACATGGCCAACGCGTACGGATCGGCCATGTTCTACGTCGTGACCTACGTGCTCACCACCCTGGGTACCTTCGGCGTGATCATCCTGCTCTCCCGCGCCGGCTTTGAATCCGACGAGATCAGCGACCTGGCCGGTCTGAACCAGCGCAGCCCGCTGATGGCGGGGATCATGGCCGTGTGCATGTTCTCGCTGGCCGGCATACCGCCGCTGGTGGGCTTCTACGCGAAGCTGGCTGTGCTGCAGGCGCTGCTGGCGGTGGGTGGCGGCTTCTATGTCGGGCTGGCCGTCTTTGCCGTGCTGATGTCGCTGATTGGCGCCTTCTATTACCTGCGCCTGGTCAAGGTCATGTACTTCGACGCCCCCACGCAGACCGCGCCGATCGAAGCGCCCGCGGACGCGCGGGCGGTGCTCGGCATCAATGCGGCGCTGGTGCTGGTCCTCGGCATCGTGCCGGGCGGGCTGATGGCGCTGTGCGCCCAGGCCGTCGCGGGCCTCGCCGGCTGACCGCCGCGCGGGAACCGCCGGTCTCTGCCGCGCTCAGAGCAGCACCATGGACACCTCTTCCTCGATCGCGTTGGTGCTGCTGGCCGCCTTGCTGGCGGCCAACCTGCCGTTTCTCAACGACCGCTGGCTGGCGGTGATTCCCCGCGGCAGCGCCAAGCCGCTGTGGGGCCGTCTCGCCGAACTGGTGTTCTGGTACGCCGTGGTGGGCGGGCTGGGCTTCGCGCTGGAAAAACACGCCGGGCAAATCCACCCGCAAGGCTGGGAGTTCTACGTCACCACCGCCTCGCTCTTCCTCACGCTGGCGTTCCCGGGCTTCGTGTACCGCTACCTGTTCAAGCGCCGCGGCGCTTGACCTGCCACGATGAACCCCGACGCCGATCACCTGCGTGAGACACGGCTGTCGCGCGAGGAGCTGCTCCGCGGTCACTTCCTGCACGTGGTGCGAGATACCGTGCGCCTGCCGGACGGCCAGGATGCCACGCGTGAGTTCGTCTTGCACCCCGGCGCGGTGATGGTGATCGGGCTGCTGGACGACGGCCGCGTCGTGCTCGAGCGGCAGTACCGCCACCCGATGCAGGCCGTGATGGTCGAGTTTCCGGCCGGCAAGCTCGACCCGGGCGAGGGCAGCCTGGCCTGTGCGGTGCGGGAATTGCGCGAAGAGACGGGTTACCGCGCGACTGCCTGGGCCTTCGCCGGCCGCCTGGCACCGACCATTGCGTACTCCGACGAGGTGATCGACATCTGGTTCGCCCGCGGTCTGAGCGCGGGCGAACGCGCGCTCGACGCCGGTGAGTTCCTGGACGTGTTCAGCGCATCGCCCGACGAGCTCATGGCGATGTGCCGCGATGGCCGGGTGATCGATTGCAAGACGCTGGTGGGCGCGCTGTGGCTGCAGAACGTTCTCGCCGGCACGTGGGTTCTCGACTGGCGGGATAATCCGGCGCCATGAAGGTGCTCAACCTGCAATGCGCGCACCAGCACGTGTTCGAAGGCTGGTTCGCTTCCGAGGACGATTTCAACGACCAGCAGTCGCGTGGCCTGGTTACCTGCCCGCTCTGTGGCGACGCCGGCGTGCGCAAGATGCTCTCGGCGCCTCGCCTGAACCTGCGCACCGCGCGTGGTGACAGCCCGGCCCCCGCGGTGGGCGACGCGCGCGAGGTGGCGGTAAGCAACCATCCCGCCCACGCCGAACTGGCCGAACTGCAGGCGCGCATGCTGCGCGCCATGCGGGAGATCGTCGCCCAGACCGAAGACGTCGGCGAACGTTTCGCCGAGCAAGCCCGTGCCATGCACCACGGCGATATCGAACACCGCAACATCCGCGGCCGCACCACCGCCGAGGAGGCCGTGGCCTTGCTCGAAGAAGGTGTCGAGGTGCTGCCGCTGCCCATGCTCCCCGCCCTCAAGGACATGCAGTAGGGGGCGGCGCAGGGGGGTGTCAGGGATACAGCCCGCGCAGGTCGCGCGCGTGGAGGATGCGGCGGCAGGCGACGATGAAGGTGGCGGTACGCAGGCTGACGTTCTTGTCTTGCGCGACCTGCCACACGGCGGCGAAGGCCTCGGTCATGATCTTCACCAGCCGGGCGTTGATCTCCTCTTCGCTCCAGAAGAAGCTGGAGAAGTCCTGCACCCACTCGAAGTAGCTCACCGTCACGCCGCCGGCGTTGGCGATCACGTCGGGCAGCACCAGCACGCCGCGTTCTTGCAGGATGTCGTCGGCCTGGGGGGTGGTCGGGCCGTTGGCGCCCTCGATCACCAGCCGCGCGGTGATGCGCCCGGCGTTGGCTTCCGTGATCTGGCCCTCGAGCGCGGCGGGGATGAGGATGTCGCAGGGCACATCCCAGAAGGTGTCGGGCGCCATGACTTCGGCGTGCGCGAAGCCCGCCACCGACCCGTGGGCTGCCACGTGGGCCAGCAGCGCGGGCACGTCCAGCCCGGCCTCGCGGTAGATCGTGCCGCCGTGGTCCTGCACGGCCACCACGCGCGCGCCGGCCTCGGCAAACAGCTTGCCCGCGACGCCGCCGACGTTGCCGAAGCCTTGCACCGCCACCCGCGCGCCCCGCAGCTCCAGCCCGATGCGGCGCGCCGCTTCGCTGCCCACGGTGAACACGCCGCGCCCGGTCGCTTCGCGGCGGCCGAGCGAGCCGCCGAGGTCGACCGGTTTGCCGGTGACCACGCCGGTGGCGGTGGCACCCTCGTTCATCGAGTAGGTGTCCATCATCCAGGCCATCACCTGCTCGTTGGTGTTGACGTCGGGCGCGGGGATGTCCTTGCTCGGGCCGATGATGATCCCGATCTCGCTGGTGTAGCGGCGGGTCACGCGCTCGAGCTCACCGCGCGACAGCTGGCGCGGATCGACGCGGATGCCGCCCTTGGCGCCGCCATAAGGCACGTTGACCGCCGCGTTCTTGATCGACATCCACGCGGACAGGGCCATCACCTCCGACAACGTCACGTCCTGGTGGAAGCGCACGCCGCCCTTGCCCGGGCCGCGGCTGGTGTTGTGCTGCACGCGGTAGCCCTCGAAGTGGGCCACGGTGCCGTTGTCCAGGTGGATCGGCACATCCACGATGAGCGTGCGCTTCGGGCGTTTGAGGGTGTCGATCCAGCGCGCCAGCGGGCCGAGGTGCGGGGCGACGCGGTCGACCTGTTGCAGGTAGGTGCCCCACGGGCCAAGGTGCTGGGGGTCGAGGTAGGAGGGCAGGGCCTGGGTGAAGGCCGCGGGTGCCGTGGAGGGGTGCATGGTGGTGCTCCGCAGGGGGTGCGACGCCGGGTTGGCGACTGCGGCGCACTGTAGGCGTGGGCCTCGCCGCTGTCCAAGGCCGCTTGCCAATCAGGCCATGCGCGAAACGCATAACCTCCTGGGCCGCTCACGCCCCGAACTGCAGCGCCGCCAGGCCCGCGTACACCCCACCGCGCGCCACCAGCTCGGCGTGGGTGCCCTGCTCGACCAGGCGCCCGTGGTCCAGCACCAGGATGCGGTCGGCGCGCTGCACCGTGGCCAGGCGGTGGGCGATGACCAGCGTGGTGCGGTCGCGCATGGCCGCGTCCAGCGCGGCCTGCACCATGCGCTCGCTCTGCGCGTCCAGGGCGCTGGTGGCCTCGTCGAGCAGCAGCAGCGGCGGGTTTTTGAGCATCGCCCGGGCGATGGCGATGCGCTGGCGCTGGCCGCCCGACAGGCGCACGCCGCGCTCACCCAGGAAGGTGTCGTAGCCCTGTGGCAGCGCCTGGATGAACTCGTCGGCGAAGGCCGCCCGCGCGGCGGCGCGCACGTCGTCGTCGCTGGCGTCCGGACGGCCGTAGCGGATGTTGTCCAGCGCGCTGCCGGAGAAGATGACCGGGTCCTGCGGCACCACGCCGATGCGCGAGCGCAGGTCGTCCAGCGCCATCGCGGCCAGCGGCACGCCGTCGAGCACGATCTCGCCGGCGTCCGGGTCGTGGAAACGCAGCAGCAGTGACAGCACGGTGCTCTTGCCCGCGCCACTCGGCCCCACGAGCGCCACCGTCTCGCCCGGTCGGAGTTCGACGCTGAGGTCGCTCAGCGCGGCCTGCGCGGGGCGCGACGGGTAGCGGAAGGTCACGCCGCGCAAAGCGACCGTGCTGCCGCCGCGCGGCCAGGGCGCTGACCGCGGGACGGCCGGCGACTGGACCGGCGAGGTCGTGGCCAGCAGCTCGACGAGGCGCTCGCTCGCGCCGGCGGCCCGCAGCAGGTCGCCGTACACCTCGCCCAGCACCGCCACCGCGCCGGCCAGGATGATGATGTAGACCACCGTCTGGCCCAGGTGGCCGGCGCTGATGGTGCCCGCCAGCACGGCCTGGGTGCCCTGATAGAGGCCCCAGAGCAGCAGCGCCGCGGTAGCGATGATGACGAAGGCCACCAGCGCGGCGCGCGCCCGCGTGCGCCGCACGGCGGTGCGGAAGGCCTGGTCGGTGGCGCGGTCGAAGCGCTCGCCCTCCCGTGCCTCGGCGGTGTAGCTCTGCACCACCGGGATCGCGTTGAGCACCTCGGCGGCGATCGCGCTGGCGTCGGCCACGCGGTCCTGGCTGGCGCGCGACAGGCGCCGCACCCGCCGCCCGAACCACATGCTCGGCACCACCACCAGCAGCAGGATCAGCGCCACCTGCAGCATCACCGTGGGGTTGGTCCACACCAGCATCACCAGCGCGCCCAGGCCCATGACCGCGTTGCGCAGCCCCAGCGACAGCGACGAGCCCACCACGGTCTGCACCAGCGTGGTGTCGGTCGTCAGGCGCGACAGCACCTCGCCGGTCTGGGTGGTTTCAAAAAACGCGGGGCTCTGGCGCAGCACGTGACCGTACACCGCGTTGCGCAGGTCGGCCGTGATGCGCTCGCCCAGCCAGCTCACGAGGTAGAAGCGCGCCGCCGAGAACACCCCGAGCGCCACCGCCACCCCGAACAGCTGCAGAAAGTGCCCGCGCAGGGCCAGCGCGGTCTGGGCCCGGTCGGGGCCGGTGAGGCCGCCGTCGATCAGGCCGCGCAACGCCACCGGAAACAGCAGCGTGGCCGCGGCGGCGAGCGTGAGAAACAGCAGCGCCAGCGCGATCTGGGCCCGGTAGGGCCGCAGGAACGGCAGCAGGCGGGAGAGCGAGCGTGGGTGGGTGGCGGCGGGGCGGGCGGTGTCCGGGGGTGGCATGGACCCATTGTCGCCGGCCGCGCGTTTTCACCGACTTGCCGATTTAGCAGTACACGATTGAAATGGTGACTGTTGAAATTCATCCGTTTTAATCATGTGCAATTCACAAGCACGCAACCCGGAGGAGAAGCCCATGTTCCGCACCCGCCTGACGTCCGCCGCCGCCCTGACCGGCCTGCTGCTCGCCGCCGCTTCCTGGTCCGCGCACGCCGCCGGCCCGACCTGCACCGCCGCCGCGGCCGAGAAAAAGCTGTCCGGCGCGGCCAAGACCTCGTTCCTGAAGAAGTGCGAGAAGGACGCTGGCGCCAGCTGCGATGCGCAGGCTGCGGAGAAAAAGCTCGCCGGCGCGGCCAAGACGAGTTTCACCAAGAAGTGCGTGAAGGACGCGGTCGGCGCTGCCTCCTGAGGCGCCGGCGTCGTCAGAGCACCAGCCGCGCGGCGTAGCCGGTCATCTCCAGGTAGCCGCGCCCGACGCGGCGGCCGGCAGCGTCGTGGAGGTCCGACAGGCCTTCCCAGTACACCGTGCCGGTGCTGGCGCGGCTGTCGAGTTCCTGCGCGTCCACCAACGCCTGCACGCGGTGCTCGCCCGCGGGCGTCTGCAGCCGCCAGACCACCGGATAGCGCGCGCCGGTTTTGGGGCTGACCCAGACGCGCTCCGGCGTGAAGCGGACCTCGTGCGGCCCGAAGGCGCGCGCGCCCAGCGGGTCGCCACCCGCGCTGGCCGGGCGGAAGGAGCCGCCGGCCCACAGGGCGCTGCCGTCGGCGCGCCGCAGGCGGAAGGCGGTGAGCGCGCCGCCGTCGTCGAGGTTCATGCCGACCCAGTCCCAGCCGACCGCCTCGGGGTGCAGGATCGCCTCGCTCCACTCGTGGTCGAGCCAGGCGGTGCCGCGCACCCGCCAGCGCCGCTCGCGCAGGCGCAGCGTGCCGTCGACGGCGAGCTGCGGGTGGGTGACGTAGAAGCTGGCCTGCGCGGGATCGGGGCCTTTGCGTGAGAAGCCGCGCTCGCCCTGCAGCAGCCAGGTCTGCACGGGCGCGGCGCGCAGCGCGATGCCCAGGCTGTCGCCCTCGATGCGGGTGTCGTAGAGGCCGTCCGGGCCGCGGCGGATGTGCCAGTCGCGCAGGGTGACGTCGGTGTCGGCTTCGGCGGCGTACACGCCCTGACCGGCCACGGGCGGCGGCTCGCCGTTCCAGCGCGCCAGGCGCTCGTCGTGGTGCAGTGCGGCGCCGGCGACGTCGGTGATGGCGGCGTGGGCGAACAGCAGGTGGCGCGCGGCGAGCCGGCCGGGCAGGCGCTGCGCCGGGTCGACGCGGCTGCGGAAGAACGTGACCTGAAAGCCCAGCAGCGCGCCGCGCTCGTCCTGCGCCTGCCCGGTGAGGTACCACCATTCGGTGCGCGCGTGGTTGTGGGTGCCGTGGTCGCGCGGAAACACGAGCGGTCGCGGCCGCAGCGGCGCGCCCACGGCCTCGTCGGCCGCGCGCGCGGCGGGCATCCCCAGGCCGGCGGCACCCCACGCGCCGGCGGCGGCGAGCAGCAGCGGGCGACGGCCGATGAGCGGGGCAGGGGGGGCGGTCCGGGCGTGGGGCGGGAGGCGGTTCATCGGCGGCTCCAGCGGTTGGGGGGTCACCAGTCCTGTCGCACCGCCTGCACCGCGTCGCGGCCGGCGGCGGCGCGGCCCGCGAGCCAGGCGGTCAGGGTGCCGGCCACCACCACGGCCAGCGCCAGCGCGGCCAGCCGGGCGGTGGGCAACACCAGGTCCATCGTCCAGTGAAAACTCTGCGGGTTGACCACGTGCACCAGCACCACCGCCACCGCCAGCCCGAGCGCCACGCCGGCCAGCGCGCCCAGCGCCGTCCAGGCCAGGCCTTCGAGCGCCACCACGCCCAGAATCTGCCGCCGCGTGAGCCCGAGGTGGGCCAGCAGCCCAAACTCGCGCTGGCGCGCCAGCACCTGCGCGCTGAAGCTCGCCGCCACGCCGAACAGCCCGATGGCGATCGCCACCGCCTGCAGCCACACCGTGACCGCGAAGCTGCGGTCGAAGATGCGCAGCGAGATGGCCCGGATCTGCGCCGAGGACGCGATCTCCAGCAGGTCCTGCGCGCCCTGCTGCGCCGCCAGCGCGCGCAGCGCGGCGCGCACGGCGTCTTCGTCGGCGCCGTCCGCGAGGTGCAGCGCCAGGTCGTTGACGCGGGTGTCACCGCTCAGGCGGCGGTAGTCCGCCGCGTCGATGGCCACGCTGCCGTGCTGGCGCGCGTAGTCGCGCCACACACCCGCCACCACCACCGTCGCACCGCGCGCGGCGGGCGTGTCGAAGGCCTGCGCCACCAGCGGCAGCGGCTGCCCCGGCCGCGCGCCGTAGAGGTCCACCATGGCTTCGCTCACATACACCGCCACCGCGCCGGGCGGCACGGCCACCGGCCGACCCACCAGCGGCAGCGCCACCCCCGACGCACCGCCGTCCAGCGGCCGCGCCACCAGCGCCACCGGCGGGCGGCCCGGATCGGCCAGCAGCGGCACCACCCGCACCGCGTCCACCCGCGCCACGCCCGGCAGCGCCGCGACCGCCGCCACCACCGAGGGCGGCAGCGTCTGCCCGTCGGTGCCCGCGGTGCTCGCGCGCACATACAGCGGTGCCGGCAGCACCGCGTCGAGCCATTGCGTCACCGAGTCGCGGAAGCTCGCCACCATCACCGTCAGCGCCACCGACAGCGCCAGGCTCGCCACCACGCCGCTGGTGGCCACGGCCGCCGTTTCGCGCACCCGCCGCGAGCGCTCCACCGCCAGCAGCGGCACCGCCCACGGCCCCAGCCGCGGCGCCAGCCGGTCCAGCGCCAGCCCGGCCAGCGCCGGCAGCGCCGCGATCCCGCCCAACAGCAGCAGCGCCACCGAGACATAGGCCGCCAGCGGCACGCCGCCCACCGGCGGCAGCAGCGCCAGCAGCGCACCCGCCGCGAGCAGCGCCAGCGCCCGCCACGGCCGGCCGCCCGCGCGGTGCTGCAACAGGCCCAGCCCCTTGAGCGCCTGCGCCGGCGCCAGCCCGGCCGCGGCGCGCGCCGGCCACCAGCCGCCCACCACGGCCGCCACCACACCCAGCCCGCCGTACACCAGCGCCGCGCCCCACGACCAGCGCAGCGGCGGCGACACCCCGGCGAAATAACCGCCGCCCAGATCGCCGCCGAGCAGCCGCAGCGCCAGCGCCGCCAGCCCGCTGCCCAGCGCCACACCCAGGCCCGCGCCCAGCGCGCCCAGCAGCGCCGACTCCAGCAGCACCAGCCGCTGCCGCTCGGGCGCGCCCAGCCCCAACACGCCCAGCAGCGCCAGCTGCGGCGTGCGCCGCGCCACCGACAGCGACAGCACCGAAAACACCAGGAACGCCCCGGTGAACAGCGCCACCAGCGCCAGCACCGTCAGATTCACCCGGTAGGCGCGCGACAGGTTGCTCACCCGCTCGGTCGCCTGCGCCGGCCGCTGCAGGTCCAGCGCCGCCGGGTCGCCCAGCGCCGCGCGCAGGCCCGCCGGGTCGGCCCCGGGCGCCAGCCGCAGGTCGATGCGGCTGAGCTCACCCGCACGACCGGCCAGCGCCTGCAGCGCCGCCACGTCCATCACCAGCAGCGGCCCGCCCGGCGCGGCCACGTGCCCGGCCCGGCGCACCGGCACCCAGCGCAGCCCCGCCTGCACCCGCCAGTCGCCGGCCTCGCCCAGCGCCTGCAGCGCTGCCGGGTTCGCAAACACCGTGTCGGGCGCGAACAGGTCGAGCCGGCCTGCGCCGTCCGCCAGCCGCGGCTGCAGCGCCGGTGCCAGCGCGCCCACGGTCAGCGCATCCACGCCCACCAGCCGCACCGCCACCCGCTGCCCGCCCGGCCCCTCGGCCTGCGCCGCCACTTCGAGCACCGGGCTGGCACTGCGCACCACCGGCAGCGCCGCCACGCGCGCCAGCCAGGCGTCGTCCAGCGCGCCGCGGCGCCCGCGCAGCTCGGCGTCGGGCTGCCCGTTGACCGCGCTCACCGCGCTGCCGAACTCGGCCAGCGCCGAGGCGTTGATCAGGTGCACGGCCAGCCCGAGCGCCACGCCCAGCGTGACCGCCAGCACCGCCGCGCCGGTGCGCCACGGGTGCTGGCGCCATTCGCGCGCGCTGAAGGTGCGGATCAGGGACCACATCCCCGCGAGCTTACGGCCGCGCCGCGCTGTGGTTGAATACGCCCGCCCATGCCCCTGCGCGCCGGCGCGGTGCTCCCACTGCCTCGGCCAGCGCCGTCCTGCCACCGCCGCTCCGTTCGCTCCACCCGCCATGCAACGACGCCCCCTGCTGGCCGCCGCCGCCTTGTCGGCCGTGACCGCTCCCTTCGCCGCCCCCGGTGCCGCCCGCGCCCAGGCGCGACCGACCCTGCGGGCGCTGGTGCACGACTCCTTCGAGCTGCCCCCGCCGCTGCTGCAGCGCTTTGAGGCCGAGGCCGGCGTGACGCTGCAGGTCATCAAGGGGGGCGACGCCGGCGAGGTGGCGAACAAGCTGATCCTCAGCCGCGAGCGGCCGATCGCCGACGTGGTGTTCGGCATCGACAACGCCTTGCTGCCGCGCGTGGCCGGGGCCGGCGTGATCGATGCCTACGACGGGCCCGCGGCCCAGCGGGCGGCGCTCGCGCCGCTGGGGGAGGGCGTGGTGCCGGTGACGCTGGGCTATGTGGCGCTCAACCTCGACCGCGCCTGGTTCGCCCGCGAGCGGCTGGCCCCGCCCGCCTCGCTGGAGGAACTCACCCAGCCGAGCTGGCGCGCCCGCCTGGTGGCGCCCAACCCCGCCACCTCCAGCCCGGGCCAGGCCTTCCTGCAGGCCACCATCGCCCACTTCGGCGAGGACGCCGCGTTCGACTGGTGGGGACGCCTGCGCGCCAACGGCCTGAAGGTGGTGAAGGGCTGGAGCGAGGCCTACTACACCGAGTTCACCCGCAACGGCGGCACGCGCCCGCTCGTGGTGAGCTACGCCAGCAGCCCGGCCGCCGAGGTGTTCTACGCCAAGGAGGCGCCGGCCGACTCTCCCACCGCCAGCCTGTTCCTGCCCGGGGGCGTGTTCCGGCAGGTGGAGGGCGTCGCGCTGGTCAAGGGCGCGCCGGCGGCGGCGCGGCCGGCGGCCGGGCGTTTCATCGAATTTCTCCGCAGCTCGGCGGTGCAGGAGGCGCTGCAGACCACGATGTGGATGTACCCGGTGGAGCCGGGTGTGGCCCGTGTGCCGGTGATGCAGCGCCACGCGCCCGAACCGCGCCGCTTCGACAACCCGCCGCCCGCGCTGGCCGCGGCGCGCGCGCGCGACTGGCTCACGCGCTGGACGCGCGTCGTGCTGCGCTGAGGCGCGTCCTCGCACCGGCCCCGCCGCCGTCCACCGATGTCTGCCGCTGGCCTGATCCCCCGCGTCTGGCTGGCCGTACCGCTGCTGTTTCTGGCGGCGGTGGCCGTCGCGCCGGCCTGGCGCTTGCTGGCCGAGGGCGCGTCGGCGGGCGACGCGGCGTGGCTGGGGGTGTGGGCCGACCCCTTCTGGCGCGGGCGGCTGCTGTGGTCGCTGGCGCAGGCGGCGGTGACCGTGGTGCTGGCGCTGGCACTGGGTGTGCCGGTGGCCTGGGTGCTGGCGCGGCGCGCATTCCCCGGGCGCGCGCTGGCCCTGCGGCTGCTGATGCTCCCGTTTGTGGTGCCCACGCTGGTGGCGGCGATCGGCGTGCTGGCGCTGTGGGGGCCGCGCGGCTGGCCCGGCGCCTGGTTGGCCGAGGCCGGCCTGCCGCTGGATGAGACGCCGTGGCTGCTGCTCTACGGCAACCTGTTTTTCAACCTGTGTCTGGTGGTGCGCGCGGGCGTGGAGGCGCTGGAGCGGGTCGACGGCCACCGCGTGGCGGCCGCGCGCACGCTGGGTGCCTCGCCGTGGCGGGCGTTCTGGCGCGTGGAGTGGCCGGCGATCGCGCCGTGGCTGGCGTCGGCCGCGTGTCTGGTGTTTCTGTATTGCTACGCCGGCTTCGGGCTGGCGCTGGTGCTGGGTGGGCCGCGGTGGGCGACGGTGGAGGTGGAGATCTACACGCTGGTGGCCCACGAGCTGGCGCTGGGCCCGGCGAGCGCGCTGGCGGCCTGGAGCCTGGCGATCGGCGCGGCCGTGGCGCTGGGCCATGCGCTGCTGGAGCGGCGGCTGGGCGTGCCGGCGCGCTGGCAGCCGGTGCCGCGCGCGCGCCCGGCCGGCGCGGCGCAGTGGCTGGGCGTGGGGCTGGCGATGGCGGTGCTGGCCCTGGTCTGCGGCGCGCCGCTGCTGGCGATCGCGTGGCGTGCGGCGGTGGCGCTGGCCGGCGGCGCCGCGGCCTCGCTGGCGGGCGATCCGCAGGTCTGGCTGGCGCTGGGCAACACGCTGCGCTTCTCCGCGCTGGCGCTGGCGCTGGCCACCGCCCTGGGCCTGCTGCACGCGCTGGCGGCCCACGGCCTGGCCCGCGGCGGCAGCGCCGTGCGCGCGCTGGCCTACCTGCCGTTCGTGCTGTCGCCGGTCACGGTCGCGTTCGGCCTGCTGCTGCTGGCGCCCGGCTGGACGGCCAGCCTGAGCCTGCTCGTGGCGGCCTACGCGTTGCTGGCCTACCCGTTTGTGGCCCAGTCGCTGGGCGCTGCCCTCGACGCGCTGCCGGCGCACTGGGCACAGGCCGCCGCCACGCTGGGCGCGCCGCCGCGGCGCGTGCTGCGGCGCGTGGTGCTGCCGCTGCTGGCGCCGGCCCTGCGGCGCGGCATGGCCTTCGCCGCCGCCACCGCGCTGGGCGAATTCGCGGTGTCGCTGTTCCTGTCCCGGCCGGAATGGGTCACCCTCACCACCCTGATCCACCAGCGCCTGGGCCGGCCGGGCGCCGGGTCGCTGGACGAGGCCTTCGCGCTGGCGGCGCTGCTGATGCTGCTCGCGCTGGCCGCGTTCCTGCTCATCGACGGCCCGCGCCGCGCGACCCGCCACGCCTCCCACCACGCCTCCATCGCCTCTGCCCATGCTCGACCTGCATGACATTCACCACCGCTGGCAGGACCAGCCCCTGCTGGACGGCGTGAGCCTGCGCGTGGGGGCCGGTGAGACCGTGGCCCTGCTGGGGGCGTCCGGCAGCGGCAAGAGCACGCTGCTCAAGATCGCCGCGGGGCTCGAAGCGCCGCAGGCCGGCCGCGTGTGCTGGGACGGGCAGGACATCACCGGCGTGCCGCCCCACCGCCGCGGCTTTGCGCTGATCTTTCAGGACTTCGCGCTGTTCCCGCACCTCGACGTGCGCGACAACGTGGCCTTCGGGCTGGTGGAGCAGGGCATGGCGCGGTCTGCGGCCCGCGCGCAGGCCGTGGCGCTGCTGGCGCGTTTCGGGCTGGCCGGTCAGGCCAGCGCCCGGGTGTGGACGCTCTCCGGCGGCGAGCAGCAGCGCGTGGCGCTGGCCCGCGCGCTGATCACGCGCCCGCGCCTGCTGCTGCTCGACGAGCCGTTCTCCGCGCTCGACGCCGACCGCCGAGCCGATCTGCGCGAGGAGTTTGGCCGGCGCGTGCGCGAGGCCGGCATGGCTGCGTTGCTGGTCACGCACGACGAGGCCGAGGCCCGCGCCATGGCGCAGCGCGCGTGGCGGCTGGCGGGCGGCGTGCTGCACGCCTTGTGGTGACACCGCCGCGCGGCAGAATCCGGGCGTCCTCTTTCTTTCGGCCGATTGGCCGACAACCCGCCCGCCGCAAGGAGCCCCGCATGGCCTGGTCGTCCAAAGCCCACCCCGACTTTTTCCTCAGCACCACGACGCCGCCCGGCATCGACGCCTCGCAGTACCTGGGCATCGTCAATGGCGAAGCCATCATCGGTGCCAACATCTTCCGCGACCTGTTCTCCGCGGTCCGCGACATCGTGGGCGGCCGCGCTGGCGGTTACGAGCGCGCGCTGGCCGGCGCGCGGGACGCGGCGCTGGGCGAGATGCTGCAGGCCGCGCGCGAGCTGGGCGCCAATGGCGTGATCGGCATCGATTTCGACTACGAGGTGCTCGGCGAGACCAACGGGATGATGATGGTCGCCGTCAGCGGCACCGCGATCCGCCGCTGAGGCGCCCCGCCGCGCCTTCTCGCGCTTTCTCGCGCGGTGTCGCGCGGCTTCAGCCGCCGCGCAGCGCGCGCAGCAGGCGCTGGCCGGCGCGTCCGTCGGTCGTCAGGCCGAGCCGGGCCTGCTCCACGCGCACCGCCGCGCGCGTACGTTCGCCCAGCAGGCCGTCGATCGCGCCGATGTCGTGGCCGCGCGCGGCCAGCAGGGTTTGCAGCTCGCGCCGCTCGGCGCGCGACAGGCCGGGGTCGTCGGTGGGCCAGGGCGTGGCGAAGGCGCCACCGCCGCGCAGCCGGTCGGCCAGGTGGGCGATCGCCAGACCGTAGCTTTCCGCGGCGTTGTAGCTGAAGAGCGCGTCGAAATTGCGGCTCACCAGAAAGGCCGGGCCCTGCGGACCTGCGGGGGTCATGAGCCCGAGCGACAACTCGTCAGGGATCGGCTGGCCATCCACCCGTTGCAGGCCGCGCGCGCGCCAGTCGCTGCCCGGGCGTTTGGTGCGGCGGCCTTCGCCGGCGGTGGAAAAGCCGGCCGGCAAGCGCACCTCGAAGCCCCACGGCACGCCAGGGCGCCAGCCGGCGCGCTGCAGGAAGTTCGCGGTCGAGGCCAGCGCGTCGGCCGTGCTGTCGAACAGGTCGGCGCGGCCGTCGCCGTCGAAGTCCACCGCCAGCCGCTCGAAGGTGCTCGGCATGAACTGCGTGTGGCCGAAGGCGCCGGCCCAGGAGCCGTTGAAGCGTTCGGCCGGGAAGTGGCCGGCCTGCACGATGCGCAGCGCGGCGAAGAACTCGGTGCGGAAGTAGGCCTGGCGTCGGCCTTCGCACGACAGCGTGGCCAGCGAGCGCAGGATCGGCAGGCCGCCCAGGCCTTGCCCGAAATTGCTCTCCACGCCCCACACCGCCACCACCGTGGCCGGGTCCACGCCGTGGCGCTGCTCGACCGCGCGCAGCACCTCGGCCTGCGCGGCCAGCCGCGCCTGCCCGTCGGCCACGCGCTCGTCGTCCACCAGCGCGGCCAGGTAGTCCCAGACCGGGATGCGGAACTCGGGCTGGAAGTTGAGCCGCTCGATCACCACCGGGTCCGACAGCAGGCCGGCGGTGTGGCGGCGCCAGGTGTCGGCGTTGACGCCGGCGGCCGCGGCCGCGGGACGCAGGTCGGCCATGCAGGCGGTCAGCGGCGCGCCGGTGGGCGGCGCGGACGCTGCGGTGGGGGCCTGGGCGGCCACGAGGGGCGCGGTCAGCAGGCCGGCGAGCAGCGCGCACAGGCGACGGGGGGTGGTGGGAGGGATCGTGCGGGACATACCAGGAGGAGGCGACGGGGCGCGGAAAGTTCGGCGGAATCGATGAGGGCGCGGTGGCGGCCACGCCGTGGCAGGCCTGTGGGGCGGGCCCGCGGGGCGCGGGGACCGACCGCGCTCAGGCCAGCCAGGTGCTGCCGTGCTCCGGAACCATGGCGCGCCAGCCGAGTTCGCGCTCGATGCGCGCGCGCAGGGTGTCGGAGGCGGCCAGTTCGCCGTGGGTGACGAACACCCGGCGCGGCGGCTGGGGGAGGCGGCGCAGCCAGGCCAGCAGCTGGTTGGCGTCGGCGTGGGCGGAGGCCGAGCCGAGCTGGACCACCTCGGCGCGCACCGGCCAGTCCTGCCCGAAGATGCGCAGCGTGGGCTGGCCCTCGGCGAGTCGGGCGCCGCGGGTGCCGGGCGCCTGGTAGCCGGTGAGCACCACCATGTGGCGGTGGTCGCTCAGGTACTGCGTGAGGTGGTGCAGCACGCGACCGCCGGTGGCCATGCCGCTGGCGGCGAGGATGACTTTGGGGCCGTGCTGATGGGCGATGGCTTTGGACTGCTCCACGCTGGTCACCAGCCGCGCGGCGCGGGCCATGTCCCGGTTCTGCGCGGCGCTGAGCCGGTGGTCGCCGAGGTGGTGTTCGAACAGGGCGGTGGTGTCCACCGCCATCGGGCTGTCGAGGTAGACGGGCAGGGCGTGCGGCAAGGCACCCGCGGCCTTGAGCTGCGCGATCGCCAGCAGCACCGCCTGCGCGCGCCCCACAGCGAACACCGGCACGACGGCGGTGCCACCGCGGGCGGCCACCCGCGACAGCGCCGGCCCCAACTCGGCCATCACGTCGCCCTCCGGGTGGGTGCGGTCGCCATAGGTCGATTCGCACACCACCACGTCGGCTGCCGGCGGGTCCTCGGGCGCGCGCATGAGCGCGTCGTCGGGTCGGCCGAGATCGCCCGAGAACAGCAGGCGCTGGCCGCCCACCTCAATCAGCACGCTGGCCGCCCCCAGGATGTGGCCGGCGCCGAAGAAGCGCACCGTCCAGCCGGGCAAGGGTTCGCAGGCCTCGTGCCAGTGGGCCGCGCGCAGGTGCTTGAGGCTGTCGCGCGCGTCTTGCTCGGTGTAGAGGGGCAGGGCTGGCTGGTGCCGGCTGAAGCCCTTGCGGTTGGCGTAGGCGGCGTCTTCTTCCTGAAGGTGGCCGCTGTCGGGCAACAGAATCTGGCAGAGATCGCGCGTGGCGGCGGTGCACCACACCTTGCCGCGGAAGCCCTCCTTCACCAGCAAGGGCAGGTAGCCGCTGTGATCGATGTGCGCGTGCGTCAACACCACCGCGCCGATCTGCCCCGGGACCACCGGCAGCGGGTCCCGGTTGCGCAGCCGCAGCGGCTTGAAGCCCTGGAACAGACCGCAGTCGACCAGCAGGCGCTGGCCGTCGTGCTCGACCAGGTACTTGGAGCCGGTCACCGTGCCGGTGCCGCCGAGGAATCGAATGTGTACGCCCATGCGAGTCATCTTAGCCCCGCCCGGGGCGGCTCAGGCGAAGGCCGCGTTGAGCCAGATCATGAACACGAAGCCCCCCATCAGCGTCGCGCTGGCCGCGCCCTCGAACCCGTGCCGGTGGGTCTCGGGGATGATCTCGTGGCTCACGACGAACAGCATCGCCCCGGCCGCCAGCGCCAGTCCCAGCGGGTAGAAGGCCGGCAGGCTGCCCAGCACCGCCACCCCCACCAGCGCACCCAGCGGTTCGGCCAGCCCGGTGAGCGCGGCCACGCCCCACGCCGAAGCCGTGCCCAGCCCCAGCGTTCGCAGCGCCATCGCCACGATCAGGCCTTCGGGCATGTTCTGCAGCGCGATCGCCATCGCCACGGCCGCCCCGTCGTGGACCTCGCCACCCGACGCCGGCGCGGCGTAGGCCGCGCCCACCGCCAGACCTTCGGGCAGGTTGTGGATCATCAGCGCCAGCACCATCAGCCAGGCGCGCGAGAGACCCGGCGCGGCCGCGGCGCGGCGCTGCGCGTGCCCGTTGGCGGCCGGTGGCAGCACCGCGTGCTCATGGGGCAGCGCGCGGTCGATGGCCAGCATCAGGCCCATGCCCAGCGCGAGCCCCAGCCCGGTGAGCAGGGCGGCCCGGCCACCCGCGCCGACCAGCGCGACGCTCGCCTCCAGCGCGGGCAACAGCAGCGAGAACACCGCCGCTGCCAGCATCACGCCGGCCGAAAACGCGAGAAACGCCGACTCCTGCCGCTTGCTCAGCCGCCGCACCACGGCCACCGGCAGCGCGCCCACCGCCGTGGCCAGCGCCGCCAGCAGCGAGGCCTGCACCCCAGCGACCATCGCGCTGCCGCCGGGCTGGGCCAGCCACCAGCCACGCGTGGGCGCCCACCAGGTCGACACCGCCGCCACCCCCGCCATCACCAGCGCGCCCGCGCCAAGCGCCAGCAAAGCGCGCGTCGGCGCGCCGGCCGGCGTCAGGCCGTGGGCGCCGGCGTCGTGGTCAGCAATGCCGGGAATCGGGTGGGTGAGGGCGGTCATCGAAGCCTCCGGGTAGGGGGAGAAGGCCTCGATTTTGTCGAAAACTATCGATAGTTAGAAATCGATGTTTTTTATGAATCGGATAGGTCCGGTCACAGCGCCGGACGTCCCGCGGCGGGCGGTCGCCCGCGCGCCGCGGGTCCGCCGGCTTTCCTCACGAGAAAAAGTCCTTCGCCTTCTCAAACCAGCCCTTGTCGTTGGGGCTGTGCTTGTGGCCGCCCTTCTTGAAGGACTCGTCGAGTTCCTTCAGCAGCTTGCGCTGGTGCTCGGTCAGCTTCACCGGGGTCTCCACCGCCACATGGCAGTACAGGTCGCCGGGGTAGCTGCTGCGCACGCCCTTGATGCCTTTGCCGCGCAGGCGGAAGGTCTTGCCGCTCTGGGTGCCTTCGGGCAGGTCGATGGTGGCCTTGCCCTGCAGCGTGGGGACATCGATCTCGCCGCCGAGGGCCGCGGTCGTCATGCTCACCGGCACCTGGCAGTGCAGGTCGTCGCCGTCGCGTTCGAAGATGTCGTGCTTGCGCAGGCGGATCTCGATGTAGAGGTCGCCGGCCGGGCCGCCGTTCTGGCCGGGTTCGCCGTTGCCGGTGGAGCGGATGCGCTGGCCGTCGTCGATGCCGGCCGGGATCTTGATCTCCAGCGTCTTCTGCTTCTTGATCTTGCCCTGGCCGTTGCAGGCGGTGCAGGGCTCGGGAATGATCTTGCCCTTGCCTACGCAGGTCGGGCAGGTTTGCTGCACGCTGAAGAAGCCCTGGCGCATCTGCACCACACCCGCTCCATGGCAGGTGCCGCAGGTCTTGGCGCTGGTGCCCGGCTTGGCGCCGGTTCCGTGGCACGTGTCGCAGTCGTCCCAGCTGGGAATGCGGATCTGCGTTTCCTTGCCCTGGGCGGCTTCCTCCAGCGTGATCTCCATCGCATACGACAGGTCGGCGCCGCGGTACACCTGCCGCCCGCCGCGCCCGCTGCGGGCGCCCCCGAAGATGTCACCGAAGATGTCGCCGAAGGCGTCCGAGAAGCCGCCGAAGCCCTCCGGCCCGCCCGGCCCGCCGCGCATGTTGGGGTCCACGCCGGCGTGGCCGTACTGGTCGTAGGCCGCTTTCTTTTGCGGGTCCGACAGCATTTCGTAGGCTTCCTTGACCTCCTTGAATTTCTCCTCGGCGGTCTTGGCGGCTTCGCCCTGATTGCGGTCGGGGTGGAACTTCATGGCGAGCTTGCGGTACGCCTTCTTGATCTCCTCGTCGGAGGCGTTCTTGGGCACACCCAGCACGTCGTAAAAGTCGCGTTTGGCCATGGGAGTCTGTCAATCGGTGTTCGGTGGAGCACGAACGCCGCGGCGGGTTGCCCCGGCGCGGCGGTGAGGGTGGGGCGGTCCGGGCCGCTCAGCCCTTCTTCACTTCCTTCACTTCGGCGTCGACGATGTCGTCGTTCTTGCCGCCGGCGGCGCTGGGCTGCTCAGCGGCGCCAGCCCCACCGGCCGAGGCCGCCGCGGCTTCGGCCTGCGAGGCAGCGTACACCTTCTCGCCCAGTTTCTGGCTGGCGGTCATCAGCGCCTCGGTCTTGGCCTCAATGGCGGCCTTGTCGTCGCCTTTGACCGCCTCGTCCAGCGCCTTGAGCGCGTCTTCGATGGCCGATTTCTCGCCGCCGTCGAGCTTGTCGCCGTGCTCGCCCAGGCTTTTCTTCACGCTGTGCGCCATGGCCTCGGCCTGGTTGCGGGCCTGGACCAGCTCGACCTTCTTCTTGTCTTCGGCGGCGTTGAGCTCGGCGTCCTTCACCATCTTCTGGATCTCGTCCTCCGACAGGCCCGAGTTCGCCTTGATGGTGATCTTGTTTTCCTTGCCGGTGCCCTTGTCCTTGGCGCTGACGTGCAGGATGCCGTTGGCGTCGATGTCGAAGGTCACCTCAATCTGCGGCATGCCGCGCGGCGCGGCCGGGATGCCTTCCAGGTTGAACTCGCCGAGCAGCTTGTTGCCGGCCGCCACCTCGCGCTCGCCCTGGAACACCTTGATCGTCACCGCCGGCTGGTTGTCGTCGGCGGTGGAGAACACCTGCGAGAACTTCGTCGGGATGGTGGTGTTCTTCTGGATCATCTTGGTCATCACGCCGCCCATGGTCTCGATGCCCAGCGACAGCGGGGTCACGTCGAGCAGCAGCACGTCGGTGCGGTCACCGCTGAGCACCTGGCCCTGGATCGCGGCGCCCACGGCCACGGCTTCGTCCGGGTTGACGTCCTTGCGCGGCTCCTTGCCGAAGAACTCCTTGACCTTCTCCTGCACCTTGGGCATGCGGGTCATGCCACCGACCAGGATCACATCGTGGATGTCGCCCACCGCGACGCCAGCGTCCTTGATGGCGGTGCGGCAGGGCGCGATGGTGCGCTCGATCAGGTCTTCCACCAGCGCTTCCAGCTTCGCGCGGGTGAGCTTGATGTTGAGGTGCTTGGGGCCCGAGGCGTCGGCCGTGATGTAGGGCAGGTTGATGTCGGTCGCGGCCGAGGACGACAGCTCGATCTTGGCCTTTTCGGCCGCTTCCTTCAGGCGCTGCAGGGCCAGCACGTCCTTGCTCAGGTCAACGCCCTGATCCTTCTTGAACTCGCTGATGATGTGGTCGATGATGCGCTGGTCAAAGTCTTCGCCGCCCAGGAAGGTGTCGCCGTTGGTGGACAGCACCTCGAACTGCATCTCGCCGTCCACGTCGGCGATCTCGATGATCGACACGTCAAAGGTGCCGCCGCCCAGGTCGTACACGGCAATCTTGCGATCGCCCTTCTCGCTCTTGTCCAGGCCGAACGCCAACGCCGCGGCGGTGGGCTCGTTGATGATGCGCTTGACCTCCAGGCCCGCGATGCGGCCGGCGTCCTTGGTGGCCTGGCGCTGGGCGTCGTTGAAATAGGCCGGCACGGTGATCACGGCCTCGGTGACCGGCTCGCCCAGGTAGTCCTCGGCGGTTTTCTTCATCTTGCGCAGCACCTCGGCGCTCACCTGCGGGGGCGCCATCTTCTTGCCGCGCACCTCGACCCAGGCGTCGCCGTTGTCGGCGGCCGTGATGGCGTAGGGCATCAGGTCGATGTCCTTCTGCACTTCCTTCTCGGTGAACTTGCGGCCGATCAGGCGCTTCACCGCGTACAGCGTGTTCTTCGGGTTGGTGACCGCCTGGCGCTTGGCCGGCGCGCCGACCAGGATCTCACCGTCTTCCTGGTACGCAATGATCGACGGCGTGGTGCGGGCCCCCTCGCTGTTTTCGATCACCTTGGTGTTGTTGCCCTCCATGATCGCCACGCACGAGTTGGTGGTGCCGAGGTCGATGCCGATGATGCGTCCCATGTTCTGACTCCGTGAGGAAAGAGGAATGTGTGAAAAACGATGTGGGGAAGGTGTGGATAACCGGTGGGCTTTTCAAGGCCGCGGGGCGCTCACTTCGGCGCTGCCACGGTGACCAGCGCCGGGCGCAGCACGCGCTCGGCAATCAGGTAGCCTTTCTGGAGCACGGTCACCACGGTGTTGGCTTCCTGGTCGGCCGGCACCATGCTGATGGCCTGGTGCTGGTGAGGGTCGAAGCGCGTGCCGGCCGGCGGCGCAATGGCCACCACCTTGTGGCGCTCCAGGGCGCTGCGCAGCTGCTTGAGCGTGGCCTCAGACCCTTCGCGCAGCTGCTCGCGCGTGGCGTCGGTGATGGCCAGGCCAGCTTCCAGGCTGTCGGCCACGGCCAGCAGGCTCTCGGCGAAGCTCTCCACGGCGAACTTGCGCGCCTTGCTGACCTCGTCGTCGGCGCGGCGGCGGGCGTTTTCTGCCTCGGCCTTGGCGCGCAGGAACTGGTCGGCCAGGTCGGTGTTCTGGGCCTTCAGCGTGGCGATCTCGGCCTGCAGGCGGGCGAGGTCGTCGTGGGCCTGGACGGCGGCCGCGGCTTCGGCTTCCTCGGGGGGCAGGGCGTGGGCGGGGTTCTCGGGCGTGGCGCTCATGGTGTCTGGGGTGGATTCGTCGGACCGGTCGGTGCGGGGCGCCGCCGGGTTGCGCGGCACTTGGGGCGGCCGGCGGTGGTTTCAAGGGGGTGACAGCAAAAAAAGCCGGCGCGGGGCACCATCGGGCGTTTTTACCCCCGCAAGACCCCATGAAACTCTTTCGCCACGGCGCCCCCGGCGCCGAACGACCCGGCCTGGTGGACGCCGACGGCATCCTGCGCGACCTCGCCGGCATCACCGCCGACATCGGACCGGCCACGCTGGGCCCGGATTCTATGGCCCGGCTGGCCGCGCTGGACGCCCGGCGCCTGCCCGAGGTGCCGGCCGGCACCCGCCTCGGCCCGTGCGTGGGCGGCGTGGGCAACGTGATCGGCATCGGCCTGAACTACGCCGACCACGCTGCCGAGGCCGGTCTGAAGCCACCCGGCCAGCCCATCGTGTTCAACAAGCACAACGGCGCCATCAGCGGCCCGAACGACGATCTCTGGCTGCCGCCGGGCTCGCACAAACTCGACTGGGAGGTGGAGCTGGGCATCGTGATCGGTCGGCGCACCTTCCAGATCGCCGAGGCCGACGCGATGAAACACGTGGCGGGCTTCTGCCTGGTCAACGACGTGTCCGAACGCGCCTGGCAGATGGAGATGGAAGGCCAGTGGACCAAGGGCAAGGGTTACCCCACGCACTGCCCGATCGGCCCGTGGCTGGTCACGCCCGACGAACTCGGTGACCCGCAGGACGTGGACCTGTGGCTGGACGTGAACGGCCAGCCGCGCCAGCGCGGCAACACGCGCACCATGATCTTCAGCGTGGCCCACATCGTGAGTTACCTCAGCCGCTTCATGGCGCTGATGCCGGGCGACGTGATTCCCACGGGCACGCCGCCGGGCGTGGGCATGGGTCAGAAGCCGCCGGTCTACCTGAAGGCCGGGGATGTGGTGACGCTGGGCGGGCGGGGATTGGGCGAACAGCGCCAGCGGGTGGTTGCCGCGCCCTGACGGCGCTCAGCGCGCCGTGGTGCGCGCGGGCGCCGCCCGGCGGCTGGAGCGCGCCTGGGCCTGGTGCCAGCGGCCGGCAAAGCTGCGCACCTCGCCGAGCCGGCGCACGAGATCCGCGCCCTGGGCGGTGAGGCAGTAGCCGTGGCCGGTGTGGTCGAGCAGGCGGGCCGCGCGCAGCTCTTTCAGGCGGGTGTTCAGGGTGTTGGGCGTGACGCCGCCCACGCTGTCCTGCAGCAGGCGGAAGGTCTGCGGGTGACCGTCCGCGAGGGCCCAGATGACGCGCAGCGCATAGCGGGCCTCCAGCAGCTCGAACAGCTGGGCGATCGCTTCGGTCTCCTTGCGCATGCCGGTCTCCTGATGGGCCTCGCGGGCCTCTGTGAACGGCGGAACTGTAGCCGGGCGCGCCGCCTGCTACCAGATGGCTAGCACGGTGCGCTGCAGCAATGTGGCGCGGAGGCCATGCTCGGGATTTCCCCGGATTGCCTGAGCGGGCTTTGGGGTCATGCCCGTTCGTACACCTTGCGCAGCAGCGTGATCAGCGTGCGTTGCTGTGCCGCGGTGAGGCCGCGGCTGGCGTGGTCTTCGAGCTGGGTGGCCACGGCGCAGGCGTCGCGGTAGAGCCGCTGGCCGGCGGCGCTCAGGTGCAGTCCCTGCGCACGGCCGTCGTCGGGGTGTGGTTTGCGCAGCACCAGCTGGCGTTCGTGGAGCGATCGGATGATGCCCACGAGGTTGGGCGGCAGGATGTCCAGCGCGCTGCAGATCTGCCGGGAGGTCACGCCCGGGTTTTCGGCAATCACCGACAGCACCGAAAAATCCACCGGCCGCAGCCCGAACGGCGCCATGCGGTCCAGAAACACGCCCACGATGGACAGCGAGGCGCGCCGCGCGTGGTAGCCCAGCAGCGATTGCAGGAAGTCCGTGGTCACCGTGGCGTCCGCCGCACCCGGGGTGGCGGGGGTAGCGCCATCGGGCGAGCCGGCGGGGGCGATTCGGCGCGGCATCAGCTGCACAGGGCCCGGATGTCCGCCGGGATGGGAATGGCCTTGATGCGGTCCGGGTCGTCGGGGTGGCGGATGCAGAAGGCGCGCGTTTCGCGGCCCTCGCACAGCACCGTGTCGCCGCGGCGCACCACGTGCTCCTGGATCAGCACCTTCTCGCGCCATTCCGCCACGCGCGTGTGCACCTGCAGTCGCTGGCCGTAGGTGGCGGGCTGCAGGAAGCGGGTGTGGATCTCCAGCAGCGGCGTGCCGATGATGCCGGTGGTCTTGACCAGTTCGCGCCACGGCGGCACGCCGCAGCGCACGAAAAAGTTCAGCGAGGACGCGTCCATCCACTTGCTGAAGTTGGGGAAGAAAACGATGCCGGCGGGGTCGCAGTCGCCGAACATCACCTCCACCTCATAGATCACGGTTTTGCTCATGGGCCGCGATTCTCAGCGCGGCGCCATGCGCAGGGCGCCGTCGAGGCGGATCACCTCGCCGTTGAGGTGGGTGTTGGTCACGATGTGGGCCGCCAGCGCGGCGAACTCCTCCGGTTTGCCCAGCCGCGACGGGAAGGGGATGCTGGCGGCCAGCGACTGCTGCACCGGCTCGGGCAGCGTGCGCATGAGCGGCGTGGAGAACAGGCCGGGCGCGATCGTGCAGACGCGGATGCCGTGTTGCGCCAGATCGCGCGCCATGGGCAGCGTCATGCCGACCAGCGCGCCCTTGGAGGCGCTGTAGGCCTGCTGGCCGACCTGGCCGTCGAAGGCGGCCACGCTGGCGGTGAACAGCATCACGCCGCGTTCGCCGTATTCCAGCGGGGGCAGTGCCGCGCAGGCGGCGGCAAACAGGCGGCTGGCGTTGTAGGTGCCGATGAGGTTGACGCGCACCACGCGGTCGAAATCCTCCAGCGGCGCGGCGCTGCCGTCCTTCTGCACCACGCGCTTGGCGGTGCCGATGCCGGCGATGTTCATGAGGATGCGCGCTGGCCCGAGCGCCGCGGTGGCGGCGTCGAGCGCCGCCTGCAGGCGGGCGGTGTCGGTGATGTCGGTGGCCAGCCCGATGGCACGGCCGGCGCCGTGCGCGGTCACGATGTCGGCGGCCACGCGCTCGGCCGCGGCCGCGTTGACGTCGAGCACGGCCACGCGCGCGCCCAGGCGGGCCAGCTCGCGGGCGGTGGCCTCGCCCAGGCCCGAGCCGCCGCCGGTGACGAGGGCGGTTTGTCCGTCGATCTGCATGCGATGTCTCCTGTGGGTGGGTGGTGGGTTCAGGCCGAGGGCGCGAGGGTGTGCGGCAGCCGGCCTTCGTGCAGCGCGTCCACCAGCGCGGCGCGGTGGGTCAGCACCGCGCGCTGGTTGATCGATCCTTTGTCGGTCACTTCGCCGCGGTCGAGCGACGGCGGTTCGGCCAGCAGGGCCAGGCGGGCCACGCGACTGGCGCTGCCCGTGGCGCTGGCCGCCAGACCGTCGACCACGCGCTGGAAGTGCGTCTGCACCGCGGGATGGGCAATCACGTCGGCCAGCGGTGCCTCGGGCGGCAGGTCGGTCAGCCCGCGCAGCGCGGGCGTGGGAAACAGCAGGGCGCCCACCTCGTGGCGGTTCAGGCCGGTGATGACGGCATCCTGAACGTAGGGCGCGCCGGCGGCGATCAGCCGCCCGCGCAGCGGCCCCACGCTGACGAAGGTGCCGGTGGCGAGCTTGAAGTCCTCGGCGATGCGACCGTCAAAGCGCAGGCCGCGGTGGATGTCGGTCGGGTCGATCCAGGTCACCGCGTCGCCGGTGCGGAAGAAGCCTTCGTCGTCAAACGCCTCGGCGGTCTCGGCGGGCATGCGCCAGTAGCCGGGCGTGATGTTGGGCCCGCGGTAGCGCACCTCGGTCTTGTCGCCCGTGGGCACGAGCTTGAGCTCCAGCCCGGGCGTGGGCAGCCCGAGGTCGCCCGCGCGCACGTCGGGGCTGGTCACGAAGATGCCGAACGGACCCGACTCGGTCATGCCCAGCCCGGAGGTCATGACGATGCGTTCGCCGACCTCGCGTTCGGCGCTGGCGAACAGGCTGTCCCACACCGGCTGGGCCAGCGCCGCGCCCGCGTAGAAGAACATGCGCACCCGCGACAGCAGCGTGCGCCGCAGGGCGTCGTCCGTGGTCATCGCGCGGGCGATCGCCTCGAAGCCGGTGGGTACGTTGAAGTACAGCGTGGGCGCGATCTCGCGCAGGTTTCGCAGGGTCTCGCCGATCAGCGCGGGGGTAGGTTTGCCGTCGTCGATGTAGAGGGTGCCGCCGTGGTACAGCACCATGCCCACGTTGTGGTTGCCGCCAAAGGTGTGGTTCCACGGCAGCCAGTCGACCAGCACCAGCGGGCCTTCGGCGAGGACCGGCATCGAGGCGGTCATCTGCGCCTGGTTGGCGCACCACAGTCGGTGGGTGTTGATGACCGCCTTGGGCATCTTGGTCGAGCCCGAGGTGAACAGGAACTTGGCGATCGTGTCCGGGCCGGTGGCCTGCATCGCGGCGTCCACGGCCGGCGTGGCTTCGGTGGCCAGCAGGTCGGCGAAGGGCGTCACCGCACGCCCCTCCAGCGCGCCCGCGGTGGCCACGATCTCCGCGTCCGCGGGCACGGTGGCGCTGAGCGCGCGGCCATAGCGCGCGGTATCGGCCGCAAACACCAGGCCCGGCGTGAGCGTGCGCAGCGCATGGCGCAGCTTGTCAAAGTCCTGGCTGACCAGCGAATAGGCCGGGGACAGCGGACACCAGGGCACCCCGGCGTACAGGCAGCCCAGCGACAGCAGCGCGTGTTCGAGGTCGTTCTCGCTGAGGATCAATACCGGTCGCTCGGCGTTCAGACCGCGGTCGAGCAGCGCCTGGCCGATGCGCCGCGCCGCGTCCAGCGCCTGCGCGAAGCTCACGTGGTGCCAGTCGCCCCGGCTGCCATCGGGCAAGGCGGCGCGCCGGGCGAACAAGGTCTGGTCGGGGCGTGCCCGCGCCCAGTGGATCAGGCGGTCGGTGAGACGGTCTGGCCAGCGGGGGGCGGGCGCGTCCGCGCTGAGGTAGGACACGCCGGCGTCGCCGGCGCGCAGCACGCCGCGGGTGACGCCGAAGGGCAGGGGGCGGTAGCGGGCGGTGGTGCTCATGGACGCTCCGGGAGGGCGGGTGGGTGCACGGCGCTCAGCCGCGCGACACCTTGGCGGCTTTGCCGTCGAGGAAGGCGCGCACGCGCGCCTTGGCCTCGGGCGCCGACTGGGCGATGGCGGAGATCAGCGCTTCGGTGAACAGGCCGTGGTCGGCCGGCTGCTCGGCAATGCGCGGCAGCGCGTGCAGCAGGGCGTAGTTCGTCATCGGGGCGTTGGTGGCGATGCGGGTCGCCAGCGCGAGGGCTTTGTCGAGCGCCTGGCCCGCCGGTTCCACGTACTGCGACAGACCCAGGCGCTCGCCCTCGTCGGCGGGAATCACACGGCCGGTGAGCATCATGTCCAGCATGCGCGCCGCGCCGATGAGCTTGGGCACCCGCACCGAGCCGCCGCCGCCGACGAAGATGCCGCGCGTGCCTTCAGGCAGCGCATAGAAGGCGCTCGCGTCGGCCACGCGGATGTGGCAGGCGCTGGCCAGTTCCAGCCCGCCGCCCACCACCGCGCCGTGCAGCGCGGCGACCACCGGCACCGGGCCCTTTTCCACCGCGTCGAGCGCGGTGTGCCACAGGCGCGAATGCATCACCCCCTCGGCCGCGTCGCGTTCGCTCAGCTCGGACAGGTCCAGCCCGGCGCAGAAGTGCTCACCCGCGCCGTGAATCACCGCGGCGCGCACGCTGGACGGCAGGTTCTGGAAGGTGTCGCGCAGCGCGATCACCAGCGCGTCGTTCAGCGCGTTTCGTTTCGACGGTCGGTTGAGCGTGATGACCGCAAGCTCCTGCGCATCGCCGCGCAGCGCGATCTGGAGATCCGGGTGTTGGGGGAGGGAAGCCATGGTGTCGGGTGGGTTGGTTCGCTTGTGGATGGCGGGCATTATTGTTATAAACAATAACCAAATCAACCGAAGCATCCGACCGGAAGCCCCCGTGTTTACCCTGAGGAGACACCGACCGTGGACCACCAGAACCTGATCGCCATCGACATCCACACCCACGCCGAGGTGAGCTGCTGGAACCCGTTTGACAACTACGGCGAGGAATACGACCGCGCGGCCGACAAGTACTTCGGCAGCAACCGCCGGCCGACCATCGCCGAGACGGTGGCCTATTACCGCGAGCGCAAGATCGGGCTGGTGATGTTCACGGTGGACAGCGAGTCGCAACTGGGGCGTCGCCGCATCCCGAACGAAGAAATCGCGCAGGCCGCGCGCGAGAACAGCGACATGATGATCGCCTTCGCCAGCATCGATCCGCACAAAGGCAAGATGGGGGCGCGCGAGGCCGAGCGGCTGATCCGGGAGGAGGGGGTGCGGGGCTTCAAGTTCCACCCGACCGTGCAGGGCTACCACCCCTACGACAAGATGGCGTGGCCGATTTACGAGGTCATCAACGCCCACAAGCTGCCGGCCATCTTTCACACCGGCCACAGCGGCATCGGCAGCGGCATGCGCTGCGGCGGCGGGCTGCGGCTCGAGTACAGCAACCCGATCCACCTCGATGACGTGGCCATCGATTTCCCCGACATGCAGATCGTCATGGCCCACCCGAGCTGGCCCTGGCAGGATGAGGCGCTGAGCGTGGCCACGCACAAGCCCAATGTGTGGATTGACCTCAGCGGCTGGAGCCCGAAGTACTTTCCCAAGCAGTTGATCCAGTACGCCAACACGCTGCTGAAGGACCGGGTCCTGTTCGGCAGCGATTACCCGCTCATCACGCCGGAGCGCTGGATGAAGGACGCCGAGGTCGCGGGCTTCAAGCCCGAGGTGATGCCCGGCATCCTGAAGGACAACGCGGTCCGTCTCCTGGGACTGTGACGGTCGCCGCGATGCTCAAGGCGTTTCACACGCTGGCCGACATCGAGGCCCTGGAGCGGCGCCCGCTCGCCGAGGTGGCGCCGCGGCGCACGCCCTACGCGCTGATCCGCGCCGCCGCCGAGCGCTTCCCGGAGCGTGAGGCCTTCACCTTTCTGCCCGACGCCGACCTCGACCGGGCGCCGCGTCGGGTGACGTACCGTGAGCTGCTGGCGTCCATCCACCGCGCGGCCAACGCCTTCCGGGCGCTGGGCGTGGGACCGGACGACAGCGTGGCGCTGCTGGCACCCAACACGCCCGAGGCCCATGCGGTGCTGTGGGGCGCCCAGCTCGCCGGCCGGGTATGCCCCATCAACACCTTGCTGCAGCCCGACCACATCGCTGGCCTGCTGCGGGCCGCGCGGGCGCGGGTGCTGGTGGCGCTCGGACCCAACCCGGAGCAGGCGGTCTGGCCGACCGCCCTGGCCGCTCATGCAATGCACGACGGCACGCTGGTGCCGATCGTGGTGGACGGCGCGGAAGTGCCGGACCGGCCCTCCCTGCAGGCGTTGATGGCAGCCCAACCGGACGAACTCACCTTTGAGCCGGACCTGGACCCCGATCGCGTGGTGGCCCTGTTCCACACCGGCGGGACCACCGGCGCGCCGAAGCTCGCGCAACACACCGCGGGCAACGAGGCCCACACCGCCTGGTTCGCCCACGCCTTCTACGATTGCGACGAACACAGCGTCGAGGTCAACGGCTTTCCGCTGTTCCACGTGGCCGGTGCCTTTGTCTATGGCCTGGCGCTGCTGGCGGTGGGCGCGCGGCAGGTGCTGCCCACGCTCAGTGGCATGCGCCACGCCGCCTTCGTGCGCGCCTACTGGCGCTTCTGCGCGCGCGAGCGCGTGACCCACCTCGCTTGTGTGCCCACGGTGCTCTCGAGCCTGTTGGCTGTGCCGGTGGATGCGGACATCTCGACGGTGCGGGCGGCCTACACCGGTGGCTCGCCGCTGCCGGCCGAGCTGGCGCAGCGCTTCGAGGCGGCCACGGGCATTCCGGTGCGCAACATCCTGGGCATGACCGAGTGCGCCGGGCTGGTGAGCATCGAGCCGTTGCACGCGCCGCGGACGCCCGGCAGCGCCGGCTGGCGGCTGCCGTACACCGAGGTGCGTGCGGTGCGCTGGCGGGACGGAGCGGCCGCGCTCAGCGAATCGCTGCCGGCGGGCGAGACGGGCGTGGTCGTGCTGCGGGGCCCGCACATCAGCCCCGGCTATCTCGATGCGGCCCGCAACGCGGGCATGTTTGAGGACGGCTGGCTGATCTCCGGCGATCTGGGGCACCTCGACGCCGCCGGCCGCGTGCACCTGACCGGGCGCGCCAAGGACGTCATCATCCGCGGCTCGCACAACATCGACCCTGGCTTGGTGGAAGACGCCTTCCTGGCCCATCCCGCCGTGGCGCAATGCGCCGTGGTGGCCGAGCCCGATGACCACAGCGGGGAGATTCCCGCCGCCTTCGTCGTGTTGCGACCGGGGCACGCCATCGCTGCGGCCGACTTGCTCGCGGCCGTCGTCCCGACGGTCTACGAGCGACCAGCCTGTCCGAAACGGGTGGTGGTGGTCGAGTCCCTGCCGCTGACCGCGATCGGCAAGGTGTTCAAGCCGGCGCTGCGCTGGCGTGCCACCGAGCTGCGGCTCGCCGAGCTGGCGGCCTCGCTGGCGCCGGGCCGGTCGGTGTCGGTGCAGGCGGGCGAGCATGGCGGGCGCCTGCAGGCCGAGGTCCGCGTCGCGGGCAGCGACCCGGCGGCCGATGCGTCGCTGCCAGACCGCTTGCGCGCGGCGATGGGCGCCATGGCGGTGGTGGTCGCGGTAAATACCGGCGCCTGAATCGCCGCCGTCCGCGGCCGCCTCACCCGCCGCCTCGGCCGGCGCCTCACCAGCCGCCGGTGGCCAGCCAGCGATCCACGTCCGGCAGCCGGTCCACGCCCCAGAAGGGCTCGCCGTCCACCACCACCGTGGGCGAGCCGAACACGCCGGCCCGCAGGCCCTCGTCCACCAGCGCGCGCAGCAGCGCCGCGGCTTCATCGCCGCCGGCCGCGTCGGCGATGTCGGCACCGACCACCGGCGCCAGCGACGCGGGCGTGGACAGGTCCTGGCCCGCGCCCCACACCGCGCCGTAGATCGCGTGCACCACGCCCGCCAGCGCCGCCGGCCGGTGGGCCCGCACCCAGGCCGCGGCGCGCGCGGCGGGCAGCGGGTTCATCATCGGGTCGCGCGGCTGGCGCGCCATCGGCATGCCCAGCGCGCGCTGGTGCCGGCGCACGTCGCGCTCCACATAGTCGCCCTTCAGCGGCGTGTCCAGCAAGGGCTTGAGTCCCATCACCTTCATCACCGACACGCCCAGCAGCATCGGCCGCCAGTCCACCGCGCGGCCGTGGCGGGCGGCGATGGCCTCGATCTGCCGCGACGCGAAGTAGCCGTAGGGCGAGATGAAGTCGAAGTGAAAGACCAGGGGCGCGGCGGCCGCGGCCGGCCGTGGCGGCGTCGGTGGGGTGGGGGAGTGGTCGGTGGCCATGTGCGCGAGACTACGCCACCCGCCGAGGCGCGACCGTCGCGATGGTTTCATCGCATAACGGCATATCTGAAAGACTGTCATCGCACTGGCGTTGGATGGGCGCCGGCGGCACAGTGCCGATGGCCCCACAACCCCCAGGAGACACCATGACCGCCATCCGCCGCCGCGCCGCCCTCTGGGCACTGGGCGCGATCACCGCCGCCGCGATCGCCACGCCGGCCGCCGCGCAGACCGTCACGCTGCGGCTGCACCAGTTCCTGCCCGGCCAGGCCACCATCCCGTCCAAGGCGCTGGTGCCGTGGGCACAGAAGGTGGAGGCCGAATCGGGTGGCCGGCTGAAGATCCAGCTGTTCCACGCCATGCAGCTCGGTGGCGCGCCGCCGCAGCTGTTCGACCAGGCCCGCGATGGCGTGGTCGACATCATCTGGACCGTGCTCGGCTACACGCCAGGCCGCTTCAACAAGACCGAGGTGTTTGAGCTGCCGTTCATGAGCGGCAACGCCGAGCAGTCCTCGCGCGCCATCCAGGAGTACGTCGAGAAGTTCGCCGCCGACGAATTCAAGGACGTCAAGCTGATCGCGGTGCACACCCATGGCCCCGGCCTGTTCCACACCAAGCAGCCGGTGCAGGGTCTGGAGAGCCTGCGCGGCATGAAGATCCGCGGCGGCTCGCGGATCATCAACAACATGCTGGTCAAGCTCGGCGCCACGCCGGTCGGCATGCCGGTGCCGGCCGTGACGGACGCGCTGTCCAAAGGCACGATTGACGGCACGACGATCCCGTGGGAAGTCACGCCCTCGCTGAAAGTGACCGAGCTGGTGAAGAACCACACCACCTTCGCCGGCGCGGAAGGCCTGTACACCCAGACCTTCGGCTTCGTGATGAACAAGGCCAGCTACGACAAGCTGCCGCCGGACCTGAAGGCCGTGATCGACAAGAACTCCGGCATCGAGACCGCCGCGATGTTTGGCCGCGCGATGGATGAGGGCGACAAGGCCGGCCGCGCCATCGCCGAGAAGGCGGGCAACCGCATCGTCACGCTGGAGCCGGCCGAAGTGCAGCGCTGGCGCCGCACCGCCGGCACGGTGGAGACCGACTGGATCGCCGAGGTGAAGGGCAAGGGCATCGACGGCGCCCAGCTCGCCAGCGAAGCCCGCGCGCTGATCGCCAAGCACAAGAAGTGACGCTCGGGCCTTGGCCCGCCGCATTGCCGGGATAATCCCGCTCGCCCGGCCCCGCCGGGCGACAGTCGACGTCCTGCCGACGGTCCGCTGTCTGGTGTCCCGCCTGCTGTCATCTGCACCTACAACCGCGTCTTTCGAGCCAGGGCGGCGCTGCAAATCCTCGCGATGCCTGCGGGTATCGCTTCGGTTGGCGCCTCGCCCTGACCCGACATCCCTCGGTTTTCTTTGTGCAGGTACCAGCGGGACAGGACACCAGCGCAGCGCCACCCGTCGGCTTTTTTTCAGGGGCTCCGCCTTGAAACTGCTTTCCTTCCTGGCGCAGGCCTGCGCGGTGCTGGCCGGCCTGTTGCTCACGGTCATCACGCTGGTGACCTGCGCCAGCCTGATCGGCCGCAACACCACCGGCTGGACCCTGCTGGGTGACTACGAGTTGACCGCGGTCACCGCCGGCGCGGCGGTGGCGCTGTTCCTGCCGTGGTGCCAATGGCGCCGCGAGCACATCATCGTGGACTTCTTCACCGCGCGGATGCCAGGCGGCGTCAACGCCTGGCTCGACCGCTTCGGCGCCCTGTGCCTGGCGGCGGTGATGGCCCTGCTCACCTGGCGCACCGCTGTCGGCGGCCTGAGCGCCAAGGCCTCGCAGACCACGACCATGATGCTCGGCTTCCCGGAGTGGGTGGTGTACGCGGCCATGGTGCCGCCGCTGGCGCTGACCGGCGTGATCGCGCTGGTGCAGGCGTTGGGCCTGGCGAAGGAGGCCGCATGAGCGCGCTGCAGATGGCGGGCGTGATCTTCGCCTGCATGCTGGTGTTGATGGTGGTGCGCGTGCCGATCGCCATTTCGATGTTTGTCGCCGGCTGCGTGGGCTACATCGCGCAGGTGGGGCTGCCGCCATTCCTCAACAACCTCAATGGCCTGGCCTACGCGCGGTTCGCCAGCTACGACCTGTCGGTCATCCCGCTGTTCATCCTGATGGGCAATTTCGCCACGCAGGGCGGCATCTCCAAGGCCCTGTTCCAGTTCGCCAGCGTGGTGATGTCGCGCTTCAAGGGCGGGCTGGCCATGGCCGCGGTGATGGCCAGCGCGGCGTTTGGCGCCATCTGCGGCTCGTCCATCGCCACCGCCGCGACCATCACCCAGGTCGCCTTGCCCGAGATGAAGCGCCACGGGTACTCCGGCCGCCTGTCCACCGGCACGCTGGCCGCCGGCGGCACGCTGGGCATCCTGATTCCGCCCTCGGTGCCGCTGGTGATCTACGCGATCCTGACCGAGCAGAACATCGCCAAGCTGTTCGCCGCCGCGACCATCCCCGGCGTCATCGCAATGCTGGGCTACATGATCGCCATCGCGGTGTATGTGCGCCTCGTGCCGGGCCACGCGCCGGACCACGGCGACGACGACCACCCGCGCCTGACCACCGAAGCCCTGTGGGGCGTGTTGCCGATCGCGGCCATCTTCCTGCTGGTGTTCGGCGGCATCTACGGCGGCCTGTTCACGCCGACCGAGGGCGCCAGCGTCGGCGCGGCGGCGACTTTCGTGGCCGCGCTGCTCAAGCGCGAGCTCACGCTGGCCAAGATCCGCCACTGCTTCGTCTCCACCGCCGCCAGCAGCGCGATGATCTTCCTGATCTTCATCGGCGCCGACCTGATGAACGCCGCGCTGGCGCTCACGCAGGTGCCGGCGCAGCTGGCCGCCATCGTGCAGGGCTGGGACGTGCCGCCGACGATGGTGGTGGCGGGCATCCTGCTGTTCTACGTGGTGCTGGGCGCGGTGATGGACGAGCTCTCCATGATCCTGCTGACCATCCCGATCTTCTTCCCGGTCATCATGGGCCTGGACTTCGGCCTGCCGCCCGAGTCGGTGGCCATCTGGTTTGGCGTGATGGTGCTGATGACGGTGGGCTTTGGCCTGCTGGCGCCGCCGGTGGGGCTCAATGTGTACGTGGTCAACGGCATGGCCAAGGATGTGCCGATCGCCGAGAGCTACAAGGGCGTGATGCCCTTCCTGGCGAGCGACGTGGTGCGCACGGCCCTGTTGCTGGCCTTCCCGGCCATCTCGCTCTGGCTGGTGCAGTTTGTCGGATGAGGGGACGTCGATGAGCGGATCGCTGGCCGGGGACGTTGCGCCCACCGTGGCCCTGGTGGGCTACGGCGAGGTCGGCCGGATTTTCGCCGCGGGGCTGCGCGAGGCGGGCGTGGCCACGATCGCGGCCTGGGACCTCCGTTTCGTCGATCCGGCACGGTGCGATGAGGCGCTGGCCCACGCGGCCGAGGCCGGCGTGATCGCGTGCGACGGTCCGCAGGCGCTGCTCGCGCAGCGCCCGGGCCTGGTGATCTCCGCCGTCACCGCCAGCCAGACGCTGGCCGTCATCGGCGACCTGCTCCCGCACCTGGGACCGGGCGTGACGGTCCTCGACCTCAACTCGGCGTCGCCCGGCACCAAGGAGCAGGCCGGCGCCCAGGTGCACGCGACCGGCGCGCGTTATGTGGAGGCGGGCGTGATGACCTCGGTGCCACCGCATGGCATCCGCGTGCCGATGCTGCTCGGCGGACCGCACGCGGCCGCGCTGGCGCCCACCCTGGCCGCCTGGGGCATGAGCGTGCGCGTGGCCAGCGAGCGCCTGGGCGTGGCCAGCGCGACCAAGATGTGCCGCAGCGTGATGATCAAGGGCCTGGAGGCCCTCGTGCTGGAGAGCTACGCCACCGCGCGGCGCTACGGCGTGGAGGACGCGATGATCGCCACGCTGCAGGAGACCTTCCCGGGCATCGACTGGGAGCGCCAGGGCAGCTACTTCTTTAGCCGCGTGGCGCAGCACGGCCGTCGCCGCGCGGAGGAGATGCGCGAGGTGGCCCACACGGTGGCCGAGGCCGGCTTCGAGCCTTGGCTGGCGCGCGCCATCGCGGCCAAGCACGACTGGATGGCCGATCAGGGCGCCGCGGGCCGCTTCGATGACCTGCCCTCGGCACCCGGCTGGCGCGACTGGGCCGACCGCTTGCCGCGGGAGGCGGGCGACGAGCGTGGCGCCGGCAACAGCGGCGACCCCGGCGGCGGTCTCAGTCGGTCTTGAGCAGCGCGCCCAGCGTGTCCCGGATCAGGGCGAGCGCGGTCTGCTGCGTGAGTGTGGCCGGGCGCACCGAGCTGGTCGCCAGGCTCAGGCGGGTGCGCAGCGGCGGGTCGGTGGGCCGCAGGCGGTAGGCCGAGGGTCGGATCGAACTCGCCACCGCCTGACGGGACAGCAGCGCCGCGCCCGCGCCGTCGGCCACCAGCTCCAGAATCGCCGACACGCCGTCGATCTCCAGCGCCACGCGCGGGCGGCAGCCCACGTTGGCCATCTCGGTTTCCACCTGCATACGGATCGCGTTGGGCCGGCTGGGGATCACCAGCGGCATCTCGGCCACCTCGCGCAGCGGCACCGGCGCGGCCGGCGGGTCTTCCGGCAGGCCGGGAGGTCGGGGCTGCACGAGCCACAGGGCCTCTTCACCCAGCGGGTCGATGTCGATCTCCGGGATCGGCTGCGCGTTGTACAGCACCGCCACGTCCAGCCGGCCGGTCACCAGCCATTCCTGCATCGTGGCCGACAGGCCCTCGCTGATCGACAGGCTGGCCTGCGGCAGGCGCTGGCGGAAGGCGCGCGTGAGCGGCACCGCCAGCACCTTGGCCAGGCTCGGCGGCAGGCCGATGGCCACCCGGCCGGCCAGCGCGCCGCGCACGCGGCCCAGCTCCTCGCGCGCCCGGTCCACCTGGTGCAGGATGCCGCGCCCGTGTTCGAGCAGCAGCTTGCCGGCTTCGGTGGGCGTGGCGCCGCGGCCGTTGCGCACGAGCAGCGTCTGGCGCAGTTCCACCTCGAGCAGGCGGACCTGACGCGACAGCGCGGGCTGCGCCACGTCGAGGGCGATGGCGGCGCGGGTGAAGCTGCCGAGCTCGGCCACGCGCACAAAATATTCGAGTTGCTTGAGGTCCATGGCGGTGGGTGAAGTCACCATCATAGTTATCTGCTTTTGTTCTAGCTGCTAGCCCGGTCAGCGGCTTTGCCATCGCCGGGGGCCTGACCACAATGCCGGGCGAGACATTCACACCCATGCCAGATACCCCACGCGCCGTGCGCGGCATTTCCTCCATGGCCACCCGCGCTTTGCTGGCCGAGCTGTGCGCCGAGTTCACGGCGCGCACCGGCGTGGCGGTGGCGATCGAATCGGTGGGTGGCGTGGACGCGGCGCGCCGCGTCGCGCAGGGCGAGCGGTTCGACGTGGTGGTGCTCGCGTCCGATGCGATCGACCGCCTGCTGGCCGCGGGTCACCTGGTGGCCCCGCGGGTGGACGTGGTGCGCTCGCCGGTGGCCGTGGCCGTGCCGGCAGGCCGCGATGCGCCGGCGATCAGCGACCGGGACGCGCTGCTGGCGGCGCTGCGCGCGGCCCCGCGCATCGGTGTGTCCACCGGCCCGAGCGGCGTGACCTTGTTGCAGCGGCTGGCCGACTGGGGCCTCGACCGGCTGGTCGCTGAGCGCTGCGTGCAGGCGCCGCCGGGCGTCCCGGTGGCCACGCTGCTGGCGCGCGGGGACGTGGACCTCGGCTTTCAGCAGCTCAGCGAAATGCTCGGCGCCCCGGGCATCCGCATCCTGGGCCCGCTGCCCGACGACGTGGCCATCGTCACCACCTTCAGTGCCGCCGCGCCCGCGCCGGTCGGCCCCGACGTCGACGCGCTGCTGCGCTTTTTCACCGACCCCCAGACCGCGGCGGCCAAGCGACGCCACGGCATGTCGCCGGCCTGAGACCGGCCCCCGGAGCCCCCATGTCCCTCATCATCGATTGCCACGGCCACTACACCACCGCGCCGAAGGCGCTGGAGACCTGGCGCAACGCCCAGATCGCGGGCATCAAGGACCCTTCGGTCATGCCGAAAGCGGCCGACCTGCAGATCAGCGACGACGAGCTGCGCGAGTCGATCGAGACCAACCAGCTGCGCCTGATGAAGGAGCGGGGCAGCGACATCACGCTGTTCAGCCCGCGCGCCAGCTTCATGGCCCACCACATCGGCGACTTCCAGGTTTCCAGCACCTGGGCGGCCATCTGCAACGAGCTTTGCTACCGCGTCTCCACACTGTTTCCTGAGCATTTCGTGCCGGTGGCGATGCTGCCGCAGAGCCCGGGTGTGGACCCCGCCACCTGCATCCCCGAGCTCGAGAAGTGCGTGCGCGAATACGGCGCGGTCGGCATCAACCTCAACCCCGACCCCTCCGGCGGCCACTGGACCAGCCCTCCCCTGACCGACCGCCACTGGTACCCCATCTACGAAAAAATGGTGGAGCACGACCTGCCGGCGATGATCCACGTGAGCACGAGCTGCAACGCCTGCTTCCACACCACCGGCGCCCATTACCTCAATGCCGACACCACGGCCTTCATGCAGCTGGTGCAGGGCGACCTGTTCAAGGACTTTCCGACGCTGAAGTTCCTGATCCCGCACGGCGGCGGCGCCGTGCCCTACCACTGGGGCCGCTTCCGCGGTCTGGCGCAGGAAATGAAGAAGCCGCTGCTCACCGAGCACGTGTTGAACAACGTGTACTTCGACACCTGCGTGTACCACCAGCCGGGCATCGACCTGCTCAACACCGTGATCCCGGTGAAGAACGTGCTGTTCGCCTCCGAGATGATCGGCGCCGTGCGCGGCATCGACCCGACCACCGGCCACTACTACGACGACACCAAACGCTACATCGAGGCATCAACCCTTCTGAGCCCCGACGACAAGCACGCGATCTACGAGGCCAACGCGCGGCGCGTGTTCACCCGGCTCGATGCCCGTCTCAAGGCCGCCGGCCGCTGATTTTCTGGAGGAACCCGCCATGTACGAACTCGGCGTCGTGTACCGCAACATCCCCCGCGCCGACCGCACAGTGGCCGACGCCATGGCCATGCTGGGCTCGGCCACCGTGCATGAAGCCATGGGCCGTGTCGGTCTCCTCAAGCCCTACATGCGGCCGATCTACCCCGGTGCGCAGGTCAGCGGCACCGCGGTCACGGTGCTGCTGCACCCCGGGGACAACTGGATGATGCACGTGGTGGCCGAGCAGATCCGCCCCGGTGACATCGTGGTGGCGGCCATCACCGCCGAGTGCACCGACGGTTACTTCGGCGACCTGCTGGCCACGAGTTTCCAGGCCCGCGGTGCACGCGCGCTGGTCATCGACGCCGGTGTGCGCGACGTGCGCACGCTGCAGGAGATGGGCTTCCCGGTCTGGAGCAAGTGCATCAGCAGCAAAGGCACCATCAAGGCCACCCTCGGCTCGGTGAACATCCCCGTGGTGTGCGCCGGTATGTGGGTTCGCCCCGGCGATGTGATCGTGGCCGACGACGATGGCGTGGTCTGCGTGCCGCACGAGCGGGCCGCCGACACGCTGGCCGCTGCGCGCAAGCGCGAGTCCCTGGAAGCTGACAAGCGCGCCCAGCTGGCCAGCGGCGTGCTGGGGCTGGACATGTACAAGATGCGCGAACCCCTGGCCGCGGCCGGGCTGAAGTATCTGGATTGAGCTCCGCCGCGCAGTGCGCGACCCCCTTCCAGGGGGCAATATCTGCGGTCCGGCGGAGCCGGTTCCGCGGTGTTCCCAGACCGATACACCTCACGCGAAGGATGTTGTGAATGACCAAACCGACCACGGGCGATTTCACCAAGACCCCGGGCTGGCTGGACTGGTACCAGGGCCCGAGCCGGCCGCGCTTCAGCCTGCCCGCGGGGAGCGTCGACGCGCACTGCCACGTGTTTGGTCCCGGGGCCGAGTTCCCCTACGCCCCCGAGCGCAAGTACACGCCCTGCGACGCCAGCAAAGCCCAGCTGTTTGCCCTGCGCGACCACCTCGGGTTCGCGCGCAACGTGATCGTGCAAGCCACCTGCCACGGCGCCGACAACCGCGCGCTGGTCGATGCCTGCCGTGCGTCCGGTGGGCGGGCGCGAGGCGTGGCGACGGTGCGCCGCAGCGTCAGCGACACCGAGTTGCAGGCCCTGCACGACGCGGGTGTGCGCGGCGTGCGATTCAACTTCGTCAAGCGGCTGGTGGACTTCACCCCCAAGGACGAACTCATGGAGATCGCCGCCCGCATCAAGGCCTGGGGCTGGCACGTGGTGATCTATTTCGAGGCACAGGACCTGCCGGAGCTGTGGGACTTTTTCACCGCCTTGCCCACCACGGTGGTCGTCGACCACATGGGTCGCCCGGACGTGGGCAAACCCCTGGACGGCCCTGAGTTCGCGCTGTTCCTGCGCTTCATGCGCGAGCACGAAAACGTCTGGAGCAAGGTGAGCTGCCCCGAACGCCTGTCCGTCAGCGGGCCGCGGGCCCTTCACGGCGAACAGGCCGCCTACCGCGATGTGGTGCCATTCGCGCGCCGGGTCGTCGAGACCTTCCCCGACCGCGTGTTGTGGGGCACCGACTGGCCGCACCCGAACCTCAAGGACCACATGCCCGACGACGGCCTGCTGGTCGATTTCATCCCCCACATTGCGCCGACGGCAGAGCTGCAGCAGAAGCTGCTGGTGGCGAACCCGATGCGCCTCTATTGGCCCGAGGAATGCTGACTCCCACGCTCCACCGCTGCGCGGGTCGCTGCCCCCCGCGAGGGCGCGAATCGCCTTGGGGCGGCCCAGCGGCCGAACAAGGATTCCCCTCCTGCGCCACCGCTGCGCGGGTCGCTGCCCCCCCAAGGGGGTGCGAATCGCCTTGGGGCGGCCCAGCGGCGATTCATGCTTCAGCAAGGAGTACCCATGGCGCTCGATAAACCCTACCGGGATGTGCCCGGCACCACCATCTTCGATGCCGAGCAAAGCCGCCGGGGCTACTGGCTCAACCAGTTCTGCATGAGCCTGATGAAGGCGGCGAACCGCGAACGCTTCAAGAAGGACGAGCGCGCCTACCTCGACGAGTGGGCGATGACCGAGGAGCAGAAGCAGGCAGTGCTCGCGCGCGACCTGAACCGCTGCATCGCCCTGGGCGGCAACATCTACTTCCTCGCCAAGATCGGCGCCACCGACGGCAAGAGTTTCCAGCAGATGGCGGGCTCCATGACCGGCATGACCGAAGAGGAGTACCGACAGATGATGATCCGCGGTGGCCGTTCGGTCGAGGGCAATCGATACATCGGCGAGGACGGTGACGCGCAGGCGCACCGCCAGCCCCAAGGCTCGGGAAGGACCGCCTGACATGGCCCGCATTACCGCATCCGTCTACACCTCCCACGTACCCGCCATCGGCGCCGCGCTCGACCTGGGCAAGACCGGCGAGCCCTACTGGCAGCCGGTGTTCGGCGGTTACGAGTTTTCCAAGCAATGGATGAAGGACCACCGGCCCGACGTGGTGTTCCTCGTCTACAACGACCACGCCACCGCCTTCAGCCTGGACCTGATTCCCACCTTCGCCATCGGCACGGCCGCGCAGTATCAGCCGGCCGACGAGGGCTGGGGGCCGCGGCCGGTGCCGGTGGTTCAGGGCCATCCCGAGCTGGCGTCGCACATCGCGCAGAGCGTCATTCAGCAGGACTTTGACCTGACCATCGTCAACAAGATGGACGTGGACCACGGTCTGACGGTGCCGCTCTCGCTGATGTGCGGCCCGCAGGATCCGCAGAAGGGGGCATGGCCCTGCCCGGTGATCCCCTTCGCGGTCAACGTGGTGCAGTACCCGGTGCCCAGCGGGCGCCGCTGTTTCCAGCTCGGTCAGGCAATCCGCCGGGCCGTGGAAAGCTACGACGAGGACCTGAATGTCCACATCTGGGGCACCGGCGGCATGAGCCACCAGCTCCAGGGCCCGCGCGCCGGCCTCATCAACCGCGACTTTGACAACCGCTTCCTCGATTTGCTGGAAAGCGACCCCGCGGCGGCCGCCGCGATCCCGCACATCGATTACGTGCGCGAGGCCGGCAGCGAAGGCATCGAGCTGGTGATGTGGCTGATCGCCCGCGGTGCCATGGCCGACGTGGCCGGTGGACCGCGGCCGCGGGTGGCGCACCGCTTCTACCATGTGCCGGCGTCCAACACCGCCGTCGGCCACCTCATCCTGGAAGATCATTGACCACCCCCGCCGCGCTTCGCGCGACCCCCTCGCGCATCGAGCTTTGGAGACACTGACATGAGCAATACGAAGACCATCAAGGTCGCACTCGCGGGCGCCGGCGCCTTTGGTGTCAAGCACCTGGACGGCATCAAGAACATCGACGGTGTCGAGGTGATTTCCCTGATCGGCCGGGAACTCGACAAGACGAAGGAGGTTGCGGCGAAGTACGGTATCGGCCACGTCACCACCGAGCTTGCGCAATCGCTCGCCCTCCCTGGGCTCGACGCGGTGATCCTGTGCACGCCCACGCAGATGCACGCCGAGCAGAGCATCGCCTGCCTGAAGGCCGGCAAGCATGTGCAGGTGGAGATTCCGCTGGCCGACAGCCTGGCGGGCGCGCAGGCCGTGGTGGATCTGCAGAAGCAGACCGGCCTGGTGGCCATGTGCGGCCACACGCGGCGCTTCAACCCCAGCCACCAGTACGTGCACAGGAAGATCCAGGCGGGTGAGTTCAACATCCAGCAGATGGATGTGCAGACCTACTTCTTCCGCCGCACCAACACCAACGCGCTGGGCCAGCCGCGCAGCTGGACCGACCACCTGCTGTGGCACCACGCCGCGCACACGGTGGACCTGTTCGCCTACCAGGCCAACAGCCCGATCGTGCAGGCCAACGCCATCCAGGGCCCGATCCACCCGGTGCTGGGCATCGCCATGGACATGAGCATCCAGCTCAAGGCCGCCAACGGGGCCATCTGCACGCTCTCGCTCTCGTTCAACAACGACGGCCCGCTGGGCACCTTCTTCCGCTACATCGGCGACACGGCGACCTACATCGCCCGCTACGACGACCTGTTCACCGGCAAGGACGAGAAGATCGATGTGTCGAAGGTCGACGTGAGCATGAACGGCATCGAGCTGCAGGATCGCGAATTCTTCGCCGCCATCCGCGAGGGCCGCGAGCCCAACGCCAGCGTGGCGCGCGTGTTCGATTGCTACCGCGTGCTGCACGAGCTGGAACTCAAGCTCAACGCGCAGGGCTGATCGCATGCAGCAACGCGCGCTGGGCCTCTTCTCGGTCTCGGCCATCGGCCTGGGCTGCATGAACATCTGCCACGCCTACGGACCGCCGGTGTCCGAGGCGCAGGCCGAGCGCTTGCTGCTCACCGCGCTGGACGAGGGCATCACCCATTTCGACACCGCCGCGCTGTACGGCTTTGGGGCGAGCGAGACCACGCTGGGCCGCGTGCTGTCGCCCCACCGCCACCGCTTCACGCTGGCCAGCAAGTGCGGCATGCAGGGGGTGGATACCCAGGGTGACGGGAAGCTCGTGCGCGTGATTGATGGCCGCCCGGCCACGCTGCGCGCCACCTGCGAGGCGGCGCTGCAGCGCCTGCGCACCGACGTCATCGATCTGTACTACCTGCACCGCTGGGACAAGCAGGTACCGATCGAGGAAAGCGTGGGCGCGCTGGGGGACCTGGTGCGCGCCGGCAAGATCCGCGCCGTTGGCCTCAGCGAGGTGTCCGCCGCCACCCTGCGCCGAGCCCACGCCGAGCACCCGATCGCCGCGCTGCAGACCGAGTACTCCCTGTGGACCCGCAACCCCGAACTCGGTGTGTTGGACACCTGCCGCGAGCTGGGCGTGGCCTTCGTGGCTTTCAGCCCGGTCGGGCGCGGTTTCCTCGCCACCGACGTGGACGCGGACGCCCTCGACGCCAAGGACATCCGCCGCACCATGCCACGCTTCGCCCCCACCGCGCTGGCCGCCAACCGGCGCTGGCTGCCCGCCTACCGCGCGCTCGCGCAGGAGGCCGGCTGCACGCCCGCGCAACTCGCGATCGCCTGGCTTCTCCACCGCGCGCCGCACATCCTGCCCATCCCGGGGACCACCCAGGTCGACCACCTGCGCGAGAACAACGCCGCCGATGGCGTGGCGCTGTCGCCCAGCGTGATGGCGCGGCTCGATCGGCTCATCAACCCCTCCACCGTGGTCGGCGACCGCTACAACGAACAGGCCAACCGCGAAGTGGACACCGAGCCGCTGCCGGCCGCCTGACCCCGTCCGGCAGCGGCCCCGGCGCGGCTGGCCGTCAGGCCGACGTGATCTTCAGGCCCACGATGCCGGACACGATCAGCGCCACGCAGGCCAGCCGCGCCACCGTCGCCGGCTCGCCAAACAGCACGATGCCCAGTGTCACCGTACCCACCGCGCCAATCCCCGTCCACACCGCGTAGGCCGTGCCCACCGGCAGCGTGCGCATGGCCAGGCCCAGCAGCACCACGCTGACCACCATCGCCGTGACCGTGCCCACCGATGGCCACCACCGCGTGAACCCCTCGGTGTACTTCAGCCCGATCGCCCACGCCACCTCAAACAACCCCGCCACGAACAACAACACCCAGCTCATGCACCACCCTCCCAAAGCCCCCGATTGAAACCGCGCGTCCTGGTGAGCGCGCGCTGTGGCGCGGCAACCACCCATGATGCGCGGGGGTACTGGGCAGCGAGGTCGTGGGTCGTGCGGCACGCGCTCTTCAGCCAGCAAGGCGGACTGGGCCGCGTGCACCCGCTGTTTGGCGAACAATTGCCGCAGGTCAGGACTACAGCTTCAGCTCCCCCCAGCACGACCGCGGTCGTGCCTGGGGGGAGCGCTGCGCGAACAGCCGCATCGAGAGGACGGACGCGCAGGGGCGGACGTTGAAAGAGTGGCAGGCGACGGAGGCGGGTTCGTGATTCGCGAACAGCGAATATAAATGCAGTATGCAGATCGCATACATTCGGTCGATAGTTGGTTGAAAATCCAATGAAGCCATGGCATATTCCATATGCATATTGCGTATGGAGTCCAGTGTGAGCAGTTCTGGCATCAAATCGCGGCTGAGCCACGCCCAGTGGACGCTGAAGCCGCAAGACCTCGCGGTGGCCTTCAAGCTGGTCTGCCTCAAGGGGCAGCGCTTGCCTTACGCGGCCTTGGCCGAGGCCCTGCACCTGTCGCCTTTTGAGGCCCACGCTTGCATGGCGCGCCTGTCGGCGTCGCGGCTGCTGACCGAGGTGAATGGTGTGCCCTGTCTGGTGATGCCCGCCTTCCGGCCTTTGGTGCTTCAAGGGGCGGTGTACTTTTTCCCGCCGGTGCGGGGGGAGGTCACGGTGGGTTTTCCCACGGCGCAGGGGGTGGAGCCGCTGAGGTCCAAGGTGATGTTTTCGGACGAGTTGCCGCCCGTGTGGCCGCACGCCGAAGGCACGACGCGCGGCACGACCCTGCTGCCGCTGTACCCCAAGCTGCCCTTGGCGGCGCAGTTGGACCCGGCGTTTTACGAACTGCTGGCGCTGTTTGATGCCCTGCGCATCGGGCAGGCGCGTGAGCGCGAGCTGGTGCGCGGCATGCTGGAGGAGCGATTGAAGTGAGCAACCCCAATCTGGCCATCCTGGAGCTGGTGGCCAGCGCCCTGGGCCCGGTGTGCGAGGACGTGGTATTTGTAGGTGGCTGCGCGGCGGGCCTGTTGCTCACGCAAGTGCGCCCGGACCGCATCCGCATCACCGAAGACGTGGACATCATTGCCGAGGCGCTCACGGCCCGCGACTATCACGCCATCGAAGATCAGGTCCGTGCGCGTGGCTTCAGCAACGACACGCGCCCGGGCGCGCCCATCTGTCGCTGGGTGTACGGCTCTGTCACGGTGGACGTGATGCCCACGGTGCCGGACATCCTGGGGTTTGCCAACCGCTGGTATCCGTTGGCGGTAGAGACCGCCTCCACGGTCGTGCTGGCCTCAGGATTGAACATCCGCCTCATCAGCGCGCCGGTCTTCATCGCCACCAAGCTGGAAGCATTCCACGACCGGGGCCGCAACGCCGATGGACAGCTCGACTATCTGGGCAGCCACGATCTGGAGGACATCATCACCGTGGTGGACCGACGCCCTGAGCTATTGTCTGAGTGCGCCGAGGCGCCAGAAGAACTGCGGGTGTATCTGGCCCAGGCCTTCAGCCATTTGTTGGCCGACGCGGACTTCAACACCTCGCTGGCCGGGCATCTACCGGGCGATGCGTCCAGCCAAGGGCGCTTGCAAAAACTGCGCGATGCGTTGCGCACGCTTTCGAAGCTGAAGACATGAACACCCACCCTCGTTCAGAAACTCTGGAATCACTGCAACGTGCTGCGCGATGACGGCATGAGCGATGGCGATTGCGTGGACGAAGCAGCTGTGGATCCACGACCTTCGGACCAACCAGCACTTCACGCTCAAGACCAATCCGCTCAAGCGCGAGCACTTGGCCGAATTCGTTGAGCTGGACCAGGAGGGCCAGCGGCACCTGCGCCAGGCCACCTCGTCGGCAAACAATCCGGACGGCCGCTGTCGCGTTTACTCCTGCGACGAACTCGTCACACGCGACAAACACAAAGGGAGCCGAGGCTCCCTTTGTTTGCTTCTGTCGGACTGCGCGACTTACAGCGAGTCGATGAAGCTGCGCAGCTTGTCGCTGCGGCTGGGGTGCTTGAGCTTGCGCACGGCTTTGCTCTCGATCTGGCGGATCCGCTCGCGGGTCACGTCGAACTGCTTGCCCACTTCTTCCAGCGTGTGGTCGGTGGACATTTCGATGCCGAAGCGCATGCGCAGGACCTTGGCTTCGCGCGGGGTCAGGCTGTCGAGGATTTCCTTGACCACCTCGCGCAGGCCGGCCTGCATGGCGGCTTCGATCGGCGCGGTGTTGGTCTGGTCCTCGATGAAGTCGCCCAGGTGCGAGTCGTCGTCGTCGCCGATGGGGGTTTCCATCGAGATCGGCTCCTTGGCGATCTTCATGATCTTGCGGATCTTGTCCTCCGGCATGTCCATCTTCTCGGCGAGGATGGAGGCGTCGGGTTCGAAGCCGAACTCCTGCAGGTGCTGACGGCTGATCCGGTTCATCTTGTTGATCGTCTCGATCATGTGCACCGGGATGCGGATGGTGCGCGCCTGGTCGGCGATCGAGCGGGTGATGGCCTGGCGGATCCACCAGGTGGCGTAGGTCGAAAACTTGTAGCCGCGGCGGTATTCGAACTTGTCCACCGCCTTCATCAGACCGATGTTGCCTTCCTGGATCAGATCCAGGAACTGCAGGCCGCGGTTGGTGTACTTCTTGGCGATCGAGATGACCAGACGCAGGTTGGCCTCGATCATCTCCTTCTTGGCGTCGCGGGACGATGCCTCGCCGTTGTTCATCCGCTTGTGGATGTCCTTGAGGTGGTCGATGGGCACGACCACGCTGTTCTGGATGTCGATCAGACCGCGCTGGAGCTCCTGCACCGGCGGAATGTTGCGCTCCAGCACCGTGCTCCAGGGCTTGCCAGCGGCGGCCTGCTTCTCCACCCACTTCAGGTTGAGCAGGTTGGGCGGGAAGTCCTTGATGAAGGTCTCCTGCGGCATGCCGCACTTGTCCACGATGATGCGGCGCAGCTCGCGCTCCTTCTTGCGCACCTCGTCGACCTGGCTGCGCAGCGTGCTGCAGAGCTTCTCGATGGCCTTGGCGGTGAAGCGGATGGTCATCAGCTTCTCGGTGATCGCCTGCTGCGTCTTGATGTAGCTCGGGCCGCCGTAGCCTTCCTTGTCGTAGATCTTGTGCAGCTTCTCGAACAGGGAGCGCATGGCGTCGAAACGCTCCAGCGCTTCGCGCTTGAGTTCTTCGAGCTTGCGCGTCAGCGCCTTGGAGCCGCCCTTGCCGTCGTCGTCGTCCGACTCGTCGTAATCGTCGAAGTCTTCCTCGGCCACGTAGTCGTCGGCTTCATCGGCGTCGGCAAAGCCATCCACCACCGTGGAGATCACCACTTTGCCTTCGCGGATCTCTTCGGCCATGGCCAGGATCTCGGCGATGGTGGCGGGGCTCTCGCTGATGGCGGCCATCATGTCGTTGAGGCCGGCCTCGATGCGCTTGGCGATTTCGATCTCGCCCTCGCGGGTGAGCAGTTCCACCGTGCCCATTTCGCGCATGTACATGCGCACGGGGTCGGTGGTGCGGCCGAATTCGCTGTCCACGGTGGACAGCGCGGCTTCGGCTTCCTCTTCCGCTTCCTCTTCGGTGGCGGCGGTGGGGCCGGTGTTGTTCAGCAGCAGGGTTTCGGCGTCGGGCGTCTGCTCGTAGACGGCCACGCCCATGTCGTTGAGCAGCGAGACCACGACTTCCAGGGTCTCGGCTTCGACCAGCTTGTCGGGCAGGTGGTCGTTGATTTCGCCGTGCGTGAGGTAGCCGCGGGTCTTGCCGAGCTTGATCAGGGTCTTGAGGCGCTCGCGGCGGGCCCGGGCTTCCTCTTCGGACAGGACGGTTTCGTCCAGCCCGAATTCCTTCATCAGCGCGCGCTCCTTGGCCTTGCTGATCTTCATGCGCAGCGGCTTGGCCTTTTCGGCCGGCTGCGATTCGTCGGTGGTTTCCTCCGGCAGCTCTTCCGCGAGATCCTCTTCGATATCGCTCAGATCGGCGTCGTCGAGGTCGGCTTCTTCCTTGGCCGCGGCCTTGGGTTTGCGGCCGCGCTTGGCCGCCGGTTTCTCAGCGGCGGGGGCTTCGGCTTTGGCGGGACGGCCGGCTTTTTTCTTGGGCGCGGGTTCGGCGTCGGTCAGGGTGTCGTCGAGTTCCTCGGCCTTGGTCTTCTTGGCGGTCTTGGCCGGGGCGGCCTTGTCGGCTTTCACGGCCGCTTTCGCGGGGGTCTTCGTCGTCACTGCGGGGGCTTTCTTGGCGGGGGCCGCCGGGGCCGCTTTTGCGGAGGCCTTCTGGGCGGACTTGGGGCTGGCAGCGGCGGGCGTACTGGACTTCTTCGTGGGCATGAAAACCTCAGCAAACGTCAATGGAGACCGGCGAAACAGACCACAAACGCCAGATGGGGCCGCGCGGGGCGGACTCAACCGGGGGATTTGTGAAACACAAGGGCCGCGATTCGCCGGGAAACGCGGCCCTGCAAGCTGGGTGGGCGAACATTTGGTGTGCAGTCCTTGCGGGGTGCCGCCGGGCCCTAGGGGCGCCGGGGTGGCCAGGCGGGTGCGCCATGTAGCCCCAAGAGGGGGCCGGGCCGGAACCGGAGGTGCTGCTGTCGCGCTTGCGGTGCAAGCCGTGGATTATACCGGCGCGGCCCCGATCTGGTGTTCCAGGGCCTTGCGCTGGGCTTGCAGTTCGGCGTAGCGACGCCGGGCCGCGGGGTCATGCGCCGCTTCGGCGATGGCCTCGCTTTCCAGGGCCTTGAGGCGGTCAATCCGCAGCCGCAGCATGACGCCGCCGAGTTCTTCGTGGTCGTCTTCCGCCCCCGGGGTCAGGGCGAGTGTGTCGACCGCCTGCACCGCGGCCGCCTCGTGCGCGTGGCCGCGCAAGGCCTCACGCAGGGCGGCCCAGGCTTGCGGGCCGTGTTCGTGGATCTGGGCCTCCAGCCAGGCCAGCAGCGGGCCGTGCGGCGCGGGCAGCGCGGCAAGCAGGTGGTGGTCGTCGGCCGAGAGCGCGTCCCAGGCGCGCGGGTTGCCCAGCAGCAGGCCCAGCACCCGGTCCTCGCGGCTCACCACGCCGCGGCGCAGGGGCGCCGGACGGGCCCGCCACGCATGGCGGGGGGCGTTGCCGGAGTCGCCGCGCGCGCGCTCCGGGCGCGGCTCGCTGTCGGCCGGCCGGGGTCGGCGGGCGGCGCCCGGGCCGGCTGCCGCGGCGCCCCACAGGCGCTGCAGGTCCAGCGCGTCCAGCGCCGCCCGCTCGGCGATCTCGCCCAGCAGCTGGGCCTTGAGCGCGCCGTCGGGCAGGGCGGTCCACAAGCCACGGGCCTGGCTGGCCATGCGGGCGCGGCCTTCGGCGGTCGCCAGGTCGCAGTCCGCCGCGGCCGCTTCCAGCAGGAAGCGCGACAGCGGCACGGCCTCCTTCACCCGTTCGGCAAAGGCGTCGGTGCCGTGCTCGCGGATGTAGCTGTCGGGATCGTGTTCGGCGGGCAGGAACAGGAAGGCCACCCGGCGCGTGTCGGTGGCCAGCGGGAGCGCGGCGTCGAGCGCTTTGCGGGCGGCGCGCCGGCCGGCGGCGTCGCCGTCGAAGCTGAAGACGACCGCGTCGGTGAAACGGAACAGCTTCTGCACGTGGTCGGGCGTGCAGGCGGTGCCCAGCGTGGCCACCGCGTTGGCAAAGCCCAACTGGGCGAGGGCAACGACGTCCATGTAGCCCTCGGTCACCAGGGCGTAGCCGAGCTGACGGATGGCCGTGCGGGCCTCGAACAGGCCGTACAGCTCGCGGCCCTTGCTGAACACCGGCGTCTCGGGCGAATTGAGGTACTTGGGTTCGCCCTTGTCCAGCACGCGCCCGCCGAAGCCGATGCACTCGCCCTTGACGTTGCGGATCGGGAACATGATGCGGTCGCGGAAGCGGTCGTAGCGCTTGGCCTCGCCGCTGGCGCCTTTCTCATCGGCGTGCTCAATGACGAGGCCCGACTCCACCAGCAGCGGGTCGGCGTAGTCGGGGAACACGCTGGCGAGATGCCGCCAGCCCTCGGGGGCGTAGCCCAGACCGAACACCTTGGCGATCTGGCCCGAGAGGCCGCGGCCCTTCAGGTACCCGACCGCCCGCGCCGCCCCTTTCAGGTCCTTCTGGTAGGCGCGCGCGGCTTTTTCGAGCACATCGGTCAGCGTGGCCTGCTTTTCCCGCTGGCGCGCGGCGCGCTCGCGGTCCTGTGGCGATGCCTCGTCCTCGGGCACGCTCAAGCCGGTCTGCTGGGCCAGTTCCTTGACCGCTTCCACGAAGTTCATGCCGGCGTGTTCCATCAGGAAACCGATGGCATTCCCGTTGGCGCCGCAGCCGAAGCAGTGATAGAACTGTTTCGACGGACTAACGCTGAATGAGGGCGATTTTTCGCCGTGGAAGGGGCACAGGCCCATGAGGTTGGCCCCGCCCTTCTTCAGGGGCACGTAGCGGCCGACCACGTCGACGATGTCGACGCGGCCGAGCAACTCCTGGATGAACGATTGCGGGATGGCCACCGGCCTATTCTCGCCCAGCACCTCCTCGCACCGTGCCGTCCGCGCCATGAACACCCCGGAGACATCCTGCATGACCCACCATTTCGATCAGGACCTGCCGCGCAACGCGGCCAATTTCGCGCCGCTGTCGCCCCTCATGTTTCTGGAGCGCACCGCCGAGGTCTATCCCGACCGGCTCGCCATCGTGCACGGCCCGCTGCGCCAGACCTGGGGCCAGACGCTGGAGCGCTGCCGCCGGCTGGCCAGCGCGCTGCGGGCGGCGGGGATCGGCAAAAACGACACGGTGGCGGTGATGCTGCCCAACACGCCGCCGATGGTGGAGGCGCATTTCGGCGTGCCGATGGCTGGCGCGGTGCTCAACGCGTTGAACACCCGGCTGGACGCCGAGACGATTGCGTTCATGCTGGACCACGGCGAAGCCCGGGTGGTGATCGTCGATCCCGAGTTCGCGCCGGTGATGGCGCGCGCGCTGGCGCTGCGCCAGCGCCAGGAGCCGGTGCTGGTGATCGATGTGCACGATCCGCTGTTCACCGGGCCGGCGCAGCCGATCGGCAGCGTGGATTACGAGCGCTTTCTCGCCGGCGGCGACCCGCAGGCGCCGGCCGTGTGGCCCGAGGACGAGTGGGACGCGATCGCGCTCAACTACACCAGCGGCACGACCGGCAACCCCAAGGGCGTGGTCTACCACCACCGCGGCGCGGCCATCAACGCGATCTCCAACGTGCTGGAGTGGGACATGCCCAAGCACGCGGTCTACCTCTGGACACTGCCGATGTTCCACTGCAACGGCTGGTGTTTCCCCTGGACCGTGGCGGCGCGCGCCGGCGTGAATGTGTGCCTGCGCCGGGTGGAGGCGCAGGCGATCTTTGACGCGATGCGCGAGCATGGCGTGACCCACTACTGCGGTGCGCCCATCGTGCACGGGCTGCTGGTGAATGCGCCGGAAGCGATGAAGGCGGGCCTGCCGTCCGGCATCCGGGCCATGGTGGCGGGCGCGGCGCCACCGGCGTCGATGATCGAAGGCATGGAGCAGATGGGTTTTGACCTGACCCATGTGTACGGGCTCACCGAGGTCTACGGGCCGGCCACGGTCTGTGCCAAGCACGAGGCCTGGGATGCCCTGGACATCGGTGAGCGCGCGCGGCTCAACGCCCGCCAGGGCGTGCGCTATCACCTGCAGCGCGACGTGCGCGTGCTCGACCCGCAGACGATGAAGCCGGTGCCGGCCGACGGTCAGACCATGGGCGAGATCATGTTCAAGGGCAACATCGCCATGAAGGGCTACCTGAAGAACCCGAAGGCGACGCAGGAGGCGTTTGCCGGCGGCTGGTTCCACAGCGGGGACCTGGCCGTGCAGTACCCCGACGGCTACTTCAAGATCAAGGACCGCAGCAAGGACATCATCATCAGCGGCGGCGAAAACATCTCCTCGATCGAGGTGGAGGATGTGCTCTACCGCCACCCGGACGTGCTGGCCGCCGCGGTGGTGGCCAAGCCCGACGCCCGGTGGGGCGAGACGCCGTGTGCCTTTGTGGAACTCAAGGCCGGCGCGCAGACCACACCCGAGGCCATCGTGGCGCACTGCCGGCAACACCTGGCGGGCTTCAAGGTGCCGCGCGCGGTGGTGTTCGGCGAACTGCCCAAGACCAGCACCGGCAAGATCCAGAAGTTCGAGCTGCGCCAGCGCGCGGGCTCGGCCGCCGCCATCGACGTCTGATGAATCCGCGCGGGCGCTCAGTCGCCCGCGACGACGCCTTCGCGGCGCGGGTCGGCGCCGCCCAGCCACACACCGTCGCGCCGCACCAGCGCCTGCGCGCCGCTGGTCATGTCGGTGGCTTGCACCGCGTGGCCCCGCGCGCGCAGCGCGGTGGCGGTGGCCTCGGGAAATCGGCCGGTTTCCAGCAGCAGCGGGCCGCCGGTGGAGCCGGCGTTGGGCAGGTCGAGCGCGGCTTGCGGGGTGAGTCCCCAGGCCCACACGCCGAGCAGCGCCTTGGCGGTGTAGTGAATGATCAACGCGCCGCCGGGGCTGCCGGCGGTCATGAGGAGCTCGCCGGTGCGGCCGTCGAACACCAGCGTCGGCGACATCGATGAGCGTGGCCGTTTGCCAGGCTGCACGCGGTTGGCCACGGGCCGGCCGGCGGCGTCGCGGGGCGTGAAGCTGAAGTCGGTGAGCTGGTTGTTGAGGAGGAATCCGCCGGGGCGCGCCGGGTCGGTGCTGACGAAACGGCGGCTGCCGAACGCGGCTTCGATGGTGGTGGTCATGGCCACGGCGTGGCCGCGGGCGTCGACCACGCTGAGGTGGCTGGTGCCGAACTCCGGCTGGTCGGGCATGGGGGCGTGGGCCAGCGGCGCGTCAACGGGTTGGCCGGGCTGGCCGGCTGGCGCGGTGTCGGCGCGGCGCGGGCCGATCCGCGCGGCGCGGGCCGTCAGGTAGTCCGGCGCCAGCAGGCTGGACCAGTCGCCAGCCGGCGCTGCCACAAAGGCCGGGTCGGCCACGTGCGCCGCGCGGTCGGCGAACGCGAGGCGCGAGGCCTCCTGGTAGGCGTGGAGCCAGTCGGCGGTGGGCACGCGGCCGTCCAGCGGCGGCACCGCGGCCAGCGGCGTGCGGGCCAGCAGGCCCAGGATCTGGCCGATGGCCAGCGCGCCCGAGCTGGGCGGCGGGAAGCCGCACACCCGCAGTGGTCGCGCGGCGGGCGTCCAGTCGTGGCACAGCGGCTCGCGCACCAACGGTTGGTAGGCGCGCAGATCCTCCAGTCGCAGGCCGCCGGGGTGGGGCGGGCGCTGCGCGGCCGCCACGATCGCTTGGGCGATGGGACCGTCGCGCAGCGCCGCCGCGCCGTCGCGCACCACCGCGCGCAGGACGGCGGCGAGTTCGGGATTGCGCAGGCGATGACCCACCGGGTGGGGCTGGCCGTCGGGTTGGTAGAAGTGGGCGCGGGCGAGCGGGTCGTCGCGCAGCGCCGGGTCGGCGGCGAGCAGGGCATGAAGCCGCGGGCTGACAGGAAATCCGGCCTCCGCCAGCGTGATCGCGGGCGCCAGCAGCCGGGGCCAGGGCAGGGTGCCGTGGGCGCGGTGGGCTTGTTCCAGCATCGCCACCACACCCGGCACGCCCACCGCCCGGCCGCTGGTCATGGCGGCAGCGAAGGGCAGGGGCTGGCCGGCGTCGTCGAGCCACAGCGACTCCGTGGCTGCGGCGGGCGCGGTCTCGCGCCCGTCGTAGGCGCGCACCCGCTGCCCGTCCCAGTGAAGGAGGAAAGCCCCGCCGCCGATCCCGCTGGACTGCGGCTCCACGAGCGCCAGCACCATCTGCGCCGCGATCGCCGCGTCCAGCGCGCTGCCGCCATCGCGCAGCACCTGCGCCCCGGCCTCCGCGGCCAGCGGGTGGGCGGCCGCCACGGCCTGGCGCGTGTGGCGCCAGCCAGGCTTGGCGGTCAGGCCGGAGGCGGCCTCGGGCGGTGGGGGGAGGGCGGTCGTGTCGCGGGGCGCCACCCGCTGGGCGCAGGCCGCCAGCAGCAGTGCCGACCCGAGCGCCGACCCCAGGGTGAGGTAGCGCGCCAGCCGCGACGCCCCGCGGGATGGGGGGCGCGAAACCCAGGCGGAGCAAGGCGGGGAGCGACGGCCGGTCATGCGCGCCACTCTACCCCGCTCGGACTCACTTCGGGGCGAGGCGGATGGCGCCGTCGAGGCGGATCACCTCGCCATTGAGCATGTCGTTTTCGATGATGTGCTTGACCAGGCGCGCGTAGTCCTGGGGCGTGCCCAGGCGGCTGGGGAAGGGCACGCTGGCGGCCAGCGCGTCCTGCACTTCCTGCGGCATGCCGAAGAGCATGGGCGTGCCGAAGATGCCGGGGGCGATGGTCATGTTGCGGATGCCGTTGCGGGCGAGGTCGCGCGCGATCGGCAGCGTCATGCCGACCACGCCGCCTTTGGAGGCGGCGTAGGCCGCCTGCCCGATCTGGCCGTCGTACGCGGCCACGCTGGCGGTGCTGATCATCACGCCGCGCTCGCCGGTGGCTTCCGGCGCGTTTTTGCACATCGCCTCGGCCGCCAGGCGGATCATGTTGAAGCTGCCCACCAGGTTGACCATGATGGTCTTGGTGTAAACCGCCAGCGAGTGAGCGCCGTTTTTACCGACGGTCTTTTCCGCCGGTGCGATGCCGGCGCAGTTCACCAGGCCCATGAGTTTGCCCAGCGACACCGCTTTGGCCACCACGGCCTGCCCGTCGGCTTCACTGCTGACGTCGCACTTCACAAACGCCCCGCCGATCTCGCGGGCCACCGCCTCGCCCTTGTCGGCCTGCATGTCGGCGATCACGACGGTACCGCCGTGTGCGGCCAGCAGCCGCGCCGTGCCTTCGCCCAGACCGGACGCGCCGCCGGTGACGATGAAAACCTTGCCTTGAATGTCCATGGAGTGCTCCTCGGGTCGGCGCCCGGTGGGTTGACGTTGACGTAAACGTCAATTATGGCCCCGCGCGGCCAGCCGGCCAAGCGCCACCGACGCTGCGGCGTCACGGCACCGACACGCCACTGTCACGCCACCGTCGTACCGTCGCCCGGTCCCATCCAGCTTCCTGCCGCCATGACCACCACCAGCGACGACCTGATGCGCCGCCTCCACCAGGACCTCATCGACAGCCTCGACGAAGAGCTGGAGATGGAAATCGACGACGAGGACGGCGCTGGCACCGATGCCCGGCGTCACTACTTCCGCGAACTGGTGCGGCTGCAGGCCGAGCTGGTCAAGCTGCAGGACTGGGTCGTCGCCACCGGCCACAAGGTCGTGGTCATTTTTGAGGGCCGCGACGCGGCGGGCAAGGGCGGGGTGATCAAGCGCATCACCCAGCGCCTGAACCCGCGGGTGTGCCGCGTGGTGGCGCTGCCGGCGCCCAACGACCGCGAGCGCACGCAGTGGTACTTCCAGCGCTACATCACCCACCTGCCCGCGGGCGGCGAGATCGTGCTGTTCGACCGAAGCTGGTACAACCGCGCCGGCGTCGAGCGGGTCATGGGCTTTTGCACCGACGAGCAGGTCGAGGCCTTTTTCGGCACCGTGCCCGAGTTCGAGAAGATGCTCGTTCGCGCCGGCATTCAGCTGGTGAAGTACTGGTTCTCCATCAGCGATGAAGAGCAGGAGGCGCGCTTCCTGGGGCGCATCCATGATCCGCTCAAGCAGTGGAAGCTCAGCCCCATGGATCTGGAGAGCCGCCGCCGGTGGGAGCTCTACACCAAGGCCAAGGAAGAGATGCTCGCGCGCACCCACACGCCCGAGTCACCGTGGTGGGTGGTGCCCGCCGACGACAAGAAAAAGGCCCGTCTTAACTGCATCCACCACCTGCTGTCACTCATCCCGTACCACGAGGTGGAGCGACCCGCGATCACCCTGCCCGAGCGCATCCGCCACGAAGGCTACCGGCGCCACCAGGTGCCGGGCGAAATCTACGTCCCGCAGGTGTATTGATAGAGCCACCCCCGCCGCGCGGCGCGCGCCCCCCTCCAGGGGACGGCGCCAGCGGCCCGGCGAAGCCGGATTCCCCGCGCCCTCGATGGGCGCGCGGGGGATCCGGCTGCTTGCGTTCAGCACACCGCGGAACTGGCTCCGCCAGGCCGCTGGTGTGGTCCCCCCTCGAAGCGCCGCCGGCGCGCCACGGAGGGGGGAAGCCGCGTCAGCGGCGCAGGGGGGTGTTCACTTGAACCCGACGCGGTCAAGCATCTGCTGCACTTTGGTCAGGTTTTTGGCCACCGAGGCGAGCGGCACGTTCTCGACCTTGAAGTTGTCGCCGCCCATCGCCTTGAGGGCCGGGTTGTCGACCTTCACGCCTTTGGCGGCGGCGAACTCGTTGTTGCCGTTGGCGAAATAGTCCTGCGCGAACGGGCTGGCCAGGTATTCCATGAACTGGATGGCGGCGTCGCGGTTCTTGGCGTGCTTGGCCACGGCCGCGCCGGCGATGTTGACGTGTGTGCCGCTGGTGCCTTGGTTGGGGAACACGACGCGCACCTTGTCCACCACCGAGCGGTCTTCCGGTTTGGTCGACTTCATCAGACGGGCCAGGTAGTAGGTGTTGGTGATCGCCACGGCGCACTCGCCCGAGGCGACCGCGCGGATCTGGTCGGTGTCGCCGCCCTTGGGCGCCCGCGCCATGTTGTCGACGATGCCCTTCAGCCAGGCCTCGCCCTTCTGGTCGCCGATGCGCTCGATCACCGTGGCGAACAGCGACAGGTTGTACGGATGCGAGCCGGAGCGGGTGCAGATCGTGCCCTTGAGCTTGGGGTCGGCCAGTTGCTCGTAGGTGGCGACGTCGGCGGCCTTCACGCGGGTGGGGTCGTACACGATCACGCGCGCCCGCGTGGAAAAGCCGGTCCAGGTCACGCCGTCGGCGGTCGGGGCGGCACGCAGGTTGGCCGGGATGGCGGCGTCGAGCTTGGCCGACTTGATCGGCTGGAACAGGCCTTGCGCGTCGGCGGCGGCCATGCGCGCGGCGTCGACCAGCAGCACGATGTCGGCCGGCGAAGCCGCACCCTCGGCGCGCAGGCGCGCCACAATCCCGGCGTCGTCCGCGTCCACCCGGTTGATCTTGATGCCGGTGGTGCGGGTGAAGGTGTCGTACATCACCTCGTCCGTCTGGTAATGGCGGGCGGAATACACGTTGAGCACCTTGTCCTGCGCCGAAGCGGTGAAGGCGGTGGCGGCCAGCGCGGCGGCCAGCAGGGGAGCGAAGCGAAAACGCATGGAAAGTCCTTGAGGGATGACAACGGAAGCGGTGGGTCGGCGGGGTGTCGAACCTCGGCGACAATGATCATGATGTTAACACTAACGCGAATTGTTCTCAATAAAATCCCGATTCGGCGATCGGCTTTGGGGGGGGTGCTGCTCGCCGCGCTGGTGCTGACGGGCTGCTCGACCGTGCCGCTGGGGGAGCCGTTGCCCCCGGCGGTGCCCCCGGCGGTGCCCCCGGCGGTGCCCCCGGTGGTCGCCCCCCCGCCGGTGGCGGCGCCCGCCATGCGGCCACCGCGGCTGGGCTTGGCCTTGGGCGGCGGTGCCGCGCGCGGCTTCGCCCACGTGGGCGTGATCCAGGTGCTGGAGCAGGCGGGCATTCGCCCGGATCTGGTGGTCGGCACGTCGGCCGGCAGCCTGGTCGCTGCGCTGTACGCCAGCGGGCGCTCCGGCGCCGAACTGGAGAAAGCCGCGCTGGCCATGGAGGAGGCGACGCTGACCGACTGGAGCCTGCCGTTGCTGGGGCGCGGCATGCTGCGCGGCGAAGCGCTCTCGCGATACGTCCGGCGGGCGGTGGACGCGCGCCTGATCGAGCAGATGACGCTGCCGCTGGGTGTCCTGGCCACCGATCTGGCCACGGGCCAGGGCGTGTTGTTCCAGCGTGGCGACACCGCCACCGCGGTGCGCGCGTCCAGCGCGGTGCCCGGTGTGTTCGCGCCGGTGCCGATCGCCGGGCGCGAATACGTCGACGGCGGGCTGGTGGCGCCGGTGCCGGTGCGCCAGGCGCGGGAGATGGGGGCTGAAGTGGTGCTGGCGGTGGACATCTCCACCGCGCCGGAAGGCCAGTCGGCCGACAACACCGTCGGCTTGCTGTTGCAGACCTTCGCCATCATGGGCCAGACCATCAACCGCCACGAACTCGCCGCGGCCGACGTGGTGGTGCGACCGGCGCTCAAGGGCGTGGGCAGCGCCGACTTCGCCGCCCGCCAGCGCAGCATCGAAGCCGGTCGTACCGCGATGCGCGCGGCCCTGCCGGCCCTGCAGGCCGAGCTGGCGCGCGGTCGGCGGGCCAGTCCGTGAGGCCATAAAAAAAGCCCTCCGCGGGGAGGGCTTGAAGGGTCCGATGAAACGGAATGTCGAAAAGGACCCGAGGAGACAACCGAAAGATAAGGGCGCGGGGCCGTGGTTCAAGTGTCCGGGCGATCCAGCGGTGGCAATCGCCCGAACAGCGGCCCGTCGGCCGGCCAGATCAGCGCTTCTTGGCGGCGGTGGTCTTGGCGGCGGTGACGGCGGAGGCGGTCACGCTGTTGAAATTGGCTTCGGCCATTTCGGTGGCCTGCTTCACGGCCTTCTGCACCGACTCCATGGCGTTGCTGGCGGCGGACACGGCGCTCTTCATCACGGCCACGGCGGCTTCGGAGCCGGCGGGGGCGTTCTTGGCGGCGTTGTCGACGACGGCCAGGATCTTCTTCTGGGTGTCGGCGGCGGTGGCTTCGGCGGCCTTGCTGAACTCGGCGCCGGTGCCCGAGGCGATGTCGTAGAGGTGGCGGCTGTAGGCCACGGTCTTCTCAGCGATGGGCTGCATCAGGCTGGCCTGCAGGGCGAGCAGTTCCTGGACGTCCTTGACGCTCATCAGGGCCTGGGTGTTCTGGGCGGTCTCGCTCAGGGCGGCCTTGGTGGCTTGCACGTTCAGGTCCACCAGCTTTTCCACGCCTTCGAAGGCCTTGTGGGTCAGGCCGAAGAGGGTTTCCAGGTGGGCTTTCTGGGCGGCAACGATTTGTTCGGCGGTCAGCATTTCAAACTCCTTGAGGGTGGGTGACAGGACAGTTTGTTGAGGGCTGCGTGGGCCGAGCCGAAGGTCCCGGCCGCCTATGCTGCGCTGCAACATAGCCCGAATTATAGGGATCGACCGGCGCGGCGCAAGCGTTTTTTGCTGCATTGCAACAATCTGGGGCGAAGCCCCTAAATCCGGGGTGCAGCGCCCCGGATTCATCCCCCCGACACAATCGCCGGGTGCTCGCTTTCTACGCCGACCATTTCGTTCTGCCGCTGCCACCCGGACACCGTTTTCCCATGGCCAAGTACGCCCGGCTGCGCGAGCGGCTGGCGGCCGAGCTTCCGCAGATCGTGATGCACGAGGCGCTGCCGGCCACCGACGGCGAGCTGGCTCTGGTGCACACCCCGGACTACATCGACGCCATCGCCCACGGCACGCTCGACCCCGCCCGGCAGCGCGAGATTGGCTTCCCCTGGAGCCCGGCCATGGCCGAACGGGCGCGCCGGTCCGTGGGTGCGACCCTGCAGGCCGCCCGCGCGGTGATGCAGGACGGCGGTCTGGCCGGCAACCTCGCCGGCGGCACCCACCATGCCTACGCCGACAAGGGCGGCGGGTTTTGTGTGTTCAACGACTTCGCCGTGGCGGCGCGACTGATGCAGGCCGAGCACGCGCGCGGCCGCCGCGGCGTGGCGCCCTTGCGCGTGGCGATCGTCGATCTGGACGTGCACCAGGGCAACGGCACCGCCCGCGTGTTCGCGCGGGACGACAGCGTGTTCACCCTGTCGATGCACGGCGCCAAGAACTTCCCCTTCCGCAAGGAGCCGAGCGATCTGGACGTCGAGTTGCCCGATGGCTGCGGCGATGACGACTACCTCGCCGCGCTCGACCAGGCGCTGGATGAGCTCGACCGCCGCTTCCAGCCGGGCCTCGTGCTTTACCTGGCCGGCGCGGACCCCCACGAGGGCGACCGGCTGGGGCGCCTGCGGCTGAGCTACGACGGCCTCGAGGCGCGCGACCGGCGTGTCATGGACTGGGCCTGGCGGCACCGGGTGCCGCTGGTGCTGGCCATGGGCGGCGGCTACGGCCACGACCTGGAGACCACCGTGCAGGTTCAGGTCAATACGTGGCGGGTGGCGTGCGAGCACCAGCGTCGCTGGGCGGCGTGGGCCGCCCGCACCGATACTCCCCCGGTGAGACAGGCCCAGCGCTGAGCCGCTGGCACAATCGCGCGCCATGAGCGCCAGCCAGCCCCCCCGCCCGCAGCCCCGGCCGCGCGACCACTACCGCGCCTGGCGCGACATCGGCACGCGCTGGGCCGACAACGACGTGTACGGCCACGTGAACAACGTCGTGTACTACAGCTGGTTCGACACGGCGGTGAACGCCCACCTGATCGAAGCCGGTGCGCTGGACATCCATGAGAGCCCGGTGATCGGTCTGGTGATCGAGACGCAGTGCAACTATTTCGCGTCACTGGCTTTTCCGCAAACCGTGCAGGCGGGTCTGCGCGTGGCGCACCTGGGGCGTTCCAGTGTGCGTTACGAGGTCGGCCTGTTTGCCGCGGGCGAGCCGCTGAGCGCGGCCGCCGGCCACTTCGTGCACGTTTACGTCGACCGCCACACGCGGCGCCCGGTTCCGCTGCCTGACGCCCTCAAAACCACCCTGGAGACCCTGCGATGACCGCTCCCGCCCCCGCCTTGCTCAACCCGCCGCTGGACGGCGCCAGCGTCGACGCCGCCATCACCAGCCGGCTGTCCGCCCGCGCCTTCCTGCCCACGGCCGTGCCGCGCGCCACCATCGAGCACATCCTGCGCGTGGCCAGCCGCGCGCCGTCGGGCACCAACACCCAGCCGTGGAAGGTCTACGTGCTGCAGGGCGCCAGCCGCGACGCGCTGGTGGACATGGTGTGCGCCGCGCACGACGCGCTGCGCGCCGATCCCTCGCTGGCCGCCGAGTACCGCGAGGAATACGACTACTACCCGGAGAAATGGGTCAGCCCCTACATCGACCGCCGCCGCGAGAACGGCTGGGGCCTGTACGGGCTGCTGGGCATCGGCAAGGGCGACAAAGACAAGATGCACGCGCAGCACCAGCGCAATTTCCGCTTCTTTGATGCGCCGGTCGGCCTGATGTTCACGCTGGGCAAGGTGATGGGCCGCGGCTCGCTGGTGGACTACGGCATGTTTTTGCAGAACATCATGATCGCCGCCCGCGCCCAGGGCCTGCACACCTGCCCGCAGGCGGCGTGGAACGGCTTTGCCAAGATCATCCTGCCCCACCTGGGCGCCGGGCCGGACGAGATGCTGGTGTGTGGCATGGCACTCGGCGTGGCCGATCCCGAGGCGCCGGTCAACGGCTTTCACACCCCGCGCGAGAGCGTCGAATCCTTCACCACCTGGCTCTGAGCCCAACCCGATCCCCCGTTGCTTTCTAACCCGGAGAACCCCATGACCATGACCACCACGCCCAGCGGGCTGCAGTTTGAAGACACCGTCGTCGGCCAGGGCGACACCGCCCAGGCGGGCCGCCCCGTGCAGGTCCATTACACCGGTTGGCTTTTCAACGATGGCCAGCAGGGCTCAAAGTTCGACTCGAGCAAAGACCGCGGCCGTCCGTTCGAGTTCCCGCTGGGCGCCGGTCATGTGATCGCCGGCTGGGACGAGGGCGTGCAGGGCATGCGTGTGGGCGGCACCCGCCGCCTGGTGATCCCGCCGCACCTGGGCTACGGCGCGCGCGGCGCCGGCGGCGTGATTCCGCCCAACGCGACCCTGCTGTTCGAGGTGGACCTGCTCGCCGTCTGAGCGCGCAGTTCGGAGGAGACGTCATGCAATACAACAAATGGGCCGCGGCCGCGCTGGTCGCCGCAGCCACCCTGTGGCCCGGTGTCGCTGCCGCTGCCGACATCGACGGCAGCCAGCTGTCCCTGCTCTGGGGTGTGCCGTTCGCCGGCGTGCTGCTGTCGATCGCGCTGCTGCCGCTGCTCGCGCCGATCTTCTGGCACCACCACTTCGGCAAGGTGTCGGCCGCCTGGGCGCTTGCTTTCCTGATCCCCTTTGCCGTGACCTTCGGTCCTTCCGCCGCTGGCGTGGCGATGGTCCACGCGGCGCTGGCCGAGTACATCCCGTTCATCATCCTGCTCACCGCGCTGTTCACCGTGGCGGGCGGCATCTTCGTGCGCGGCAACCTGCACGGCAGCCCCGGTCTGAACACCGGCATCCTGGCGATCGGCGCGGTGCTGGCCAGCTTCATGGGCACCACCGGCGCCTCGATGCTGCTGATCCGCCCGCTGATCCGCGCGAACGACAACCGCAAGCACCAGGTGCACGTGGTCGTGTTCTTCATCTTCATCGTCTCGAATGCCGGTGGCGCACTCACCCCGCTGGGCGATCCGCCGCTGTTCCTCGGCTTCCTCAAAGGCGTGGCCTTCAGCTGGACGATCGTGCACCTGTGGGCGCAGACGCTGTTCCTGATCGGCGTGCTGCTCGCGCTGTTCTATGCGATCGACTGGTACTACTACCACAAGCGGGAGGAAATCCGCCCGGTCGATCCGACGCCCGACAGCCCCCGACTGGGTTTTGATGGCGCCGCCAACTTCGGCCTTCTGGGCGTGGTGGTCTCGCTGGTGCTGATCAGCGGTGTGTGGAAGTCGCCGGTCAGTTTCAACATCGCGGGCACCGAGGTCGGCTTGCCCGGGCTGGTGCGGGACATCGGTCTGATCATCGTGACCCTGGTGTCGCTCAAGATCACGCCGGCCAGCGCCCACGAGAGCAACCAGTTCAACTGGGCGCCGATGCAGGAAGTCGCCAAGCTGTTCGCCGCGATCTTCCTGACCATCATCCCCGTCATCGCCATGCTCAAGGCCGGCGCCAACGGTCCGTTCAGCGCCGTCGTCTCCGCGGTCACCAACGCCGACGGCACGCCGAACCCGGCCATGTACTTCTGGGCCACCGGGGCCCTGAGCTCCTTCCTCGACAACGCGCCGACCTACCTGGTGTTTTTCAACACCGCCGGCGGCGATCCGCAGGTGCTGATGACCGCGCTGGCGCCCACGCTGGTGGCCATCTCCGCGGGGGCGGTGTTCATGGGTGCCAATACCTACATCGGCAACGCGCCCAACCTGATGGTCAAGGCCATCGCCGAGGACCGTGGCGTGAAAATGCCGAGCTTTTTCGGCTACATGCTGTGGTCGGTGGGCATCCTGGTGCCGCTCTTTGCGGTGATGACCCTGATCTGGTTCGCCTGACCGAGACCGACCCGCTGCCCCTTATCTGGAGACTTGTCCCATGGCCCAGCGCCCCGCCATTTTTGTCAGCCGCCGCGTGTTCCCGGAGGTGATCGAGCACCTGTCCCGTCACGTCGACGTCGACCACAACGACAGCGACGAGGTCCTGTCCCGCGACGCGCTGATCGCGCGGTTGCAGGGCAAGGTCGGGGCGATGACCACGGGCAGCGAGCGCATCGATGGTGCGGTGGCGGCGGCTTGTCCGCAGCTGCGCATCGTGGCCAACATCGCTGTGGGCTACAACAACTTCGACGTGCCCGCGCTCAGCGCCGCCGGCGTGGTGGCGACGAACACGCCCGACGTGCTCACCGAAACCACGGCCGACTTCGGCTTTGCGCTGATCATGGCCACCGCGCGACGTCTCACCGAGAGCGAGCATTTCCTGCGCGCCGGGCGCTGGAACAAGTGGAGCCTGGACATGTTCGCCGGTGCCGAGGTGCACGGCAGCACGCTCGGCATCCTCGGCATGGGCCGGATCGGACAGGCCATCGCCCGCCGCGGCGCCCACGGGTTTGGCATGAACGTGATCTATCACAACCGCTCCCGCCTGGACGCGGCCACCGAGGCCGAGTGCCGGGCTCGCTACGTGGACAAGGCCACGCTGCTGCGCGAGTCGGATCACCTCATCCTCGTGCTGCCCTACAGCGCCGAGAGCCACCACGCGATCGGTGCGGCCGAGCTTGCGCAGATGAAGCCCAGCGCCACGCTGATCAACGTGGCACGCGGAGGCATCGTCGACGATGCCGCGCTGGCCGCGGCGCTCAAGGAGCGCCGCATCGCGGCTGCGGGGCTGGACGTGTTTGAGGGCGAACCGGCGGTCCATCCCGATCTGCTGACCGTGCCCAACGTGGTGCTCACACCGCACATCGCCAGCGCCACCATCGCCACCCGCCGTGCGATGGCGATGCTCGCCGCCAACAACGTCATCGATTACCTCACCACCGGCCAGCCGCGCACGCCGCTGAACGCCGACATCATCGGTCGGGGCGCCCGGCCGTGACCGGTGGCGCGCTGCCGGTCGCGCTGGCGCTGATCGGGCTGCTGGCGCTTGCTGCCGTCGGGCTGTTGGTGGTCCTGCTGCGCCGGCCGGCCGGTCCCGACGAGGCGGAACTGGCGCACCGCCAGGCCCTGCTCGCGCAGCTTCAGCAGCTGGCGCAAAGCCAGCAGACCCTGCAGCTGGGCGCGCAGCAGCTCGCCCAGCGGCTGGACCACGTGGAGGGGGAGCTGCGCCGCGAGGTGGCCGACAACGCCCGCGCCGCGCGGCAGGAGCAGGCGCAGAGCCTGAACCGCTTCCAGGAGTCGCTCACGGCCCAGTCCGCCGAGACCACGCGCACGCAAAACGCCCAGCTCGACGGCTTCGCGCAGCAACTCGTGTTGTTGCGCGGCGCGTTGGGCGACACCCTGGCCCGACAGCTTCAGGACATGAGCGAGGCCAACGCCCGCCGTCTGGCGGAGATCCGCACCACCCTGGACGCCCAGCTCGCCCAGCTGCAGGCCGGCAACGCCGCCAAGCTCGACGAGATGCGCGCCGTGGTGGATGAGAAGCTGCAGGCGACGCTGCAGGCACGGCTCGGCGAGAGCTTCCGGCAGGTGGCCGAGCGGCTGGAGCAGGTGCACAAGGGCCTGGGCGAGATGCAGACGCTGGCCCAGGGTGTGGGCGACCTCAAGCACCTGCTCACCAACGTCAAGACCCGTGGCATGTTCGGCGAGGCCCAGCTCGCGGCGCTGCTGGAGCAGGTGTTCGCGCCCGACCAGTACGGTACGCAGGTCGTGACGCGGCCCGGCAGCCGCAACCCGGTGGATTTCGCGATCAAGTTGCCCGGCCGCGGCGACGACGGCGCGCCTTGCTGGCTTCCCATCGACGCCAAGTTCCCGAACGAGGACTACGAGCGCCTGCTGGATGCCCAGCAGCGCGCCGACGCCGAAGCCGCCGAGTTGGCGGGCCGCGCGCTGGAGCAGCGGATCCGCCTGGAAGCGCGGTCCATGGCCGACAAATACCTCGAGCCCCCGCACACCACCGACTTCGCCATCCTGTTCCTGCCCACCGAAGGCCTGTACGCCGAGGTGCTGCGCCGGCCGGGCCTGATGGAAGCGCTCCAGCGCGAACACCGCGTCACGCTCGCCGGCCCCACCACGCTGATGGCCATGCTCAACTCGCTGCAGATGGGTTTTCGCACGCTCGCGCTGGAGAAGCGCAGCAGCGAGGTCTGGCAGGTGCTGGGCGCGGTGAAGACCGAGTTCGGCAAGTTCGGTGACGTGCTGGCCAAGGTGAAAAGCCAGACACAGACCGTGCTCAACACGCTCGACCAGGCCGAGGTCCGCAGCCGCGCCATGGGCCGGGCGCTCAAGGGCGTGGAGGCGCTGCCCGCCGACCAGGCCCAGCGCCTGCTCCCGCCCGACGGCGGCGCCGCCGGCGAGTCCGACGCTTGAGCCCCGGCCTGCGCGGTCGGCTGACGCGGCTCGTCGCCGCGCAAGTCAGCCTGCACGCGGCCATGGCCGGCCTGCGTCTGGCCGCGCCGCTGCTGGCTTTGCGCGAAGGCCACAGCGCGCTGGCGGTGGGGGTGCTGATGGCGCTCTTCGCGCTGTCGCAGGTGTTTCTGGCGCTTCCCGCCGGCCGTTTCACCGACCGCCACGGCTTGCACCGGCCGATGCGGCTGGCCGTCGCGGTGGCGTTGACCGGCGGCACCCTCGCGGTGATCTGGCCGGTGTACCTCGTCCTGTGCGCGGCGGCCTTGTGTGCCGGAGCGGCCAGCGGCTTGTCGCTCATCGCGCTGCAGCGCTACGTCGGCACCCTGGCCGACGGGCCGGCCGGGCTGCGACAGGTGTTCAGCGCGATGTCCACCGGACCGGCGATCGCCAACGTGGTGGGCCCGTTTCTGGCCGGGCTGGTGATCGACCTCGCGGGCTTTCGCGCCGCCTTCTTCGCGCTGGCCTGCCTGCCGCCGCTGGCCTTGCTCGCGCTGCGCACCGTGCCCGAGGCACCGCCGCGACCAGCCCCGGACACCGGGACGCGCCGGGCCTCGCGCGAGCTGCTCGCCCTGCCGGGCTTCCGGCGCCTGCTCGTGGTGAACTGGCTGCTGTCGTCCTGCTGGGATGTGCACACCTTTGTCGTGCCCTTGCTCGGCCATGAGCGCGGCATCAGCGCCACGGCGATCGGCAGTGTGCTGGCGGCCTTTGCGGTGGCGGCCACGGTCGTGCGGCTGGCGCTGCCCGTGATCGCGGCGCGCTTGCACGAGACCCGCGTCATCGCGGTGGCCATGGCCGCGACCGCGGCGATCCTGCTGGTCTACCCGTGGATGCCGGGAGCGCTGGCCATGGGCGTGGCCTCGGCGCTGCTGGGCTTCGCGCTGGGCAGTGTGCAGCCGATGATCATGAGCACGCTGCACCAGATCACGCCGGCCAGCCGCCACGGCGAGGCCATCGGCCTGCGCGCCATGGCCATCAACGCCTCCAGCGTGGCGATGCCCTTGCTGTTCGGCAGCGCGGGCGCGGTCGTCGGGGCGTCGGCGGTGTTCTGGGTGGCCGGCGCGCTGGTGGGCGGCGGGGTGCCGCTGGTGCGTGGCCTGCGCGCCGGGCTTGCAAAAGCCTGACAGCCCCTCAAAAAAATCCGGTGTCGCGGGAACTCGGGGTCGGGCGAGCGAATCGGGCATGCTTGTGTCTGCGCTGCGGGCCCTCTCGCGCCGCGCCGGCGACCACCCAACGCCCGAAGAACGACGCCGCAGAACGCCGATCCTCCGCATGGCCCACCCCGCCCACCCCGACACCGACGCCGGCCTCTCGCTGGCCGCGCGCTGCGCCTTCACGGCGCTGCCGGTGCTGGCGCTGGCGGTGCTGGTCGGTCTGCTGCTGACGCACGAGCTGCCCTGGCGCTGGCACGCGGCGTGGGTGCCCTCGCTGGGCGTGGACTGGTCGTTCCGGGTCGATGGCCTGTCGGTGCTGATGCTGCTGATGATCACCGGCGTGGGGTCGGCGGTGTTCGTCTACGCCGGTGGTTACCTCGCCGGTCACCCGCAGCAACACCGGCTGTATGTGCTGCTGGCGCTGTTCATGGTGGCCATGATTGGCTGCGTGACCGCGGACAACCTGTTCGTGCTGTTCCTGTTCTGGGAGATGACCAGCCTGACTTCCTTCATGCTGGTCGGCTTCAACCACGCGCAGGCCTCGAGCCGGCAGTCGGCCCAGCAGGCGCTGCTGGTCACCGGCACCGGCGGCCTCGCGCTGCTGGCGGGCTTCATCCTGCTGGCTCAGGCCATGGGCACCGCGCAGCTCAGCGACATCATCGCCCGCCTGCCCGGCACCGCCCAGACCCCGGCACTCACGGCCGCGCTCGTGCTGATCCTGATCGGCGCGTTCACCAAGAGCGCGCAGTTTCCCTTCCACTTCTGGCTGCCCAACGCCATGGCCGCGCCCACCCCGGTGTCGGCGTACCTGCACTCGGCCACCATGGTCAAGCTCGGCGTGTACCTGCTCGCCCGGCTGGACCCGGGGTTTGGCGACTGGCCGCTCTGGGCCTGGGCCCTGAAGGGCGCGGGCAGCATCACCGCCGCGTGGGGCATGGCGCTGGCCTTGCGCGAGCGCGACCTCAAGCGCATCCTGGCCTGGTCTACCGTGGCCACGCTCGGCACCCTGGTCACGCTGGTGGGCCTGCGCGGCGAGGGCGCCACGGTGGCGGTGGGTGCGCTGCTGCTGGCGCACGCGCTGTACAAGGCGCCGTTGTTCTTCGTGGCCGGCAACATCGACCACGGCACCGGCACCCGTGTCATCGACCGTCTGGGCAACCTGCGCCACGCCATGCCGTGGACGGCCGCGGCCGCGCTGCTGGCCGGGGCCTCGATGGCGGGCATGCCGCTGTCCTTCGGCTACATCGCCAAGGACGTGATCGTGGCGGCGAAAAGCAGCGGCGACGTCGCCGCCTTTGCCGAGGTGGCCAACACCATTTTCGGCGCCATCGCGGTGGCCGTGGCCGGCGTGGCGGCGATCCGCGTGTTCTGGCGCCACCCCGGCACCAATGAGACGCCGCCGGACGCCCACGAAGGCGGCCCCGCGCTGGTGGGCCCGCCGCTCGTGCTGGCCAGCATCGGCGTGGTGCTGGGGCTGTTCCCCTTCTTCATCGAGGACCTGCTGGCCGGCGCATCCACGGCCATGACGCCGGCCGACGTGACCGTGGTGTTGCAGCTCACGCCCTCGTTCGGCCCCGCGCTGGGCTCGCTGGCGATCACGCTGGCGATCGGCGCGGTGATTTACGCCTTGTGGGACCCGCTGCACCGCCAGTTCGAGCGCGCCGGGCCGTTCCTGCGGCGCGTGGCGATGGCGTCGATCTACGAGCGCTCGCTCGAGGCGCTCCCCTGGCTCGCGGCCCGAACCACCCGCGCGCTGCAGCACGGTCGCCTGCCGGCGTATGGCGTGGGCTTGCTGGGCAGCGTGACGCTGGCGCTGGCGGCGCTGCTGCTGGCCGGCGCGGGCGCGTGGTCGTGGCCGGCGTGGACGGCGCCGAGTGCCGGCGTCTGGGGCGCGGGCGCGCTGGTGATGGCCGGTGCGGTGCTCGCGCTGGGCGCCCGTGACCGGCTGGTGCTCCTGCTGACCGCGGGCCTGGTCGGCTTCGGCAGCGGCGTCTTCTTCCTCTTCCTCGGTGCCCCCGACGTGGCCTACACGCAGTTCGTGGTCGAAGCCATCCTGGTGATCGTGGTGGCCAGTGTCCTGATGCAATTGCGCCGCCGCGGTCTGGGCCGCGGGCGCCGCGAGGGCTTCCGGCCGCTGGCCGCGCTGGTGGCCGTCGCTTTCGGCACGGTCTGTGCCGTCATGCTGCTGCTGGTCAGCGCGGCTCCGCTGGACACGGCGCTCACCGACTACTTCGCCGCGGTCAGCGTGCCCGAGGCCTTCGGCCGCAACGTGGTCAACGTGATCCTGGTCGACTTCCGCGCGCTCGACACGCTCGGTGAAATCAGCGTCGTGATGCTGTCGTTCCTGGCGGCCTGGGGCTTGCTGGCCGCGGCCCGCGGCCGGCGTCGCCCCGCGGGCGGGGAGGGCGCATGACGCGCGGTCCCCTGGTCATCCTGGTGGTGCTGGCGCGGCCGCTGTACGCGCTGATCCTGCTGGCGTCGCTGTGGGTGCTGCTGCGCGGCCACAACGAGCCCGGCGGCGGGTTCATTGGCGGGCTGGTGGCGGTGAGTGCGTCGGTGCTGTGGGCGGTGGCCCACGGCAGCGCGGCGGCCAGCCGGCGTTTGCCGCTGCGCGACCCGGTGCGGCTGGCGGCGCTGGGCGTGCTGCTGGGGGCGGCGTCCGGCGTGCCGGCGCTCACGGCCGGTCAACCGTTCCTCACCCACTGGTGGTTCAGCCTGCCGCTGGGCTTCACCGAACTCAAGCTGTCGACCGTGATGCTGTTTGACCTCGGCGTGTACCTCGCCGTGTGGGGCGCGCTGGCCGGTTATGCGCTGGCGCTGCTGGGGCTCGACGAGCCGGGCGACGCCGGCGGGGAGGGCGCGCCATGATCCTGTGGCTGGCCCTCACGGTGGGCGTGACCATCGCCGCGGGCACCTACCTGGCTTTGTCGCGCGATGTGTTCCGGTGCGTCATCGGCCTGAGCCTGATGGGCGCGGGCGTCAACCTCGCGCTGTTTGCCTCGGGGCGCATCGGCTCCGCGCAGCCGGCGGTCGTGGCGCTGGGCGAGACCGCGCTCGGTGAGGCCGCCAACGCGCTGCCGCAGGCGCTCGTGCTCACCGCCATCGTGATCGGCTTTGCCTTGTTGTGCTTCGCGCTGGCGCTGGTGCTGCGCCTCGTGCAGCGCGCCGGCACCGACGATGCCCTCGCGCTGCGCCAGGCCGAGCCGCACCCCGACGACCCGGTCAAACCGCCCGTGGCCGATCCGCGCCACGAGCCGCTGCATCCGCCGGCCGCGCCCGACGCGCTGGAGACTCTCCGATGAGCGCGCTCGCCGCCTCCCCGGTGCTGGTGCCGCTGGCCACGGTCGCGGTCACGGCCCTGGCCGCGCGCCACCCGCGCCTGCAGGCCGCGCTCAGCGGCTTGGGGGGCGTGTTGTTGCTGCTCTGCGCGCTGGCGCTGGTGGATCAGGCCCATGGCGCGGCCACCCTGGCCACCGCCTTCGGCGACTGGGCGGCACCGTTTGGGATCGAGTTCCGCATCGACCGCACCGGTGCGTCCTTGCTGCTGATCAGCGCGCTGATGGGCGTGGCCACGCTCCTGTTCCTGGCCAGCGACGCGGACACCTCACCGCAACCCCCGTTGCTCCTGCCGCTGGTGCACGGCCTGCTGGCGGGGGTGGGCGGTGCGTTTGCCACGGCCGACCTGTTCAACCTCTACGTCTGGTTCGAGGTCATGCTGATGGGCGCGCTGGGCCTGTTCGTGCTCGGCGGGCGCACCGATCAGCTCGACGCGGCCTTCAAGTACCTGGTGCTCAACCTGATGGGGACCTTGCTGCTGCTGTTCGCTGTGGGCATGGTCTATGCGGCCACCGGCCACCTGAACTACGAGGCCCTCGCCGCAGCGGCCGGCGCGCTGCCGCCCGCGCTGGGCACGCTGCTGGTGGGCGCGCTGCTGCTGGCCTTCCTGGTGAAGGCGGGGGCCTTCCCGCTGTTCGCGTGGTTGCCCGCCTCGTACCACACGCTGCCTGCGCCGGTGCTGGCGCTGTTCGCCGGCTTGTTGACCAAGGTTGGGGTGTACGCGGTGTTGCGCACCACCGGCGACGTGTTCGCCGACGCCACGGGCCCGCTGCTGCGCGAGGCCCTGGGCTGGATCGCCGCCGCCACCATGCTGCTGGGCGTGCTGGGTGCGGCGTACCACTGGGACATGCGGCGCATCCTGGCCTTTCACATCATCAGCCAGATCGGCTACATCCTGCTGGCCATCGCCCTGGGCGGTGACGCGGGCCACGCCGCCACGCTGTTCTACACGCTGCACCACATCGTCGTGAAGGCCAACCTGTTCCTGATCGCGGCGCTCATCTGGCGCGCCACCGGCAGCTACGACCTGCGCCGCATTGGCGGCCTGTACGAGGCGCGGCCAGCACTGGCGCTGCTGTTCCTGGTGCCCGCGCTGTCGCTGGTGGGTATTCCGCCGCTCTCGGGCTTCTGGGCCAAGCTGCTGGTGTTGCAGGAGGCGCTGGCGCAGGAGCGTTTCGCGTGGGTGGCGATCGCGTTGGCGGTCAGCGTGCTCACGCTGTATTCGATGATGAAAATCTGGATGCAGGCGTTCTGGAAGCCGCACCCCGACGCCGCCTGGCGGCCCCAGCCCGGGGCGCGGGTCGCGGCGGCGTGGGTGGTCACGCTGGCGCTGGCCGCGATCACGCTGGCCATCGGCCTGAACCCGCAGGCCCTGATCGGCTTTGCCGAGGCCGCTGCCCGGGAACTCGGAGGTGCCCGATGAAGCGCTTGGCCGCCGCCCTGCGCCTGGCCGCTCGCTTCGTCCGCGCGCTGCTGGTGTCTGGCTGGCAGACGGTGGTGGCGATCGCGCGGGCCAGCGGCACCGGCGGTCCCGCGCCGACCCCGGTGTTCCTGCGCGTGCGCTTTGCGCCGATGAGCGAGGCCGGCGCGGCGCTGCTGGGTTGCATGGTGTCGCTCACGCCGGGCACGACCACGCTGGACATCGACATGCGCGTGCACGAACTGCTGCTCCACGTGCTCGACGGCGCCGATCCCGCGGCCGTGGTGCAAGGCATCCGCGATGACTTCGAGCCCGACCTGATCACCCTCTTCGGGAGGTCGTCATGAGCGTCGTGAGCAGCGTGGTGGGATGGGCCGTGGCCGGGCTGGTCGTGATCGCGTTGCTGGCGCTGGCCCTGGCCACGGTGCGATTGCTCCGCGGGCCCACCGCGGCCGACCGGGTGGTGGCGCTGGACATTTTCCTGGCGGCGGCGGTGGTGCTGTGCCTGGCCGCGTCGCTGGCCACGGCGCGTACCGTGTTCCTGGATGTCGCCATCGGTCTGGCGCTTGTCGGTTTTGTCGGCACCGTGGGCTGGGCGCGCCTGGTCGAACGCGGAGCCGAGGGAGAGGATCGCTGATGGACGTGCTGGCGCTGGTGTTTCTTGCCGCGGGCGCGCTGCTGCTGCTCATCGCCGCCTGGGGCGTGATCGCGTTGCCCGACGCGCTGGCCCGTCAGCACGCGGCCACCAAGGCCGGCACGCTGGCCGTGGCCTTCGTCGGCATCGGCGCGGCGCTGCTGGTGCCGGACGGCGGGTGGTGGTGGCGGCTCGCGCTGATCGTCGGTTTCCTGCTGGTCACACTGCCGCTGGCGTCGCACCTGCTCGCGCGCGCGGCGGTGCGGGAATCCGCCGCCCACCGCGCCGCGATCGACGGCGCGCCGGTGCTCAGCACGCGCGGCTCCGACGCCGGCTGACGGCGGGGGCGCTGCGTCGCGCGACCGCCCTCAGGCCGCGGGCAACCCGTAGAAGCGCACGATGGCCTCCCAGGCCGTCTGCGGGTCATCGACAAACTGGAACAGGTCGAGGTCTTCGGGCGAGATCGCGCCTTCTTCCACCAGCACGTTGAAGTCGATCAGCCGCTTCCAGTAGGCCGTGCCGAACAGCAGGATCGGCACCGGCTTGGCCTTCTTGCACTGCACGAGGGTGATCACCTCGAACAGCTCATCGAGCGTGCCGAAGCCGCCGGGGAAGGCCAGCAGCGCCTTCGCCCGCATCATGAAATGCATCTTGCGCAGCGCGAAGTAGTGGAACTTGAAGCTCAGCTCGGGCGAGATGTAGGGGTTGGCCGATTGCTCGTGCGGCAGGGCGATGTTCAGACCGACGTTGAGCGCGCCTTCGTCGGCCGCGCCGCGGTTGGCCGCTTCCATGATCCCCGGGCCGCCGCCGGTGCAGATGTAGAGCCGGTCGGCCTCGGGGCAGCGGGCGCTGTAGCGCGCGACCAGACGCGCGAAGGCGCGCGCGTGGTCGTAGTACGGGGCGTTGCGCACCAGCGCGCGCGCGCGGGCGATCGCGCGGGCGTCGCCGCTGGCCTCGGCTTGCGCCAGGGCGGCCTCGGCCTCGGCCGGTTCGCGAAACCGGGCCGAGCCGAAGACGACGATGGTGTTTTCGATGCCGAGGTCGTGCTGGGCGAGGTCGGGCTTGAGCATCTCCAGCTGGAACCGGATCCCTCGCGTTTCCCGGCGCAGCAGGAACTCGGGGTCGGCGAAGGCGAGCCGGTAGGCATCGGCCTGCAGCGGATTGCCGTTGGTGGCGTGGGCCTGCAGTTCGGCCCACGCGTCGGCCAGTCGGCGCTGGCTGATTTCCTGTTGTTCCATCCCATGATTCCCAAATGCCCGGCGCGTGGGCGCCGGAAAAAACAAAGGCTCCCGCGGGAGCCTTCAGAACGGGCCGGGTCCGCGAACGGACTCAGACGCGCTTGCGGTACTCGCCGGTGCGGGTGTCGATCTCGATCTTGTCGCCCTGGCTGACGAACAGCGGCACCGGCACTTCGAACCCGGTGGCGATCTTGGCCGGCTTGAGCACCTTGCCCGAGGTGTCGCCCTTGACGGCGGGCTCGGTCCAGGTGATTTCGCGCACGACGCTGGTCGGCAGCTCGACCGAAATGGCCTTGCCGTCGTAGAACACCACCTCGACGGCCATGCCGTCTTCGAGGTAGTTCAGCGCGTCGCCCATGTTCTCGGCTTCCACCTCGTACTGGTTGTAGTCGGCGTCCATGAACACGTACATCGGGTCGGCGAAGTAGGAGTAGGTGCACTCCTTGTGGTCCAGGATGATCTGGTCCATCTTGTCGTCGGCCTTGAACACGACTTCGGTGCCGATGTTGCCGAGCAGGCCCTTGAGTTTCATGCGCACGGTGGCGGCGCCGCGGCCGCCGCGGGCGTACTCGGTGCGCAGCACGATCATCGGGTCCTTGCCGTGCATGATCACGTTGCCGGCGCGGATTTCTTGGGCGATTTTCATAAGAGGTTCCGGGGGAGTTGGCGGCGCGGCCGCCCCGGTGCGGGGTTCGGGCGCCAGGCTGCTGGTCGCAAAGCCTTGAATTTTATCGCTTTTCGGCGACGAGCCCGAGCAGCTGGCTGACCAGGTCGGGCTGTGCGAGCAGGCGCTGGCGGGCGGCCTGCGCCACCTCGGCCCAGGCACTGAGGCGGTCGGGCGTCGGCCAGACCGCCGGGATCGCGGTGATTCCGTTCCACGCGCGGTGCAGGTCGCGCCAGTCCGGCGGGGCGTCGAGCCAGCGCAGGAAGGCATCGAGCTTGGCGTGGTGGGCGTCGTCGTGTTGCGGGTAGATGTGCCACACAAACGGTTTTCCGGCCCACAGCGCCCGCACCAGCGAGTCCTCGCCGCGCACGAAATTCACATCGCAGGCCCACAGCAGGTGGTCGAAGTCGGTCTGCGTGAGCCAGGGAAGGGCCCGGGTGCGCGCCGGCGGCGGGTGGGGCAGGGCTTCAAGCGCGCGCGCCGCCCGCCCCGGGGTGATGGCCCAGGCCGTTCCGGACCCCGGGTCGTGGGCCTCGGCGTGTTCGGCGCTGGTCACGAGGCTGGCCAGGCCCGGCGGCTCGTAGCAAAAGAGGCTGGCCAGCGGGCCGTCCGGCAGCTCCAGCCGGCGCCGAAAGGTTGGCGCGTCAAACGCCGCTTGGCGCGGCATCAGGTCGGGTTCGCGCAGCAGTCCGCCGGTGCGCGCCGTGAAGCCGGGGTAGAAAAAGGTCTTGACCAGACCCCGGCCCGGGCCGTGCATCACCGGCGAGGGCAGGCGGTGCGCCCGTTCGACGAAGGCTTCGGCGCTGAGGTATTCCAGGTTGATCCACACCGGATCGGGCGCGGTCCGCGCGGCGCGCGCGGCCACAAAGGCTTCGGGCAGTTCGCAGCCAAAGGCCTCGACCCAGACGTCACCCGGCGCGTCGGCCGCGGGCAGCGGGTCGGCGGTCCAGGGACGGACCTGCACCCCCGGCGCGCCCTGTGGCGCCATCCAGGTCAGGGCGGCGGCGTCGTCGATCCACAGACGCACGCGCTGGCCGCGCGCCGCCAGCTGGCTCGACAGGCGCCAGCACACGCCCACGTCGCCGTGGTTGTCGATGACGCGGCAGAACACATCCCACAGCAGCGGGGGCAGGACGTCGGGGCTGGACATGCCCCGATCTTGCCGCAGCCGGGCGCGGGTCCGTTCGGGCGCCGCCACAATACGGGCCCATGTCCGAGGTGCATTCCGATCAACTGCTGGCCGAGGTGGCCGCGCTGCCGGCGCTGCCCGGCGTCTACCGCTATTTCGACGCGGCCGGACAGCTGCTGTATGTGGGCAAGGCGCGCAACCTCAAGAAGCGGGTCTCGAGCTACTTCCAGAAGGACCACGGGGGCACGCGCATCGGCCACATGGTGGGCAAGATCGTGCGGCTGGAGACGACGGTCGTGCGCAGCGAGGCCGAAGCCCTGCTGCTTGAAAACAACCTGATCAAGACGCTCAACCCGCGGTTCAACATCCTGTTCCGCGACGACAAGAGCTACCCGTACCTCAAGATCACCGGCACCCGCGAGACCTTCCGCACCGCGGCGCGCATGCCGGTACCGTCGGTGGCCTTTCCGCGGATGGCGTACTACCGCGGCGCGGTCGACCGGCGCCACAGCTACTACGGCCCGTACCCCAGCGCGTGGGCGGTGAAGGAATCGATCACGCTGCTGCAAAAGGTGTTTCGCCTGCGCACCTGCGAAGACACGGTGTTTGCCAACCGCACGCGGCCTTGCCTGCTCTACCAGATCAAGCGCTGCAGCGGGCCCTGCGTGGACCTGATCGACCAGGAGGACTACGCCCGCGACGTGCGAGACGCCGAGCGCTTTCTGCGGGGCGAAACCCAGGCGGTGCTCGACGCGCTGGAGCAGCGCATGCTGCAGCACGCCGAGCGGCTGGAGTTCGAGCAGGCGGCGGAGATCCGCAACCAGATGACGGCGCTGTCGCGGGTGCTGCACCAGCAGACGATGGACACCGCGAGCGACAAGGACGTGGACATCCTCGCGGTGAAGGTGCAGGGCGGCCGCGCGTGCGTGAACCTGGCCATGGTGCGCGGCGGGCGCCACCTGGGCGACCGGCCCTACTTTCCGGCGCATGTCGACGATGCCGCGGCCATGGAGGACCTGTGGGCCGCCGAGGGCGAGGGGGGCGACGGGCCTGCCGAGGTGACGGACGTCACCGACCCGGCCGAGCGCACCGCGCGGCGCGTGCTGGAGGCGTTCATTGCCCAGCACTACCTGGGCGCCGCGCCGCCGCACGTGCTGGTCACGAGCCACCCGGTGGACAAAGCGCTCGTGGCCGCGCTGGGCGAGGCCGCGGGCAGTCGGGTGGCCGCGGTCCACCAGCCGCGCGAGCACCGCCGGATCTGGCTGGAGATGGCGCAGAAGAACGCCGACATCGCGCTGGCGCGCCTGCTGGCGGAGGAAGGCAGCCAGCAGGCGCGCACCCGCGCGCTCGCCGAAGTGCTCCATCTCTCTGATGACGCGCTGGAGACGCTGCGCATCGAATGTTTCGACATCTCCCACACCGCCGGCGAATCCACCCAGGCCTCGTGCGTGGTGTTCGAGGACCACAAGATGCAGAGCGCCCAGTACCGGCGCTACAAGATCGACGGCATCACGCCCGGCGACGATTACGCGGCGATGCGACAGGTGCTCACCCGGCGCTACGGCAAGCTCGTCCAGGCCATCCGCGCCGCCGACGGCGACGCGGTGGCGGAGCCGCTGGCTGGCGAGGACAACGAGGCGCTGGCGGCCGACGAACCCACGCCCGAAACCGCGGCAGAACCCACGCCGGATCGCGCGCTGCCCGGCGGGCCTCGCCTGCCGGACATCGTGCTGATCGACGGCGGCAAGGGGCAGGTCGGCGTGGCCCGCGAGGTGTTCACGCAGCTGGGCATCAGCCTGTCGCTGATCGTCGGCGTGGAGAAAGGCGAGGGCCGCAAGGTCGGCCTGGAGGAACTGGTGTTTGCCGATGGGCGGCCGAAGGTCTACCTTGGTCACGATTCCGCGGCGCTGATGCTGGTTGCCCAGATCCGTGACGAAGCCCACCGCTTCGCCATCACCGGCATGCGCGCCCAGCGCGCCAAGGTGCGCACCGGTGGCAGCCAGCTGGAGGACATTCCGGGCGTGGGTCCGAAGAAGCGGGCGCGGCTGCTGCAGCGCTTCGGCGGCGTGCGCGGCGTGGCCGCGGCCAGCGTGGAAGACCTGGCCACGGTGGAGGGCATCTCGGCCGACCTGGCCGACGCGATCTACCGCGCGCTGCACTGAGCCGGCGATCCCGCCGGCGCGTGTCGCGCGCGGGTCGGCCGATACACCCCGGGGGCACCGCATAATCGGCCCATGTTCTTCAACCTGCCGACGCTGCTGACCTGGGCCCGGATCGTGGCCATTCCACTCATCGTGGCGGTGTTCTATTGGGACGGCCTGACGCCGGCCCAGCAGAACCAGGTGGCGACGGTGATGTTCGTGGTGTTCGCCCTGACCGACTGGGCCGACGGGTACCTGGCGCGGCGGATGAATCTCACTTCCGCGTTCGGCGCCTTCCTCGATCCGGTGGCCGACAAGTTCCTGGTCTGCGCCAGCCTGCTGGTGCTCGTGCACATGGACCGGGCCGACGTGTTCGTGGCGCTGATCATCATCGGCCGCGAAATCGCCATCTCTTCCCTGCGCGAGTGGATGGCCACGATCGGTGCGACGCGCAGCGTGGCGGTCCACATGATCGGCAAGGTCAAGACCACCGTGCAGATGGTGGCCATTCCCTTCCTGCTGTACCACGACCGCCTGTTCGGTGTGATCGACACCCACCGCTGGGGCACCTGGCTTATCTGGATCGCCGCGGTGCTCACGGTGTGGTCCATGGTCTATTACCTGCAGAAGGCGCTGCCGGAAATCCGCGCCCGCTCGCGCTGACCCGGCTCCCACCGACATGGGTTCTTCGTCCGACAACGGCTGGCTGCGTGCCATGCCGGCGGTCTTCGTGCTGATCTGGAGCACCGGCTTCATCGTCGCGCGCTACGGCATGCCGCATGCGCCGCCGCTGTCCTTCCTGGCGGTGCGCTACGCGCTGTCCATCCTGTGTTTTTTGCCGTGGATCCTGTGGGCGGGCGTGCGCTGGCCGACCAGCCGCACGCAATGGTTGCATCTGGCGGTCGTCGGCGCGCTGATGCACGCCGGTTACCTGGGGGGCGTGTGGGCGGCGGTGAAAGCCGGCATGGGTTCGGGCCTGTCCGCGCTCATCGTGGGCCTGCAGCCGGTGCTCACGGCCATCTGGCTCAGTGCCTTCGGCGGCGTGGCCGCGCGCGTGTCACGGCTGCAGTGGCTGGGTCTGCTGCTTGGTCTGGCCGGGTTGGTGCTGGTCGTTTGGCGCAAGCTGGTCGACGGGTCGCCCGGCGACCAGGCCTCGCCGCTGAACCTGGGCTTTGCCGTCATAGCGCTGCTGTCGATCACGGCCGGCACGCTCTACCAGAAGCGCTTCGTCGCGGCGTGCGACGTGCGCACGGCGAACACGGTGCAGCTGCTGGCGGCGTTGGTGGTCACCCTGCCGCTGGCCTGGCTGGAGGCTGAGCCGATGCGCTGGAATGCCGAGCTGGCCGGCGCCATGGCGTGGTCGGTGCTGGGGCTCACGCTCGGCGGCAGTTCGCTGCTGTACCTCTTGATCCAGCGGGGTGCAGCTGCCAGTGTGACCAGCCTGATGTACCTCGTGCCGCCGTGCACGGCGGCCCTGGCTTGGTTGCTGTTTGGCGAGCCGGTCACACCGCTCACGCTCGCCGGCACCGCGCTCACCGCCCTGGGCGTGGGCCTGGTGGTGCGCGCGGGCCGGTGAGCGGCCCGGGACTCACTTCTTCGCCGGTGCGGCAGGCTGACGACTCGACTGTCCCGCAGGCGCGAAGGCTTCGAGCCAATGGGACTCGCTGTCGGGCTCGGGCAGCGGCACCTCGAAGGCCCGGTAACCTTTATCCTCACCGACGTACGTGACCTTGCCCACTTCGGGCAGCAGCTTCTCGACGGCGGTGTTGGCCTTCGCATGCTGGCCCACCAGCAGCCGAGCGCCGCGGTTGCGTGCCCACGCGCACGCCCAGTGCACACCCCACAAGCCCAACCGCTTCTTCCGCTCAGACGGGATGACGCTGGTGCCCACCTCGGCCCACAGCACGGTGGAGCCCGCTGGCGCCTGCAGCTCGATTTGAAGCAACAGCGTGATGGCGTGTGTCTTGGGATCGCGCAGGGCGTAGAACGAGTGGGTCTTCATGCGGCGGAGGTATTCCATGACCTCCTTGGCATTGCCCGAAATGAAGCGCCGGCTGCGGTCCTCGTCGCTCAACGCCTGGATGTGGGCCTCGACATCCGCCCAGTCCGCCTCGCTCGCGATCGGGTGCATCGGGCCCGGGGGTGGCATGGCGGGCAACGTGGCGGGCGCGGCGTGGCCCTCGACGAGGAAGCTGTCGATGTTGCGTTTGGCCATGTCGTCCAGTCGTTTCCACATGCCTGCAAACGTCTTCTCCAGGTCGGCCTGGTTGGGCACGGAGATCCGCCGAATCGGCGCGGGAATCACGGTCGGCTTCGTCAGATCGGTCGCCAGCGACCAGCCGAAGGCCAGCGCCAGGAATGAGAAAGCGTCGCGCTGCACCAGCTTGGTCTTCGGGTCCTTGTAACGACCGGCCTTGCGCATCAGATCAACCACCGCGTAGTCGGTGTCGACCAGAACCCCGGCCCGGTACATGGCGTCCGCCACGTCCGCCAGGTCCATCGCCGCGGAGTAGCCCAGGCCGTCGGTGCAGGGGGCCTTGCTGGCCAGCAGGGCCACCCAGGTGAAGCGACCGCAGTTGTTGGTCGCTTCGCCTGGCACAAAGGGACCTTCAGCGCCCGGGGGATGGGTCTTGGGGTGCAGCGCGAATTGCCGTTCCGCCATCAGGAAGCGCGCTTGCTGGAGGGAGAGCTTGAGTTTTCCCGCCTTGATTTCCTGCGCCAGGGCCGGCAGCGTGGTGCTCGGGTCCACGCCGTAGTGAAAGGCGTCCAGGCCAATCTGCGAAGCCGACTGGTTCGCGCATTGCAAGACGAAGGCCTCGACGCCCTCGAAGTCGCGGATCGGCACGATCGTGCCGCTCGGTGGCCCGGTCTTGGCCAGGGACTGCAGGATCGGCAGCTTGTCCTTGGTGATGTGGGGAAGCTTGTACTTGGTGCGCACGGCGTTGGTCAGCTGCAGCGTGTTGTAGCTGGCGGAGACGCTGCCGATCGTGTCCACGGCGAGGCCGTCGAGCATGGCCGTCTTGCCGTCGGTCTTGTTGATGGACTCGTGATGCGCCACGCACACCCGGCCATCACCGGCGAAAAAGATCGCCGACACGTGGGTGATCGGTCCATAGGTCTCGCGGTGGTACAGCACGGCCGCAGCACCCGCCGGGTTGGCCTTCAGCGTCTTGCCCAGTTCGGTGAAGAACGACACCCCCCAGGCGTGGTAAAGCTTGTCGGAGAAGATCGCCCCGAAGATCGAGTCGTCATTCACCAGGTCGCCTGCCAGGCGGCTGAAGACGGCATCGTCAAGACCGGCGGCCTTCGCGAAATCGGCGTAGTGGGGCTGCTGGCGACCCAGCGCTTGGGCTGCCTGCACCGCCTTGTGGGCATCCGACGCGACCGTGATCTCCTCATCCCACTCTTCGCCGAGCCAGGAGGGCTCGATTTTGGTGATCGTGGCCGGTGAGTCGGTGGGCGGGCTTTTCCCTTTGACGGGCGCTGCCGCGGCGGTGCTGATCGCGGGCTTGGAGCCGGGTGTCGCTGGCCACTTCGGGCGGGCGGGCATGCTGCGGAATCGCGCATACCCTTTGTCGTCCTTGTGGAAGTAGGCGCTAATCACGGCCGCGAGATCCTGCGGTTGGCGAACGAGGCTGAGGTCCTGCTTGAGTCGCAGCACCGCCTCGTTGCCGGGCGCCTGGTACTCGGCAATCGCCTCCAGGCAGCGAATGATGTAGTCGCAGCAGTTGGGATGGCCGGGCGGCGGGGCGCCGGTGCTCAGATACTGCATCCACTCAGCCTCGGTCCACAGCCAGAACGGCGGCGAACCTTCGGCGCCTTTGAGCGAGTAGACCGCTGGTTGCTGCTCCATGGCTTTGAACAGCGCCAGCATCGAACCTTCGTCGAGGGTGCCGATGTCGATGGTGAACGCCTCCTTGCCGCCGGCGTAGGGCTCGCTCCAGGGCGCCGCAGTCAGGTCGAGGTTCAGGTAGTCGGTGCCGAATGATCCAGTCACTGGCCAGCCCCGTTGCACCGTGAGGGACTTCTTGTCGGGCGCATGGCCGAGACTCCCGGGTTGCCCGGCCTGGACCGTCTCGAGCATCTGCATCACTTGCGTCCAGAACGCGGGCGACAGCCCGCCTTTCAGTTTCCCGACCTGCTGGATCTCCGCCGCATTCAGCTCGCCATGGATGTGGCCTGGCACGACGGTGTATTCCTGAGAAAACAGGTAATTTGAGGGAACCTTCCTGAACAGGGTGGGGTTGACGACAAACGATATTTCGCGGACCTGCTGAGCGGGCCTCACGGCCCAGGCCGGGCGTGTCTTGGGAACCAGCGGTTTGGCGATCGATGGGCTACCCGGCTTGCTGGTGCGGAAGCCGGCGGCGGCGCGCGATGTCATGAACATGGCGACCTCCTCAATGGGAACCTGTGGGCAGGACAGCAAGCGCCACGGTGACCGCTTGCCCCATGACCTTGATGACATCGTCGACCTTGGTGGCGGCGGTGTATGGCCACTGGGTGCGGTAGACCACCGAGCCGGTGTCCGGCCAGCGGGCGTAGCAGCCCATGCCATCGGCCTGGCTGGGTATGGCGGCGTTGTATTCCAGCAGGGCACGATCCACGTTCAGGGCATTGGCGCCCACGTCCACCAGCACGATCAGGGTGTCGGGGGCGTGGTCCTCGTCGAACACGACGGCCACCGAGTGGCCGGCCATTTCGAAGGAGTTGACCGAGTCGGTGGGCTTTGCGTCCTTGGCGCCGAGGGCCTTGTAGAGCGCGCCCATGAGGGTCTCGTAGTCTTGTTTTTTCATGGAAGTTCCTAGTGCGGGGGATCACCCGGATTGGGTGAAACCAGTCTAGGAACCGCGGCTTGCGGCAGCCATCGGCCGCGCGCCGCAGGGCGTCGCGCCGGTCAGCCGGGCAGGAGCCGATCGCGACCCCAGGGCTGACCCCGGAAGGTCTTCTGCAGGTGTTGCCTCAGCAGGTCCAGCCGCCTCGGTACGCTGGCGCGCCACGGAGCGATCCAGTGCACATCGGCGTCGCGCTGGCTCCAGTCGGGCAGCACCCGCACCAGCGCGCCGCTGGCCAGCGCCGGTCCGATGTCCCACAGGCTGCGCAACATGATTCCGTGGCCAGCGAGACACCAGTCGCGCACCAGCTCGCCCGCATTGCTGCTGAGCGGTCCGCCGATCGTGACCCGGTGGCTGTCGCGCTCCCCGCTGCGCTGCAGGGACCAGTGGTGGTCTGGCACGGCGTCGCGCGTCGTGTTCTCGCTCACCCGCAGGCAGGGGTGCTGCGCCAGGTCGTCGAGCGTCTGGGGCGTTCCATGGGCCGCGAGGTAGTCCGGCGACGCCACCAGCACGCGCTCGTTGGGCGCCAGCCGCCGGGATACCCATTCGCCGGCGCGCCGCGACGGCGCGCTCCACAACCAGATGGCCGCGTCGTAGCCCTCCGCCGCAAGATCGGGCAGTCGTTCGGTGAGCTGGAGGTGAATCGTCACGGCCGGGTGCCTTTGTTGGAACGCCGCCACCGCCGGCCCCACCCAATGGCGTCCGAAACCCAAGGTGGCGACCAGCCGAATCGGCCCCGTGGCCTCCGCGCGGCGCTCGCGCAATTCGCTGGCCAGGGCCTGAAAACCCTGCAACAGGTCGGTGGCGCGGCGCACCACCGTCTCCCCCTCCGCCGTGGCCGCCACACGGCGCGTCGTCCGCTGGAACAACCGCAACCCGAGGGCGGTTTCCAGCAGCGCCAGCCGCCGCGTCACCGCCGAGGGCGTCACCCCCAGCGCGGCCGCTGCCTTGGCCAGGCTGCCGTGGCGGTGGATCGCCACCACCAACTCCAGATCGGCGCGCTCCATTGTTTCTCTCCAATCAACAATCAGTTGTCCCATTATTGATTGAATGGCCGCTACGCTATGGCCTGAATCGTTGCCTTGTCCCAGGCCTTACCCCAGGAGCTTTTCATGACGACCCACCGCATCGCGGTCATCGCCGGCGACGGCATCGGCACCGAGGTGATGCCCGAGGGCCTGCGCGTGCTCGACGCCGCCGCCCGCCGCTTCGGCATTGCCCTGCAGTTCGATCACTTCGACTTCAGCAGCTGCGCGTATTACGAGAAACACGGCCAGATGCTGCCGGCCAACTGGAAGGAGCTGATCGGTGGCCACGACGCGATCTACTTCGGCGCCGTCGGCTGGCCGGCCAAGGTGCCCGACCACGTGTCGCTGTGGGGATCGTTGCTGATGTTCCGGCGCGAGTTCGACCAGTACATCAATCTGCGTCCGGCCCGGCTGATGCCCGGTGTGGTGGCGCCGGTCGTGCGACGAGATGGGTCTGCGCGCCAACCCGGGGAGATCGACATGGTGATCGTGCGCGAAAACACCGAGGGCGAGTACAGCAGCATCGGGGGCCGGATGTACGCCGGCACGCCGCGCGAGATCGTCATGCAGGAGACGGTGATGTCGCGCCACGGCGTGGACCGGGTGTTGCGCTACGCCTTTGAAGTCGCGCGTTCGCGGCCCAAGAAGCACCTCACCAGCGCCACCAAGAGCAACGGCATCGCCATCACGATGCCGTATTGGGACGAGCGCGTCGAGGCCATGGCGCTGGAGTACCCGGACGTCACCGTCGACAAGTTCCACATCGACATCCTGACCGCCCACTTCGTGCAGCGACCGGATTTCTTCGATGTCGTCGTCGGCTCCAACCTGTTTGGCGACATCCTGTCCGACCTGGGTCCGGCCTGCACCGGCACCATCGGCATTGCGCCCAGCGCCAACCTCAACCCGACCCGTGAGTTCCCGTCGCTCTTTGAGCCGGTGCACGGTTCGGCGCCCGACATCGCGGGCCAGGGAATCGCGAACCCGATCGGCCAGATCTGGTGTGGCGCGATGATGCTGGACTTTCTGGGCCACCGCGCGGCGCACGATGCCATCCTGGCCGCCATCGAGGCCGTCTTGCAACCCGGCAGCGGTGCGCCGCGCACGCGCGACCTCGGCGGTCAAGCGGGCACCGCCGACGTTGGTCGCGCCATCGCGCAGGTCGTCGGCGCATGACGCCCCGGCGGTGGGGTGCTGGCCGGGGATTGGGTCTAGAATCCGCCCTTCGCGCCGGCCGCCGCCGGACCGGCCCCGCCGCTTCTCTGTCGCGGCGCCGCCCCGTCCGGACCCGCCAGCCAGTCGCGCGAAGCCATCCAACCACTTCCAACTGAGGGGCTCTTCGTGAACAAAACCGAACTCGTCGAACACATCGCCAAGCACGCCGACATTTCCAAGGCCGCTGCCACGCGCGCCCTCGACAGCACCATCGCCGCCATCCGCACCACCCTGAAGAAGGGCGGCACCGTGTCGCTGGTCGGCTTCGGCTCGTTCGCCGTGACCAAGCGTCCCGCCCGCAAGGGTCGCAACCCGCGCACCGGCGCCGAGATTAAAATCAAGTCGGCCAAGGTGCCCAAGTTCCGCCCGGGCAAGGCGCTGAAAGACGCACTGAACTGACGCGCTGAACTGACACGCTGTTGCACACCGTTTCGGTGGGGTGCTTAGCTCAGTCGGTAGAGCGGCGCCCTTACAAGGCGTAGGTCGGCGGTTCGACCCCGTCAGCACCCACCAAGCACCAGAAGGCGAACCCGGGTTCGCCTTTTTTCTTGTGCGTCGTTCCGCGAGGGCGACGCGCACCGTTTGAACCGAGTCAGGGTTTTCGCATGTTCGATTCCATCCGCAACCACAAGAAGTTCTTCATGGGCATCTTGCTGGTCCTGATCATTCCGTCGTTCGTGCTGGTCGGCGTGGAGGGCTACTCGCGGTTCAACGAAGGCGGCAGCGAGGTGGCCAGCGTCAACGGGCGCGGGATCAAGCAAGTGGAGTGGGACCAGGCGCACCAGGAAGAATCCCAGCGCCTGCGCCAGGCCATGCCGCAGATCGACCCCAAGCTGCTCGACAGCCCCGAAGCCCGCTACGCCACGCTGGAGCGTCTGGTGCGCGAGCGTGTGCTGGCCGCTGCCGCGCAGAAGGACAACCTCTACACGAGCGATGCCCGGCTGGCCCGCGATCTGCAGCAGAACGAAACCATCGCCACCTTCCGCAAGCCCGACGGCACCCTGGACGTGGAGGGCTACCGGCAGCTGCTGGCCCGTCAGGGCCTCACGCCCGAGACGTTCGAAAACAGCGTGCGCGCTGATCTGTCGCAGCGGCAGGTGGTCGGCGGTGTCACCGCGTCGGCCATTGCGCCACTGGCGATCGCCAAGCCGTCGGTCAATGCCTTCTTTGAGCAGCGCGAGGTGCGGGTGCTGGCCGTGCCGGCCGCCTCGTTTGCGGCGCGCGTGAAGCCGACCGACGCCGACATCGAAGCCTTCTACAACGCCAACGGCGCGCTCTTCCAGGCGCCCGAGCAGGTGGACATCGAGTACCTGGTGCTGGACGCGGCTGCGCTGGAGAAGTCGGTGGTGATCAACGAAGCCGACCTCAAGGCGTACTACGAACAGAATGCCGCCCGCCTCTCCGGCGCCGAAGAGCGCCGAGCGCGTCACATCCTGCTCAGCGTCGCCCCCAACGCCAGTCCGGCGGACAAGGAGGCGGTCAAGCAGAAGGCGCAGGCTTTGCTCGAGCAGCTGCGCCGGGAACCGCAGCGTTTCGCCGACATCGCCCGCGCCGAGTCCCAGGACCCGGGTTCGGCGGCCAATGGCGGTGACCTGGACTTCTTTGGTCGCGGCGCCATGGTGAAGCCGTTCGAGGATGTGGTGTTTTCGCTCAAGAAGGACGCGATCTCCGACCTGGTCGAAACCGAGTTCGGCTTCCACATCATTCAGCTCACCGACATCAAGGCCCCGCCCGTGCGCAGCTTTGCCGAATTGCGCCCGCAGCTCGAAGCCGACCTGCGCAAGCAGCAGGCCCAGCGCCAATTCGCTGAAGCCGCCGACGTGTTCAGCAACACGGTGTACGAGCAGGCGGACAGCCTGCAGCCCGCGGCCGACAAGCTCAAGCTGACGGTGCAGACCGCCCAGGCCCTGCCGCGCAGTGGCGGCGCCGGTGTGCTCGGCAACCCGCGGCTGCTGGAGGCGTTGTTTGCCAACGAGTCGATCACCAGCAAGCGCAACATCGCCGCAGTGGAAACCGCCTCCAGCCAGCTGGTGTCGGCCCGCGTGGTGCAACACCTGCCGGCTCGCACGCTGCCGCTCGCCGAGGTCCGCGAAGCGGTCACCCAGCGGTTGATCGCCTCCCGCGCGGCCGAACTGGCCCGCGAAGAAGGCGAGAAGCAACGCACCGCCTGGCAAGGTGGGCAGGTGCCCGCCGGCGCCACGCCGGTGCAGACGCTTTCGCGCGCCAGCGCGCGCAGCCTGCCGCCGGCGCTGGTGCAGGCCGCGCTCAGCGCCGATCCGGCCAAGCTGCCGGCCATCATCGGTGTGCCGCTGGGCGATCAGGGCTACGCGGTGGTGGAAATTGCCAAGGTGCTCCCGGCGGTGGAGCGCCCGGCCGACCTCGCCAAGGAGGATGCGCGTGAGTACGCTCGGGCGTGGTCCGATGCCGAAGCCCGGGCGTTTTACGAAGAACTGAAGACCCGCTTCAAGGTGAAGATCAAGGTGCCGCGCCCGCAGGGTGCTGCCGCGATCGGCGGCTGAGGCGGTACCGGATCGCGCTATAATGCGCGGCTTGCGGTGGCTGTAGCTCAGTTGGTAGAGTCCAGGATTGTGATTCCTGTTGTCGTGGGTTCGAGTCCCATCAGCCACCCCACCGAATGCCCCCCGAAGCCCGCCCGCGCGGGCTTTTTTGCGTCCCGTTGCCGCCCCTGCCGGCCGAGCCACCGATGACCCACCGCGAGCGGCCGACCCTGTACCGTGACTGTGCGGTGGCTTTGCTCACCCGGCACCACAAACGCGCGCTGCTGGCGCCGCCGCTGGAGGCGGCCACGGGCTGTGTGGTGACGGCCACCGACGCCTACGACACCGATCTGTTGGGGAGCTTCAGCCGCACCGTCGAACGTCTCGACAGCCCCCTGCACGCCGCGCGCCGCAAGGCTTGCATCGGCGCGTCGCTGCTCGGTGCCGACGTGGGCCTGGCCAGCGAGGGTTCCTTCGGGCCCGACCCCGTGGGCGGGTTGATGCCGTGGAACGTCGAACTGGTGGTGTGGGTGGACGTGGCCCGGGGGTGGGAGGTGGTCGGCATGGCCCAGGGGCCGGCGCGTCACCAGCAGGCTCGCCTCTCGACGGTGGAGGACTTGCGCGCCTGGGCCGTCGGTGCGGACTTCCCGGCGCACGGGCTGATGCTGCGCCCCGATCGCGACGACGATCCCCGCGTGGTGTCGGGCATCCTCACCTGGCCGGCGCTGGAGGCTGCGTTTGCCCGGTGCGCGGCGCACAGCGATGGCGGCGTCGTGGTGGTGGAGCACGACCTGCGCGCCTTTGCCAATCCGACCCGGCAGCGCCTGATCCGCGCCGCGGCAGACGATCTCGCGGCCCGCTTGTCCCGTGCGTGCCCGGCGTGCGGCGCGCCGGGGTGGTCGGTGGTGGGCCGCACGCCGGGGCTGCCCTGCGGGGGGTGCGGGCGGCCGACCCGCGCGCCCCGGTTGGAGCGCTGGCGATGCGCGGCGTGCGGCCATGCCGAGGAGACCCCGGTCGCCGGGCCGGACTGGGCTGATCCCTCCCGCTGCGACGCCTGCAACCCCTGAGTCTTTTGGGAACCGATGGCCCCGCGCGGCCGTCCGGCGCTCCGATCCCTTGAGCGCCGCGTGGGGACTTGTGTGACGGATTGCCTCAACTTGGTGCATTGTGTGCCGATGAGACCATCAACTCGGCGTTGATGTTCGCCGCGTCACCGATCCATGCCATTGGCCTCGCTTTTCTCCCGCCTTCGTCGTCCGACCACGCCGGACGGCGTGGCAGCGAGCGGTCTGCCGACCGATCCCGCGGTCTGGAGCCCCCAGGCAGAGGCACTCGCGCTCTCGCGCGCCGCCACCGCCACCTCGGCCCAGCTCCTGGCCACCGACGCTGCGCCCCTGGAGATCGTGCAGCACTACTGCGACGCGCTGGTCGCAGCATCGTCGCACCTGGTGCTCGCGTGGTGCTGGTTCGGAGAGCGCGACGCCCCCACGATTCGACCGCTGGTGAGCGCGGGGCGGGCGGCGGCGTGGGCGCAGCGCATGGCGATCCCGCGCAACTGGCTCACCCGCCAGGGCCCCGCCCGGCGCTGCCTATCGTCAGGCCAGAGCGAGACGGCGCTGATCTCCCGCTATGCCGTCTGGGGGCCGTGGCGCCGGCTGGCCAGCGAGTTTCCGGTGGCGTCCGTGCGCTGCATCGCGCTGGGCGCACCCGACGACGACCGGGGCGGCATCCTGGTGGTATACGCCGACCAGCGCGACTACTTCGATCAGGTGGGTGGCTTCTTCGATGAAATCGGGGCCCTGTTTGGCTCGGTGTTGTCGAGCCGTGAAGCCGCCCGCGCGGCCGACCTGCGGTACACGCGCCGGCTGGAACTGGCCAGCGAGACGAGCGGCCTGGGCGTATGGGAGCTCGACCTGGCGCGCCGCACGCTCGAAGCCGATCCGCGGGTTCTGGCGATGTTCGATCTGCCGGTCTTGCCGCCTCGCGACCTCACCAGCGCGGTCTGGGCCGCGATTCACCCCGACGACCTGAGCGCGGTGAAGGCGGCTTTCGACCGCACGATGGCCGGTCCCGACCCGCTGCACGCCGAGTTCCGCGTGCTGACCCCGGGCGGGCAGCAGCGGCATGTGCTGTGCCGCGCCACACTCCTGCGCGACGCGCTGGGCCGTCCGCGCAGCCTGGTGGGCGTGTATCTCGATGTCACCGATCGGCGCGAGGACGAGGAGCGGCTGCGGCGCGCGCGCGATGCGGCTGAAGCGGCGAGCCGGGCCAAGAGCGATTTCCTCGCCACCATGAGCCACGAGATCCGCACGCCCCTCAACGGGATCCTGGGCATGAGCGAGCTGGCCTGGCAGATGGCGCGTGACCCGGCGCAGCGGGAGTGCCTGCAGACCGTGCGCGACTCGGGCCAGGTGCTGCTCACCGTGATCAACGACATCCTGGACTTCTCCAAGGTCGAAGCGGGCCGGATGGACATCGAGGCGGTGGCCGTGGACCTGGAGCCGCTGGTGCGCGAAGCGCTGCGCGCGGTGCAGCCCGCGGCCGACAAAAAGGGCTTGTCCCTGGTGTCGCGGGTCGATCCTGCGTTGCCGCCGCGGGTGGTCGGCGATCCGGTGCGGCTGCGCCAGATCCTCCTCAACCTGCTCGGCAATGCGGTCAAGTTCACGCCGGGCGGGGCGGTGCGGGTGACGTTGGCGTTGGTCCCGGGCGCGCAGCCCCCGCGCTGGCGCCTGAGTGTCAAGGACACCGGCATCGGCATCGCACCGGAGGTGCAGCAGCACATCTTCGATCCCTTCAGCCAGGCCGACACCAGCACGACGCGTCGGTTCGGCGGCACCGGGCTGGGCCTGTCGATCTGCAAGCGCCTGGCGGAGCTCATGGGCGGGCGCATCGCGGTCTCCAGCGTGCTGGGCGAAGGCGCCACGTTCACCGTCGAGCTGCCTTTGCAGGCCGCGGCCGCGGCGCCCGCGACCGCGCCGGAGGCGTTCCGGGCGACCCAGCCGCCGCCGGGCCTGGACATCCTGGTGGTGGATGACCACCCGGTGAACCAGAAAGTGGCGCAGCTGCTGCTGGAGAAGGCGGGCCACCGCGTGGCCATTGCGCGCGACGGCGAGGAGGCGCTTGAGCGCACCCGCGATCAGGCTTTTGATGTCGTGCTGATGGACATGCAGATGCCCGTGATGGACGGGCTGGAGGCGACGCGCCGCATTCGCGCCCAGGAACTGGAGCGCCAGAAGCACCGGGCGCGCATCATCGCGATGACCGCCAGCGCCATGGACAGCGACCGCGACGCCTGTCTGGCGGCGGGCATGGATGCTTTCGTGGCCAAGCCCATCAACGGCCGCGAACTCGGCCGCGCCCTGAGCGCCTTCGCCGAGCCGCGGCCGGCGCGGGTCAGTTGACGAGCACCAGTTTGCCTTTGATCGAGCGCGAGCCCATCACCGCGTAGGCCCGCGGCAGTTCGCTCATGGGCAGCGTCTGGTCGATCACCGGCTTGACGAGGCCTTGCGCGTATTGCTGCGCGAGCATCTGCATCATGGCCGCGTTGGCTTTCGGCTCCCGCTTGGCGAAGTCACCCCAGAACACGCCCACGATGCTGGCACCCTTGAGCAGCGGCAGGTTGAGCGGCAGGCTCGGGATCGGTCCACTCGCAAAACCCACCACGAGGTAACGACCTCGCCAGGCGATCGAGCGGAACGCCGGCTCGGCGAAGTCGCCGCCCACCGGGTCGTAGATCACGTCGGGGCCGCGTCCATCGGTCAGTCGCTTGATCTCGTCGCGCAGGGTGGTGGCCGGGGTGTGCACGCCGTAGTTCAGCGTGGCATCGGCACCCAGTGAGGCGCACAGCGCGCACTTCTCGTCGGTCGAGGCCGCAGCAATCACGCGCGCGCCAGCCGCCTTGGCGATCTGGATCGCCGCCGTGCCCACGCCGCCGGCGGCGCCCAGGACCAGCACGGTTTCACCCGCCTTGAGCTGGGCGCGGTCGATCAGCGCGTGGTGCGACGTGGCGTAAATCATGATGAAGGCGGCGGCATCCACAGCGGGGAATCCTTCGGGCAAGGGCATGCACAGCGCCGCCGGTGCGAGCGTGTGGGTGCCGAAACCGCCGGTGCCGCTCAGGCAGGCCACGCGCTGGCCCACCGCGAGGTGCTTCACCCCTTCGCCCACGGCTTCGATGACGCCGGCGTATTCGCTGCCCGGCACGAAAGGCAGCGGCGGCTTCATCTGGTACTTGTTCTGCACGATCAGCAGGTCCGGAAAATTCAGGCTCGCGGCCTCGATGCGCAGCCGCACCTGGCCCGCGCCCGGCTCGGGCGTGGGCAGTTCCTTCCATTGCAGGGCGTCTACGCCCACGGGGTTCTCGCACAGCCAGGCGTGCATGGTCGGCTCCTTGGTGGTGGGGATCGATGGGGAATCGGGGGGTGATCCGAGACCGTGTCGCGGCGCATGATAGGCAGCGCCCGGGGCATCGGCGTCAGGGCGATTACCCGGTCGTGTCGCTCGGGCGACCGGCCGCGCCTCCTAGAATCGCGGCATGAAAATCCTCATCTCGAACGACGACGGGTACCAGGCGCCGGGCATCGTGGCGCTCTTTGAGGCGCTCAAAGGCCTGGCGGACGTGGAGGTGGTGGCGCCTGAGCACAACAACAGCGCCAAGAGCAATGCGCTCACCCTGCATTCGCCGCTGTATGTGCACCGCGCACCGAATGGCTTTCGCTACGTCAATGGCACGCCGGCCGATTGCGTGCACATCGCGCTCACCGGGCTGCTCGGCTACCGGCCCGACCTGGTGGTGTCGGGCATCAACAACGGCGCCAACATGGGCGACGACACCATCTATTCCGGCACCGTCGGTGCCGCCATGGAGGGCTACCTGTTCGGGATCCCGGCGATTGCGTTTTCCCAGACCGAGAAAGGCTGGGCCCACCTCGACGGCGCGGCCGAGAAGGCGGCGCAGCTCGTGCGCCAGCTGCTGCCCTCGGTGCGCGCCGGCGGCGCGCCCTGGCTGCTGAACGTGAACATCCCGTGCCGACCCGCGGACGAGATTCGCGGCTTCAAGGTCGCGCGGCTGGGACGGCGTCACGCCGCCGAGCCGGTCATCACGCAGGTCAACCCCCGGGGCGAGACGATGTACTGGATCGGCAGCGCCGGCCCGGCGAAGGACGACGTCGAAGGCACCGACTTTCACGCCACGCAGCAGGGCTACGCCACGATCACGCCGCTGCACGTGGACCTCACCGACCACGAGCGCCTGGCCTACTGGGCGCCCACCGCCGCCGCGCTGGGCGGGAGCGGGGCGTGAGTCAGCCGCCCGCCGGGCGCTCGCGCCCCGGTTTTCCGGCCCGCCTGGACGCCGGCGGCGGCCCGGCCGCGCCGCGGCGGGCACCGGCGCCCATGCCGGCGTCCCGGCTGGCGCCGTCGGGCGTGGGCATGGACTCGGCCGCGGTGCGCGCGGCCATGGTGCGGCGCCTGCAGGCCGGCGGCATCAGCCATCCGGCGGTTGTGGCGGCGATGCTGGCGGTGGAGCGCCACCGCTTTGTGGACACCGCCCTGGCGCCGCAGGCCTACGAAGACACCAGCCTGCCGATCGGGCTGGGACAGACCATCAGCAAGCCCAGCGTGGTGGCGCGCATGATCGAGCTGATCTGCCCGCGCGGCGCCGCGCCGCTGGGCCGTGTGCTGGAGGTCGGCACCGGCTGCGGTTATCAGGCTGCGGTGCTGAGCCGGGTGGCGCGCGAGGTGTACAGCATCGAGCGCCTGCGCGGGCTGCACGACAAGGCGCGCGAAAACCTGCGCCCGCTGCGCTTGCCCAACGTCCATCTGCTGTTTGGCGACGGCATGCTCGGTTTTGCGCAAGGCGCCCCTTACGCCGCCATCATTGCCGCCGCGGGCGGGGAGGACGTGCCCGCCGCCTGGGTGGACCAGCTGGCGGTGGGCGGGCGACTGGTGGCGCCGGCGGTCACGTCCGCGGGGCGGCAGCACCTGGTCGTGGTGGACAAAACGCCCACCGGCATCGTCCGCACCGAGCTCGAGGCCGTTCATTTTGTGCCCCTAAAATCCGGCATTGCCTGACGCGGCGCCCCCACCGGGGCGCGTCGCCCGCCCAATCCGGGCGTCGCCCACCGGCGACCCCACCGAGATGGAGTCCGAATGAACCGCTCCCTTCCCCTGACCGCCCGCCACCTCACGCTGCTCGCGCTGTCTGCCGCCGTGCTCGTGACCGCGGGCTGCACGACCCGGCGCGTGTCCGGGCCGGCGCCGGTCGACGATCGGGGTTTCTCCCGCGGCACCGAGACCGCCCCGGCCGCGGCCCTGCCCGGCGCCGAGAACGCGGGCAAGCCCGGCTTCTACACCGTGCGCCCCGGCGACACGCTCTACCGCATCGCGCTCGACCAGGGGCAGTCCTGGCGTGACATCGCGGCCTGGAACAACCTCACCAACCCCAACCTCATCGAGGTCGGTCAGGTGCTGCGCGTGGCGCCCCCGACGGTCGCTGCGCCCGCGGTGATCGCCGCCGCTCCGGTGGCCAACCCGGCCGTCGTGGCCCGCCCCTTGAGCGAAAGCAGCGCGCCCGCGCCCGCGCCGGCCGCCACCCCGGCGCCGGCCCCCACGCCGGCGCCCGCGGCATCGCCGGCGCCAACCGCCGGGGCCGACGACATCAACTTCGTCTGGCCGGCCAGCGGCCCGGTGATTGCGAACTTCGACGAAGCCACCAACAAGGGCGTTGGCATCGGCGGCAAACCGGGCGATCCCGTGCTGGCCGCGGCCGACGGCCGCGTGGTGTACGCCGGGGCCGGTCTGCGCGGTTATGGCAACCTGATCATCCTCAAGCACAACAACACCTTCCTCACCGCCTACGCCCACAACCAGGCGCTGCTGGTGCGCGAGGATCAGGCCGTGCGTCAGGGTCAGAAGATCGCCGAGATGGGCAGCAGCGACAGCGATCGCGTGAAGCTGCATTTCGAGGTGCGGCGTCTGGGCAAGCCGGTCGACCCCCTGACCCACCTGCCCAAGCGCTGATCCCCGCGCCCGGGCCAGCGCCGGGGCGCGTTCTCCTTTCCAGGAAGCCCCATGGCCTGGCCCGTCCTTGTTTTCGACATCGAATCCATCCCCGACGTGGTGGGCCTGCGCGCGCTGCGCGGCGCGCCGGCCACCGACAGCGACGAACAAGTCCACGCCGCGTGGCTCGCCGAGCGCCAGGCGAAGGGGCAGAGCGACTTCATGCCCCTGCACCTGCAGCGGGTGCTTGTCATCAGCTGCGTCTTTCGCAACGCCGAGGGCTTGCGCGTGCACTCCTTCGTCGACCGCGATGGCCAGAGCGAAGGTCGGGTGATCCAGCAGTTCTTCCACGCGGTGGAGAAACACGTGCCGCAGCTGGTCAGCTGGAACGGCGGGGGCTTCGATCTGCCGGTGTTGCACTACCGCGGCCTGCGCCACGGCGTGGAAGCGTCGAAGTACTGGGACATGGGCGAGGACGACCGCGAGTTCAAGTGGAACAACTACATCGGTCGCTACCACATGCGCCACCTGGACCTCATGGACCTGCTGGCCATGTACAGCCCCAAGAACAACGCGCCGCTGGACGCGCTGGCCAAGCTTTGCGGCTTTCCCGGCAAGCTGGGCATGGACGGTTCGCAGGTCTACAGCCAATACCTTGCGGGCCAGACCGACGAGATCCGCCGCTACTGCGAGACGGACGTGATGAACACCTACCTGCTGTATTGCCGCTTCCAGCAGATGCGCGGTGGCTTCACGCCCGCTGAGTACGAGCAGGAGATCGCCTTCGTGAAGGACACGCTGGGCGGTCTGACGCCCGCTGAGCCGCACTGGGCCGAATACCTCGCTGCCTGGGCCTGAATGGGGCCGGCGCCTCGGGGCCGGCGCCTGAGACAATCGCGGGATGTCTGCCGATGTCCCGACCCCCGACGCCCCGTCGTCTGATTCGCTCCCCGACGCCCCCGGCGCCGTGCCGGACCGCCGCCCCCGCGCCCACACCGCCGTCGTGCCGCCCACCGACGGCACGCTGATCGTCGAATCGCTCGACATCGAAGCCCAGGGCATCGCCCACCGGCCCGACGGCAAGGTGGTGTTCATCGACGGTGCACTCCCGTTCGAGCGGGTCAGCGTCTCGGTGCACCGGCGCAAAAACCAGTGGGAGGCCGGCACGGTGACGGCCATCCACCGCGAGTCGTCGCAGCGCGTGCGACCGGGTTGCCCGCACTTTGGCCTGCACGCCGGCGCCTGCGGGGGCTGCAAGATGCAGCACCTGCATCCGGCCGCGCAGGTGGCGGTCAAACAGCGCGTGCTCGAAGACAACCTGTGGCACCTTGGGAAGGTCCGGCCCGAGACGATGCTGCGCCCCATCGAGGGGCCCACCTGGGGCTACCGCTACCGCGCCCGGCTGTCGGTGCGCCACGTCATCAAGAAGGGCGTGGTGCTGATCGGGTTTCACGAGCGCAAAAGCCGCTACGTGGCCGACATGGCGGTGTGCCCGGTGTTGCCGCCGTCGGTGAGCGCGCTGCTGATGCCGTTGCGCGGGCTGATCGCCGGCTTGCAGGCCCGCGACACCTGCCCGCAGATCGAACTGGCCGCCGGCGACCAGACCACCGCGCTCGTGCTGCGCCACCTGGAGCCGCTGTCGGAGGCCGACCGCGCCAGCCTGCGGGCGTTCGGTGCGGCTCACGGCGTGCAGTGGTGGCTTCAGCCCAAAGGCCCGGACACGGTGCACCGGCTTGATCCCGACGACGGCACCGCCGATCTCGCGTACGAATTGCCCGAGTTCGGCATCCGCATGCCGTTCCGCCCCACGGACTTCACCCAGGTCAACCCCCACATCAACCGGGTGTTGGTGGCCCAGGCGCTGCGCCTGCTCGACGCCCGTCGCGACGAGCGCGTGATCGACTGGTTCTGCGGCCTGGGCAATTTCACCTTGCCCATCGCCACGCGCGCCCGTGAGGTGCTGGGCGTGGAGGGCAGCGAGGCGCTGGTGGCGCGTTCGCGGGACAACCGCGTGGCCAACGACCGCCCGGGGCGCCCGCTGGCGCCCACGACCTTCGCCGCACGCAACCTGTTCGAGATGACGCCGGCCCGGCTGGTCGCCGATGGTGTGGCGGACAAATGGCTGGTGGACCCGCCGCGCGAGGGCGCCTTTGCGCTGGCGAAGGCGCTGGCGGACCTGCACCAGGACCCGGCGTTGCGCACCGGCGGCTGGACGCCACCCCGGCGCATCGTGTATGTGAGCTGCAATCCCGCCACGCTGGCCCGCGACGCCGGCTTGCTGGTGCACCAGGCTGGCTACCGCTGCACGAGCGCGGGCGTGGTCAACATGTTTCCCCACACCGCCCACGTCGAGAGCATGGCGGTGTTCGAGCGCGCGGACTGAGGCGCCGGCCGGGCGTCCGGCCCACCGTGATCGGGGATCAGGACTTGTCGGCCCCGTCGGCCGGCTTGTCCGGCGGCGCGGCGCTTCCCTCGCTGGGCATGCCGACGATGCTGTTGTCGCGCATGTACTGGTCCATTTCCTTCCAGCCGGCGAACACGGCCGCCTTGGCCGCGCGGGGGTTGGCCTGGAAGCACGACTCGATGCTGCGCACCGCGTGGCGGCAGGCGCTGCCAATGGCTTTGCCTTCGGCCTCCTTGCGCTCGTTGACCTGGGCCGCGGTTTCGATGCCCAGGGCGTCGCAGCCGGCGATCAGCAGGGCGAAGGTCAGCAGGCTGGCGAGGCGGGCGGATCGGCGCATGGTGGGTCTTCCAGGTTCTCTCCAGTTTCGGCAGTCTGGCGCCGAACTTGACCCCGCTGCCCAGCCCCAGGGCCGAAAAAAAAGGACCCCGCAGGGTCCTTTTCGCGGGGCGCGGTACGCGCCTTATTCGCGTTCGCCGCCGAAGATGCCGAGCAGCGAGAGCAGGCTCTGGAACACGTTGAACAGGCTCAGGTACACGCCGAGCGTGGCGGTGATGTAGTTGGTCTCCTCACCGTCCTGCACGCGCTTGAGGTCGTACAGGATGAAGGCCGAGAAGATGCCGATCGCGATCACCGACAGCGTGATCACCAGCGCGCTGGACTGCAGGAACACGTTCGCGATGCCCGCCACCAGCAGCATGATCACGCCGATGAACAGAAACTTGCCCATGCCCGACAGGTCGCGCTTGATGATCCCGGACAGCGAGGCCATGCCCAGGAAGATCGCGGCGGTGCCACCGAACGCGGTCATGATGAGGCTCGCGCCGTTGGCCAGGCCGAGCACGCGGGCCAGCAGGCCGGAGAGCATCAGCCCCATGAAGAAGGTGAAGGCCAGCAGCACGGGCACGCCGGCGGCCGAGTTCTTGGTCTTCTCGATGGCGAACATGAAGCCGAAGGCGCCGCCCAGGAAGACGATCAGGCCCAGGAAGCCGGTCAGGCCGGCGGTGATCCCGGTGGCCACGCCGAGCCAGGCGCCCATCACGGTGGGCACCATGGACAGCGCCAGCAGGGCGTAGGTGTTGCGCAGGACCCGGTTGCGCTGTTGTTGCAGCGCAGCAGAGGTGCCGAAGGCGGACGGGGCGTTCACGTAATCAGACATGGTGATCTCCTGAGAGGTCGACAGACGCGGCGGATTGTAGGGGCCCGGGCGGGGTCAACACAGTTGTGACCCCAATCCCACCAATGGCACGGGTATCGTCGCGGCTGTGTTGTCTTTGTAACCGCCCGAAGGAAAAAGTTCATGAAATCCAAAGCCGTGCTCGAACTGGCCGACGTCAAGGCCATCGCCGCCGCCGCTGAAGCCGAAGCGCTGAAAAACAACTGGGCGGTGACGATCGCCATCGTCGACGACGGCGGCCACCTGCTGTGGCTGCAGCGCCTGGACGGCGCGCCGGCCATCTCGGCCCACATTGCCCCGGCCAAGGCGCACACCGCCGCGCTGGGTCGCCGTGAAAGCAAGGTGTACGAAGACGTCATCAACCAGGGGCGGGTGTCGTTCCTCAGCGCGCCTGCGCTGCAGGGCATGCTGGAGGGCGGCGTGCCGGTCCTGCAGGACGGCCAATGCCTGGGCGCGGTGGGGGTGAGCGGCGTGAAGTCGTCGGAAGACGCGCAGATCGCCCGCGCGGGTCTGGCGGCGATCGGTCTCTGACCGGGGTCGGTAAAAAAGGGCTGGCTACCGGCGGCGGTCCCGCCGTGGCTGACCCAACACGACGTCGGGCGGCCGACCGGCCGTCCCGCGTCGCCCCACGAAACTATTTCGTCAGGATCAGCTTGCCCTGACGGGTGGCCTGCAGGCGGTAGACCGTGCCGTTGTGCTCGATGGCCACCGCGCGCTGACCCTGCAGCAGGGCCGTGCTGGGCAGCACCGGCACCGGCCGCTCCTGACCGGCGGTGGCGGGCTGGGCGGGCGCGGGCGTTGTCATGGCGCCGGCTCCGTGATGAAACCGATCTTGCGCACGCCCGCCTTCTGCGCGGCCGCCATGGCCTGCGCCACGCGCTCGTAGCGCACCGCCTTGTCGCCGCGGATGTGAAGTTCCGGCTGCGGCTCTTGCGCCGCGGCCTGGGCGAGCCGCTGGCCGAAGGCCGCGTCGTCCACCGGCTGGTCGTTCCAGAAGTACTGGCCTTGCGCGTCCACGGCCAGGCGGATGTTCTCCGGCTTGTCCTGCACCTTGGCCACGCTGGCCTGCGGGAGCTCGATGTTGACCGCGTGTTTGATGACCGGCACGGTGATGATGAAGATGATCAGCAGCACCAGCATCACGTCGATGAACGGGATCATGTTGATCTCGCTCATGACCTCGTCGCTGTCGTCTTGCGTTCCGATGGCCATGGTGATCAGCCCCGTTTGAGCGGCAGCACGCGGCCGTCGCTGCCCACACTCACCCGCGCGCCGGTGACGAAATAGGCGTGCAGGTCGTGCGCGAAGCGGTTGAGCTGGTGCAGGATGGCCTTGTTGCCGCGCACCAGCGCGTTGTAGCCCAGCACCGCGGGAATCGCCACCAGCAGACCCAGCGCGGTCATGATCAGCGCCTCGCCGATCGGACCGGCGACCTGGTCGATGCTGACCTGGCCGGCCGCGCCGATGCCCAGCAGGGCGTGGTAGATGCCCCAGACCGTGCCGAACAGGCCCACAAAGGGCGCGGTGGACGCCACCGACGCCAGCACCGACAGGCCGCTTTGCGCCCGGGCGCTGAAGTCGTCAACGCCCTTGCGCAGCGAACGCTCGACCCAGTCGCTCACGTCCAGCGTGTCGTGCAGCTGCGGCCGGGCGCTGCCGTCCTTGTGGGTGATGTGGCGCGTGGCTTCGCGGCCTTCCACCGCCAGTGCGCGGAAGGGGTTGCCGTCGGCCTCGCCGAGCTTGTCGAGGCCTTCGGCGAAGTCGGCGCTGTGCCAGAAGCCCTCGACGCCGCGCGCCTGGCGGCGCTGGGCGCGCTGGTCGAGCGCTTTCCAGACGATGATGACCCAGGTGGCCAGGCTCATGGCCAGCAGCACCAGGGCCACGCTGCGGGTGACCCAGTCGCCCTGGGTCCAGACGTGCGCCAGGCCGGCGGAAGCGAAATCGTTGTTCATGTCAATCAGAGCAAGTGGGCAGCGCCACGCGACGGTGAGGCTGCGGCGGGTTATTCCAGGACGAAGTTGATGGGCACGTTGAACCACATGGCTTCCGGCACGCCACCGCGTTTGCCGGGCACGTAGCGCCAGCGCAGCACGGTCTGCAGCGCGGTCTGGTCGAGGCGTTCATAGCCGCTCGACTGGCGGATTTCGGCCCGCGAGGCCCGCCCGTCGGCGTCGATCAGCACGCGCACCACCACCTTGCCCTGTTCGCCCAGCCGACGCGACAGCGGCGGGTAGGGCGGCGGCGGGTTGTTGAGGTAGTCGGCGCTGCTGCTGGGCAGCACCACCGCGGGCGGCGCCGGGGGCGCCGGCGGGGCGGGGGGCGCGGGGGCGACCACCGGGGCGGTGGTTGTGACGGGCTCGGCGGGCGCGGGCGGCGCCGCGGGCACCACCGGGGCGAGGGGGCTGGGGGCGGGGCTGGGTGTGGCGACCGGCCGCGGGGTGGGCGCCGGCGCCGGTCGCGGCGTGAGCCGGGGTGCGGTGGTGGGCGGTGGTGGTGCCGGCGGGATCTGCGGCACGGGCGGCTCGATCAGCTCGGCCATCACTTCCACCGGGATCACCAACTCGACCGCGCGCCGGATCAGGCCGGCCTGCAGCGCCCACAGGGCCGCGCCGTGCAAGGCCAGCACCGCGCCGACCGCGAGCAGGCGGCGTTGGGTGGTCCGGGACGTGAAGGCAGGCATCGGCGGGGGCAGCGCGCCCGTGGTGGGCGGCAGGGCGAGGGCGGGCGAGGGGCTCATAGTGTAGAAGTCCCCCGGCGCAGCGCCCACCAGGCCGCGGGCACCACCACCAGCACGCTCAGGAACAGGGCAAGGGCTGCGTTCATGGTGTGATTATAAACGAGAATTGTTTGCATTAAATAATTGCGGGTCGCGATTCATCAGGGGCCTCGCGGCCGCTCAGTCCTGCAGCAGACCCAGCGCGCTCAGTTCGTCGGGCGTGCGCGCGCCGCACAGCGCCTGCGCGGCGGTGAATTCGTCGCGCCAGCCGCGCAGCTGGGTCGCCACGGCCGGCGCGCCGCCGAGCGCGAGCGCCCGCAGCAGCGGTCGGCCGAGCAGCACGGCGCGCGCGCCCAGCGCCAGCGCCTTCACCACGTCTTCCCCGCGCCGCAGACCGCCGTCCACCAGCACCGGCACGCGCCCGCCCACCGCCGCCACCACCGCCGGCAGGGCGCGCGCTGTCGGCACGGCGCTGGCGAGCTGGCGGCCGCCGTGGTTGGAGACGATCAGGCCGTCGGCGCCGGCCTCGACCGCCGCCAGAGCGTCGGCCGGGTGGAGCACGCCCTTGACCAGCAGCGGCAGGCGCGTGAGGTCCCGCCAGCGGCGCAGGGTGTCGGTCGTGGCGGATGCGGCCAGCAGGGCGTCGAGGCCCGGGGCTGCCGCGGGCGGAAGGTTCACCGCCGCCACGCCCGGCGGCACCCGCCACCCGGCGGCGCGCTCGGCGTCGCGCGGGCCTTGCAGCGGCGCGTCCACGGTCATCACGATCGCTTCCACCCCGGCGGCTTCGGCGCGCGCGAGCAGCGCCGCGTCGGTGGCCGGATCGGGTTGGGGGTGCAGCTGGAACCACAGCGGGCCCCGGCCCGGGTCGCCCCGGAACAGGCGCGCCACGTCCTGCAGGGGCGTGCTGCTCTGGCAGGACAGCACGAAGCCCGCGCCTTGCGCGGCCGCGGCCACGGCCATCGCGGCTTCGCCGTCCGGGTGGGCCGCGCGCTGGTAGGCCATGGGCGCCACCAGCCAGGGCACGGGCGCCGGGCCGCCGGGCAGCGCCACGCGGGTGTGACTGCCGGCCAGCGGGCGCAGGCTGCGCGGCCACAGCGCGATGTCGGCCCAGGCGGCTTCGTTCGCCCGCACGGCGCGGCCGTCGCCGGCGCCGCCGTCGATCCAGGCGTGGAGGGCGGCGTGGGCGACCCCGGGGCCCGGGTGGGGAAGGCCGGGTGGCAGGCCGGTGAGGAAGCCGGTGGCGATGGGGGCGTGGACGTCGGTGTGTACGTCGGTGGCGTGGTCCGTGGAGATGCCGGCGTCCCGGTTCATGGTTGGGCCCATTCGCGCAGCAGGTTGTGATAGACGCCGGACAGCGCCGTGGTCTCGGGGCTCTCGCCGTGCCGCGCGCGCAGCGCCAGCAGGCTCATGTCGAGTTCGAACAGCAGGGCGCGCCGCGCGTCGGCGGCCACGAGGCTTTGCACCCAGAAAAAGGCCGCGAGCCGCTCGCCGTGGGTGACGGGCGTGACCTCGTGCACGGTGCGGGCGGGGTAGAGCAGGGCGTCGCCGGCGGGCAGCTTGTGACGCTGCGCGCCCCCCGGGCCGTGCACCACCAGCTCGCCGCCCTCGTACTCGGCCGGGTCGCTGAGGAACACGGTGCACGACAGGTCCGAGCGCAGCCAGTCGGCGCCCGCGCGCAGGATGGCGTTGTCGATGTGAGGGCCGTAGTGTTCGTCAGCGCCGGCCTGTCCGGGCGCCGCGGCCCGGTAGCGGTTCACCCGCGGCGGCAGCACGCGCCGCGGCAGCGCCGCCGAAAAGAACAGGGCGTCGCGCTGCAGCGCGCCCAGCACGATCGACTGCACCGTGGCGCTGGCCGGGCTGTCGGGCGCGAGCTGGTGGTTTCGCTTGACCGCGAGCGCCTGCGCCCCGGCGCTGCCGGCCCCGTCGCGCCATGGCGCGTCGTCGCCCAGGCACTGGCGCGCCTGGCGCAGTTCGTCGGGGGTGAGCAGGGCTTTGAGGTGCAGCACGGGACACTTTCGGGGGGGGCTTGTGGGGGCAGGCTGGGCTGGACCGCGCGGGATGGTCAGAACAGGCTGGTCAGCGTGACCTGCAGCTTGCGCGGCGCACCCGGCTGGTAGAAGCCGCGGTAGAGGCCGTCGGCGTACAGCTTGTCGGTGAGGTTGGTCACGTTGAACTTCAGGATCTGGCGCTCGGAAAGCGTGACTTCGGCCATCGCATCCACGGTCACGAAGGAGGCGGCCACGAGGTTGCGCGCGCCTTCCGGGCTTTGCTCGCTGCGCCAGTTCAGGCCCGCGCCCAGTCGCACCGCCGGCGTCACGCGGTAGGTCGTCCAGAGGCTGGCGCTGTGGCGCGGCGTGAGGGCGGGACGGTCGCCCTGCACCTGCGCGCCGCCGCCGTTGGCCGCCAGCGCCTGGTTGCTGCGGGTGATGCGGGCGTGGGGAATCCAGGTGTGGTTGTAGAAGATCTCCCACAGGGGCGTGATGCGGCCCGCGAGGTTGAATTCCATGCCCGTGGCCTCGCGCTCGCCGGAGAGCAGGAACTGGGTGGCGGCGGTGTCGGGGTCGGTGTTGCGCTCGTTGGTCTTGACGCTGTGGAACAGCGCCACGCCCAGCGAGGCGCGGTTGTCGAACAGCTCGAACTTGCCGCCGATCTCCAGGTTCTGGCTCTTCTCCGGCGGGGTGTTGGCCAGCCGCGCGTTGGCCGTGCCCGGGGCGAAGTTGCCGAGCGCGAACTGGTAGGTGTCGCCGGAGGTGTTGTAGGAGGTGCCGAAGGAGGCGTAGTAGGACGTCTGGGCGTCGGGCTGGTAGAGCGCGCCCAGCCGCGGGCTGAGCAGGGTGTCGCTGATCTCGAAGCGGTTGCCCGCGGGGTCGGCGTAGGACGCGCTGAAGCGGTCGATGCGCAGGCCGGCGATCAGCTTGACGGTCTCGCTCAGGCTCACCGTGTCCTGGGCATAGAGGCCGATCGTGCGGGCGTCGAAGGTGGTCAGCGGGGCGCCGCCGCGGGTGTCGAGCCGGAAGTCGCCGTCGTTGGGCGTGCCCACCGTGGTGGTGAGGCCGGAGGCCGGGCCGGGGAAGTTGTTGTTGCGGGCGGCGTCTTCCTGGCTGAAGTCCACCCCCGCGAGCAGCTGGTGGCGCAGGCCGGCGGCCTCAAACCGGGCGCTCAGGTCGCTTTGCAGCTGGGTCACATCGCTGTAGCCGACGCGGCCCTTGGGCGTGCGGGTGATGACGGTGCCCGGACCGAGGTTGGCGGGCGTGGTGCCGGCGGCAAAACGCACCACGCTGGACCACAGCTCGCGTTCGTAGCGGCCGTGGCGCACGGTGGTCTTGAGCTCGGTGTCGCGGTCGAAGCGGTGGGTGTGGCTCGCGGTCAGCACCGTGCTCTGGGTGCGGTTGTAGTCGCTGGCCAGGCCGTAGAAGTTGCGCGCCGGCAGGGTGGGGATGATGGTGCCGTTGGCGGTGAACCAGGGGTGGTTGTAGATCGGGTTGCCGTCGGTCTCGAGGTGCATCAGGCCGACCGAAAACTCGTCCTTCAGGCCGATGCCCCAGCGGTAGGTGGGTGCGAAGCCGCGCTTGTTGTCGCGGGCGCCGAAGTTGTCGGCGTTCTGCGCCATCGCGTTCAGGCGCAGGGCGGCGTCGTCGCCGGTCTTGAGGTTGAAGTCGCCGGTCAGGCGCAGCTCGCGGCCGGTACCCACGGTCGTGGTCACCTCGTGCTGGTCCATCAGGAAGGGCTGTTTGCTCACCTGGTTGATCACGCCGCCGGTGGAGCCTTTGCCGAACAGCATGGACGCCGAGCCCTTGAGCACTTCCACCCGGTCGAGGTTGAAGGTGTCGCGCTCGATCAGCGGCGCGTCGCGCAGGCCGTCCACGAAGATGTCGCCGGCCTGGCCGAGCGAGAAGCCGCGCAGGCGCACGTCTTCCTCGCCGGTCTCGCCGCTGAGGAAGGTCACGCCGGCGGTGGTGCGCAGCACCTCGCGGAAGTCGTCGAGGTTGCGGTCGTCGATCAGCCGCTCGGTCATCACCGTGACCGACTGCGGGATGTCGCGCAGCGCCTGGCGGCCCTTGCCGATGGCGGTGTCGGTGGCGCGCAGGGTGGCCTTGGCGTCGCTGCCGAGGGCGGTGTCGCGCACCTCGACGGTGCCGAGCGTGGTTTGGGCGGCCTGGGAGGCTGTCGGGGTGGCGGCGGTGTCTTGCGCGAAGCCGGGGGTCAGCGTGAGGGAGCCGGCCAGCAGGGCGGCGCCCAGCGGCAGCGGTGCGCCCGCGCGGGCGGTGAACGGCGAAGGGAAGGCTTGGTTCGGCATGGGATGCGGTCCGTCGAAGGCATGTCGGCTGGCTGCATCGCACGCGGCGTCTGGCTGGCTGGGCTTTGCATTATATCGCAAATAAGAACAACTCGCATTTACAAAGACCGTGGTGATGTTGCGCAGCAACAAACCGGCTATGATCCCCATAGCAACTATCAATCCGAAGTTTCAATAGCTTCGGACTATAGTTCAGCGGTCGCCGGAAAGCCGGCTGCTTTTCTCACCCATCCCTCACTTCACCAGGAGATCTCCATGTCGATCATCAACCAGCCCGTCCCGACCTTCAGCACCACCGCCTTCCACAACGGCAAATTCGTGCCCGTGACCGATGCCGACCTGAAGGGCAAGTGGTCCGTGCTGATCTTCATGCCGGCCGCGTTCACCTTCAACTGCCCGACCGAAGTGGAAGACGCCGCCGACAACTACGCCGAGTTCCAGAAGGCCGGCGCCGAGGTCTACATCGTCACGACCGACACCCACTTCTCCCACAAGGTCTGGCACGAGACCAGCCCGGCCGTGGGCAAGGCCCAGTTCCCGCTGGTGGGTGACCCGACCCACACCCTGACCCGCGGCTTTGGCGTGCACATCGACGCCGAAGGCCTCGCCCTGCGTGGCACCTTCATCATCAACCCCGAGGGTGTGGTGAAGACCGCAGAGATCCACGACAACGCCATCGCTCGCGACGTCAAGGAAACCCTGCGCAAGCTCAAGGCCGCCCAGTTCGTCGCCAAGAACCCCGGCCAGGTCTGCCCGGCCAAGTGGAACGAAGGCGCCAAGACCCTGACCCCGTCGCTGGACCTGGTCGGCAAGATCTGATGCCCGCCGTCCGCTGAACGGACCCGAACCCGTTGAGGGTTTCGCGTCGGGCGTTGCGCGCCACCCGCGCCCAGCGCCCTTCGCAAAACGCTGAACCACCCGGAGATTTCGCCATGCTCGACGACACGCTCAAGGCCCAGCTGCAGGGTTACCTCACCCGCCTGCAGCGCCCGATCCGCCTCATCGCCTCGCTCGACGCCTCGCCCGCCGCGGCCGAGATGCGCGAGCTGCTCAACACCATCGCCAGCCTGTCCGACCGCGTCACGGTCGACGAATCCGGCAGCGATGAGCGCCGCCCGTCGTTTGTGATCGCCCGCGAGGGCGAGACCCGTGGCGTGCGCTTTGCGGCGATCCCGCTGGGTCACGAGTTCACCTCGCTGGTGCTGGCCCTGCTGTGGACCGGCGGTCACCCGCCCAAGGAGGACGCCGAGACGCTGGAGGCGGTGGATGCCCTGCGCGGCGACTTCCGCTTCGAGGTCTACATGAGCCTGTCCTGCCACAACTGCCCCGACGTGGTGCAGGCGCTGTCGCTGATGGCGGTGCGCAACCCCGCGGTGCAGACCGTGGTGATTGATGGCGGCCTGTACCAGGCCGAGGTCGAGCAGCGTCAGGTGATGGCGGTGCCGATGGTGTTCCTCAACGGCGAGGTGTTTGGTTCCGGCCGCATGACGCTGCAGGAAATCGTGGCCAAGCTTGACGTCAACGCCGACCAGCGCGAAGCCGCCAAGCTCGACGCCAAGGACCCGTTTGATGTGTTGATCGTCGGCGGTGGCCCCGCCGGTGCGGCCGCGGCTGTGTACGCCGCGCGCAAAGGCATCCGCGTGGGCGTGGCGGCCGAGCGTTTCGGCGGCCAGACCAACGACACGCTGGCCATCGAGAACTACATCAGCGTGCTGGAGACCGACGGTCCGAAATTCGCCGCCGCGCTGGAGTCGCAGGTCCGCCACTACGGCGTGGACCTGATGAACCTGCAGCGCGCCGAAACCCTGGTGCCGGCCCGCGAGCCCGGCGGCCTGATCCAGGTTCACATGGCCAACGGTGCGACGCTGAAAGCGCGCAGCGTGATCCTGTCGACCGGCGCCCGCTGGCGCAACGTGAACGTGCCCGGCGAGGCGGAGTACCGCAACAAGGGCGTGGCTTATTGCCCGCACTGCGATGGCCCGCTGTTCAAGGGCAAGCGCGTGGCGGTGATCGGCGGCGGCAACTCCGGCGTCGAGGCCGCGATCGACCTGGCCGGCATCGTGGCGCAGGTGGACCTGCTGGAATTCGCCGACAGCCTGAAGGCCGACGCCGTGCTGGTGAACAAGCTCAAGAGCCTGCCTAACGTGCGCATCCACACCAGCGCCCAGACCACCGAGATCACCGGCGCCGGCGGCACGGTCAACGGCCTGAGCTACAAGGACCGGGTGAGCGGTGAGACGCGCCACCTCGAGCTCGAAGGCGTGTTCGTGCAGATTGGCCTGGTGCCCAACACCGAGTGGCTCAAGGGCACGATCGAACTCAGCCGCTTCGGCGAAATCGTGGTGGACGACAAGGGCCACACGAACGTGCCGGGCGTGTTTGCCGCCGGCGACTGCACGACCGTGCCCTACAAGCAGATCGTGATCGCCGCGGGCGAAGGCTCGAAGGCCGCGCTCAGCGCTTTCGACCACCTGATCCGCCAGCCGGTGGTCGAGCCCGCCGCCGCCTGAAGCGGCGGGGCTCTGCCCGGTCGCTCGACGCGGCTCAGGGCCGGCGCAGGGACACCGCTTCGGCGTCCTGATCGCCGTTGCTCCACAGCGTGCCCGCGAGGGTCCGGCCGCCGTCCTGCAGCGTCAGGCTGAGCGCGCCGGTGTCCAGCGGGCCGGCGCCCCCGCCGCCGACCACGGTCATGGGCCCGTGCACCGCGTCGGCCTGCCACGGCCCGCGGGCGGTGTAGCGCAGGGTCTCGATCGTCATGCCCTGGGCGCGCTGGCGTTCGGCGTAAGCCGCCCAGTCCGGCAGATCCTCCAGCGGCACCGGCTCGCTGCGCAGCGTGAATTCGTCACCCTCCCGTTCGATCACCACCCGCACCGGCCGGCCAGGCAGGCTGTCGTCGATCCACTCGCCGGCCACCGTGGCAGAGGCCGAACCGCCCTGTCCGGCGCTGCCGGTCCAACCCGTTGTCAGGGCCATCGTCAGGGCAACCGCCAGGCCGAGCGCCAGCGTGACGGCGCCGATCACCGCGCCCCAGCGGGCATGCCCGGGCGATGGCGACGCCGGCCGTGGCGACGCCGGCCGGAGGGAGGGTTCGCGGGGTCGGGTGGAGGGGCGGGTCGGAGGCCGGATGCCGTGGGCAGCCAGATCGTCCATCAGGCGGGCCCAATCGGTGTCCCAGTCCTCGGTGCGCAGCTTGAGGGCGTGTGTGTCGGCGAGGAAGGCGAGTGCCGCGGGCCAGTCGGCGGCCGGTGGCATGGCCACGCCCTCGGTGAGCAAGGGCACCACGCGCGCGCCGGCGGCGTGGGCGGCCATCAGCTCACCGCGCACCGGGTCGTCCGGCGCGTCGATGCGGCGTGCGCCGTCGGGGGTGCGGTCCTCCAGCAGCCGCGGTGTGACCACGAGCAGCACGACCGGGCGGGCGTGCAGCGCGGCGCCGATGGCGTCGCGCCAGGCGCTGCCGCCGCGCAAGTCCTGCTTGTCGAAGAACACGGCGTCCGCCCCCAGCGCGCGGTTGAGATCGTGCGCCAGCCGGCCGGCGTCTTTTTTGCCGTCGGCGCTGCGGTAGCTGATGAACACCCGGTTCACGCGGGGCCCCTGTCGGTGTGTCGTCCGGCGAGGGCGTCGACCCGGGCGCGCAGGGCGGCCGCGGCCGGGTGGCCGGTCAGCGCCCGCGAGCCCAGCAGCAGTGCCACCTGGTCGGCCACCGAGGCCCACAGCCAGGCAGCACCGATGCGGTCGTGCAGCGCGACCCACGCACGCTCGATCTCGCTGGCCTGAGCGGCCAGATCGCCGCGTTGCAGGGCTTCGATGAGCGTCAGATCGGCGAGTCCGACCACGCTCCAGAAGTCCGGGTCATCGCGGCGCAGGCGCAGCAGGTCTTCGCGCGTGCGTCGGGCCAGGGGCTCGTCCAGCGCCGCCCCCACGCACCAGTCCGCGGCCAGCCGGTTGAGCGCGGGGTAGAAGCGCCGGGGATCGGCGGCGTCGTCGGCCAGCGCGTGGGCGCGCTCGGCGTCCCGGGCCATGGCCTGCAGCGCGGCCTGGGCGGTGTGGTCGTCGGCCCGTTCGCGGGCGATGAGTGCGCGTCGCTTGTGGACGGCGCTGCGCAGGCTGTGGCGTTCGGCGGTGACGCCCAGCGCCAGCAGCGCGTCGAGTGCGGCGAGGGCGGTGTCGAGATCGGCACTGGCGCTGGCGAAGGCATCGGACCCGCGCTCGGCGGCTGGCGCGTCGCGCCAGCGCTCCCAGGCCCGGCGGGCGAGCAGGTTGGCGTGCTGTTCGGCCGCGCGCAGGCTGGCGCTGCCATCGGCGGCGGCGCGGGCGCGGTCGTACCAGGCGAGCGCCCGCCCGGTGTCGCCGCTGTGCAGCCAGGCGCGCCCAAACGCCTCGGCGACCGCCCCCTGCGCGCCCCAGCGGCCGGCCCAGGCGTCTTCCAGTTGGCTCAGTCGCTCCCGCTGCCGCTCCCGTTCCCGTCCACCGGCCGCGCCTTGCGTGAGGCTCTCCACGGCCAGGCTGTCGAGCGCCAGCTGCAGCGCGGTGGCCGACCCGATGGCGGGCCCCGGCTCGGTGGCGACCGGGCCGGTGGCGGCCCGCTGGGCGTCATCGCGGTGCCAGACCCAGTCGGGGTCGCCGTAACACTGGTAAGCCGCCCAGGTGTGGCTGCCGGGGCTGTGTCGGCGGGCCGCGTGGCGCGCGCTGTGGACCGCGTCCATGAAGCGCTGGCCGCCCAGCAGGGCATCGTAGAAGGCGGCGGCGAACGCGGCGGCCGGTTCGTCGTCGACCGCCCACCCGGCAACCACCACGCAACGCACGCCGGTGTCGATCAGCTGGCGGGCGATCCCGGCCGCGAACGCTGCGCGGTCGTGGCTGGGACCCAGCGCGGGGCCGTGATCGGCGCCGAGGTGGCACGCGTTGAGAAACACCAGCTCGGGCACGACGCGCATGGCGCCAACCTCGTCGGGCCCGAGGTAGGCGCCGTCGCTGAGCACCAGACCGCGCGGCTGCGGCGCTCCACCTATGCCCGCTGTCTCGGTGCTCTCCCCATGGCCCGCGAGGTGGACAACCCGGTAGCGCCGCGCGAGCAGCGCCTGCACGACGGCGGCCGCATCGGGTCCGGGGGCATCGTCCGGGGCGATCAGGGTGTGCAGGCGGTCGGGCGGCTGCCCTTGCGCCCGCAGGGCTTCAGCCACGGCCGCCGCCTCGGCGCGCGCGCCGGGCAAGCGGGCATAGCGTGACGGGTCGCAGTCGGGCTCGCCGACGATCAGCACCGCGTCTTCGCGCCGGGCGTCGCTCACCTGGGCCCGGAAGTCACCGGTGCGCAGCCGTCGGATCAGCTTGCTGCGCAGGGCCCAGGGCTCGCGCAGGCCCGGCTCGTCGGCCGCCGGCGCGTCCAGCAGTTCCCAGGGAATGGCGGCGGTGCCGCTGTCGAGCTCGAGCAACAGGTCGCTGGTGGCCATCAACGCCGGCTCCAGACCCACGGGCACCAGCAGCTGAAACAAGGTGCGGCCGATCGCCGGGTCGCGCGGGGCGTGCTGCGACGCGCGCCGCACCAGTTCCCGAACCAGACCCGTCTGCGCACTTTGGGCGCGGACTTCCGAGCGCGCGCGCCGGGTGTCCAGCGTGTACAGGATGGCAGGACGACCGTGCTGGGTGGCGCCGGTGATGGCGCTCACAAAGTCATAGCGTGAGCCGCGGTAGCCGCCCTCGGCGGGTCGCGCCATGCCCCCGACGCCGGGCACGATGCAGGGGCCCAGCGTCCAGGGCTGGGCCGGCGCTCCGGCGCGCGGGCGCAACGCCTGCCAGGCTTCGGTGGCGCGGTCGAGGTACAGCTCGACGATGTGCAGTTCGTCGATGGCATGCGACGCGGCCCGGCGTCCGGCGGTCAGGCGCAGGCGCTCGTTGGCTTCATGCACCGCCCGTGCCAGCGCCCGGGCCGCCGCAGCGGGCGTGATGCCGGCGCCGCCGCTGCCGATGAGGGTGGCGGCGATGGCGCGGGGCGCCCGGGCCGGCCGCTCGCCGGCCGGATCGCCCGCGTGCTGCGTCTCGCGCAAGGCCCAGGCCAGCACAGCCTGCCGCAGGGTGTGGACCAGATCGTGGGTGTCCAGGGCCCCCTCGCTGCCCAAGCCGCAGACGACCACCAGCGGCGGCCGTGGTAGCGCGAGCGGGTTCTCGGGATCGGCGTGGTGGTTGGTGAAGACCTGGTGGGAGCCCAAGCGGTCGGGGTACAGGCCGGCGGCCAGTGAGGCGGAGAGCGCGCCGCCGAGGTAGCGGTCCACCACGGACTCGCTGCCTCCCAGACCGGTGCCGCCGTAGTGGCCCACGATCAGCGGGTGACGCAGGAATTTCAGGTTGCCGTGGTGGACGGTGACGCGCAACGCGGCGTCCGCGGGCGCGTCGTCCGTGCCGCGGGGCGCCCCGGGCGGCGGGTCGCCGACCCGGGGAGGGTGGTGCCGCGCCCGCGGCAGGCGCGGTGGGTGCGTCCCCGGACCCGCGCCGCGGACCGCCGCCGCTGGCGGCGGGTTCACGCGTGGCAGCCGCTGGGTCTGGCCGGAGGTGAGCAGATCGAGGTAGGCGTCGAAGGCTGGGGTGTGGGCGGGCAGCGCATCGTGCGCGGCCGGGGCTTGCCACGCCGGCACGTCCGGCAGCAAGGCGCTGCCGAGGGGCACGCGGCCGTCGCCGCCGTCGGGCGCGTCCAGATAGGTCAGGCCTTCCCGGGGGTCGATGGTGTGGCCGCCCGGCGTGTGGCGGGCCTGGCCGACCACGATGGCCACGGTGTGGCGCCAGTGCGGCAGGTCGTCGCGGACCTGGGCGTCCAGCCGCTCGCGCAGGGCCAGCGCGCGATCGAGCAGCGCCTGCGGTGGGATGCCCCAGCGGTAGGGGCTGGTGGGCAGGTCCTCGGTGTGCCAGCGGGTCGCGTCGGCGATGGCGGCGTGGTCGCGTTCCGCGAGGCCGATCCAGCGCTCTTGCCGGTGGAGCCCCTCGACACCGCCGAGCCCGGCCTGCAGTTGGACAAAGCCGGGCAGGCCGGCCATGAGCTGCCGCGCGGCGTGGTCGCGCAGCGGCAGGCCGACCGCTCCGAGCAGGAGGGCAAAGGGATCGTCGGCGCTGAGGGCCTGCATGGGTGCCCAGGACCCGCCGTTGGGCGTGCCGAGCTGCAGGAGCCGCGCGCCCGGTCGGGCGGCCCAACGTGTCCACAGCGCGGGCTGCTCCAGCGCGAGCGTGCGCGCCACCAGACCGCCCATCGAATGGGCCAGCAGCCGCACGGGCTGGCCCCCGGCCTCGGTGCGGTCGAGGGCGTCGCGCAGCACCGGAGCCAGCCGCGCCGCGGTGTCTTCAAGCGGCGCGCGCCAGTCGTAGTCGGCGATGACCACGTCGTGGGTGGCACCCAGGTGGGCACCGAGGGCGTCGTAGTGGTCTTCCAGCGCGCCGTCGGGACGCACGGGGGGGCCCGGGTCGGGCCAGGCCAGCCGGTCGAGCCGGTTCAACAAGCCCCAGCTCAGCCACACGCGGCGCTCGCCGGCCGCGAGGTGGCTGCCCAGCAGGCCGGGGAGCAGGAGAAGCACGGGCCGGTTGGCCGGGATCGTGCGCGGCGCCGTGCGCACCGCGCGGGTGCCCGACGACGACTCCCCGGCCCAGGACAAGGGGCCGATCGGGGCGAACCCGGCCGGGTCACTGTCGAGGAGCGCGCGGCCGATGAGTGCGGCCGCGCCGGGGTCGCTGAAGTAGCCGAAGTGCGTGGCCTGGCCTCCCTCGACGCGGGCGAAAAGGGCGTTGGAGCGGGCGGCGCCGCGCTGGCGCGGGCCCCCGCCGTACATCGACGCGGTTTGCACCACGAGGTCGTTGTCGGTCCAGAAGAAGGCGTCGGCCAGCAGGGTCTTCACCCAGGACATCACCGAGTCGCCGTCGAGATCACCGGCCACCACGCGCAGTTCGCCGGGCAGGGGCTGGTCCCGATCCGCGCCCTGCAGCCAGCGCACGAGCGCGCTGCCCGGCGTCATGGCCTGCAGGCCGGGCAGGGCGGCCGGGTCGGTGCGCACCCGGGCCACGTCGCCCAGAAAGCCCAGCAGCGCCGGCGCCACCGGCACGCCGGCGAGCTGCAGTGTCCAGCGAAGCACGGACACATAAGCGTCGAGCCGGCCGGAGGCGAGCAGCGTGCCGTGGGCCGGGCAGGCCACCCGCACGACGCGCTCGACGCGGATGCCGCGATCGCGCAGCAGCGCGGCCAGTGCAGCGAGCGCCGCCGCGTCACCCGGCGCGGCGTGTGCGCCATCAAAGCCGGCCAGCGGGTCGCCCGGCGCGGCGGCGCGCGCCAGCACCTCGGCGACGAGCCCGCCGCGCGAGTGGGTCAGCAGGTGCAGGCGTGCGCCGGCCGGCAGGGTGCGCGCCAGCGCCAGCGCGTTGGCCACAGGGCTGTCGCGCAGCGTGGCGTGTTCGAAGCCGTACACCCGCTGCGGGTAGCGGGCAAACAGCGCATCGAGCACCGGACGTTGCCGCTGCCACAGACCGGCGAAGGTGCCCGCGGTGGTGGAGAAGGTGCCGTGCAGCAGCACCAGCAGCGGGCCATCGGCGGCTGGCGCCTCCGCGACCCGGTCGCTGGCCACCGGTGGTTCGGAAAGCGCGTGGGGCGAGAGGCGGTACAGGCCCGGCGGGGCTTGCTCGTCGACGCGTCGGGCGATGGCCTCGGCCGTGAGTTCGGCCACCGGCGTGGCGCCGGGGGGGCGCCAGCGCCCGATGGACCGCAGCCGCACGCCCGACCCGCCGCTGGCCCCCGCGGCGCGCGTCGTCCCGCCGGGCGTGGGCCAGTCCAGCACCGTCGGGAGCGGCAGCGCTGCGGTCCCGTCGTCGCGCGCCCGGGCGGCACCGGCCTGAGCCGTGAGCAGTTCACGCACCGTTTGCGGGTGCAGCAGGAGCGCGGGCCCGTGTTCGATCTCGAGTTCGACCACGTCGTGACCGGGGCGGGCGATGAAGCGGTGCGGCGCCGGATCGCCCTCGCGGGCGGTGCCGAGGGTGATGCGCTCGACGAGGCCGGTGGCGTCGTCCGCGCGGTCGGGGGGATCGGGGCGTTTGGATCGTCGCCGTGGCGTGGTGCGGGTTGCTTCGGCGCTGGGGCCGTGGGCGGGAGGCGTGCCCGGGCGACCCGGAACCAGCAGCACGAGGTCGGGGGCGGCGTGGCTCATGGCGGCCTCAGCGGGGCTGGGTTCTGGACGCGGTGCGGGCGGCACCGCGGCTGGCACCGCGCGTGGGGGACTGCGCGGTAGTCGTCGCCGCTGTCCGCCTCGCGCGCGGGCTGGTTTCTGGCGCCAGGCGCTCCCAGCGCGCGGGCGGCGCGGCGTCGGTGGCGGCGTGGCGCGGCTGGGGCAGGCGCACGATGAAGTCGTTGCAGACCCAGCCTTCGAGGTCGGTCACGCCCACCACCGCCACCCGCGTCCAGCGGTCGCGCGGCTCCAGGGCAATCAGTTCGGTGCCGCGTGGCAACGCGGCCGCCAGTTTCGGCGCGTCGGCCGACGGCGCGCTGCGGATGTTCAGCCGGGTGGCGTTGACCACCCACCGCGGCGGCGTGTCGGACCCCCGGCCCAGGGCCTGGGCCCGCACGGCCTCCATCGGAAAAGCCGGGCCCGGGTCGCATTTGCGGCCGCGCGCGATGTCTTCATGCCCCAGCACATCCTCCAGCCCGTAGTGCCCCACCAGCAGCTCGCACAGCGCCAGCGCGCGCTCAATCTGCGCCGGCGTGTAGGCGTGCCAGGGCTGCACGCCGCCGCCGTGCGCGTGGGCAGCCTCGACGATCTCCTCGGCGGGGTAGGCCTGGCCGAACCACGCGCAGCAGCGGTCGCCCTGGCGGTGCAGCAGCCCCGCGTTGTCCATCTCGATGCCGATGGCCCAGGGGTTCAGACCGTTCAGTCCGGCCCACTGGCTCACGCCGGCGTGCCAGGTGACCAGATTGAAGGGGGCGAGCTGCACGATGCGCCCGTCGCGCCCGAGCACAAGGTGGGCCGAGGCGTTGCCCTGGGGCTTGCGGGTGCACAGCGATTGCACCGAGCTCTCCAGGTTGCGGCCGGCGGTGTAGTGCAACACGAGGTAGCGCGGCCGCAGCGGGCCGCCGGTGTTGGGTGTGGGCTGGCGCGTGACGTCAGCGCCCTCCAGCCAGTGGTCGCGCACGGTCAGCATGGCGGGCCTGCGCTCAGGGGGCCAGGGGGGCCTGTTCGAGCATCGCCTGCGCCGGCCCCAGGGTGAAGAGGTTCGGCGATTGCGTGGGCGGCATGCCGGCGACGATGTGGGCGTGAAATCGCTCCAAACTGCCGTGGAAGCGCCCACCGTCCCACACCGTCAGCAGCCGCTCGGTGAAGGCGCCGTTGTGGGCCCCGTCCATGGAGAACTGGTTGTCCTGGCAGCCGGAGATCAGCACCACCGATGGGCGAAAGCGCCGCACCAGCGGCGCGATGCGGGTGGGCGTGGGCACCTGGGCGAGCGCGGCGTCGGGGTCGCGGGCCCCCGCGTCGACCTCCTCGTCGACAGCGGCCTTCACCGCCCGCTGCAGGCTGTCGTAGAAGGGCCGGTGGGCTTCATACACGGCCCGGGCGGTCGCGCTGGGCATCTGCCGCACGCGCCGCGGTTCGCCGGCCAGCGACGCGGCCGACGGCGGGCCGGCGCGCACCGCCGTGCCGCTGTGGCAGCTGTCGGACAGCACGAGGATGCGCACGCCGGCGGCGAACCGGCTGAGCTCGTAATACAGCTCGTCGTCGATCAACTGGCCGTCGTGCAGACACCAGGTTTCGTCGAGCCGGTCGGTTTCGTCGTCATCGCCGGAGGTGTCGTCCACCTGCCCGCCGTGGCCGGAAAAGGTCAGGAAGAAGCGGTCGCCCGCGCGCAGGGCAGCGGCCGCGGCGCGCAGCTGGCGTATCACGGCGCCACGGGTGGCGTCGGCGGTCAGCAGAAGGGTGGGATCGAACTGCCGTGACGTGGCGACGGTCGCCATGTCGCGGGCGTCGAATTCGCAGGCGGCCAGTGGGCCGCTCCAGCCGGCGTAGTGGATCGGGTCAACCGTGTTGACGCCGATGTGCAGCGACAGCGCGCGGCCGGCCGCGGGGTGGTGGGCGTGGGACATGGACTTCTCCAGAAAAGGATGCCGGGTGTGACAGGCATCGCGATTCTGTGAAGTCCAAAGCAATCAGGAAGATCGCCGATCCGTTGAAAAGTAAGCAGAAGTCACGAATCGAGAGTTCGTGACGATTTCTTCAGAAATCGACTCACTTCGTGGCCGGTGCGGCCGGGGCCGAGGGCGCGGCAGCGGCCGGCTTTTCGGCGTGGCTGGCGTCGATGCCGTGGCTCTCGCCGGCCATGTTGATGTCGCCGCCCTGCATCAGCAGGAACAGGGCACCGGCGGAAAAAACGACGAAGGCGATGATGATCTTGACCATGGGGTACTCCGGGGGAAAGGGAGACGCCCCGGGGGCCGGGGCGTCGGGCGCGGGCGGGCGCGTGCGCCCGCCCCGGGATGCATCAGCGGTTGTCTTCCGCGTAGATGTCCACGTCCTTGGTCTCTTTGACGAACAGCAGGCCGATGACGAAAGTCACCGCGGCGATGATGATCGGGTACCACAGGCCGTTGTACATGTTGCCGGTCTGCGCCACGATGGCGAAGGCGGTGGTGGGCAGCAGGCCGCCGAACCAGCCGTTGCCGATGTGGTACGGCAGGCTCATCGAGGTGTAGCGGATGCGGGTGGGGAACAGCTCGACCAGCATGGCGGCGATCGGGCCATAGACCATGGTCACCAGGATCACCAGGTAGGTGAGGATGGCGATGATCATGAGCTTGTTCACTTGCGCCGGGTCGGCCTTGGCCGGGTAGCCCGCGGCGCGCAGCGCGTCGATCACGCCTTTCTTGAACTCGGCGTCCTTGGCCTTGGCCTGGTCGGCCGGCAGACCGCGCGAGGTGTAGCCCTCGATCACGGTGTCGCCCACCTTGATCACGGCGGTGGCGCCAGCGGTGCCCACCTGGTTTTCATAGCTCACCGAGTTGGCCGCCAGCACCTGCTTGGCGATGTCGCACGAGCTGGTGAACTTGGCGGTGCCGGTCGGGTTGAACTGGAACGAGCACTCGGCCGGATCGGCGACCACCACCACCTTGGCGTTCTGTTGCGCGGCGTGCAGGGCCGGGTTGGCGGCCTTGGTCAGCGCGGTGAACACCGGGAAGTAGGTCAGCGCGCCCAGCAGGCAGCCGGCCAGAATGATCGGCTTGCGGCCAATCTTGTCGGACAGGGCGCCGAACACCACGAAGAAGGGCGTGCCGATGATCAGCGAGGCGGCCACCAGGATGTTGGCCGTGGCACCGTCCACCTTGAGCGCTTGCGTCAGGAAGAACAGCGCGTAGAACTGGCCCGTGTACCAGACCACGGCCTGACCCATCACCAGACCCACCAGGGCCAGGATCACGATCTTCAGGTTGCGCCACTGGCCAAACGACTCCGACAGCGGGGCCTTGGAGGTCTTGCCCTCGGCCTTCATCTTCTGGAAAGCCGGCGATTCGTTCATCGACAGGCGGATCCACACCGAGATGGCCAGCAGGAGGATCGACACGAGGAACGGCACGCGCCAACCCCAGTCGGCAAAAGCCTCTTCACCCACGATGGTGCGGGTGCCCAGGATGACCATCAGCGACAGGAACAGGCCCAGCGTTGCGGTGGTCTGGATCCAGGCGGTGTAGGCGCCGCGGCGGCCGTGCGGGGCGTGTTCGGCCACGTAGGTGGCCGCACCGCCGTACTCACCGCCCAGCGCCAGGCCCTGCAGCAGACGCAGCACGATCAGGATGATGGGTGCGGCCACGCCGATTTGGGCGTAGGTGGGCAGGATGCCGACGATGAAGGTCGCGCCGCCCATGAGCAGGATTGTGACCAGGAAGGTGTATTTGCGACCGATCATGTCGCCGAGGCGGCCGAAGACCAGCGCGCCGAAGGGGCGGACGATGAAGCCGGCGGCGAAGGCGAGCAGGGCGAAGATGAACGCCGAGCCGGCGTCAAGGCCGCTGAAGAATTGTTTCGCGATGATCGCGGCGAGCGAGCCGTACAGATAGAAGTCGTACCACTCGAACACCGTGCCCAGCGAGGACGCAAAGATGACCTTGCGTTCCTCGGCGGACATCGGGCGGTTTTCTGCTTTCGCCATGATGAGTCTCCGTTGGGTTGCATGACCGGTTCGACGAACCGATGTGCGGGATTCTCAAAATCGCGACTGACCGCGTTCTGACGCGCGGGCCCAAGTTCCGCCGGTGTTTTCACCTACGATTTTGATAGCGCTTTGCAAGCGCTGCGTAAGAGCTGGGCGCGATAAGTACGACCTGTAAGTTGCGCTTAATGAAGCGCCGGCACGGGCGCCAAGGCCAGTGCCGATGCAAGGTCGATGTCAGTCCGATGCAAGCACCGGTGCAGGCCTCGAGGCGAGGGGCCGAGCCGCCCGCCGGATCAATACTCCAGCCGCTCGGGCCGCACTTCCTGCAGGATGGTCGTGGCGATCTCTTCGATCGACTTTGTGGTGGTGGACAACCACCGGATCCCCTCGCGCCGCATCATGGCCTCCGCCTCCGCCACTTCCATGCGGCAGTTCTCCAGGCTCGCGTAGCGCGAGTTGGGCCGGCGCTCGTTGCGGATCTCGCTCAGGCGCTCGGGCGCGATCGTCAGCCCGAACAGCTTCTTGCGGTGCGGCACCAGCGCCGGCGGCAGCTTGCGACGCTCGAAGTCTTCGGGGATCAGGGGGTAGTTCGACGCCTTGAGCCCGTACTGCATCGCCAGGTACAGCGAGGTCGGTGTCTTGCCGCTGCGGCTCACGCCGACCAGGATCACGTCGGACGACTCCAGGTCTTTGTTGCTCTGGCCATCGTCGTGGGCCAGGGAGAAGTTGATGGCCTCGATGCGGTCGTTGTAGGCCTTGCTTTTGGACGCGTCGGAGAAGCGGCCCACGCGGTGGTTGCTCTTGATGCCCAACTCCGCCTCAAGCGGCTCGACGAAGGTGCCGAACATGTCCAGCAGCATGCCGTGGCTGTGTTGGCGAAAGACGTTGAGGACTTCCAGGTTGACCACGGTGGTGAACACCAGTGGCCGCTTGCCTTCGAGTTCGGCGGTGTGGTTGATCTGGCGCACGGCCTGGTGCGCCTTGTCCACGTTGTCGATGAAGGGCAGGCGCACGCGGCGCATGCTGTTCTCGAACTGGGCCAGGATGGCGTTGCCGAAGGTTTCGGCGGTGATGCCGGTGCCATCCGAGATGAAGAAGACCGTGCGGTGGGGCATGGGAGCCGTCCTTACAATGCGGGGTATTGCGTGGGGGCATTATCCGGCCCGCCCACGCCCGCCTTGCAGCCTTGCCCGGTGCCTGACCCACAACAGAATCACAGGTCTCTCGCTGGCGCATGGAACCCCGGTTTACCAACCTCAGGAGTCTTTCCATGTCCAACCTGTTTGGCGCGACCGACCTGGTCGTTCCGTTCGAGAAGCTCAGGATGAGCGATGTCGAGGCCGTCGGCGGCAAGAACGCCAGCCTCGGCGAAATGATCTCGCAGCTGCCCAGCGGCGTGAAGGTGCCCACCGGCTTTGCCACCACCGCGCACGCGTTCCGCGAGTTCCTCAAGCACGGCGGCCTGACCGACCGCATCAACGCCCGCCTCGACGCGCTCGACACCGAAGACGTGCGCGCGCTGGCCGCGGCCGGCGCTGAAATCCGCGCCATGGTCGAGGCCCAGCCTTTTCCGGCGGACCTGGAGGCCGCGATCCGCGCCGAGTTTGCGCGCCTGAGCGCCGGCAACCCGCAGGCTTCGTTCGCCGTGCGCTCGTCCGCCACCGCCGAAGACCTGCCCGATGCGTCGTTCGCCGGGCAGCAGGAGACCTTCCTCAACGTCGTCGGCATCGAGGACGTGCTGCACAAGATGAAGGAGGTGTTTGCCTCCCTCTACAACGACCGCGCCATCAGCTACCGCGTGCACAAGGGCTTCGCCCACGCCGACGTTGCGCTGTCGGCGGGTGTGCAGCGCATGGTGCGCTCCGACCTGGGTGCCGCGGGCGTGATGTTCACCATCGACACCGAAAGCGGCTTTGAAGATGTGGTGTTCATCACCAGCAGCTATGGCCTGGGTGAGACGGTGGTGCAGGGTGCGGTGAACCCGGATGAGTTTTACGTGCACAAGCCCATGCTGCAAGCGGGCAAGCGCGCCGTGATCCGCCGCAACCTGGGATCCAAGCTGATCCAGATGGTGTTCAGCTCGGCCGAGGAAAAGGCGGCCACCGGCAAGCTCGTCAAGACGGTGGACGTGCCGGTCGAGCAGCGCAACCGCTACAGCCTGAGCGAGGCCGATGTCGAGCAGCTGGCGAAGTACGCGTTGGTCATCGAGCAGCACTACGGTCGTCCGATGGACATCGAATGGGGCAAGGACGGCACCGACGGCCAGCTCTACATCCTGCAGGCGCGTCCGGAGACGGTGAAGAGCCAGAGCGCCGGCAAGACCGAGGTTCGCTACAAGCTCAAGGGCAAGGGCGCGGTGCTGGCCAGCGGTCGCGCTATCGGCCAGAAGGTCGGGACCGGCCCGGTCCGGCTGGTGCACAGCATCACCGAGATGGAAAAGGTGCAGCCCGGCGACGTGCTGGTGACCGACATGACCGACCCGAACTGGGAGCCGGTGATGAAGCGGGCCAGCGCCATCGTCACCAACCGCGGCGGGCGCACCTGCCACGCGGCCATCATCGCCCGTGAGCTGGGGATTCCCGCGGTGGTGGGCTGCGGCGACGCGACCGACACACTCAAGGACGGCACGCTCGTCACCGTGAGCTGCGCCGAGGGAGACACCGGCAACATCTACGACGGTTTGCTCGAGACCGAGGTCACCGAGGTGCAGCGCGGGGACATGCCGGCGCTGGACGTGAAGATCATGATGAACGTCGGCAACCCCCAGCTGGCCTTCGACTTCGCCCAGATCCCCAACGCGGGCGTGGGCCTGGCGCGGCTGGAGTTCATCATCAACAACAACATCGGCGTGCACCCCAAGGCCATCCTGGACTACCCCAACGTGGATGCCGACCTGAAGAAGGCGGTGGAATCCGTCGCTCGCGGCCACGCCTCGCCGCGCGCCTTCTACGTGGACAAGGTGGCCGAAGGCGTGGCCACGATCGCCGCGGCCTTCTGGCCCAAGCCGGTCATCGTGCGGCTGTCCGATTTCAAGAGCAACGAGTACCGCAAGCTGGTGGGGGGCTCGCGGTATGAGCCGGACGAAGAAAACCCGATGCTCGGCTTCCGCGGTGCGGCGCGCTACATCAGCGCGGAGTTCTCGGAGGCATTTGCCATGGAGTGCGAGGCGCTCAAGCGCGTGCGCGAGGACATGGGCCTGACCAACGTGCAGGTGATGGTGCCCTTCGTGCGCACGCTGGCGCAGGCCAAGCGCGTGACCGAGCTGCTCGCTGCGAAAGGGCTGCGCCGCGGCGAAAACGAGCTCAAGCTGATCATGATGTGCGAGATCCCGAGCAACGCGGTGCTGGCGGCGGACTTCCTGCAGTACTTCGACGGCTTCTCCATCGGCTCCAACGACCTGACCCAGCTCACCCTGGGCCTGGACCGCGACTCCGGCCTGGAGCTGCTGGCCCACGACTTCGACGAGCGCGATCCGGCCGTGCAGGCCATGCTGCGCATGGCGATTGGCGCCTGTCGCGCGCAGGGCAAGTACGTCGGCATCTGCGGTCAGGGCCCCAGCGACCACCCGGACTTTGCCCAGTGGCTGCGCGCCGAGGGCATCAGCTCGATCTCGCTGAACCCGGACTCGGTGGTCGACACCTGGCAACTGCTCGCCCAGGGCTGATGGTCCTCTGAGTGAGGCACTGAGCGTGTCCAAGGCCGGCGATGCCGGCCTTTTTTCTGCGACGGCGGACCTTCGGGTCCGCCGTTTTTGCTGGCGTGCCCTGTCACGCCGGCTTCACGCCGGCGGTGTCACATGGCACCTCAGGGGAAAACCCCAATGGGGTTTGACCTGCCTCCCCCCGGTTGCGAGACCCTCTTGTAAGAGTCCGGTAAGTCCCTCCGAAAGAATCGCGCCAAGCTTAACGACGTCTTATGTTGCTGTTCATTTCCGCCCTCAAATTGATCGTCGAGATCGCGCTGCTGTCCCTGTTTGGGCAGTGGGTGCTGGGCCTGCTCGCGGGCCAAAAAAAGGAGGGGAACATCTTCTACAAGCTGCTGGAGACGCTCGGCAAGCCCTTTGTCCAGATCGCCCGCTTCATCACCCCCCGCGTGATCCTGGACCGTCACGTGCCGCTGGTGGCGTTCCTGCTGCTGGCGTTTGCCTGGCTGATCGTGACCTGGACCAAGGTCAACCACTGCATCCGCATCGGCGTGGAGATGTGCCAATGAACCGCGCGCTCAACCTGCTCTACCTGCGCACCCTGATCCGCGCCCTGCTGCTGTTCGGCCAGCGCGACGCCGCGCTGCAGCGCGTGCAGCAGATGCTGGTGATCGACCCGCGGGACCGGTACGCCCTGTCCACCCAGGCGCACCTGCAGGTGGAAACCGGGCAGCGCGACGCCGCCATCGCCACGCTGGAGCAGATCGTGGCGCTGTACCCCGATTTCGCGGCCGGCTGGTTCAACCTGGGCTTTGTGGCCGAGGAGGGCGACCGCCTGGAGCAGGCCGAGGCGGCTTTCCGGCGCGCCATCGCCCTCGACGAGAAATTTGACCGCGCCTGGTATGGCTTGGGCATCTGCCTGATCCGCCAGCGCCGCTTCGACGAGGCCGTGCAGGCCCTGCGTCGCAACACCGAACTGCAACCCATGAGCCCGTACGCCTGGTATCAGCTGGCGCGGGTGCATGTGGACCGGCAAGAGCCCGAAGAGGCGGCGAAGATCATTCGCCACCTGCGCGGGTTCGAGCCCAAAGTGGCCGCTCAGCTGGAGCGCGAAACGGGCCTGGGCAAAGCCCCGGCCTGAGTCGCGCTGCGGCGGATCGGCAATAAGAGCGGGCGGTCGCCACCGGCGGTCGCCCAACAACCGCGAGCTGGTTGCAGTGTGCCCAGAGGAGACGGGCGCCGCTCGTGATTCGCCCGAGAGGGTGTTGCAGATGGAGGTCGAATCGTGGAAATGACCGAAAGCCACCGCCAGTACTGGCGGAAGAACCTGAGGATCACGGCAATCCTGCTGTTTATCTGGTTCGTGTTGACGTTTGTGGTGGGCTATTTCGCCCGGGATCTGAGCTTCAGCTTCTTCGGCTGGCCGTTCAGCTTCTGGGTCGGAGCACAGGGCGCCTTGGTGGGTTACGTGGCCATCATCGGCTACTACGCCTGGTACATGAACAAGCTCGACATCGAACACGGTGTCGAGGAAGCGGAGGAATAAGCCATGGCTGGCATGTTCGAAACGGGCCCCGCCGCTGGCGGAGGCTCCAACAAGGCGTTCAAGTCGCAGCTCAACAAGGTTTACGGCTGGTACACCGGGGGCTTCGCGGCCTTCGTGATCGTTCTGGCGGTGCTGGAGCAGCTGGGCCTGCCGCGCGAGTGGATCGGCTTCATCTTCCTGCTCGCCACCATCGGCCTGTACGCCGGCATCGGCATCATGAGCCGCACGACCGACGCTGCCGAGTACTACGTGGCCGGCCGTCGGGTGCCGGCCATCTACAACGGCATGGCTACGGGCGCGGACTGGATGTCGGCCGCGTCCTTCATCGGCATGGCCGGTACCCTGTACCTGCAGGGCTACAGCGGCCTGGCCTTCATCATGGGCTGGACGGGCGGCTACTGCCTGGTGGCGCTGTTCCTGGCGCCGTACCTGCGCAAGTTCGGCCAGTTCACGATTCCCGACTTTCTGGGTGAGCGCTACGGCGGCAACGCCGCCCGCTTCGTCGGCATCCTGATCGCCATCCTCGTGTCCTTCGTGTACGTGGTGGCGCAGATCTACGGCGTGGGCCTGATCACCGCCCGCCTGACCGGCGTGGCGTTTGAGCTGGGTGTGTTCCTGGGTCTGGGCGGTATTCTGGTCTGCTCGTTCCTGGGCGGCATGCGCGCCGTGACCTGGACGCAGGTGGCCCAGTACATCGTGCTGATCGTGGCTTACATGATCCCGGTGGTGTGGCTGTCGGTGAAGCAGACCAGCAACCCGGTGCCGCAGGTGGCCTATGGCTACCAGCTGGAGAAGGTGTCGGCCAAGGAAAAGGTGCTGACGACCGATCCGAAGGAAGTGGAAGTGCGTGAGGTCTTCAAGGCCCGCTCGGCAGCCCTCGCCGAGAAGCTGAAGGACCCCGCCGCTGCGCTGGCCGCCGACAAGGCCGCCGCCGAGAAGAAAGTGGCTGACCTGAAGGCCGCCAACGCGCCCGCCGCCGAGATCGCCGCCGCCGAGAAGGCGCTGGCCGGTCTGCCGAAGGACGCCGAAGCCGCCAAGAAGGCCTGGACCGCTGCCAAGGCCGCCGCCGACGCCAAGACCCGTCCGCTCAACGGCATGGCGCCGCACGCGCAGGCCTTCGCGGGCGATCCGAACGGCGACGAGAAGGCGCAAGCCGCGTACGACACCTCGCGTCGCAACTTCCTGGCGCTGATCTTCTGCCTGATGGTGGGTACCGCCGCGCTGCCGCACATCCTGATGCGCTACTACACGGTGCCCAGCGTGAAGGAAGCCCGTCAGTCGGTGACTTGGTCGCTGTTCTTCATCTTCCTGCTGTACTTCACCGCCCCGGCCCTGGCCGTGCTGGTCAAGTACGAGGTGTTCAGCGTGCTGGTGGGTACACCGTTTGACCAGTTGCCGCAGTGGGTGGCCTCGTGGGCGCGCGTCGACCCGACCCTGCTGTCGGTGAATGACGTAAACGGCGACCGCATCCTGCAGCTCAACGAGATGACCATCGGTGGTGACATCGTGGTGCTGGCCACGCCGGAAATCGCGGGCCTGCCCTACGTGATCTCCGGTCTGGTGGCTGCCGGCGGTCTGGCCGCGGCGCTGTCCACCGCGGACGGTCTGCTGCTGACGATCGCCAACGCGCTGTCGCACGACCTGTACTACAAGATGATCGACCCGAACGCGTCGACCGCCCGCCGCGTGACCATCTCCAAGGTCCTGCTGCTGGTCGTGGCCCTGGCTGCCGCCTACGTGGCGTCGCTGAAGGTCGCCGACATCCTGTTCCTGGTGTCCGCCGCGTTCTCGCTGGCCGCTGCGGGCTTCTTCCCGGCGCTCGTGCTCGGCATCTTCTGGAAGCGCGCCACCGGCCCGGCCGCGGTGCTCGGCATGATCATCGGTACCGCCGTCACGTTCTACTACATGGCCACCACCCAGCCCTGGATGCGCGGCCTGTTCGGCGTGACCGGCCCGATCGCCGATTACACCTGGTGGGGCATCGCGCCGATCTCTGCCGGTATCTTCGGTGTGCCGATCGGTATCGCCGTGATCGTGATCGTCAGCCTGATCACCCCGGCCCCGAGCAAGAAGATCCAGGAACTGGTGGAGCACGTGCGCTACCCGAACCTGAAGATGTCCTGATCGGTCTGCCTGACCTGATCGCCACCCCCGCGGTGGCGGTCTCAGGAGCCCGGACCACCGCGAGGTGGCCCGGGCTTCTTCATTTTGTATAATCGGGGGCTTCCCTTGCTGCACCCCAGTCGACGCCGGGGGCAGCTTTATGTCCACAAGGAGAGTCCATGCGTCATTACGAAATCGTGCTGCTGATCCACCCGGACCAGAGCGAACAGGTTCCGGCCATGCTGGAGCGCTACAAGGGCATGATCACCGCCGGCGGCGGCAAGATCCACCGCGTTGAAGACTGGGGCCGCCGTCAGCTGGCCTATCAGATCAACAAGCTGTCCAAGGCCCACTACCTCTGCGTGAACATCGAGGCCGACCAGGCTGTGATGGGCGAGCTGGAGCACGCCTTCAAGTTCAACGACGCCGTGCTGCGCCACCTCACCGTGCAGCGCAAGAAGGCCGAGACCGGTCCGTCGTCGATGATGAAGACGGTCGAGCGCGAAGAAGCGCGCAAGTCCCAGCAACAGTCGTCGGAGCAGACCGCCGCCTGACCCCGCGGCGCGCGCAGTCCGCAGGGTGGTGAACCAGCTTCGGCTGTCGGCGGTGGTGGTGCAGGTGCAGAGCCTGCGTTACACCCCCGCCGGCATCCCGGCCGTCAACTTGGTGCTTGAGCACGAGTCCACGGTCACCGAACTGGACCAACCTCGGCAGGTGAAGCTCCAGCTCCGGGCGGTCGCGTTCGGGGCGCAAGCCGAGACGCTGGCCCGCACGGGCCTCGACACCCGGCTGGCGCTGCAGGGCTTTCTCGCCAACGCGCGCAACGGCAAAGGCGTGGTGTTCCACATCCAAGATTTCAGCAAGACATAGGAAGGCCCATCATGGCTGCACCCAAGCGTTTCAACAAAGACAAGCGCCCCAAGCGCAACACCCAGTCGCTGCTCTTCAAGCGCAAGCGTTTCTGCCGCTTCACCGTCGCCAAGGTGGAAGAGGTGGACTACAAGGACGTGGACGTCCTGCGTGACTTCATCGCCGAAAACGGCAAGATCATCCCGGCCCGCCTGACCGGCACCCGCGCGATTTACCAGCGCCAGGTGACCACCGCCATCAAGCGCGCCCGCTTCCTCGCCCTGCTGCCGTACAGCGACCAGCACCGCGTCTGATCAGGAGCCCCTCATGCAAATCATTCTTCTCGACAAAGTCGTCAACCTGGGCGCCCTGGGTGACGTGGTCAAAGTCAAGGACGGCTACGCCCGCAACTTCCTGATCCCGACCGGCCGCGCCCGCCGCGCCACCAAGACGGCCATCGCCGAATTCGAGGCCCGCCGCGCCGACCTGGAAAAGGCAGCCGCCGCCAAGCTCGCCGAGGCGCAAGCCCTGGGCGAGAAGGTCGCGGCCACCACCGTCAAGCTGACCCAGAAGGCCGGCGTTGATGGTCGTCTGTTCGGCTCCGTGACCAACCACGACGTGGCCGAAGAGCTCGTCAAGCAGGGTTTCGCCGTGGCCAAGGCCCAGGTGCGGATGCCCAACGGTCCGCTGAAAATGGTCGGCGATTACACCGTTCAGGTGAACCTGCACACCGACGTGACGGTCGACGTGGCGATCACGGTGCTCGGCGAAACCGCCTGATCTCCGGGGCTTTGCCCGACCCGAGCCGCTGCCTTGCGCAGCGGCTTTTTTTTGGCCGCTTATTTGGCCGCTGATTGAACCTGGACACCCCGCGGATCGGCGTTCGGGCAAGCGCATCGCTGTCCTGGGATATCTACCTCATTTCCCCCGTCCGCCCACCGCTTGTCCACAGCCTTGCGCACAGGCGCGCGGCCCCCGCGGGCGTACCATCGCTTTTTGCCCGAGACCGCCATGTCCACCCCGTATTCCACGCCGTTCCCCGACTTTGACCACCCGATGGACGACCTGGGCCACGACCGCCAGGTGGCCCAGTTGCGCGTGCCGCCGCACTCCATCGAGGCCGAGTCCAGCGTGCTGGGCGGGCTGTTGCTGGACAACGGCGCCTGGGACCGCGTCGCCGACCTCATCAACGACTCCGATTTCTACCGCTACGAGCACCGTCTGGCGTACTCGGCCATCGCCAGCCTGGTGAACGCCAGCAAGCCGGCTGACGTGGTGACGGTGTTTGAGCACCTGCAGAACCTCGGCAAGGCCGAGGAGGCGGGCGGACTGGCCTACCTCAACTCATTGGCCCAGTACGTGCCCAGCGCGGCGAACATCCGCCGCTACGCGGAGATCGTCCGGGAGCGGGCCGTGCTGCGCAAGCTGGTGGCCGCCAGCGAGGAGATCGCCACCGCGGCGTTCAACCCGCAGGGCCGTGCGGTGGACAAAATCCTCGACGAGGCCGAGCAGAAGATCTTCCACATCGGCGAGGAAGGCTCGCGGATGAAGGAAGGCTTCCAGTCGATGGACAAGCTGGTCGTCGACCTGCTGGACCGCGTGCAGGAGATGGCCGACAACCCCAACGACATCACGGGCGTGCCGACGGGTTTCATCGATCTCGACCGCATGACCGCCGGCCTTCAGCCGGGCGACCTGATCGTGCTCGCCGCCCGGCCATCGATGGGCAAGACGGCGTTCGCGATCAACATCGCCGAGCACGTGGCGCTCAACGAAGGATTGCCGGTGGCCGTGTTCTCCATGGAGATGGGCGCAGCCCAGCTGGCGGTGCGTATCGTGGGCTCCATCGGCCGGATCAACCAGAGCCATTTGCGCACCGGCAAGCTCAACGACGAGGAATGGCCGCGGCTGACGGAGGCGATCGAGAAGCTGCGCAACGTGTCGCTCCACATCGACGAAACCCCCGGCCTCACGCCCAGCGAGTTGCGTGCCAATGCCCGTCGGCTTGCCCGTCAGTGCGGGAAGCTCGGGCTGATCGTGGTCGATTACCTGCAGCTGATGAGTGGCTCCAGCAGCGATGGGGAGAATCGTGCCACCGAGCTGGGCGAGATTTCCCGCGGCTTGAAGATGCTGGCCAAGGAGCTGCAGTGCCCGGTGATCGCGCTGTCGCAGCTCAACCGCTCGGTGGAGCAGCGCACGGACAAGCGTCCCATGATGAGCGACCTGCGCGAATCCGGCGCCATCGAGCAGGACGCGGACATCATCATGTTCATCTACCGCGACGAGTACTACACCAAGGACGCGTGCAAGGAGCCGGGCGTGGCCGAGATCATCATCGGCAAACAGCGAAACGGCCCCACCGGGACCGTCAAGCTCGCCTTCCTGAACATGCTCACCCGCTTTGAGAGCCTGGCCGGAGGCGCAGATTACTGATCAGTTGCGGTGAGCCACAAAAAAACCGGCCGAGGCCGGTTTTTTTGTTGTCCGAGGTGCCCTCAGAGCACTTCGCTGGCGAAGTCGGCCAGCCGCGAACGTTCGCCGCGTGCCAGCGTGATGTGGCCGCCATGCGGCCAGCCCTTGAAGCGATCGACCGCATAGGTCAGGCCCGAGGACCCTTCGGTGAGGTAGGGCGTGTCGATCTGCGCGAGGTTGCCCATGCAGATGATCTTGGTGCCCGGCCCGGCGCGGGTGATGAGCGTTTTCATCTGCTTGGGCGTGAGGTTCTGGGCCTCGTCGATGATCACGTACTTGTTCATGAACGTGCGCCCGCGCATGAAGTTCATGCTCTTGACCTTGATGCGGCTGCGGATGAGCTCGTTGGTGGCGGCCCGTCCCCATTCGCCGGCGTTGCCTCCGTCACCCTTGGCCAGGAACTCCAGGTTGTCGTCGAGCGCGCCCATCCACGGGCCCATTTTTTCCTCTTCCGTGCCTGGCAGGAAACCGATGTCTTCGCCCACGCTCACCGTGGCGCGGGTCATGATGATTTCGGTGTAACGGCGATCATCCAGCACCTGGGTGAGGCCAGCGGCCAACGCCATCAGGGTCTTGCCGGTTCCTGCGGTGCCGGCCAGGGTGACGAAATCGATCTCCGGGTCCATGAGCAGGTTCAGCGCGAAGTTCTGCTCCCGGTTGCGGCTGGTCACGCCCCACACGGCGTTCTTGAGGTGCGTGAAGTCCTTCAGCGTCTTCAGCACCGCGGTCTTGTCGCGGATTTCGGTCACGCGCGCGTACAGCGAGGGCTCGCCCGGGGCCTCGAAGTAGACAAACTGATTGATGTGGAACTGGCCCACCGCCGGACCGCTCACGCGGTAGAAGGTGTGGCTGCCGCTTTGCCAGCTTTCGATCGTCTTGCTCTGTCGCGTCCAGAAATCCTGCGGCAGGGCGAGCGAGCCGGCGTAAAGCAGTTCGCCGTCGTCCAGCGTCTTGTCGTTCTGATAGTCCTCGGCGGCGAGCCCCAGCGCACGCGCCTTCACCCGCATGTTGATGTCTTTCGACACCAGGATGACTTCGCGGTCGGGGTGGCGCTGCCGCAAGGCCGCCACGACGCCCAGGATCTGGTTGTCGGCCTTGCCCTGGGGCAGGGAGCCCGGCAGGTCGCCATTGAGGGGTTCGGTCTGGAAGAACAGCAGGCCACGAGCAGACTGGTGCCCGGTCGCCGACAGCTTGAGTCCCTGGGTCATGTCCGCGCCTTGCTGGGCAGCAAGTGCATCCAGCGTGCGGCTGGTCTGGCGGCCGTTGCGGGCCACCTCGGTCATGCCTTTCTTGTGGCCATCAAGCTCCTCGAGCACGATCATGGGCAGGAAGATGTCGTGCTCTTCGAACCGGAACAGGCTCATCGGGTCGTGCAGCAGCACGTTGGTGTCCAGCACGAAGAGGCGCTTGATCCCGCGGGCGCCGGTGGCCGTGCTGCGGCGGCGCGCGGTCTGAGGCCGCTCGGCGCTGCGGCGTTCGGCGGGCGCAGGGCTCGTCGCCACCAGCAGAGGGGCTGGGGTCGCCACCGGTTTCGAGGCCGGCGCCTTGCGTTCCGTCGCGGCCGGTGCCGTGGGGGTGGCGGGCTCGGTGCGGCGCACCTCAGCGGTCACCGGCGTTTCCGTGGGGGACGTGGCGTCGGACCGGCGGTGGCGCGCACGGCGGGTGCTGCCGGGCGCGGCCGCCGGCGGTGCGTCGGGCGGGGCGTCGGCCAACGCGGCCGGAGCGCCCGCGGACTTCAGGTGGTAAGCGTCTGGCGCCAGCAAGGCGGCCCGTTTCGAGGGAGCGGGAGGCAGGGGCATGGATGGGTTCAGCGCGCGGCCGGAAAACAAAAAGCCGCCGGGCAAACCGGGCGGCTTTGGGGGCTGCTGGAGAGCAGGGAAATCAACAGGGCGGGGAAACGTCCCGGGGGCATGAACCCATTATGCATGAGCCCCAAGACGCGCACGATGGGCTCAATGCCCCGCCGCCGCCCGCGCCATCAGGCACCGGCCTGATCGGGGTCAGGCCGCCTTTTTCAAGGCCTTCACGGCCTTCAGCACCTCTTCGACGTGGCCAGGCACCTTCAGGCCGCGCCATTCCTGCTTCAGCACGCCATCGGGGCCGATCAGGAAGGTGCTGCGTTCGATGCCCTTCACCTTCTTGCCGTACATGATCTTGTTCTTCACGACGCCGAACATGTGGCACATCTTCTCTTCGGTGTCGGCGATCAGCTCAAAGGGCAGTTCCAGCTTGGCCTTGAAGTCGTCGTGGGACTTCATGTTGTCGCGGGACACCCCGAACACCTGGGCGCCGGCCTTCACGAAGTCCTTGTACTTGTCGCGGAACTGCATGGCCTCGGTCGTGCAACCCGGGGTGTTGTCCTTCGGATAGAAGTACAGCACGACGGTTTGCCCGAGATGGCTCTGGTGGGTCACCTTCACGCCGCCGGTGGCCAGGGATTCGAACTCTGGAATGGGTTTGTTGACAACGACGGCCATGCGCTGGGACCCCTGAATAGATTGATGGTGTGGCGTTGGCTGCCCGCCGGCGGGCGGCGAGGCCGGCGGCACAAGGCCGCCGCAAACAAACCGCTATTTTAACCCGAACGGTTCAGTGCGGCGGACCGGCGGCGTCCCCCGCGGGCTCGACCAACAGGGCGGCCACGACCCGGCGTCCCTCGCCGGCGAGTATGTTGAAGGTGCGGCAGGCGGCGGCGGTGTCCATGGTTTCGACGCCGATGCGCTGCTCCAGCAAGCCGCGGCTGAGTGCCGGTGGTGCGAAACGCAGGCGCCGACCGCTGCCGAAGATGACCACCTCAGGGGCTGGTTGGGTGACGGTGGCCAGCTCGGCGAAGTGACCGGCCGACAGATCCCCAAAGCCGCCGCATGCCCAGGCGCGCACCTGGCCGTCGGAGGCGACGATGACGTGAGACGCGTGCCGCTGCCCGTTGATGGCCACCCAACCGTCGCCGTGGCCGGTGATGCTGGTGTTGTCGGGCTTGTCGGCGTGGAGTTTCATGGGCAGACGGGCGGGGGAACTGTGGTCAAATTGCAGGTTTTCCGTCGGTGCGCCGACTATACCGCCCCATGCACCGCCCACCCAGGTCGCCCGAAATGCCGCCGCGGTGTGGCCCTCCAGGGAACGCCGTGAAGACGATCCAAAAATCCGCCAAGCTGGCCAATGTGCTCTACGACGTTCGGGGCCCTATTGTCGAGGCCGCCAAGCAGATGGAGGACGAGGGTCAGAAGATCATCAAGCTCAACATCGGCAATCTGGCGCCGTTTGGCTTTGACGCGCCCGAAGAGATCCAGCAGGACATGATCCGCAACCTGCCCAACGCGGCGGGTTACTCCGACAGCAAAGGTATCTTCGCCGCGCGCAAGGCGGTCATGCACTACACCCAGCAGCAGGGCGTGCGTGGGGTGACACTGGATGACATCTACCTGGGCAATGGCGCGAGCGAACTGATCGTCATGGCCGCCAACGCGCTCCTCGACAACGGCGACGAGCTGCTGGTGCCTTCGCCCGACTACCCGCTGTGGACCGCAGCCACCAGCCTGTCGGGCGGTGTGCCGGTGCACTACCGCTGCGACGAGGCCAATCACTGGATGCCGGATCTGGATGACCTGCGCGCGCGCATCACACCGCGCACCAAGGGCATCGTGGTGATCAACCCGAACAATCCCACCGGTGTGCTGTACAGCGACGAGCTGCTGCGTGGCATCGTTCAGATTGCCCGGGAGCATGAGCTCGTGTTGCTCGCCGACGAGGTCTACGACAAGGTGCTGTACGAAGGGGTGAAGCACACCGCGCTGGCCAGCCTTTCGACGGACGTGCTGACCCTGACCTTCAACTCGCTGTCCAAGTCCTATCGCGCCTGCGGCTATCGCGCAGGCTGGATGGTGATCTCGGGTGACAAGTCGGTGGCCCGCGACTATATCGAGGGGCTCAACATGCTGGCGAACCTGAAGCTTGGCTCCAACGTGCCGGGTCAGTTCGCGATTCAGACGGCGCTCGGCGGTTACCAGAGCATCAACGATCTGGTCAAGGAAGGCGGGCGCCTGCGCCGCCAGCGCGACCTGGCCTACGAACTGATCACGGCGATCCCGGGCATGACGTGCGTGAAGCCGCAGGCCGCGCTGTACATGTTCCCGCGGCTCGATCCGGTGATGTATCCCATCAGCGACGACCGCCAGTTTTTCATGGAAGTGCTGCGCGCCACGCGCGTGATGCTGGTGCAGGGTTCGGGCTTCAACTACCCGGACCATCAGCATTTCCGCATCGTGTTCCTGCCGCACGAAGACGACCTGCGCGAGGCGATTGGCCGCCTGGCGCGCTTTCTGGAGCAATGGCGTCAGCGCCACGGCACCGCCTGATCGACCCCTTCAACCTTTCCCTGTTTTCCCTTCCGTCATGAAACCGATTCAAGTGGGCCTGCTGGGCATTGGCACCGTGGGCAGCGGCACCTTCCAGGTGTTGCAACGCAACCAGGCAGAAATCCAGCGTCGTGCCGGCCGGGCGATCGACATCACCATGGTGGCCGATCTCGATGTGGCCCGCGCCAGGTCGCTGGTGGGCGGCGGCGTGCGCGTGGTCGGCGATGCGCGCGAGGTGATTGCCAACCCGGACATCGATGTGGTGGTCGAGCTGATCGGCGGCTACGGTGTGGCGCGAACGCTGGTGATGGAAGCCATCGCCGCCGGCAAGCATGTGGTCACCGCCAACAAGGCGCTGCTGGCCGTCCACGGCACCGAGATTTTTGCCGCGGCGGCAGCCAAAGGGGTGATGGTGGCGTTCGAGGCGGCGGTGGCCGGCGGCATTCCGATCATCAAGTCGCTGCGCGAGGGACTGACCGCCAACCGCATCCAGTGGGTCGCCGGCATCATCAACGGCACGACCAATTTCATCCTGTCGGAGATGCGGGACAAGGGGCTGGACTTCGATGTCGTCCTGAAAGAAGCGCAGCGGCTGGGTTACGCGGAAGCCGATCCGACCTTCGACATCGAGGGCGTGGACGCTGCCCACAAGGCCACGCTGATGAGCGCCATTGCCTTCGGCATTCCGGTCCAGTTCGACAAGGCCTATGTGGAGGGCATCACGCGCCTGTCGGCCACCGACATCCGCTATGCCGAGCAACTCGGCTACCGCATCAAGCTGCTGGGCATCACCAAACGCGTGGCCCGCGGGATCGAGTTGCGCGTGCACCCCAGTCTGGTGCCCTCGAAGCGGCTGATTGCCAACGTCGAAGGTGCGATGAACGCGGTGATGGTGCAGGGCGATGCCGTGGGCACCACGCTCTACTACGGCAAGGGCGCGGGCAGCGAACCCACGGCCAGCGCCGTGATCGCCGACCTGGTGGACATGGCCCGCCTGCACAGCGCTGACCCGCTGCACCGCGTGCCGTCGCTGGCCTTCCAGCCCGACGCGCTGAGCGACGAACCGGTGTTGCCGATGAGCGAGATCGTCACCAGCTACTACCTGCGCCTGCGCGTGGCCGATGAGGCTGGGGTGCTGGCCCAGGTCACGTCGCGCCTGGCGGCCGCCGGCATCAGCATCGACGCGGTGCTGCAGCGCGAGGCCGACGAGGTGGGCGGCGAGGGCGCCACCAGCACCGACCTCATCATCCTGACCCACGATACCCGCGAAGGCACGATGAACGACACCCTGGCCCAGCTGCAGCAGCTGCCCACCGTGCTCGCCCCGATCGTGCGCATCCGCAAGGAAGAACTCAACTGAATCCGTGCCGTGCGCCCGCCGGGCGCGCAGCCACCGGGCGGCGCCCGCGGCGCGCGACGCGGCCCGCCGTTTGATCGCATCACCACGCCGCCATGCTGTACCGCTCCACCCGGGGTCACCCCGACCGCCGACGATTCTGCGAAATCCTGCTTGAGGGCCTCGCGCCCGATGGAGGGCTCTACCTGCCCGAGCAGTACCCGCGACTGGGCGAAGCGGACCTGACGCGGCTGCGGGCTGTGTACGGCCAGGGGCGCCCGGGCGGTTATGCCGCGCTCGCCTTCGAGATCCTGTCGCTGTACATCGACGACATTCCGGCCGCGGACCTGCGTGCGCTGTGCGAGCGCACCTACACCGAGGCCGTGTTCGGCACGGCCGCGATCGTGCCGCTCAAACCGCTGGACGATTCCTTGTACCTCGAGGCCTTGTCCAACGGTCCGACACTCGCCTTCAAGGACATGGCGATGCAGTTGCTGGGGCAGCTCTTCGAATACGAGCTTGGCCGGCGCGGCGAGACGCTCAACATCCTTGGCGCCACCAGTGGCGACACCGGCAGTGCGGCCGAGTACGCGATGCGGGGCAAGAAGGGCATCAACGTCTTCATGCTGAGTCCCCACGGTCGCATGAGTCCGTTCCAGCAGGCGCAGATGTTCAGCCTGCAGGACCCGAACATCCACAACCTGGCGGTCGAGGGGGTGTTTGACGACTGCCAGGACATCGTCAAGGCGGTCAGCAACGACCTCGCATTCAAGCGCCAATGGAAGATCGGCACGGTCAACTCCATCAACTGGGCCCGGCTGCTGGCGCAGGTGGTGTATTACGTGGCGGGCTACTTCCAGGCCACCACGTCCAATGCCCAGCGCGTGTCCTTCACCGTGCCCAGCGGCAACTTCGGCAACGTCTGCGCCGGCCATGTGGCGCGCCAGATGGGGCTGCCGATTGACCGGCTCGTGGTGGCCACCAACGAGAACGACGTGCTCGACGAGTTTTTCCGCACCGGCGTGTACCGCGTGCGCGGCGGAGCGGACACGCACGAAACGTCCAGCCCGTCGATGGACATCTCCAAGGCCAGCAATTTCGAGCGCTTTGTCTTCGATCTGCTCGGCCGCGACGCCGACCGCTGCCGTGCGCTGTTTGGTGATGCCCTGAACCGCGACGGACGCTTCGACCTCAGCGGCGACCCTGCTTTTGCCCAGGCTGCGTCGCGCTATGGCTTCCAGAGCGGCCGCAGCACCCACGCCGATCGCCTGGCGACCATCCGCGCCGTCGCCGAACGTCACGGTGTGGTGATCGACACCCACACCGCCGACGGCGTGAAGGTGGCCTGGGAGCGCCGCGATCCGGCCGTGCCGATGATCGTGCTGGAGACGGCGCTGCCTATCAAGTTTGCGGCGACTATCGTCGAAGCCCTGGGACGCCAGCCCGATCGCCCCGCCGGCTTTGACGGCATCGAAGCGCTGCCGCGGCGTGTGAGCGTGCTCCCGGCGGACGTGGCCCTCGTCAAGGCCTACATCAGCGAACACGCGGTGGCCCGGGCATGAAGGTGGTCGGCTTCGCCGGCTTCTCGGGGTCGGGCAAAACCACGCTGGTGGAACAGCTCATCCCGGCGCTGCGCCTGCGTGGCGCGCGGGTGTCCGTCATCAAGCACGCGCACCACACCTTCGACATCGACCATCCGGGCAAGGACACCTGGCGCCACCGCGAGGCGGGTGCGCTGGAGGTGGTGGCCGCTTCGCCGAAGCGGCTGGTGATCATGCGCGAGTACCCCGAGACCGCGGAGCACGATGTGCACGCGCTGCTGGCAAGGCTCACCGCCGGTGTCGACTGGGTGCTGGTGGAGGGTTTCAAGCGCAGCAGCTTGCCCAAGATCGAGGTCTGGCGCCAGGACAGCGGGCAGCCGGTGATCTACCCGACGCAAGACCGCGTGCTGGCGATTGCCACCAACAGCCCGCAAGCGCTGCCCGTTCCGCCCGCACGCCCTGTACTGGATCTCGACACGCCGGATGACGTGGCGCAATGGCTGTTCGACAATGCAGACCGCTTTGTCTACACCCCGCCCACCCCATGAACGCCCCCACCCGCGCCCCCCTGATGCCGCTGGAAGCGGCGCTGGACGCGCTGCTGGCCCGCGTCGAACCCCTCCCCGGTACGGAAGCGGTTCCCACCTTTGACGCGGCCGGCCGCGTGCTGGCCGACGACCTGATTGCCGCGCTGCACGTCCCGCCGCAAGACAACTCGTCGATGGACGGCTACGCCGTGCGTTGCGCCGATGTCAGCGCCCCGGGGGTGGTCCTGCCGGTGAGCCAGCGCATTCCCGCCGGCCACGCCGGCCAGCCGCTGGAGCCCGGCACCTGCGCGCGGATCTTCACCGGCGCGCCGCTGCCCGCCGGTGCCGACGCGGTCGTGATGCAGGAAGACACGCGCGAGGTCGGCGGCGACCTGCACGCGGTGCACATCGATGCCGTGCCCACGCTGGGCCAGTGGGTCCGCCGGGCTGGCGAGGACGTGCAGCGCGGCAGCGTGATCCTGCCGCGCGGCCACCGCCTGCAGGCGTCCAGCCTCGGCCTTGCCGCCAGCCTGGGACAGTCGCACGTCACGGTCGCCCGCCGCCCGCGCGTGGCGCTGTTTTCGACCGGCGATGAGCTGGTGATGCCGGGTGAGGTGCCGCCCGAGGCGATGAAGCCCGGCGCCATCTACAACAGCAACCGGTTTTTCCTGCGCGAGCTGTTGCACCGTTTCGGCTGCGAGGTGAGCGACCTGGGCATCGTGCCCGACCGGCGAGACGCCACCCTCGCCGCGCTGAAGACCGCGGCCGACCACCACGATCTCATCCTCACCAGCGGGGGCGTCTCCGTGGGCGAGGAAGACCACATCAAGCCCGCCGTGCAGGCGCTGGGCTCGCTCGATTTGTGGCAGATCGCCATGAAGCCCGGCAAGCCGTTTGCCTATGGCACCGTGCGCCGGGATGCGGGTGCCGGGGCCGCCGCCGGCTCCGTCAGCCATTTCATCGGTCTGCCAGGCAATCCGGTGTCGAGCTACGTGACCTTCTTGCTGCTCGTTCGGCCGGTGTTGCTGCGGCTGCAGGGGGTGCTGGACACGGCGGTGCTGGGACTGCCGCCGGCGGTACCGCTGCGGGCCGATTTTGCGCTGCCGCGGGCGGACAAGCGCCGCGAGTTTCTGCGCGTGCGGCGCAACGCCAGCGGCGGCGTGGACCTGTTTCCCAACCAGAGTTCCGGCGTGCTCACCTCCGTGGTCTGGGCCGATGGGTTGGTGGACAACCCGTCCGGCCGCACCATTGCCCCCGGCGACGCCGTGAACGTCATTGCCTTGAGCGACCTTCTCGCATGAACATCCAGCTGCGCTATTTCGCCGCCATCCGCGAGGCCGTGGGCACCGGCCATGAAACCTGGACCACCCGCGCGACCACCCTCGGCGGCCTGCGCGACGAGCTGATTGCCCGCGGCGGCCCCCACGCCGAGGCGCTTGCCCGCGGCCGGGCGGTGCGGGTCTCGCTCAACCAGACCATGGCCGACGAAGCCACGCCCTTGCCCGCCGGCGCCGAGGTGGCCTTCTTCCCGCCCGTGACCGGCGGTTGAGCCCCTGTACCCGTTTGGAGCTTGCCATGACCGCCCGCGTCACCATCCAGACCGCCGATTTCGACCTCAGCGACGAGGTGGCCCGATTGCGCGCGCAGGATCGCGGCGTGGGTGCGGTGTGCAGCTTTGTGGGCACCGTGCGTGACCGCAACGACGGTCAAACCGTCAGTGCCATGGAGCTCGAACACTACCCGGGCATGACGGAGAAGGCCATCGAGGCCATGATCGACGAGGCCTTCCGCCGCTTCGACATCCTGGGCGCCCGGGTGATCCATCGCGTGGGTCTGCTGCAGCCGCTCGATCAGATCGTGCTCGTGGTCGTGACCTCGGCCCACCGCGGCCAAAGCTTCCAGGCCTGCGAGTTCCTGATGGATTACCTCAAGACCCAGGCGCCGTTCTGGAAGAAGGAAGACACACCGGCCGGCGCGCGTTGGGTCGATGCCCGGGTCAGCGACGATGCGGCCCTGGCCCGCTGGGGCATCCAGGCCGGCAACGCCGGCTGACCGGCTGCCCCGCCGCCTGGCGGGCTTGACGCGGATCAAGCGCGCGGCGTTTCGGGCATGCGCCGCGGCGCGCTGGCCTTGAAAAAACCATGCGCCGGCCCCATCGTTGACCGCATCGGAGGATTCATCCCATGCGACTCGACAAACTCACCACCGCGCTGCAACAAGCCCTGGGCGACGCCCAGAGCCTGGCGCTGGCCAACGACCACGCCTACATCGAGCCGGTGCACGTGCTGCTGGCTTTGCTGCGGCAAACCGACGGGGCGGCGCCTCTGCTTCAGCGCGCCGGCGTCAACGTCAAGGGCCTGAGCACGGCCGCCGAGGCGGCCATGAAGAAGCTGCCTCAGGTGCAAGGCCAGGACGTGACGGTCGGCCAGGACCTCGCCCGCCTGCTGCAGGCGGCCGAAAAGGAAGCGCTCAAGCGGGGCGATGCGTACATCGCCAGCGAGCTGTTCCTGCTGGCCGTGGCCGACCACAAGGGCGATCTGGGGCGGCTGGCCAACGAACATGGCCTGTCGCGCCAGAGCCTGGAGGCGGCGATCGCGGCGGTGCGCGGCGGCGAGTCGGTCAATACGCCAGAGGCCGAAGGGCAGCGCGAGGCCCTGAAGAAATACACGCTCGACCTCACGGAGCGCGCCCGTCAGGGCAAGCTCGATCCGGTGATCGGCCGCGACGACGAAATCCGCCGCGCGATCCAGGTGCTGCAGCGGCGCAGCAAGAACAACCCGGTGCTGATCGGCGAGCCGGGTGTGGGCAAGACGGCCATCGTGGAAGGGCTGGCGCAGCGCATCGTGGCCGGCGAGGTGCCCGACAGCCTGAAGGGCAAGCGCGTGCTGGTGCTCGACATGGCCGGTCTGCTGGCCGGGGCGAAGTACCGCGGCGAGTTTGAGGAACGGCTGAAGGCGGTGCTCAAGGAGGTTTCGCAGGACGAGGGCCGCATCATCCTGTTCATCGACGAGATCCACACCATGGTCGGCGCCGGCAAGGCCGAGGGCGCCATCGACGCGGGCAACATGCTCAAGCCGGCGCTGGCGCGCGGCGAGCTGCATTGCATCGGTGCCACCACGCTCGACGAGTACCGCAAGTACATCGAGAAGGACGCCGCGCTGGAGCGCCGCTTCCAGAAGGTGCTGGTCGATGAGCCCAGCGTCGAAGCCACGATCGCCATCCTGCGTGGCTTGCAGGAACGCTACGAGAAGCACCACAACGTGGACATCACCGACCCGGCCATCGTGGCTGCGGCCGAGCTGAGCCACCGCTACATCACCGACCGTTTCCTCCCCGACAAGGCGATTGACCTGATCGACGAGGCCGCTGCCAAGATCAAGATCGAGCTCGACTCCAAGCCCGAGGCCATGGACAAGCTCGACCGCCGCATGATCCAGCTCAAGATCGAGCGCGAGGCGGTGAAAAAGGAGACCGACGAGGCCTCACAGAAACGCCTGGCGCTCATCGAGGACGAGCTGGTGAAGCTGCAGCGCGAGTACCAGGACCTCGAGGAGATCTGGACCGCCGAAAAGGCCTCGGTCCAGACCTCGGGCACGGTGCGCGAGGAGATGGACCGCGTGAAGCTGGAGATCGAGTCGTTCAAGCGCAAGGGCGATTTCAACAAGGTCGCCGAGCTGCAGTACGGCCGTCTGCCCGAGCTGGAAAAGCGGCTGAAGGAAGCGCAGGCGCAGGAGGCCGCCGGTGGCCCCGCGGGCGTGGGGCGCAAGCTGCTGCGCACGCAGGTGGGCGCCGAGGAAATCGCCGAGGTGGTTGCCCGCGCCACCGGCATCCCGGTGGCCAAACTGATGCAGGGCGAGCGCGACAAGCTGCTCAAGATGGAGGACAAGCTGCACGAGCGCGTGGTGGGGCAGGACGAGGCCATCAGCGCCGTGGCCAACGCGATTCGCCGCTCGCGCTCGGGCCTGTCCGACCCGAACCGCCCGACCGGCTCCTTCCTGTTCCTCGGGCCCACCGGCGTGGGCAAGACGGAGCTGTGCAAGGCGCTGGCCGGTTTCCTGTTTGACAGCGAGGACCACCTCGTGCGCATCGACATGAGCGAATTCATGGAGAAGCACTCGGTGGCCCGCCTGATCGGCGCGCCGCCGGGCTACGTGGGCTACGAGGAGGGCGGCTACCTGACCGAGGCGGTGCGTCGCAAGCCGTATTCGGTCTTGCTGCTTGACGAGGTGGAGAAAGCGCATCCGGACGTCTTCAACGTGTTGCTGCAGGTGCTGGATGACGGCCGCCTGACGGACGGGCAGGGCCGCACCGTGGACTTCAAGAACACGGTCATCGTCATGACCAGCAACATCGGCTCGCCGCTGATCCAGGCCATGGTGGGGCAGCCCTACGACGAGGTGAAGGACGCGGTCTGGGGTGAGCTGAAGAACCACTTCCGGCCCGAGTTCCTCAACCGCATCGACGAGACCGTGGTGTTCCACGGGCTGGACGCGCAGCACATCGAGGCCATCGCCGGCATCCAGCTCAAGGCGCTGCAGGCACGCCTGCAGCGCATGGACCTGCGGCTCGACGTGTCGCCCGCAGCGATGGCGGAGCTGGCCAAGGTCGGCTTCGATCCGGTGTTCGGCGCCCGGCCGCTCAAGCGCGCCATCCAGCAGCGGCTGGAGAACCCGCTGTCCAAGCTGTTGCTCGAAGGCCGCTATCCGCCGAAATCGGTGATTCCGGTGGGCGTGGATCCGGTGCGCAACCCGGGTGTCTTCGAGTTTGGCGACGCGCAGGCCATCGCCTGAGCACCGGCGGCGCGCGCGGGTTTTTGGATCACAAAGTCCTACTGCCGGCGGGGCCGCGCGCCGGTCATCGGCTCCACAGCGCAGCCCTTCGGCCGGCAGCGCCGGTGGCCGCCGCCGGCCAGGGTGGGGGGGTATAAATGTGACCCAGTTCACGGAGCGCCTACCGCCCCGGCCACCCTCGTTGTCCCGTCATGAAGGCCGTCTCTCCCCTGCTGCAGCAGTGCTTTGACGACGCGGTGAAGGCTGCGCCGGGCATGCTGGTGCGTTGCATCGACGCCATCATCACCAGCCAGCTCGACGGCAACTCCCGCCGGGACACGCTCGTGGCCGACCGGGACTCGGAGGCCTGGGCCGGCTTGATGCGCCACAAAGTCGCCTGGTCCAAGGCCTACCCGGAGCGGCTGAAGGCGGCTTTTCTGAGCGACGAGCCGGAACCGTCGAGTTCCCGCATGGGGCTGCTCAGCGACTCGCGGCTGCTTTCGCTGGTGGACGAGGACGATTTCAACGAGCAGCTCGAGTTCAAGCGCGCCCTGCAGAGCCTGCTGCCGCTGGTGGAGCAGGAGCTGGCCGCGCTCGACGCCCGGATGAGCTCGCTGGTGGGGCTGGACGCGGTGCGCGCCGACCTCAATCCGCTGCGGCCGTCGGTCTTCATGCGCGAGCTGCGCGACCTGATGTCGGCCACCGAGTCCGACCGGCAGGTGCGGGCGGCCTGGTTCAAGGCCCTGCCGGGGCCGATGGGGCGGGAGTTGCGCGGGCTGTATGCCCAGGTGGCTGCGCGCCTGCAGAAGGCCAATGTCGCGGAAGCCGGCTACCGGGTGCGGCTGGCGGCCGAGGCCGCGGGCCAGCGGCCGGGCGAGGAGGGCGCGGGCGGCTCCGGCTATGGCCTGACCTCCGAGTGGTTTGACCTGCCCGGCGGCGAGCCGGCGCCGGAGCCGGTCGATCCGCTGTTGCCGGACATGGCCGCGCTGGCGAAGGTGCGCTCTCCCATCGATCAGGCGACCTACCACGCGTTTCTGCAGGAAGGGCATCACGCCCGCTATGACCGGGCGCTGACCCACGACTTCTATGACGCCGTCGAGGAAGAGCGCGGTCGGTTGCGGCAAGACATCGCTGCCTACACCCACGACGAGCAGGCCGTGCGGCAGCGGCGCGAGGCGCAGCGCCATCTCGCCGCGGTCGACCGGCCGGCCCGGGCGGTCGACACCACCACGCCGCTGAGCCGCGAGCAATGGGGCGAAGCCGCGTCGCCACTGCACCGCGCCGGCGTGCTGCTGGACCTCAAGGCCCAGGCCCAGGCGCTGCCGCAGGCCATGGGCCTAGACGTGGTGCGCATGCTGGTCAACCAGGTGGCGAGCGATCCGCTGCTGCTGGCGCCGGTGCGTGAAGCGGTGGTGGCGCTGGAGCCTGCGCTGCTGCGCCTGGCGCTCGCCCACCCGCGCTATTTCAACGAACCCGACCACCCGGCGCGTCGCCTGGTCGAGCGGGTCGCGCAGCGCAGCTTCCGCTACAACGACGAATTCGACCCCGCGTTCGATGCGTTCTTCTCGCCGGTTCGTGCCGCGTTCCTGGGGCTCAACGACTCGGGCACCGAGGATGCCGGGCTGTTCGGGGAGGCGCTGGCGGACCTGCAGGCGCGCTGGGACGCGGAGGACGCGGCCGACGCGGCGCAGCGCCAGACGCGGGTGCAGGCGGTGCAGCACGCCGAGGATCGCCAGACCGTGGCGGACCAGGTCGCGTGGGAAATCAGCAAGCGCCCGGACATCGAGGCCGCGCCGGCGTTCATCCTGGATTTCCTCTACGGCCCGTGGTCGCTGGTGATCGCCGATGCCCGCATGAAGGCCACTGCCGGCGAACCCGACCCCGGCGGCTACCGCAAGGCCATTTCGCAGCTGCTGTGGAGCATTCGGCAGGAGGTGACGCTGCGCCGGCCGGCCCAGCTGTTTCAGATCGTGCCGCCTCTGCTGCTCACGCTGCGGGCCGGCCTGCGGGCGCTGGAGCATCCGCCGGAGGCGACCGAGAGTTTTTTCGCGTCGTTGCTGCGGCTCCATGAGCCCGTGCTCAAGCTGCGCGCGGCCCGCAAGCGCGTCGATGCGCGCCAGTCCGGCCGCGCGCCGCTGGAAGCCGACGAGTTTCCCGACACGGTGGCCGAGCCGCTGCCGGCCGACATGCTGGAGCCCGCCACGGCCGAACAGCGCATCCCGCGCGCGGCCGAACAGCCCTGGCTGGGTCGGCAGGAGCAGGAGGCCGCGGGTTTTGCCGACACCGTGCGGGGCGATGCACCGCCGCTGGCAGCGGAGCTTGAAGGCACGATGGCTGCCGCCGCCGATCACGGGGGTGACGCGGACGGCGGACCGGTGGTGCATCAGCTCGACCGCCTGCGGGCGGGCAGCTGGGTGGATCTCTGGTCGCAGGGCCAGTGGGTGCGGGCGGAACTGGTCTGGGCGAGCGCGCGCGGCACCCTGTTCATGTTCCTGGGGCGCGGCGGCACCGCGCACACCATGACCCGCCGCAGCTGCGAGCGCCTGCTGGCCGCGCGTCATCTGCGGCCGCTGGCGGTGCACGACGTCGTCTCCAGCGCGCTCGACCGCGTGCGCGAGGCGCTGCCGGCCGAGTCGGTTGTGGCCGAGTCGGTGCATTGAGCCGCCCGCGACCCCGCCCGCCGGGCGCCCGCACTACCATGCGGGCATGACCGCCGCCGCCACCACCGCGCCCGTCGCCCCGCCCCCGCCCGTGCCGCTGCGCCAGGACGCCGCCGTGATCGGCCTGGTGGGCCTGGCCCACGGCACGTCCCATTTCTCCCACCTGCTGCTTGCGCCGCTGTTTCCGGTGTTCATCCGCGACTTCGGCCTGAGCTTTTCCGATGTCGGCCTGCTGATGACGGTGTTCTTCGTCATCTCCGGCACCGGTCAGGCCCTGTCCGGCTTCGTGGTGGATCGGGTGGGCGCGCGGCCCGTCCTGTTCGCCGCGATCAGCTGCTTTTTGCTGGCCTCGCTCGTCGCGTCGCAAGCCACGGGGTACGCCGGGCTGATGGCGGTGGCGGTGCTCGCCGGGCTGGGCAACGCGCCGTTTCACCCGGCCGACTTCACCATCCTCAACCAGCGCGTGTCGGCGGCGCGGCTCGGCCACGCGTTCAGCGTGCACGGGCTGACCGGCAACCTGGGGTGGGCGCTCGCGCCGGCTTTCCTGGTGGGCATCACGGCGGCGGCCGACTGGCGCGTGGCTTATCAGTGCGCGGCGGTGCTGTACGTGGTGGTGCTGGGGGTGTTGTTCTGGCAGCGCGATCGCTTGCGCACCGAGGTGGTGGTGCGCGCGGCGGGGGCGTCGCGCGGCGACGACCTGGCGTTTCTGCGCCTGCCGGTGGTCTGGTGGTGCTTCGCCTTCTTCCTGCTCTCGACCATGACCCTGGCCGTCGTGCAGAGCTTCGCGCCATCCATCCTCAAGGCCTTGCACGGGGTGGGCATGGAGACCGCCACGCTCACCGTCAGCGCCTACATGCTGTGCGGGGCCGTGGGCATGCTGGTCGGCGGCTTCGTGGCGGCCTACGGACACCGGCACGGCCTGAGCAGCGATCGCGTGGTGGCGGTTGCCATGACGGGCGGCGCGCTGCTGCTGGCTTTGTGCGCCACGGGCTGGCTCGGTGCCACCGGCACGCTGGTCGCGCTGGCCGCCACCGGCTTTGCCGTCGGCGTGGGCGGGCCGAGCCGCGACATGATGATCAAGAAAGCCACGCCCAAGGGCGCGACCGGCCGCGTCTATGGCACGGTGTATTCCGGCCTCGACGTCGGGTTCGCGCTGTCACCCGCGCTCTTTGGCCTGTTCATGGACCGCGGCTGGTACAGCGCCACCTTGCTCGGCGGCGCGCTGGTGCTGGGCTTGTCGGTGCTGGCGGCGGTGGGCGTCGGTCGCCGCACCGCCTGAGCCGTTTTCCTGCTTCCACGGAGTCTGATCCCATGTCCGAGTCCCGACTCGCCGGCCACCTGCTGGTCGATTGCCTGATTGCCCAGGGCGTGACGCACGCCTTTGGTGTGCCGGGCGAGAGCTTTCTTGCCGTGCTCGACGGCCTTCACGCGCGGCGCGACCGCATCCGCTTCATCACCAACCGCCAGGAGGGTGGGGCGGCCTTCATGGCCGAGGCGCAGGGCAAGCTCACCGGGCGTCCGGGCGTGTGTTTCGTGACCCGCGGCCCCGGCGCCACGAACGCCTCCATCGGGGTGCACACCGCCTTTCAGGACAGCACGCCGATGGTCTTGTTCGTGGGCGACGTGGCGCGCGACGCGCGCGACCGCGAGGCGTTCCAGGAGGTGGACTTCTTCCGCTTCTTCGGGCCGCTGGCCAAGCGGGTCGAGCGCATCGACGACGCGCGGCGCCTGCCGGAGTACGTGGCGCGCGCCTTCGCCACGGCCATGGGCGGACGGCCGGGTCCGGTGGTGCTCGTGCTGCCGGAAGACATGCTGACCGAGCGCGTCAGTGCTGAACCGCTGCCGCGGGTGGAGCCGGCCCCCGCGTGGAGCGACCCCGGTGCCCTGCGCAGCCTGCGCGAGCGCTTGCTGGCGGCGCAGCGGCCGCTGGTGATCGCCGGCGGTGGCGGCTGGACGCCGCAGGCCGCGGCCGCGCTGGAGCGGTTTGCCGACAACTGGCAGCTGCCGGTGGCCAACGCCTTCCGCTTTCAGGACACCTTCGACAACCACCACCCGCTGTACGCCGGGGACGTGGGGCTGGGCATCAACCCGGCGCTGGCCCGCCGCATCCGCGAGGCCGACCTGCTGATTGCGCTCGGCCCCCGCCTGGGCGAAGCCACCACCGGCGGCTACACGCTCATCGAAGCGCCCGAGCCGCGCCAGACGCTGGTCCACGTTCACGCCAGTGCCGAGGAGCTTCACCGCGTGTACCGCGCCACCCTGGCCATCCACGCCACCATGGACGCCGCGGCCCGCTCGCTGGAGGTGCTCACCGCGCCGCCCACCGTGGCCTGGAGCGCCTGGGCGCGCGAGGCCCACGCCGACTACCTGGCCAACATCGACCCGGCCAACGGCGGCGTGGCGCTGCCCGGCCCGATCGACATGCCCGCGGTGATCCACACCCTGCAGCGCCTGCTGCCAGCCGACGCCGTGCTCACCAACGGCGCGGGCAACTTCGCCAGCTGGCTGCACCGCTTCTACCGCTACCCGGGCCTGGCGCGCGGCCGCAAGACGCAACTCGCCCCCACCAACGGCGCCATGGGCTACGGCGTGCCGGCCGGCATCGCGGCGGCGCTGCTCACCGGGCGCACCGTGTTCACGATCGCCGGCGATGGCGATTTCCTCATGAACGGGCAGGAGCTGGCCACCGCCGCGCAGCACGGTGCGCGCACGATCGTCCTGCTGGTCAACAACGGCGCCTACGGCACCATCCGGATGCACCAGGAACGCGAGTACCCGGAGCGGGTGAGCGGGTCTGCGCTGGCCAACCCCGATTTCGTGGCGCTGGCGCGCGCCTACGGCTGGGCGGCCGAGCGCGTCACCGAGACAGCGGGCTTTGAGCCTGCCCTGCGGCGCGCGCTGGACGCGCCGGTGGGCACGGTCATCGAGCTGCCGCTGGACCCCGAGGTCATCACCACCCGCGGCACGCTCAGCGCCATCCGCGCCGCGGCGCGGGCCGCCGGGCACTGACGCGCCGTCTCAGAGAAAGCGTTCCAGCAGGCGGCGCGACCCGCGATCGAGCGCGTTGCGGTCGCGGATCTCGAACACCACGCCGTGCGCGCTGGTGACCAGCAGGCGCGGGGTGCCGGGCAGCCGGCGGATGTCTTCCTCGCCCTTGAGCACCAGCTCGGTCGGGCCGCGGTCGGTGTCGACCTGCCAGGTGCTGGGCGTGGCGAATGTGCTGACCGCGCGGATGCGCTCAATCACCGGCGTGAACTCGCGCTCGCCCAGCGCGGTCACCAGCGCGTCGCGCCAATCGGTGGGGGCGTCGCTGAGCCGGGCGACAAACAGCAGCTCATCGCCCGCCGGGCCGACCACGCTGATCGCCTCGTCGGGGGCGGTCAGCGGGAACGCCCGCACCGGCTGCACGCCCACGTGCACGGTGCCCTGGGCGTCGCGGCAGACCCAGCGCCCCAGGCTGTCGCGCCACAAGGCCACCACCGTCCCGCCGGGTTGTGCGTTCTCGCTCATGCCACACCTCCCTGCGTGTGGGCCGAGGGCTGGGGCAGCTGCTGCGCGACCAGCCGGGCCTCGTGCTCTTCGGCCTCCTCCTCGCTGGCGGCCTGGCGCGCCTGCGCTTCGTACAGCCGCCAATACGCGCCCTGGCGCGCCATCAGGTCGTCGTGTGGTCCGACTTCCACCACCTCGCCGCGGTCCATCACCACCAGCCGGTCGGCCTTGCGCAGCGTGGACAGGCGGTGGGCGATGGCGATCGTCGTGCGGCCTTGCACCAGGTTGTCCAGCGCCTTCTGGATCTCCTTCTCGGTCTCGGTGTCCACCGCCGAAGTCGCCTCGTCCAGGATGAGGATGCGCGGGTCGATCAGCAGCGCGCGGGCGATGCTGATGCGCTGGCGCTCTCCACCGGACAGGCCCTGTCCGCGTTCGCCCACCAGCGAGTCGTAGCCTTGCGGCAGCCGCAGGATGAAATCGTGCGCGTGGGCGGCGCGGGCGGCGGCCACGATCTCTTCGCGGGTGGCGCCGGGCTTGCCGTAGGCGATGTTGTCGGCCACCGTGCCGAAGAAGAGGAAGGGCTCCTGCAGCACCAGTCCGATGTGGCGCCGGAAGTCGCTCACCCGCAGGCGGCGGATGTCCGTGCCGTCGAGCAGGATGCGGCCGTCGGTCACGTCGTAGAACCGGCAGATCAGGTTGACCAGCGTGCTCTTGCCCGACCCGCTGTGGCCGACCAGCCCGATCATTTCGCCGGGGCGGATGTCCAGGCTGAGGTCGCGGATGACCGAGCGGTTGCCGTAGCGGAAGCCGATGCTGTCGATGCGCAGCCCGCCCTGCACCCGCTCGATCGTGACCGGGTCGGTCGGCTCGGGCACGTTGGAGGTGTGGTCCAGGATGTCGAAGATGCGCTTGGCGCCGGCGGCGGCCTTCTGGGTCACGGAGACGATCCGGCTCATCGAATCGAGGCGGCCGTAGAAGCGGCCGATGTAGGCGATGAAGGCGGTCAGCACGCCCACGGTGATGTCGCCCTTGGCGATTTGCCAGATGCCAAAGCCCCAGACCACCAGCAGGCCAACGTCGGTCAGCAGGGTCACGGTGGGCGAGAACAGGCTCCAGGTCTTGTTGATGCGGTCGTTGACACCGAGGTTCTGGACGTTGGCGTCGTGGAAACGGCCGGACTCGCGGCGCTCCTGGGCGAAGGCCTTGACCACGCGGATACCCGGAATGGTGTCGGCCAGCACGTTCGTCACGTCACCCCAGACCCGGTCCACCTTCTCAAAGCCGGTGCGCAGCCGGTCGCGCACGAGGTGAATCATCCAGGCGATGAAGGGCAGGGGCAGCAGCGTGACGAGCGCCAGCCACGGGTTGATCGAGAACAGGATCACCGAGGTCATGGTGAGCATCAGCACGTCGGTGGCGAAGTCGAGCGCGTGCAGCGACAGGAACACCGAGATGCGGTCGGTCTCGGAGCCGATGCGGGCGATGAGGTCGCCGGTGCGCTTGGCGCCGAAATAGTCGAGGGAGAGGCCGAGCAGGTGGTCGAAGGCGCTGGTGCGCAGGTCGGCCGCGATCCGCTCGGACACCAGCGCCAGCAGCCAGGTGCGCGCCCAGCCCAGGCCCCAGGCGAGCAGGCCCGAGCCGAGCAGGCCGCTGAGCAGCAGCGCCACGTAGGCGGCGTCGATGCGCTGGCCGTTCTGGAACGGGATCAACACGTCGTCCATCAGCGGGATCGTCAGGTAGGGCGGCACCAGCGTGGCGGCGGTGGACGCCAGCGTGAGCAGAAAACCGGCCAGCAGCTGCCAGCGGTAGGGCCGCGCGAAACGCCACAGGCGCAGCAGGACCCAGGTGGAGGGCGGCTCGTTGAACTCGCGCTGGCAGTTTTCGCAGTCATCGCTGTCGGGCGGCAACGGCGCCTGACACGTGGGGCAGGCGGCGGCCTCGGCCACCGGACGGCCCTCGCCGCGGGCCGCGCGGGCCACGGCGGCCTCAAAAGACCTTGCCAGGCGCAGGGCCGAAACGTTGTGCGCCAGCGTCAGCCGCCAGCGCGCCACGAGGCCGTTGTCGTCCAGCAGATCCAGCGACGCCACGCCCGCCAGGTCGGTGTGGCGCAGGCGCTGGCCCGCCGCCAGCGGATGCGAGGACCACGCGCCATCGCCGGCCTGTGACCACAGCGCCTGCCCCGTCAGGAGCAACTGTCCCTCGGAGAAGCGGCCGGCCGCGTCAAGGTCGATTGCGGCGCGGGCGAGCACGTCGTCCGGCGACACGCCGGGGGGCAGGGCGTCGGCGCGGTCGGGCGCCGGGTGGTCGGGAGCGGCTTGCATGGGAGCGGGATTGTCCGTCATCTGCCGCGCCGCACCGAGGCGACACATCCGGTGCCAAAAACTTAAGAAGCGTTCAGGCGAACACGGTAGGTTCATCGCAAAATAGCACCCGCGTTCGCGCGATAGCGCGCAGCGCGGCGCTGCCAGCGGCGCCGGACTTGGCCGGGTTGGATGCCCGGCCTTTGTGTATCCAACCACCGCATTTATGAGTTCGACCCGCTTCGCGCTGCAGGTCCTGCAGCACCGGTTCCTGGGTGGCCCCAACGCCTGGACCTACCGCTCCACCCTGGAGGTCTGGCTGGACCTGGGCAGCCTGGAACAGCACCCGTCGAACACCGTGCCGGGCTTTGTGGACCGGCTGCTGGCCTGGCTGCCCGGGCTGGAATCCCACCACTGCGGCGTCGGTGAGCACGGCGGCTTCGTGCAGCGCCTGCGCGAGGGCACCTGGGCCGGTCACGTGCTGGAGCATTGCGTGATCGAGCTGCTCAACCGCGCGGGCATGCCCACGGGCTTCGGCCAGACGCGCAGCACCTCCCGCGAAGGCGTCTACCGCATGGTCTTTCGCGCCCGCAACCAGGCGACCGGCGAAGCCGCGCTGCAGCACGGGCTGGCCCTGATCCATGCCGCCCTCAACGACGAGCCTTTTGACGTGCCGGCCGCGGTGGATGCGCTGCGCGAGGTGGTTGATTCGACCTGGCTGGGCCCGTCAACGGCCGCCATCGTGGGGGCCGCCACCGCGCGCGGCATCCCCCACCTGCGCCTGAACGATGGCAACCTCGTGCAGCTCGGCCAGGGCGCGCGCCAGCGCCGCATCTGGACCGCCGAGACCGACCTCACCAGCGCCATCGCCGAGAACATCGCCAGCGACAAGGACCTCACCAAAGGCCTGCTGGTCGCCTGCGGCGTGCCCGTGCCGGAGGGGCGGGTGGTCGACAGCCCGGCCGACGCCTGGGAGGCCGCGCAGGACATCGGCCTGCCGGTGGTGGTCAAGCCCAGCGACGCCAACCACGGCCGCGGCGTGTCGCTCGAACTGAGCGATCAGGCCGACATTGAGCGCGCCTACGCCATCGCCGAGGCCGAGGGCAGCGAGGTCATCGTCGAAAAATTCATCCGCGGTGCCGAGCACCGCGTGCTGGTCGTGGGCGGCAAGGTCGTGGCGGCCAACCGCGGCGAGGTGCTGTGGATCACCGGCGATGGCCGCTCCACCGTGCGCGCGCTGATCGACACCCAACTCAACAGCGACCCGCGCCGCGGCGAGGCCGAGGAGTTTCCGCTGGAGACGCTGCGGCTGGAGCGCGAGCCCGCCATCCGCCTGCTGCTGGAGCGCCAGGGGCTGACCGGCGATTCGGTGCCGGCCGATGGCCAGCGCGTGCTGGTTCAGCGCAATGGCAACATGCCATTCGATTGCACCGACGAGGTGCATCCCGAGGTGGCTTACATGGCGGCACTGGCGGCCCGCACCGTGGGACTCGACATCGCCGGCATCGACCTCGTGACGGAAGACATCCGTCAGCCGCTGCACGCGGTCGGCGGCGCCATCGTGGAGGTCAATGCCGGCCCCGGGCTGCTGATGCACCTGCGCCCGGCCATTGGCCAGCCGCGCCCCGTGGGCGAGGCCATTGTCGATCACCTGTTCGACCCCGCCACGCCCATGGCCGGCCGCATTCCGGTCGTCGGCATCGCCGGCACCCGCGACACCGCGCTGCTGGCCCGGGCCGCCGCCTTCCTGCTCGACCTCGAGCACGCCCCGGCCGGCCTGGCCTGCGCCGATGGGATCTTCATCGGGCGGCGTCGGGTCGAGGCCGCCGCGTCTGACTACTGGGACCAATGCCAGCGCCTGCTGATGAACCGCGACATCCACTCGCTGGTGGTGGAGAGCTCGCCGGGTCTGATTCTCGACCACGGCCTGCCGTACGACCGGTGCCTGGTTGGGGTGGTCACCGACCTCGACGGCTGGGAATCGCTGGCCCGCCATGACGTGTTGGATGCCGGCGGCATGCCCCGGGTCCTGCGCACGCAGGTCGACGTGGTGCTCGACGCCGGAGCCTGCGTGCTCAACCTCGATGCGCCCGGCGTGGTCGAACTCGGACGCCACTGTGACGGCGCCTGCGTGGGCTATGGCACCGCCGCAGCCCCGGCGGCGGACGCGGGCCTGTCGCGCACGGTGCGCTGGGTCGACGGGGCGGTGTGCCTGTTTGAGGGCCAGGAGACGGTCCCGCAGGCCCGCGCGCCGCTGGCCGCCGGCACCTCCGCCGACCGGGCGCGCGTGCTGTGCGGCGCTGCTGCCGCCGCCTGGGCCACCGGCTTGAGCCCCTCCCTCATCGCCGCCGGTCTGCAGCGCTTTGACTCGCTGCCGCGCGACTGACCTCCATCCCCGCGACACGCCTGCGCGACCCCCGCGATCCAGCGACCCTCCGCGAGACCCAGCCCGTTATGGATATCTCCCGCATCCGCGCCCTTCGGGGCCCCAACCTCTGGACCCGCCAGACCGCCATCGAGGCGATCGTGCACTGCCAGCCGGACGAACGCTCCCTGGCCTCGCTGCCGGGCTTCGACACCGCGCTGCGCGAGCGATTTCCCGCCCTGGGCCGCTGGCCGCGGGAGGCGCACGAGCTGTCGCTGGCCAACGTGCTCAAGCTCGTTGCGCTGGAGCTGCAGGCCCAGGCCGGCTGTCCCGTCACCTTCTCGCGCTGCACCGAAACGGTGGAGCGTGGCACCTATCAGGTGGTCGTGGAATACACCGAGGAACAGGTGGGCCGCGAAGCGCTGAAGGCGGCCGAGCGCCTGATCGCCGTGGCGCGCGGCCAATCGGACGAGCCGTTCGACGTCGATGCCGTGGTGGCCCGCCTGCGCGACATCGACGAAGACGTGCGCCTGGGCCCGTCGACCGGCTCGATCGTGCAGGCGGCGGTGGCCCGCGGCATCCCCTACCGCCGGCTCACGCAGGGCTCGCTGGTGCAGTTCGGCTGGGGCTCGCGTCAGCGCCGCATCTGGGCCGCCGAGGTCGACGGCACCAGCGCCGTCTCCGAGAGCATCGCGCAGGACAAGGAACTCAGCAAAAACCTGCTGCGGGCCGCCGGCGTGCCGGTGCCGCGCGGCCGGCCGGTGGACAGTGCCGACGAGGCCTGGTCCGTGGCGCAGGAGATCGGTCTGCCGGTCGTGGTCAAGCCGCGCGACGGCAACCAGGGCAAGGGCGTGACGGTGAACATCACCGAGCGCGACCACCTGGAGATGGCGGTGCGCGTGGCGGCCGAGTATGGCCAGCCGATGGTGGAGAAATATCTGCCGGGCAGCGACTACCGCCTGCTTGTGGTGGGCAACCGGCTGGTGGCGGCGGCGCGCCGCGACCCGCCCCAGGTCATCGGTGATGGCGTGCACACGGTCGCCGAGCTGGTGGCCGCGGTCAACGCCGACCCGCGCCGCGGTGACGGCCATGCCACGTCGCTGACCCGCATGCGCATCGACGACATCGCGCTGGCCCGCCTGAAGGCCCAGGGCCACGCGCCCGACACCGTGCCGGCCAAGGGCGAGCGCGTCGTGTTGCGCAACAACGCGAACCTGTCCACCGGCGGCACCGCCACCGACGTGACCGACGACGTGCACCCGGAAGTGGCGGCGCGCGCCGTGGCGGCCGCGCGCATGATCGGGCTGGACGTGTGCGGTGTGGACGTCGTGTGCGAGAGCGTGCTGCGTCCGCTGGAGGAGCAGAGCGGGGGCGTGGTCGAGGTCAATGCCGCGCCCGGTCTGCGCATGCACTTGCAGCCCAGCTACGGCAAGGGTCGCGCCGTCGGGGAAGCGATCATCGATCACCTCTACCCGCCGGGGGAGAACGGCCGCATTCCGGTGGTGGCCGTCACCGGCACCAACGGAAAGACCACGACCGCGCGGCTCGTGGCGCACCTGCTTCGCACCCAGGGCCTGCGGGTGGGCATGACCAACACCGACGGCGTGTACGTCAACGGCCGGCAGACCGACAGCGGCGACTGCGCCGGCCCGCGCAGTGCGCGCAACGTGCTGATGCACCCGGAGGTGGATGCGGCCGTGTTCGAGACCGCCCGCGGCGGCATCCTGCGGGAAGGCCTTGGTTTCGACCGCTGCCAGGTCGCGGTGTGCACCAACATTGGCGCGGGCGACCACCTCGGCCTGAACTACATCACCACGGTCGAAGACATCGCGGTGCTCAAGCGCGTGATCATCCAGAACGTGGCCCAGGGTGGCTACGGCGTGCTCAACGCCACCGACCCGCACTGCGTTCGCATGGCCGAGGTGTGCAGCGGGCAGGTCATCTTTTTCGCGGCCGACGGCAACCACCCGGTGCTGGCCACGCACCGCGCCCAAGGCCGCCGGGCGGTGTGGGTGGAGAACGGTCACATCGTGGCCCAGCAGGGCGGACGTCGCCACGAAGTGGCGCTGGCCGACGTGCCGTTCACGCTCGCCGGGCGGATCGGTTTTCAGGTGGAGAACGCGATGGCGGCGCTGGCCGCCGCGTGGGGCCTGGGCATGCCCTGGGCGCAGATTCGCAAGGGCTTGGCCACCTTCCGCAGCGACAGCGACAGTGTCCCGGGCCGGTTCAACCTGATGAACTACCGTGGCGCCACCGTGATCGCCGACTACGGCCACAACCCGGATGCGATGCGCGCGCTCGTGGCGGCCACCGAACAACTGCCGGCGCAGCGTCGCCTGGTCGTGATCAGCGGCGCGGGCGACCGGCGCGACGTGGATATTCGGGAGCAGACGCAGGTGTTGGGTGCATCGTTCGACGAGGTGATCCTGTACGAAGACGCGTGCCAGCGCGGCCGCGCCGAAGGCGAGGTCACCGCGTTGCTGCGCCAGGGACTGGACGGCGCGACCCGCACGCGCCGCATCGATACGATCCATGGCGAGTTCATCGCCATCGACACCGCGCTGGAGCGCCTGCAGCCGGGCGACCTGTGTCTCATCCTGATCGATCAGGTGCAGGAAGCGCTGGCCCACTTGCGGCAACGCTGCGCTGAGGCCGAGACCCCCGCGTGATCAGCGGGGCGACGCACTGGGCATCGCCATGAAAAAAGCCGGTGCGAGCACCGGCTTTTTTCATGGTGGTGACCGCAACGATCACCACGCGGCTGCTTCAAACGATCACTTCAGGTGGTCGTTGATCAGCTTGGTCATCTCGAACATGGACGCTTGGGCCTTCTTGAAGATTTCCTTCAGTTTGGCGTCGGCGTTGATCATGCGCTTGTTGACCGCGTCCTGCAGCTTGTTCTTCTTGATGTATTCCCAGACCTTCTTGGTCACCTCGGTGCGCGGCAGCGGGTTGCTGCCGACGATGGCGGCCAGCGCGGCGCTGGGCGTCATGGCCTTCATGAAGGCGGCGTTCGGGGTGCGCTTCTTGGCCGGGGCGGCCTTCTTGGCGGGCGCGGCGGCCTTCTTGGCCGGAGCCGCTTTCTTCGCCGGTGCGGCGGCCTTCTTGGCCGGGGCCGCCTTCTTCGCCGGGGCGGCCGCTTTCTTGGCCGGGGCGGCCTTCTTCGCGGGTGCGGCGGCTTTCTTGGCCGGTGCCGCTTTCTTCGCGGGAGCTTTCTTCGCAGTTGCCATGTGGAAGTTCCTTCTAGAAGTTGACGTGATCACCAGCGGAAAACGCGCTTTCACACCGGTGTTGCGGATGCTAATGGACTTGATGCGCCAATCCAAGGTGGCGAGCGCTGATTTCACGCGGTTTTCCCTCGGGAAACGCCGGTTTTTGGCCCTGAAAACAACATCCTCCGGCGCCGGGCCGAGCGACGGCGCGCCGCACCCGGCGGAATGCGCACAATGGCCGCATGAACAGCCCTCTCCAAACCATCCCATTCACCCCCACCTGCGACCTGTGTGACGCGCACAAAAACGAGGGCTCCGGTGCCTTCCGCGTACTCCCACCGGTGTTTCGCGATTTCGGCGCCGTCACCCGCTTTGTCGGCCCCGTGGTCACGGTGCAGTGTTTTGAAGACAACACGCCGGTGAAGGCCGCGGTCGAGAGTCCCGGCGAAGGGCGGGTGCTGGTGGTGGACGGTGGAGGCTCGCTGCGGCGAGCCCTGTTGGGGGGCAATCTCGGCGCGGCGGCGGCTCGCAACGGCTGGGCCGGCGTGGTGATCGACGGTTGCGTGCGCGACGTGGCCGAACTGCGCGCGTGCGCCGTGGGCATCCGCGCGTTGGCCAGCATGCCGCTGCCCACCGAGCGGCGCGTGCCCGGGCAGCGCGACGTGCCGGTGCGGCTTCAGGGGGTGTGGGTGCGGCCGGGCGACTGGCTCTGGGCCGACGAGGACGGCATCGTCATCGCCGACCGGCCGCTGTGAGCGGCCGCGCCGGTCAGGCGCTCAGCCCTTTGTAAAGCATGTACGCGGCCAGCAGGTACAGGATGCCGGCGAACACCCGCTTGAGGGCCTTCACCGGCAGCGCGTGGGCCGCCTTGACGCCCAGCGGCGCCATCAGCACGCTCGCGCAGGCAATCACCACCAGCGCTGGCAGATAGATGTAGCCCACGGAGTAAGGCGGCAGGTTGCCCAGGCCCTGACCGGCGACGATGTAGCCCACGGCATTGGCTAGTGCAATCGGGAAGCCCAGCGCCGCGCTGGTGGCCACCGCGTTGTGGATGGCCACGTTGCACCAGGTCATGAAGGGCACGCTGACGAAACCACCGCCCGCTCCCACCAGGCCCGACAGGAAGCCGATCACGCCACCGGCGCCCACCAACCCCGGCGTGCCGGGCAGCGTGCGCGTGGGCTTGGGTTTCTTGTCGAGCAGCATCTGCGTGGCCGAGAAGCTCACGAAGGCGGCGAAGAACAGCGCGAGCCACGAGCCCTTGAGCACCGCGAACACGCCCAGGCTGGCCAGCGCCGCACCCAGCACGATGCCCGGGGTCAGGCCTTTGACGATGTCCCAGCGCACGGCACCGCGCTTGTGGTGCGCGCGCACGCTGGAGATCGCGGTGAAGACGATGGTGGCCATCGACGTGGCGATGGCCATCTTGACCGCGAGGTCGGGCGAGACGCCACGGCCGGTGAGGATCAGCGTGATGAACGGCACCATCAGCATGCCGCCGCCGATGCCCAGCAAGCCCGCGAGGAAACCAGTGCACAGGCCAAGGATGGCCAATTCCGCGATCAGCAGGGGTTCAAACGGCATGGGGGAAAGGTGTCTGCAAGTGCCGCCAGGCCGGCATCCTGAACCGGGGTTCAGGTGGGCGAGGGCAGCGGGGCATCGGGTTCGTCTGACGCGAGACGCTCGCACCAGCCGCGCAATGTACCAAGCCCGTGCTCAATGAGCATTGGTTGCAGGAACTATAAAGCCCAGCAGCACCGCAGACGCTCTGGATTGTAGGGTCGGTGACAGGTCGCGCGGGTCGCCGGCGGTCGCGCTCGGCGCGCGGCAGGGGTATTGGCCCCGCGGGGGCACTCAGAGCAGCTGGCCGTCCCGGTCGAGCACGGCGTCCACGCGGGCGATCAGCTCGGCCACGCGGGCGTCGTCGGCGGGCGCCTGGCCGGCTGGTCCGGAGGGCGTTGCGGTCACGGTTTCCGGCGCCGCGGCGGGTCGTTGTGCGAGTTCGAATGCAAGATTCAGCGAAGCCAGCACGGCAATGCGGTCGCGCGCCTTCACCTTGCCCGCGTCGCGGATGCGGCACATCGCGGTGTCGACCCGCTCCACGGCTTCCAGCAGCGCGGCTTCGCCGCCGACCGGACAGGCGAGCAGGTAGCTCTGGCCCATGATCTGGACCTCCAGCTGGCGGGTTTCGGGCTTGGCGGGCGCGCTGCTCATGCGGGGTCCTTGCGGGAGTCGGCCGCGGTCGCCGGCAGGCGGTCCAGCAGCGCGTCGATCCGCGAGCGGGCTGCCACGAGGCGGGACTTCAGGGAGTCGCGCTCGGTCTGCAGGGCCTGCACCTGCTCAAGCAACAGGGCGTTGGTGCGTTGCAGCTCTTCGTGACGCAACAGCAGGCGCTCCACGCGGTCGGCGAGCTGGTCGAGGGGGGTGGGGCTGGACATGGTCATGACTCCCGGCAGCGGCATTGTAGGGTTGGCGTCATGGAGCCACGTAGAATGCGGCGCGTTGGTGCTCGCGGTGTGGTTCTCACGCCGCAGTTCAACGGGAAGCAGGAGGGAAAGCCCCACAAGGCCGACCTAACCTGCGCTGCCCCCGCAACGGTAAGCAGACGAGACCGCCGGCACGTCGCCACGACGCACCGGATGCTCCGCTTCCATCACACCGCCACTGGTCCGCGTTCGCGCGCTGGGAAGGCGATGGAGGTTGTTCTGCCAGCCCGGATACCGGCCAACGCGGTGGCGGTGTCGCAAGACACCGCCGTGACGTCCATGCACCGTCGGGGAAGGCGGTGAGGGCACCCTGACTCTGGTTTCTCATGAAAAACCGCCTTTCGCGCGCCCCCCGGGCCGCGCTGACCTTGGCCGCCGCTGCGCTGGCCACCCCTTCGCTCGGCCTGGCGCAAGCCTCGCCGTCCCTCCAGGAAACGGTCGTCACCGCCGCACGCTCCGAGCAGCTGCTGGTGGACGCCCTGCCGCACACCACGCTGATCGGGCGCGACGCCATTGAGGCCAGCCAGGCGCCCGATCTGCCGTCCTTGCTGGTGCGGGAGGCGGGCTTCCAATTCACCCAGAACGGCGGTCCCGGGACCAGCGCCAACCTGTTCCTGCGCGGCAGCGCCTCGCTGCAGGTGCTGGTGCTGATCGACGGCGTGCCGATGACCAAGCAGGACGCCACCGGCACCGTGAGCCTGGAGCACATTCCGCTGGACCACATCGAGCGCGTGGAGATCGTGCGCGGCAACGTGTCGGCCATTTACGGCAGCGGTGCGGTGGGCGGCGTGATCCAGATCTTCACCCGCCGGGGCGAAGGCGCGCCGCGCGCCTACGCGAGCACCGAGCTGGGGTCGTACGGTTCGGCCCGCGCCAGCGCTGGCGTGAGTGGCCGCCAGGGCGACACCCGCTTCTCCCTGGGCGTGGCGCGCCGCGTGACCGAGGGCTTTTCGGCCATGAGCGCCGTGCAGTACCCCACCGAAAACCGAGACCGCGATGGCTACCGGAACAGCAGCGCCCACGCCTCGCTTGACCACGACTGGGCGCCGCAGCAGTCGCTGGGGCTGCGCTTGCAGGCCATCGACGGGCGATACGCGTTTGATGGCGGCGGCTTCGGCGGTCCGACCGACCGCTACTTCGGCCGCAACCAGATCGGCTCGGCCGCGCTGGTGAGCCACAACCGGCTTGGCGACGGCTGGACCAGCGCCCTGACGCTGTCGGCCGGTCGTGAGCGCGCGGAGTACGACGCGCGCCTCACCGGCTTCCCGTACACCAGCGACGCGACCACCCGCTCGCGCACGCTGTCGTGGGTGCACACCGTGCTCGCCGGCGCGCAGACCTTCACCGCCGGTGTCGAGCGCCAGACGCAGCAGATCGATGCGGGCGACTCGACGGGCGTGGCCCTGACGCGCGAGCGTCGCGTCACCTCGGCGTTCGCGGGCGTGACCGGTGAGTACGGCCCGCACAGCGTGCAGTTCAACGCCCGCCGCGACCGCACCGACGGCGGCCTGACCAAGACCACCGGCTACCTCGGCTACGGCTGGCAGTTCGCGCCGGCGTGGAAGGCCATCGCCTCGGTGTCGTCCGCGTTCAACCAGCCGCCGCTGGGCTACCTGTTCGACCCGTTCGCGGGCAACCCGACCCTGCGTCCCGAGACGGCGCGCTCGGCCGAGCTGGGCCTGCAGTGGGCGGCGGATGGTCAGATCGTGCGCGCGACCTGGTTCACCACCCGCATCGATGACCTGCTCCAGTACGACTTCAACACCTTCTCGTTCAACAACGTGTCGGCCGCGCGCAACCGCGGACTGGAGGTCAGTGCCACCGGCCGATGGGGCCGCGCCAGCACCCACGCCAGCCTCACGCTGCAGGACCCGACCGACCGCAGCACCGGCCAGCGGCTGATCCGGCGGGCGCGGGCGCTGGCCAGTGCCGGGCTGTCGGTGCCGGTGGGCGACTGGACGCTGGGCGGCGACGTGCGCGTCAGCGGTGACCGCACCGAGGTGCCCGGCCGGCCGATGCTGGGCGGCTACGCGCTGGTGAACCTGCAGGCGCGCTGGCGCGTGGACCGTGACTGGGCGCTGACCGCGCGGGTGGAGAACCTGGCGGACCGCGATTACCAGACCGCCTACGGCTACAACCAGTCCGGTCGCGCCTTCTTCGTCGGCCTGCAGTGGTCGCCGCGCTGAGGAACGCGCCATGACCGCGACGCGCCCCGGACCACAGCGCATCGTCTGCCTGACCGAAGAGACCACCGAGTGGCTCTACCTGCTGGGGCAGGAGCACCGCATCGTGGGCATCTCGGGCTACACGGTGCGGCCGCGCCGGGCGCGCGAGGAGAAGCCCAAGGTCAGCGCCTTTCTCAGCGCCAAGATCGACAAGATCCTCGCGCTGGAGCCGGACTGCGTGTTTGGTTTCTCTGATCTGCAGGCGGACATCGCCGCGGCGCTGATCCGCGCCGGGGTGCAGGTCACGGTCTTTAACCAGCGCAGCATCGACGAGATCCACACCATGCTGTTCCAGGTGGCGGCGATGGTGGGCTGTGCGGACGAGGGGCAGGCGTGGATCGCTGCGAGCCGGGAACGGCTGGCGGCCATGCGGGCTGAGGTGGCCGCGCGCCTCGCGCGGGGCCAGCGGCGCCCGCGGGTGTGGTTCGAGGAGTGGGACGAGCCGCCGATCAGCGCCATCCGCTGGGTGTCCGAGCTGGTGCACACCGCCGGCGGCGAAGACATCTTCCCCGAGAAGGCGGTCATGCCGCTGGGCAAGGACCGCATCGTGGCCGACCCGCTGGAAATCGTGCGCCGCGCGCCTGATCTGGTGATCGGCTCGTGGTGCGGCAAGCATTTCCGGCCGGAGAAGGTGTGCGCCCGGCCCGGCTGGGAGGCGGTCCCGGCCGTGGTGAATCAGGAGCTGCACGAGGTGAAGTCGGCCGACATCCTGCAGCCCGGGCCAGCGGCGCTGACCGATGGCGTGAATCGCCTGCACCGGCTGATCACCGCGTGGATGGACCGCCATGGTTGAGGTGGCCCGCACCGAGCTGATCCTCGGCGGTCAGAAAAGCGGCAAGTCGCGCCGGGCGGAGGCACTGGCGGCCGCGTGGATGGCGAGCGGAGCCTCGCGGCGCGCGGTGCTGGTGGCCACGGCCTTGCCCGGCGATGAGGAAATGCGGGCGCGCATCGAGCGCCACCGGCGCGAGCGGGTGCCCGGGCTGGCGGTGCTGGAAGTCCCGCGCGACCTGCCGGCCGCCCTGGAGCGGCTCAACGACGCCGACACGCTGGTCGTGGTGGACTGCCTCACGCTGTGGCTCACCAACCGCCTGATGCCGCTGCAGGACCCAGCCGATCCGCCCGGGGATGTGGCGGCGGCGGTGACGGCGCTCGGCGAGGCGCTGCAGGCCTCGGCCGGGCCGGTGGTGCTCGTCAGCAACGAGATTGGCCTGGGAGTGACGCCGCTGGGCGCCGAGGTGCGGGGCTTTGTGGATGCGCTGGGCAACCTCAATCAGGCGGTGGCGGCGGTGTGTGAGCGGGTGACGTTTATGGCGGCGGGTCTGCCGTGGACGCTCAAGGGGGCGTCGCGGTGACGGCCGGCTGGCGCGTGGGGGCCTCGCTGGCCGCCCGGCTGGTTTCGCTGGCCGGGGCCTTGCTGGTCTCGGCGCTGCTGGCGACTGCGCAGGCAGCGCAGGCCGCGCCGGTGGCGATCACCGACGACCGCGGGGTGACGGTGCGCCTGCCGGCGCCGCCGCAGCGGATCGTGTCGCTGCTGCCGTCGCTCACCGAAACCGTGTGCGCGCTGGGGCGGTGCGACCGGCTGGTCGGCGTGGACCGCTACAGCAACCACCCGGCGTCGGTGCGCGGCTTGCCCACGGTGGGTGGGGGGCTGGACCCGCAGATCGAGACGATCGTGGCGCTTCGGCCGGATGTCGTGCTCGCGGCCGTGTCGGCGCGCGGCATCGAACGCCTGGAGTCGCTGGGCTTGCGGGTGGTTGCGCTGGAGCCTCGCACAACCGCGCAGGCCCGCGCCGCGCTGTTGGCGCTGGGGGGCTTGCTGGATGCGCCGCGGGCGGACCGCGTGTGGCAGGCGGTGGAAGACGGCGTGGCGGCGGCCGCGGCGGCCCAGCCGTCGCGCGTGCCGCCGCTGCGGGTGTATGTGGAGGCCAGCGCCGGCGGGTTCGCGGCCGGGCCCTCGTCGTTCATGGGTGAACTGATGGCGCGGTTGGGCTGGGTGAACGTGGTCGACGCGGCCTTGGGTCCGTTTCCACGGCTCAACCCGGAGGCCGTGGTGCGAGCCGACCCAGACCTGATCCTGATCGCCGAGCGCGACGCGGCGGGTCTGGCGCAGCGGCCCGGCTGGGCCGGGATGCGCGCCGTGCGCGAAGGACACGTTTGCACATTCACGCCCGCGCAGGGTGACATTCTGGTGCGCCCCGGGCCGCGCATGGCCGAGGCGGCCGCGTTGATGGCCCGCTGCGCGGCCGTGCGGGGGACGCGGTGACCGCCGGGTCCCGCCCCGTGGTGCTGGCGGTGGCGCTGGTGGTGCTGGCCGTGGTGGGCGGCTGGCTGGGCGTGGGCGTGGGCAGCACCGGCTGGGCCTGGCCCGGCGCGGCTGCGGCCGACGCGGTGGCCGCGCAGATTGCCTGGGACATCCGCCTGCCGCGCACGGCGGTCGCGTGGCTCGCCGGGGCGCTGCTGGGGCTGGCGGGGGCGGTGGCGCAGGGGCTGTTCCGCAACCCGCTGGCCGATCCGTTCCTGTTGGGCAGCGCATCCGGCGCGGCGCTGGGCGTGGCGCTGGCGCTGGTGGGCGCGGGTGGGGCGTCGATGGCGCTGGACGGCTGGTCGCGCCTGGGTCTGACCGGCGCGGCGTTTGCTGGCGCGCTGGCCGGCGTGGGCCTGACGCTGGCGCTCGCGCGTGGGGTGCAACACACGCTGCGGCTGTTGCTGGCGGGCGTGATTGTGGGCGTGGTGCTGGGCGCGGCCCGCGAACTGGTCACGCTGGCTGACCCGGCGGTGTTGCAGGCGATGCAGGGTTTCATGCTGGGCAGCACCGCGCTGTCGGGCTGGCCGGCGGTGGTCGTGATGGCGGCGGCGCTGGGGTTGTCGGGCCTCACCGCGCTGGGTCTCGGCCGTGTGTTGGACGGACTGGCGCTGGGCGAGGCGACGGCCCGCAGCCTGGGGCTGCCGCTGGGCGCGGCCCGGCTGGCGTTGGTGGGCGCGCTGGCGCTGGCCACCGGCGCCGCGGTCGCCCAGACCGGGCTGATTGCCTTTGTGGGTCTGGCCGCGCCGCATCTGGTGCGGGCGATCGCGCCGGCCCGCCACGCGTCGCTGGTCTTGCTGAGCGCGCTGATGGGCGGCGCCTTGCTGCTGGCGGCCGATCTCGCGGCGCGCGCGCTGATCGCACCGCAGGAACTGCCCGTGGGCGTGTTGACCGCCTTGCTGGGTGGCGGCTACCTGTTGTGGCTGATGCACCGCCGCGGCGTGCTGGGGGGCGGGTCGTGACCGCCGCGCTGCGCGCCACGGGGCTGGCGGTGTCGCTGGGCGGTCGTGAGGTGCTGGCCGGCGTGGACGTGACGCTGGCGGCGGCCCGCTGGACGGCCGTGGTCGGCCCGAACGGCGCCGGCAAGTCCACGCTGCTGCGCGCCCTGGCCGGCGTGGTGCCCCACCGCGGCGCGGTCATGCTGCGGGATCGCCCGCGGGAGGCCTGGCCGGCCCGCGAGCGGGCGCGCACCCTGGCCTGGCTCGGTCAGGCAGAAAGCGGCGGCGAAGACCTGCGCGTGTGGGATCTCGTCATGCTCGGTCGCCTGCCGCATCAGGGCTGGCTGGCCGCGCCCTCGGCGGCCGACCGCGCGGCCGTGACCGAGGCCTTGCACGCCACCCAGGCCTGGTCCTGGCGCGAACGGACGCTGGGCTCGCTCTCCGGCGGCGAGCGCCAGCGCGTGCGGCTGGCGCGGCTGCTGGCGGTGCAGGCGCCGGTCCTGTTGATGGACGAACCGCTGGCCAACCTGGACGTGCCGCACCAGGCCGACTGGCTCGCCCTGGTGCGCGGGCTTGCGGCGCAGGGCCGCACCGTGGTCAGCGTGTTGCACGAGGTCGGCATGGCGCTGCAGGCCGACGCGGTGCTGGTGATGCAATCGGGCCGGGTCGTCCACCACGGCCCGCCGGCCGACGCCGCCACCCGCGCGGCAGTGCGCACCGTGTTTGACGACCGGCTCGACATCCACCCCGTCGCTGGCGCGTGGGTGGTGGTCCCCCGCACGGCATCGCCGGGGTTCCCCCCCCGCGCTGCACCGACAATGCCGGGCTTCACGCCCCCACACGATTCCCCCGGAGAACACGCATGAGCGAATCCCTCACCGCCCCCCCCGAACAACCCGTGCGCCTCGTGCCGCGCGCCCAGCCGACGCCCGCTGCGGCGTCCCCGGCCTCCACCGGCCGCTGGTCGGAGGACGAGGTGGCGGCGCTGTTTGAGCTGCCCTTCGCCGACCTGATCTTCCGCGCCCAGACGGTGCACCGCGAACACTTCGATGCCAACGAGGTGGAGCTCGCGACGCTGCTGTCGGTGAAGACCGGCGGCTGCCCCGAGGACTGCGGCTACTGCCCGCAGTCCGTGCACTACGACACCGGGCTGGCCGCTGGCAAGCTGATGGCGGTGGACGCGGTGCGCGAGGCCGCCGAGCGCGCCAAGGCGGCAGGCGCCACCCGCTTCTGCATGGGCGCGGCGTGGCGCGCACCGAAGGACCGCGACGTGGAGGCCGTGGCCGAGCTGGTGCGCGCGGTCAAGGGCGTGGGCCTGGAAGCCTGCGCCACGCTGGGCATGCTCGACGAGGGCCACGCCGAAACCCTGCGCGACGCCGGGCTTGATTACTACAACCACAACCTCGACAGCGCGCCCGACTTTTACGGCGACATCATCACCACCCGCGACTACCAGGACCGCCTCGACACGCTGGAGCGCGTGCGCCACGCGGGGGTCAAAGTCTGCTGCGGCGGCATCGTCGGTCTGGGCGAATCGCGCCGCCAGCGCGCCGGCCTGGTCGCGCAGCTGGCCAACCTGTCGCCCGACTACCCGGAATCGGTGCCGATCAACCACCTGGTGAAGGTCGAAGGCACGCCGCTGGCCGATCAGCCCGACCTCGATCCGCTGGAGTTCGTGCGCACGATCGCGGTGGCCCGGATCACCATGCCGCGCGCCCGCGTGCGCCTGTCGGCGGGGCGCCAGCAGATGAGCGAAGCGGTGCAGGCCCTGTGTTTCCTGGCCGGCGCCAACTCCATCTTCTACGGCGAGAAGCTGCTCACCACCGGCAACCCCGACGTGAGCGCGGACCGCGCGCTGATGGACAAGCTCGGCGTGCGCTCGCGCCTGGGCTGACCCCCGGATGGCGGCGCGCGCGGTCATGGTGCTGGGCACGTCCAGCGGCGCCGGCAAAAGCTGGCTGGCCACCGCGCTGTGCCGCCACATCGCGCGCCAGGGCTGGCGCGTGGCGCCTTTCAAGGCGCAAAACATGAGCAACAACGCGCGGGTCGTCGCCACCGGGCCCGACGCGCCCGACGGCGAGATCGGCGCCGCGCAGTATTTCCAGGCGCTCGCCGCGCGGGCGGTGCCGAGCGTGGACATGAATCCGGTGTTGCTCAAGCCCGAAACCGACACCCGCAGCCAGGTGGTCGTGGCCGGTCGGGTCCGGCACGGGCTGGCCTCGCTGCCCTGGCGCGAGCGCTGCGAGCGGGTGTGGCCGGACGCGGCGGCCGCGCTCGACCGCCTGCGCGCCGCGCACGACGTGGTGGTGATCGAAGGCGCCGGCTCGCCGGCCGAGATCAACCTGATTGACAGCGACATCGTCAATCTGCGCGTGGCGCGCCACGCCGACGCCCGCTGCCTGCTCGTGACCGACATCGACCGCGGCGGCGCCTTCGCCCACCTGTACGGCACCTGGGCCCTGCTGCCCGAGGCCGACCGGGCGCGGCTGCGCGGGTTCGTGCTCAACCGCTTCCGGGGCGATCCGGCGCTGCTGGCGCCCGCGCCGGCGCAGCTCCAGGCCCTCACCGGCGTGCCCACGGTCGGTGTCATCCCTTGGTGGGCGGACCACGGTCTGCCCGAGGAGGACGGCGTGTTCGACGACCGCGGTCACGCCTGCGGCGCGGTGCACACCACCGTGGCGGTGATCGCCTACCCGCGGGTGAGCAACCTCGACGAGTTCCAGCCGCTCAAGCGGGTGCCGGGCGTGCGGCTGGTGTGGGCCCGTTCTCCGGCCGACTGCGCGGGCGCCGACTGGCTGGTGCTGCCCGGCAGCAAGGCGACCGCGGCCGACCTGGCGTGGCTGCGCGAGCGCGGCCTCGACCACACCGTCGCCGCCCACGCCGCCGCGGGCGGGCGGGTGTTGGGCGTGTGTGGCGGTCTGCAGATGCTGGGCGAGGCGCTGATCGATCCGCACGGTGTCGACGGCAACGCGCCCGGGCTGGGCCTGCTGCCGCTCGTGACCTCCTTCGCCGCCGACAAGACCGTGCGCCGCACGTCCGCCCGCTTCGCCGCCCTCACGGGGCCCTGGGCGGCGCTGTCTGGCGTGACACTGGGCGGCTATGAAATCCACCACGGCCAGACCGTGCCGCACCCGGCCATGGTCCGCGCCGGCCATGCCGTGCAGACCGTGGCCCCGGCACTGGCCTGGGCCGACGCCACCGGCTGCGTGCTGGGCCTGTACCTGCACGGCCTGTTTGAAGACCCGGCGGCCCTGCGCGCCCTGTTCGGGGCCGGCGTGCCCACGCTGGACAGCGTGTTCGACGGCCTGGCCGACGCCGTGGCCCACCACCTCGATCCCGCCGCGCTCGATGCGCTGATCGCCCCTGACGTTTTTGACGGAGAACCCCCATGACCACACCCATGCCCCCCACCGACCTCGACGCGCTGGATGACCTGCACGATCCCGCGCTCGCCGCGGCCTTGCAGCGCGCGCTGGACAACAAGACCAAGCCGCTGGGATCGTTGGGCCGCCTGGAGGCGCTGGCGCTGCGCGTGGGTCTGATCCTCGGCACCACCGCGCCGGAGCTGCGCGACCCGCAGATGCTGGTGTGCGCGGCCGACCACGGCCTGGCCGTTCGCGGCACCTCGGCCTACCCGCGCGACGTGACCTGGCAGATGGTCGAGAACTTCCTGGCCGGTGGCGCCGCGGTGAGTGTGCTGGCGCGTCAGCACGGCATTGGCCTGACGGTGGTCGACTGTGGCGTGGACCACGACTTCGCGCCCCGCCCGGGTCTGGTGGACGCGAAGGTCGCCCGCGGCACCGCCGACTGTCTCGAAGGCCCCGCGATGACCCCGGCGCAGTGCCGACAGGCGCTGGACCACGGCCGGGCGATCGTGCGCCGGCTGCCCGGCAACGCGCTGCTGCTCGGCGAGATGGGCATCGGCAACACCTCCGCCGCCTCCTTGCTGATGGCGCGTCTCGCGGGCCTGGACATCGCCGACTGCACCGGCGCCGGCACCGGCCTGGACGCCCCTGCCGTGCAGCGCAAGATCGGGCTGCTGCGCGAGGTGCTGCAGCGCCACCCCGACGCCCGCGCGCCGCTGGACGCGCTGGCCGCTTTCGGCGGCTTCGAGATCGCCACGCTGTGCGGCGCCGCCGTGCAGGCGGCGCGTGAGCGCCGCGTCGTCGTGGTGGACGGCTTCATCGCCACCGCGGCCGTGCTGGTGGCCGCAGCGCTGCAGCCACGCGTGCTGCAGCGCTGCGTGTTCGCGCACCGCTCGGGGGAGCGTGGCCACGCGCTGATGCTCGCCCACCTGCGCGCCGAGCCGCTGCTGGACCTGGGCTTGCGCCTCGGCGAAGGCTCGGGCGCCGCGCTGGCCTGGCCGCTGCTGGTGAGCGCCACCGCCTTGCTGCGCGAGATGGCCAGCTTCGAGAGCGCGGGCGTGGCCACCGCCGGCGGCGAACCCGACCTGACCACGCCGCGCTGAGATGGCGGAATCCGAACCTTCCGCCGCCCCGGCACCGGGGCCTGACGCGCCGCGTGGCGTGGCCGGATTCCTGCGCCACTACCTGATCGCGGTGCAGTTTTTCACCCGGCTGCCGGTGACGGGGCGTCTGGCCGACTGGGTGGGCTTCAGTCCCGCCATGCTGCGCGCCAGCGCGGCGCACTTTCCCGGCGTGGGCCTGCTCGTGGGGGGACTGCTGGGCGCTGCGCTGGCGCTGTTGCTGGCCGGCCTGCCGCCGGTGCCGGCCTCGGCCTGGGTGGCGGCGGTGGCGGTGTCGGTGGCGGGGGCCTTGCTCACCGGCGCGTTTCACGAAGACGGGCTGGCCGACCTGGCCGACGGTCTGGGCGGGAGCCTCGACCGCGAGCGCGCGCTGGAGATCATGAAGGACTCGCGCATCGGCAGCTACGGCGCGCTGGCGCTGGCGCTGGCGCTGCTGGCGCGTGTGTCGCTGCTGGCCTTGGTGATCGGCCTGTCGCCGGCGCTGGCGCCCTGGGCGCTGGCGGCGGCGCATGTGGCGTCGCGCACGGCACCGCTGCTGCTGATTCGCGCGCTGCCCCACGTGGGCGACACCGCGACGTCGAAAAGCAAACCCCTGGCCGACACGCTGAGCCACCGCGCCCTCGCCGCGGGACTGGGCTGGGCGGCCCTGGCCGGCGCCGCGCTGGCGGTCTGGGCGCCGTCCGCGCCGTGGTGGGCGGGCGCGCTGGGGGCGCTGCTGGCGGCGGGCTGGATGCACCGCCTGTTGCGCCGCCGCCTGGGCGGCTTCACCGGCGACGGTCTCGGCGCCACGCAGCAGGTGGCGGAGGTGCTGTTCCTGCTGGGGCTGGTCCTGGCGTGGTGAGGCGGGTGGTGAGGTGCCCGCGATGAGGCTCTGGTTGTGGCGCCACGCCCCCGTGGCCCTGCCCGGTGGTTATTGCTACGGCATCAGCGACGTGCCGGCGCAGGCCGAGGCCACGCGCGAGGCGGCGGCAGCCCTCGCCGCCGCGTTGCCGGCGGGCGTGCCGCTGGCGGTGTCGGGCCTGATGCGCGCGCAGCAGCTGGCGGCCGCGGCTCAGCGCCTGCGTCCGGCGCTGGGGGCCGTGCGGGTGGACACCCGGCTCAACGAGTTCGACTTCGGGCGCTTTGAACTGGTGCGCTGGGACGCGATCCCGGCCGCCGCGTTCGAACCGTGGATGACCGACTTCGCCGACCACCGCTTCGGCGGTCACGACAGCACGCAGGCGCTGATCGGGCGGGTGGCCAACGCCTTGATCGATGCCCATCGCACCGGCCTCCCCGAGATCGCCTGGATCACCCACGCGGGCGTGATCCGCGCGGCCCAGTACCTGCGCGCGCACGGCCCGCGCCGCATCGCGGCGGCGAGCGAGTGGCCGCGCGAGGCGCCGGCGCCCGGCGGCCACACGGTGATCGACTTCTGAGCCGGTCTGAGGCCGCCCGACCGCGGCGTCGGCGCTCAGGCGCTCGTCTTGGGGCGGTGGTCGCACCACGCGGCCACGCTGCAGCGGAAGCACAGCGGCTTGCGCGCCTGGCACACGTAGCGGCCGTGCAGGATCAGCCAGTGGTGCGAATCCACCGCGTAGGCCGGCGGTACCCGCTTCTCCAGCGCCTGCTCCACGGCCAGCGGTGTCTTGCCCGGCGCGAGTCCGGTGCGGTTGGCCACGCGGAAGATGTGCGTGTCCACCGCCATCGTCGGCTGGCCAAAGGCCACGTTGAGCACCACGTTGGCCGTCTTGCGGCCCACCCCCGGCAGGGCCTCCAGCGCCTCGCGCGTGCGCGGCACCTCACCGCCGTGCTCCTCCACGAGGCGCCGGCAGGTCTCCATCAGGTGCCGCGCCTTGCTGCGGTACAGGCCAATGGTCTTGATGTAGGACTCCAGCCCCGCCAGGCCGAGGTCGAGCATGGCCTGCGGCGTGTTGGCCACCGGAAACAGCCGCCGGGTGGCCTTGTTGACGCCGACGTCGGTGGCCTGCGCCGAGAGCAGCACGGCCGCCAGCAGCTCGAACACGCTGGTGTATTCCAGTTCGGTCTGGGGTGTCGGGTTGGCGGCCTTGAGCGTGGCGAAGAAGGGTTCGATGTCGGCGCGTTTCATGGGCGGCAGTGTAGGCCGCCCGGCGTTCGCGGTGGGCGCCGACGGCCCGTCAGGGCACCAGCCAGCGCAGCCAGAGGCGGTGGCCACCGGCCGTCGGCTGCAGCCACGCGGCCACCACCAGATCGCCGGGGCCGCGCGCGATGCCGCTGGCCGAGGCGCCCGCCGACGCCTCGTTGTCCAGCCGCGTTGCCAGCCCCGGGAGGCTGCCCGGTGCCTGGGTGCTGCTCCACAGCGCGGCGTTGCCGCTTGTACCGCTTTCCCACAGGCTAACCACGTCCCCGGCGTGGGTCATCACGCCCTTGGGCACCAGGCCTGTTCCGGCCGGCTGGTCGTGCAGTGTCCACGGCGGCGTGCCGGGCAAGGCGCCGTTCGCCAGGCGCTGCAGCATCAAGCGTTCGCGTGCGCCGTTGTTCTCGACCCACCACACCGCGGCGGCATTGCCCGCTCCCGCCGCCAAGTCGAGCGCAGTGACGCTGGGCGCTGGCCCCGATCGGGGCACCGATCCCGAGGGCGATACCGTCGGATTCCAGAACAACCCGGGAATGTCCAGGCTCGTTCTGACGCTCATCGAGCTGGGGCTCTCCAGCGCGCGCCAAGCCGTCAGGGCCACGCCGCCGCTCAACGTCACCACCCGCAGCAGGTCGCCTTCCGTGAGCGCCGCTTCCACCGAGCCCGAAATCGGCCCAAGGCTGCCCGGGTTCCAATCAGCTGACCAGAGCAAAAAAGGGCCCAGCGTGCCAAGGTCCGGCTGTGTCCAAACCACGATGCCGTGGCCCCGGCCATCCACCGTTACCACCGGCGGACGCGTCGGCGTGTCCAGCACATCCATGCGTTCCTCCGGCGTCCACGCCCCGCCGGGCGACCAGGTGCTGACCACCACGGGTCGCCCGGCGGGCGAGTCGCGCAGCCAAGTCGCCGTGGTGCGACCGATCGCGTCCATGGCCACGCACGGCGGCCGGTCCGCGCCGATGGCCGCCGGCCCCAACACCTCCGCCGGCAGCCAGCCCACGCCCGGCTCAAACCGCCGCGCCAGCACCCAGTCTCCCCCGGCGGGTTGGGCCTGCCGCCAGACGACCCAGGCCCGGCCGGCCGCATCCATGGCCGTGTCGGGCAGGCGCGGCGCCCCGCTGTCGGGTGTGTCGAGCGCGGTCGAGACAAAGCCCAACGTCGCCGCGGTGCTGTCCAGCCAGGCCGCCATCACGCGCCGCACGCCGGCGGTCTCGGTTTCCCACACCGCCAGGGCCGACCCGCCCCCGCCCCACACCACGCGCAACCCGCTGGCCTGGCCGCTGGCCGACGCCACGGCCAGCGGCGGCGACCAACCCGGCGCGGGGCCGCCCCCGCAGCCTGGCAGGCTCATCAGCAGGGCGGAGGCGCCCAGGCCGCCAACCAGCCGGCGGCGACCCGCATCCGGCGCGGTGGATTTGGGTGGGGCGGGGGGTCTCATGGCGCCACTGTCCCCGTGCTGGCTGCCCGCCGCCATCGCACCAAACGCCCAGCCCGGGCAGCCTCAGGCCCCCGGGCGAGCGGCTACCATCGCCGCTTCACCCGACGACACCGCCATGAAGATTCCTTTCGCCGACCGCCTCAACCACGTCGAAACCTCCGCCATCCGCGAGCTGTTCAAGCTGCTGGGCAAGCCCGGCATCATCAGTTTTGCCGGCGGCTTCCCGGACAGCGCGCTGTTTGACGTGGAGGGCATCCGCGCGGCCAGCGACGCCGCGCTGACGCAGGAGCCCGGTGCCGCGCTGCAGTACGGCGCCACCGAAGGCTACGGCCCGCTGCGCGAGCAGATCGCGGCCTTCATGGCGACCAAGGGCGCCCGCGGCGTGGCAGCAGCCGACCTGATCGTCACCACGGGCAGCCAGCAGGCGCTGGACCTGCTGGGCAAGACGCTGGTCTCGCCCGGGGACAAGGTGATCGTGGAAGGGCCCACGTTTCTGGCCACGATCCAGTGCTTCCGCCTCTATGGCGCAGACCTCGTCACGGTGCCGGTGGACGGGCAGGGGGCGCAGACCGACGCGCTGGAGCGGCTCATTGAGCAGCACCGCCCCAAGTTCGTTTACCTGATCCCCACCTTCGGCAACCCCAGCGGCGCCCTGATGAGCCTGGAGCGCCGCCGCGCCGTGCTGGCCATGGCGGTGAAACACCAGACCCTGATCGTGGAGGACGATCCCTACGGCGACCTGTACTTCGGCGAGGCCCCGCCGCCCAGCCTGCTGGCGCTGGCCGACGAGGTGCCGGGTGCGCGCGAGCTGGTGGTGCACTGCGGGTCGCTGAGCAAGGTGCTCAGTCCCGGCCTGCGCGTGGGCTGGATGGTGGCGCCCGCAGAGCTGCTCGCCAAGGCGACGATGTGCAAGCAGTTCAGCGACGCCCACACCAGCACCTTCGCCCAGGCCACGGCCGCCCACTACCTGCAGGCGGGCCGCATGCCGGCCACGCTGGACCGCGTGCGCCGGGTCTACGCCGAGCGCGCGGCGGCCATGGGCGCGGCCCTGCGGCGCGAGCTGGGCGACGCCATCGACTTTGTGCCGCCGGCCGGCGGCTTGTTTGTCTGGGCGCGCCTCACCGGCGCGGGCGGGCGCGCGGCCGACGGCGCCGCGCTGGCCAAGGCCGCCATCGAGCAGGGCGTGGCCTTTGTGCCGGGCGCGCCGTTCTTCGCGCGTGACCCGGACCCGGCCACGCTGCGCCTGAGTTTCGCCACCGCGCCGCTGGCCCAGATCGAGGAAGGCGTGGCCCGGCTGGCCCGCGCGCTGTGAACAGCATCGACGTCGAGGGCCTGCGCGTGCAGATCGATGGCCAGGGCCCGACCCTGGTCATGCTGCATGGCTGGCCGGATTCGCCGGCCCTGTGGGACAGCGCCGTGGCCGCCTTGTCGGACCGTTGGCGCTGCGTGCGTTTTCCGCTGCCGGGCTACGACCGTGCTCAAGGCCCGCGGCCGGTCAGCGTGGCGGAGATGACCCGGCTGATCGCCGCCGTGGTCGACACGGTCAGCCCCGATGCGCCGGTCACGCTGGTGCTGCACGACTGGGGCTGCCTGTTTGGCTATGAATACGCCGCGCGCCATCCCCAGCGCGTGTTGCGGATCGTGGGCGTGGACATCGGCGACGCCGGTTCGCGCGCCCACGTCGCCGGTCTGACGGCGGTGCAGAAGCTGCAGATCGCGGGCTATCAGCTGTGGCTGGCGGTCGCCTGGCGGCTGGGTGCGCGCTGGCCGCGGCTGGCCGACCGCATGACCCGTTGGATGGCCCGTCAGGTGGGCTGCCGCAACGCGCCGGACGCGATCGGCTGGCCCATGAACTACCCCTACGCCATGGGCTGGTTCGGGGACTTTGGGGGCCTGCGCGGGCTGGCCCGGTCCGAGGCCACGCTGGGCATCACCTGGCCGCTTTTGTACGTGTACGGCCGGCGCAAACCGTTCGCCTTCCACTCCGCGACTTGGCTTGACGCGCTGGCCGCCCGACCGGGCTGCGCCGTTCACGGCCTGGACACCGGGCACTGGGTCATGCGCCAGCAGCCCGCGGCGTTCAACGCGCTGGTGCGCGACTGGCTGATCGAGCGCGAGCGCGACGCGCCGGGCGCCTGAGCCGGGTCAATCCGCCGCGACGCCCAGCGCCGCGGCCACGTGCCAGGCCGCCCACGCGTCGTTGGCGGCGTAAAGCAACTGCGATTCGTTCAGCGTGGCGGCGGCCCAGTTGGAGGTTGCGGTCTTTTTCGACTTCGCAAATCGCTGCCCGAACAGCACCGCCACCGCCGCCTTCACGCCCATGTCCTTGCGGTAACCCTGGGCGCGGAAGAGGGCGTTGAGCTCGACCACGCCCTGCGGCTCCACGCCCAGCCGGGCGCGCACGCGCAGCGTGTCGTCGCGCAGCCCGAAGCCGGCCTTGCGGTGAGGCCCGGCGGCGAGCAGGTCGGCCACCCGCTCACTGCAGCCCGGGTCTTGCAGCTGAAACACCCAGGCCCGCTCGCGCGTGGCCAGCTGCACGATGTGCGGCCCGTCGGACACCTCGTCGCGCCGGAAGGTGGGCTTGGATTCGGTATCAAAGCCCCAGAGGGGTGCATCGCGCAGCGCCGCCACCGCCTCGACCGCGTCGCCCGCGCTGCGCACCAGCGTGACCCGGTCCCGCCCGAGCCGCGGAAACGGGGGCAGGGCGTCGATGGCGTCCTTGTCGGGCACGGGGCGGGGCGGCGGTGTCATGGGCGTCAGCATACCGGCAGGGGAATGACCCGTCCGGCACAATCCCGCGATGGCCACCCCGCTGCTGCAAGAAGTCAAGCCCGACACCCCACCCGAGGGCGAATTCGTCCGCTTCCCGGACTCGCCGTTCGAGCTGTTCCTGCCCTATCCGCCGGCCGGCGACCAGCCGGAAGCGATCGCCCGGCTGGTCGAAGGCATCTCAGACGGTGAATCCTTCCAAACGCTGCTCGGCGTGACCGGCTCGGGCAAGACGTTCACCATGGCCAACGTGATCGCGCGCTGCGGTCGCCCGGCGATCGTGTTCGCGCCCAACAAAACGCTCGCCGCGCAGCTGTACAGCGAGTTCCGCGAGTTTTTCCCGAAGAACGCGGTCGAGTACTTCGTCAGCTACTACGACTACTACCAGCCTGAGGCCTACGTGCCGCAGCGCGACTTATTCATCGAAAAGGACAGCGCGATCAACGAGCACATCGAGCAGATGCGGCTGTCGTGCACCAAGAGCATCCTGGAGCGGCGCGACGTGGTCATCGTGGCCACGGTGTCGGCGATCTACGGCATCGGCAAGCCCGAGAGCTACCACCAGATGGTGATGACGCTGCGCGTGGGCGACAAGGTCGGCCAGCGCGACCTGATCGCCCAGCTCGTGCGCATGCAATACACGCGCAACGAACAGGACTTCTCGCGCGGCAAGTTTCGCGTGCGTGGCGACACCATCGACGTGTTCCCGGCCGAGCATTCCGAGATGGCGATCCGCATCGAGCTGTTTGACGATGAGATCGAAAGCCTGCAGCTGTTTGACCCGCTCACCGGGCGCGTCCGCCAGAAGATTCCGCGCTTCACCGTGTTTCCCAGCAGCCACTACGTGACGCCCCGCGAGCAGGTGCTCAGCGCCGTGGAAGGCATCAAGCTTGAACTCGACCAGCGCCTGAAGGAGCTGGTCGGCATGGGCAAGCTGGTGGAGGCGCAGCGGCTGGAGCAGCGGACGCGCTTTGACCTGGAAATGCTCAGCGAAGTCGGCCACTGCAAGGGCATCGAAAACTACTCGCGCCACCTCTCCGGCGCGCGTCCCGGCGAACCGCCGTCCACACTGACCGACTACCTGCCGCGCGACGCGCTGATGTTCCTCGACGAAAGCCACGTGCTGATCGGCCAGTTCGGCGGCATGTACAACGGCGACCGCGCGCGCAAGACCACGCTGGTGGAGTACGGCTTTCGCCTGCCCAGCGCGCTGGACAACCGCCCGCTGAAGTTCGAGGAATTCGAGCAGCGGATGCGGCAGGTCGTGTTCGTCTCGGCCACGCCGGCCGAGTACGAGAAGACCCACGCCGGGCAGGTTGTGGAGCAGCTCGTGCGTCCCACCGGGCTGGTCGACCCGGAAATCGAGGTGCGTCCGGCCACGCACCAGGTGGACGATGTGCTGCAGGAGATTCGCCTGCGCGTGGAAAAAAACGAGCGCGTGCTGATCACCACCCTGACCAAGCGCATGGCCGAACAGCTCACCGACTACCTCACCGAGAACGGTGTGAAGGTGCGATACCTGCACAGCGACGTCGACACCGTGGAGCGCGTCGAGATCCTGCGCGACCTGCGGCTGGGAGCCTTTGATGTGCTGGTGGGCATCAACCTGTTGCGCGAAGGGCTGGACATTCCCGAGGTGTCGCTGGTGGCGATCCTCGATGCCGACAAGGAAGGCTTCCTGCGCTCCGAGCGCAGCCTGATCCAGACCATTGGCCGCGCCGCGCGCAACCTCAACGGCCGAGCCATCCTGTACGCCGACCAGATGACCGACTCGATGAAGGCCGCCATCGGCGAAACCGAGCGCCGGCGGGCCCGCCAGATCGAGCACAACGCGGCCCACGGCATCCAGCCGCGCGGCCTGAACAAGCGGGTCAAGGACCTGATCGACGGCGTCTACAGCGAAAAGGCGGGGCGCGAGGCCGAGCGCCTGGCCGCCGAGAGCGCCCAGCAGGCGGCCGCCGAGGCCTTGAGCGAGCGGGACCTGGGCAAAGAAATCAAGCGGCTGGAAAAGCTGATGCTGGAGCACGCCCGCAACCTGGAGTTCGAAAAGGCGGCGCAGGTGCGCGACCAGCTCGGCCGTCTCAAGGCCCGGGTGCTTGGCGCGCCGGGCGTGGACAACGTCGCCTGAGCTGCTCCAGGGGGTATTTCTTCGTTTTGTCCTAGACAAACAGCCAAGTTCGGCTACAATGCCGATCAATTCAGTAGGCTTTTGCGATAAACTCGACGAAAACAGTCGGGAAAGACCCCAACGAAGCCTTCGAATTGACGACCTCAGCGGTCGGGGCGGGTGGAGAACGGGGTCGGCGGAGCGGGTGCTCCGGCGACCAACCCACGATGGTCCAGCCACACAGACGAAGGAGCGAGCAACATGCGCCTCACCACGAAAGGCCGCTTCGCGGTCACCGCCATGATCGATCTGGCCCTGCGCCAGAACAATGGTCCCGTCACGCTGGCCGCCATCAGCCAGCGCCAGCAGATTTCCCTGTCCTACCTGGAGCAGCTGTTCGGCAAGCTCCGCCGCCACGAACTGGTGGAATCGACCCGCGGCCCCGGCGGCGGCTACACGCTGGGCCGCAAGGCCAGCGACATCACGGTGGCTGACATCATCGTGTCGGTCGATGAGCCGATCGACGCCACCCAGTGTGGTGGCAAGGAAAACTGCCTGGGCGAAGGCCAGCGTTGCATGACCCACGAGCTGTGGGCTGCCCTCAACGCCAAGATGGTGGATTTCCTCGACTCCGTCACCCTGCAGTCGCTCGTGGACGAGCAGCTGGCCAAGGGCGTGGTGGTGGAAAACGCGCCGATGATCAAGCGCGCGATTTCCAGCGCGCCGGTGGTCAAGCCGATCCGCGTCAACGCACCGAACTCCGTGTTTGCCCTGGGAGGCGCCGCGTTCTCGAAGTGAGTTGCTCGCCGCGCGGCGGCGACACCGCCGACCGCGCCGTTCAGCCCGACGTCAGCCACCGCGCCGACCCTCGCCCCCTTTCCGACCATTGCCCGCCATGAGCAGCACGCCCCACTTCCCGATTTACATGGACTACAGCGCGACCAACCCGTGCGACCCGCGCGTGGTGGACGCCATGATTCCCTGGTTGCGCGAGCACTTCGGCAACCCGGCTTCGCGCAGCCACGCCTGGGGCTGGGAAGCCGAGAAGGCCGTTGAGACGGCGCGCGAGCAGGTGGCGGCCCTGATCAACGCCGACCCGCGCGAGATCGTCTGGACCAGCGGTGCCACCGAGTCCAACAACCTGGCGCTCAAGGGCGCGGCCCATTTCTACCAAAGCCGTGGCAAGCACCTGATCACGGTCAAGACCGAGCACAAGGCCGTTCTCGACACGATGCGCGAACTCGAGCGCCAGGGCTTTGAGGTCACGTACCTGGACGTCCAGGCCGACGGGCTGGTCAACCTGGACGCTTTCAAGGCCGCGCTGCGGCCAGACACCATCCTGGCCTCGGTCATGTTCGTGAACAACGAGATCGGCGTCATTCAGGACATCGCGGCCCTGGGGGCAATCTGCCGTGAGAAGGGCGTGATCTTCCACGTCGATGCCGCCCAGGCCACCGGCCGGGTGGACATCGACCTGCAGACCCTGCCGGTCGACCTGATGAGCCTGACCAGCCACAAGACCTATGGCCCGAAAGGCATCGGCGCGCTGTACGTGCGCCGCAAGCCGCGGGTGCGGATCGAGGCGCAAATGCACGGCGGTGGTCACGAGCGCGGCATGCGCTCTGGCACGCTGCCCACCCACCAGTGCGTGGGCATGGGCGAGGCGTACCGCATTGCCAAGGCCGAAATGCACGAAGAGAACCAGCGCATCCGCGCGCTGCACGACCGCCTGCTCAACGGCCTGAAGGACATCGAGGAGGTGTTCATCAACGGCCATGAGACGCGCCGCGTGCCGCACAACCTCAACATGAGCTTCAACTACGTTGAGGGGGAGTCCCTGATCATGGGCATCAAGGGCATCGCGGTGTCGTCCGGCTCTGCCTGCACGTCGGCCAGCCTGGAGCCGAGCTACGTGCTGCGCGCCCTGGGCCGCAGCGACGAATTGGCCCACAGCAGCCTGCGCATGACCATCGGCCGCTGGACGACCGAGCAGGAAATCGATTACGCCATCGCCACGATCAAGGAGAACGTGGCCAAGCTGCGCGAACTCTCGCCCTTGTGGGAGATGTTCAAGGACGGTATCGACCTGTCCACCATCCAGTGGGCGGCGCATTGAGATAGGGAAGCTCCCCGCGCCGCTGCGCGTTACCCGTTCAAGGGGTGACGCCAGTGGCTCGGCAAAGCCGGTGCCGCGGCCACTCTGGATGCGGTATCGGTCAGCGCAACGCGTCAGGAAAGGAAATCACCATGGCTTACTCTGAAAAAGTTGTTGACCACTACGAAAACCCCCGCAACGTCGGCTCCTTCGACAAGGGCGACGATACGGTCGGGACCGGCATGGTGGGTGCGCCGGCCTGCGGCGACGTGATGAAGCTGCAGATCAAGGTCAACCCGCAGACCGGCGTAATTGAGGATGCGCGCTTCAAGACCTACGGTTGCGGCTCGGCCATCGCGTCGAGCTCCCTCGTGACCGAATGGGTCAAGGGCAAGACGCTCGACGAGGCCGCCGCGCTGAAGAACAGCCAGATCGCGGAAGAGCTCGCCCTGCCGCCCGTGAAGATCCACTGCTCCATCCTCGCCGAAGACGCCATCAAGGCCGCGGTCGACGATTACCGCAAGAAGCACGCGAACTGAGGTTGTCCCCCGCCATGGCCGTCACCATTTCCGAAGCCGCCGCCCGCCACGTCACCCGCTACATCGCCAAGCGCGGGAAGGGCGTGGGTGTGCGTCTGGGCGTCAAGACCACGGGTTGCTCCGGTCTGGCCTACAAGCTGGAATACGCCGACGAGGTGGCGCCGGAAGACGTGGTCTTCGAGCAAAACGGGGTGAAGGTGCTGGTCGATCCCAAGAGCCTGGCCTACATCGACGGGACACAGCTCGACTTCGTGCGCGAGGGGCTCAACGAAGGCTTCAAGTTTCACAACCCCAACGAACGCGACCGCTGCGGCTGTGGCGAGAGCTTCAGGATCTAGACCCACCCCCGCCGCGCTTCGCGCGCTCCCCTCCGAGGGGGCGCCGCCAGCGGTCCGCCATCGCCGGGCCCGCGGCGGCTCTTCACGGCGCTCACCCTCGCCGCCCCCTTGATGAACCTGCAATCCAGCGACTTTGCGATCTTTGGCCTGCCCGAGCGGTTCGCGCTGGAGCGCGCGGATCTCGACGAGCGTTGGAAGGCCCTGCAGGCGCAGGCCCACCCCGACCGCTTCGCCAGCGCCGACCCTGCCACACAGCGTCAGTCCATGCAGTGGTCGGTGCGCATCAACGAGGCCTACCAGCGCCTGAAGGACCCGGTCCGCCGGGCGGCGTACCTGTGCGAGCTGCACGGCGTGCCGATCGCGGCGGACAGCAACACCGCCATGCCGGCCGACTTTCTGATGCAGCAGATGGCGTGGCGCGAAGCGCTGGAGGAGGCCGGCGATGCGGCTGCGGTTGAAGACCTCGCCGACGAGGTGGCCGCCGCGCGCCGCGAGCGCCTGCAGGCGCTCGCCGAGACCGCCGACACCGCACAGGATTTCTCCGCGCTGGCCCAGCAGGTCAGAGCCCTCATGTTTGTTGAGCGCTTTGCGCGCGACGTCGAGAACCGTCTGGATCAACTGGGACAATAAGCCCACGAATTCGCGGTTTGCACCGACACCCCGACCCCACACCATGGCGCTATTGCAGATCTCCGAGCCCGGCCAGTCGCTTGACCCGCACCAGCGGCGGGTGGCGGTGGGCATTGACCTCGGCACGACCCACTCCCTCGTCGCGGCGGTGCGCCACGGCCTGGCCGAGTGTTTGCCCGACGACGCCGGGCGCGTCATCTTGCCCAGTGTGGTGCGCTACCTGGACCCGGCGGCCGGCGGCAGCGGCCGTCAGATCGGCTGGGATGCCCTGGCCTCGCAGGTGGACGACCCGGCGAACACGATCAGTTCGGTCAAGCGATTGATGGGCCGGCGGCGCGATCAGGTGGTTGATGTCGATCGGCTGGCTTACCGCGTGGTCGACGATCAGGGCATGGCGCAGGTGGAGACCGTGGCGGGCCGCAAAACACCGATGGAGGTGAGCGCGGAGATCCTGGCCACGCTGCGTTTCCGTGCGGAAGACACGTTTGCCGATGACCTGCACGGCGCGGTCATTACCGTGCCTGCCTATTTCGACGACGCGCAGCGCCAGGCCACCAAGGACGCGGCGCAGCTCGCTGGCATTCCGGTGCTGCGCCTGATCAACGAACCCACGGCCGCGGCCATCGCCTACGGGCTGGACAACGGATCGGAGGGCGTCTACGCCATCTACGACCTCGGCGGCGGCACCTTTGACATCTCCATCCTGCGCCTGACCCGGGGCGTGTTTGAGGTGATGGCCACCGGCGGAGACTCGGCGCTGGGGGGTGACGACTACGACCAGGCGCTGGCCGCCTGGGTGCTGGCCCAGCAGGGCCTGCCCCTGCCCGCCGACGCGGCGCAGCGCGCGGCCTTGCACCGCGAAGCGCGGCGTGTGAAGGAGGCGTTGTCCAGCGCTCACGCGGTCACGTTCGTGGCCCGTGTGGGCGATCGCGACGTCGCCCAAGCCGTGTCGGTGGCCGACTTCGAAACCTGCACCGCCGCACTCACCGCGCGCACCATGGCCGCTGTCCGCAAGGTGCTGCGCGACGCGGGTGTATCGCGCGACGAGGTGCAGGGTGTGGTGATGGTGGGGGGCTCCACCCGCATGCCGGTGATCCGCCGCACGGTCGGTGAATTCTTCGGCCGCGAGCCGCTCACCAACCTCAACCCCGACGAGGTGGTGGCGCTCGGCGCGGCCATCCAGGCTAACGCCCTGGCCGGCAACAGCCGCGACGGTGAGTTGCTGCTGCTCGACGTGATCCCGCTCTCGCTGGGCATTGAGACCATGGGCGGGCTGGTTGAGCGCATCGTGCCGCGCAACACCGCCATTCCCACCGCGATGGCACAGGACTTCACCACCTACCAGGACGGCCAGACGGCGCTGTCCCTGCACGTGGTCCAGGGCGAGCGGGACCTCGTGGCCGACTGCCGCAGCCTCGCCCGCTTCACGCTGCGCGGCATCCCGCCCATGGCCGCCGGCGCCGCCCGCATCCGGGTGACGTTCACCATCGACGCCGACGGCCTGCTGGCCGTGTCGGCCCGCGAGCAAACCTCGGGCGTGGAAGCCCGCATCGATGTCAAACCCGCTTACGGCCTGTCGGACGAGCAGATCGCCGCCATGCTGCAGGACGGTTTCGCCACCGCACAACAGGACATGCAGGCCCGGGCGCTGGTGGAAGCCCGCGTGGACGCCGACCGGATGCTCGTGGCCACCCAGTCGGCCCTGGCCGCCGACAGCGATCTCCTTTCGCCTGCCGAGCGCGCCACCATCGACAGCCTGATGGACGCGCTGCGCGCCGCCATGCCCCTCGAAGACGCCGCCACCATCGAAGCCGCTACGCAAGCGCTGGCCAAGGGCACCGAAGCCTTTGCCGCCCAGCGCATGAACCGCGGCATCCAGCAAGCCCTGGCCGGCAAGAAACTCGAAGAAGTCTGACCCATGCCCACCATCAAGATCCTGCCCCACGCCGAATACGCCCCGCAGGGCAAGACCATCAGCGCGCCCGCCGGCACCTCCATCTGCGAAGCCCTGCTCGACCATGGCGTGGCCATCGAACACGCCTGCGACATGAGCTGCGCGTGCACGACCTGTCACGTCATTGTTCGCGAGGGCTTCACCAGCCTCAACGAGCTGGAAGAAACCGAAGAAGACCTGCTGGACCGCGCCTGGGGCCTGGAGCCGAACTCCCGCCTGTCTTGCCAGGCGATCCTCGCGCAGCAGGACGTCACGATCGAGATCCCCAAGTACACGATCAACCACGCAAAAGAAAATCACTGACACCGCGGCCGCGCCGCTGACGCAGGAGAACCCGTGCGACAGATCGTTCTGGACACCGAGACCACCGGCCTGTCGGCCGACGCGGGCGACCGCATCATCGAAATCGGCTGCGTCGAGCTGCTCAACCGCAAGCTCACCGGCCGCAACCTGCACCACTACATCAACCCTGAGCGCGACAGCCACGAGGACGCGCTCAAGGTGCACGGCATCAGCAACGAATTCCTGCGCGACAAGCCCAAGTTCGCGGCCATCGCCGACGAGTTGGTCGATTACCTGCGCGATGCCGAGCTCATCATCCACAACGCACCGTTCGACATCGGCTTCCTCAACAAGGAATTCGAGCGCCTCGGGCTGCCGCCGGTGACCACGGTGGTGGCCGGCGTGCTCGACACCCTGGTGATGGCCAAGTCGATGTTCCCCGGCAAGCGCAACGGCCTCGATGCCCTGTGTGATCGCCTTGGCGTGGACAACTCCGGTCGCACGCTGCACGGCGCGTTGCTCGACGCCGAACTGCTGGCCGACGTATACATCAACATGACGCGCGGTCAGGACGCGCTGCTCATCGACGCGGTCGATGCCGTGTCCGACGACGGCGTGACCGAGGTCATCGATCTGCGCAGCCTGGAGCTGCCCGTGTTGCAGGCCAACGACCAGGAAGCCGCCGCCCACGACGCCGTGTTGGCTGACCTCGACAAGGCAAGCAAGGGCAAGACGGTCTGGCGGTCGCTCACCGCCGCCTGAACTTTTTTGGGCCGTCGATCGATGGCGGAAAAATAGACGCTATAATGCGAGGCTTCCGACGACGCGGCGACCTGCGTCGATCGGGCGGTTAGCTCAGTGGTAGAGCACTGCCTTCACACGGCAGGGGTCGCAGGTTCGAACCCTGCACCGCCCACCAACGGTTTCCATGCCCAAAGCCCCTGAACGAATGCTCAGGGGCTTTTGCGTTGGGATCGATGGTTGAGGTGCGCGTGCCCGTGCGAGCGCACGGGAGGCGCTGGTGGATGCGACGGCAAATGCGACGGGTATGCGCGCAGCAAGAGATGCGTTGTCCTAGCGCCGGGACAGGCTGTTCGGTCCGACGGGCGTCAGTAGATGACGCGGCCGTCTCCGAGGATGTGAGATCCGCCAGTTAGGCCTTTGTTGAGCACGCGCTCGGTCCACACGGTGGGCAGCTCTTCGTCCCAACCGTTGATCCAGTCACCGTGCATGGAGTAACCCCCCTGTCCCCCGCGGTAGTTGTCTGAAGACAGGCGCCAGGTGGCCGTGTTCCGCCCGGCGGGAATGTCCACGTGCACGATGTAGCTCAACTCCGGCAGAGCAACCGGGTGTGAGGCCGGACAACCCCGGGGCGGGTTGGCATAAGCCATGTGGCTTTTGTGGTCGGGCGATGAGAGATTTTTCCCATCCCAGCACTGCGGGAAGATGAGGTGCATCTCAAGGGGTACCGCGCAGTTCGGGGGAATACCCCAATCCCGCTTGGATCCGCAGCGGAACTCGGCGGGACCCCAGCGGACGGGCGCTCGTGCTGTCATGTCACCGGCGATCATGCGAAGTCCCGCCGGCGCCGGGCGGACGGCGGACGCCGCGACGCCGCGGTAGCCGGTCTTGTAATAGACATCGACGCGGTCCATGTCGATGACCGCCCCGTCCTTCGTGTCGATGATGGCCGGCACCCAGTAGCTGGATCGGTTGACGATGCCGCCACGACAGGTGCTGTTGCCGGTGGATCGCAGCGATTCCGGCGTGCTGGCCGCGTCGCTGATCGTGTTGCCGAAGTACATGTGCAGGTGGGCACGACCGGGCTGGTTCGGGAAGATCAGGCTGTCATCGCGGTTGAAGTGGGAGCGCGTGCACACGGTACGGAAGGCGCCCACACCGTCACCGGCGGGCGTCGGCATCTCTCCGGTTCGGCTGACCCGAACGCCGGCGTGGCCGGGTACGGGGGGCGGTATCGTCGACGGATCGTAGGACGGCATGTCGCCCGGGTGCTTTCCGCCATGGTGGGCGTCGGGGCGAGGCGCCGACGCAGCGGTGGCCGTGGTGGGCGTGGACCCCGGATCGCTCCACTCTATGCGGGCAGATTTCTGGCCCACGCAGCGATAGTCCCCGGATGCCCGGCGCGCCGCTGCATCGGCGCGTGCCGCCGTCCAGCAGGCCTCTTCCGTTGGGTGTCGCGAACCCAGCGCGCTGCCGTCGCGGGTCAACTCCCATCCGGCTCGGTCGGGCTCGGCTTTGAGGGTGACGGCAGCCAGCGCGGGGATGGCCAGCACGGCGAACAGCGGGGCAAATCGTTTCATCGTCGGTGTCCGTTGCCCGGACGGGCGGCATGAGGGTGGGGCCAATGACGGGTGCGCATGCCCCAACAGGGGGGAGGCCAGCGCAATGATAGGTTCCCCACGCACCCCCTTCAAGCCTCAGCCCGTGGTGTGCTGGGCCATCAGCGACCACGCACCGCCCGCTCAGCCCATCACTTCCAGCAGCCGATCCAGCCCGCCGCTCTCGATCGACACCATCGCCTGCTCCCGTACGGCCGGTTTGGCGTGGTAAGCCACCGACAGGCCGGCCACGCCCATCATGGGCAGGTCGTTGGCGCCGTCGCCCATGGCGATGCACTCGTGCGGTTCGGCGCCCAGCAGCGAGGCGACTTCCAGCAGCGTGCGCCGCTTCTCGGCGCCGTCGCAGATGTCGCCCCAGGGTTGGTCGACCATCCGGCCGGTGAGCTGGCCGCCGTTGGGGCCGGCGTCTACCGCCAGCACGTTGGCGCGCACGAAGTCGATGCCCAGCGTGTCGCGCACGCGGTGGGCAAAGAAGGTGAAGCCGCCCGAGACGAGCAGCACCTTCAGGCCGGCCGCTTTGCAAGCCCGGATCAGTTCGGCCGCGCCGGGATTGATCTTCAGTCGTTCGGCGTAGACGCGCTCCATGTCGGCCACGGTGACGCCCTGAAGCAGGGCGACGCGGCGGCGCAGGCTGTCCTTGTAGTCGGCGATTTCGCCGCGCATGGCGGCTTCGGTGATGGCCGCGACCTCCGCTTTGCGGCCCACCGCGTCGGCGATCTCGTCCACGCACTCGATGCTGATGAGCGTGGAGTCCATGTCGAAGGCGATCAGCTTGAAGTCGCTCAACGTCAGCGGCGGCGTGACGCCGCGCAGGGTCAGGCCGGGTGCGATCGAGGTGGCGGGCAGGGCGGTGGTGGTCATGCGGTTTCGGTGGGTTTGACGGGTTGGCCCAGGGCGCGGAGCACGTCGCGCACGAGCTGCACGCGGTCCTTGACCTCGGGCAGCGCGCGCTCGATGCGCAGCTTTTCGTTGCCGGCGAGCTTGATGTGGCGGTTTTTCTGGATGAGTTCGATGATGCGCAGGGGCTCAACCGGCGGATTGGGTCGAAAGGTGATGTTCACCACGCCCGGCGCTGCGTCGACCTTCACCACGCCGTAGGGCGCGCTGAGCACGCGCAGCCGGTGCACGTCGATGAGCGTCTGCGCTGGCGCGGGCAATTTGCCGAAGCGGTCGACGATTTCCTCCATCAGCGCGTCGACCTGGTCGGACGTTTTGGCGGTGGCCAGCTTCTTGTAGAAGCTCAGGCGAAGGTGCACATCGCCGCAGTAGTCGTTGGGCAGCAGGGCGGGCGCGTGCAGGTTGATGTCGGTCGTCACGGAGAGCGGCGCGAGCAGGTCCGGCTCGCGGCCCGCCTTGAGCGACTTCACCGCTTCGCTGAGCATCTCGTTGTAGAGCTGGAAACCGACCTCCAGCATGTTGCCGCTCTGGTTTTCGCCGAGCACCTCGCCAGCGCCCCGGATTTCCAGGTCGTGCATGGCGAGATAGAAACCGCTGCCCAACTCCTCCATCTGCTGGATGGCATCGAGCCGCTGCGCGGCCTGCTTGGTCAGACCGTCCATGTCAGGCACGAGGAGGTAGGCATAGGCCTGGTGGTGGCTGCGGCCCACGCGGCCGCGCAGCTGGTGCAGCTGGGCGAGACCGAACTTGTCGGCGCGGCTGATGACGATGGTGTTGGCCGTGGGCACATCGATGCCGGTCTCGATGATGGTGGAGCACAGCAGCAGGTTGAAGCGCTGCGCCACGAAGTCGCGCATCACGCGCTCGAGGTCGCGCTCGGGCATCTGGCCGTGGGCCACGGCGATGCGCGCCTCCGGCAAGATTTCTTCGAGCTTTTGCTTGCGGTTCTCGATCGTCTCGACCTCGTTGTGCAGGAAGTAGACCTGCCCGCCGCGCTTGAGCTCGCGCAGCACCGCCTCGCGGATCACGCCGGTGCCTTCGTTGCGCACAAACGTCTTGATCGCCAGCCGGCGCTGTGGCGCGGTGGCGATGACGCTGAGGTCGCGCAGGCCCTCCAGCGCCATGCCGAGCGTTCGAGGAATCGGCGTGGCGGTGAGGGTGAGCACGTCCACCTCGGCGCGCAGCGCCTTCATCGCCTCCTTGTGGCGCACGCCGAAGCGGTGTTCCTCGTCGATGATCAGCAGGCCGAGGTTCTTGAACTGCGTCTTCTCAGACAGCAGCTTGTGCGTGCCGACCACGATGTCCACGCTGCCGTCGGCGATGCCTTTCATCGCTGCCGTGATTTCCTTCTGGGAACGGAAGCGGCTCATCTCGGCGATCTTGACCGGCCACTTGCCGAAGCGGTCGACCAGCGTCTGGTAGTGCTGTTCGGCCAGCAGCGTGGTCGGTGCCAGAAAGGCTACCTGCTTGCCGCCGGTGACGGCCACGAAGGCCGCGCGCAGCGCCACCTCGGTCTTGCCGAAGCCCACGTCGCCGCAGACCAGCCGGTCCATCGGGCGCGGGCTGATCATGTCCTGGATGACGGCATGGATCGCAGCGCGCTGGTCGGCGGTCTCCTCGAAGCCGAAGTCGTTGGCGAAGGTCTCGTAATCCTGTGGGGAATAGCGGAACGGATGACCCTGTCGCGCGGCCCGGCGGGCGTAGATGTTCAGCAGCTCGGCCGCGGCGTCGCGCACCTGCTCGGCGGCCTTGCGCTTGGCCCGTTCCCACTGGCCGCTGCCGAGCTTGTGCAGCGGCGCCTCGTCGGCGCTCACGCCGGTGTAGCGACCAATCAGTTGCAGCTGGCTCACCGGCACATAGAGCACGGCCTTGTCGGCGTACTCCAGGTGCAGGAATTCCTGCAGCGCGGGCGTGCCGTCGGCGTTCTTCTCGCCCATGTCGAGGTTGACCAGCCCGCGATAGCGGCCAATGCCGTGCTGCGCGTGGACCACCGGATCGCCGACGTTGAGCTCCGACAGGTCCTTGATCAGCGCGTCCACGTCGCTGACCTGCTCCTGTTTTTTGCGGCGTCGCGCGCTCGGGCCCGCGGCGAACAGTTCGGTCTCGGTGACGAAATCGATGCCGCCGTCCAGCCACGAGAAGCCGCGCGCCAGCGCGGCCGTGGCGATGGCGGTTTTCTCGGCGCTGCCCTGGAACTCGGCCAGCGAGTCCACCGCGGGCGGGTTCAGCCCGCTGGCGCGCAGAAAGTCGAGCAGGCTTTCGCGCCGGCCATCGCTTTCCGCCAGCAGGAGCACGCGCTGCCCCGTGCCCGCGATGTGGCGCTGCAGCCGCGCCAGCGGATCGTCGGCGCCGCGCACCACGCCCAGATCGGGCAGCGGTTGCAGGCCAGGGTCTGCCGCCCCGGCGCCGGCCTCCGGCGGGCGCACGACCAGTTGGCCGTGGCTCTTGGCCAGGCTGTAGAACTGCTCAGCCGACAGGAACAGCGCCTCCGGCGGCAGGATCGGGCGCTCCGGGTCGCCGTGCAGCAGGCGGTGCCGCTCGCGCGTGTCCTGCCAGAAGCGCTGGAACGCGGCTTCCAGGTCGCCGTGCAGCACGACCAGCGCCTGCGCGCCGAGGTAGTCGAACACGGTGGCCGTGTCGTCGAAGAACAGGGGCAGGTAGTACTCGATGCCGGCGGTGGCCACGCCGTTGCCCATGTCCTTGTAGATGCGGCTCTTGGTCGGGTCGCCGTCGAGCAGCTCGCGCCAGCGGCTGCGAAACCGCGCCCGCGCCGCATCGTCCATGGGGAATTCGCGCCCGGGCAGCAGCCGCACCGCCGGCACCGGGTAGAGGCTGCGCTGGCTGTCGGGGTCGAAGGTGCGGATCGAGTCGATCTCGTCGTCGAACAGGTCCACCCGGTAGGGCACCGGACTGCCCATGGGGAACAGGTCGATCAGCCCGCCGCGCACCGCGTACTCACCCGGACTCACCACCTGGGTGACGTGGTGGTAACCGGCCAGGGTGAGCTGACCCTTGAGCCGCGCCTCGTCGAGCTTCTGCTTGACCTTGAATTCAAAGGTGTAGCCCGCCAGGAAGGACGGCGGCGCCAGCCGGTACAGCGCGGTCGTGGCCGGCACCAGCACCACGTCGGCACCGCCGTCGTGCTCGCGTTGGAGCAGCCGCCACAGCGTGGCCAGCCGCTCGCTGATGAGGTCCTGATGGGGGGAAAACGTGTCGTAGGGCAGGGTTTCCCAGTCGGGAAACAGGGTGACGCGCAGGTCGGGCGCGAAGAAGGCGATCTCGTCGATCAGGCGCTGCGCGTCGGTGGCGTCGGCGGTGACGATGGCGGTCGCGCGTCCGCTGGCGCGTTCGCGGCTGGCCAGTTGGGCCAGGACGAGGGCGTCGGCCGAGCCGCCTGGGTGGGGCACCACGTGGCGCTTGCCGGCAGGAAGGGGAGGGAGGTCCATGCGGGGTGGAAATGACGAACACCCCCGGCCAGGGCGGGCGGGGGTGTGGCCGGATTTTAGAATGGCCGCCTCCCATGAACGCTCCCGCCGCCCCGATGCCCCTGCGCTGTCATGCGCTCCTGCCCTGCGCCGGCACCGGGTCGCGCGCCGGTACCGCCCGTCCCAAGCAATACGAACCGATCGCCGGCCAGCCGCTGGTGTGGCACACGCTGGCGGCGCTGGGGGCGGTGTCGCGCCTGAGCACGCGCCTGGTGGTGGTGGCGCCGGCGGATGACTTCTGGCGTGAGCCGCCGCCCGGCGTGTGTGTCGCGCCCGTGGGCGGGGCGACGCGGGCCCACAGCGTGTTCAACGGCTTGCAGGCTTTGCGCGATCTGGGCGCCAGCCACGACGACTGGGTCCTGGTGCACGACGCCGCGCGTTGCCTGATCACGCCGTCGGACGTGGACGCGCTCATTGACGCCTGCCTGGACGATCCGGTGGGCGGCCTGCTCGCGCTGCCCCTGCCCGACACGCTCAAGGCCGAGCACGCCGGCCGCGTGGGGGCCACGCTGCCGCGCGACGACAAGTGGCTCGCCCAGACGCCCCAGATGTTCCGCCTGGGCCTGCTGCAGGCGGCGCTGGCGCCTCACGTCGCCAGCGGCTTTGCCGGCATCACCGACGAAGCCAGCGCCGTGGAGCGCGCCGGCCACGCGCCGCGGCTGGTGCGCGGCAGCGCGCGCAACTTCAAGGTCACCTACCCCGACGATTTCGCACTGGCCGAGGCCGTGCTCCGGAGCCGCCCATGAACACCATCCGCATCGGCGAAGGCTGGGACGTGCACGCCCTCGTGCCCGGGCGCCCGCTCATCATCGGCGGCGTGACCGTCCCGCACCACCTCGGCCTGCTTGGCCACAGCGACGCCGACGTGCTGCTGCACGCCATCACCGACGCGCTGCTCGGCGCCGCGGCCCTGGGCGACATCGGACGGCACTTCCCCGACACCGACGAACGCTTCCGCGGCGCCGATTCGGGCGCGCTGCTGGCGGAGGCCGTGCGCCGCGTGTGCGAGGCCGGTTATGCGGTCGGCAACATCGACAGCACCGTCATCGCGCAAGCGCCCAAGCTCGCGCCCCACATCCCGGCCATGGTGGCGCGCATTGCCGCCTTGCTGGGCGTGGCGCCGGGGCAGGTGAACGTGAAGGCCAAGACCGCGGAGAAGCTCGGGCCGGTGGGGCAGGGCCTCTCGATCGAGGCCCGGGCGGTGGCGCTGCTCGTGCGGGGCTGATCGCGAGCCGCGCGGCTCAGCCCGGCGCGCGCACGAGCTTGATGTGGGCGGCGAGGCCGCCGGTGCTGCTGTTGGCCAGCGCAAAGCGCCCGCCCATGCGCAGGATCGCGCGGTCCACGATGGCCAGGCCCAGGCCGGTGCCGGTGGCGTCGGACCGCGACGCATCACCGCGGTAGAACGGCTGGGTCAGCTGCGGCAGTTGCTCCGGCGGCACGCCGCGGCCGTGGTCGCGCAGCTTCACCAGCACCGCGTCGTCCTTGGCCTTGGCGGCAATGTCGATGCGCAGCAGACCTGTGTCGGGGTCGCGCCCATAGCGCTGGGCGTTTTCCAGCAGATTGGAAAACACACGCTGCAACTCCACCGCATCGCCCATCACGCGCAGGTCGGGCGGGATGTTCAGGTGCACGTGTTCGCGCCCGTTGTCGCCCAGCGCAAACACCGCGGCCTCGATCACCTGGTTGAGGCTCACCTCGCTCGGCTTGAGGTGGTCCGGCCGTGCGTAGTCGAGGAACTTGTCGATGATGGCATTGACCTGCTCGATGTCGGCCGCCATGTGCTCGCGGGCCTGCGGGTCGGCCACGCTCATCTCGGTTTCCAGCCGCAGCCGCGCCAGCGGCGTGCGCAGGTCGTGGGAGATGCCGGCGAGCATCAGCGCGCGGTCCTGTTCGATCTTGGACAGCCGCTGTGCCATGCGGTTGAAGCCGATGTTGACCTCGCGGATTTCGCTGGTGGCCACGGCCTCGCTGAGCTGGCTGGCGTTGAAGTCGCCCTCGCGCACGCGGCTGGCCGCAAACGACAGCATCTTCAGTGGCCGGTTGATCAGCCGCGCGATCAGCGCCGCGCCTGCCAGCGACAGCAGCGCGGCGGTGACCAGCCAGATCAGCCACGTCGTGCCCGCCACCGGCCCCACGCGCGACGGGTCGGTCAGCAGCCAATAGGGGTCACCGTCGATGCTGAAACCAATCCACAGACCCGGGGTGCCATTGACTTCGCGCGCCACCACGGTGTCTGGTCCGAGCCGTGCGACCAGCCGCTGGGAGATGTTGCGGCTCAGCGCGTCCGCGTCGTAGGGTTTGTGGGTGTCGGTGGGTTCCCGCGGGGCAATGCGCAGGTCCTCTTCCGCCGCCAGCGTCTTGACCAGCGATACCCGGGCGATGGCATCGGAGTGCACCAGCGCCGCGCGGCTGAGGTTGACCAGCGAGGCCAGCTGCTGCGCGCCCTGCAGCGCCCGCGGCTCGTATTCGAGCGCGCGAAACGTCTGCAGCCAGGCCATGATGCAGCCGATCAGCAGCAGCGTCAGGAAAAAGAAGGTGCGCCAGAACAGGCTCACCCCCCGTGCCGGCCGCACCTCCAGCGGGGCCGGGGCCGTTTCCAGCGGCGCGGGGCGGCTCTCGAAAGGCTGGCGCGAATCGATCGGCATGGGTTCAGTTCGCTCCGTCCGGCACGAACACGTAGCCCACCCCCCACACCGTCTGCAGGTAGCGCGGCGAGGCCGCATCTTCCTCGATCAGTTTGCGCAGGCGCGAGACCTGCACGTCCAGGCTGCGGTCGAATGGCTCGAATTCCCGGCCACGCGCCAGCTGGGCGAGCTTTTCGCGCGACAGCGGCTGGCGCGGATGCCGCACGAGCGCCTTGAGCATGGCGAACTCACCGGTCGTCAGCGGCAGGTCCTGGCCGTCCTTGCGCAGGGTGCGCAGGCTCAGGTCGAACTCGTACGGGCCGAACTTCACCACCTCCTGGTCCTGCGACGGCGCGCCCGGCACCTCCGTCGGCGGGCGGCGGCGCAGCACCGCGTGGATGCGCGCCAGCAGCTCCCGCGGGTTGAACGGCTTGCCCAGGTAATCATCCGCCCCGACCTCCAGACCCACGATGCGGTCCACGTCTTCGCTCTTGGCGGTGAGCATGATGATCGGCGTGCGGTCGCCCGCCGCCCGCAGGCGCCGGCAGATCGACAGCCCGTCTTCGCCCGGCATCATCAGATCCAGCACGATGAGATCCACCGTGTCCCGCTGCAGCACCCGGTTGAGCGCCTTGCCATCCTCTGCGAGCATCACCTCAAAGCCTTCCTGCATGAGGTAGCGGCGCAGCAGGTCGCGGATGCGCACGTCGTCGTCGACAACCAGGATCTTGTTCGGTCGGGGCGTGGTCTGTGGCATGGGAGCAACTCTCCGGTAAATGTAACAACGCGGATTGTGGCTGTCGCAAGTGCTTGTCACGCCTGGATTTTTGGTTTTCTGACAGCCGGTTACAGATGTTTCCGGTGCGGGACGCCGCTTCACAGAACGGGTCACACAGAAACGCGTTCATCGCCGAAGATGCGGGCATGAATCTTCGATATGTGCTTTGCGCGACGGCGGCCGCCACCGCCGTGAGCACCCATGCCGGCGACGTGTCGCTCGGCGCTGCCGCGGGCGTGCCGGTGATGCCGCGGGCCGGCGACGTGCCGGAGCCGCGAGCCGCGGCGGCCCCCCGCCTGCGCGACGTGCTGCGACAGCCGCTCGGCGAAGCCGAAGGCCACGCCGGCTGGCGACTGGCGCCGCAGGAGCGTCAGCGCCTGCGGGAGCAGGTGCGTGGCGCATCCGACCGCCCCGCGCGGCCAGCCCAGCCCTGACGGCGCTTCTCGGCGCCTCTGCCCCGCGGCCACGCGAAAGGCGGCGCTGAGGCGACTGGCGCCGCGCCACACCGTTCCCATCTCCGCTTGAACCTGCCCTCACCCCTGCCCATGATCTCCACCCGTCTGCCGACTTTTTTCCCACGCTGGCGCCTTGCGGCGCTTTCCGCTGTGTTGTCCCTGGCCGCAGCGGTCTCGGGTCTATCCACGCCAGTCCTGGCCCAGACGGCACCGCCACCGGTGAACGTGGTCTCCCTGTCGGCTTCGGGGCTGGTGGAGGCGCCGCAAGACTGGCTGACCATCCGACTGGGCACGGTCCGCGAGGGGCCAGACGCCGCGACCGTGCAGGCGCAGCTCAAGACCGCGCTGGACGCGGCGCTGGCCACGGCGCGCGCGGCGGCGCAACCCGGGCAGGTGGAGGTGCGCACCGGGGCCTTCGGCCTCTACCCGCGCCACGGCCGCGATGGCCGCATCCAGGGCTGGCAGGGCACGGCCGAACTGATTCTGGAAGGGCGCGACACCGCCCGGCTGGGCACGCTGGCGGGCCGGCTGAGCACGCTGGCGGTGCAGCAGACCGCGTTCTCCCTGTCGCGGGAAGCGCGCCGGCGGCTGGAGAGTGAGGTGCAGGCGCAGGCGATCGAGCGGTTCAAGGCCCGCGCTGGCGAGGTGGCGCAAGCCTTCGGCTTTGGGGGCTACACGCTGCGCGAGGTCACGATCAGCAGCGCCGACGAGGCACCGCGCCCGGTGATGGCCAGAGCGCTTGCGCTGGAGGCCAAGGCCGCCATGGCCGATGCACCGCTGCCGCTGGAGGCCGGTACCGCCTCGGTCAGCGTGACCGTGTCCGGCGCGGTCCAGTTGCGCTGACCCGCCACCCGGCCACCGGGCTACCGGGCCGCTCCGCCGGTGTTACTGCGCGGCCCAGCCGCCGTCCATGTTCCAGGCCACGCCGCGCACGTTGTTGCCCGCGGGCGAGCAGAAGAACACGGCCAGTTCACCCAGTTCTTCGGGCGTGGTGAACTGCATCGAAGGTTCCTTTTCGCCCAGCAACCGGCGCTTGGCCTCGTCGTTGGACACGCCCAGCGCCGCGGCCTTGGCATCGACCTGCTTCTGCACGAGCGGCGTCAGCACCCAGCCCGGGCAGATGGCGTTGCACGTCACGCCGGTGGTGGCGGTCTCCAGCGCCGTGACCTTGGTCAGTCCGACGATGCCGTGTTTCGCCGCGACGTAGGCCGACTTCTCCGCCGACGCCACCAGCCCGTGCACCGAAGCGACGTTGATGATGCGTCCCCAGTTGGCGGCCTTCATGGCCGGCAGCGCCAGGCGCGTGGTATGGAAGGCGCTGGTCAGGTTGATGGCGATGATCGCGTCCCAGCGCTCGACCGGGAACGCCTCGATGGGCGAGACATGTTGGATGCCGGCGTTGTTGACCAGCACGTCGACGCGCCCGAAGGTTTGTGCGGCAAAGGCCATCATGGCCTCGATGTCGGCCGGCTTGCTCATGTCGGCGCCGTGGTAGGCGACCTTCACGCCCAGCGCCTCGATCTCGGCGCGCGCCGCATCCACCTCGCCGAATCCGTTGAGCACGATGTTCGCCCCCTGACGCGCCAGGGCCTTGGCGATGCCAAGGCCGATGCCGCTGGTGGAGCCGGTGACGAGGGCGGTTTTGTGGGCAAGCATGGGCAACTCCAGTTCCATTACGATCTGCTCGACTCGGGTGCGAGACGGGGGCGATTATCGACGCGCCACGCTGGCATCCACCTGACCGCCATGACCGAACCCACCCTACGACACACCCTCGTGCCCGGCCCCGCGGCCGCATCCGGCGCGCCGCGCCGCCTGGCCTGGTGGGATTGGCCCAGCCTTGATCCGGCCAGTTCGCGCATCGTGGTCTGTGTGCACGGCTTGTCCCGTCAGGGACGCGACTTCGATGTGCTGGCCCGGGGCCTGCGCTCGCGGGCCCGCGTGGTGGCTGTGGACGTGGCCGGCCGCGGTGAGAGCGACTGGTTGGCCGATCCGTCCGCCTATCAGGTGCCGACGTATGCCGTCGACCTGCTCACCTTGCTCGCTGAACTGCGCGCCGCCCAGCCCGGGGCGCAGATCGATTGGGTGGGCACCAGCATGGGTGGCCTGATCGGCATCGCGCTCGCGGCACAGCCGGACACCGGCCTGCGCCGGCTGGTGCTCAACGACGTCGGGCCGGTGCTGCGCTTCGAGGCCTTGCGCCGCATCGGCAGCTACGTCGGGCTCGACCCGCTGTTCGACAGCCAGCGCGACGCGATCGACTACCTTGCCGCCATTTCTGCCGGCTTCGGTCCGCACTCGCCGGAGGCATGGCGCGCACTGTCGCTGCCGATGCTGCGGCCGCGCGGGGAGCGTTGGGGCCTGCATTACGACCCGGCCATTGCGGTGGCCTTCCGGGGCCTAGCGCAAATGGACGAGGGCGCCGCGCGCCAGGTGGCCGAGGCCAATGAGGCGGCGCTGTGGGCGCTGTTTGACGCGATCCGAACCCCGACGCTGCTGCTGCGCGGCGCTGAATCGGATCTGCTGAGTGCCGAGACCGCCGCCGAGATGGCGCGCCGCGGGCCGTGTCCGCGGGTGGTCACCTTCGCCGGCGTGGGTCACGCACCCACGCTCGTGGCGCCAGACCAGGTGGCCGCGGTGCGCGATTTTCTCGAAGCGTGACACCGGCATGAAGCGCGCGGCCGCATCGGGCGTGCCCGAAGAACGCTTGGCGTCGGCCATCGTCGTCGCCACCGCGCACGACCTGCCGGAGCAGGCCCAGGCGCTGGCGCGCGCCCGGGCTTTCGCCGAGCCGCTGTTGGCAAGCGAACAGCTCGACACCGGCGAGAACACCCTGGCCCACGCCGACGCGGTGGCCCGCATCCTGCAAGACATCGGCGGCTCCGAAGCCATGCAGGCCGCCACTTACCTGGTCTATGCCTGCCAGCACCTCAACCGGCCGCAGGAGGTGATCGCCAAGGCCTTCGGCGAGAGTTACGCGGCGCTCGCCGTGGAGACGACCAAGCTCGTCCAGCTGCAGCGCCAGGCGCGCCAGCGGGCGGCCCAGATGGCGGCGGGGAGCCCCGCCGCCGCTGACCAGAACGAGAACGTGCGCAAGATGCTGCTGGCGTTCTCGCGCGACATGCGCGTGGTCATGCTCCGCCTGGCCTCCCGCCTGCAGACGCTGCGTTATCACGCCGCCATCAAAGGCGAGCCCGACATGGCGCTGGCCCGAGAGTCACTCACCGTGTTCGCGCCGCTGGCCAACCGGCTGGGCATCTGGCAGATCAAGTGGGAAATGGAAGACCTCGCGTTCCGCTTCCTCGAACCGCAGACCTACAAGGAGGTGGCTCGCCTGCTTGACGAAAAGCGGGCCGAGCGCGAGGCCCACGTCGAGCAGGTGCGCCAGCAGCTGCAGGCCGCGCTGGTGCAGCAGGGGATCGCCGTGTCGGTGCAGGGCCGACCGAAGCACATCTACAGCATCGTCAAAAAGATGCGCGGCAAATCGCTCGATTTCGAGCGGGTGTTCGATATCCGCGCGCTGCGCGTGATCGTGCCGCGGGTGGACGACTGCTACGCGGTGCTGGCGCACGTGCACGCCCAGTACATGCCCGTTCCGGACGAGTTTGACGACTACATTGCGCGGCCCAAACCCAACGGTTACCAGTCGCTGCACACGGTGGTGCGCGACGACCAGGGCAGGGCATTTGAGATCCAGATCCGCACCCAGGCCATGCACGACCACGCCGAACATGGCGTCGCGGCGCACTGGGCGTACAAGGAAGCGGGAGCGAAGGGTTACGCGGGCGTCTCAGCCACCAGCGAGTACGACGCCAAGATCGCCGTCCTGCGGCAGCTGCTGGCGTGGCAGAGCGATCTCACGGGCGCGGCCGAAGGCTTGTTCGATGACCGCATCTACGTGCTCACGCCCAATGCCGCCATCGTCGAGCTGCCACGCGGCGCGACCGCGGTCGATTTCGCCTACACGCTGCACACGGACCTCGGCCACCGCTGCCGCGGCGCGCGCGTCGATGGCGCCATGGTCACCCTCAACACGCCTCTGCAGAACGGCCAGACCGTGGAAATCACCGCGGCCAAGGAAGGCGGTCCGTCGCGCGACTGGCTCAACCCAGAGCTGGGTTACCTGGTCAGTCACCGGGCCAAGGCCAAGGTGCGCGCGTGGTTCAACGCCCAGGCCCTGCAGGAAACGCTGGCGCGCGGGCGCGAGGCGGTGGAGAAGCTGCTGCAGCGCGAGGGCAAGACCGCACTCAAATTCGACGAACTGGCCCAGCGCCTGGGCCTGAACTCGGCGCAGGAGTTGTTTGAACAGGTCGGCAAGGACGAGCTGTCCCTGCGCGCCATCGAGACGGTGTTGAGACCGGCCGAGCCGGTGGCCGATGATGTGCCGCCGCCGGTGGCGCGCCGACCCACCCGGCGCGACGCCGGTGACGGGCGCGTCCTTGTGGTGGGCGTGGCCTCGCTCATGACGCAGCTGGCGAAATGCTGCAAGCCGGCCCCGCCGGACGAGATTGGCGGTTTTGTCACCCGCGGCAAAGGTGTGAGCGTGCACCGCGCCGACTGCACCGACTTTCTGCACCTGCGCCACAAGTCGCCAGACCGTGTGATCGACGTGGAGTGGGGCGGAGCACCCGCGCCGGGCCGCGATGGCAAGCTGCCGGTGTTTCCGGTCGACGTGGCGATCGAGGCCGCCGACCGGCAAGGCCTGCTGCGCGACATCTCCGACGTCTTCGCGCGCGAAAAGATGAATGTGATCGGCGTGCAGACCCAGACCGTGCGCGGGATCGCCTGGATGACCTTCACCATTGAGGTCAGCGATGCGCGGCAGGTGGCACGCGCGATGGCGGTGGTGGGCGATGTGGCCGGCGTGCGGGCGGTGCGTCGAAAGTAGGGCCGCTGCCGTCTGCTATACTGCAGGGCTTCGAACAGACTCAGGCGCGTAGCTCAGCTGGTTAGAGCACCACCTTGACATGGTGGGGGTCGTTGGTTCGAGTCCAATCGCGCCTACCAACACGATAAAACCCCGTCGGGACCCGGCGGGGTTTTGTTTTTTCGGCCGTTCCGGCGTGTCACCCGGTTGGTGCACAGGGAAAACCATGGCCGGTGCTTGCAGGTCGGTTCCTACAATCCGGCCAGCGGCTGAATTCGTCGGCCCGCGTGTTTTCGCTCTCCGGAAAGAATCCCTGTGCAGAAATCGAAGGCTGAGGCCGGCAGCGCGCGCGACGCGGTGCGGGTGATCAAGAAGTACCCCAACCGTCGGCTGTACGACACCGACACGTCGTCGTACATCACGCTGGCCGAGGTGAAGTCGCTCGTCATGGACAACGAGCCGTTCGTGGTGCGGGATGCCAAAACCAACGAAGACCTGACGCGCAGCATCCTGCTTCAGATCATCCTCGAGGAAGAAACCGCCGGTGCGCCGATCTTCACCGAGCAGGTGCTGGCGAACATCATCCGCTTCTACGGCCACGCGATGCAGGACTTCATGGGCTCGTACCTGGAAAAGAACGTCCAGATTTTCATGGACCTGCAGCGCAAGATGGCGGAGCAGTCCACCACCCTCACGCCCGAGGCCTGGAAGCAGTTCATGAATGTCCAGTCGCCGCTGATGCAGGGCATGATGGGCACTTATCTGGAGCAATCCCGCACCGCGTTCACGCAGATGCAAGAGCAGATGCAGAAGAACAGCGAACAGATGCTTGCGGCGCTGGGCATCAAGCGCTGAACCGTCTCAGCGCCGGGCCTCTGAGACAATCGGGCCCATGAGCGAATCTACTGTTTCTTCGGGGGGCATCGCGCCCAAGGTCGGCTTTGTCAGCCTGGGTTGCCCCAAGGCGCTGACCGACTCCGAACTCATCCTGACCCAGCTCAGCGCCGAAGGCTACGAGACCTCCAAGTCCTTCGCCGGCGCTGACCTGGTGATCGTCAACACCTGCGGCTTTATCGATGACGCGGTCCGCGAAAGTCTGGACACCATCGGCGAGGCGCTGGCTGAGAATGGGAAGGTCATCGTCACCGGTTGCCTCGGGGCCCGGGAGGCCGATGGCGGCGGCAATCTGGTGCGGCAGATGCATCCCAGCGTGTTGGCCGTGACGGGGCCGCATGCCACCCACGAGGTGATGGAGGCGGTGCATCAGCACCTGCCCAAGCCCCACGATCCTTTTGTGGACCTCGTGCCGCCGCAGGGCATCAAGCTCACGCCGCGGCACTACGCGTACCTGAAGATCAGCGAGGGCTGCAACCACCGCTGCACGTTCTGCATCATTCCGTCGATGCGTGGCGATCTCGTCAGCCGCCCGGTGGGCGATGTGCTGGGCGAGGCGCGCAAATTGTTCGACGCGGGCGTGAAGGAATTGCTGGTGGTCAGCCAGGACACGTCGGCGTACGGCGTGGACACCCAGTACCGCACCGGTTTCTGGGATGGGAAGCCGGTCAAGACCCGCCTTTTCGATCTGGTGCGCCACCTGGGGGAGCTGGCCAAGCCCTACGGCGCCTGGGTGCGGCTGCACTACGTCTATCCCTACCCCCACGTCGACGACATCATTCCCCTGATGGCCGAAGGCCTGGTGCTGCCCTACCTCGATGTGCCGCTGCAGCACAGTCACCCGGACGTGCTCAAGCGCATGAAGCGCCCGGCGAGTGGCGAGAAGAACCTTGAGCGCATCGCGCGCTGGCGCGAGCAGTGCCCGGAGATCGTGGTGCGCAGCACCTTCATCGCCGGTTTCCCCGGGGAGACCGAGGCCGAGTTTGACCACCTGCTGGGCTTCGTTCGAGAGGCGGGTATCGACCGCGCCGGTTGCTTTGCGTACTCGCCGGTGGCGGGGGCCGCGGCCAACGCGCTGGCCAATCCGGTTCCGGAGCCACTGCGCGAAGAGCGGCGGGCGCGCTTCATGGCCGCGGCCGAGGCTGTGTCGGCGCAGCGGCTGCAGCGACGCGTGGGCGCGACGATGCAGGTGTTGGTTGACAGTGCGCCAGGGCTGGGCAAAAAGGGCGGCCTGGGCCGCAGCTACGCCGATGCACCGGAGATTGACGGTGTGGTTCGCCTGCTGCCGCCAGAAAAGATCAGCAAGACCTTGAAGGTGGGGGAGTTCACCCAGGCGCGCATCGTGGCCGCCGACGGTCACGATCTGGTGGCGGTGCCCGTTTGACTGCCCCGGTCTGCGCGCGGTCGATCGTTGGCGCCAGTTCTGCGCCAGTGCGTGACGGCCGTCGCGTGACGGGCGGCCCATGCATCGAAGCGCGGGCTCACGCACAAAGCAAAAAGCCTGCAGACCGGGATCTGCAGGCTCTTATGATTGGTGGTGCCCAAGAGAGGACTCGAACCTCCACGCCTCTCGGCGCTAGTACCTGAAACTAGTGCGTCTACCAATTCCGCCACCTGGGCATCTCAGGAAGACCGCTAGTATAGCAGCAAAAAACGGACCTCTCAACAGTGAACGAAAAAAGCAGCCTCCTGGCCGAGATCGAAGGTGTCGTCTCCGGCCACCGCGACGGCCATGGCTTTGTGATCCGCGACGACGGACAAGCCGACATTTACCTCCCCTCCAACGAGATGCGCGCGGTGCTGCACAAGGACCGCGTGAAGGTCCGCGTGGTGCGGCTGGACCGCAAAGGCCGGCCGGAAGGTCGCGTCACCGAAATTCTTGAGCGCTCGGATGCGCCCATCATCGGCCGATTGCTGCACGAAGGCGGCGTCTGGCTGGTGGCCCCGGAAGACAAGCGCTATGGCCAGGATGTTCTGATTCCCAAGGGCGCCACGGGCACGGCCAGGCCCGGCCAGGTCGTGGTGGTGGAACTGACGGAACCGCCGGCGCTGTACGGTCAACCCGTCGGGCGGGTCAAGGAGGTGCTGGGCGAGATCGATGACCCGGGCATGGAGATCGAGATCGCGGTGCGCAAATACGGCGTGCCCCACCAGTTTTCCGATGCAGCCCTGGCCCAGGCCCGCGCCTTGCCCGACACCGTGCGCGACGGCGACCTGGTGCACCGCGTGGACCTGCGCGACGTGCCGCTGGTGACGATCGACGGAGAGGACGCCCGCGACTTTGACGATGCGGTCTATTGCGAGCCAGCCCGCGTGGGCCGCGCGAAGGGCTGGCGATTGCTGGTCGCGATCGCCGACGTGAGCCACTATGTGCAGACCGGCTCCCCCATCGACGTGGACGCGTACGACCGGGCGACCTCGGTCTACTTTCCCCGCCGGGTGATCCCGATGCTGCCGGAGAAGTTGTCCAACGGGCTGTGCTCGCTCAATCCCGGGGTGGAGCGGCTGTGCATGGTGTGCGACATGCTGATCAACGCCAAGGGCGAGATTCACGCGTACCAGTTCTATCCGGCGGTGATGTTCAGCCACGCGCGCTTCACCTACACGGAGGTGGCAGCCGTGTTGCAAAACACCCGCGGTCCCGAGGCCCAGGCCCGGCGCGCGCTGGTGCCCCACCTGCTGAATCTGCACGACGTGTACCGGGCGCTGCTCGCGGCGCGCAACACCCGCGGCGCGGTGGACTTTGAAACCACCGAGACGCAGATCGTCTGCGACGAATCCGGGCGGATCGAGCGGATCGTCCCGCGCACGCGCAACGACGCGCACAAGCTGATCGAGGAAGCCATGCTGGCGGCGAACGTGTGTTCGGCCGAGTTCATCGAGCAGGGCAAGCACACGGGTCTGTTTCGCGTGCACGAAGGTCCGACGCCGGAGAAGCTGGAGGTGCTGCGCAACTACCTCAAGGCGATGGGTGTGAACCAGGGCGTGAGTGACGCGCCGCACCCGCGCGAGTTTCAGCAGATTGCTCAGGCCACGGCCGACCGTCCCGAGTCTCAGCAGATCCACACGATGCTGCTGCGCTCGATGTCGCAGGCCATTTACACGCCGATCAACCAGGGTCACTTCGGACTCGCGTTTCAGGCCTACACCCACTTCACGAGCCCCATCCGCCGCTACCCCGACCTGCTGGTCCACCGCGTGATCAAGGCCATCCTGCGCCGCGAGCGCTACGAGCTGCCCGCGCTGCCCACGCCGGGCGAAGCCCACGCCAAGCTCAGCAAGCGGCTGGCCAGTCGCGTGAAGCCGCCCACCGACAAACCCGTGCGCAAGCCCTCGGCCGACACCCTGGCTTGGCAGGCGGCGGGCTTGCATTGCAGTGCCAACGAGCGCCGGGCGGACGAAGCGAGCCGCGACGTGGAGGCCTGGCTGAAGTGCAAATACATGCGGGAGCACCTCGGCGAGGAGTTCAGCGGCGTGGTGTCGTCGGTCACCAGTTTTGGCCTGTTCGTCACGCTCGACGCGATGTATGTCGAGGGACTGGTCCACATCACGGAGCTGGGTGGCGAGTACTTCCGCTTCGACGAAGCGCGCCAGGAGCTGCGCGGCGAGCGCACCGGCATCCGCTACGCGCTGGGGTCTCGGGTACAGGTTCAGGTCAGCCGGGTTGACCTGGATGGGCGGCGGATCGATTTCCGCCTGGTGACGGGCGATGACGACCTCGTGGCCCGGGCGCTGCGCGAGAAGGCGGGCGGTGATGCCGGCGGCACCCGCGAGCGCAAGGACAAGGGCCGCAAGGAAGCGGGCGCATCGCGCGCAGCGGCGGGCGCGGGTGGCGATCTGAAGGCGGCAGTCCGGCAGGCCGCCGGCAAGAAGGGCAAGGCCGCACGAGCGGGCGCCCCGAAGCCGCGCAAAAGCCGTCGTTGAGGGGATTGAGCGTGCAAGTCCTGTTGTTTTTGTTGCAGACGCTGTTCTTCATCCTCGTGGCCTGTGCCTTGCTGCGGGCGTGGATGAACCACATCAAGCTGCACATGTCGGTGCAGCCGGGGCGGTTTGTGATGGCGGTGACCGACTGGCTGGTCAAGCCGTTGCGCCGCGTGTTGCCCGGCGGCCTGGGACGCAGCCGGGTGGACTGGGGAAGCCTGCTGGCGGCGGTGGTGCTGTGTCAGGTGTACGCGGCGCTGGCGCTGCTGGTGATGTCGGGGTGGGATGTGGCGGTGCATTCGCCCGGCCTGATGCTCGCCCTGGCCTTGCAGTTTCTTGCCCGCTCGGTGCTTCAGGGGCTGTCTCTGCTGCTGCTCGTCTACGCCATCCTGAGCTGGGTGCAACCCCAGTCGCCGGTGATGGGCACGCTCGACCGCCTGGTGGGCCCGCTGGTGCGACCGATCCGCCGGCTCGTGCCGCCGGTGGGGGGCGTGGACCTGTCGGTGTTGCTGCTGATCGTGGCGCTGCAGGTCGGCTTGATGCTCATCGGTTGACCCCGCCGCAGCGGGCGCGCATCACGGGGCTGTCAGTCGGGCCGCCAACGCATCGGCGGTGAGCCCGCCCGGCCCGCTCCACGCGTCGGCGGCGGCGCCGTGTGCGGTGACCGCCCGACGGGTGGCCTCCAGCGGATCCCGGTCCGGCACGGCGAGCGCTGCGCCCACGGCTCCCGCCAACACGTCACCGGTCCCCCCGGTCGCCAGGCTGGCGTTGCCCGTCGCGTTGATCCACGGCGCGACGCCGGGAGCCGCCACCACCGTGCCCGATCCCTTGAGCACCACGATGGCCCCGCTTCGCTCGCTCAAGGCCTGCGCGGCGGCGAGCCGGTCGTCCATCACCCGGGCGGTGTCGGTGCCGAGCAGGCGCGCGGCCTCCAGCGGATGCGGCGTCAACACCGTCGGGCCGCGGCGGGACCGCAGCGCCGCCCACGCAGCAGGCTCCCGCGCCAGCGCGTTGAGCGCGTCGGCGTCGAGCACGAGCGCGCCCGCGTGGGCGATGCAGGGCGCCAGGAGCGGCGCCACCGACTCGCCCCCGCCGCAGCCCAGAACGACCGCGGCATCGCGCAGTGCCTCGGGTTCGCACAGACGCTGCGGCGTGCGCAGCATCAGCGCCAAACAGCCCGGATCCCAGCCCGGCTGGGCCGAGACCGGCCCGAGCAGGCCCGCCAACACGCGGCCGGCCCCGGCGTGCAGCGCGGCGCGCGCCGCCAGCAGCGCGGCCCCGGTCATGCCGGCGCCGCGCACCGCCACCGACTCGCCGCCCAGCACGATCACATCGCCATAGCGGCCCTTGTGGCCCGCGTGCGGGTGGCCGTGTTTGCCGGCGCCGGTGGGTGTGTGCCCGCCCCAATGCGCATCGGCGTCGAATCCCGGCTCGCTCACGCCCAGGTCGTCGAACCACACCTCGCCGCACAGGTCGCGCCCTCGGCCGGTGAACAGTCCGGGCTTGAGCGACAGCAGCGCGATCGTGGCCCGCGGTCCGGCGGGCAGGCGTTCCGGCAGCCAAGCCGTGCCGCTGTCGGGGTGCAGGCCGCTCGGCAGGTCGACGCACAGCACCGGCCCCATGTGGTCCTGCACGCGCGCCAGCGCTTGAGCCAGCTCGCCGGTGGGCGCGCGCGACACGCCCAGGCCGAGCAGGGCGTCAATCACCAGCGCCCCGGGCGCCGGGCCTTCGGTCGTGAAGGCCACGCCAGCCGCAACTGCCGCTTCCCAGGCGCCGCGCGCGTCAGGCGGCAAGGCTTGAGGAGGACTGGTCATCCACACGCGCACCGTCGCACGGCCCCGCGCGTGCAGCCATCGCGCCGCCACGAGGCCGTCGCCGCCGTTGTTGCCGGGGCCGCAGGCCACCCAGATCTCTCGCGCATGCGGCGCCCAGGCCGCCGCCAGTCGAGCCACGGCGGTGCCGGCGCGCTCCATCAGTGGCGGCTGGGGTTGGCGGGCCGCGGCAGCCTGCTCGATGCGGCGGCTGGTGTTGGCCCGGTACAGCGGTTCGCGGTGCGTTGGCACAACCCGGCGCAGGCCGGACGCGGGGCTTTCGTGGGCGATGGGATGGGGCAGGGTGGTCGGCGGGGTGTTGCTCACGACCCGATTTCACCACCGCCGCGGCAGGCGTCAAAGACCCAGGCGGGCTGGCGCGTAGGGCGTGGGGTCGATCGGCGCCGGGCGACCGGCCAGGGCCTCGCCCAGCAGGCGTGCCCCCGCCAGGGCGGTGGACCACCCCGCATCGGCGCCCGCGGCATGCAGGTACAGCCCGGGCAGCCGCGTGCCGCCGATCACGGGGCGGCCGTCCGGCACCCAGGCCTGCATGCCGTGCCATTCCTGCAGTCCCGAGCCGCGCGACAGCTTCGCCGCGCCGGGGAACCAGTCGGTGAGGACCCCGTAGAGCCGCTGCAGCGTGCGAGGGCAGCGGGCTCCACCCAGCCGCGCGCCCCCGGCCACCCGCACGCGCTGGCCCACCCGGGCGATCGACACGCCGTGGCGGGCGTCGATCACCGCGGACAACGGCGCGTCCAGCGGCTCCCGCACCGCGGCGCTCACGCTGTGGGCCGCGACCACGCGCTGCGGCAGCGCCAGGCCGAGCGGCTTGAGCAGGGCGCCGGCGGTCTCGCCAGCGCACACGATGACCGCGTCAAAACGCTCGGCGGGGGACGCCGGCGTGTCCACCGTCCAGCCCGTGCCGTCCTGGCGCAACCCGCGAACCGGCTCGCCGAAGCGCCAGCGCACGCCCGAAGCCTGGGCGCGCTGGCGCAGGCAGATCGCCCACTCGCGGCCGTTGATGGCGTCACCAGCGAGCTGCAGCGCGCCGTGCAGCGGGGTGTCGGGGCAGAGCGCGGGTTCGATCGCGCGGGCCTGGTCCGGCGTCAGCTCGCGCACCGTCACGCCCGCCTGTCGGAGCGCGTCCACCGCGGGGGCGGCCTCCGCCGCGCTGGGGCCTGTGCGCAACAGCACCAGCAGGCCGGCCGTGCGGTCGTGTTCCAGCGCCAGCGCGTCGTTGAGTTCGGCCGCCAGCGCACTGTTGAGGGTCTGCAGATCAAGGGCGCGAGCGGGGCAGCGCTGGCCGCGGTGGCGCCACAGCCAGCCCCAGTCGCCGGGCCGGGGCCAGGCGCTGCCCACCTGCAAGCCGGCGCCCAGCGCGGCCCAGCGCGGCGTCCACCGCCCCGCCGCGCCGGTCCAGTCGGCGTTCCAGCCGGGCGCGATCAGCCCGGCCGCGGCAAAACTGCCGGCCTCCGCCACCGTGCCCCGGGCTTCCAGCACCGTCACCTCGTGGCCGTCGTTGCCCAGGGTCCAGGCCGTGGCCACGCCCGCCGCGCCCGCGCCGATCACGGCCACTCTCATCGGACGGCTCCGGGCGAGGCGACGGGGAGGGCGGCGTGGAAGGGCGGCGGCAGGAGCACGGTGGGGCGGAGGCGCGCGGTTCGCGCCGCGGAGGGCGTGTGGTTGGAGGCTCGAGGCGGGCGGTGGATGCTATACTCGACGGGCTTTGCACAAAGCCGCCGCGGAACACACCGTGGTGATCTGTGGAAAGTACGCTGCGTCGGGGCATGGAGCCTCGGCGCGACGATCCGCAAACCAGCCCATCCGGGTGTCGGTGCAACGAGGGCCTCAGGGTCTGTCGTTCTCGATCGGGGCTGGATTTTAGACACAACCTTTGGAAAGAAATCCCATGTCGATCTCCATGCGCGAAATGCTGGAAGCCGGTGTCCACTTTGGCCACCAGACCCGCTTCTGGAACCCCAAGATGGCCCCGTTCATCTTCGGCCATCGCAACAAGATCCACATCGTCAACCTCGAAAAGACGTTGCCGATGTTCCACGAGGCGCAGAAGTTTGTGCGTCAGCTCTCCGCCAACCGCGGCACCATCCTGATGGTCGGCACCAAGCGCCAGTCGCGCGACATCGTGGCCCAGGAAGCCCGCCGTGCCGGCGTGCCTTTCGTGGACCAGCGTTGGCTCGGCGGCATGCTGACCAACTTCAAGACGGTCAAGACCTCCATCAAGCGCCTGAAGGACATGCAGGCTCAGAAAGAAGCCGGTCTGGACAGCATGAGCAAGAAAGAGCAGCTCATGTTCAACCGCGAGATGGAAAAGCTGGAAAAGGACATCGGCGGCATTCAGGACATGACCGCGCTGCCCGATGCCATCTTCGTCGTCGACGTGGGCTTCCACAAAATCGCCGTGCTCGAAGCGCAGAAGCTGGGCATTCCGCTGGTGGGCGTGGTTGACACCAACCACTCGCCGGTCGGCATCGACTACGTGATCCCGGGCAACGACGACTCCGCCCGCGCGGTCGCCCTCTACGCCCGCGGCATCGCCGACGCGATCCTCGAAGGTCGCGCCAACGCCGTGTCCGACGTGGTCAAGGCTGCCGCATCCGAAGGCGCCGACGAATTCGTCGAAGTCCAGGAAGACAGCGCCGCCTGATCGCCCGAACGCGCTGGCACAGGGGGCTCGCGAGGCCCCCTTTTCACAAGCGCGCCGCGGTCCTGACCCGTCCCTTTACGAACCCCACCCACCATTCCGGTGCGCTGCGCCACCCGCGCAGCCCCTCACAGGAGAGATCCCATGGCAATTACCGCAAGCATGGTCGCCGAACTGCGCGCCAAGACCGACGCCCCCATGATGGAGTGCAAGAAAGCCCTGACCGAGGCCGACGGCGACATGGCCAAGGCGGAAGAGCTGCTGCGCGTCAAGCTCGGTACCAAGGCGGGCAAGGCCGCCAGCCGTGTCACGGCCGAAGGCGTGATCGCCGCGCACATCGATGGCACGACCGGTGCGCTCATCGAGGTCAACTGCGAGACCGACTTCGTCACCAAGAACGACAGCTTCCTGGCCCTGGCCGGCGCCGCCGCTCGCCTGGCGGCGCAGCACAACCCGGCCGACGTGGCTGCGCTGGGTGCGCTGGCCTATGAGCAGGATGGCTTTGGCCCGACCCTGGAAGACGTGCGCAAGGGCCTGATTGGCAAGATCGGCGAGAACATGTCCTTCCGCCGGTTCAAGCGCTACAGCGGGGGTGGCAAGCTGGCCGCTTACCTGCACGGCACCCGCATCGGCGTGGTCGTCGAATTCGACGGCGACGACGTGGCGGCCAAGGACGTGGCGATGCACGTGGCGGCCATGAAGCCCGTGGCGCTCACCAGCGCCGATGTGCCGGCCGACCTGATCGAGAAAGAGCGTTCGGTCGCCACCGCCAAGGCCGCCGAGTCCGGCAAGCCTGCCGACATCGCCGCCAAGATGATCGAAGGTTCGGTGCAGAAGTACCTCAAGGAGGTGTCTCTGTTCAACCAGCCGTTCGTGAAAAACGACAAGCAGACCGTCGAGCAGATGCTCAAGGCCGCTGGCACCACCGTGAAGGGCTTCACCCTGTACGTGGTGGGCGAGGGCATTGAGAAGAAGGTCGACGATTTTGCCGCCGAAGTGGCTGCCCAGGTGGCTGCCGCCAAAGGCGCCTGACGGCCGGGCTGGCACCGCCAGCCATCCGACCATCCAACGGGCCGCAAGGCCCGTTGTCGCATGCGGCGCCGCACACCGACAACCCCGGTGCCGCCGCTACACTTCCATCTTGTCGCGCCCCGCCGGCGCCCTCCGCCCGACGCCCATGCCCGCCTATCAACGCATCCTGCTCAAACTCTCCGGTGAAGCCCTGATGGGCGACGACGCCTTCGGCATCAACCGCGCCACCATCGTGCGCATGGTCGATGAGGTGGCCGAGGTGACGCGGCTGGGCGTTCAGGTGGCGGTGGTGATCGGCGGCGGCAACATCTTCCGCGGCGTGGCGGGCGGCTCGGTCGGGATGGACCGCGCCACCGCCGATTACATGGGCATGCTGGCCACGGTGATGAATTCGCTGGCGCTGGCCGACACGATGAACAAGGCCGGCCTGACCGCCCGCGTCATGTCGGCGATCGCGATCGACCAAGTGGTTGAGCCCTACGTGCGCCCGAAGGCGCTGCAGTACCTCGAAGAGGGCAAGGTGGTGGTGTTCGCCGCCGGCACCGGCAACCCGTTTTTCACCACCGACACGGCGGCCGCGCTGCGGGGTGCCGAAATTGGGGCAGAGATCGTGTTGAAGGCCACCAAGGTGGACGGCGTGTACACCGCCGACCCCAACAAGGACAAGTCGGCCACCCGCTATGCCACGATCTCTTTCGATGAAGCCATGGCGCGCAACCTGCAGGTCATGGACGCGACCGCGTTCGCCCTGTGCCGCGACCAGAAGCTGCCGATCAAGGTGTTTTCGATTTTCAAGCCCGGCGCGCTCAAGGCGGTGGTGATGGGGGCCGACGAAGGCACCCTGGTCCACGTCTGAATCCACCGCCCGAGCCCGCGTTCCAGGAGATTCCATGACCATCGCCGACATCCGAAAGACCGCCGAGCACAAGATGCAGCAGTCGATCGAAGCGTTCAAGAACAGCCTGACCAAGGTGCGCACCGGTCGCGCCAATCCGCAGTTGCTGGATACCGTGCATGTCGAGTACTACGGCTCGATGCTGCCGCTGTCCCAGGTCGCCAACCTCAGCCTGCTCGACGCCCGTACCATCGGCGTGGCTCCCTGGGAGAAGGGCATGGGCCCCAAGATCGAGAAGGCCATTCGCGAATCTGACCTGGGCCTGAACCCGGCCAGCCAGGGCGACCTGATCCGCGTGCCGATGCCGCCGATGACCGAAGAGCGCCGCCGCGAGCTGACCAAGGTGGTCAAAGGCGAGGGTGAGGCCGCCAAAGTGGCCATCCGCAACCTGCGCCGCGACGCCAACGAGGCGGTCAAAAAGCTGGTGAAGGACAAGGAGGCGTCGGAAGACGACGAGCGCCGCGCCACCGAAGACATCCAGAAGCTGACCGACCGCATGATCGGTGAAGTCGACCGGCTGGTCACGTCCAAGGAACAGGACATCATGGCCGTCTGAGGCCCGCACCGGCACCACCCCATGAACCGCCGCCTCGACGACGCCTCGCTCGCCGTGCCGCACCACGTGGCCATCGTGATGGATGGCAACGGGCGCTGGGCCCAGAAGCGCTGGATGCCCCGGGTGGCGGGCCACCGGCAGGGGGTGGAGGCGCTGCGGCGCGTGGTCAAGGCCTGCATCGAGCGCCGCGTGGGCGTGCTGACCGTGTTTGCGTTCTCCTCGGAGAACTGGAGTCGTCCGGTGGACGAGGTGTCCAGTCTGATGGAATTGCTGAGCATGGCACTGTCGCGCGAGGTGCCCAGCCTCAGCGAAAACGGCGTGCGCCTTCGTTTTCCGGGCGACCGGCAGGGGCTGTCGCCGCGGGTGGTGCAGGGCTTGGAAGCGGCCGAACGCGCGACCGCGCAGCACGACCGTCTGGTGCTCAATGTGTGTTTCAACTACGGCGGCCGTTGGGACGTGGTCCAGGCAGCGCAGCGGCTGGCCAGCCAGGGGCGCGAGATCACCGAGTCGGCGCTGGCTGGCGAACTGGCCCTCGCTCACGTGCCCGACCCCGACCTGCTGATCCGCACCGGGGGTGAGCTGCGCATCAGCAATTTCCTGCTGTGGCAGGCCGCGTACACCGAGTTCTATTTCACCGATTGCCTCTGGCCCGACTTTGACGCCGCCGAGCTGGACCGGGCGCTGGCCGCGTACGCGCAGCGCGAGCGCCGTTTTGGCCTCACCCGCGAGCAACTGGCCGCGGCCGATGCGGTGGCGGCCGAGAGCCCGGACCGACATGCTTAAGCAGCGGGTCATCACGGCCGTGCTCCTGCTGGCCGTGTTTTTGCCGGCCCTGTTTTACCCCGACGTTGCCCCCTTCGCCCTGGTTGGACTGGTGCTGATCGTGGCAGCCGGCTGGGAGTGGGCCCGGCTGAACGGTTGCCCAGAGGGCGTGGCGCGCGGGACGGGTCTGGCGCTGGGCGCGGCCCTGGCCGCCTTGTGGGCGGCCGGTGGCCTGTCACTGGGCTGGCGGCCTTTGTGGCTGGCGGTGGGCATGCTGTGGATCTTGCTGGCGCTGGTGATGCTGCGCCGTGGCGTGGGCGGCTGGTCGCGCTGGCCCAGCGCCGTGCGCCTGGCCGCCGGGCTGGTCTTGCTTGCTGCGGCGTGGCTGGCGCTGGTGCAGGCCCGGCAGCTGGGGCTGACTTTCCTGTTGTCCGTGTTGCTGCTGGTGTGGATGGCCGACATCGCCGCCTATTTCGGCGGCAAGACCTTCGGCCGTCGCAAGCTCGCGCCGTCGATCAGTCCCGGCAAAAGCTGGGAGGGCGCGGTGAGCGGGGCCATTGGCGTGGTGGTGCTTGCCGCGGCGTGGTTGTGGGCCGACCGCGCGGGCTGGAGTGACGGCACCAGTCTTTACAGCAGGCTGTGGGCGCTGGGCCCGCTCGCCGCGGCCGCGGGATTGCTGGTGCTCACGGCGATGAGCGTGGCCGGGGACCTGGTCGAGTCTCTGGTCAAGCGCGCCGCTGGCGTGAAGGATTCCAGTGGCCTGCTGCCGGGGCACGGCGGCGTTCTGGATCGCGTGGACGCACTGCTGCCGGTGTTGCCGCTGGCGATGATGCTGGCCACTTTCTGATCGGGTACCTGCACGTGCAACACATCACCATTCTTGGCGCCACGGGCTCCATCGGCACCAGCACGCTGGACGTCATCGCGCGACACCCGGACCGCTACCAGGTGCACGCGCTCACCGCAGCGCGTCAGGATGATGCGATGCTGGCGCTGTGCCGCCGCTTCCGGCCGCGCGTGGCCGTGATGGCCGATGCCGCCGCGGCCGAGCGCCTGCACGCTGGCGTTCGCGACGCGGGCCTTGACACCGAGGTGCGCGCGGGCGAGGCCGCGCTGTGCGAGGTCAGCGCCGCGCCGGAAGTTGATGCGGTCATGGCCGCCATCGTGGGCGCCGCCGGGCTGGCGCCCAGCCTGGCTGCCGCCCGCGCAGGCAAAAAACTCCTGCTGGCCAACAAGGAAGCCCTGGTGGTCGGCGGGGAGCTCTTCCTGCAGGCGGTTCGCGAAGGCGGCGCCACGCTCCTGCCCATCGACAGCGAGCACTCGGCCGTGTTCCAGTCGCTCCCCGAAGACCCGGCCAGCTGGGATCGGCGTGTGGCGAAGATCGTGCTGACCGCCTCGGGCGGCCCCTTCCGCACCCGCGACCCGGCCACCTTGTCCAGCGTGTCGCCCGATGAGGCCTGCGCGCACCCGAACTGGGTGATGGGACGCAAGATCTCGGTGGATTCGGCGACGATGATGAACAAAGCCCTGGAGGTCATCGAGGCGCGGTACCTGTTCGGTCTGCCCCCAGAGCGCATCGAGGTGGTCATTCACCCGCAGAGCGTGATCCATTCGATGGTGCAATACACCGACACCTCCATCGTTGCCCAGCTTGGCACGCCCGACATGCGGGTGCCGATCGCCTATGGCCTGGCGTGGCCGGAACGCATCGCGTCGGGGGCGGCCCCCCTGGACTTCGCCACCCTCAAGGCATTGACATTTGAGCCGGCCGACGAGCGCCGATTCCCCGGGCTGCCCTTGGCCTGGCAGGCGCTGCGGGCACCGGCGGGCACCACCGCCGTGCTCAACGCGGCCAATGAGGTGGCGGTGGCGGCCTTCCTGGAAGGGCGGCTGCGCTTTGATCGGATCCATGCGGTCAACGATGCAACTTTGGCGGCCGTGGTGCCGTCCAAACCGGGGTCGCTTGATGACTTGCTCGCCATCGACACCCTCGCCCGCGCCGCCGCGCAGCGCGAGGTTGACCGGTTCACCCTCTGAGGCCTTGCCATGCTCACCGTCATCGCTTTCATCGTTGCCCTGGGCCTGCTGATTGCGGTGCACGAATACGGGCACTACCGCATGGCCGTGGCGTGTGGCGTGAAGGTGCTGCGTTTCTCGGTCGGTTTTGGCAAGCCGCTGTTGACCTTCAAGCGCCCGGGCCGCGACACCGAGTTCGTGGTCGCGATGCTGCCGCTGGGTGGTTACGTGCGCATGCTCGACGAACGGGAGGCGCCGGTCGATCCCGCCGAGCGGCACCTGGCGTTCAACACGCAGCCGCTGCGCGCCCGGGCGGCCATCGTGGCGGCTGGGCCGGCCGCCAACCTGCTGCTGGCGGTTCTGATCTACGCGGTGGTCAACTGGATCGGTGTGGACGAGCCGCAACCGGTGTTGTCGGCGCCCGTGGCGGCGTCGGTCGCCGAGCGTGCCGGTCTGCGTGCCGGCGACTGGGTGCAGCGCGCCGGCGCTGATGAAGCCGATGCCAGCCCGGTACGTTCCTTCGAGGACCTGCGCTGGCGTCTCACGCAGGCTGCGCTCGATGGGCAAGACCTGGTCCTGTGGGTGGCGCCCTCGGCCGACGCGCCGCCGCGTCCGGTCACGCTGGCGCTCAGCAGCCTCGACGTGCGCGAAGCGGATGCGGCCCTGTTTCAGCGCATCGGCATCACGGCCCCTTTCAGCGAGGCTCGTGTGGGCCGCGTGATGGACGGTGGCGCGGCGGCTGCCGCCGGGTTGCGGGAGGGCGACCGGGTGCTGGCGGTCAACGAAGCCCCCATCGTCGACGGACAGCATCTTCGCTCGGTGATCCGCGGCGCCGTCGGACCGGGCGGCGAGCCCGTGACGCAGCGTTGGCGAATCGAGCGAGACGGTCAGCCCCTCAGCATCGCCGTGACGCCGGCAGTCGAAGCCGCGCAGGGCCAGACAGTCGGTCGCGTTGGCGCCTACATCGGCGCCGCGCCTGCCATGACCACCGTCACCCATGGTCCGGTCGACGGGCTGGTGCAAGGCGTGGTCAAGACGGCAGAAGTCTCGTGGCTCACGCTGAAGATGCTGGGCCGCATGCTGATTGGCGAGGCGTCCTTGAAGAACCTCAGCGGCCCGCTCACGATCGCGGACTACGCTGGTAAGTCCGCCAGCGTGGGCCTGACCGCCTACCTGGTGTTTCTGGCGCTGATCAGCGTCAGTCTGGGCGTGTTGAACCTGCTCCCGCTGCCGGTCCTCGATGGGGGACACCTGATGTATTATCTTTACGAGGCGATCACCGGACGCAGCGTGCCTGACGTCTGGCTCGAACGCCTGCAGCGCGGCGGTGTCGTGGTCCTCATGGCGCTTATGTCTGTCGCCTTGTTCAACGATGTCGCCCGCCTCGCCGGCTGAACGCACCCTCCTCATGAAACTTCCGAAGAACGCTTTGCGCGGCCTGTCCCTGTCTGCGCTCGCGTCGGCTTTGCTGGCCGCGCTGCCGGCCTGGGCCGTCGACCCTTTCGTCGTGCGCGACATCCGTGTTGAGGGGCTGCAGCGTGTGGAACCCGGCACCATCTTCGCGTCGCTGCCTTTCCGGATCGGGGATCAGTACAACGACGACAAGGGCACGGCCGCCATCCGCGCGCTGTTCGGCCTGGGCTTGTTCAGCGACGTCCGCCTGCAGGTGTCGGGCGACGTGTTGACGGTGATCGTCGAAGAGCGCCCCAGTGTGGCCGACATCAGCTTCACCGGTGTCAAGGAGTTCGACAACGAGACCCTGCGCAAGGCCTTGCGCGACATCGGCCTCACCGACGGACGCCCCTTCGACCGCGCGCTGGCCGACCGCGCCGAGCAGGAACTCAAGCGCCAGTACATCTCGCGCAGCATGTACGGCGCCACGGTGGTCACCACGGTCACGCCCGCCGAGCGCAACCGCGTCAACCTCAACTTCACCGTGACCGAGGGTGAGATCGCCCGCATCACCGAGATCCGCATCGTCGGCAACCGCGCCTTCTCCGAATCGACCCTGCGCGACCTTTTTGATCTGGACACCGGCAACTGGATGAGCTGGTACACCAAGTCCGATCGCTACTCGCGCGCCAAGCTCAACGCCGACATCGAAACCCTGCGCTCTTATTACCTCACGCGCGGCTTCCTGGAGTTCCGGGTCGATTCGACGCAGGTGGCCATCAGCCCCGACAAGCAGTCGATGTCCATCACCCTCAACATCACCGAGGGCGATCGGTATGTGGTCTCCGGCGTGTCGCTGGAGGGCGACTTCCTGGGCCGCGAGGATGAGTTCAAGGCGCTGGTGCGCATGAAGCCCGGCGAAGCCTACAACGTCGAAGATGTGACCGCCACGACCAAGGCCTTCACCGAGTACTACGGCGCCTTTGGCTACGCCTTCGCCCAGGTCGAGGCGACGCCCGACATCGACCGCGCCAGCAAGCGCGTGGCCTTCGTGTTGCGCGGGCAACCGGCGCGCCGCGTGTATGTGCGCCGCATCAACATCGAGGGCAACAACCGCACCCGCGATGAAGTGATCCGCCGTGAGTTCCGACAGTTCGAGTCCGCGTGGTACGACAGCGACCGCATCCGGCTGTCGCGCGACCGCGTCGACCGGCTTGGTTTCTTCACCCAGGTGGGCGTGGACACACAGCCGGTGCCTGCCGCCCCTGATCAGGTTGACCTCATCGTCGCCGTGCAGGAAAAGCCCACCGGCAACATCTCGCTGGGCGCCGGTTACTCGCAGGCCGAGAAGCTGTCCATCATCGCCGGCATCCAGCAGGAAAACGTGTTCGGCTCGGGCAATTACCTCGGCCTGAACATCAACACCTCAAAGTTCAATCGCCAGATCGTGGTCAGCACCACCGACCCGTATTTCACGGCGGACGGCGTGTCGCGCAGCTTTGACGGCTACTACCGCACGACCCGCCCCTTCCAGAACCAGGAGGGCGATTACCGGCTGATCACCAAGGGTGTTTCCATCCGGTTCGGCGTGCCTTTCACCGAGCAGGACACGGTGTTCTTCGGCGCCGGCGTCGAGCAGACGACGATCGAGGAGGGCAACCTGCTTCCCGACGCGTACCGCGACTACATCCGTGACTTCGGCCAATCCAGCAACACCATTCCGCTGACCATCGGCTGGTCCCGCGACAGCCGCGACAGCTCCTTGGTGCCCACGGAGGGCCGCTTCCAGCGACTGAACACCGAGTTGTCCATCGCCGGCGACGCGCGCTACGTGAAGGCGAATTACCAGTTCCAGCAGTACGTGCCGCTGACCAAGCAGTACACCCTGGCTTTCAACGCCGAGGTCGGCTACGGCAAAGGGCTCAACGGTCGTCCTTACCCGCTGTTCAAGAACTTCTTTGGTGGCGGTCTGGGTTCGGTCCGTGGTTTCGACCAGGGCACCCTGGGTCCGCGTTCGCCGGTCACCGGCGCCTCCGACCAGGTCAACATCGGCGGCAACCGCAGCCTGGCGCTGAACGCCGAATTCATCGCGCCCTTTCCCGGCGCGGGGAACGATCGCACCCTGCGGGTATTTGCCTTCACTGACGTGGGCAACGTGTGGGGGCCGAACGAGCCGCTGTCCGCCTCCACCCTGCGTGCCTCCGTGGGTGTGGGCTTGAGTTGGATCTCGCCCATCGGACCGCTGCGCTTCGCGGTGGCCAACCCGGTGCGCAAACTCGACGGCGATAGAATCCAGCGCTTCCAATTCCAGATCGGAACCTCATTCTGATGAAGACCTTTTCCCGCCTGTTCAATCGCCACCTCGTGGTGGCCGCCGCGCTGGCTGTGGCCAGCCTGAGCGTGGCCGCGGCCGACCTGCGCATCGGTTATGTGAACCTCGAGCGCATCCTGCGGGACTCCAACGCGGCCAAGGCTGCGCAGACCAAGCTGGAGCAGGAGTTCTCTCGACGTGAGCGGGAGATCCAGAACCTCGCGGCCCAGCTGAAGACGGCGTCCGAAAAGTTTGAGCGCGAGGCACCTACGCTGCCTGAAGCCCAGCGCGCCAGCCGTCAGCGCCAGCTGGCTGAGCAGGACCGTGAATTTCAGCGCAAGCAGCGCGAATTCCAGGAAGACCTGAGCCTGCGCAAAAACGAGGAATTGCAGGGTGTGCTGGAGCGCGCGAACCGCGTGATCCGCCAGCTCGCCGAAAGCGACAAGCTCGACCTGGTGCTCCAGGAGGCCGTGTACATCAACCCCAAGCACGACATCACCGACAAGGTGATCAACGGCTTGAACAGCGCCAAGTAAGTCGCCGGGCGCCGGAGCGGTTCACGTGGCAGTCACCTTGGGCGCCATCGTCGACGCCCTGGGCGGCGAGCTTCTGGGGCCGCGCGAACTGAGCGTCCAGCGCCTCGCTCCGCTCGACACAGCCGGTGAGGGCGCCTTGGCCTTCGTGGCCCACGTGCGGTACGCCAGCCGACTCGCCACCACCGGTGCATCGGCTCTCATCGTTTCCCCGGCGTTGCGTGAGGCGGCGGCCCTCCGTGGGGCGTGCATCGTCGCCCCCGACCCTTACTTGTACTTTGCCCGACTCACCCAGTGGTGGCGGGCTGCGCACCGCCCTCGCGCCGTGGGCGGTATTCATCCCACGGCCGTGATCGCGGCGTCTGCGCGGCTGGGTGCGGGCGTATCGATCGGTCCCCTGGCCGTGGTCGGCGACGACGCGGAGCTCGGCGACGGGGTTGAGGTCGGTGCACACGGTGTGATCGGCGCGCGGGTGCGCATCGGTGGTGGCACGCGCCTGGCGTCGCGCGTGACGGTGGGCGATGACTGCCACCTGGGCGCGCGCGGCATCGTGCACAGCGGTGTGGTGATCGGTGCCGACGGCTTTGGCTTTGCCCCCCACGACGGAGCGTGGGTGAAGATCGAACAGCTCGGCGCCGTGCGCATCGGCGACGACGTGGAAATCGGGGCCAACACCTGCATCGACCGTGGTGCGCTGGACGACACCGTGATCGGCAACGGCGTCAAGCTCGACAACCTGATCCAGATCGGACACAACGTTCGCGTGGGCGACCACACCGCGATGGCCGGCTGCGTCGGCGTCGCCGGCAGTGCGACGATCGGCGCCGGCTGCACCATTGGGGGCGGCGCGGTGGTGCTGGGCCATCTCACGCTCGCCGACGGGGTTCATGTGTCGGCCGCCAGCGTGGTCACCCGTTCGTTGCTCCGCCCCGGCCAATACACCGGCGTCTTTCCCATCGACGACAATGCCGCCTGGGAGAAAAACGCCGCCTCGCTCAAGCAGCTCAACCGGCTGCGCGAGCGCCTCAAGGCCCTCGAGCGCGCGCTCGATCCGGCCCCTCCGCCCGCCGACCCGACACCATGATGGACATCCACCAGATCCTCAAGCAACTCCCTCATCGTTACCCGATCCTCCTGGTGGACCGTGTGCTGTCGGTGGAAAAGGGCGTGCGTATCCAGGCCTTGAAGAACGTGACCATCAACGAGCCGTTTTTCACCGGACACTTCCCCCACCGCCCGGTCATGCCCGGCGTCTTGATGCTCGAAGCCATGGCGCAGGCCGCGGCGTTGCTGGCGTTTGACACGCTCGGCGTCACGCCCGACGAAAAGACCGTGTACTACTTCGCCGGCATTGACGGCGCCCGATTCAAGCGGCCCGTGGAGCCAGGGGATCAGTTGGTGATGGACGTGTCGCTGGACCGCATGAAAGCAGGCATCTTCAAGTTCAAGGGTGTCACGCGGGTAGCTGGCGAGGTCGCGTGCGAGGCCGAGCTGATGTGCACCATGCGCACCATCGCCTGACCCGCGGGGAGGGCGCGCATGTCCAACATCCACCCCACGGCGCTGGTTGATCCGCGGGCCGAGCTCGACGGCTCGGTCACGGTCGGCCCTTACACGGTGATTGGTCCGGACGTGAAGATCGGCGCGGGCACCACGGTCGGCCCCCACTGCGTGATCGAGGGCCACACGACCATCGGACGGGACAACCGGATCTTCCAGTTCAACTCCCTCGGCGCCATCCCGCAGGACAAGAAGTACGCCGGCGAACCGTGTGAGCTGGTGATTGGCGACCGCAACACCATCCGCGAGTTCTGCACCTTCAACATCGGCAGCCCGGGCGACCGGGGCGTGACCCGCGTCGGCGATGACAACTGGATCATGGCCTATGTGCACCTCGCCCACGATTGCGTGGTGGGCAACAAGACGATATTTGCCAACAACGCCCAGCTCGCCGGCCATGTCGAGGTGGGCGACTGGGTGATCCTCGGCGGTTTCACCGTGGTGCACCAGTTCGTGCGCATCGGGGCCCACGCCATGACGGCGATGTGTTCGCTGTTGTTTGCCGATGTGCCGCCGTTCGTGATGACGCAAGGCCAGCCGGCCGGCGCGCGGTCGATGAACTTTGAAGGGCTGCGCCGCCGCGGTTTCAGCCCGGAGCGGATCAGCGCGGTCAAGGCCATGCACAAGGCCCTCTACCGCGACGACCTCACGCTCGACGGCGCCATGCAGCGCATCGCCCAGCTGCCGACCGAAAAGCCCGAGTCCGAGCCCGATGTGGCCCTGATGCTCGAGTTCCTGCGCGGTACGTCGGCCCAGCGCGGCATCGTCCGCTGATTTCCATGGCGCAGGACCCACGTTTTGCCCTGGTCGCGGGCGAGGCGTCTGGCGACCTGCTCGCCGGCTTGCTGCTCGGCGGGCTGCGTCAGCGCTGGCCCGCGTTGCAGGCGGTGGGCATTGGCGGTTCGCGCATGGGGGAGCAGGGCTTCGAGGCCTGGTGGCCCAGCGACAAGCTGGCGGTGCGGGGCTACGTCGAAGTCTTGCGGCACTACCGCGAGATCGTGGGCATCCGCGATCGCTTGCGCCAGCGTCTGCTGGACGGACCGCGGCCGGCGGCGTTCATCGGCGTCGATGCCCCCGACTTCAACCTGGACCTGGAAGCCCGGCTGCGCGCCGAAGGCGTGAAGACGGTGCAGTTCGTCTGCCCCTCGGTCTGGGCGTGGCGGCCGGAGCGGGTGACCAAGATCCGTGCGAGCGCCGACCATGTGCTGTGCATTTTCCCGTTCGAGCCCGACCTTCTGGCCGCGCACGGCATCGCCGCTACCTACGTGGGACACCCGCTGGCCGCGGTGATCCCGACGGTGCCGGACCGCGCGGCGGCGCGGGCGGCCCTGGACTTGCCGCCCGATGCGCCGGTGGTGGCCTTGTTGCCAGGCAGCCGGGCGTCGGAGATCGAACACCTGGCCGCCCGTTTTCTGGCGGCAGCGGGCCGCATGCTGGCGCAGCGCAGCGATCTGTGGTTCGTGTTGCCGGCCGTGCCAGCGCTGCGGGCGGCAATCGATCGCCACGTCGCTGCGGCAGGGCTTGGGCCGCGCCTGCGGGTGCTGGCCGGTCAGTCGCACGCCGCGCTGGCCGCCTGCGACGCCACGCTGATCGCCAGCGGCACCGCCACGCTGGAGGCCGCGCTCTTCAAGCGTCCGATGGTGATCGCTTATCACATGAACCTGCTGTCCTGGTGGCTGATGCGTCGTCAGCGGCTGCAGCCCTGGGTGGGTTTGCCCAACATCCTGTGTGGCGAGTTCGTCGTGCCGGAGCGACTGCAGGGCGACGCGACCCCCGAAACGCTGGCCCGCGACACGCTGGCCTGGCTCGATGACCCGCAACGCACCGCCCGCGTGGCTGAGCGCTTCACCCACCTGCACGACACCCTTCGCCGCGATACCGCGCGGCTGGCCACCGATGCGATCGAAAAAGTCCTGTCCGCCTGAACAGATTGCGCTGGCCTGGGACGTGCCCGGGCTGCTCGCCGGCGTGGATGAAGCCGGCCGCGGGCCGCTGGCCGGGCCGGTGGTGGCCGCCGCGGTGATCCTCGATGACCTGCATCCCATCCGCGGCCTGGCCGATTCCAAGCGGCTCACGCCGCGCCGGCGCGACGCGCTCTACGACGAAATCCGGGCCAAGGCCCTGTGCTGCAGCGTGGCCGAGGCCAGCGTGGCCGAGATCGACAGCCTCAACATCCTGCAGGCCACCCTGCTGGCCATGCGCCGGGCGGTGCAGGGGCTGCGCCTGAAGCCGGCCAAGGTGCTGGTCGACGGCAACCGGCTGCCTGCCCTCGATGTGATGGCCGAGGCGATCGTGCAGGGCGACGCGCTGGTGCCCGCCATTTCCGCCGCTTCCATTCTGGCGAAGGTCACGCGGGACCGTCAGCTCGACGCGCTGCACGAGCGTCACCCCGATTACGGCTTCGACCGCCACAAAGGCTACGGCACGGCCGAGCACCTCGCGGCGCTGCGCCGTTTCGGTCCGCTGCCGGAGCACCGCCGCTCCTTTGCCCCGGTGGCCCAACTGCTGGACACCCGGCCATGAAGCCCTCAACCACGCAGCACATCACCTCGCGCGACAACCCGCTGGTCAAGAAACTGCGCGCGCTCGCGCAGGACAGCACCGCGTATCGCCGCCAGGGGCAGGTCTGGCTGGAGGGCGATCACCTGTTGCGGGCTTTGGTGGTCCGTGGCGGACGGGCCGCTGCGGTGGTCGGCACCGAGCGTGGCCTCGCTGCGGCTGATCCGACGTGGCTCGATGGCGTGGAGCAGGTCGTGTGCCTGCCCGACCCGGTGATGGCTGGCGTGAGCGGGCTGGAGAGTCCGGCGGCGCTGGGGGCGCTCTGGACGCTGCCAGCCCCCGAGTCGCTGGAGCCCGACGCTCCGACGGTGGTGCTTGACCGCTTGCAGGACGCGGGCAACGTCGGTGCCATTCTGCGCAGCGCAGCCGCCTTCGGGTTTCGTCAGGTGCTGGCGCTGCGGGGCACCGCCGCGCTCTGGTCGCCCAAGGTGGTGCGTGCCGGCATGGGTGCTCACTTCGGCTTGCACCTGATCGAAGGGCTCGAGGTCGATGACCTGGCGGCCCTGCGGGTGCCTTTGCTGGTGACGAGTTCGCACCGGGGGGATTGGCTGCATCGTCGTACCTGGCCTTGGCCGTGCGCCTGGGTGATGGGGCACGAAGGGCAGGGCGTGGGCGAGGCCCTGACCGCCCGGGCAGACGCGTTCGTGCGCATCGTGCAGCCCGGGGGGGAAGAGTCCCTCAACGTGGCAGCCGCCGCGGCGATCTGTCTGCACGCCAGCGCGGCTCAGCAAGCCGCTTGACGCGGGCAGCGCCCGCGTCTGCCGGGCTATAATCCCGAGGTTTACCCGCAATCGGCGCCACGCCCGCGCGCCCCGGCACCTCACCCCTTCCGCTGATTCCCGATGCGCCCGCCCGGCGGCGCGCCGAGGGAGGCAGACCTGCGGGCACCGCCGCCGGCCTCGGGCACGCGCGCCACACCTGGAGAATCCCGTGCTGCCCGTCCACCCGAAAGCCCTTCTTGCGCTCGCCGACGGCACGGTCTTTGCAGGCGTCTCCATCGGCGCCACCGGTCAGACCACCGGTGAAGTGGTGTTCAACACCTCGCTCACCGGCTACCAGGAAATCCTCACCGACCCCAGCTACTGCCGGCAGATCGTCACGCTGACGTACCCGCACATCGGCAACACCGGCGTCAATGGTGAAGACGTGGAAGCCAGCCGCGTGCACGCCGCTGGCCTGATCATCAAGGACCTGCCCCTGCTGGCCTCCAACTTCCGCAGCGAGGCCACGCTGTCCCAGTACCTGCAGCGCGAGAACACGGTCGCGATCGCCGACCTTGACACGCGCGCGCTCACCCGCCGCCTGCGCACGCACGGCGCCCAGAACGGCTGCATCCTGGCGCTGCCGCCCGGCGAAGCCATCACCGACGCTCACCGCGCCGCTGCGGTGGCTGCCGCCCAGGCGGCGCCCAGCATGGCCGGTCAAGACCTCGCGCGCGTCGTCAGTGCCAACGCCCCGTACCCGTGGACCCAAACCGAGTGGCAGCTGGGCTTTGGCTACGGCGAACAGATCGCTCCGCGGTTTCACGTCGTGGCTTACGACTTTGGCGTCAAGCGCAACATCCTGCGCATGCTCAGTGCACGCGGTTGCAAGATCACTGTGGTGCCCGCGCAGACGCCGGCGGCCGACGTCTTCAAGCTCAAGCCCAACGGTGTGTTTCTCTCCAACGGCCCCGGTGACCCAGAGCCGTGCGACTACGCGATCGCTGCGTCCCGGGAGATCATTGAAGCCGGCGTACCGACTTTCGGCATCTGCCTGGGCCACCAGATCATGGCGCTGGCCAGCGGGGCGAAGACCTTCAAGATGAAGTTCGGCCACCACGGCGCCAACCACCCGGTCAAGGACCTCGACAGCGGCCGAGTGTCGATCACCAGCCAGAACCACGGTTTCGCCGTGGACGAGAAGAGCTTGCCGGCGAACCTGCGCGCGACGCACGTCAGCCTCTTCGACGGCACGCTGCAGGGCCTGGCCCGCACCGATCGCCCGGCCTTCTGCTTCCAGGGCCACCCGGAAGCCTCGCCCGGTCCGCACGACATCGGCTACCTGTTCGACCGGTTTATCGACCTGATGCAGGCCCGTGTGCCGGCCACCGCCTGAGACCTGGCATGAAGCTGTTTTCGTTCCCGCAGGCGCTGGTGGAGAAGGCGATCGCCAAGCGCCAGCTCACGCTGGCCTCGCCGCATCGCGAATGGTTTGCCCAACGCTGGGCGCAGAAGCCCTACCGCAAGGCCTTCCTGGAGAACAAGGCCATGCCGCTCATCACGCTGCTGGCCAAGGGCAAGACCTGGGACGACGACGTGTTTGCCAGCGAACTCGCCGGCTGGGATGCCACCTTCACCGAGGCCGAAGCCGAAGTGCTGCGCCCACTGATCGACGGCGACGGCCTGCTGCAGCTGATGCAGAAGAACATGCCCGCTGAGCGCCTGCAGGCGCTCAAGAACCACCTGGACACCCATCGCGCGGCCTGAGAAGGCGCGACCCCACCATGCCCAAAAGAACCGACATCCAGACCGTCCTCATCATCGGCGCGGGCCCCATCATCATCGGCCAGGCCTGTGAGTTCGATTACTCCGGCGTGCAGGCCTGCAAGGCCCTGCGCGAAGAGGGCTACCGCGTGGTGCTGATCAACAGCAACCCCGCGACCATCATGACCGACCCGGCGACGGCGGATGTGACCTACATCGAGCCGATCACCTGGCAGACGGTGGAGAAGATCATCGCCAAGGAGCGGCCTCAGACCGCCGGCGGCTTCGCCATCCTGCCCACGATGGGTGGCCAGACCGCGCTCAACTGCGCGCTCGACCTGTGGCGCCAAGGTGTGCTGGACAAGTACAACGTGGAGCTCATCGGCGCCACGCCGCACGCCATCGACAAAGCCGAAGACCGCCTGAAGTTCAAGGACGCGATGACCAAGATCGGTCTGGGCTCCGCGCGCTCCGGCATCGCCCACAGCCTGGACGAGGCCTGGGCCGTGCAAAAGACGGTGGGCTTCCCGGTGGTCATTCGTCCGAGCTTCACGCTCGGCGGCACCGGCGGCGGCATCGCCTACAACCCGGAAGAGTTCGAGACGATCTGCAAGCGCGGTCTGGAGGCGTCGCCGACCAATGAACTGCTGATCGAGGAATCCCTGCTGGGCTGGAAAGAGTACGAGATGGAGGTGGTGCGCGACAAGGCGGACAACTGCATCATCGTCTGCTCCATCGAAAACCTCGACCCGATGGGCGTGCACACCGGCGACTCGATCACGGTGGCACCCGCGCAGACGCTCACGGACAAGGAGTACCAGATCCTGCGCAACGCGTCGCTCGCCGTCCTGCGCGAGATTGGCGTGGACACCGGTGGCTCGAACGTGCAGTTCGCCATCAACCCGAAAGACGGGCGCATGGTCGTCATCGAGATGAACCCGCGCGTGTCGCGTTCTTCGGCGCTGGCTTCCAAGGCCACGGGTTTCCCGATCGCCAAGGTGGCGGCCAAGCTGGCCTGCGGCTACACGCTGGACGAGCTGCGCAACGAGATCACCGGCGGCGCCACGCCCGCGAGCTTTGAGCCCTCGATCGACTACGTGGTCACCAAGATCCCGCGCTTTGCGTTCGAGAAGTTTCCCGCCGCGGACAGCCGCCTGACCACGCAAATGAAGAGCGTGGGCGAGGTGATGGCGATGGGGCGCACGTTTCAGGAGAGCTTCCAGAAAGCCCTGCGCGGCCTGGAGGTTGGCGTGGATGGCATGAACGAGAAGACGCAGGACCGCGAAACGCTGGAGAAGGAACTGGGCGAACCGGGGCCGGAGCGCATCTGGTACGTCGGCGATGCTTTTGCCGCGGGCTGGACGATCGACGAGGTGCACCAGTTCACCAAGATCGACAAGTGGTTCCTGGTGCAGATCGAGGAGATCGTGAAGCTGGAACTGGCGATGGATGCGCTGACCGCCGAAAAAGGCGAGGCGGCGCTGGGCTCGCTGGACGCCGACACGCTGCGCGGCCTGAAGAAAAAGGGGTTTTCCGACCGCCGCCTGGCCAAGCTGCTCAAGACCACCGACGCCGCGGTGCGCGAGCGCCGGCGCGCGCTGGGTGTGCGCCCGGTCTACAAGCGCGTGGACACCTGCGCCGCCGAGTTCGCCACCAACACGGCCTACATGTACTCCACCTACGAAGGCCACGGTGATGCCGAGTGCGAGGCCGAGCCGACCGCCAAGCGCAAGATCATGGTGCTGGGCGGTGGCCCGAACCGCATCGGTCAGGGCATCGAGTTCGATTACTGCTGCGTGCACGCGGCGCTGGCGATGCGCGAAGACGGGTACGAGACCATCATGGTCAACTGCAACCCGGAAACCGTCTCCACCGACTACGACACCTCCGACCGCCTGTACTTCGAGCCGCTGACGCTGGAAGACGTGCTCGAGATCGTGGACAAGGAAAAGCCGGCGGGCGTGATCGTGCAGTACGGCGGCCAGACGCCGCTGAAGCTCGCGCTCGGTCTGGAGGCCAACGGCGTGCCCATCATCGGCACCACGCCGGACATGATCGATGCCGCCGAGGACCGCGAGCGCTTCCAGAAGCTGCTCCACGACCTGGGGCTGCGCCAGCCACCCAACGCGACTGCCCGCACCGAAGCGGAGGCCCTGGAGAAGGCGGCGGCATTGGGCTACCCGCTGGTGGTGCGCCCGAGCTACGTGCTGGGCGGCCGCGCGATGGAGATCGTGCATGAACAGCGCGATCTGGAGCGCTACATGCGCGAGGCCGTCAAGGTCAGCAACGACTCGCCGGTGTTGCTCGACCGCTTCCTCAACGACGCGATCGAATGCGACGTCGACGCCGTGCGCGACAGCGCGGGCCGGGTGTTCATCGGCGGGGTCATGGAACACATCGAGCAGGCCGGGGTGCACAGCGGCGACTCGGCATGCTCGCTGCCACCGTACTACCTGAGCAAGGCCACGGTGGACGAGCTCAAGCGCCAGACCGCGGCCATGGCCGAAGGCTTGCAGGTCGTGGGCCTGATGAACGTGCAGTTCGCGATCCAGGAGGTCGATGGGCGGGATCTGATTTTTGTGCTGGAAGTGAACCCGCGCGCCTCGCGCACCGTGCCCTTTGTCTCCAAGGCCACCGGCATCCAGCTGGCCAAGGTGGCCGCGCGCTGCATGGCCGGTCGCACGCTGGACGAACAGGGCATCGGCGCGGAGGTCACGCCACCGTACTTCAGCGTCAAGGAGGCGGTGTTCCCCTTCGTCAAGTTCCCTGGCGTGGACACCATCCTGGGGCCTGAGATGAAGTCCACCGGCGAGGTGATGGGTGTGGGCAAGACCTTTGGCGAAGCCTTCGTCAAGAGCCAGCTCGGCGCCGGCACACGCCTGCCCACCAGCGGCCGGGTGTTCCTCACCGTCAAGAACGGCGACAAGCCGCGCGCGGTGGAAGTGGCTCGCCAGCTGGTGGCCATGGGCTTCGACCTGGTGGCCACCCGTGGCACGGCCGCAGCCATCGCCGCTGCCGGCGTGCCGGTGCAGACGGTGAACAAGGTGACCGAAGGCCGCCCGCACATCGTGGACATGATCAAGAACGGCGACATCGCCCTGGTCATCAACACGGTCGAGGAGCGCCGCAATGCCATCGCCGACTCGCGCGCCATCCGCACGTCTGCGCTGCTGGCCCGCGTGACCACCTTCACCACCATCGCCGGCGCCGAGGCCGCGGTGGAGGGCATGAAGCACATGAACGACCTGGGCGTGATCTCCGTCCAGGAGATGCACGCCCAGCTCTGAGCACGGCCTGAATCCGGTGAGGCGTGCGGCGCGCCTCACCGGACATGAACCGCCTCAGTGCTTGACCGGGGGCTTCCAGCCGCTGCTGATGCGGCGATGTTGCTCTTCTCGCGCCATGCTTTTCGAATCGGGCGGGTCAAGGCGGTTGATGACGGTGCAGGTGGTGTAGTCCTTCCGGAAGCCGTCCGGCGTGGGATCCGGAGGCAGTTCGGCCAGCTTTAGCGAGCTCAGAAGCTTGTAAACCTTCCTGTTGGTCGCTGAGAAGAAGGATTCCAGTTCAGTGACTCCTCGGTTCCGGAGATGGTCGACGACCCATCCCATCGCGAACGTGCCGCAACCTTGTTGGCGATGTTGGGGGCTGGTGACCAGTCCCGCTGTCGCTCGCTGTGCCGAGATCATCGCCACGTCTCCATAGGCAATCAGTGATGTTCCGTTCGGATCGAACACACCGAAATGGACCGCACCGGACGGGTGTTTCGGACCGCCCGGAAATCCGGCTTGTTCTTTGGCTATCGCGGCCGGCTTGAAGGTAAACCAGCGGTAATACACATCTTCATCACTCATTGAATTGATCAGTGCCTCCACGATCGGCCAGTCCTCTGCGGTGAGCACCCGCACCACCCACTTCGGCAGGTTCAAGTCGGCTACCGCCGCATAGCTGGCGCGGCCGGCTTCCGCTTGTTTTTGTCCCAACTCGATCGCCTTGGCGCGTGCGGCGGCGTCTTCCTTGGGGTCCTTGGGCGGGTTGCGTTCGACGTGTGCGGCGTAGGTGTGGGGCGTGCCGGGCGCGGCATTGCCCCAGCCGTAACGGCTGCCCAGGATGAGGAAGCTGCCCGGGTGGCGCTCGGCGCGCCCCGTCTTGGCGTTGAACCGCACGCCGGCCTCGCGCATCCAGTGGACGATGGCTGGGTCGGTGTTGGGACTGAGCCCCCGGTCAATGAGAACGGCTGCCATGTCGGTCAGGTCCATGTCGTCGTGGTAGGTCCAGCCGTCCAGCGCGGGGCTGTTGCCGGCCTTCAGCGTCAGCACGGTGAAGTAGCCGCAGTTGTTGACGTACATGCCCGGGACAAAGTCGTTCACCGCGCCCGGCGGCGGCAGAGCGCCGTGGCGGCCGAACCGGAAGTCCTGCCGGAACCGTTCGAGCAAAGCCTCGTCCACCGGGATCTTGCCTTTGCGGACAGCGCCCACCAGTTCGCCCAGCGGCTGGCTCGGATCGACCCCGTAAAGCCATTTGATGCCCAGCGCCGAGCGGCTTTGGGCCGCGGCCCGTTCGACGAAATCGCGCGCTTTGGAGAAACTGCGCAGGGTGGTGAACTGCGCCAGGGGCGGTCCGCTGGCGATGTACGAGTGGAAGATGGGCAGTTCTTCGCGCTTGATCGGGTTCTTGGCATCGCGGTTCTGGATGACGGTGAACAGATCCGTCGTGTCGAAGCTGTCGGCCGGCAGCCCGGCCGTGGCCAGGGTGATGCCTTCGACCATGCCAGGCTTGCCATAGTGGATGGTTTCCTGGTGGGAAATCAGCACATCGCCCTGCGCGCTGAACGCGGCCATGGCCACGTGGGTGATGGGCCCGGGGATGTAGGTGTCCTTGAAGTACAGCGTGCAGGCCACGCCTTCGTCGCCGTGGCAGGTCTTGAGCCGTTCGCCGAGGTGCTGGAACCAGTCGACGCCCCAGCGGTGGTCGTCCTTGCTGTGGAAGATGGCCTCAAAGATCAGGCCGCGGGCCAGCAAACCGCGGGCGATCCGCTCGAACACGGTGGCATCGAGGCCGGAGGCCTTGAGGAAATCGGCGTAGTTGGGTGACTTGCGAAGGGCGTCGAGATGGGCGGTTTCCTTTTTGGTGGCCTCCGCGAGTTCGGCTTTCAGGGCGTCGCGCAGGCCCTTGAGCGTGGCATCGGTTTCTTCCGTCGGCGTGCTGCGGAAGCTCAGGAAGCCGTCGGGTCCCGCGGTGAAGTAGGCGGCGGCGACCGCCACCAGGCTGGCCGCGTCCCGGCAGAAGCTGAGTTCCAGGGACAGGTTCTCCACGCCCGGGTCGCCCGTGGCCTCATACCGCGCGAGCTCCGTCAGGAACTTCTTCATCATCCGCAGCGGCTGCGCCGGGTTGGCGATGGCTTGGGTGAGGTGGTTGTGCAGGCCGTTGAGGTCGGCGGTGTCGATGTTGAACGGCACTTGGGAAGGCGGCGCGTACCTGGCCTCGGCCTCGACCAGGGTCAGGAGAATGCGGGCGTGCCCCTCCCGCAGCGTGCCCAGGGTCGCCTTGGCCGGTTCAATCAGGGTGCCGTGCAGCCAGGGCGTGGTCTTGGGGTCGGGTTGGACGTGGCTGACAAGATGCAGGTCTTCCAACGCGGGCTTCGGGGCGGCCAGGGGAACGATGCCCAGGCGCTGGAGCACGTCCGGCAGCGCGGCAGCCTTGGTCAGGCTGGAGATCTGTGCGATGGCTTTGATTTCTGCCGGCGACACGCCGAACGCGAGGTCGGGTTTGTCTGTGCTGGGCTGGCCGGCGTTCGATCGATCGGCGAGCATGGTGATGTGGCGCACCCGGAAGCCTCCGCCGGGGTGGGCGGTGAATTTCGGCGGGGACTTCGGTGTCGGCAGTTTGCTGGGATGCACGGCGGCGGGGTTCCAGCGTGCCCAGGTGGCGGACGATTTGGGAAACATGGCGATACCCTCCGATCAGCTGGACACTTGCTGGAAGCGCTCGTGCGCCGCGGCCTGGAACGCGGAGATCGCCTGCCCCAGTTCATTGGGCGTTGTCTTGGGGGTCACGGGGAGCGCGGCCCGGTAGATGACGGAGCCGGTGTCCTCCCAGCGCGCGAAGTGGCCGAAGCCGGCGCTTTCGCCCGCAATCGCCGCGTTGCTCAGCAGCAGTCGGTGGTCGAGATCAGCGCGGTTGGGGTTGCCCAGGTCGACAAAGACGAACACCGTGTTGGGCGCTTGGCTTTCGTCGTAAATCAGGCCGATGGTGGAACCGGCGACGCTCAGGTGGTTCACGGCGGCATCGGGCGTGCCGGTGACACCGGCGGTCTTGAACAGGCCGGCGATGAGGTTGACATAGTCTTGGTGGGTCATGGGGGCTTCTCCCTGGATGGTGGGTGCGCAGCGCGCGGCGGTGAATGCCGGTTGGTTGTCCACCCGGCGCGGGAGACCTTACCGACGGGTCTGCGGTGCAGCCATACGGCCGCTGCCCGGGCTCCCGCGCGGGCCCCATGACACCGGGGGATTTCGCGGCATAATCCGCCGCACGACACCGCCGCGCGGCAACGCCCGGCGGTTTGCTTTTGGAGACTGCCTGTGGCCACCATTCCCATCACCAAGCGCGGCGCGGAAAAGCTCAAGGAAGAGCTGCACCGCCTCAAGACCGTTGACCGTCCGGGCGTCATTGCGGCGATCGCCGAGGCGCGCGCGCAGGGCGATCTGAGTGAGAACGCCGAGTACGACGCCGCCAAGGACCGGCAAGGCTTTATCGAGGGCCGCATTGCCGAGGTGGAGGGCAAGCTGTCGGCCGCCCAGATCATCGACCCGGCCACGCTGGATGCCGGTGGGAAAGTCGTGTTCGGCGCCACCGTGGAGCTGGAAGACGAAGACAGCGGCGCGGCGGTCACCTACCAGATCGTGGGCGAGGACGAGGCCGATCTGAAGCTGGGTCTCATCAACATCAGCAGTCCGATCGCCCGTGCCCTGATCGGCAAGGAAGAGGGCGACACCGCCGAGGTTCAGGCGCCGGGCGGCACCCGGCGCTATGAGATCGTCGCGGTGCGCTACGTCTGATCAGGGGCCGCCCGTGGCCGCGCGCGACCGCATCGCCCTCATGCTCGCCGCGCTCTGGTGGGGTGGCATCACCGCACTGAGCTTTGCGGCGGTCCCGCTGCTGTTTGCGCGCCTGGGCAGCCCGGCGGTGGCCGGGCCGGTGGCGGCCCAGCTGTTTTCTTTGCAGTGCTGGGCCGGCATCGTCATTGGCGCAGCGCTGCTGGCCTTGCTCAAGCAGGGGGCGTTGCCCGAACCTCGCCGGTTCGCGACGCTGGGGATCGTCTGCTTGGCGTTGTTGCTGGCGCTGGTGCAGGAATTCGGTGTCGCGCCGCGCATCGTGAGTGCTCGCGCCACTGGCGGCAACCTGCCGCTGTGGCACGGGATCGGCAGCGCCCTGGTGCTGGCGCAGTGGGTGTGCAGCGGCGCGGTGCTGTGGCGGCTGTCGCGGGCGGCGCCCGATCAGCCGGCCTGACGCTCGGCCGACGCCAGGGTGTTGACCATCAGCATGGTGATGGTCATCGGACCCACGCCACCGGGCACCGGCGTGATCCAGCCGGCCACCGCCTTCACGCCATCGAAGTCCACATCACCGCAGAGCTTGCCCGCGTCGTTGCGGTTCATGCCGACGTCGATGACCACCGCGCCGGGTTTGACCATGTCGGCGGTGAGCACATTGCGCTTGCCCACCGCGGCCACGATCACATCCGCCTGACGGGTGTGGCTGGCCAGGTCGCGGGTGGCGCTGTGGCACACCGTGACCGTGGCATTGGCCTGCAACAGCATCATGGCCATCGGCTTGCCCACGATGTTGCTGCGGCCAATGACCACGGCGTGTTTGCCGCGCAGGTCGTAGCCGATGTGTTCCAGCATCTTCATGCAACCGTGCGGCGTGCAGGGCCAGAAGCCGGGCAGGCCGGTCATCAGGGCCCCGGCACTGGCGACGTGAAAGCCGTCCACGTCTTTGGCCGGGTCGATCGCCTCGATCACGCGCTGGGCGTCGATGTGGGCGGGTAGGGGTAGCTGGACCAGGATGCCGTGGATGGACGGGTCGGCGTTCATCGCCGCCACACGGGCCAGCAGCTCCGCCTCGGTCATGGCGGCGGGCCAGGTTTCCAGCACCGAGCGCATGCCCGTGTCTTCGCAGGCCTTGACCTTGTTGCGCACATAGACCTGAGAGGCCGGGTTGTCGCCCACCAGGATCACGGCCAGACCCGGCGTCACGCCGCGTGCTTGCAGGGCCTGGACCCGTCGGGCCACATCGGCGCGCAGGTGACGTGAGAGAGCGTTGCCATCGATGAGTTGGGCGGTCATGGTTGGACTCGGGAGGCGGTGGGGAAAGAAAGGGTCGGGGCGCAAAAGAAACGCCCGCCGGAGGCGGGCGCTGGGCGGGCGGGCTTCTTCAGACCTTGGCGGGGGTCTGCCCCAGCGCGATCTTCAACAGGTCGGCCACGGTGTTCGCGCCGAGCTTTTCCATGATGTTCGCGCGGTGCGCTTCGACCGTCTTGATGCTGATGCCCAGGTCGTCGGCGATCTGTTTGTTCAGGCGGCCAGCGACAATGCGCTCCAGCACCTGGGCCTCGCGGCTGGTGAGCTTGGACAGCAAGGCATCCCGGCTCTGGGCCTGCTGGTGGGTGGCAAAAGCCTCGCGGGCGCGGTCGAGCATGCGCTCCACCAGCGTGACCAGCTGATCTTCCTTGAACGGTTTCTGGATGAAGTCCAGCGCGCCCTTCTTCATCGATTCCACCGCCATCGGCACGTCGCCGTGGCCGGTGATGAAGACGATGGGCAGCGGCGATTGCCGCTCCATCAGGCGATCCTGCAGTTCCATGCCGGACATGCCGCCCATGCGGATGTCGGCAATCAGACAGGCCACTTCGCGGGGGTCGTAGCGGGAGAGGAAGGCCTCGGCCGATTCGAAGCAGCGGACGCGGAAGTCCTTGCCTTCGAGCAGCCATTGCAGCGAATCGCGAACGGCCTCATCGTCATCGACCACGTAGACGGTGCCTTTTTTGGGGATCAGACTCATCTCGCTCTCTCGGTGTCAGCCGGGGCCGGCGCGCTGGGCGTCAGGCGTGAATTGACGGGTATCCAAAAACTGAAGCAGCACCCGGCAATCTCGTCGCCATTGTAGAGGTTCTCCACCCGCATCCGGCCGTGGTGCGACTCGACGATGCTGCGGCAGAGCTTCAGGCCGATGCCCATGCCTTCGCTCTTGGTGCTGTAGAAGGCTTCGTAGATGCGTTCAATCAGCTCCTGGGGTACGCCCTGGCCGGAGTCGCGCACCGCGAACTCGACCACGTCCTGCCCGTCTTCGCGGCGCGGCGCCACCCGCAGCTCAACCGAGCGCTCGCCCACCGGTCGGCCCGCCTGCAGGATGGCCTCGCCGGCGTTCTTCATGAGGTTGATGAGGACTTGTTCGATCAGGATCGGATCGACCATCAGCAGCGGCAGCCGCGCGGCCACGTACGAAGACAGCCGCACCTGCTGGCGCCGCAGTTCGATGTCGGCCAGTTCGATCGCGTTGCTCACCATCTGCGCCACGTCCGACGGCGTGGGGTTGGGCTCGCTGCGCTTCACAAACGCCCGGATGCGCTGGATGATCTGGCCCGCCCGCTGGGCTTGTCGGGCCGTCTTTTCCAGGGCGACGAGCAGCTCGTCGGTGGAGATGCGCTGCTCCTGCAGGCGCGAAATCATGCCGTTGCAGTAATTGCTGATGGCCGTCAGCGGCTGGTTGAGTTCGTGGGCCACGCTGGACGCCATCTCGCCCATGGTGATCAGGCGGCTGGCGGTCTGGGCGCGTTCGGCCTGGCGCGCGGCCTGTTCTTCGGCGAGGCGGCGCGGCGTGATGTCGCTGGCGATCACCATCTGCGCCAGCCGGCCGTCGACCCAGGTGAGGTAGCGCGTGCGCACCTCCAGCCAGCGGTCGAGTTCCTCGATGAACACCTCGGCGTTTTCGGCGCCCGCGTCGGTGAGGGTTTCGGTGGGCATGCCGGCGAAGGCGTCCACCGGGTCTTCGGCGTCGCCGGCGGCCGCGGTCGACTCTCCGCTGCGGTCCACCAGCCGGCGGTGGCCCTGGCCGCGGGTGCCAAACCACAGGCGGTACATGCGGTTGGCGAAGAGCAGTTCGTCGCTCCCCAGCGGCGCCACCGAGACCGCTGCGTCCAGCGACTCCAGCACCGTGGTGAAGCGCTCGTAGGACGCGGAGAGTTCCTCGCGAATGCGCTTGGGCTCGGTGATGTCGGTCATGGAGGTCATCCAGCCGGTCTGGTGCCCCTTCGCATCGACCAGCGGGGAGACGTACATCCGCGCGTCAAAAATCTGGCCGTTGCGCCGCCGCACGCGCACCTCAAAGCCGCCTGGCGTGGAGCGGCCGTTGAGCTCGTCTTCCAGCCGCGCCATCAGCATGTCCTGGTCTTCTTCCGGCCAGTAGGGGAAAGGCGCGGTGCGGCCGACGAGCTCGGCCTCGGTCCAGCCGGTCATTGAGCAGAACGCCGGGTTGACGTATGTGATGCGGCCCTGCAGGTCGAGCGCGCGCATGCCGGTGAGCATGGAGTTTTCCATGGCGCGCCTGAAATTGGTCTCCGCCATCAGCGCCTGCTGCGCCTGCACGCGGCGGCGGGTGTGGCGCCAGGTGCCGATCAGCATCCAGACCGTCAGCGCCGACAGCGCGCCGATCACCCAGAAGAAGCCCGTGCCGACCACGTCTTGCGAGGTGCGGTAGCCCTGCGCCTTGAGGATCAGGCCATTGCCGACCGGCGAGACCGGCACCTCGTGTTCCATCGGCGGGTTCGTCCACGGGAGCAGGCGCCACACCGGCGTGGGGGCCTGCAGGCTGCCCGCGAGCACGTTGCCGCCGTCGTCGACCAGGGCCACGGCGTAGCGCGCCATGATCTCCGGCGGCATGCCAAAGCGCATCAGCCCGTCGACGGCGTACTCGCCCATGACCGTGCCCGAGAAGCGGCCCTGTTCGCTCAGCGGCACCTGCAACATCAGCGTGGCGGTGCGGTTTTCCAGACTCAGTGGGCGTGAGTAGATGGGCTGGCGCAGGTCGCGCGCGAGGTCGAACGAGCCGTCGGTTTCGTCGGGGCGCAGCGCGGTGCCCACCGGGCGGGACAGCGCCGCCGGTGCGCTGGGCGACGCATAGCCTGCCTGCACCGTGCGGCGTCCGTCGACCCAGGTGATGGCCAGGAGCTCCGGAAACTGGCTGACCAGCGTCTCGGCCTGGAAACTGAATTCCTCGGTGTCGATCTCTCGGTTGTCGATTTCGCGTGCCAGCCGCATCAGCTGTTCCTGGCGCTCGAGCAGGCGCAGGCGCAAACGCTGCTGCGCGTACTCGACGTCGCGCGTCACCGCCTCCTGCTCGCGTTCGAGCTCCTCGTAGCGCAGGTAGGTGATGGCCACCGCGATGGCGGTGAGGAACAGCAGCACCGACAGCAGCGGCGCCAGCGTGGCCACCCGGTCCTGGCGCGACGGCGGCAGGCGCCGCCACCACCGCTTCCACCAAGGCGCGGAGGCGTGGGCGGCGTCGATCGGGGGGCGTGTGGCAGGAGCGGCCATGGAGGCGCGAGTCTACGTGAGGCGGGCCGCCGGCGCGGCGCGGCCCATCGTCCGGATACCCCTTCAAAGTTCACTATATGAAACGTTTATCCAGATATTGAAAAACGGAAACGCTTGTGAAAGAATCCCGCCCCAGCAGGCCCACCCTGCCTCACCGCAACGACGCACAGGAGACACGCATGAGCGCGAACGCCCCCCACATCGGCCCGGGAGCCGGCGACCCCGACACCCAGGAAACCCGCGAATGGATGGAGGCGTTGACCGCCGTCATCGAACGGGAGGGCCCCGAGCGCGCCCACTTCCTGCTGGAGCAGTTGCTCGAAGAAGCCCGCCAGCACAGCGTGGACATGCCGTTCTCCGCCACCACCGGCTACGTCAACACGATCGAGCCGGCGGAAGAGGCCCACAACCCCGGCAACCTTGAGCTCGAAGGCCGGCTGCGCGCCTACATGCGCTGGAACGCGATGGCCATGGTGGTCAAGGCCAACCGCCTGAACCCGGCCGATGGCGGCGACCTGGGTGGCCACATCAGCTCCTTCCAGTCGCTGGCCCACATGTTTGCGGTCGGCTTCAACCATTTCTGGCACGCCGACAACACCGACGCCGGCGGCACCCACGGCGGCGATCTGCTCTATATCCAGGGTCACAGCGCGCCCGGCATCTACGCGCGCGCCTTCATGGAGGGGCGCCTGAGCGAGGAGCAGCTGCTGAACTTCCGCCAGGAAGTGGACGGCAAAGGCCTGTCGAGCTACCCGCACCCCAAGCTGATGCCGGAGTTCTGGCAGTTCCCCACGGTGTCGATGGGCCTGGGTCCGATCATGGCGATCTACCAGGCGCGCTTCCTGAAGTACCTGCATGCCCGCGGCATCGCGGACACGAGCCAGCGCAAGGTGTGGGTGTTCTGTGGCGACGGCGAGATGGACGAGCCCGAGAGCCTGGGCGCCATCGGCATGGCTGCGCGCGAGAAGCTCGACAACCTCGTGTTCGTCGTGAACTGCAACCTGCAGCGCCTGGACGGCCCGGTGCGTGGCAACGGCAAGATCATCCAGGAGCTCGAGGGCGAGTTCCGCGGCTCGGGCTGGAACGTCATCAAGCTGCTGTGGGGGCGCGACTGGGACGCGCTGCTGGCGCGCGACAAGGACGGCGCGCTGCGCAAGATCATGATGGACACGCTCGACGGCGATTACCAGGCCATGAAGGCGAACGATGGCGCCTTCGTCCGCAAGAACTTCTTCGGCCGCGATCCGCGCACGCTGGAGCTGGTGTCCAAGATGAGCGATGACGACATCTGGGCGCTGCGCCGCGGCGGCCACGATGCGCAGAAGGTGTATGCCGCGTTCCACCGCGCCTATCACCACGCCGGCCAGCCGACCGTGCTGCTGGTCAAGACCGTCAAGGGCTACGGCATGGGCAAGGCCGGCGAGGGCAAGAACACCGCGCACCAGACCAAGAAGCTGTCGGACGAGGACATCCGCTACATGCGTGACCGCTTCAATGTGCCGATTCCCGACAGCGAGCTGCCCAAGATCCCGTTCTACAAGCCGGCCGACGACACGCCGGAGATGAAGTACCTGCACGACCGCCGCAAGGCCCTGGGCGGCTACCTGCCCAAGCGCCGCCCGAAGAGCTCGGAGAGCTTCACCGTGCCGGCGCTGGAGAACTTCAAGGCGGTGCTGGAGCCCACCGCCGAAGGGCGCGAGATCAGCACCACGCAGGCCTACGTGCGCTTTCTGACGCAGCTGCTGCGCGACCAGGCGCTGGGCCCGCGCGTCGTGCCGATCCTGGTGGACGAGGCGCGCACCTTCGGCATGGAAGGCCTGTTCCGCCAGATTGGCATCTACAACCCCGAGGGGCAGAAGTACACGCCGGTCGACAAGGACCAGGTGATGTACTACCGCGAGGACAAGGCCGGCCAGATCCTGCAGGAGGGCATCAACGAAGCCGGCGGCATGGCCAGCTGGATCGCCGCGGCGACGTCGTACTCGACGAACAACCGCATCATGGTGCCGTTCTACATCTACTACTCGATGTTCGGCTTCCAGCGCATCGGCGACCTGGCCTGGGCGGCCGGCGACATGCAGGCGCGCGGCTTCCTCCTCGGCGGCACCAGCGGCCGCACCACGCTCAACGGCGAAGGCCTGCAGCACGAGGACGGCCACAGCCACATCCTGGCCGGCACCATCCCCAACTGCATCAGCTACGACCCGACCTTTGCGCACGAGGTCGGCGTCATCCTGCACCACGGTCTCAAGCGCATGGTGGAGAAGCAGGACAACGTCTTCTTCTACCTCACGCTGCTCAACGAGAACTACGCCATGCCCGGGCTCGTGCCGGGCACCGAGGAGCAGATCATCAAGGGCATGTACCTGCTCAAGGAAGGCGCCAAAAAGACGCCGCGCGTGAACCTGCTGGGCAGCGGCACCATCCTGCGCGAGAGCCTGTTCGCCCAGGAACTGCTGGAGCAGGATTGGGGCGTGGCGGCGAATGTGTGGAGCTGCCCGAGCTTCAACGAACTGGCCCGCGACGGCCAGGACGCCGAGCGCTGGAACCTGCTGCATCCCACCGAGGCGCCGCGCGTGCCGTTCGTGACGCAGCAACTCGCGCCGCACGGCGGTCCGGTGATCGCGTCGACCGACTACATGAAGAACTACGCGGAGCAGATCCGGGCCTTCATCCCCAAGGGCCGCACCTACAAGGTGCTGGGCACCGACGGTTTCGGCCGCAGCGACTTCCGCAGCAAGCTGCGCGAGCACTTCGAGATCAACCGGCATTACATCGTCGTGGCCGCGCTCAAGGCGCTGGCCGATGAGGGCAGCGTGCCCGCGACGGCGGTGGCCGAGGCGATCGCCCGCTACGGCATCAAGGCCGACAAGATCAACCCGCTGCACGCCTGAGCGCCGCGCGAACGGAGACATTCGACATGGCAAGCATTGAAGTGAAGGTCCCCGACATCGGGGATTTCGACGAGGTGGCGGTGATCGAGCTGCTGGTGAAACCCGGCGATTCGGTCAAGGCCGAGCAGAGCCTGATCACGGTGGAAAGCGACAAGGCCTCGATGGAGATTCCCTCGTCCCACGCCGGCGTGGTGAAGGAACTCAAGGTCCAGCTCGGCGACAAGGTCAAGCAGGGTTCGGTCGTGGTGGTGCTGGAGGCCGACGGCGTCGCCGCGGCCGTCGCGCCAGCTCCGGCACCCAGCGCTGCACCCACCCCGGCGCCCGTTGCCGCACCGGCCCCGGCCCCCACGCCGGCGGTGGCGCCTGCCGCCAGCGGCCCGGTCGAGGTGCGCGTGCCCGACATCGGCGATTTCAAGGACGTCGCCGTCATCGAGGTGTTCGTCAAGCCGGGCGATACGGTCAAGATCGAGCAGTCGCTCATCACCGTGGAGAGCGACAAGGCCTCGATGGAGATTCCCTCGTCGGCCGCGGGCGTGATCCGCGAGCTCAAGGTCAAGGTCGGCGACAAGGTCAACATCGGCGACCTGCTGGCCGTCCTGGAAGGCAGCGCCGCCGCAACGCCGGCTGCCGCACCTGCAACCGCCGCACCTGCACCCGCCCCAGCAGCAACCGCCCCAGCCGCGGCCGCTGCCGCCCCGGTGGCTGCCACCTCGAGCGCACCGGCCCCGGCCGCACACAACCCCACCGCAGCCCCCCTCGGCCTGCCGCACGCCTCGCCTTCGGTGCGCAAGTTCGCGCGTGAACTCGGCGTGCCGCTGGCGGAAGTGAAAGGCAGCGGGCCCAAAGGCCGCATCACGCTGGACGACGTGCAGGGCTTCACCAAGGCCGTCATGGCCGGCGCGGTTCAGACACAGGCGCAGGCCGCCAAAGCGCCGGCTGTGGGCGCTGGCGGCGGTGTGGGGCTGGACCTGCTCCCGTGGCCGAAGGTGGACTTCGCCAAGTTCGGTCCGATCGAACGCAAGGAGCTCAGCCGCATCAAGAAGATCAGCGGCGCCAACCTCACGCGCAACGCCATCGTCATCCCGGCCGTCACCAACCACGACGACGCCGACATCACCGAGCTGGAAGCGTTCCGCGTACAGCTCAACAAAGAGAACGAGAAGTCCGGCGTCAAGGTCACGATGCTGGCTTTCCTGATCAAGGCCTGCGTGGCGGCGCTCAAGAAGTTCCCTGAGTTCAACAGCTCGCTCGATGGCGATGCGCTGGTGCTCAAGCAGTACTGGCACATCGGCTTCGCGGCGGACACGCCCAATGGCCTGGTGGTGCCGGTGCTCAAGGACGCCGACAAGAAGGGGATCCTGCAGATCAGCCAGGAAATGGGCGAACTCGCCAAGAAGGCCCGCGACGGCAAGCTCACCCCGGCCGAGATGAGCGGCGCGACCTTCACCATCTCCAGCCTGGGCGGCATTGGCGGGCGCTACTTCACGCCCATCATCAACGCGCCCGAGGTGGCCATCCTGGGGGTGTGCAAGAGCCAGATGGAACCGGTGTGGGACGGCAAGGCCTTCCAGCCGCGCCTGATGCTGCCGCTGTCGCTGACGTGGGACCACCGGGTGATCGACGGCGCTGCGGCCGCGCGCTTTAACGCGTACCTGGGCCAGGTGCTGAGCGACTTCCGTCGCGTGCTGCTGTAAGGGGAACACGATGCCCATGATCGACATCCAGGTTCCCGACATCGGTGACTTCAAGGACGTGGCCGTCATCGAGCTGCTCGTCAAGCCCGGCGACACCGTCAAGGCCGAGCAGAGCCTGATCACGGTGGAGAGCGACAAAGCTTCCATGGAGATCCCCTCGTCGCATGCTGGCGTGGTGAAAGAGCTCAAGGTCAAGGTGGGCGACACGGTCAACCAGGGCTCGGTGGTGCTGGTGCTGGAGGCCGCCGTGGCTGCCGGGGCGCCGGCCTCGGCGCCGGCGCCTGCGACCACCCCCGCCTCCGCACCCGCGCCGGTGGCGGCGCCGCCGGTGCGCGCTGCCACGCCGGCGGCGGCCGCTTACGCGGGCGCGGCCGACATCGACTGCGACCTCCTCGTCCTCGGCGGCGGTCCGGGCGGCTATTCAGCGGCCTTCCGCGCGGCCGACCTCGGCCTGAAGGTCGTGCTGGTCGAGCGCTACCCCACGCTGGGTGGCGTGTGCCTCAACGTGGGCTGCATCCCGTCCAAGGCCTTGCTGCACGTGGCTGCGGTGATGGACGAGGTCAGCCACATGGCCGACCTCGGCATCGACTACGGGCGTCCGGCGCTCAACATCGACAAGCTGCGCGGCCACAAGGAAAAGGTCATCGGCAAACTCACCGGCGGCCTGGCCGCGATGGCCAAGATGCGCAAGGTCACGGTGGTGCGGGGCTACGGCAGCTTCGTCGGCCCCAACCACCTGGGCGTGGAACTCACCCAGGGCAGCGGCCAGGAGAAAACCGGCGGCCAGCAGGTGGTGGCGTTCAAGAAGGCGATCATTGCCGCCGGCTCGCAGGCCGTGCGCCTGCCGTTCATGCCCGAAGACCCGCGCGTGGTGGACAGCACCGGCGCGCTCGGTCTGGCCAGCGTGCCCCAGCGCATGCTGATTCTGGGCGGCGGCATCATCGGCCTGGAGATGGGGACGGTCTACAGCACGCTGGGTGCCCGCCTCGACGTGGTGGAAATGATGGATGGCCTGATGCAGGGCGCCGACCGGGATCTGGTGAAGGTCTGGCAGAAGATGAACGCCCACCGGTTCGACAACATCCTGCTCAAGACCAAGACCGTGGCGGCCAAGGCCACGGCGGCGGGCATCGAGGTGACCTTCGAGGGCGAGAACGCGCCGCCGCCGCAGACCTACGACCTCGTGCTGCAGGCGGTGGGCCGCAGCCCGAACGGCAAGAAGATCGGCGCTTCGGCCGCCGGCGTGGCCGTGACCGAGCGCGGCTTCATCGAGGTCGATATCCAGATGCGCACCAACGTGCCCCACATCTTCGCCATCGGCGACGTCGTGGGCCAGCCGATGCTGGCGCACAAGGCGGTGCACGAAGGTCACGTGGCGGCCGAAGTGATCGCCGGCGAATTGCTCGGTAAGCCCGATCTGGCGGCTGCGGCGTTCAACGCGCGTGTGATCCCCAGTGTGGCTTACACCGACCCCGAGGTGGCCTGGGTCGGCCTCACCGAGGACCAGGCCAAGGCGCAGGGCATCAAGGTGAAGAAGGGGCTGTTCCCCTGGAGCGCCTCCGGCCGCGCGATCGCCAACGGACGCGACGAGGGCTTCACCAAGCTGCTTTTCGACGACTCGCCCGAGGCCCACGGCCACGGCAAGATCCTGGGCGGCGGCATGGTCGGCACGCACGCGGGCGACATGATTGGTGAGGTGGCGCTGGCCATCGAGATGGGCGCCGATGCGGTGGACATCGGCAAGACCATCCACCCGCACCCCACGCTGGGCGAGAGCATCGGCATGGCCGCCGAGGTGGCCCACGGCAGCTGCACCGACGTGCCGCCCGCGCGCCGCTGAGCACCGCCCGCTCGGCCCGAAGCCCGGTGCATGCAATGCCCGGGCTTTTTTCATGGCCCGGGCGGTGATGCCCATCCGATCCTCACTGGAATGTGTAGCCTGAAAGTATCATTCACGGGTTCCGGGGGGGTGCATGAAGAACGTCGACATGAAGCAGCTCGCGCTGCTGTGCGAGCTGCTGGACCAGCAGAGCCTGACCGAAGCGGCCGCGCGGCTGCACATCACGCCGTCGGCGGCCAGCCAGTCGCTCTCGCGGCTGCGCCAGTTGCTCAGCGATGACCTGGTCGTGCGCGAGCAGAACACCTACCAGCTCACGCCCTACGGCGAAGCCTCGCTCCACGCCTTTCGCCAGATCGTGGATCTGTGGCGTGGGGTGAGCAGCGGCGGCACCGGTTTTGACCCGGCGGTTTGCGAGGAGCAGGTGTCGTTGTCGTGCTACGACGGTTTCGGCGTCACGGGGCTGGCGACGTTCTACCGCCGTGTGCACGAGCTGGCGCCGCGCCTCAAGCTGGACATCCACTCGCCGACCAACGGGCCCCAGGACGTCGCCGACCTGCGCAGCGGCGCGGTCGACATCGTGTGCAGTCACCACGAAGCGCCCGCCGACGCGACCGACCTGCACATGGAGACGGTCAAGCGCTTCCAGGTGTCGCGGTGCTGCCTGTCGGTGGATCACCCGCGCATCGGGGCGTCGCTCAGTCTGGACGAGTACGTGGCCGAAGAGCACCTGCTGATCACGTTCCTGCGCCGCCCGGGCGCGCAGCGCAGCCCGATCGATCAGGCGCTGCAGGCACTCGGTCGATCGCCGCGGCGGACCAGCGTGGTCAGCTCATGGCAGCTGTGCGCCGAAATGGTCGCCCGAACCGACCGGCTGGTCACCACCAGCGAGGAGCAGGCGGCGTTGCTGCAGCGGGCTTCATCGCGGATTCGGTGCCTGCCCTTGCCCGAGGGTTTGCCGTGGCCGGAGGTGCCGGTCAACCTGCTGTGGCACCAGCGGACCCACCACAGCCGACCGCACCGGTGGCTGCGCCTGCAGTTGCGCGATTACCTGCACCCCGGTGCCTCGGTGGATTGAACGCTGTGGGCGGCTTGCCAGCAGGCATCGAGGTGCCTCAGGCGCCGAACGGCCTCGGCTTCGCTGAGGTGGCGGCACATCAGGTCGAAGCAGTCGAACCGGAGCCGCTGCAGGCTCGACAGCGAGGGTTCGCTGAGCAGCCGCAGGTAGACCCGCAGGTCCCGCGAGCCCATGCGCGGGCTGGCGACGGCCAGCGCATCCTGGATGAGTGCACGCGCGGCCGCCAGGCGCTCCTCGCCCCGCCGCGGGTGTGCCGGCGTGGCGGGGGTGGCGCCCGACCAGCGACGCAGCCAGCGTTGAAACGCGGAATGGCTGACCACCGCTGGGTCGGTGGTGGCGTGGCGGGTGGAGCGGGGTGCGTCGAGGTTGATGGCCAGGGCAAGCGAGTTCGGGTGGTTGGTGTGGCCACTGTAGGAACCGCTGCCGCCGGCGTCCATTTCGAACTTGGCAAGCCCGCTTTAGCGCCGCTGAACCGTCGCGGCGGCGTGGCCGTGTCGGCCGAAGCCGGTCGTCATCGCGGTCGGGATAAGCGGTCGGTAACCGGCCGGGGGAGGGGTATGGGCGGGGGCGGCGCAGGACGATGCGCCGGTCGTGACCGCCCGCAGACGGTGCCCGTCGGGCCCTCGGGTGGCGTCGGTCGGAGGAGTGTCGCCATGTCCACCTCGCGCCCAGATCATGGGTCTCTTGATGCTTCCGGCGGCGTCCCGCCGACGGTGGCCGCCTCGCCCACCGCCGCGGCGGCGAGGGTGGACCTCCACTACCGGCGTGCGGTGCCCGCGGAGGCGCCCGCCGTGGCGGCCCTGGTGAACTCGGCGTACCGCGGGGCCTTGGCCCGGCTGGGTTGGACCACCGAGGCCGATCTGCTCGACGGTCAGCGAACGGACGCCGAGGAGGTGGGTGGGTTGATCGCGCGCGAGGGAGTGTGTTTTCTGCTCGCGGAGGACGAATGGGGCGTGGTGGGCTCGGTGTTACTGCAGCGGGGCCACGCAGGCGAGGCACAGCTGGGGATGTTCGTGGTGCGGCCGGGGTGGCAGGGTCTGGGCATCGGCAAGCGCCTGATGGAGGCCGCCGAGCGCCTGGTCCGCGAGGTCTGGGGGTGCGACCGCCTGTCGCTCACGGTGATCTCGCGCCGGCAGGAGCTGATCGCCTTCTATGAACGCCGCGGGTACCGGTCGACTGGCGAACTGGTGCCGTTTCCGGCGTCGCCGCGGGGCGGTGTGCCGCGCGTGGCCGACTTGGCGCTGCTGCGCATGGAGAAGCGCTGGCCGTCCTGAGGGCTGTCAGGGTGCCGGGCGGGGCTCGGTCGCGGCGGGCTCGCTGGGCGCGAGCACACGACGGGCGCCGTTGAATCGGGTGTTCCAGTAGGCGATGCGCATGTCTTCGACCCGCACTTCGCCCCCCGCTCGCGGCGAGTGGATGAACTTGCCATCGCCCACATAGATGCCCACGTGGCTGAAGGCGCGGCGCATGGTGTTGAAGAACACCAGGTCACCGGGCTTGAGTTCGCTGCGGTCGATCTTCTGCGTGGCGGCGGCCTGCTCCTCCGAGCGGCGCGGCAAGACCTTGCCGAGCGACTGCTCGAACACGGCCCGCACGAAGCCGCTGCAGTCGAAGCCGGTCTCAAGGCTGTTGCCGCCGTATTTGTAGGGCACACCCAGGAAGGCCATGGCATTGATGACCAGGCCGGAGGCCTGCTCGCTCAGGCTGTCGCGCGCGGCGCGGGCCTGGTCGCCGAGCCGGGTCATGAGGCCTTTTTCGGCGAGCAGCGCGTCCATGCTGTCGTAGCCCGGTTCGGCGGGCGCGGCCGTGGTCAGCCCCGCCGACAGCGCCAATGCCGCGGCCACGAAGGCAGCGCGCCAGGGTGTCTGGGGTGACCGGCGGATGGACATGGGTGCGCAGGGTATCGGTGGCGCGGGGCTGCGTCAAGCCGAAAAGGGCGAGCAAGGCGCTGCAAGCGCTTGATTTCGTTCAGGAATCGCCCGCCGGCTTCGCAGGGCTGCTGGCCGGCAGGTCCACCATGACCGGCTGGCCGGGCGCGGTGCAGCCGCGGTCGCAGCAGCGGCCGGGTTGGCGCTGGCGCGTGATGGGCCGGTCGGCGGCCTGACCGGCACGGGTGGCCGGATCGTCCACCAGTCCGCGGTCGAGCAGGCGCTCGACCAGCGCCACCTTGTCGCCCACCGGGTAGTGGCGCCAGATCTCCTGTTTCATGGCCGCCGGCGAGCCGCCGCCGTGCAGGCTGATCACGCTGTACCAACCGCCCTGGTAGCCGGCCGTCAGGTCTTCGATGAAGCGCGCGACCTGGATGCGCTGTTCGTAGGGCACCTCCGGGCTGGCCCGCAGCACGTCCGCCAGCCGCGCGGCGGTCTCGGGGTTGTGGTCCTCGTCCGGGCCGGGCAGGGTGACGATGAGACCGCCGCTGACGGTGTGTGCCAGGCGGTGCATGTCGTAGATCTTGGTCGCCAGCAACAGCTTGCCGATGTTGGCGAACACCGGGTCGGGCATGAACACGTCGGCATGGGGATCGCGGCGGCCATACACGCTGGCGGCCACGCCACACGCGTAAAAGCCCTCGGTGATTGTGATCAGCTCGACCATCTGTTCGCGCAGGTGGCTCTCCGCGCCGGGGTCGAAGCCGTTGGCTTCGCACATGAGGGCGCCGGCGCCGATGAGCAGATCACCAAAGCCCGCGCGCGCGGCGATGCAGGTCTGGCGGTGGTGGGTGGCGTAGCTGTAGGTCAGGTGCCCGGAGTGCTCCCACTCGCCCGCCAGGAACACCCGGTCCCAGGGCACGAACACGCGGTCGAACAGACACACGCCGGTGCTCTGGCCGTAGCGGCGGGAGAAGAGGGCGTCGCCGTGTTCGAGCTTGTCGCCCGGGCGCCCGGCGGGGCGCGCCACGATGGTCAGGCCCGGCGCGTCGATCGGCACCGCGCAGCAGACGGCAAAGTCCGCGTCCTCGGCGCCCATGTTGCGGCAGGGCATGACCAGCAGTTCGTGCATGTAGGGCGCGCCGGTGACGATGGCCTTGGCGCCGCTGATCACGATGCCGCGCGCGTTGCGCTCCACGATATGGACGTAGCTGTCGGGGTTGGCCTGCTGGTGCGGTCGCCGGCTGCGGTCGCCCTTGGCGTCGGTCATGGCCACGCCCAGCGTCAGGTCCTCGTCCTGCACGCGGTGCAGGTAGGCCAGGAATCGCTCGCGGTGTTCTCGTGAGCCGCCGGCGTCGTCGAGCCGGGCGGCCAGCTGGGCGATCGCCTGCAGCGCGTCGTGGGTGAGGTAGCGCTGCGCGCAGCCGGTCTCCTGACACAGCCGGCGCACGGCTTCCAGCTTGTTCAGCAGGTCGCCGGCGGAGGCGCCGAGGTGGACCATCCGGTTCACGGTGCGCCCGGAGCTCGCCTGCACCGCGGTCATCAGCGGCGCCAGCGACGGGTCGTGCGCCGCGTCGTAGGTGAACGCCACCGCATTCACCCCGGGCCGCAGCGCCGGCTCGTCCACCACGCTGTCCACCCGCCGGCCGTCCACAAACACCACGGGGCGACAGGCGCGCAGCGATTCCCGGTACTCGGCGCCGGTCATCAGCCGGCCAGGACGTTCAATGGTTTGGGCGTTGTTCATGAGAATTTCGTTGATCGATTAACTAGGCCAAGTGTTGATTTTTCAGCGGCCCGCATAGAAATTGAACATTGTTCAAAAAATCAACGACATGTCAAATCACTGATCGATGTCAAAATTACTGATCGTTCGTTGATCCATTGATCGCATGACCGTTGCCCTGCAAGACCTGATTCCGCTGCCCAGCGAGGCCGAGCGCCTGGCGGCGCAACGGCAGCTCGCCTTGCGCCAGCAGCGGCAGCTGGAGCTGTCGGACACACGCCGCGCCCGCGTGCTGGACGCGGCCCGGCGCGTGTTCGCCGAGCGCGGGCTGGACGGTGCCAGCGTGCGGGAGATTGCGCGCGAGGCGGGGTACACCGCGGGCGCGCTGTACAGCTACTTCGACAGCAAGGAGGCGATCTACGCGGCCTTGCTGGCCGAATCGCTCGACCGCCTGAACGCCGCGGTGCAGGGCGTGCGGGTGGCCCGGGCCCAGCCGGCCCGCGCGCTGGCTGCCCGGGCGCTGGCGTGGTTTGGCTTTTACGCCCAAAACCCGCGCGACCTGGACCTGGGCTTCTACCTCGTCAAAGGTCTGGCGCCCCGCGGTTTGAGCCCGGCGCTGGACCGCGCACTCAATGAGCGGCTGCTGGCCGCGCTGCGGCCCTGCGAGGAGGCCCTGGAGGCGCTCGGCCTGCCCGCCGACGCCGCGGTGCGCGAAAACGCCGCGCTGTTCGCTCACGGCATGGGCTTGCTGCTGCTGCAACACACCGGCCGCATCCGCTTGTTCGGACAGTCGGCCGAGGCGCTGTTCCAGCAGTACGTGGATCGGCTGGTCGAGCGCTTCGACCCGGCCACCGCCGCCCTGGCGCGGCCCCAGCGAGACCTGTTCGGCGGCTGAGCGGGGCGCGGAGCGCGCCGCGGGCTGCGAGAATCGGGCGTTTTCACGATCGCCCGACCATGCTGCTCGACGCCGACGACTCCCAACTGGTGCTGGTGGATTACCAGGCCCGCCTCATGCCCGCCATCGCCGACGGCCCCGCCGTGCTGGCCAACGCCCAGCGCCTGGCGGAAATGGCGCGGGCGTTGCGGGTGCCGGTCTGGGGCACGGAGCAAAACCCCGACAAACTCGGCCCCAACCCGCCTGAGTTGCGCGCGCTCTGCCAGCGCACGCTGTCTAAGATGCACTTCAGCGCCGTGGCCGACGGCCTGGCCGACTGGCTGCGACCGCCGGCCCGCCCGGCCGGCGGCAACGCCCGCAGCCTGCCCAAACACCTCCAGAAACCGGCCAGCGCTGCGCCGGAACGCACCACGATCGTGGTCGCCGGTTGCGAGGCCCATGTCTGCCTGCTGCAGACCGCGCTGGAGCTGATTGAGCAGGAGTTCGACGTCTGGGTGGTGACCGACGCCTGCGGCTCGCGCACCGAGCGCAACCGCGACGCGGCGTTCGACCGCCTCGCGGGCGCCGGCGCCGAACTGGTCACGACCGAGATGGTGGCGTTCGAGTGGTTGCGCACCGCCGACCACCCGTCCTTCAAGGCCGTGCAGGCCCTGATCAAGTGACCTCGGCGGTCGATCGCCCCACGCGCGGGTCGCGGGGGCGATGGCCGTGGGGGTGTGGTGTCGGTGCGGCCGCGAAGGGGCTGGTTTGCGGCCGGGCGCGCGGGCGTTTCCAGAACCTCGTGGGGGTATTCGTCAGCGGGCTGCAAGCGAGGTTCCAATAATTATGAATTCAGTTTGAGGCGCGCCCGGGCCGGGTGCGTGCCGTTCCCCCACAACCACCCGCAGGAGACACCATGGCCCCGTCCGGACAGCCCGCCGCGAACTTCGCTGATTTCCACCGCCGCTCGCTCGACGACCGGGACGCCTTCTGGGCCGATCAGGCCCGCCTGATCGACTGGCACAAGCCCTTCGACCGCGTCTGCAACGCCGACAACCCGCCGTTCTTCCGCTGGTTCGAGGGGGGCGAAACCAACCTGTGCCACAACGCGGTGGACCGCCACCTCGCCGACCGCGCTGACCAGCCCGCGCTCATCTTCGTATCGACCGAGACCGACGCCGAGCGCGTGTACAGCTTTCGCGAACTGCATGCCGAGGTGCAGCGCATGGCCGCGGTGTTGCTGGCGCAGGGCGTGGGCCGCGGCGACCGGGTGCTGATCTACATGCCGATGATCCCGGAGGCGGCATTTGCCATGCTCGCCTGCGCCCGCATCGGCGCGATCCACTCGGTGGTGTTCGGCGGCTTTGCCAGCCACTCGCTGGCCACCCGCATCGAAGACGCCTCGCCGGTGGCCATCGTTAGCGCCGACGCTGGTTCGCGCGGCGGCAAGGTGGTGGAGTACAAGCCCCTGCTGGACGAGGCGATCCGGCTGTCCAGCCACAAGCCGGCGTCGGTGGTGCTGGTCAACCGAGGCCTGGCGCCGATGGCCATGACCGCCGGCCGCGACCACGACTACGCCGCTCTGCGCGCCCAGCACATGGATGCGGTCGTGCCGTGCACCTGGCTGGCGTCCACCGACATCAGCTACACCATCTACACCAGTGGCACCACCGGCAAGCCGAAGGGGGTGCAGCGCGACGTGGGCGGTTACGCGGTGGCGCTGGCGGCGAGCATGAAACACATCTTCATGGGCGAGCCGGGCGAGACCTACTTCTCCACCAGCGACATCGGCTGGGTGGTGGGCCACAGCTACATCGTCTACGGCCCGCTGATCGCGGGCATGGCCACCATCATGTACGAGGGCCTGCCGATCCGTCCCGACGGCGGCATCTGGTGGAGCCTGGTCGAGAAGTACAAAGTCACCGTGATGTTCAGTGCGCCGACGGCGGTGCGGGTGCTGAAAAAGCAGGACCCGGCGTTCCTCAAGAAGTACGACCTCTCCAGCCTCAAGGCGCTGTTTCTCGCCGGTGAGCCGCTGGACGAGCCCACCGCGCGCTGGATCGCCGATGGCCTGGGCGTGCCGATCATCGACAACTACTGGCAGACCGAGTCGGGCTGGCCGATTCTCACGATCGCCAACGGCGTGGAGAAGAAAGCCAGCAAGTTCGGCAGCCCCGGCGTGCCGATGTATGGCTACAACGTGAAGCTGCTGCACGAATCCACCGGCGAGGAACTCACCGGTGCGGACGAAAAGGGCGTGGTCGTGATCGAGGGGCCCACGCCGCCGGGCTTCATGCAGACCGTCTGGAAAGACGACGCCCGCTTCGTCAACACCTACTGGAAGAGCGTGCCGGGCAAGATGGTGTATTCCACCTTTGACTGGGGCATCCGCGACGCCGACGGCTACTACTACATCCTTGGCCGCACCGACGACGTGATCAACGTCGCCGGCCACCGCCTGGGCACGCGCGAGATCGAGGAAAGCATCGCCAGCCACCCGAACGTGGCGGAAGTGGCGGTGGTGGGGGTCGCGGACAACCTCAAAGGCCAGGTCGCCATGGCCTTCGTCGTCGCCAAAGACGCCTCGGCGCTGGGCGATCCGCAGGCGCAGCTGCGCCTGGAGGGCGAGATCATGAAGCTGGTGGACGCCCAGTTGGGCGCGGTGGCCCGGCCGGCGCGGGTGCGTTTCGTCGGTCTGTTGCCCAAGACGCGCAGCGGCAAGCTGCTGCGCCGGGCGATCCAGGCCGTGTGCGAAGGCCGCGATCCGGGCGATCTCACGACCATGGACGACCCCTCCGCACTGCAGCAAATCCGCGATCTGCTGTCTGCATGATCGTCCGCGGGGCGGCGGCTGGGCTTCAGTCCGCCGCCCTTCGGTCGATACGAGGGTCGCGCGCGGCGCCGCAAGCTGGCACAATGCGCCCCGCCAACAGTCCTTCCCAGTCACTGTCGCGTCCGCCAACCGGTTCAGCCGTGTCGCGGAAGGTTTTTTCAACCAGCTAATGCTCCCTGCAGGGGGGCGGAGGTCAGCGGATTCATGAGCGATACCCCAGCCAAGGGGGGCAACGTCTACGTTGCCTACCAGAACAACTCGTATCTCTTCGGCGGCAACGCGCCGTACGTGGAAGAGATGTACGAGAACTACCTCGCCAACCCCACCAGCGTGCCCGACAACTGGCGCGGCTACTTCGACGCGCTGCAGCACGTGCCCGCGGTTGACGGGTCGGATGCCCGCGACGTGCCGCACCTGCCGGTGGTCAATGCCTTCGCCGAACGCGCCAAGCAGGGCGGCACCAAGGTCGTCATCGCCGCCGGCGCCGACTCCGACCTGGGCCGCAAGCGCGTTGCCGTGCAGCAGCTCATCGCCGCTTACCGCAACGTCGGCGCCCGCTGGGCCGACCTCGACCCCCTCAAGCGCACCGAGCGCCCCGTGATCCCCGAGCTGGAGCCGTCGTTCTACGGCTTCACCGACGCCGATCACGAAACGGTGTTCAACACGAGCAACACCTTCTTCGGCCGCGAGACCATGTCGCTGCGCGACCTGCTCAACGCGCTGCGGGAAACCTACTGCGGCTCGATCGGTGCCGAATACAACTACATCACCGACCAGAACCAGAAGCGCTGGTGGCAGGAGCGGCTGGAGTCCACCCGCGCGAAGCCGAACTACAACGCCGACAAGAAGAAACACATCCTCGACCGCCTGACCGCGGCCGAGGGTCTGGAGCGCTTCCTGCACACCAAGTACGTGGGCCAGAAGCGCTTCTCGCTGGAAGGTGGCGAGAGCTTCATCGCCGCCATGGACGAACTGATCCAGCAGGCCGGCCAGGCCGGTATCCAGGAAATCGTGATCGGCATGGCCCACCGCGGCCGCCTGAACGTGTTGGTGAATACGCTGGGCAAGATGCCCAAGGACCTGTTCGCCGAGTTCGAGCACACCGCGCCCGAGGACCTGCCGGCCGGTGACGTGAAGTACCACCAGGGCTTCAGCTCCGACGTGTCCACCCCCGGCGGCCCGGTCCACCTGTCGCTGGCTTTCAACCCCTCCCACCTGGAAATCGTCAACCCGGTGGTCGAGGGCTCGGTGCGCGCCCGCATGGACCGCCGTGGCGACCGCGAAGGCAAGCAGGTGCTGCCGGTGCTGGTGCACGGCGACGCTGCGTTCGCCGGCCAGGGTGTGGTGATGGAAACGCTGGCGCTGGCCGAGACCCGGGGTTATTCCACCGGCGGGACGGTGCACCTCGTCATCAACAACCAGATCGGCTTCACCACCTCCGACCCGCGCGACAGCCGCTCCACGCTGTACTGCTCCGACGTCGTGAAGATGATCGAGTCGCCGGTGCTGCACGTCAACGGCGACGACCCCGAAGCCGTGGTGTTTGCCACCCAGCTCGCACTGGAGTTCCGACTGGCTTTCCAGAAGGACGTGGTTGTTGACATCGTGTGCTTCCGCAAGCTGGGCCACAACGAGCAGGACACGCCGTCGCTCACCCAGCCGCTGATGTACAAAAAGATCGCGGCCCACCCCGGCACCCGCAAGCTCTACGCCGACAAGCTCGCCGCGCAGGGCCTGGGTGCCACGCTGGGCGACGACATGGTCAAGGCCTACCGGGCCGCGCTGGATGAAGGCCGTCACACGGTCGATCCGGTGCTGACCAACTTCAAGAGCAAGTACGCCGTCGACTGGAGCCCCTTCCTGGGCAAGAAGTGGACCGACAGCGCCGACACCGCCATCCCGCTCACCGAGTGGAAGCGCCTGTCCGAGCGCATCACCACCATCCCGGACAGCATCACCCCGCACCAGCTGGTCAAGAAGGTGTATGCCGACCGCGCGGCGATGGGCCGCGGCGAGATCCCGGTGGACTGGGGCATGGGTGAGCACATGGCGTTTGCCTCGCTGGTCGCCAGCGGCTTCCCGGTGCGCCTGTCGGGCGAGGACTGTGGCCGTGGCACCTTCACGCACCGCCACGCCGTCATCCACGACCAGAACCGCGAAAAGTTCGACGAAGGGACTTACCTGCCGCTGCAGAACGTGGCCGACAACCAGGCCCCGTTCGTGGTGATCGACTCCATCCTGTCGGAGGAGGCGGTGCTGGGCTTCGAGTACGGCTACGCGTCAAACGACCCCAACACGCTGGTGATCTGGGAAGCGCAGTTCGGCGATTTCGCCAACGGCGCTCAGGTGGTGATCGACCAGTTCATCGCCTCCGGCGAGGTGAAGTGGGGCCGGGTCAACGGCATCACCCTGATGCTGCCGCACGGCTACGAAGGTCAGGGTCCCGAGCACAGCTCGGCCCGCCTGGAACGCTTCATGCAGCTCGCCGCCGACGCCAACATGCAGATCGTGCAGCCGACCACGGCCAGCCAGATCTTCCACGTCCTGCGTCGCCAGATGGTCCGTCCGCTGCGCAAGCCCCTGGTGCTGTTCACGCCCAAGAGCCTGCTGCGCAACAAGGACGCGACCTCGCCGCTGTCCGAGTTCACCAAGGGCGGTTTCCAGACCGTGATCCCGGAGCAGAACGCCGACGTCGTGAAGAAGGCCGAGAAGGTCAAGCGCATCATTGCCTGCTCGGGCAAGGTGTATTACGACCTCGTGAAGAAGCGCGAGGAAAAAGGCCAGGACGACGTGGCCATCATCCGCGTTGAGCAGCTCTACCCGTTCCCGCACAAGGCCTTCGCGGCCGAGATCAAGCGGTTCCCGAACGCGGTGGACATCGTGTGGTGCCAGGACGAGCCGCAGAACCAGGGTGCCTGGTTCTTCGTGCAGCACTACATCCACGAAAACATGCTCGACGGCCAGAAGCTCGGTTACGCCGGTCGCGCGGCCTCCGCCTCGCCGGCGGTGGGCTATGCGCACCTGCACCAGGAGCAGCAGAAGCAGCTCATCGAAGCCGCGTTTGCCAAGCTCAAGGGCTTCATCCTGACGAAATGACCCGCGGCCGGTGACGGCGGTGGCGCGCGACCCGGGACCGGATCCCGGTCACCCGCGCGGCCGCATCGCACCGGCGCCTGCGCCCCGACACCTCAGAGGAAAACATTCACATGGCTATCGTTGAAGTCAAAGTTCCGCAGCTGTCCGAATCCGTGGCCGAAGCCACCCTGCTGCAGTGGAAGAAAAAAGTCGGTGAGGCGGTTGCCGCCGACGAGATCCTGATCGACATCGAGACCGACAAGGTCGTGCTCGAGTGCCCGGCGCCGGCCGGCGGCGTGCTGGTCGAGATCCTGCAGGGCGACGGCTCGACCGTCGTGGCCGAGCAGGCGATTGCCCGCATCGACACCGCCGCGGTGGCGGGCGCCTCCGCACCCGTGGCCGCTGCAGTGACTGCCCCGGCTGCCCCGGCGGCGGCCCCCGCCGCGGCGGCGGTCGGCGGCACCAGCAAGGCCGGCGTGGCCATGCCCGCCGCCGCCAAACTGATGGCCGACAACGGCCTGGCCGCCGGCAGTGTGGCCGGCACCGGCAAGGACGGCCGCGTCACCAAGGGTGATGTGCTGGCCGCCGTGGCGGCGCCCAAAGCGCCGGTCGCCGCACCCGTCGCCATCCCCACCGGCGCGCCGACGAAGGTGCTGCCGCAGATCCCGGTGGCTACCCCGGACCTGGGTGACCGTCCGGAGGAGCGGGTGCCGATGACCCGCTTGCGCGCCCGCGTCGCCGAGCGCCTGCTGCAGTCCCAGGCGACCAACGCCATCCTGACCACGTTCAACGAGGTCAACATGGCGCCCGTCATGGAAATGCGCAAGCGCTTCCAGGAGAAGTTCGAGAAGGAGCACGGCGTCAAGATCGGCTTCATGAGCTTCTTCGTGAAGGCCGCGGTGCACGCCCTCAAGAAGTACCCGATCCTCAACGCCTCGGTGGACGGCAACGACATCGTCTACCACGGCTACTTCGACATCGGCATCGCGGTGGGTTCGCCGCGTGGCCTGGTGGTGCCGATCCTGCGCAACGCCGACCAGATGAGCTTTGCCGACATCGAGAAGAAGATCGCCGAGTTTGGTCAGAAGGCCAAGGACGGCAAGCTCGGTCTGGAAGAGATGACCGGGGGCACCTTCTCCATCAGCAACGGCGGCGTGTTCGGCTCGATGCTGTCCACCCCGATCATCAACCCGCCTCAGTCGTCCATCCTGGGCGTGCACGCCACCAAGGACCGCGCGGTGGTGGAGAACGGGCAGATCGTGATCCGCCCGATCAACTACCTCGCCATGTCCTACGACCACCGCATCATCGACGGCCGAGAGGCCGTGCTGGGGCTGGTGGCCATGAAGGAAGCGCTGGAAGATCCGGCCCGCCTGCTGTTTGACATTTGACCCACCCCCGCGCCGCGCCGGGTGGCGCGTCACCCCCTTCAGGGGGCAACGCAAGCAGACCGGCCGAGCCGGATCTGCGGCGTTTCTCGACAAGTCACCCCGCGCAGCGAGCGCGGACAACTGAAAGCATTTTCATGAGCCAGCAATTCGACGTCATCGTCATCGGCGGCGGGCCGGGCGGGTACATCGCCGCCATCCGCGCGGCCCAACTGGGCTTCAAGGTCGCCTGCATCGACGAGTGGAAGAACGCGGCCGGCGGCCCCGCGCCGGGCGGCACCTGCACCAACGTGGGCTGCATTCCGTCCAAAGCCCTGCTGCAATCGAGCGAGCATTTCGAGCACGCCAATCACCACTTCGCGGACCACGGCATCAGCGTCAAGGACGTGAAGATCGACGTCGCCAAGATGGTGGCGCGCAAGGACGCGGTCGTGAAGCAGAACAACGACGGCATCCTCTACCTGTTCAAGAAGAACAAGGTCACGTTCTTCCACGGTCGTGGCTCGTTCGTGCGCGCCGTGGAGGGCGGCTACGAGATCGCCGTCAAAGGTGCCAAGGACGACACGCTGACCGGCAAGCAGGTGATCGTGGCGACCGGTTCCAACGCCCGTGCGTTGCCCGGCGCGCCCTTCGACGAGGAGCACATCCTCTCCAACGACGGTGCGCTGCGCCTCGGCGCGGTGCCGAAAAAGCTGGCGTTGATCGGTTCGGGCGTGATCGGCCTGGAGATGGGGTCCGTGTGGCGCCGCCTCGGTGCCGAGGTGACCATTCTGGAAGGTTTGCCGACTTTCCTGGGCGCGGTCGACGAGCAAATCGCCAAGGAAGCCAAGAAGGCCTTCGACAAGCAGGGCCTGAAGATCGAGCTGGGCGTGAAGGTCGGTGAGATCAAGGCCGGCAAGAAGGGGGTCAGCGTGGCGTACACCAACGCCAAGGGCGAGGCCCAGACGCTGGACGCCGACAAGCTCATCGTCTCCATCGGCCGCGTGCCGAACACGGTCGGCCTGAATGCCGAGGGCGTGGGCCTGCAGCTTGATGAGCGCGGCGCCATTGTGGTGGACGGCGACTGCAAGACCAACCTGCCGGGCGTGTGGGCGGTGGGCGACGTGGTGCGCGGCCCCATGCTGGCGCACAAGGCCGAAGAGGAGGGCGTGGCCGTGGCCGAGCGCATCGCCGGCCAGCACGGACACGTCAACTTCAACACGATTCCGTGGGTGATCTACACCAGCCCCGAGATCGCATGGGTCGGCGAGACCGAACAGCAGCTCAAGGCCCGCGGTGCGGCCTACAAGGCCGGCACGTTCCCCTTCCTGGCCAACGGCCGTGCGCGCGCCCTGGGCGACACGACCGGCATGGTCAAGTTCCTGGCCGACGCGGCGACCGACGAAATCCTGGGCGTTCACATCGTGGGCCCGATGGCCAGCGAGCTGATTGCCGAGGCCGTGGTGGCCATGGAGTTCAAGGCCAGCGCGGAGGACATCGCGCGGATCTGCCACGCGCATCCGTCGTTGTCCGAAGCGACCAAGGAAGCCGCGCTCGCGGTGGACAAGCGCACCCTGAACTTCTGACCCTGCCTTGAGCGTCCGCCAAGCCTACGAAGCCGCGCTGCGCGAGCGCGGCTACTCGCCCGACCCCGCCCAGCTGCGTGCCGTGGACGCGCTGGAGCGGTGCGCGCGCGAGTGGGCGGCCTACAAGCAGAAGCGCTCCAATGCGCTGAAGAAGCTCATCAACCGCCCGGACATCCCGCGCGGGGTGTACATGTTTGGCGGCGTCGGCCGTGGCAAGAGCTTCCTCATGGATTGCTTCTTCCACGCCGTGCCGCTCAAGCGCAAGACCCGGCTGCATTTCCACGAGTTCATGCGCGAGGTGCATCGCGAACTGCGCGACCTGCAAGGCACGCAGAACCCGCTGGATGTGCTGGGTGAGCGCATGGCCCAGCGCTACAAGCTCATCTGTTTCGACGAGTTCCACGTGGCCGATGTGACGGATGCGATGATCCTGCACCGGCTGCTGGATGCGTTGTTCCGCAATGGCGTGGGCTTCGTCACCACCTCCAATTTCCACCCCGACCAGCTGTATCCCGACGGGCTGCACCGCGACCGCATCCTGCCGGCGATTGAGCTGCTCAAGTCGCGGCTGGAGGTGATCAATGTGGACAACGGCACCGACTACCGGCGCCGCACGCTCAACCACATCGACCTGTACCACACCCCGCTCGGTCCCCAGGCGGAAGCCGCGATGGAGCGGACCTTCAGCGAGCTGGCCGAGGCGGCCGATGGCGATCCGGTGATGACGATCGAGTCACGCCAGATCCGTGCGGTGCGTCGCGCCGGGGGCGTGATCTGGTTCGACTTCCGTACCCTCTGCGGCGGGCCGCGTTCGCAGAACGACTACCTCGAGATCGCCAGCCAGTTCCACACGGTGTTTTTGTCCAACGTGCCGCAGATGTCGGTGCGCCAGGCGTCGGAAGCGCGGCGGTTCACCTGGCTGATCGACGTCCTCTACGACCGGCGCTGCAAGCTGGTGATGTCAGCGGCGGTGCCGCCAGAGCAGCTCTACACCGAAGGGCCGATGGCCCACGAGTTTCCCCGCACGGTGTCGCGGCTCACCGAGATGCAGTCGCAGGAATTCCTGTCGCTCGAGCACCGGCTGGTGGACACCGGCCTGACCTGAGCCCCGCTCAGATCGGTTCGAGCTTGACCACCACCAGCGACAGGTTGTCGCCACCGCCCTTGGCGCGGGTGCGCGCCTTCTGAATCAGGAACTCGCAGGCTTCGCGCGGCGTGAGCATGGTCAGGGTGCTGGCGAGTTCGTCGGGCGAAAAGTAGTGCCACAGGCCATCGCTGCAGGCCATGACGGCGTCGCCCGGCAACAGCTTTTTGACGTGGTACAGGTCCACCGGCGGGTCGTTTTCGGTGCCCAGGCAGCCCATCAGGATGTTGGCGTGCGGGTGATCGAGCGCCTGCTGCTCGGTGAGCTCGCCCTGGTTGATCAGGCTTTGCACGTAAGAATGATCGAGCGTGCGGTGGGCCATCTTGCCCTGGCGGAAGTGGTAGACGCGGGAGTCGCCGGCGTGGATCCAGTGCGATTCGCCGCCGGGCATCACCACGAAGGCGGCGATCGTGCTGTGCGGTTCCTGCTCGGCCGCCACGGCGGTGAGTTTGATGACGATGTGGGATTCCTCGACGATGCGCTTGAGCAGGTCGCGGGCGTCATCGGTCTCGGGGTCGAAGCGGTGGAACAGCTGCTGCGCGGTGAGCATCACCTGATCCGACGCTTTGCGCCCGCCGCTGCGCCCGCCCATGCCGTCGGCCACCACCGCGAGCAGGCAGCTGCGGATGCGGGGATGACTCATCAGCGTCACCTGGTCCTGCTGGTACTCCCGGTCGCCCTTGTGGATGCCGGTGGATGCCTGGATGCGGTAGCCTGTGGACATGGTGAGCAGTGAGGGCGTGACGGAAAAGGGCAGATCGGTCGATGCCAGACGGGAGGACTGTCGCGTTCGCGATGGTAGCGGTGAACCCGACGCTCGCCCACGCACGAGGTGGTCCGTCCTCGCCCTGGTGAATGTACCCACGAATGTACCCACGAACGGACGCTGATCGGCCCCATTGATGCCTCCGTCATGACCGCCCACCCTGTTGTTCCCCCGTTCGACGACCCGGCGGCGTCGTCAGCGCCGGGCGATCCGCCCTCGGAAGCCACCGTCCGTGCCGTCGACGCTGCGTTGGCGCCGGATGGTCCGCTGGCCCGCGCCTGGACCGGGTGGCGCGATCGGCCGGGCCAGCGGGCCTTGGCCCGCGCGGCGGCCGAGACCATCGCCTCGGGGGGCGTGCTGGCCGCGCAGGCCGGCACGGGGGTGGGCAAGACGCTGGCCTATCTGGTGCCGCTGTTGCTCAGTGGCCGACGGGCGATCCTCTCCACGGCGACACAGGCGCTGCAGGATCAGCTGTTCCACCGTGACATCCCCGCGGTCGCTGGGGCGCTGCAGCGGCCGGTGCGCGTCGCGCTGTTGAAGGGGCGCAGCGCCTATCTGTGCCGCCACCGGCTCCAGCAGGCCGCAGCGGGTGCCGTCGGCGCCGTGCCCGATCTGGCGCTGGCGCGGGCACTCCCGCGGGTGCTGGCGTGGTCGGCGGTCACGCGCCGGGGCGATCTGGCCGAACTGGGGCCGCTGTCCCACGGCGCGTGGCGGGAGCGCATCACCGCGACCCGCGAGCAATGCCTGGGCACCGAGTGCCCCGAGGCGGCCACCTGCCACGTGTTCGCCGCCCGGCGGGAAGCGCTCGCGGCGGACTGGGTGGTGGTGAACCACCACGTGCTGATGGCCGACCAGGGCGTGCGCGAGTCGGGCCAGGCGGCGCTGCTGCCCAGCGCCGACGTGGTGGTCGTGGACGAAGCCCATGCGTTCAACGACACGGCGATCGGCTTCCTCGGCCGGCAACTGGGCAGCGCCGGCCTCGCTCGTCTGGTGGCCGACGTGCAGCGGGTGGGCGCCGCACACGCCGCGGGCCTCGGCGCCTGGGCCCGTTTGGGTGCCGACCTCACCTTGGCCGGCCGGTCTCTCGCCCAGGCCACTGGCGGCGGGGTCGCCGAGGAGCGCCGGCCCTGGGACGACGGAGCGCCGGCTGGCGCCGACGGCCCGGTGTGGCGATCGGCCGCCGTGCAGCTCGACCGCGCCTTGGGCGCGCTGCACACGGCGCTGCTGGCGGTGGCCGATCTGACCCCCGACCTGCGCCGACTGAGTGAACGGGCCGCGTCGCTGCGGTCGGACTGGCGCTCGCTGGCGGGCGCGCCCGCGGCCGACGGCTGGGTTCGCTGGTGGGAACGTCCCGCGCCGGGCCGGTGGCGCGCGGTGATGACGCCGGCGGATTGCGGTGAGGCCTTCCAGCCGTGGACCGAGGCCGCGGCCACCGGACAGGCCTGGGTGTTTACCTCCGCCACACTCGACACCGATCCGCGGCTTGCTGGCTTCGCCCGCGCGCTCGCGCTGCCCGCGGCGGCCCGCGTGGTGCGCGTGCCCGGGGGGTTCTACCACGCGCGGCAGGCCGCCTTGCACATTCCCAGCGACCTCCCGGAGCCGGGTGACGATGGCCACAGCGAGGCCCTGGCCGCCCGCGTGGCGGTGTGGGCCGAGCGCCTCGGCGGGCGTACCCTCGTCTTGACCACCACCCGGCGGGCGGCGCGGCGGATCGCCGAGGCGTTGGCCGTGCGCGTGTCCGGGGGCCTGACGGTGCTGGCGCCGTCAGCCGCCGAGCGCACCGCCGCCTTGCAGCGCTGGCAGCGTGCGGGCGGGCAGGGGATGGTGATGGTGGGAGCCGGGGCGTTTTGGCAGGGCGTGGACCTGCCGGGGGACATGCTTCAGCTGGTGGTGATCGACAAGCTGCCGTTCGCCCCGCCCGACGATCCCGTGCACCGGGCGCGCCTGGCGCGGGCCGAGGCGGCCGGGCTGGATGGGTTTGTCGCAGTGTCGGTGCCGCAGGCGGCGCTCACCCTGGCGCAGGGGGTGGGGCGCTTGATTCGCGGCGAGAGCGATCGCGGCGTGGTGGTGATCGGCGATCCGCGCCTGTGGCGCCGGCCTTATGGGGCGGCGGTGCTGGAAGCCCTGCCGCCGATGGCGGCCCTCACCGATGAGCAGGCGATGGCGCGCGCCCTTGACGCGCTCGTCGGACTCACCAGATCTTCCACCAAGGATCTGCTTTCGTCCGGAAACCCTGGCTGAGGAATTCGCTCTTCGGGTAGCTCGCTTGCAACACCCGCCGCGTGTCGTCGCGCAGTTGCGTCATGCCCAGCGCGTCGTAGGCCTTCACCATGATGAACAGCGCCTCTTCCAGCGCCGGCGCGTCGGCGTACTCGCTCACCGCTGCCTGGGCGCGGTTGATCGCCGCCACGTGGGCGCCGCGGCTCAGGTAGTAGCGCGCCACGTGCACTTCGTACGCCGCCAGGGAGTTGACGATGTAGGTCATGCGGGCCCGCGCATCCGGGCTGTACTTGGAGTCCGGGAAGCGGGTCACCAGTTCGCGGAAGGCTTCGAACGATTCCTTGGCGGCCTTCTGGTCGCGCTCGGACAGATCCTGCCGCGCCAGCGCGCCAAACAGGCCCAGGTTTTCGTTGAAATTGACCAGGCCCTTCAGGTACAGGGCGTAGTCCATCGCGGGGCTGGCCGGGTGCAGGCGCTGGAAGCGTTCCAGCGTGGCCAGGGCCTGCGCGCGGTCACCCGCCTTGTATTGGGTGAACGCCTTGTCGATCTGGGCCTGCTGGGCCAGCGGCGTGCCCGCGGCGCGGCCTTCGAGCTTCTCCAGGTGAGACACCGCCTTTTCATAGTTGCCGGCGTTGCGCTCATCGGTCGCTTCGCGGTAGAGCTTGTTGGGGCTCCATTTCGCGGTCTCGTCCACGGTGGTCGTGCTGCACGCCGCCAGCAGGGCGCTGGCCAGGGCCACGGCCGATAATCTCAGGCTCACTCTCACAACGACACCTCGACACAGACTGCAGATGGAAGCCACGGAGTATATCGACGGGGGTGGCCGCGAGGGGCCGTCCGCCGGGGAGGATGCCCCGGACGACTGGATCGCCGAGGCCGAGCTGCGGGCACTCACCGTCCCGGCCGACGGCCACGGCCAGCGCGTGGACCGGGTGCTGGCGGGGCTGGTGCCGGCCCTGTCCCGCTCCTACCTGCAGCAGCTTATCGCCGATGGCGCGCTGCGCTGGCGCGGGCAGGTGTGCACCAAGGCCGCCGCCCGCGTGGCCGCCGGCGATCCGCTGCAGATCGAGTTGCGCCCCACGCCGCAGGCCCAGGCGTTCGTACCGGAGCCCATGGCTTTGGACGTGGTCCATGAGGATGCCCACCTGCTGGTCATCGACAAGCCGGTGGGGCTGGTGGTTCATCCCGCGGCCGGCCACTGGTCGGGCACGCTGCTCAACGGCCTGCTGGCCCACCACGCCGGGGCGGTCGCGCTGCCCCGGGCGGGCATCGTGCACCGGCTGGACAAGGACACCTCGGGCCTGATGCTCGTGGCCAAGACGCGGCCGGCGATGGACGCGCTGGTGGCGGCCATCGCCGCGCGCACCGTGGACCGCCAGTACCTCGCCCTGGCCGGAGGCCGCTGGCATGGCGAGGAGCGGCTGACCATCGACCGCCCCGTGGGCCGCGACCCGGCCAACCGCCTGCGCATGGCGGTGGTCGGGAGCGGCAAACCCGCGCAGACCACGGTGCAGGTGCTGGCGGCGGGGGCCGAAGCCACGCTGCTGGCCTGCAAGCTGCATACCGGGCGGACCCACCAGATCCGCGTGCACCTCGCCCAGCGCGGTCATGCGCTGCTCGGCGATGCGTTGTACGGGGGGAGGGCGCTGTGGGGCCTCACGCGCCAGGGCCTGCACGCCGCATCCCTGCGCCTGGCCCACCCGGTCGACGGGCGTCCGCTGGCCTTCTGGCGCGCCCCGCCGGCCGATCTGCGCGATGCCCTGTCCGCCGGGGGGCTCCGATACAATGAGCCACCGCCGGGGCACGGGCTCATCGACTGAGCGCTGGTTCCCGCCCGCCCTGACGCGACCGACGCGCCCCCGACCGCGCGCCCGTCCTGCCGGCCCCCGCCGCCGGCCCTCCCCAACGCCACGCCACGCCGGCCCGACCGACACATGAACACCACGGATGCCCAGCGTATCCTCGAGACCGCCCTGATTTGCGCGCCCCAGCCGCTGACGGTGCGCGAACTCGGCACGCTGTTCGACGGCGAGGTCGCGGCCGACACGATCAAGACCCTCCTGCTGGACCTCCAGCAGCGCTGGACCGGCCGTGGCGTGGAGCTTGTGCAGGTGGCCAGCGGCTGGCGTTTCCAGAGCCGCCCGGAGCTGCGCCCCTACCTCGACCGCCTGCACCCCGAGAAGCCGCCCAAGTACTCCCGCGCCACCCTGGAGACGCTGGCCATCATTGCCTACCGCCAGCCAGTCACCCGCGGGGACATGGAAGACATCCGCGGCGTCACCATCAATTCCCTGATCCTCAAGCAGCTGGAAGACCGCGGCTGGATCGAGGTCATCGGCCACCGCGAAACGGTCGGCCGTCCGGCGCTCTTTGCCACCACCCGCCAGTTCCTCGACGACCTCGGGATCGCCTCGCTCAACGAACTGCCCCCGCTGGAAGCCAGCGAGGTGCAGGAATCCGCGCTGGGCACGCTCGACTTCGGCGCGCTCGCCCAGCGTCTGGAGGCCGGCTCCACCGCCGCCGACAGCCCTGCCGAGGATCCCCCGACCGAGGCCGCGGCGGCCGTGGACGCGGCAAGCGCTGACACCGCCGCCCCTGAAACGGCGGATCCCGCCGCCCCCACCGAGAACCCTTCCGCATGACCACCACCCCGACGCCCGCTGACCCGCCCGAGGCCGTCGCGCCCGGTCCTGCCGCCGCCCCGGTGTCGCCGACCACCCACCCCGCCGACGACGCCCTGCGTTTCGACGATGTGGTCAGCGGCGCCTACGACGCCGAACCGGCGCCCGATGCCCCGGCCGCGGCCCACAAGCGCGTGCTCGCGCCCCAGGCCGAGTCCCCGAAGCTTCACAAGGTGTTGGCCCAGGCCGGCATGGGTTCGCGCCTCGAGATGGAGCAGCTGATCCTTGAGGGGCGCATCTCGGTCAACGGCGAACCGGCCCACATCGGCCAGCGGATTCAGTTTGGCGATGTCATCAAGGTCAACGGCAAGCCGGTGCGCGTGCGCATGACGCCGCCGCCGCCGCGCGTGTTGGCGTACCACAAGCCGGTCGGCGAGGTCGTCACCCACGACGACCCGCAGAACCGGCCCACCGTGTTCCGTCGCCTGCCGCGTCTGCCGCAAGGCAAGTGGCAGTCCGTGGGCCGGCTGGACCTGAACACCGAAGGCCTGCTGCTGTTCACCAACTCCGGTGAACTGGCCAACCGCCTGATGCACCCGCGCTTCGGCTTGCAGCGCGAGTACGCCGTCCGGGTGCTGGGCGCGTTGTCGAACGAAGAAAAGCAGCGCCTGCTCGACGGCATCACCCTGGATGACGGGCCGGCGCAGTTCCTGTCTATCGATGACGGCGGTGGCGAGGGCGCCAATTGCTGGTACCGCGTGACCATCGCCGAAGGCCGCAACCGCGAGGTGCGCCGCCTGTTCGAGGCCATCGGCCATGCGGTCAGTCGTCTGATCCGCATCCGCTACGGCGCCATGCTGCTGCCGCGGGGCCTGCGCCGCGGCGCGTGGGTTGAACTCGACGAGCGCGACATCGCGCGCCTGACCGCCGCCGCCGGCATGCCCACCCCGGCGCCCGAGCGGACGGGCCGGCCGGGGCCGGGCGGTCGCGGCGGCGCCGCCCGCGACGACGCGCGTCCCGCGAAACCGCGCCGCAACAAGGTCGGCCGTGGTCCGGCCACGCCGCCCGCGCCGCGCGGCGCTCCGCCGGCCAGCGCGCCGCCCGGTCGCCGGGCTGCGCCAGCCGGCAAAGGATCATCCGGCAAGGGATCGTCCGGCCGCGCTGGTCAGCCCGACCCGATGAAGACCTCCATGGGCTACATCGGTCAGGACGCGCTGCAGCGCCGCCGCGCGCAGGACGCCGCGCGTGGCAAAGGCCGCCGGGGCGGACCGGCGCGCTGACCCGGCGTCAGACCCCCGGCGCCATCGGGTTGTCCCGGGCGCCATGTAGAATCGTGGGCTCTGCACTTTCGCGTGCAACCCCTTGAATTTCAACCAAAACTCAGGACGAACATGGCCCTCGAACGCACCCTCTCGATCATCAAACCCGACGCCGTCGCCAAGAACGTGATCGGCCAGATCTACGCCCGCTTCGAGGCCGCTGGCCTGAAGGTGGTGGCCGCCAAAATGGCCCACCTCTCCCGCGCCGAAGCCGAGCAGTTCTATGCCGTGCACAAAGCCCGCCCCTTCTTCAAGGATCTCGTGGACTTCATGGTCAGCGGCCCGGTGATGATCCAGGTGCTCGAAGGCGAAGGCGCCATCGCCAAGAACCGCGACCTGATGGGTGCCACCGACCCGAAGAAGGCCGCTCCCGGCACCATCCGCGCCGATTTCGCCGACAGCATCGACGCCAACGCGGTGCACGGCTCCGACGCCCCGGAAACCGCCGCCGTGGAAGTGGCTTTCTTCTTCCCGGGCATGAACGTCTACTCGCGCTGAAGCGCGCCGGACGCAGTCCGATGACGGTCAATCTGCTCGACTTCGACCTCGACGGGTTGGCCGCCTTTTGCGAGCGGCTGGGCGAGAAGCGGTTTCGCGCCGTCCAGTTGTTCCGCTGGATTCACCAGAAGGGTGAGTCCGATTTCTCCCGGATGACCGACCTCGCGCGCAGCCTGCGCGACAAGCTGCCCTCGGCAGCGGCCGTGGTCGGCTTGCCGGTGCTGTCGCGCCAGGATTCGGCCGACGGCACGATCAAGTGGCTGTTTGACGTCGGGGGCGGCAACGCCGTCGAGACGGTTTACATCCCCGAAGACGACCGGGGCACGCTGTGCGTCTCGTCCCAGGCCGGTTGCGCCGTGGGTTGCCGTTTCTGCTCCACCGGACACCAGGGTTTTTCCCGCAACCTCACCACCGGCGAAATCCTGGCGCAGCTCTGGCAGGCCGAGTTTTTCCTGCGCCAGCATCTCGGGCGCAGCGAGCGCGTGATCACCAACGTGGTGATGATGGGCATGGGCGAGCCGCTGCAGAACCCGCACGCGCTGATCCCCGCGCTGCGCGTGATGCTCGACGACCACGGCTACGGCCTGTCCCGCCGCCGCGTCACGGTGTCGACCTCCGGCGTCGTGCCCATCATGGCGCGGCTGGCCACCGAATGTCCGGTGGCGCTCGCGGTGTCGCTGCACGCGCCCAACGACCCGCTGCGCGACCATTTGGTACCGCTGAATCGCAAGTACCCGCTGGCCGAGCTGCTCGACGCCTGTCTGGCCTACCTGCCCGCGGCGCCGCGCGACTTCATCACCTTCGAATACTGCATGCTCGACGGCGTGAACGACACGCCGGATCACGCCCGGGAATTGCTGCAGTTGCTGCGCCAGCACCGCGGCCGCGGCGTGCCCTGCAAGATCAACCTCATTCCGTTCAATCCGTTTCCCGACTCGGGCCTGCGCTGCTCGTCGCGCGCCGCGGTGAGCCGCTTTGCCCAGATCCTGCAGGATGGCGGTCTGGTGACCACGGTACGCAAGACGCGCGGCGATGACATCGACGCGGCCTGCGGGCAACTGGCGGGCGACGTGCTGGATCGCACCCGTGCCGCCGAGCGGCTCGCGCGCCGGCGCACCACCACCGAGTCCCCCATCCGCATCGTCCGTCCCGACCCCGAAAGGCAGGCATGAACCGAAGCGCTTCCCTCGACCTCCACCGAACGGCCCGCCTGGGGCTGGCCCTGCTCCTGTCGGCGGGCGCGCTGGTCTGGCTGGCTGGCTGCGCCTCGCCGGCGGCGCAGGGCAGCGGGGCGCGGACCGTCACCCGGGGTGAACCCGTCACCGCGTCGGACGAGCCCGAGGCCCGGCGTCGGGCCCGCATCCGGACCGAGCTCGCGGCGAATTATTTCGATCAGGGCCAGACCACGGTGGCGCTCGACGAGATCAAGCTGGCGCTGGCGGCCGACGCGACCTACGCCCCGGCCTGGTCGCTCCGTGGCCTGGTCTACATGCGGCTGAACGACGCCGCCCTGGCGGAGGAGAGCTTCCAGCGCGCGGTGCAGATTAACCCGCGCGACCCGGATGTGTTGCACAACTACGGCTGGTTCGCCTGTCAGCAGGCCCGCTACGCCCAGTCCACCGAGCTGTTCGGCCGAGCGCTGGCCAGCCCGGTGTACGGTGGGCAGGCGCGGACCCTGTTGGCGCAGGGCGTGTGCCAGCTGCGCGCGGGCCAGTTGTCGGAGGCCGAGGCCAGCCTGGCCCGTTCTTACGAGCTCGACCCGGCCAACCCGATTTCGGCCTACAACCTGGCGTCGCTGCTCTACCGCCGCGGCGAGGCGCAGCGCGCCCAGTTCATCATCCGGCGCGTCAACAACGGTGAGTTCGCCAACGCGGAGACGCTGTGGCTGGGCGTGCGCGTGGAGCGGCGCCTGGGCAACCGCGAGGCCGCGGCCCAGCTGGGCCAGCAGCTGGCGCGCCGATTCCCCGATTCGCCCCAGTGGGCAGCCCACCAGCGCGGAGCCTTCGATGAGTGAAGCCGACGCCCCCGCGTCCCTCCCCAGCCGACCCGAGTGCCTGCGCGAGGCCCGCGAAGCCGCCGGTCTTCACATCGCGGCGCTGGCGGCGGCCCTGAAAGTGCCGGTGCGCAAGCTGGAGTTGCTGGAGGCAGGCCGCTACGACGCGCTGCCCGACCTGACCTTCGCCCGCGCGCTGGCGTCAAGCGCCTGCCGGCACTTGCGCATCGACCCGGCGCCGGTGCTGGCCCAGATTCCCGTGAGCCCGACGCCCCAGCTGGTGCCGCCGAGTCCGGTCGGCGTGGGTTCTTACCGGGCCGATGGTGAGGCGCCGCGGGCCAACCCGGCGGGCTGGTTGTCGCGTCCGGCGGTGTTGGCGGCCATCGCCTTGCTGCTGGGCGCCTTGGTGCTCGTGTTTCTGCCGCGTGCCGCCACCCCGCCGACACCGGCGGCCGTGGTGGAGCCTGCCCCGGCCCCGGCCCAGCCCCCGATCGCCCCCGCGCTTGTGTCTGCCGAGCCGGCCCCGCCCGTGATGAGCGCGCCCACGGCCGCGCCGCCGGGGGCCGAGCCGGCCGTGCCCGCCCCCGCAACGCCCGCTGCCCCCGAAGCGGCAGCCGCGCCGTCGGCGACGCCCGCGAGCCCGGCCACACCCCCGCCCGCGCCCGCGCCCGCGCCCGCGCCCGCGTCCGCGTCCGCCTCGGCGCTGTTGCCTCCGTCGGGTCAGCCCAACCCCGTCAGCCCCTCGGCGGCGCCCGCCGCGTCCAACGCCCCCGCTGCGTCAGCCGCCGCCGTGCTGCGCATCGAGGCCACGGGAGAGACCTGGGTCGAGGTCAGCCGGGCCGGTGGTGTGCCCACGCAGCGGTTGCTTCGCGCTGGCGACCACCTGGAGTTCAGCGACCCAGCGCCCTACGGGGTGGTGATTGGTCGTGCGGAAGCGGCCCGCGTGACGGTCCGCGGTCAGCCGTTTGACGCGGCTGCGCTCGCCCGCAACAGCGTGGCGCGCTTCGAGGTGAAGTGAGGGAATGCCCGTGAGCGACGCCATCAGCCAACCCATCCCGCTGTTTCAGCCGCCGCGCCGGCGCACCCGGCAGGGCGTGGTGCGCTGGGGCGACCACGCGGTCACCGTCGGCGGCGACGCGCCGGTGCGCGTGCAGTCGATGACCAACACCGACACGGCCGATGCCATCGCCACCGCGATTCAGGTCAAGGAACTCGCCCAAGCGGGCTCCGAGCTGGTCCGCATCACCGTCAACAACGACGAAGCTGCCCGCGCCGTGCCCTACATCCGCGAGCAGCTTGATCGCATGGGCGTGCCCGTGCCGCTGATCGGCGATTTCCACTACAACGGCCACCGCCTGCTCACCGACCACCCGGCTTGCGCCGAAGCCTTGTCGAAGTACCGCATCAACCCCGGCAACGTGGGTCGCGGGGAAAAAGGCGACCGGCAGTTTGGCCAGATGGTCGAGATCGCGGCCCGCCACGGCAAGCACATCCGCATCGGGGTGAACTGGGGCAGCCTGGATCAAGACCTGCTGGCGCGACTGATGGACGAAAACGCGGGTCGCGACCGCCCCTGGGACGCGCGTCAGGTCATGTACGAGGCGCTGATCACCTCGGCCGTCGAGTCGGCCCGCAAGGCCGAGGCGATCGGCCTGCCGGGGGAAAACATCGTGCTGTCCTGCAAGGTCAGCGCGGTGCAGGACCTGATTGCCGTCTACCAGGCCCTGGCCCAACGCTGCGACTACGCGCTGCACCTCGGTCTCACCGAAGCCGGCATGGGCACCAAGGGCGCGGTGGCTTCGACCGCGGCGCTGTCGGTGTTGCTCCAGCAGGGCATCGGCGACACCATCCGCATCTCCCTCACGCCGCAGCCCGGTGAGTCCCGCACGCAGGAAGTCGTGGTCGGCCTGGAGATCCTGCAGGCGCTGGGACTGCGCACTTTTGTGCCCGCTGTCACTGCCTGCCCCGGCTGCGGCCGCACGACCAGCACCACCTTCCAGGAACTCGCCAAGCAGATCGACGACTACCTGCGTGGCTCCATGCCGGTCTGGCGCGAGCGCTACCCCGGTGTGGAGGCGCTCAAGGTGGCGGTGATGGGCTGCATCGTCAACGGCCCCGGCGAAAGCAAGCACGCCGACATCGGCATCAGCCTGCCCGGCACGGGCGAGGCCCCCGCCGCGCCGGTGTACATCGACGGCCAGAAGGCCCTCACGCTGCGCGGCGAGGGCATTGCCCGCGAATTCCAGTCGATCGTTGAGAACTACATCGAAAAACGCTTTGGCGAGCGCGCGTGATCGCGCGGCCCGCCCCACGTCTGTTGCGTCCCCATGGCTGAAAAACTGGTTGCCGTCAAAGGCATGAACGACATCGCGCCGCCGCAGTCGGCGCACTGGGAGTGGCTCGAAGCCACGCTGCGCGAGCTGATGGCCGGCTACGGCTACCGCAACCTGCGCACGCCCATCGTGGAGCCCACGGCGCTGTTTGTCCGCGGCCTGGGCGAGGTCACCGACATCGTCGAGAAGGAGATGTATTCCTTCGAGGACAAGCTCAACGGTGAACACCTCACGCTGCGGCCCGAGAACACCGCCGGCGTGGTCCGCGCGGCGCTGGAGAGCAACATGCTCTACGACGGCCCGAAGCGGCTGTATTACCTTGGACCGATGTTTCGCCATGAGCGCCCGCAGCGCGGCCGCTACCGCCAGTTCCACCAGTTCGGCGCCGAAGCGCTGGGTCTGGCTGGCCCCGATGTGGACGCCGAGCTGATCGTGCTGGCCTGCGACCTGTGGGCGCGACTCGGTCTGCAGGGCATCGAGCTGGAGATCAACAGCCTGGGCCAGCCGGCCGAGCGGCTGGCGCACCGGCAGGCGCTGATTGCTTATCTCGAGGCCCACGCCGACCAGCTCGACGAGGACGCCCGCCGCCGGCTGCACACCAACCCGCTGCGCATCCTCGACACCAAGAACCCCGCGATGCAGGCGCTGGTGAACGGTGCGCCCCGGCTCATGGACCACCTCGGTGAGGCCTCGCTGGCCCACTTCAATGGCCTGCGGGCGTTGCTCGATGCGCACGGCATCGCCTACCGCATCAACCCGCGCCTGGTGCGCGGCATGGACTACTACAACCTCTCCGTCTTCGAGTTCGTCACCACCCAGCTCGGCTCGCAGGGCACCGTGTGCGCCGGCGGCCGGTACGACGGCCTGTTCGAGCAGATCGGCGGCAAGCCGACGCCGGCCGTGGGCTGGGCGCTCGGGATGGAGCGCATCCTGGAACTCCTCAAGGAGCAGTCGCGGTTGCCTGACGCGCCGGTGCCCGACGCCTACGCGGTGGTGCCCGACGCCGCCGCTCTGCCCCGGGCGATGCCGGTGCTGCGGGCACTGCGCCAGCGCGGCGTGCGGGTGCAGATGCACGCCGCCAGTGCCGAGGGCATGGGCAGCATGAAGTCGCAGTTCAAGAAGGCCGACGCCAGCGGCGCCCGGCACGCGCTCGTGTTTGGCGAACAGGAACTGGCCGCCGGGGCCGTGGCGGTCAAGCCGCTGCGCGGCGTGCGCGACGCCGCGGCGCAGGCCACGTGCGCGCTCGACGACCTCGATGGACTCGCCCGCCGCCTTCGCGACTGACCCGGCTCCCCGGGACCGCCACCTACAATCCCGCATCTTCAAAACCCGCCCCCATGGCCAAACACCTCAACCTCGAAGAGCAGGAACAGCTCGACCAACTGAAGTCCTTCTGGACCAAGAACGGCAACTGGATCACCTGGCTGTTGATCGCGGTGCTGGGCTCGTTCGCGGCCTGGAACGGCTGGAACTATTGGCAGCGCACCCAGTCGGCCCAGGCCGCGGCCCTGTTTGACGAGATCGACCGCGCCGTGATCGCCAAGGATCTGGCGCGCACCGAGCAGGCCACGGGCGACATGCAGTCCCGTTTCGGCCGCACGACCTTTGCGGTGCAGGCCAGCCTGCTGGCCGCCAAGGCCCACGTCGAAGCCGGTCAGGCCGACAAGGCACGTGCCGATCTCGCTTGGGTCATCGCCGAGGCGAAAGACGACTCCCACCGCGCGGTTGCGCGCCTGCGCCTGGCGGCGGTGGAACTCGAAGCCGGCCAGGCCGACGCCGCACTCAAGGCGCTGGAGGGTCCCGTGCCGCCATCGTTTGAGGCGCTGGTGGCAGATCGCCGGGGCGACGTCCTGATGAGCCAGGGCAAGTCGGCCGACGCGCGCGCCGCGTACGAGAAAGCGTGGAGCGGCCTGGCCGCCGACGCCGACTACCGCCGTCTGGTGGAGATCAAGCTGGCCTCGCTCGGCGTCGACAAGACCGCCGCGCCGGCCACCGAAGGAACCAAGCCATGACCCTCCGATTCCTCGCCCGTGGGGCGGGCGCGCTGCTGGTGCTGGCCGCGCTGGCCGCCTGCTCGTCCAAACCCAAGGCGCCCGAGCCGGCGCCGCTGCCGCCGCCGGCCCAGTTGATGGGTACCCGGCAGGCGTGGACCGTTCAGGTGGGCGAGTCGCCGGTCGGTCTGTCGCCGGTGTTTGCGGGCGGGCGGGTGTTCGCCGCCGGTGCGAGCGGCACCGTGGTGGCCATCGATGCCGGCAGCGGCGCCGAGGCCTGGCGGGCCAGTCTGGGCACACCGCTGTCCGCCGGCGTGGGCAGCGACGGCGTGACGGCCGCCGTGATCACCCGCGACAACCACCTGGTGGCGGTGCGTGACGGCCGCGAGTTGTGGCGCCAGCGTCTGGCGGCCCGCAGCTTCACCGCGCCGCTGGTCGCCGGTCAGCGTGTCTTCGTGCTGACCGCCGACCGCAGCGTCAGTGCCTTCGATGCGGGCAACGGTGCGCGCCTGTGGACGCAGACGCGCACCGCCGATCCCCTGGTGCTCAACCAGCCGGGCGCGCTCCTCGCGGTGGGCGACACCCTCGTCGCCGGGCTGTCCGGCCGGCTGGCCGGGCTCAACCCCGACAACGGCGCCGTGCGCTGGGAGGCGCCGCTGGCGTCGCCGCGCGGCACCAATGAGGTGGAGCGCCTGGTCGATATCGTCGGTCCTGCGGGTCGTCTGGGGGGCAGCGTGTGCGCCCGCGCGTTCAACGCGGCCGTCGGCTGTGTGGACGCGACGCGGGGTTCGGTCGTCTGGAGCCGACCGGCCCAGGGCACCACCGGGATTCACGGGGACGATCGCCTCGTGTTCGGCACCGAATCGGACGGCCGCGTGCTGGCGTGGCGCCGCGAGTCCGGCGAACCGGCCTGGACCTCCGAACGCCTGAAGTACCGCACGCTGGGCGCGCCACTGGCCCTGGGCCGCGTGGTCGCCATCGCCGACAGCAACGGCCTCGTGCACCTGGTGTCGCGCGAGGACGGCACCGAAATGACCCGCCTGAGCACCGACGGCTCGCCGATCGTTGCCACCCCGCTGCTGGCGGGCGATGCGCTCGTCGTTCAGACGCGCAACGGCGGCCTGTTCGCCTGGCGCCCCCAATAACCTGGCGCCCGCGTCAACCCCGCATGTCCCTCAAACCCGTCATCGCCCTCGTGGGCCGGCCCAACGTCGGCAAATCCACACTCTTCAACCGCCTGACGGGCACCCGTGACGCCATCGTCGCGGACTTCGCCGGCCTCACCCGGGACCGCCACTACGGCAACGGCCGGGTCGGGCGGCGCGAATTCATCGTCATCGACACGGGCGGTTTCGAGCCCGACGCCGGCGAGGGCAGCATCTACCGCGAAATGGCCAAGCAGACGCGGCAGGCCGTGGCCGAAGCGGACGTGGTGGTCTTTGTCGTGGACGCCCGGGCCGGCCTCAGCGCCCAGGACCACGAGATCGCCGGCTACCTGCGCCGCCTGGGCAAGCCGTGCGTGCTGGTCGCCAACAAGGCCGAGGGCATGACCCAAGGCGCGCAATTGGTGGAATTTTTCGAGTTGGGGCTCGGGGAAGTGCTCCCGGTGTCCGGTGCCCACGGGCAGGGCGTGCGCTCCATGCTGGAGCAGGCGCTGGAGGCGATCCCGGGCCTCCCGCCGGAAGACGAAGAGGAACCCGAGGCCGACAGCGGCGTGATCCGGCTGGCTGTGGCCGGACGCCCCAACGTGGGCAAATCCACGCTGATCAACGCGTGGCTGGGTGAGGAACGACTGGTGGCGTTCGACATGCCGGGCACGACCCGTGACGCCATCACCGTTCCGTTTGAACGAAACGGCCAGCGCTTCGAGCTGATCGACACCGCCGGTATCCGCAAAAAGGGCAAGGTGTTCGAGGCGATCGAGAAGTTCTCGGTGGTCAAGACACTGCAGGCCATTGAGGGCGCCCACGTGGTGTTGCTCCTGCTCGACGCCACCCAGGGTGTCACCGAACAGGACGCCCATATCGCTGGCTACATCCTGGAGAGCGGCCGCGCGGTGGTGGTCGCCATCAACAAATGGGACGCGATCGACCGCTACCAGCGGGAGCAAATCGAGCGTCAGGTGGAGACCCGGCTGGCGTTCCTCAAGTTCGCCTCCTTGCACCTCATCTCAGCCTCCCGCCGTCAGGGTCTGGGCCCGGTCTGGAAATCCATCGCGCAGGCCCACGCCTCGGCCATGCGCAAGATGCCGACGCCGCTGTTGACGCGGCTGTTGCAGGAGTCGGTGGCGTTTCAGGCGCCGCCCAAGGGCGGCATGTACCGCCCGAAAATGCGCTACGCCCATCAGGGCGGCATGAATCCCCCCGTCATCGTGATCCACGGCAACTCGCTGGAACACGTGCCGGAGGTGTACCGGCGGTTTTTGGAAGGTCGGTTCCGCAAGGCCTTCGACCTCGTCGGCACGCCGTTGCGCATCGAATTCAAGACCTCGGACAACCCGTTCAAGGAAGCTTGAGGCCTTTCACAGCGGCAGAACAGCCCTTTGCCGCGCTCGGCAACCCGCTGTGGTATGTTCCGCCCATCCCCAACCCTTGAACACGGAGCATATCGTGAGCAACAACAAAGGCCAGCTCTTGCAAGACCCCTTCCTGAACCAGTTGCGTCGGGAACATGTGCCGGTGTCCATTTATCTGGTCAACGGCATCAAGCTGCAAGGCCAGATCGAGTCCTTTGACCAGTACGTCGTGCTGCTGCGCAACACGGTGACCCAGATGGTGTACAAGCACGCGATCTCCACCATCGTGCCCGGGCGTCCGGTGCAGTTCTCGGTGAACCCCCCCGACGACAGCTCGGCCTCCTGACAACGTCGGTACGCCGGCGACCGTGCGCCCCGACGGGCGACGAACGCGTTCCCATTGAATCCTTCCCCCACCCGCCCCACCACCCCGCCTGCCGTGATCCTGGTCGGGGTGGACTTCGGGCTGCCTCACTTTGACGGCGAGCTTGAAGAGCTCGGCCAACTCGCCCAGACCGCCGGCTACACCGTGGCGGGCCGTGTCACGTGCAAACGCCGGGCCCCTGACCCCGCCCTGTTTGTGGGCAGTGGCAAAGCCGAGGAAATCCAGCTGCTGGCCCAGACCACGGGCGCTACCGAGGTGTTGTTCGACCAGGCGCTCAGCCCGGCGCAGCAGCGCAACCTCGAGCGCACCCTGGAGCGCCCGGTCAACGACCGCACCCTGCTGATTCTGGAAATCTTCGCCCAGCGCGCGCGCAGCCACGAAGGCAAGCTGCAGGTCGAGCTGGCACGGCTGCAGTACCTGTCGACGCGCCTGGTCCGACGCTGGTCGCACCTGGAGCGCCAAAGTGGTGGCATCGGCATGCGCGGCGGCCCGGGCGAGACGCAGATCGAGCTTGACCGGCGCATGATCGCGGAGGCCATCAAGCGCACCCGCGAGCGCCTCGACAAGGTCAAGCGCCAGCGCGCCACGCAGCGCCGTCAGCGCGAGCGGCGCGACGCGTTCAACATTTCCCTGGTGGGCTACACCAACGCCGGGAAAAGCTCGCTCTTCAACGCCCTCACCAAAGCGCGCAGCTACGCGGCCGATCAGCTGTTTGCCACGCTCGACACCACCACCCGCCAGCTCTACCTGGGCGAAGCGGGCCGGTCGGTGTCGCTGTCAGACACCGTGGGCTTCATCCGGGACCTGCCGCACGGGCTGGTCGAAGCCTTCGCCGCCACGCTGCAGGAGGCCGCCGACGCCGATTTGCTGCTTCACGTGGTTGACGCCGCCAACCCTGAGCACCCGGAACAGATCGGTGCGGTCATGGGCGTGCTGCGGGACATCGGTGCCGCCGATGTGCCTCAGGTGCTGGTGTTCAACAAACTCGACGCGTTGCCGCCCGAGCGTCAGCCGCTGGAGCGGGAAGACACGATGGACGTTGACGGTCGGGTGCTCCCGCGCCTGTTTGTCTCGGCCGCCACCGGCGACGGATTGCCGGCGTTGCGAGCCTTCCTGTCCCGGCGGGTCATCGATTCCCTGCGTGGCGATGACCCCACAAACCGCGGCGCGATGTCCGATCTCGGGAACCACGCCGCCTGATTGGGCACAATGTCTATAACCCACATAAACCGCCCAACACCATGGATGTGAACTGGCAGCACCCGGACAACGCCGCGAAGACCGCCACGACCAGCGCCGCACGGAGCGCTGCAGGCGAGCGACGCGGCTGGCGCCGCTGGATCGGCGCCTTCAACCTCAACGACCCCCGCTGGGGTCGCGGCGACGAGCCGCGCAACGACAACAACGGCGACGGCGGCGCTCCGCAGCGTCCGCGGGGCCAGGGCCCCAACCAGGGCCCGCCAGATCTTGACGAGCTGTGGCGCGACCTCAACCGCAAACTGGGTGGCCTGCTCGGCAACAAGGGCCGTGGCGGTGGTCAGGGTGGCGGGGCGGGCGGAGGAGGGACGGGCGGTTTCAGCCCCAACCCCAAGGCCGCCGGCATCGGTGTGGGCCTGGTCGCTGCGGTCGCCGCGCTGATCTGGCTGGGCACCGGGTTCTTCATCGTGCAGGAAGGTCAGCAGGCGGTGATTACCCAGTTCGGCCGCTACCACAGCACGGTGGGTGCCGGCTTCAACTGGCGTCTGCCGTTCCCGATCCAGCGCCATGAAACCGTCTTCGTGACCCAGATCCGTTCGGTGGATGTGGGGCGTGACAACATCGTGCCGGCCACGGGCTTGCGCGAGTCGGCCATGCTGACCGAAGACGAAAACATCGTCGAGATCAAGTTCGCGGTCCAGTACCGCCTGAACGACGCCCGCGCTTTCCTGTTCGAGAGTCGCGACCCGGACCTTTCCGTGGTCAAGGCGGCCGAAACGGCCGTGCGCGAAGTGGTCGGCAAGATGAAGATGGACGCAGCGCTGGCCGAAGAGCGCGATCAGATCGCCCCGCGGGTGCGCGCGCTGATGCAGACGATCCTGGACCGGTACAAGGTCGGCATTGAAGTCGTCGGCATCAACCTGCAGCAGGGCGGTGTGCGCCCGCCGGAGCAGGTGCAGGCCGCCTTCGACGACGTACTGCGCGCCGGACAGGAACGCGAGCGTGCCAAGAACGAGGCGGAAGCCTATGCCAACGACGTGGTGCCCCGGGCCCGCGGTGCGGCCTCGCGCCTGATTGAAGAGGCGGAAGGCTACCGGTCGCGGATCGTGGCGCAGGCCGAGGGTGATTCGCAGCGCTTCCGCTCGGTGCTGGCGGAGTACCAAAAGGCCCCCCAGGTCACGCGGGAGCGGATGTACACCGATGCCATGCGTGACATCTACGCCAACGTGACCAAGGTGCTCGTGGATTCGCGCGCCGGGTCGAACCTGCTGTATCTCCCGCTCGACAAGATCATCCAGTCCACCGGGCCGGGTGGCGGGGCGTCTGCCGCACCGATGACGGGCAGTCCGGTCACCGCGCCCGCTGCGCCAGCCCCGAACCGCAACGCCGACAACGGCGCAGGCCGCTCGCGTGAGCGCGACACCCGCTGACGCCGGAGCACCGACACCATGAACAAAATCGGTTTCTTCATCACCTCGGTCATCGTCGCGCTGGCGCTGGGCAGCTCCATGCTGTTCGTGGTGGACCAGCGCCAGTACGGCGTCGTGTTCCAGCTCGGCCAGATCAAGCAGGTCGTCACCGAGCCGGGCCTCAATTTCAAGATGCCCCCGCCATTCCAGAACGTGTCCTACATCGACAAGCGGTTGCTCACGCTGGAAAGCGTGGACACCGACCCGATGCTCACGGCCGAGAAGCAGCGCGTGGTGATCGATTGGTATGTGCGCTGGCGCATCAGCGACCCGCAAGCCTACATCCGCAACGTCGGCGTCAATGAGCGCGCCGGATCGCTGCAGCTCAACCGGGTGGTTCGCAACTCGTTCCAGCAGGAAATCAACCGCCGCACGCTCAAGGAGCTGCTCTCGTCGCGGCGCGAGGAGCTGATGGAGTCCGTTAAGCGCGAAGTGCTGGCCGCGGTGAACAGCGCCAACCAGCCGTGGGGCATGGACGTGGTGGACGTTCGGATCACCCGCGTGGACTACGCCGAATCGATCACCGCCTCCGTCTACCAGCGCATGGAAGCCGAACGCAAACGCGTGGCCAACGAACTGCGGTCCACTGGCTTTGCCGAGGGCGAAAAGATTCGTGCCGACGCCGATCGCCAGCGCGAGGTCATCGTGGCTGAGGCCTACCGCGATGCCCAGCGCATCAAGGGTGAGGGCGACGCCAAGGCCGCGGCCGCGTTCGCCTCGGCGTTTGGTCAGGACCCGGCTTTTGCCCAGTTCTACCGCAGCCTTGAAGCCTACAAGTCCAGCTTCTCGGGCAAAGGCGATGTGGTGGTGATTGAGCCCAGCTCGGACTTCTTCCGGGCGATGCGCAGCAGCACGGTCACCGGACCGCGCTGACCACCTCTCAGCCCTCGGCCCATGTCCGACGCACTGTGGCTGGCTTTCGGCCTGGTGCTGGTGTTCGAGGGCTTGATGCCGCTGCTGGTGCCCCAGGCCTGGCGGCGGATGTTCACCGAGGTGCTTCGCCTGCGCGACGGCCAACTCCGGTTCTTCGGTCTGATGAGCGTGGCCGCGGGCTTGCTCGTCGTGTGGATCGTCGGCTGAGACCCGGGCGGGCCTCCGCCGGCCCGGGGAGTGGGTTCCGCACCCCGGTAGAATCGCGGTTTTAACAGCGCCGCCAAACGCCATGTCCGCCTGGGTCCTGCCGGATCACATCGCCGATGTCTTGCCCTCCGAGGCGCGCCACATCGAAGAACTGCGTCGCAGCCTGCTCGACACCGCCCGCTGCCACGGGTACGAGCTGGTGATGCCGCCGCTGATCGAGCACCTTGAGTCCCTGCTCACCGGCACCGGCGAAGCACTGGACCTTCACACCTTCAAACTGGTCGACCAACTGTCGGGCCGCACGCTGGGCCTGCGCGCCGACAGCACGCCCCAGGTCGCCCGCATCGACGCCCACCTGCTCAACCGGCGCGGCGTGGCGCGCCTGAGCTACTGCGGCCCGGTGGTGCATACCCGGGTGGACCGGCCGTCGGCGAGCCGGGAGCCACTGCAGTTCGGGGCGGAGATTTACGGCCACGGCGGGCTGGAAGCCGATCTGGAAGTGATCGAGCTGGCGCAGGCGTGCCTGCGCAGCGCCGGGCTGAATGACCTGGTGCTGGACCTGGCGGATGTGCGCGTGATCGACGCGGTGCTGGCGCCGGTGTCTCTGCCACCGGCGACGGTGGCGCGCGTGCATGCGGCGCTGGCCGCCAAGGACGCGGCCACGCTGGCGGCGCTGGCGCGCGACCTGCCGGCCGCCGTGGCCCGGGACCTGGCGGCGCTGCCCCGTCTGTTCGGCGATGCGTCGGTGATCGACGAGGCGCGCCGTGTGCTCAGCCCGTCCCCCGCGCTGCACGCAGCCCTGGACAGCCTGCGCTGGTTGGCCGACCACGTGGTTGGCCTGAGCGTCTCGATTGACCTTGCCGACCTGCGCGGCTACGCGTATTACACCGGTGCGCGCTTCGCCCTGTTTGCGCGGGACGCCCTGGGCCCGGCCACCGATCTCGTGCGTGGCGGCCGGTACGACGAGGTGGGCGCGGTCTTCGGCCGCAAGCGACCCGCGGTCGGCTTCAGCCTGGACATCAAGGAACTGGTGGCCGCTGTCAGCCCCCGGCCGCTCGTGGCCGCAATCCGCGCCCCCTGGGGCAACGACCCCGGGCTGCGCGAGGCCGTGGCGGCGCTGCGCCGCGATGGCCACACCGTGGTGTGTGCCCTGCCGGGGCACGACCACGAAGTCGATGAATTCCATTGCGACCGAGAGCTCGTGCCCGATGCGGCCCGGCCGGGCGCGTGGACCGTCTGTAATCTCTGACTGGAAACCGTGATGAGCAACAAAGGCAGCGCCGCGACGCCCGGGCGCAACGTGGTGGTGGTCGGCACCCAATGGGGTGACGAGGGCAAGGGCAAGCTGGTGGACTGGCTGACCGAAACCGCCCAGGGCGTGGTCCGCTTCCAGGGAGGACACAACGCGGGCCACACGCTGGTGATCAACGGCGTCAAAACCGCGCTGCACCTGATCCCCAGCGGCATCATGCGGCCCGGCGTGAAGTGCTACATCGGCAATGGTGTGGTGCTGTCGGTGGGCAAGCTGTTTGAGGAAATCGCGGGCTTGGAGAAAGCGGGCGTGGAAGTCCGCTCGCGGCTGCGCGTGAGCGAGGCTTGCCCGCTGATCCTGCCTTTTCACGCGGCGCTGGACATCGCCCGCGAGGCGGCGAAGGTCAAGGCCGGCACCGAGAAGATCGGCACCACCGGCCGCGGCATCGGGCCGGCCTACGAAGACAAGATCGCGCGCCGAGCCCTGCGCGTGCAGGACCTGAAGTACCCCGAGCGCTTCGCCACCAAGCTGCGCGAGCTGCTTGACCTGCACAACCACGTGCTGACCACCTGGCTGCACTCGGCGGAGATGGTCTGGGACGACAAGATCGCGGCCTACATGAAGGACGGCGCCATCCAGTTCGAGCCGGTGTACGCCGAGGCCATGCAGCAGGCGGAGCAGCTCAAGCCGATGATTGCCGACGTGTCGCGTGAACTCAACGAGGCCAACCGAGCCGGCGCGAACCTGCTGTTTGAAGGCGCGCAGGGCACCCTGCTCGACATTGACCACGGCACCTACCCCTTCGTCACGTCGAGCAACTGCGTCGCCGGCAACGCCGCCGCGGGCGCGGGTGTGGGCCCGCAGCTGTTGCACTACGTGCTGGGCATCACCAAGGCCTATTGCACGCGCGTGGGCGGCGGCCCGTTCCCCACCGAGCTCGATTGGGAGAAGGAAGGCACGCCGGGCTGGCACATGTCCACGGTGGGGGCGGAGAAGGGCGTGACCACCGGCCGCGCCCGCCGCTGCGGCTGGTTCGATGCCGCGCTGCTCAAGCGCTCGGCCCAGGTCAACGGCCTGTCGGGCCTGTGCATCACCAAGCTCGACGTGCTCGATGGCCTGCCCGAGCTGAAGCTGTGCGTCGGCTATGAACTCGATGGCGAGCGGATCGATATCCTGCCCATGGGCGCGGACGAGATCGCCCGCTGCACACCCATCTACGAAACCATTCCGGGCTGGACGGACAGTTCGGTGGGCGTGACGCGTTACGAAGATCTGCCGGCCAACGCGCGCCTGTACCTTCAGCGCATCCAGGAGACCACCGGCGTGCCGATCCATGTGATCTCCACCAGCCCCGATCGCGACCACACGATCCTGCTGCACCACCCGTTCCGCGGGTAAGTCCGCTTGGGCGCTCGCGTCTGTCTGCTCACACTCACCCGAACCCCCGATCCGGAGTCCGCATGCTCACCGAAGACGGCAAACATCTCTACGTTTCCTACGACGAGTACCACAACCTGATCGAGAAGCTGGCCATCAAGGTGCACCAGTCGGGCTGGGCGTTCGACACCATCCTGTGCCTGGCGCGCGGCGGCATGCGGCCGGGTGACATCCTCTCGCGCATCTTCGACAAGCCGCTGGCCATCATGTCGACCAGCTCGTACCGGGCCAACGCCGGCACGCAGCAGGGCAACCTGGACATCGCCCGTTACATCACGACGCCCAAAGGCGAGATCGCCGGCCGTGTGCTGCTGGTCGACGACCTGGCCGATTCCGGTCACACGCTCAACGCCGTGATCGGACTCCTCAAGAACAACTACCCGCCGATCACCGAATTGCGCAGCGCTGTCATCTGGACCAAGGCCATTTCGACGTTCACGCCCGATTACTCGGTGGAGTTCCTGCCCACGAACCCCTGGATCCACCAGCCCTTCGAGAGCTACGACAGCCTGCGACCGGCCCAGTTGCTGGACAAGTGGAAGGTCTGAGCGCGTTGCGCCGCTTCGCCGCATGACGCCTCCCGACGACCAGCGCCCCGACTGCACGCCGGGCCTGAGCACGGCCCTGATCCATCACGCCTACCGCCCACCCGCTGGGTTCGAGGCGGTCATGCCGGGCGTGTACAAGGCGTCCACGGTGGTGTTCCCGGACGTCCACGCGCTGCGCACCAACGACTGGAAAGACAAAAGCGGCTACACCTACGGCCTGCACGGCACACCCACCACCTTCACGCTCGAGGAGCGCATCGCCACCCTGGAAGGCGGCCGCTTCTGCGTGCTTGCCCCCAGCGGGCTGTCGGCGCTCACGCTGGTGGACATGGCCTTCTTGCGCCAGGGCGACGAAGTCCTGTTGCCGGACAACGCGTACGGTCCGGGCAAGGCGTTTGCCGCGGGAGAACTCGCCCAGTGGGGCATCACCCACCGCTTCTACGACCCGATGAACCCGGCCGATTTCGCGGCGCGGATTTCGCCGGCGACGCGGCTGGTGTGGCTGGAGGCGCCGGGCTCGATCACCCTGGAGTTTCCCGATGTGCCGGCGCTGGTGGCGGCGGTGCGGGCCGCGAACGCCGGGCGCGAGCGGCCCATCGTGACCGCGCTGGACAACACCTGGGGCGCCGGGGTGGCGTTCAAGGCCTTCGATCTCGGCGTGGACGTGTCCATGCAGGCGCTGACCAAATACCCCAGCGGCGGGGCCGACGTCCTGATGGGCTCGGTGGTCACCCGCGACGAGGCGCTGCACCGGGCGGTCCTGCTCTGCCACATGCGGCTGGGCCTGGGTGTGGGGGCCAACGACGCCGAACTGGTGCTGCGCGGGCTGCCGTCGATGGCCCTGCGCTACGCGGCGCAGGACGCGACCACCCGTGCCCTGGCGCAGTGGCTGCAACCCCGACCGGGCGTGGCGCGTGTGTTCCACCCGGCCTTGCCCGACTCGCCCGGTCACGACGCCTGGCGGCGCGATGCCCACGCCGCGGCCTGCCTGGTCAGCGTCGCCTTCGAGCCGAACATCGCCCAGCAGCGGATCGACGCGTTTTGCAACGCCTTGCGCCGCTTCCGCCTGGGGTGGAGCTGGGCGGGCCCGATCAGTCTGTGCGCGCCGTACCACCTGCCCGCCATCCGGACGCTGGGTTGTGTGGCGCCCGGCGGGCTGGTACGCTTCGCCGTCGGCCTGGAGTCGCTCGAAGACCTGCAGGCCGATCTGGAACAGGCCTGGCACCTTCTGCTGACCTGACCCCCATTCCTTTCTCGAAAGACCCCTTTGGCCACTCCGAACTACGGCTACGAAAAACGGCAGCGTGAGCTGGCGAAGAAGCAGAAGAAGGAGGAGAAGGCCCGCGAGCGCGCGGCGCGCCGCCAGGGCGATGGTCAGCCGGCCGACGGCAGTGAGTCGCCTGAGGCGGGTGACAGCGCCTCGGGCTCGGATGGCCCGGCGGGCGACGGCGGCGGCAACTGAGGCCACCGGGCTTCGTCAGCCCCGCGTGCCCTCAGCGGCGAGCATCCGCCGCGCTGTCGCGCGCAGCGAAGCTTCCCCACGATCGCTCAAGGCGCAGGGCAAGGCCTGCGGGTACTGGCTGAAGTTGCGGCGGATGGACGCGGCGTACACCGGGTCGTAATGCAGCAGGAGCAGGTCGCGCACCACGCCGGCCACGTCACCCGACCTCACGCGCCCGATCCAGCCGTTCACCACCTCATGGCCCTTGAGTTCGACCAGGGCGGCCAGGCGCTGGCAGAACAGGTCGGCGTCCTTGACGAAGTGGTCGTAGTCCTCCATCAACAGCGCCACGCGTTCATCATCCGGCAGCTGCAGGTCGATGCACGGGCTCGCGCGCATGGCATCGATCAGCGCATCCGGCACGCGCACGTTGCCGACCTTTTTGCTTTCGCTTTCCACGTACACGACCCGACCGGGCTCGAGCCCGCGAAGCGCCGCCCACACCAGGGTGTCGAAATGCTTCTGGCTGGGTTGGGGCTGGCCCGGCAGGTGGCCGAGCACCGAACTGCGGTGACAGGCCAGCGCCTCCAGGTCCAGCACCTGCGCCCCTTCCGCTGCCAGGGCCTGCAGCAGGCGGGTTTTGCCGCTGCCGGTGGGGCCGCAGACGACCCGGAACTGCAAGCGCGCGGCCAGCGCCGGCAGCTCATCGAGCAGGGCGGCGCGCCAAGCCTTGTAGCCGCCGTCGACGAGCGTGACCTGAAAGCCAATGGCGCCGAGGATGGTGGCCAGCGCCCCGCTGCGGTTGCCGCCGCGCCAGCAATACACCAGTGGGCGCCAGCCGCGCGGCTTGTCGATCACCTCGCGCTCGATGTGGGCCGCGATGTTGCGGGCCGACAGGGCCGCGCCGCGCTTCTTGGCCTCAAAAGCGTTGACCTGCTTGTACATCGTGCCGATGGTGATGCGTTCGGCGTTGTGGAGCGTGGGCCAGTTGACCGCGCCCGGCAGGTGGTCGAGGGCGAACTCGTCTTCGGTGCGCGCGTCGATCACCGCGTCGAAATCGGCCAGCCGCGCCAGCGCCTGGGCGGCATCCATCGTCTGTACAGGCATCGGGCGATTATCGCGGCCGCAGCAGCGGGCGCAGCAGCGGCCACACGTTGTCCAGCATGATCGGTTGGGCGCGCGCGTTGGGGTGGATGCGGTCGGGCTGGAACAACTCGGTCGGGTCGGCCCGGTCGGCCACCCCTTTCAAGAAGAAGGGCAGCAGCGCGGCCCGCTCGGCCTGGGCCACGTCCTGGAACACGGCGCGGAAGTCGGCGGCGTAGCGCGCGCCGTAGTTGGGGGGCATTTCCATGCCCAGGATCAACACCCGGGCCCCGGCGTCGCGCGCGGCGCGGGTCATGGCGGTGAGGTTGTCGCGCGTGGTGCTCAGCGGGAGCCCCCGCAGCGCGTCGTTGCCGCCCAACTCGATCACCACCACGGCGGGACGGTGCTGGCGCAGCAGGGCCGGCAGGCGCGAGCGACCGCCGGCGGTGGTGTCGCCGCTGATGCTGGCGTTCACCACGCGCGCCTGAACTTTTTCGCGCGCCAGCCGCTCTTCCAGCAGGGCCACCCAGCCCTGGCCGCGGCCCAGGCCGTATTCGGCGCTGAGCGAATCGCCGACGATGAGCACGAGCGGCGCGCCGTCCGCCGCGTGGGCCGCGGGGGCAATGGCGAGGCCGGCAAGGCCCAGCAGCAGGGCGGCGCTACAGTGGCGGCGATTCATGGAGAAAGCAAACGGCATGTCGGACATCATGATTGCGGTGGAACACGTGTTCAAGTCGGTGACCGACTCGACCGGCACGCTGACCATTCTGCGGGATATCGATTTCACCCTGCGGCGCGGTGAGACGGTGGCGATCGTCGGAGCGTCGGGTTCGGGCAAGAGCACCTTGCTCTCGCTGATCGCCGGCTTGGACACGCCCAGCCAGGGAACGGTTCGCCTGGATGGGCAGGATTTGTTCGCCCTCGACGAAGACGACCGTGCCGCCTTGCGCGCGCAAAAAGTCGGCTTTGTCTTTCAGAGCTTCCAGCTGTTGGCCAACCTCACGGCGCTGGAGAACGTGATGCTGCCCCTGGAGCTGGCCGGCCGGCGGGATGCCCGGGCGGCCGCCACTGCGATGCTCCAGCGTGTGGGGCTCGGGCAGCGCCTCAACAGCTATCCCAAGGTGCTTTCGGGCGGCGAGCAGCAGCGCGTGGCCCTGGCGCGGGCCTTCGTCGTGCAGCCGGCGGTGCTGCTGGCCGACGAGCCGACCGGCAGCCTCGACTTCGCCACCGGTGAGCACGTGATGTCGCTCATGTTTGAACTCAACCGCGAGCAGGGCACCACGCTGGTGCTGGTGACCCACGACCGCGGCATCGCGCAACGCTGCGAGCGGCGCATCACGATCGCCGCCGGCGAGGTCGCGTCGATCGAAGGCGCGCCGGCCTGAGGCTCGCGCCGGCCGGGCGGGGATAATCCCCGCATGTCCGATTCCCACATGCCGCCGACCGCCGCCAAGGTGCTGTTCGGCTTTCACGCCGTGGGCGTGCGCCTGAAGACGGCGCCGGCCTCGGTGATCGAGGTCTACATCGACGCCACCCGTCGTGACGCCCGGATGCGGCAGTTCATCGACCGCGCGCGCGAAGCGGGCGTTCGCCTGATCGAAGCCGACGCGCCGCGCATTGCCAAACTCGCCGGGAGCCACGGCCACCAGGGCGTGGCCGCGCGTGTGCATCCGGTGGCGCAGGCGCGCTCGCTGGACGATGTGCTGGACCGGCTCGATGCGGCCGGTGAGGCGCCACTGCTGCTCGTGCTGGACGGCGTGACCGACCCGCACAACCTTGGCGCTTGCCTGCGCGTGGCCGACGGGGCCGGCGCCCACGCCGTGATCGCGCCCAAGGACCACGCCGCCGGCATCAACGCCACGGTGGCCAAGGTCGCCAGCGGTGCGGCCGAAACCATGCCGTATTTCATGGTCACCAACCTCGCGCGCACCCTGGGTGAACTCAAGGAGCGCCACATCTGGGTCATCGGCACCAGCGACGATGCCCCCCGCAGCGTGTACCAGGCCGACCTGAAGGCGCCGGTGGCGCTGGTGCTCGGGGCCGAGGGCGCGGGCATGCGGCAGCTCACCCGCAAGACCTGCGACGAGCTGGTGAGCATCCCCATGCGCGGCGCGGTGGAGAGTCTCAACGTGTCGGTGGCCAGCGGCGTGTGCCTGTACGAGGCGCTGCGCCAGCGCGGTTGATCCGCTCCCACCCCCGCGCCGTCCACCCCCCCGCCCGAACCTCCGAGCGTCACCCATGGCCCACATCCCTCTCGTCCGAACCGGCCTGCTGGCCCTTGCCGTGCTCGCGGTCGGCTGCACGCAGGAACAACAAAACAAGATCAGCCGCGACATCCAGAACTGGACCGGCTCCAACGGCGTGCTGGAGGTCTATGCGGGCGACAAGCTGGTGCGCCGCTTTCTGAAGATCGACAAGATCAGCACCGCGCTCGGCACCGACGACGGCAAACCCCGCGCTTACCGCTACGGCTACGGCGTGCTGGACGAAAACCTCAACTTCGAAGCCGATCCGGGCGAGAAGAAGGTGTATTTCGAGATCAGCGATTACACCAATTCGGTGTTCTTCGAAAACCCGCGCTGAGCTGGCCGCGGCTCACACCCAGCCGGCCGCACCCGACACCGCCCCGGCGCCGATGAGCCAGAGCAGGTGCAGTTTCGTGCGCCACACGACCAGCGCGGTCGCTGCGGTGAGCAACCACAACCCGGCGTCGCGCGCCGGGTCGTCGTGCACGGCGATCAGCAGCCAGCCGGTGGCAATCAGCAAGGCCAGCACGATCGGCGCGAGGCCGGCCTTGAACGCCCGCACCGCGCGGCGCTGGCGGTGTTGGTGGGCCCAGCGGGTGGCGGTGTAGGTGAGCAGCGACGAGGGTATGAGGATGGCGGTCAGGGTGACGGCCACGCCCAGCAGGCCCAGTGACCACGCAAAGAGGCCCGACCCGCCGCCCGCATTGAGGCCGACCTGCAGGCCCAGCAAGGCCACAAACAGGACATTGGGCCCTGGCGCGGCTTGCGACAGCGCAATCGACGCGTTGAACTGGCTGTCACCGATCCATGCGTGCTGCACGACCAGGTAGCGGTGCAGGTCGGGCGCCACGGTGATCGCGCCGCCGACGGCCAGCAGCGACAGCAGCAGGCATTGGCCGAACAGCGCCCCCCAGGCCGCCAGGCTCGGGTCCATCGCGGTGATGCCGCTCACGCCGCCGACTCCTGCCCGGGGCGCAGCCGCCACCAGGCCCAGCCCCATCCCACCGCACCCAGCGCCGGAAGCACGACGATCAGTGGCCAGCGCAGCAGTCCGACCGACACCCACGCGGCCACCGCCAGCGCAGCGCAGGCGGTCCGTCCCATGGGGTTGTGGGCCAAGGCCGCCATCAGCTTGATTCCGGTGGCCAGGATGAGGCCGGCCGACACCGCACCCATGCCGCGCAGCGCGCCCTGGGCCAGCGGGTGGTCAGCCACCTGGGCAAACAGCGCGGCCAGCACCAGCAGCACCGCTAGGGGGGCGCACAACATGCCGGCCAGGGCGGCCAGCGCACCCCGCCAGCCGAAATGTCGCCCGCCGATCATCATGGACAGGTTGACCACATTGGGCCCGGGCATGATCTGCGCGACCGCCCAGTCCTCGATGAATTGCGCCGGCGTGAGCCAGCGGCGGCGCTCGACCAGCTCGCGCTGCACCACCGCGAGCACGCCGCCAAAGCCCTGAAGCGCCAGCGCCGTGAAGGCCAGGAACAGCGCCCGGCAGGACGCGGGGCGCTCGGGCGTGTCGGCCTCGTCGCGCGTGTTCACCTCAGCCGCCGGCGAGCATGGCGCGCACGGCAGCGGTCGTGAGCGGCTTGGTGACGAAGCCCTGAATGATCGGCAGGCTGGCCGCGCGCTCGCGATCGCTGGGCGCGTCGGAGGACGTCAACATCACCAGCACGGTGGTCGGTTTGCCGTCGAGCAAGGGGGTGGCCTGCGCCGCGACCTCGAAGCCGTCCAGCGCGGGCATGTTGATGTCCAGGAAGATGCAGGTCGGCACGGTGAGCGCGTCCTGACGCAGGAAGGCGAGGGCGTCCTGGCCGGTCTCGAAGATGCGCAGCTCGCCGGTGAAGCCGGCGCGGCGGATCATGATCTCGTGGAACACGTTGTCGGCTTCGCTGTCGTCGATCAGGATGAAGCGCTCGGGGATGCGGGGCACAGGGGTCATGGTGTGATGGGCAGGGCGTCGGCCGCCGGCAGATGCAGGGTGAACACGCTGCCCGAGCCCGGCCGGGACGCCACGGTGAGGTGGCCGCCGTGCAACTCGGCGATGCGCAGGCAGATGGACAGCCCCAGGCCGGAGCCGTCGTAGACCTGGCGGGGATGCAGCCGGGTGAACATGTCGAAGATCCGGGCCTGATGGTCGGCGGAGATGCCGATGCCATTGTCCTCGACGTGCAGGAGGTGGTGGGTGGGCGTGCGTTCGGCCCAGACCCGCACCCGCGGCACTTGTCCGGGGGTGACGAATTTCAGGCCGTTGACGATCAGGTTCTGCAGCGCCACGCGCAGCAGCGAGGCGTCGCCGCGCACCACCGGCAGGGGCGCCTGGTCGATGTGGCCCCCGCTGCGGCGAAGGGCGGCGTCCAGATCTGCCACCACCTCGGTCACCACGCGGTCCAGCGGCACGGGATCGCGCGCCAGATCGCCCTGGTCGAGCCGCACATAGCCCAGCAGGTCGTCCAGCAGCGCCGCCATGCGCCGGCCGCCGGCGCGCACGAAATCGAGGTAGCGGTGCGCGGCGTCGGGCAGCTCGTGGCGGTGGTCTTCGTCGAGGAGCAGGCTGAAATTGTTGATGGTGTTGATCGGCTCGCGCAGGTCGTGGGAGAGGATCTGGATGAAACGCTGGAGTTCGGCGGTTTTGCGCTCGAGCGCGGCGACGGTGTCCTGCAGACGTGTCTCGTTGCGCTTGAGGGCCTCGATGTCGTGGGCGCGCATCACGACGCCAGCCACGAGTCCACGGGCATCGCGGACCGGCAGCAAGGCCACCTCCATGTGGCGCGCGCCGAGCGCTGGGTAGACCGCCACCCGTTCGTAGAAGACCGGCTCGCCGTCCATCGCGCGGCGCAGGTTCGGGTTCACCAGATCGCGGTAGGTCTGCGGGTCGAGGTGCTCATCCACGCGCCGCCCAATGACGTCCTCGCGGCGCAGGCCGTGGTAGTCGAGGTAGGTCTGGTTGACGTGCAGGTACACGTGGTTGCGGTCGATGTAAGCCTGCAGGTCGAGCCCGGCGGTGGCCATCGCGGCGAGCTGTTCGGTGCGTTGGCGGGCGTCGGCCTCGGCCTGCGCGCTGAGGCGGGCCCGGTCGCGTTCGTGTTCGATCAGCGTGATGACCAGCCGCGACAGGCGTCGCAGGCTTTCAATCTGGGCCTCGTTGAGGTGTCGGGCTTGCTGGTCGATGACGCACACGGTGCCCAGCGGCAGCCCGTCGTCGGTGACGATCGGGGCGCCGGCGTAAAACCGGACCTCGGGGTCGCCCGCGACAAAGGGGTGGTCGCGGAATCGTTCGTCTGCCTGCAGGTCTTCGACCACCATCACGGTGTTGGGCTGAAGAATCGCGTGGGAGCAGAACGCGAGTTCGCGGGGGGTTTCGGCCATGTCCACGCCGATGCGCGACTTGAACCACTGGCGGTCGCGGTCGATCAGGGTGACCAGCGCGATCGGTGTCCCGCAGATGGCCTGCGCCAGCGCCGAGATGTCGTCGAAGGCCTGCTGGGGCAGGGTGTCGAGGATGCCGAGGCCCTTCAGGCGGGCCAGCCGGCGGTCCTCATCGGCGGGAACGGGGGGAATCAACATGCGATCACAAAAGTGATCACAGGTTGTAACACACGCCCCTCGCGCTGGATGCCCCACGCGGGCGGGACGTGAGGCCTGCCGCAGCGCGAGGGGCCGCACGCGGCGTCGGGGCCACAGGCGCGTGATGGCCGTCACACGGCCGTCGTCCCTCTGGCGCGCCGCCTCACACCGACATGCCGCCCGAGACCTCGATCACCGCGCCGTTGACGTAACTGGCGTCGTCGCTGGCGAGGAAGGCGTAGACGCTGGCGATTTCCTCGGGTTGCCCGAGCCGGCGCAGGGGCACGCGGCTGGCCATGTCGCCAATCACCTTGTCCGGGATGGTGTCGAGGATCGGGGTGGCGATGAAGCCCGGCGCGACCGCATTGACGCGGATGCCTTTCGGTCCCAGCTCGCGGCTCCAGGTTTTGGTGAAGCCGATCACGCCGAATTTGCTGGCGGCGTAATTGGTCTGGCCGTAGTTGCCGTAGATGCCAACCACGGAGGAGGCATTGAGGATCACGCCATTGCCTTGCTCGACCATGATGTCCACCACCGCCTGGGCGCAATGAAACACGCCGCGCAAGTTGACGTCGATCACGCGGTCGAACTGCTCCAGCGTCATCTTCTGAAGCCGGGCGTCCTGCGTGATGCCGGCGTTGTTGACCAGCACATCGATGCGACCGTGGCGGGTGCGCACGGCCGCCACCACCGCGTCCACGGCCGCGCGGTCGGTCACGTCCAGCGCGTGGCCCTCCGCGGTCGCGCCGAGCGCCTGGCACTGCGCCACGGCCTCCGCCACCGCGTCGGCCCGGCGGTCGCAGGCCACCACCACCGCTCCCTCGCGGGCAAAGCGCAGGGCGGTGGCCAGGCCGATGCCCTGGGCCGCACCGGTGATCAGGCAGACGCGTTGTTCCAGTCGTTTCATGCCGCTGCTCCGGGTCAGTACTGCGGGCGGTGCTGGCGCAGCGCGTCTTCCACCCGGTCGCCGAGCGCAAAGCCAGGTCCGTGGGCGGCGGCCAGCTGAGCGCAGCGCGCCACAAACGCATCCACCCCCTGGCTGTAGATGAACTGCAGCGCGCCACCGGTCCAGGCCGGGAAGCCGATGCCGAAGATCGACCCGATGTTGCCGTCGTGCACCGTGGTCAGCACGCCCTCGGCCAGACAGCGCGCCGTCTCCACGGCCTGCCGGTACAGCAGGCGGTCCTTGATCGTGGTCACGTCCCAATGCACGCCGGGCTTCTCAAACCGCGTCTTCAGTTCCGGCCACAGATGCTTTTTCTGGCCGGTGGGGTAGTCGTAGAAACCGCCGCCCGCGGCGCGGCCCGGGCGGTTCAGCTCCTTGACCATGCGCTCCACCAGCAGCTCGCCGGGCGTGGCCGCGTACGCGCGCCCCTCGGCGGCAAAGTCGGCGCGGGTCTGGTCGAGCACATGGACCGACAGCGACAGCGCCGTCTCATCGAGCACGGCCAGCGGCCCCACCGGCATGCCGGCCTGCATGGCGGCGTTCTCGATCACCGCCGCAGGAATGCCTTCGCCCAGCATGGCCGCGCCCTCCATCACGAAGGTGCCGAAGGTGCGGCTGGTGTAGAAGCCCCGCGAGTCGTTCACCACGATCGGCAGCTTGCCCAGGGCCTGCACGTAGTCGTAGGCGCGGGCCACGGTGTCATCGTCGGTCTCGCGGCCGCGGATGATCTCCACCAGCTTCATCTTGTCCACCGGACTGAAGAAGTGGATGCCCACGAAGCGCGCCGGATCGCGGCTGGCGCTGGCCAACCCGGTGATCGGCAGGGTCGAGGTGTTGCTGGCGAAGAATCCCCCCGGCGCAAGCTGCGGCTCGGCCTCTTGCGTGACGCGGGCCTTGAGCTCGCGGTTCTCGAACACCGCTTCGATGATCAGCTCGCAGCCGGCGAGGTCCGCGGCGCTGGTGGTGGGTGTGATGCGGTCGAGCAAGGCCTTCTGGTCGTGCGGGCTCAGGCGGCCTTTGTCGACGCGCGGCTGCGTGAGCTTGACGCTGTAGCCCTTGCCTTTCTCGGCCTGCTCCAGGCTCACGTCCTTCAGCACCGTGGCGATGCCGCGGCTGGCTTGCGCGTAGGCGATGCCCGCACCCATCATGCCGGCACCCAGGATGCCGACCTTCTGGGGCTTGAAGCGCGCCGCGCCCGCCGGGCGGGAACTGCCGCTCTTGATCGCGTTCATGTTGAAGAAGAACGTGTTGATCATGTTCTTCGCCACCGGGCTCACGATCAGGCCGGCGAGATACCGGCTTTCGATGCGGGTGGCCGTGTCGTAGTCCACCATGGCGCCCTCGACCATGGCCGCCAGCGCGGCTTCTGGCGCGGGGTACAGGCCGCGGGTCTTCTGCTTGAGCACCGCCGGCGCCACGCTCAGCATGCCGGCCAGCTTCGGGCTGGACGGCGTACCGCCCGGCAGCTTGAAGTCCTTCTCATCCCACGGATGGCGCGCCTGCGGATGGGCCTCAATCCACGCCAGCGCCGCCGCCCGCAGCTCGCCGGCCGATGCCACCAGCTCGTGCACCAGACCCAGATCGCGGGCCTGCCGCGGGTTGAACAGCTGGCTCTCCAGGATGTAGGGCTGCGCGCCCATCAGGCCCAGCAGGCGGACCATTTTGGTGATGCCGGTGGCGCCGGGAATGAGGCCCAGCGTGATCTCCGGCAGGCCAAGCTGGATCTTCGGGTCGTCCACCGCGACGCGGTGGTGGCCCACGAGCGCCACTTCCCAGCCGCCGCCCAGCGCTGCGCCGTTGATGCAGCTCACCACCGGCACGCCCAGCGTCTCCAGCGTACGGAAGTTCTTCTTGGTTTGTTCGATTTCGCCGAACACGCGGGCCGCGTCGGCGGCCTGCAGCCGCATCGTGCCCTTGAGGTCGGCGCCGGCGAAGAAGGTGGACTTGGCCGAGGCCAGCACGATGCCGCGGATCGCAGCCCGGTCGGCCACCACCTGCGCAACCGCCGCGGTGAGGTCGCGCTGCCAGTCGGCGCACATCGTGTTGACCGGCGAGCCGGGCTCGTCGAAGGTGAGGGTGGCGATGCCGTCGGCGAGTTCGTAGCGGATGGTTTTCATGGTGTCCCTTCAGGTCCGCTCGACGATGGTGGCGATGCCCATGCCGCCGCCCACGCACAGCGTGGCCAGCCCGTAGCGCAGCTGCCGGCGGTGCAGTTCGTCGATGAGGGTGCCCAGAATCATGGCGCCGGTGGCGCCCAGCGGATGGCCCAGCGCGATGGCGCCGCCGTTGACGTTGACCTTGTCGTGCGGCACACCCATCTCCTTCATGAACTTCATCGGCACCGCGGCAAAGGCTTCGTTGACCTCGAACAGGTCGATCTGGTCGACGGTGAGGCCGGCCTTCGCGAGGGCCTTGCGGGCCGCCGGCATGGGGCCGGTGAGCATGATGGTCGGGTCGGCGCCAGACAGCGCGACCGACACGATGCGGGCCCGCGGCGTGAGTCCGTGGGTGCGCCCCGCGGCCTCGTTGCCCACCAGCACCGCCGCCGCGCCGTCCACGATGCCCGAGGAGTTGCCCGCGTGGTGCACATGATGGATGCGCTCAACCTGCGGGTAGCGCTGCAGCGCCACCGCGTCGAAGCCCAGGGCCCCGAGTTGCTCGAAGGCGGGTTTGAGGGAGGCGAGCCCCTCCCGCGTGGTGTGGGGCTTGATGAACTCGTCTTCGGCGAGGATCGTCTGGCCCAGGAAATCGGTCACGGGCACGACCGAGCGGCTGAAATGGCCGGCGGCCCGCGCGGCGGCGGCCCGGCGCTGGGACTCCAGCGCGTAGGCATCCACGTCCTCGCGCGTGAAGCCTTCCAGCGTCGCGATCAGGTCGGCGCCGATGCCCTGGGGCACGAACAGCGTGGCGCTGTTGGTGGCCGGGTCCTGCGCCCACGCGCCGCCGTCCGACCCGATGGGCACCCGGCTCATGCTCTCCACACCGCCGGCCACCACCAGGTCTTCCCAGCCGCTGGCCACCTTCATGGCAGCGAGGTTGACCGCTTCCAGCCCGGAGGCGCAGAAGCGGTTGATCTGCACGCCGGCGCAGCGCCAGTCCCAGCCGGCCTTCAGCGCCGCGACCTTGGCGATCACCGAGCCCTGTTCGCCGATCGGCGACACCACGCCCATGACCACGTCGTCCACCGCGCCGGTGTCGAAGCCGTGGCGCTGTTGCAGGGCGGTGAGGGTGCCGGCCAGCAGGTCGATCGGCTTGACTTCATGCAGGCTGCCGTCCTTCTTGCCTTTGCCGCGCGGCGTGCGCACGGCATCGAAAACGAATGCGTCGGTCATGGGTATCTCCGGGGGTGGGCGGGATGCGCGAAGCAGTATAGACTTTTTACCAAGCAAATGCTTTGCGAAAATACCCGAACGTTTCTTTCCTCCCCCCGCACCCAGGTGACACCCATGATTGACCGCACCCTGTTCTCGCCCGACCACGAGGGCTTTCGCGACAGCTTCCGCCGCTTCGTCGAGAAGGAGATCGCTCCCTTCCACGACGCCTGGGAAGAGCAGGGCTATGTGGATCGCGAGGTCTGGCGCAAGGCCGGCGAGAACGGGTTTCTCTGCATGACCATGCCCGAGGCCTATGGCGGCGCCGGGGCCGATCGCCTGTATTCGGTGGCGCAGATGGAGGAGATCGCCCGCGCGGGCGTCAGCGGCATCGGCTTTGGACTGCACAGCGAGATCGTGGCGCCGTACGTGTTGCACTACGGCACCGAAGCGCAGAAGCAGCACTACCTGCCCCGGCTGGCCACCGGCGAGATGGTCGGTGCCATCGCGATGAGTGAACCGGCCGCCGGCAGCGACCTGCAGGGCGTGAAGACCACCGCGCTGCGCCAGCCCGACGGCAGCTACCTGCTCAACGGCAGCAAGACCTTCATCACCAACGGGTGGCACGCCGACCTGGTCATCGTGGTGGCCAAGACCGATCCGGCCGCCGGCGCCAAAGGCACCAGCCTGTTTCTGGTGGAGCGGGGCATGCCCGGGTTCAGCAAGGGCAAGCGCCTGAAGAAGCTCGGCATGAAGGCGCAGGACACGTCCGAGCTGTTCTTCGACAACGTGCGCGTGCCGGCAGAGAACCTGCTGGGCGGCGCGGCGTTCGAGGGCAAAGGCTTCATCTGTCTGATGGAGCAGCTGCCCTGGGAACGGCTGCAGATCGCGATTGGCGCGGTGGCCGCGGCGCAGGCCGCGATCGACTGGACGGTGCAGTACGTGCGCGACCGCAAGGTGTTCGGTCAGCCGGTGGCGGCCTACCAGAACACGCGCTACACCCTCGCCGAGCTGCAGACCGAGGTGCAGGTAGCGCAGGTGTTTGTGGACAAGTGCTGCGAACTGGTCTGCCAGGACAAGCTCGACACCGCCACCGCCAGCATGGCCAAGTACTGGTGCAGTGACCTGCAGTGCAAGGTGATGGACGAGTGCGTGCAGCTGCACGGCGGCTACGGCTACATGTGGGAATACCCGATCACCCGGGCCTACGCCGACGCCCGCGTGCAGCGCATCTACGGCGGCACCAACGAGATCATGAAGGAGGTGATCTCCCGCGGCATGGGCCTGGGCGGTCGCTGATCGCCCAGACCCAGCGGCCTCAGCGGCGGGCGGCCGCTTCGCCCAGACGCCGCCCCAGCGAGATCGCATAAGGCGCCGGTCGCGCATTGAGCACCGGGTCGGCCGAGGGCTTGATGCCCGCCGGCAGCGCCAGCGGGTTGAAGGTGATGCCGTCGCAGGCGCCGCCCGCGCCCGGGGCCACGCTGTCGATGACGAGCTGGCCCACCGGCACCGTCTGCCGGGAGGCTGGCCATTCCACGGTGGGGTCGGTCAGGTTGTCGCCGGCCTCGGCCAGCTGCAGCTTCATGTCGAACACCACCGCGCCGCGGGCGACCCGCTCGCGCAGCTCGCCAGCCAGGAAGTCGTCGGGCAGGCTTTTGATCTGCTCGTCGGTGAGACCGAGCACACCCGCCACCGGCACAAACTGCCAGCGCGCGAAGCGGCTGCTGCCGTTGGCCGCGACGAACTCAAACGCGTTGACGCCCCAGTAGTTGACCGCGCCGTAGCTGGCGGGCACCGGCGCCTGCGCCAGGTAGGCGCCCTGGCGCGTGGTTTCGGGGTTGGCGGCGTTGAAGGCTTTGAGCTTCTCGGCGTCGGGTTTGCCGGTGGCGGGATCGGCGGTGCGCGCCTGCACGAAGGGGGCGAACTGCTCGGGTCGCGCCACAAAGAACACCGGGGCCGAGATGTTGGCCATCTGCCAGGTCTCACCACCGGGCAGCTGAAAACTCAGGGCCAGCCCGCGCACGGTCTTGCCCTTGTCGCTGGCCTTCGGGTTGCCGCCGCCGACCGAGAAACGCGCCACCACCGGCACGCGTTCGCCGCTGAAGGCGCTGGCGCGGCTCAGGCTGCGGCCCACCGCGTTGCCCACGAAATGACCGGCCGCGCACACGCCTTTGGCGCCCGACCGGCGCGAACCCGGCTGGGCGCCGGCCAGCCCCTCCAGCGCATTGACTTGGGCCTCGGCCGCGTTTGTCTGGGCGTGGGCTGCGGAGGGTGTGACGGACAGCGAGAGCGTGGCCAGCAAAGCGGCGACGGCGGCGGCAGCGGGAAGCAGGGAAGGCATGGGGTTCTCCGAAAAGGTGGCCGGCGCACGGTGCGCCGGCTGGTGGGTGGTCGGCCCGGGCCACCGGTTCTTACAGAAGCGCGGCCCTGGGGGTATCGGCGCGCGTCGCTGCCTAGCATGCGCCGCAGGAGACCCCACCCACCGCACCGAGGGCCGCGCCGTGAAAAACGTCGACATCCGTCAACTGGCGCTCTGGTGCGCCTTGATCGACACGCAGAGCCTGACGCTGGCCGCCCAGCGGCTGGCCGTCACCCCGTCTGCCGCCAGCCAGGCGCTCGCGCGCTTGCGGACCCTGATGGGCGACGCCCTGGTGGAGCGCCGCGGTGGACGCTACGAACTCACTCCCTACGGTGAAGCGGCGATTGGCCCGGCCCGGCAGATCGTGGCGTTGTGGCAAGGCATGGGACGGGTGGCTCAACCTCCCGACCTGGCGGACTGCCGGGTCGACTGGGTGCTGGTGCGCGACGCCGCGCTGTCGGGCTGGCAACTCGCCCGCGCCCTGGCCGAGTGCAGCGCGGTGGCGCCGGGCCTGCGGGTGGAGGTCAAGGCGGTCGGGGCCGGCGCGTGCTTCGCCGACGCCCTGGGCGAAGGTCGGGCTGACCTGGCGCTGGGTCTGGGCGGCCCGGCGGAGACCCCGGTGGGGATCGAGCGCTGCACCTTGGGCACGCTGGCCTGGACCCACTGTGTACTGGCCGTCGATCACCCGCGCATCGATGGCACCCTCACGCTGGCGCGCTACCTGGCCGAGGAGCACCTCGTCTGGCACGACCGGCTGGACCCCATCGATGCCGCGCTCACGGCCGCCGGCGTGGGCCCGCGCCGCACCCGGCGCGTGGACAGTTGGCCCACGGCCGCCGAGCTTCTGGCCCACACCGGACGCTTGCTGACCACCCACGCCGGCGAGGCGCAGCGCATGTTGGCGTGGTCGCCCTCGCTGCGTTGCCTGCCGCTGCCGCGCGAGGTGGTGTCGCCGGCGCTGCCGCTGCATCTGGCCTGGCACCGCCGCTGGCAGGCCGATCCGGTGCATCGCTGGCTGCGCGAGCGGCTGACGGACGCACTGCGCCCGCCGCCGGTCACGGTGGCGGGAGTGTGAGCGCGCTGTCGACGGCCAGGTCGGCCGGGACCTCGAAGTCCGCGAGGACGATCACCCGGCCGTCGTCCGCATCCTCGCGCAGGGCGCGCTGCAGGGCGCGCGTGGACGGGGCATCGAGGGCGGCGAAGGGCTGATCGAGGCACACGATCGCGGCGCCGCTGGCCAGCCCGGCGGCCATCAGGGCCTTACGCCGGCTGCCGGTGGACAGCATGGCCAGGGTCTTCTCGAGATGTGGCCTGAGGGCGAGCGCGTCGACCAGGGCCTGCCAACGGTCGTCGTCACCGCCGGGCCAGCGCCGCCGCAGGTCGGCCCACACGGCGCCTGGCGTCCGGGCGTCCGTGGCGTCGTCGTGGACCAGGGCCTGCGGATCGTGGAGCCACACCGACCCGGAAGGCACACGCTCGACACGACCGCCCGACGGCTCCAGCCGGCCCGACAGCAGCCTCAGCAGCGTGGTCTTGCCGCAGCCTTCGTCGCCGGTGATGGCGTGCAGGCCCGGCCCCCAGTCGACGCTGAGGGGCCCCAGACGGGGCCCGTGCGGGCCGTCGAAGCGCAGGTCGGTGGCGGTCAGGCGGGGGGCTGATGGCACGTCACAAACCCACGCGGTAACGCAGGCCGCGGTGGTTGAGCACGGCCGACTGCTTTTCGATCGCTTCCAGCCGCAGCCCCGGCGCGATCTCATCGCCCTCTTGCAGCACCTGCCCGTTGACGATGAGGGTGCGCAGGGCCGCCCGTTCGCTGTAGGTGCTGCCGGTGACGTTGACCGGCGGCAGGGCCGCGCGCTGCTCGGCCGTGAGGTCGGTGAACGCGAGGATGGCCGGCGGTACCCCGGGCTGGGCGACGGGCGCGCCAGCGGCCGCGCGCGCGGGCGCCGCCGAGACGGACGCCGGCGCGGCCGGGGGCGGGGACGCGACCGGCGCAACCAGGGGGGCGAGGATCGGGGGCGGGGCCGCCACGCGGTGGGGGGGCTCGGTCGCGGGAGTGATGGCGGCTGTCGTGGGCGGGCGGTCGGCCGGGGTCGGCGCGGGGATCACCGCCGATCCGCTGTCGGTGGGGGGCGAGGCCGTGGGCCCGGTGTCCCGCGCCCAGAGCCACGCCGCCAGCGCCACCGCCACCAGCACGCCCAGCGCCCCAGCGACGGCCACCGCCTTCGGCGCGCCACCGCGCCGGGGCTGCCGGGCCGTCGACCGGGAGGCCGGTGCGGCGAGGGTGTGGCGCGTGTGCACGCCGGGGGCCTGTCCTTGCTCGCGTTCGGCGTCGGCCCGCCGCAGGGCATCGAGGATGTAGGACATGGGCGCTCAGCGGGCGGTGCCGGTCAGCCGGGGTTCATCGACCCCGGCGGCGCGGTTGAGTTGCATGAAGGTGATGGGGCCGGCCGGTCCGCGGGCGTCGATTCCCTGGCTGCGCTGGAAGGCTTCCAGCCGCTCGGCGGTGGTCCGCGCGGTGGCGGGAATCGCCTGCCGGGCCTGCAGCGCCACCAGCTGCTGGGCGAGCCAGTCACCGGCGGCGCCGGTGCGCCCGTCGGTGAGCCGCCCGCGCTGGCCCGGGGGCAAGCGCCAGACGGTGGCGAAGTCGCCGCGCCAGGCGCGGGCAAAGTCGTCGCGGCGCACGCGCCAGGGGCCGTCGGCCGTCTGCAGCGTCACGGCCTCGGCATCCACGCCCGTCACCAGCGCAGCGCCTGACGCGGTTGCCTGGCGCAGGAGCACGATGCCGGGTCGTCCGAGCGCCATGAGGCCCTCCAGCGTCAGCCGGTCGGTGCGGTAGCACTGCAGCCCGGCCGCCAAGGCCCCGGTGCACGGGTCCCCGGCGCCAGGGTCCACCCGCCACGGACCCAGCAGCGCTCGCCAGGCCTGCGGGTCTTCGCTGCGCCACAGGCCGGTGGTGGGCACGGGGGACAGTGGCAACACCGCCGGCGCCGCGGGGAGCGCGGGCGCGCCGGGGCTCGGCGCCGGGCCGGGGGCCGGATCGGCTGGCGCCACGGGCAGGGCGGGCGCGGTGGCGGCCGGTGGGGAGGCCGGAGCGGCCACCACGGGCGCCGCCGGTGCCGATGGGCTTGGTGTCGGTGCCTGCGCGGGCGACTGGGTCGGTGTGTGGGTGCCGGTCGGCCCGGCGGTGCGCGGCAGCCACCAGGCCAGCGCCACGCCCGCGACGGCGAGTGCCACCGCGGCACCGCCGACCGCCCAGGTCCAGGGGCGCGCGGCGCGGGGGCAATCGCGCGACTCGCCAAACACCTCCAGGGCAGCTCGCTCCACGGTGGTCCGGTCGATGCGGGCCTGGCCTGCGCCATAGGCGCCCAGCATCGCCCGGTCGCACAGCAGGTTGATGCGGCGGGGCACGCCGCCGGTGAGCGCGTGGACGCGCTGCAGCGCCGCGGGCTCAAAGGGCAGCGGACCGCGCAGACCGGCCACGCGAAGGCGGTGTTCGATGTACTGGGTGGCCTCCGCCGGCGTCAGCGCACCGAGATGGAAGCGCGCGATCACCCGCTGGGCGAGCTGTTCCAGCTCCGGGCGCGCCAGCATGTCCCGCAATTCGGGCTGACCGATCAGCACGATCTGCAACAGCTTCTGCTCGTTGGTTTCCAGGTTGGTCAACAGGCGCAGCTGCTCCAGCACGTGGGGTGTCAGGTTCTGGGCCTCGTCAATGATCAGCACGTTGCGCTCACCGGCCCCGTGGCTGCGCAGCAGGTAGTCGTTGAGCGGTTCGATGTGGTCGCGCACCGTGGCCGGCCCGCCCGTGCTGGCCGCCACCGGAATCTGGAATTCCTGGCAGATGGAGCGCAGCAGGTCGCCCACCGTGAGCTTCGGGTTGAAGATGTAGGCCACCCGGCAGTCCGCCGGGATCTGCTGCAGCAGGCAGCGGCACAGCGTGGTCTTGCCGGTGCCGATGTCGCCGGTCAGAACCACAAAGCCGCCTCCCCCGCGCACGCCATACACCAGGTGCGCCAGCGCCTCCCGGTGGCGCTCGGTCATGTAGAGGTAGCGGGGATCCGGCGCGATGGTGAATGGCTCGTGCCGGAGCCCGAAGAAGGCGGCGTACATGGCGCGAAGCATAGCCGCCGCGCCAGTCCCCCGGCAACGCCGGGGCGCGGAGCGCTCAGGCGGCGAGCGCCATGGTGGTGCTGCCGTGGGCGTCGGGGGTGCCGACCGGGCGGTGGCCGGCGTGGCCGCCGGTGCCCGCGCGGGGTGCCGCCGTGGTGCCGCATTCGATGTCGCCGCTGAGCTGGCCGCCTTCTTCCACCACGATCTTGCCGTAGCGGATCCGGCCGGTCACCCGGCCGCTGGCGTGGATGACCAGCTTCTGGCGCACCGTGAGGTTGCCCTCGAACCGGCCCCGGATTTCCGCGATGTCGATCTCGGCCGAGCCTTTGAAGGCGCCCTGCTGTGCGATCTGGATGACCCGCGAATCCATGGTGGCCTCGACCGTGCCTTCGACCACCAGCGTGTCGCAGTCGGTGATCTCCACGCCCTTGAGCTTGATGTTCGGCCCCACCGTGAGCTTGCTGCCGCCGGTTTCCGGCGCACTCACGTCGGCGGTCGCCGCGACGGCCTCTGGCGCGGCCGGCGCCACCGTGGCGGCGGGCGGCGTGATGGTGCCCGGCGCCTGCCGCGGCACGGCTATGCCGGGGCTCAGGGTCTTGGGTTGGTCGAGTTCGCGTTTGCCGAAGTGCAGTGCCATGCGGAAGCTCCTTGTCGGAATGATTTCAGGAGCGGCCATGCTAGGCGCCACGGGGCTTACATTCGACCCGTGCCCGTAAGAGGGGTAACCAGTTGCACCCATCGGCGATCAGGGCTGGGACGGGCGGCGCGCCTCCAGCTCGCGGATCGCGGCGCGGGCCTCGTCGCCCTCGGGGATGGGGCGGCCGCTGTCGCGCCACTGCACCGCGGCCTTGAAACCCTCGGCCTGCGCGTAACGCCGGAACCACAGGCCCTCGGGGTTGTGTCGGGTGATGCCGTCGAAGACGGTGGCCAGGCTTTGACTCTGCTCCAGGCCCATCGTGAGCATCACCTGGTTGACCACCAGCTTGTGCATCGCCAGGTGCGAGCGCGGCACACCGGCGATGCGCTCGGCCAGGCGGCGCACCGCGTCGTCCAGCCGGTCGGCCGGCACGGCCTCGTTGGCCAGACCCCAGGCGGCGGCGGTGCGCCCGTCGATGACATCGCCGGTGAACATGAGCTGCTTGGCGCGCATCGGGCCCAGCCGGTAGGTCCACATGGCGGTCGTGGGGCAGCCCCACACGCGGGTGGGCATGTAGCCGATGCGCGCGTCCTCGGCCATCACCAGCAGGTCACAGCACAGGGCAATGTCGCTGCCGCCGGCCACCGCCGCGCCGTGCACCTGCGCGATGGTGGGTTTTGGGCTTTTCCACAGGCTCATGAAGTCGTCCGTGTTGCGTTTCATGAAGGCGTAGTCGTCCATCGGGTCCCAGGGGTGTCGCTCCTGCTGGCAGGGGTGATCGATGTCGCCCTCACCGAACTGCGAGAGGTCGTAGCCGCCGCAGAAGCCCTTGCCCGCGCCCTGCACGACGATCACATGGACCTGCGGGTCCTCGTTGGCCCACTCCACCGCCGCCCGGATCTCGCGCGGGGTCTGGTCGTTGATGGCGTTGAGGCGTTCGGGCCGGTTGAGCAGCAGCCGGGCGATGCGCGGGTTGGCCGGGTCGTGGTCGATGCGCAGGGTGCTGAAGGCGGGCATGGTGGTCTCCGGTGAGCGCGGCGAGCGCGGTGTGACGCATCCTAGTGCGCGCGAGGCCAGTCCGGGACCGCGGCGGCCCACCGAGGGATGACGTGGCGCCGCTTCGGGCCGCGGCACCGCGTGGGGCCGGCGCCCGGGCGCTGAATGACCACGGGCCCCTCGTGGCGGGGGGTGGGCGCCTAAAATCGCGGTCTCCCGACGCACTCCCCGCCGCCCATCGTGGGTCCGCGCCTGCCCATGAACGCCCCCATCGACGTCTCCTTCTTCCCGCGCGCTGCCAAGCCGATCACCAGCTACCGGCCGTATTGGGCCAAGCGCTTCGGCACCGCGCCGTTCCTGCCGATGAGTCGCGCCGAGATGGAGGCGCTGGGCTGGGACAGCTGCGACATCATCATCGTCACCGGCGACGCCTATGTGGACCACCCGAGCTTTGGCATGGCGGTCATTGGCCGGGTGCTGGAGGCGCAAGGCTTTCGCGTAGGCATCATTGCCCAGCCTGACTGGACCAGCGCCGAACCGTTCAAGGCCCTGGGCAAGCCCAACCTGTTCTGGGGCGTGACCGCGGGCAACATGGATTCCATGATCAACCGGTACACCGCCGACCGGAAGATCCGCAGCGACGACGCCTACACGCCCGGCGATGTCGGCGGCAAGCGCCCCGATCGCGCCGCCATCGTCTACAGCCAGCGCTGCCGCGAAGCCTACAAGGACGTGCCGATCATCCTGGGCGGCATCGAAGGCAGCCTGCGGCGGATCGCCCACTACGATTACTGGAGCGACAAGGTGCGCCGCTCCATCGTGGTGGACAGCAAGTGCGATCTGCTGCTGTATGGCAACGCCGAGCGCGCGCTGATCGAGATCGCCCACCGCCTCGCGGCCCGGGTCCCGGTGGAAGCGATCACCGATGTGCGCGGCACCGCCTTCGTGCGCCGACCCGGTGATCCCACGGCCGAGGGCTGGGTCGAGATCGACTCGACCGAGGTCGACCAGCCCGGCCCGGTGGAAGCCCACCTGAATCCCTACCTCACCACCAGCGAACAGGCCCAGGCCCAGGGGCAGTCCTGTTCGAAAGACGAGCCGGCCAGCGATGCATCGACGCCCGCGCCGCAGGGCGGTGCCATCCAGCCGCTGACGTTTCTGCCGAATCCGGCGCTGCAGGGCAAGGGCAAACGCCCGCCGCGCGAGCGCACCGTGATCCGCCTGCCGAGCTATGAGCAGGTGAAGGCCGACGCGGTGCTGTACGCCCATGCCAACCGGGTGTTGCACGTGGAGGCCAACCCGGGCAACGCGCGCGCGCTGGTGCAGGCGCACGGCGAAGGCGCAACCGCCCGCGACGTGTGGATCAACCCGCCGCCGATCCCGCTGACCACGGCGGAGATGGACCATGTGTTCGACCTGCCGTATGCGCGCAGCCCGCACCCGGCCTACGCCGACGAGCACGGTCGCCACGACGGGCCGACCAAGATTCCCGCGTGGGAGATGATCCGCTTCAGCGTGAACATCATGCGCGGCTGCTTCGGTGGCTGCACCTTCTGCTCCATCACCGAGCACGAAGGCCGCATCATCCAGAGCCGCTCCGAAGACTCCATCATTCGCGAGATTGAGGACATCCGCGACAAGGTGGAGGGCTTCACCGGCGTGGTCAGCGACCTGGGTGGCCCCACGGCCAACATGTACCGCCTGGGGTGCCGCACGCCCGAGATCGAGGCCGCCTGCCGCAAGCCCAGCTGCGTCTACCCGGGCATCTGCCCGAACCTCACCACCGATCACGGCCCGCTGATCAAGATCTACCGCCGCGCCCGCGAACTGCGCGGCATCAAGAAGGTGCTGATCGGCTCCGGTCTGCGCTACGACCTGGCCATCAAGAGCCCCGAATACGTCAAGGAACTGGTGCAACACCACGTGGGTGGCTACCTCAAGATCGCGCCGGAGCACACCGAGGGCGGTCCGCTGTCGAAGATGATGAAGCCCGGCATCGGGAGTTACGACCGGTTCAAGCAGCTTTTCGAGAAATTCAGCGAAGAAGCCGGCAAGAAGCAGTATCTGATCCCGTACTTCATCGCCGCCCACCCGGGCACCAGCGACGAAGACATGATGAACCTGGCGCTCTGGCTCAAGCGCAACGGCTTTCGGGCCGACCAGGTCCAGACCTTCTACCCCAGCCCGATGGCCACCGCCACGGCCATGTACCACACCAGCCTCAACCCGTTGAAAGGCATTCACCGGGACGAGCGGGCCGAACGGGTGGATATCGTGCGCGGCGAGAAGCGCCGCCGCCTGCACAAGGCGTTTTTGCGCTACCACGACCCGAACAACTGGCCGCTGTTGCGCGAGGCGCTCAAGTCGCTCGGCCGCGCCGACCTGATCGGCAACGGCAAGCAGCACCTGATTCCCACCTTCCAGCCGGCCACCGACGGCGCCTACCAGAGCGCCCGCCGCAAGAACAGCACGCCGCCCAAAGGCCGCCTGCTGACGCAGCACACCGGACTGCCGCCGCGCGCCGGTCTCGCCGCGGCCAAGAAAAAGCGCTGAACAAAGGGCGGGCCGGGCGCGGAGCGGGCCCCGTGGCGGGCGCCCGTCAGTCGCCCAGCATGATCACCCCGGCCAGCAACAGGCCCAGGCACAGGCCGTGCAACACGACCGTGCCCCAGAAGGCGCGCTGGAACGGGACTTTGCGGGTCTTGTGGCGGAACGTGCGTTGCGCGCACCAGGCCCCGGGCCAGCCGCCGGCCAGCGCCAGCGCGTGCAGCAACTCCTCCTGGGTGCGCCAGTCGCCTTGCTCCGCGGCGGTCTTGTCGTACCAATAGGCGAAGAAGGTGGCGATGTTGAGCACCGCCAGCGCCGCCAGCCACACCCAGCCGACGCGGTCCAGCGCCACCGCCGCCGCCCAGCCGACCGCCCACGCGAGCATCAGGCCGAGCACGGCGGGAACCAGCCAGCCCGGCTCCCGCGGGCCGGCGGCCCGGGCACGGGCCGGTTCGCGGCGGATGGCGGCGCGGTCGCGCGGGAGCAGGTCGCCGCGGGTGTTGGCCACGCTCATCGCCACCGGGCCGAACTGCGGCTCGGTCATCGGTTCGCGGACCGTCAGCGCGCGCGGGCCCTGACCGCCGACCACGATCTCGTCAAACTCCACCGGCTGGCCGATCTGGATGGGCTGCGGCCCGAGGTAGTCGCGCAGGTGGAAAAACACGTCGGCCACCGTGTCGGGGCTGCGGATGAAGCCGAACGCGCGCTCTTTCTCCCAGCGGATGATGGTTCCCGTCTTCCTCATACCCCGTAGGCTATCGCACGGGGCGTTGTCGGAACCGCAAATCCGACCGGCGAAGCCATGCCAGTTTTCACGCCGCCGGTGCCGCAGCGGTCGTCAGGCCAGGGTGTGCAGCGGGATGTCGTGTTCGACGGCCAGCCGGTCCAGCTCGACCCGGCGGCGCGAGGCGAGGAAGGCGGCGATCGCGGCGTGGGTGGCCGGGCGGAACAGGGTTTTGCCGTCGGTGACCGCCACGCCGGCCAGGCGACACAGCGCCGCGGCGAAGTGGGGCTCGAGTGCGGCAACCGCCACCCGCCCGTCCCGGCAAGGATAGACGCGGTAGCCCGCGTGGGCACCGCCCACCGCGCCGCTGGGCTGGGTGAGGCCCCAGTGCCGCGGGCGGGCGAGCCACGCGGCCGCTTCGGACAAGGCCACCTCCTGAAAGCAGCCGCGGCCGGTGGCCAGCTGGTGCAGGCGGGCCTTGAGCGCGGCCTCGGCCGCCATCAGGGCGCCGCCCATGTCGGCAAACAGCGTGGGCGGCAGGTCAAGGCCGTTGACCAGCCCGGCGTCGGCCAGGTAGGTCAGGTCGTGGCCGGGCTCTTCGGCGCGCGCACCCGGCGCTCCCACGATAGCCACCATGGCCAGCGCCGGGTACTGCCGGTGCAGCCGCTTCCAGTCGAGCCCCAGTTTGGCGAGTGCCGACGGCCGGAACGAGGTCAGCAGCAGATCGGTGCGGGCAAGGGTCCGGTGGAGGGCGCGCTGGCCCGCCTCGCTCTTGAGGTCCATCGTGACCACCTTCACGCCGGCGTGCATCTCGGCGTAGGCCGCCGGGTTGTAGACCCCCATGGGGTCGCCGCTGCCGCCGTCGCGGCCCGGTGGTTCGGCCTTGGTGCAGCGGGCCCCCAGCTCGCGCAGGCGCAGCAAGGCGGCGGGGCCGGGCAGGTTGAGGGCGAGGCTGAGGACGCGGGTGCCGCGCAGCGGCTTGAGGACGGACGAGGGCATGGAAACGGGTCTCCAGTCGGGCAGGGGAATGCCCCGGCACTGTAGCGCCGCCACGGCCGCCGGCCAGCGCGGGCGCGACAGCCCGCGCGGCGGCTCAGGACCGCCCGAAGTCCAGCGGCAGACCGACGTAGTTTTCGGCCAGCGAGCGCGATGCCGCCTCGGAGTTCACCAGGTACTCCAGCTCGGCGTCCTGCACCTTCTGGCCAAAGCCCGCGGTGTCGGGAAAGCGGTGCATCAGCGAGGTGAGCCACCAGCTGAAACGCTCGGCGCGCCACACCCGCGCCAGCGCCCGCGCGGAGTAGTGGTCGATGCCGGCGTCGCTGCCTTCGCGGTAGTGTTCGATCAGGCCGGTCGCGAGGTATTTCACGTCGCTGGCCGCCAGGTTCAGGCCCTTGGCCCCGGTCGGCGGCACGATGTGCGCCGCGTCGCCGGCCAGGAACAGCCGGCCGAAACGCATCGGCTCGGCCACAAAGCTGCGCAGCGGCGCGATGCTCTTTTCGATGCTGGGGCCGGTGACGATGCGGCTGGCCATGTCGGGGTCGAGGCGCCGGCGCAGCTCGTCCCAGAAGCGGTCATCGCTCCAGTCGTCCAGCCGGTCGTCCACCGGACATTGCACGTAATAGCGGCTGCGGGTGAGGCTGCGCATGCTGCACAGTGCGAAGCCGCGCTCGCTGTTGGCGTAGACGATCGCGTGGGGCGACACCGGCGGCACGTCCGCCAGCACCCCCAGCCAGCCGAACGGGTAGACCTTTTCGTATTCGGTGATCGCCTCGCGCGGCACGCTGGCGCGGCAAACGCCGTGGAAGCCGTCGCAGCCGGCGATGAAGTCGCAGGACAGTTCGTGGGTCTGATCACCCAGGCGGTAGCGCACCACCGGGCGGTCACCATCAAAGCCCGACACGCTCACGTCGGCCGCGCTGTACACGGTCGGCAAGCCGGCCGCGGCGCGTGCGTCCATGAGGTCGCGCGTCACCTCGGTCTGGCCGTAGGCCGTGACGACCTTGCCGCCGGTCAAGCCAGTCACGTCGATCGGGTGGCGGGTGTTGCGGTAGACCAGCTCGATGCTGTGGTGCACCGTGCCTTCGCGAGCGACGCGCTCGCCCACGCCCGCCTCGCGCAGCAGGTCGACCGTGATCTGCTCGAGGATGCCGGCGCGGATGCGTCCGAGCACGTAGTCGGCGGTCTGCCGCTCGATGATCACGTTGTCGATGCCGGCCTTGTGCAACAGCTGGCCGAGCAGCAGGCCCGAGGGGCCGGCGCCAATGATGGCGACCTGGGTACGCATGGTGTCTCCTGAATGGGCAAGACTCTAGGAATGCACCGCGGGTCTCACAAGACGGCGCTGCATCCGCTGCGCGATCATCGGATGCTCTGTGCGATCACCGCGCAGAAATCGTCAGCCGGCCGATAATCGCGCGATGGACCAAGCCCCGATCCCTGACAAACCCCCCATCGCGCGGGCCGACTTCATCGAGGGCATGGCCAAGGGCATGGCGGTGCTCGAGAGCTTTGACACGGAGCGCCAGCGGCTCAACGCCACGCAGGCGGCCGAGCGTGCCGGCCTGACCCGCGCTGCCGCCCGGCGCCACCTGCTCACCCTGGCCCACCTGGGCTACCTGGAGACCGATGGCAGCCACTACTGGCTCTCGCCAAAGGTGCTGCGCTTCTCGGGCAGCTACCTCGCCTCGGCCCGGTTGCCGCGGCTGGTGCAGCCCACGCTCAACCGGCTGGCCGCGGCCACGCGCGAGTCGCTCTCGGCCGTGGTGCTCGACGACGACCAGGTGGTGATCGTGGCGCGCGGGGTGTCGCCCGCCGCGCAACGGCTGATGGCCTACGGCCTGCATCTGGGCGCGCGCCTGCCGGCCCACGCCACGTCCACCGGTCGGGTGCTGCTCGCTGCGTTAAAGCCGCGCGCGCTCGACGCCTGGCTGCGGGGCCGGGAACTGCCCCGGCTCACGCCCCACACCGTGGTCGATCCCCGGGCACTCAAGGCGTTGGTGGCCCAGGCGCGGGCCGGGGACCACGCGGTGGCGCGCGAGGAACACGAACTCGGCGTGCTGGCCCTGGCGGTGCCGCTGCGCGACTTGCGCGGACGCACCGTGGCAGCGCTCAACGTGGTGACCACGCCGCAGCGGATGGACGACGCGGCGCTGCGCCGTGAGTGGCTGCCGCTGCTCAGCGACGCCGCGCGGGAGTTGCAGCCGCTGCTGTGATCCCGTGCGGCCGGTGGGTCAGACGCCGAGGTGCTGCTCGAGCAGTTCGGGCTGGCGCAGCAGATCGGCGCTGCTGCCCTCGAACACGACCTCGCCCTTCACGAGGATCACGTTGCGGTCGCTGATCTGGGTGACGTGCTTCCAGTTTTTGTCCACGATCACGCTGCTGATGCCGCTGTCGCGGATGACGCCGCAGATGCGCCAGATCTCGCGCGCGATCAGCGGCGCGAGGCCCTCGGTGGCTTCGTCGAGGATGAGCAGGTCGGGGTTGGTCATCAGCGCGCGGCCGATGGTGAGCATCTGCTGCTCGCCGCCGCTGAGCTGCTGACCGCCGTGGTTGAGCCGCTCGCCCAGGCGCGGAAAGGTGTCGAGCACGCGCTCGTAGGTCCAGTCCCGCTGGCCCCGCGTGCCGGCGCGCGCGGCCATCACGAGGTTCTCCTTGACGCTCAGGTTGCCGAAGATGCCGCGGCCCTCCGGCACGTAGGCGATGCCCTCGCGCGCCACGGCGTACGGCGTGGCCCCGGTCATGGGGCGACCCTTGACACGCACCTCGCCACCGCTGGGCTTGACGATGCCCATCAGCGACTTCAGCAGGGTGGATTTGCCCATGCCGTTGCGGCCCATCAGGCCGATGGTTTCGCCCGGCCGGACGGTGAAATGGATGCCGCGCAGGATGTGGCTCTGCCCGTAGTGGGTGTGCAGGCCGGTGGCCTCGATCAGGGGCGTGCTCATGCGTGTTCCTCGCCCAGGTAGGCGGCCTGCACGCCCGCGTCGGCGCGCACATCGGCCGGGCTGCCGCTGGCGATCACCTGGCCGTTGACCATCACGGTCAACACATCGGCCAGCGCAAACACCGCGTCCATGTCGTGTTCCACCAGCAGCATGGCGTGGTCCGCCTTGAGCCGCTGCAACAGCGCCACCATCGACTCCGCCTCGGCCGCGCCCATGCCGGCCAGTGGTTCGTCGAGCAGCAGCACCGTGGGCTCGGTGGCCAGGGTCATGGCGATCTCCAGCTGGCGCTGCTCGCCGTGGCTGATGGTGGCGGCCACCGCCTGCGCGCGGGCGGTCAGGCCGGCGAGTTCCAGGGCGCGCTCGCAACGCTGGTTGACCGCGGGCATCCGCGCCGCGGCGCCCAGCCAGTGCAGCGGGTTGAAGGGGCGGTGGCGCTCGCGCGATTGCGCCGCCAGCCGCACGTTGTCCCACACCGTGAACGGCAGGAAGATGTTGGTCTTCTGGTAGCTGCGGCCCAGACCGCGGCGCGCGATCGACTCGGGCGATTGGCCGGTGATGTCGTGCCCGTTTAGCAGGATGCGACCCGCCGTGGGCGGCAGGTCGCCGGACAGCAGGTTGGTCAGCGTGGATTTGCCCGCGCCGTTCGGGCCGATGACGGCGTGGATGCGGTCGCGGTGCAGATCGACCGAGACGTCGTTGACCGCGGCCAGTCCACCGAAGCGCTTGGTCAGGCCCTGGGCCGAAAGCAGCGGCTCGCTCATGCGCGGTCTCCCGGGTTGCGGCGGGCCAGCAGGCCCAACAGGCCGCGCGGGGCGACGATCACCACCAGCACGATGAAGCCGCCCATGAGCAGCTGCCAGTGCTTGGTCAGGTCCTTGAAGAAGTGCATCACGTACTCGAACGCGAAGGCGCCGACGATCGCCCCGGCGAAGTTCCCCATGCCGCCGAGGATGACCATCATGATCGCGTGGGCGCTGAGGTGGAAACCCATCAGCTCCGGGTTGACGAAGCCGGTCTGCGCGGCCCAGAGGTAACCCGCCAGGCCCGCCAGTGCGCCGGCCAGCGTGAAGGCGGTGAGCTTGTAGCCGAAGGTGCCGTAGCCGACCGCGCGCATGCGGTGTTCGTTGACCCGGATGCCGGCCAGCACGCGGCCGAAGGGCGAGAACAGCAGGCGTCGCAGGAAGGCATAGACCAGCACCAGCACCGCCAGCGTGACGTAGTAGAAGGTGACTTTGTTCTCCAGGTCGAGGCCCAGCGCGGTGGCCTCGGGGCGGAAGGTGACGTAGATGCCGTCGGAGCCGCCCAGCGCCTTGTTGTCGAAGAAGATGTAGAACACCATCTGCGCGAACGCCATGGTGACCATGATGAAGTAGATCCCGTGGGTGCGGACCACGAAGAAGCCGATTAGCAAAGCCGCGGCGCCCGATGCGGCCACCGCCACCGGCAGCGTCCACCACAGCGCCACCGGCGCCGTCTGCGGCGTGAGGAAGGCCAGCGCATAGCCGGCCAGTCCGAAGTAGGCGGCGTGGCCCAGCGAGACCAGGCCCGTCACGCCCTGCAGCAAATCGAGGCTCATCGCGAAGATCGCCAGGATCATCATCTGCGAGAGCATGCCCAGGTAGAAATCCGCGCCGGTGAACGGCACCAGCGGAAAGGCGGCGAGGGCGATGGCCCCCAGACCCAGCATGAACTGGGCGCTGCGCGGCAGCTTTTCGAGTTGTGCTTTGGCGGCGCTCATCGGGTCCTCACTGCTTGAACAGGCCTTCGGGCTTGTAGAGAAGCACCAGCGCCATGAGCATGTACACCGCCATGCCCGCGATCTGCGGCACCAGCACCTTGCCGAAGGTGTCCACCAGCCCGACGAGCAGCGCCGCCACCAGGGCGCCCCGCACCGAGCCGATGCCACCGATCACCACCACCACGAAACACATGATCAGCACCGAGCTGCCCATGCCGGGGTACACGCTGGCCACCGGCGAGGCGATCATCCCCGCCACCGCGGCCAGGCCCACGCCGAGGGCGAACACCACGCCGTGGATCAGCCGGATGTTCACGCCCAGCGCCTCGGCCATCTCCCGGTTGAAGGCGCCGGCGCGGATCTTCATGCCCAGGCGGGTCTTGCTGATCAGCAGGTACAGGCCCAGCGCCAGCGCGATGCACACGCCCGACATCACCAGCCGGTAGACCGGGTACGACAGGTTTTCGGTGAGCGGGATTGACCAGTTCAGCACCTCGGGCACCTGCACCGCGTGGACATCGTCGCCCCAGAGGATGGAGCGCAACTCCTCGAAGATGTAGATCAGGCCAAAGGTGAGCAGCACCTGGTCGAGGTGGTCTCGGTGGTAGAAGTGGCGGAACAGCAGCCATTCCAGCACCCAGCCAAACACCACCGCCAGCACCGCGCCCAGCGCGATCGCCAGCGCCAGACTGCCCAGCTGGCCGGTGAAGAACCAGGCCAGGTAGGCGCCGAGCATGTAGAAGCTGCCGTGCGCCAGGTTGACCACGCCCATGATGCCGAAGATCAGCGTCAGGCCGGCGGCCAGCATGAACAGCAGCAGCCCGTATTGCAGGCTGTTGAGCAGCTGGATGAGGAAGTTGGCGAAATCCATGGCGCAGGGCGATCCCGGCCGGCCCCGGCGGGGGCCGGCCGATCAGGCCGGGAAAGGTGGTGGGTCGGGGAGGGGGTCAGGCCATGCGGCAGCCGGTGCCGGGGTCGGCCACGGCCTTGCCGGCGATGCCGATCACCTTGTTTTCGCGGTTTTCAACGCGGCGCAGGTAGATGTCCTGGATCGGGTTGTGTTGCGCGCTCATCTTCCACTTGCCGCGCGGGCTGTCGATTTCCGCGCCGCGCATGGCGGTGTACAGCGCCTGCTTGTTGGCCAGGTCGCCTTTGACGGCGTTGGCGCCGCGGATCAGCAGCAGGCCCGTGTCGTAGCCCTGCACGGCGTACACGTCGGGCTGCAGCTTGAAGGTCTTGGCGTATTCCAGGCGGAACTGCTTGTTGCGCGGCGTGTCCAGCGAGTCGCTGTAGTGCATCGTGGTCAGCACGCCGTTGGCCGCGTCGCCCGCTGCTTCGAGCACGCCTTCGGTCAGGAAGCCGGAGCCGTAGAGCTGGATGTTCTTGTTCAGGCCCGCCGCGGCGTAGTCGCGCAGGAACTTGGCCGCGCCGCCGCCGGCGAAGAAGCAGGCCACCGCGTCGGGCTTGAGGGCCGCGATCTCGGTCAGCAGCGCCTGGAATTCCACGTTCGGGAAGGGCAGCCCCAGCTTCTTCACGATCTGGCCGCCCGCGGCGGTGTAGCTCTGCTCAAAGCCCTCAAACGCCTCGTCGCCCGCGGCGTAGTTCCAGGTGATCCACACGGCCTTCTTGTGGCCGCGGTCCATCATCGGTTTGCCCAGCGCCAGCGTGGGCTGGCTGTTGGTGAACGACGTGCGGAAGACGTTGGGCGCGCACTGGGCGCGGGTGGCGACATGCACCCCGGCGTTCGGAATCAGGTTCAGCACGCCCGACTCCCGCGCCACGCGGTGGATGCCCATCTGCACGCCCGAGTGCACCGTGCCGACCAGCACATCCACCTTGTCGCGCTGCACGAGGCGGGTGGCGTTCTCGATGCCCTTGGCCGGGTTGGACTCGTCGTCCACCTTGAAGAACTCCACCTCGCGGCCGCCGAGCTTGCCGCCCTGTTCGTTCAGGGCAAGGCGGAAGCCGTTTTCGATGGCCACGCCCAGCTGGGCGAAGGTGCCGGTGTACGGGAGCATGAAGCCGACCCGCACCTTGTCGGACTGGGCGCGCACGATCTGCGGCAGCAACAGCCCGGTGGATGCGGCGCCGATCACGGCGGCGCTGCGGGTCAGAACGAGTCGGCGGGTGGTCATGGAAGGTCTCCTGTGGTGGGTGGTGTCGCTGGGCACTGTAGGGGGGCTGACCGGTGGTGGCGATCCAGAATTTCCCTTAGTTCACTTGTCAACTATTCAGATTTCAAAGATTCGCCGGCCAGCACCGCTTCCAGCCAGATCCGGCACCAGGCTGCGCCCGCGGCTTCCGGGTCGTGGCATTCCGAGGCGTCGAGTTGCAGCACCTCGCCCAGCCGCACGGCGCCCAGGTCGCGCAGGCGCTCGTCGAAGCGACGCCCGCCGTTGCAGAAAGTCTGGGGGTAGGCGCTGTCGCCCAGCGCGATGACGCCGTAGCGCACATGCCCGAGGAAGCGGGGCTGGGCGTCGAGCGACGTGTACAGGTGCTGGGCGTTGTCCGGCACGTCACCCGCGCCGTAGGTCGAGGTGCATATGACGTAAAGTGCATCTTCGTCGAAGACCGACCCGTCCAGTCCGTCCATCATCCGCACCTCGATCGCCGCCATCAGATCGCCGCACGCCATCTCGATGGCCTGAGCGACGTACTCGGCCGTGTTCGTCATCGTGCCGACGAGGATGAGGAGTTTGGATGGTGCGGGCATGCGATGCACTTTAGTGCATGTTTTGGTTTGGGTGGATGGGGTAAACCCGGGTGGGTCGGCGCCATCAGCGTCGCGCCCTGCCCGCCACCCAGGCGAGGATCCAGGTGCCGTCCTCGGTCCAGCGTCCGGGCAGGTCGTGTGTCAGCCCGCGCGGATCGGCCGGGCGGGCCTCAAAGGCGTTGTCGGGCAGCCAGATGACTTCAACCTCGTGAAACGAGAGCATCCGATGCGTCTGGGGGTGCTGCCACTTGTAGTACGCCTCCTTGGCGCAGAAGAGGCGTTTGGCCCAGCGCCCCCGCTGGACGTCGTCGTCGCCGGGCAGGCGTCGGATCTCGTCCGGGGTGCACACAAGGTCCCACAACCCGGCTTCCAGCGGCGCCGCCGCGTCCAGGTCAATGCCGACGGCGTGGAGGTCGGCGGCGGGAGCCGCCACGGCGAAGCATCCCCGCGCATCGTGCGCGATAGAACCGACCCAGTTCGCCGGCCACACGGGGGCGCGGTCGGCTCCCGCGGGGATGGCGCAGGCGGGCCGTCCGAGGGCTGCCATGGCCCGCCGGGCGGCACTCCGCCCGGCCGCGAACTCCCGCCGGCGTCGCTCGATGGCGCGTGCCACCGCGGGTCGCTCATCCGGCCACAAGGTGTCGGGGTCGCCGTCGACATCCCCCCAGGCGATACCGACGCCCGGTCCCAGCGCTGCCCGAAGCCGGTCGCCGAGGGGAGCCAGCGGATCGTGCCGAAGCCGCGCCGCAGGCGCTTCCATCACGCCTGGGGCGCCTTCCCCGCCCGCATGGCACGCCGGCGTGACATCGCGTCGGCCCGCATCGCCGCGCGCTCGGCGCTGTCGGACGCAGACTCCGTGGTCTCTCTCGGCTTGTCATCGAGGTGGGCTGCCAGCGCCGCGAGCGTGGGGAAGCGGAAGATGTCGGTGATGCTCATGCGGGCATGGCCGAGCGCCTGCTTGATTTCGCGATGCGCCTGCACCGCGAGCAGCGAGTGTCCGCCGAGCGCGAAGAAATTGTCCTTGGCCCCGACTTTGGGCACGCCCAGCACGCGCGACCAGATCGTGGCGATGGTTTGCTCGACTTCGTTCTCGGGCTCGACAAAGACCTCCGTGCGCTCCCGCACCGCAGCCACGCCCGGCGCGGGCAGCGCCTTGCGGTCGACCTTGCGGTTGGGTGTGAGCGGGAATTCGTCGATCACCACCGTGTGGCTCGGCAGCATGTGTTCCGGCAACCGGCTGCTGGCCCAGTCGCGCAGACCGGCGGGCTCGAAGCCCGGGTTGGCCCGCACGTACGCCACCAGACGCACGTCGCCCGGCTGGTCTTCCCGCGCCACCACCACCGCCTGCAGCACGCCCGGTGCGCCCTCCAGCACGGCCTCGATCTCGCCCAGCTCGATGCGGTAGCCGCGGATCTTCACCTGGAAGTCGGCGCGCCCCAGGAAGTCGATGCGCCCGTCCGGCCGCCAGCGCGCGAGATCGCCGGTGCGGTACATGCGTGCGCCGCCGGGCGCGGCACGCTCGGGTTTCACGAACGGGTCGGCGGGGAAACGCTCGGCGGTCAGGTCAGGGCGCTGCCAATAGCCGCGCGTCACGCCGTCGCCGCCGATGTACAGCTCGCCGGGCACGCCCACGGGCAGTGGCTGGCGGTTCTCGTCTAGCACGTAGAACTGCGTGTTGGCGATCGGTCGGCCGATGTTGACCACGGCCTCGGTGGCGCGGGCGGTCTCGGTGGACGACCAGATCGTGGTCTCGGTGGGGCCGTACATGTTCTCGATCGACGCCCGCGTGACCTGGCCCAGTTCGGCGACCAGCGTGCCGGGCAGGGCTTCGCCGCCGATCATCAGATGCTGCACGCGGCCCAGCGCTGCGCGCGCCTCGTCGTTCATCGCGATCATCCGCGCCATGCTGGGCGTGCACTGCAGGTGCGTCACGCCGTGGCGCAGGATCTGGGCGGCGATGGAGAAGTCGTCCTCGGCCACGGCGCTCGGCTCGTTGGCGCGCCGACGTACCTCCGCCAGCGGCTTGAGCCCCTCCAGGACCGTCTCCGTGGGAATGCCGTAGTCGATAAGGCAGGCGACCTCGCCCACGCCGATGGCCTTGAGCTCCTCCACGCGGCGCAGGCAGTCGTCCACCGTGCCGAACAGGCCCGAGTCTTCGAAATAGCGCTGGAAGGCGAAGTCAAGGATGCCTTCCATCTCTTCATCGCTGAGCGAGCGCAGGTCCAGCTCAAAAGGGTTGCTCACGCCGGCAGGCTTCTTGAACGCGGGGAACGCCCAGGCGTACTGCTTGATGAGGCCGGCGGCGCTGCGCAGGTAGGCCTTCATGGGCTCGCGGGCAATCTCGCGGGCCGTCTCGCGGTCGGCCGCCACGAAGGTGTGCAGCATCAGCGTGACGGTGAACTGCGCCGGGTCGTGTCCCGCATCGCGCAAGGCCTGGTGATACAGGCGGATCTTGTCGCCGACCTCCTGCACGCTCTGGCCGAGCAGGTGGGTCAGCACGTTGGCCCCAATCGCGCCGGCCTCGCGCCAGGTGTCGGGGTTGCCGGCGGTCGTGACCCACACCGGCAATTCCTTCGACACCGGACGCGGCTGCGTGACCACGTCGAACAGCGCGCCGCTGGCGGTGGGAAAGCCCACGGCCTCACCGCGCCAGAGTCGGCGCAGCTGGTCGATCGTGTCGAACATCGCCTTTTTGTTGTGCGGCGGCGTGTTCTGCGGCCGCAGGACGAAGTCGTCGGGCTGCCAGCCGGAGGCGATGGCCAGGGCCGCGCGCCCGTTGGTGAGGTTGTCGATGACCGCCCATTCCTCGGCGATGCGCGCCGGGTGGTGCAGCGGCCCGACGCAGCTGCCCGCTCGCACGCCGATGTTCTTGGTCACCGCGGCCACGGCGGCGCCGGTCACCGACGGGTTGGGGTACGGGCCGCCGAACGCGTGAAAGTGCCGCTCCGGCGTCCAGACAGCGCAGAAGCCGTGCGCGTCGGCGAACTTCGCGCCTTCGAGCAGCAGCTCGTATTTGCGCGGACCGGCGCCGTCGTCGTTGCCCCAGTAGTAGAGGCTGAAGTCCATCTTCTGCGCCGAGATGGCCACGCCGCCGCTAGAGACCAGCGTGCGGTTCTCGTCGCTGGACAACACCAGCTTGAAGCCGCGCGCCAAGGTGTAGAACAGCTCCAGCACCGAGATGTCGAAGGACAGGCTGGTGACCGCCAGCCACACGCCCGGCGGGTCGTGGCGGATGCGCTCGTCCATGCCGGTGAAGAAGTTCGACACATTGCGGTGCTCCACCATCACGCCCTTGGGGCGGCCGGTGGAACCCGAGGTGTAGATCATGTAGGCGATGTCCGCCGGCTGCACGCCGCTGTCCGGGTTGCTTTCGGGTTGCTGCGCCAGCGCGGGGTCGCGGTCGATGACCAGCACCTTGGCCTGGTGCGCCGGCAGGCTCGGCACCAGTTCGGCCGTGGCGACGATCACCGGCGCCTGGCTGTCTTCGATGTACAGCGCGATGCGGTCGGCCGGGTAGGCGGGATCCAGCGGCACGTAGCCGCCACCGGCCTTCTGGATGGCCAGGGCGCCGATCAGCAGCTCCAGCGAGCGTGGCGCGTACAGGCCGACCAGCGTGCCGGGCCGCACCCCGAGTTCGATCAGGCGGTGTGCCACGCGGTTGGCGCGTGCGTTGAGCTCGGCGTAGCTCAGGGCGGTGCCTTCAAAGACCACCGCGGTGGCCTCAGGCGTGCGACCGACCTGGGCTTCGAAGAACTGGTGCACGCAGGTGTTGCGCTCGTAGGGGCGCGCGGTGTCGTTCCAGCCGTAGAGCACCTGGTCGCGCTCCTGGGCGGACATGATCGGCAGCAAACCCAGCGCCAGGTCGTCGCCGGCGGTCGCTGCCAGCGCGTCGAGCACCGTCTGCAACCGCCCGACCAGCGTGCTCGCGGCCTCGCGCGGCAGGCGGGAGGCGTCGGTCCAGACGGTGGCGCTGCCGTCGCTGCTCTGGCCTCCCAGGGCCACGGTCAGCACCGCGCCCTCCACCGGGCGCGCACCCGCCGACAGCGCCACCTGCGGCACGGTCAGGCCGTGGATCGCCGGGTCGCGGACCACGAGGTCCAGCGCGAAGGCCGGGTGTTGTCGCGCCGCGGCCCATTCGCTGTTGCAGGCCGCGCGGAACGCGCCGAACCGCTGCTCGGCCGGCGCCGTCACGCGCACCGGCACCCAGCCACTCAGGTAGCCCGGCGCGGGGCTGGTGTCTCCGGCCGCCCAGGCCAAGTCGAAGGCCGCTTTGCCGCTCACGCGGGCCACCGCCGCCGCCAGCGCGGCCAGCACGGCGTCGCCCGAGAGACCCGCAGGCACGCGCAGCGGGTCGGACGCCCAGGCGGCGTCGGCCGTGCTGGCGGTCACCGAAGGCAGGTCGATGGCCTGGGGCGCCTGCAGCCGCGTACGCCACCGCGCTTCCCCCGCCACCACCGCGGCGTGGGCTTCGGTGAGCTGGCGGGCCGTGGCGGCGTCCAGCGGCAGCAGCACGGTGCCCGCGGTGGCCACCGTGCTGGGGCAGACGGGTTGTCCCAGCAGATCGCGCAGCCCGGTCAGGCGCACCGGCACACTGGCCGTGCCCACCACCAGACCGGCCGGCGTGGCCTCGAGCACGGCGCCCGCCGGCGCCGCGGCCCGGTCGGTCTCGGCGCGGGCAGCGCCCACCGCCAGAACCCGGCCGGCCACCTCGACCTTGGCGCAGGTCAGTGGGTTCCAGTACGCGCCATGGTCCAGCGCGCACACCAGCGCCACCAGCGCGTCCGCGGGCTGCGAGAAATCGAGCCGCGCGGCCGCCTCGGGCCGCTTGAGCCGCTCGTGATACGTGCGCTGGCTCAGGTCCTGGGCCACACGGCGCAGACCGGGCCCGCGCAGGTCGGCGAGCAGCTCGCCAAAACTGTCCATGGCCGCTTCGTAGCACCGGGTGTTGAGCGTGAGCGCCGTTTCGTGGGGCGCGAGGTCGAACATCACCTGCCCGACGATGTCACCTTCGTCGATACCGCCCTCAATCAGGTGCCAGGTCACGCCGTGGCGCTTTTCCTGACCGAGGATGGCCCACACCGGCGCGTTGAGGCCGGCGTGGCGGGGCAGGGGGCCGTCGTGGAAGTTGATGGCGCCGCGCGCGGCCTGGTCCAGCAGCGCCTGCGGAATCACCGACAGGTTGGCGATGCTGAACAGCCAGTCAAACGACAGGCCAGCCAGCCGCTGCGGCAGATCGGTGCCCGGCGCTTCGACGCGCAGGCCGTGGCCGGTGGCCCAGCGGCGCACGTCGGCATTGCGCGTGATGACGGCTTCAATCGAATCCCCGCCCTGCAACACCCGCTCGGCGCACTGCACCAGCAGGGATTCGTTGCCCATCACCACACAGGAAAAACGGCTCATCGTCGGCTCCGGAGTCGAAAGAATGGAAGTCAGTTGGCGTTGCCAGGACGGCCGCCCACCAGGCGTCGGTGCCACAGGCAGCGCAGGGCGTGGGAGACGAGGTCCGGGACGAATCGCGCCGGACCTTCCGCGCGTTTTTTGCCCAGCAAGTACCGGGCCATCAGGATCAGGGACCCAGCAGCGTACGCGAATGTGGCCATCGCTGCGTAGGCCGCGCCGTGGTTCTTGGTGAAGTACCAGAGGCGCGAATCGAACCAGTACCCGGGCGTACGGCCCCATCGCTTCATGCCGGTGGAGACCGAGCCGATGTGCATGATCCGGCTCTCCTTCACATAATGGGATCGCCACCCGGCTCGCGCGCCACGCAGGCATAAATCGGTCTCCTCAAAATAGAGGAAGAACGTCTCATCGAAAAGACCGATCTGGTCAAGGGTCGCGCGCCGGATCAAGAGACTGGCTCCTGCCAGCCAGTCCACAGGCATCGACGTCTTCGGCTCCGGAATCGCCACGATATGGCGCCGAAGCAGCCGGGAGATGACGCCGGTGCAGGCAGCCGCTTCGAACTCGCTGAACACGCTCGGAAAGCGAAAGGCGGTTTGATGGAAAGCGCTGTCCTGACCGAAGGTGTGCCCGCCGGCGAAACCACAGCCGGGATCTCCCTTCATGTGCTCCAGCAGCCGATGGATGGATCCTGGTTCTGGAAAGGCATCCGAGTTCAACAAGTAGACAAAATCGGGCGCGCTGCCATCCGGCAAGCCCAGACGAATGCCGATATTGTTTCCCGCGCCAAACCCGCCGTTGCGGCCCGACGCGACGACGCGCACACGGTCCCAGCCGCGCGCCGCCACGGTGTCGCGCATCTTTTCGTACGAGCCATCGCCCGAGTCGTTGTCGACCACCGTGATGCCGCCAGGGATGTCGACCATTTCACGAACGGCAGCCTCCAGCGCGCGCAGGGTCATGTCAGCGGTGCGGAAGTTGACCATCACGGTCAAGACGCTGGGACCAGAAGTCATGGTTGGGAAGACGCTTCGGCGTCCTGGATGCAGGATTTGATGCGCGCGGCCAGCACGCGGACGTTGGGCTCCAGGACCATCGAGTCATGGTCGCCGGGCACTTCCATGATGCGCAGGGCGCTGAGGTGTTGGCGCCACTCGTTGTCGTCGAACACGTACTCCCGGGCCGCGCTCACCCAGCGCCCGCCGGTGACTTTCCAGCGGCGGTCCAGCGGCGGGCGGAACAGAACCGTGGGTCCGTTCCAGGGCGCCACCTGATAGGCCGCCACCGCGGTGCGGAATGCCGCTTCGATTTCCGCGTTGTGCAGTTGATGGGCGTTGCCCGTGGGCACGGCCGGTCCGGCGCGGCGCTGCTTTTCCCAGGCCCAGCGGTCCTGGATCCATTGCCTGAGGTAACCGAGTCCCCCGCGGCGCAGTTCGGCGAGCTTGATGAGGGCCTTGTCCGGCCGCGTGAGCGAGGGTCGCACCGGCAGCGGGGTGTCCAGGAGCACCAGCAGCGAGACTTTTTCGCCGGCCGCTTCCAGCTGGCGGGCGATCTCGAAGGCGGTGATGCCGCCACCCGAGAACCCGCCCAGGAGGTAGGGCCCCTGGGGCTGGACCTGCCGCATTTCGGCGATGTAGTCGGTCGCGGCCTCCACCAGGCTGGTGTGGGGCTTTTGGTCGCCGTACAGCCCGCGCGCCTGCAGACCGTAGAAGGGGCGATCGGTTCCGATGAGGCGGGCGAGGTGGCGCAGGTTGAGCACGTTGCCGAACATGCCGGCCACCAGGAAGAACGGCGTCTTCGGACCGCCTTCGCCGTCGTGCATCGCCACCAGGTGGGTGAAGCGGCGGCGCGGCTCGGCCGCCGCACCCGTGCCGCTGGAGGCTGTCCCCGTGGAGGTGTCGCCGATGCGCTCGCGGATCATGGCCGCGCACAGCGCGATGGTGGGCGCCTCGAAAAGCACCGAGATCGGGAAGTCGACGCGGTAGGCCTTCTTCACCATGGCAAACAGCCGCACGGCAATCAGCGAGTGGCCGCCGAGGTCGAAGAAGCTGTCGTGGATGCCGACCTGATCGACCCCCAGCAACTCTTCCCAGAAACCCACCAGGGTCCGTTCGACATCGTTGGTCGGTTCGGCGTAGGTGCTGTCGAGGTCCGGCCGCTGGAACTTCTGGCCCGAACTGGCGGCGCTGGCGGCGGTGCGCTCGGCCTGGGCGATCAGCGCGGCCAGCGGCAGCGAGGACACGACGACCTGGGGCAGGCCGACGGCCAGGGCGCGGCCAAAGGCGTCGGCGCCCTCGGCCGGCCGGATGCCGAGCGACATGGTGTGTTGGAGCTGCTCTTCGGCGGGCGAGAGTTTGGCGGCGCCCTCGCTGCCACCGCCCGCGGCGAATTCGAGTTCGCGGGCGTCGAGGCGGCCCACCGACGCCGCAAAACCGCCTTCTTGCAGTCGCTTGATGGAAAAGCCCCGGATGTCCACGCACACCCGGCCTTCGGCGTCCGCCAGCGTGACGTCGAACACCGCGAAGGGCGCGTCGCTGCGGTTGTCCTGCGCGTTGCGCACCCAGCTCCACACCTCGGCGGGCAGGGCGCGGTGGACGCGGACTTCGCGGTACGACACCGGGACCCACAGGTGATCGGGTGCGTACCCGGCGATCAGTCGCATCGCCCAGCCGGTGGCCAGGTCCAGCAACGCCGGGTGCAGTTCAAAGCCGTCCGACAGGTCGGCGTGGAAGGCCTCGGGCAGGGCCAGCCGCGCCAGCCCTTCGCCTTCGCCGTAGCCGAGCTGCTGCAACACCCGCCAGCGCGGACCGAAGGCCAGGTGGGCCTCCTGCGGCGAGCGCAGGCCGGCGGAGTCCGAGGCCGTGTCCTGGGTGCAGCGGGCGCCGAGCGACGCCAGGTCGATGCGCTCGGGCGCCATGGCGGGGGTCGGCACCAGCGTGGCCTGGGCGTTCAGTGCAAAAGCCGCTCGGCCTTCGAAGCGAACGTCGCTCCGCACGTCGAACGCGTAACCCTCGTCGGTGCGCGCCAGCCGGACGCGGACTTCACGGTTGCGGTCGTCGGGCGCTTCCAGTGGGCGGAAGAAGTACAGGTCGCGCAGCACAAAAGGTCCGCGTTCGCCATTGCCGCGCAGCGCCTGCGCAGCGAGCTCCAGGTAGCCGGTACCGGGCAGGAGGGCGTGTCCATCGGCGGTGCGGTGACCGTCGAGAATCCAGCGATCACGGGTGACCCAGTGCGCCGTGAACAGGCGGTGACCCTGGGCGTCGAACGTGGCTTCATCCAGAAGGGGGCTGTTGGCGGGGTGCCGCGGCGCGGGCACCGGTTCGCCGAGCCGGGTGGCCATGGCCCGGGCGGCCATGCCGACCTCGTTCCAGATGCCCCAGTCGATCGCCATGACGCGGGTGCGGCCGCCCGCGCGGCTGTGGGCGTACGCGTTGAGGTATTCGTTGGCGGCCACGTAGTCGACCTGACCGGCGGGCGCGGTGATCGTGCTGGTCGAGGAGAACAGGATCAGGCGGTCCACGCTGCCGTCGGGCAGCAGTTCGTGCAGCACCTGCAGCGCATGGACCTTGGGCGCGAACACGTCTTCCACCGTGGCGGAGGTCTTGGTCAGCAGCGGACCGTCGTCGACCACACCGGCCGCGTGGATCACCAGATGGAGCCGGCCAAAGCGCTGCCGCGCGGTGTCAAGCGCCGCGCGCATGTCGGTGACGTTGCAGACGTCTGCGCCGAGCACCAGCACCTCCGCGCCGAGCCCTTCGAGACGGCGCACGGCCTGGATGCGCTGGGCCACGGCCGGTTGGGACGCGGCTTCGTCGAGTGCGCGGTCCCAGGTTTCCCGGGCGGGCAGCGGCTGACGCGCCAGCAGAACCAGTCGTGCCCGACGCTCCCGCGCGAGGCGCTCGGCCACGGTGAGTCCGATGCCGCCAAGGCCGCCGGTGATCACACAGACCACCCCCTCGGGCACGTCGGCCAGGGCGCCGTCTGCCGGCAAGGGCAGGGCGCCGAAGCCGAGCTCGAAGCGTTTGCCGCCGCGCAAGGCCGCCGAGCGATTGCCGGGCGTGGCCACGAGCTCTTCCAGCACCTGGTCGGTCAGCGTGCCCGGCACCGCGGTCGCGCTGCCCGGGCGCCAGCCTTTGGCAGTGGCGGGCAGCTCGAGGTCCAGCGTGTGGCAGGTCAGCCCCGGCAATTCGCGCGGCGCCACGCGCACGGGCCCGAGCGCCGTGGCTTTCTCCGGGTAGGGCAGTGTTTCGTCGCGCACGCGCACAGCGCCGGTGGTCAGCACCGTGATGTGCAAGGGCTTGGGCAGCTTTTCCTCTTCCAGCGCCTGGGCCAGGAACAGCAGGCTGAAGAAGCCCTGCTCGATGTTGCGGTGGAAAAAGCTGCTGCCCGGCCGGAAGCGCTCCTCGCGCGTGACCAGCCAGGCGTGGACGATGTGTTGCGGGGCCTGACCGCTGGCCACGAGGTCGCGCACCAGATCGTCGTAGCCCTCCCGGCCCCGCTCGGGCGCCAGGATGTATTCGCTGTCGCCCACGCGCGCGAAGGTGTCGCCCGCCCGCACCTGCGTGACCGGGTGGCCGACTGCGCGGAGCCGGTCGACCAGCGACTGCGCCAGTCCGGCCTCGTCCATGAAGACCAGCCAGCGGCGTGGCGCGAGATCGGCCAGCTCAACAGTCACGTCGATCGCCACGTCGGCCTGCCGCGGGCGCCAGCGGGGCTGGAAGCCCCAGCCGGCCACGTCCTCGAGACGCTCCAGCTCGGGTGCCTCGGCGGCCTGGGCGGTGGCCGTGCCGGGCTCGATGAAATAGGGCTTGCGCTGGAAAGCGTAGGTGGGCAGCGGCACCCGCTGCCGGCGCGCTTCGCCCCACACGGGCTCCCAGTCCACCGCCACGCCGGTGGCCCACAGGCGCCCCAGCGTACCCAGGAACCACACGTCGTCGGCCACCGCGTGGTCCGCGTGGCGCAGCGCATTGATCACTTGATTGGCCGGGATGCCGTTGGCCTGGGCCAGCGAGCCCAGTGCTTTGCCGGGCCCGCACTCGAAAAAGACCCGTGGCTCGGCGGTTTGCAGGGTGCGCAGGCAGTCCGCGAAATGCACGGTGTTGCGCAGGTGGCCCACCCAATAAAGCGGATCGGTGGCCTGCTCGGCCGTCAGTGGCTGCCCGTCGCGGTTGGAGATGATCGGCAGGCGCGGCGCGTTCAGCCGGATGCGGCGCAGGTAGGCCTCGAAGCGCCCGAGGATCGGCTCAAGCATGCGCGAGTGCGCGGCGATGTCGATCTGGATGCGCTGGGGCTCGATCTCCTGGGCGCGCAGCTCGGCCTCCAGGACGTCGAGCGCGTGCTGCGGTCCGGAAACGACACACAGGTTCGGGGCGTTGACGCTGGCCATGTCCAGCTCGGCGCCCAGCCGCGCGCGCACCTCGTTCTCGGGCAGCGGGACACTGAGCATGCCGCCCACCGGCACGGTGTCGAACAGCTGGCCGCGCAGCAGCACCAGGCCAATGCAGTCTTCAAACGACATCACCCCGGCCAGGCAGGCCGCGGTGTTTTCGCCCATGCTGTGGCCCACCAGTGCCGCGGGCTTCACGCCCCAGGACATCCACAGCTGTGCGAGCGCGTACTCGACGATCATGATCAGCGGCAGCTGGACCGATGGCCGCTTGAGCCGCTCCACCGCTGCCGCGTGACCTTCCGGCGACGGCAGCCAGATGGCGCGCACGTCGTAGTCGACCTGGCGCTGCAGCACCTCCAGACCCTGGTCCATCCAGTCGCGGAAGACGGGTTCGGTGTCGTACAGCTCGCGCGCCATGCCGGCGTACTGGGCACCGCCGCCGGGGAACATGAACACGACCTCGGGGTTGTCGCCCAGACGGCTGTGCGTGAACACCCGCCGGGTGTCGGTCCCCTCGAGCAGCGCCGCCGCCTCTTCGTGGGTTTCCGCCACCAGCACCCGCCGGTGCTCAAACGCCCGCCGGCCTTCCTTGAGCGTGTAGGCCACGTCGGCCAGCGGTTGTTCCGGGTGCGCCCGCAGGTGGGCGGCCAGTGCCTTGGCGTTGGCGTCCAGTGCCGCCTTCGAGCGCCCGGAAACCACCAGCAGCTGGAACGGCCAGTCCGATGGCTCGCTGGCGGCGACCTCAGGGGCTTCTTCGAGGACCGCGTGCGCGTTCGTGCCACCCACGCCCAGCGAGTTGACCCCCGCCCGGCGTGGTCCTTTGTGCGACGTCCAGGGACGCAACACCGCGTTCACCTGGAACGGGCTGTGGTCGAAATCAATGGCCGGGTTGGGACGTTCGTAGCCCAGGCTCGGGGGGATCTCCTGGTGCTTGAGCGCCAGGGCCACCTTGATCAGGCTGGCGACGCCCGCGGCGGTGTCGAGGTGCCCGATGTTGGTCTTGACGGAGCCGATCCGGCAAAAGCCGGTTTCATCCGTCGTTTCCTGGAAGGCCTGCGTCAGCGCAGCCACCTCGATCGGGTCGCCGAGGTAGGTGCCGGTACCGTGGCATTCGACGTAGTCGATGGTGTCGGCCGACACGCCCGCCACCGCGTGGGCCTCGGCGATCGCCTTGGCCTGCCCGTCCACGCTGGGCGCCAGATAGCCGGCCTTGGCCGCGCCGTCGTTGTTGACCGCGGTGCCCTTGATCACCGCCCAGATGTGATCGCCGTCGCGCAGCGCATCCTCCAGCCGCCGCAGCACCACGACCCCCGCCCCGGAGCCGAACACCGTGCCTTGGGCGCGGTGGTCGAAGGCGTGGCAGTGGCCGTCGGGCGAGAGGATCTCGCCGTCCTGGAAGATGTAGCCGCGGGCGTGCGGCAGCTCGATCGTGACCCCGCCGGCCAGCGCCATGTCGCACTCGCCACTGAGAAGGGCCTGGCTGGCGTAATGCACCGCCACCAGCGAGGTCGAGCAGGCCGTCTGGACGTTGACGCTCGGGCCCTTGAGGTCAAAGATGTGGCTGACCCGCGTGGACAGGAAGTCTTTGTCGTTGCCCGTGTGGCGGAGCAGGAACATCCCGGTGTTGGCCACCAGGTCGGGGTTGGAGCAGAGGTTGAAATAGAAGTAGCTGCCCATGCCGCAGCCGGCGAACACCGCGATCGCGCCGGGAAAGCGCTCTGGCGGGTGGCCAGCGCTCTCCAGCGCTTCCCAGGCGACCTCCAGGAACTGGCGGTGCTGCGGGTCGAGGATGGCGGCTTCCTTGGGGCTGAAGCCGAAAAAGTCGGCGTCGAACTGATCGAACCCGTCCAGCACCGCCGCCGCGGGCACGTAGTTGCGGTGGCGCATGCGCTCGCGCGATTCACCGTGGGCCAGGAGCTCTTCGTCGCTGAGGCGTCGGATCGATTCGATGCCGTCGCGGAGATTCCTCCAGTAAGCCTGCGGATCGGTGGCCCCCGGCAGATGCGCGGCCATGCCGACGATGGCGATATCGTTGTTCATGAAATCGTGAACTCGGTGAGTCCCTGGGGAATACATCCCGGCTACATCCCGCCGGCCAGTGCATCCAATGTTACTCAGGGGAAAGTCGGTACAGGTAGGAGTTACGTCACGCTTGGCGCCGCGGCAAGGCCGCCGGGGCGGACGTGACGCTCGGGCGCGACACCGGCAAGCCGGGGGTCACCCGGCTGCGGGTGTCTGCATGCCAGAGTCGCTGAAGACACCATACATCTGCCGATCGCGGATCACCTCGTCGACGATGTTCACATCGATGAGGCGGGCCTCGTGTCCCAGGCCATAGACCAGCGCCAGATCAGCCAGGATGTTGATCGTCCGGGGGATACCGCCAGCCACCTTCGCGATCTTGGCGGTGGCCAGCGGGGTGAACAACTGCCTGTCGCGTCCGGCCACCTTCAGGCGGTGGTTGATGTAGTCGTCCACCTCCACCGAGTTGAGCGGCGGAATGAAGAAATCGGCCGCCACGCGCTGCGCAAACTGGCGCAGTTCGGGCCGCAGGAGCAGCTCCCGCAGCTGGGGCTGCCCCACGAGGATCATCTGCAGGAGCTGATCCTTGTCGGCGTTGATGTTCGACAGCATGCGCAGCGCTTCCATGGCGGCCGGGTTCAGGTTCTGCGCCTCGTCAATGATGAGCACGGTCCGCCGGCCCTGGCGGTATTCGTCAATCAGGAATCGCTGGAAGGTGTCGAACCGCGCCACCGGGCTCATGCCGTCGTACGGCAGATCGAAGGCGAGCATGATCCACTCGGACAGGTCGGCGAGGTTCGGGTGGGTGTTGGTGACCAGCCCAACGGTCACATCTTCTGTCAACTCATTGAGCAACCGGCGAACGAGGGTCGTCTTGCCGCAGCCGATCTCGCCGCAGATGACCGCGAACCCTGCCCGGTTGTGGATCGCGTACTGAAGGATGGTATAGGCCAGCGAATGCCGCTTGCCCATGTAGAGGAAGTCGGGATCCGGCTGGATGGAGAAGGGTTTTTCCCTCAGGCCGTAAAACGATTCGTACAAGCTTGACCACCAAAAAAACGCATCGTAACAGCGTTCGTACTCATATTCGGTCCGCGCGAATCGAGGCAATCGTGAATTCCGCACACCGGTCAGAGCCCCGAAGTCCCCGGCTGCTCAGCCGGCGTTGCCACTACCATAGGCCAGTTTTGTCCACCCTCTGAATGAAGGGTTCCTCGCAGTCCCCCTCTCCGGCGCGTACCCATCACCTGTCATGCCGTTTGATCGCCAAGTTCACGCGCTTCTGGGTCTCCCCATGGATGCCCTCTCCATGTCGCAGGCTGTGCTTCGCGTTCGCGATGCGGCCTTTCTCGGGCAGTCCTGTTTCATTTCTACCCCTAACCTGAACTTCGTGGTGGCCGCGCGCACCGATTCTGAGTTCCGCGATTCCGTGCTGCACAGCGACTTGTCGCTTGCTGATGGAATGCCGCTGGTGTGGGTGGCTCGTCTGCTGGGGATCCCCATCACCGAGCGGGTATCGGGGGCAGGCCTCTTTGAGGCCCTGATGAAGCATCCTGGTGAGCCGGTCGCTGTGTATTTTTTCGGCGGACCGGATGGCGCGGCCGAGGCGGCTTGTCGGCGCGTCAACGCGCAGGAGGGAGGGTTGCGCTGCGTGGGTTTTGATTCGCCTGGATTCGTGACCGTCGAGGCCATGAGCACGGCTGAACATATCGACCGCATCAATCGCAGCGGTGCTCGGTTCGTGATCGTTTCCCTGGGAGCCAAGAAGGGCCAACGCTGGATTGAGCTCAATCGGCATCGCCTGGAGGCTCCGGTCATCTGCCACCTGGGCGCGGTGGTGAATTTCGCCGCCGGTACGGTCAGCCGGGCGCCATCGCTGGTGCAGCGGCTCGGGGCAGAATGGCTGTGGCGCATCGCTCAGGAGCCCATGTTGTGGCGCCGCTATTGGGCCGATGGCACGGCGTTCCTCAACATGGTATTCCGGGAGGTTTTTCCACTGTGGCTGCATACGCGAGGCCGAAAGCCCGGTGAATCCGACGCTGCATTCTCGATCTGCCGTGCTGTGCCGGGCCGCACGGTGCTGGCACTCACCGGTTCGTGGTGCCCAGGCCCCCTGCCTGCGTTTCGGCGTGCGCTGGCCGACGCCCTGGCCACGGGCGACGATTTGGCCATTGACTTGTCCGATCTCGTGGATCTCGATTCGGCGGGACTGGGTTTGTTGATGCAAGTGGCGGGGCAGCGCCGGGTCTACCGGGACGTGGCCGTTTACGGTGCGAAGTCGAGTCTTCGCGGCTTGTTCCGGCGCGCCGGAGCGCTCTACTTGCTGACGCCCGCCTCGAGAGCCGAGGCCTGACCGACGCAGGGCCGAATCAGCCAGGCTGGCGCACTTTCCTACCTGGCAATGGGCCGCTACAGTCGCAGCATGGACAAGACTTCACCCACCATTCAGCGCACGCAGCCTCGACTGCGCCGCCCGCACCTTCTGGGCTTGCTGGTGGCCGGCGTCTTGGCGGCGGGCGCTGGCTACTGGTGGGCTGAGACCGCTGAAGGAGGGAAAGGCGGCTCTAACGCTTCAGACCTCATGGCGGCTGAACTGGCCCGATCTGCTGAGCGAGCCGATCTTTGTATGGCCTCCAACGCCAAGGGCGTGGGCTTGAGAGGCGAATACTTCACAAACTCCAGCCCAGGTTCATTGCCCGCGCTGGTCCGGATCGACGAAGTGATCGATTTCGACCAGGAGATAGCCTTTGCTGCGGGCTCGGAAGCCGCCCCTTTGGTCGCTGTTCGGTGGTCGGGGTGGCTCAAGGCGCCTTTGTCGGGCCGTTACCGATTCCACGCGGACGCTCCAGGGATGAAAGTCGTTGTCGCCCGCCAAGCGATGGCCGGCACCGGAGCTCAGGTTAACGCGTCCATGGAGTTGGCCGCAGGACGCTTCTACCCGATCGAGGTGACGGTCAACCCTTACAGCGCTTCAACAGCTCGTGTTCGACTGGAATGGACAGCGCCCCACGGCGCTCGCTATGTGATCCCACGGGCCCTGCTTCACCTGCCGACCGACACAGTCACCAGCTCTGGACGCTGATACGTGCGGCTTTAGTGTCTGCGCTGGCCACGATCTTCTGAGCTTAGTAAATTGCTCGACCGTCACCGAGCAAGTGGGATGCACAGTCAACAGCGCGCTGATCGCAGTTGCGGACGAAGGTGTCCATGATGTCGGCCCGCCATCCGTTCATCCAGTCGGCGTGGGCCGAGTAGCCGCCCGGCTGGGACGTGCTGTAGTTGTCCGAAGACAGCCTCCAGAAGAGCGGGGCATTAGCTTCGGTGACTGTGTACATCACGTTAAAAGTGATCTCTGGCAGAGCGACCGGGTGGGTGGACGGGCATCCCACGCCAGCAGTTGGATACGCCATGTGGCTTTTGTTGTCCGGTGCAGATAAGTTCACGCCGTCCCAGCATTGCGGGAAAACGATCGTTTGCCAAACCTCACTGCCCGCGGGGCAGTTGGGTATCCCGTAGCCGGTCATGGTGGTGCCCGTGGGGAAGTGGCAATGGTAGGAGAAATGCCCACGCGCCTGCGTGTTGCCAGCGTCTCCTGCAATCATCCTCAGTCCCTGGGGAACGGGCTGTACCGTGCTGGGAACGACGCCGAAGTAGCCCGTCTTGTAATAGAAGTTGGCACCTTTCGGGCGAATGGGAGTACCTGTGCGGGTGTCCACCATAGCCGGAACCCAGTAGGCGCTACGGTTCAAGATTCCGCCGCGGCAGGTCGAGTTGCCGGTGGTGGCAATCGATGTCGGGGTCGAATTCCCGTTGGCTTCTGTGTTGCCGAAGAAGGTGTGCAGGTGCGACCGGCCGGGCTGGCCCGGAAACACCAGCGGGTCGTCAAAGGCCATGTGGCTGAAGTCACACACGGTGCGGAAGGCGCCGGTGCCGTCGCTCGCCCGGGGCTGCTCGGTGGTGGCGGACACGCGCTCGGTCGAGAAGCCAGAGTTGGGTGCCGGAATGGTCGCCGTGTTGATCACTGGCGCCAGGGAGGTCGTTGTGCTGCCGCTGGTGGTCGTCCCGCCACTGGTCGTGGTGCCGCCACTGGTCGTGGTGCCGCCGCTGGTGGTGGTGCTGCCGCTGGTGGTGGTACCGCCGCTGGTGGTGGTACCGCCGCTGGTGGTGGTGCTGCCACTGGTGGTAGTCCCGCCACTGGTCGTGGTGCTGCCGCTGGTGGTCGTACCGCCGCTCGTCGTGGTACCGGACCCACTGCCTTGGGTTTGCTTGGGGCCCTTGGCTTTTTGGCTGCTGTCAACGTCTGATGCGGATCCGCCGCCACCGCCGCCACAGGCCGCGAGGGCAGCGGCCACGATGACCGACAGGGCGACCCGATGGGCAACTGGGTAGGAGCAGGCGGTGGTGGTGTTCATGGTGTGGTACCCGGGCAAACGGTTGAGTCGGCGTGCGTCTAGGGGGTGGGTCAGGGCGGCAGGCTTGGCGAAAGTATCGGCAGCGGTATCTGCGTGATGGATGTCACATCGATAAGCGGAGACCGTGGAGGGCTGAAAGCGGCCGACACGTTCTCAACGGTGCGTTTGCGCGCTCGAGCGGCGCGGCCTTGTGATCTGCCTTCCCTTTCTCAGCATTGGTTCGTGACGAAGTTTGCATTCAGCGCGATTATCTGATCGGGGGAAAAGCGCCGGATCCGTGCCTGTTACAGGTCAGGAGGCCAGGTGGGCGCTGCATGGGTTTTGCCACGCGGACGCAGGGAGGTCTCCTTGGGCTGCGGCTGGGGGGGCCACCATTTATGCGGCGTTTCGGCGGCATCCGAACAGCGTCGACCGCGCTTGGCACCCGAGGCCGGTGTCCGTGGCCTCCCAGTGTGCGGTGATTGGAAGTAGTTCGTTTGGCGTACCGTGGTTGCTCAGTGGATCGGGGGCTTGACTGGCCTACAGCCAACGCTTGTTTCCGACACTTACATCCTGGCGGCTTTGATTCATGCGGGTTGCCGCCGTGCCTTCTGTTTGCAGCGGGACAAGGCCAGACGTCGTCTTCGCCAAGCCGTGTGGTGCTCGCCACGGCGCCTGCTGGCTGTGGTGGGTGGGAGGTCGGTGGTGACCCAGCTCAGCGCGACCAGATCGTTCAGCCCCGATGTTTGGGTTGCCCTGGTCAGTCTCTGCGGGTGCGAATCCACTGGAGCTGGCGGCGGGTCAGGAATGCCGCGTAGACGGGAACTTTGGCAAGCACGTACAGGGGAATCGTGCAGAGTTCGCCAGCCCGGATCCAGCGCCGACCCACACGCCACCACCCGGTCAAGACGATGATTCCCGTCGCGGCAGTCGCCGTCGCGCCTGACATCACCAGCCAGGCAGGAATCCATCCGAGTCCAAAAAGTGCAGTCACCACCGCCAGGAACCCTGCCAGCGCGAGAACCAGCAACGCCAACGGGGGCACGCTCATGTCCACCACCATGGCCAGCAGGGCAAGGTCTCGCTTGGTGACGGCTTTCCAGAGCAGGCGTGGTGCGGTGCCGACCATCATGCTCAAGTGGCCATGCTCCCATCGCTGTCGCTGGGAGCGGGCACCTTGTTCGTTGGCTGGAAACACGCTGGTGACCACGGCGTCAAACCCGTGCACCGGAGCCAAACCTGCGCTCGCCAGATCGAGACCCAGCTTGAGGTCTTCCACCAAATGTCCATTGGCCAGAGAGACTTTCTCCAGCGATGCCCAAGGAAAAGCCATCCCGCTGCCCATCAGTTGGCAGGGCAAGCCGAGACGCCGAAAACCCTCGCTGCGAAAGCGTGACCGGAAATCCCACGCAAAAGCAGCCATGCGCTGTTTGAGTCCGGCCGATTCCGGCGGAAGCATGTCGTATCGACCCTGCACGGGTCGATCGGCGTGCAGTGCCCGGTTGACCAGCCTGTCTACGGCACCGTCTTCGGCATGGCAGTCCGCGTCCAGGACCACCACGACCGCTGGTGGCGCCAATCTGAGCTGATCGACACCGTGCGCCAGTGCATAACCCTTGCCGCGGTGATGAGGGTCGTGTCGCTCCGTCACTTCAGCGCCTGCAGCGCGGGCCCGCCGGGCGGTGCTGTCCGTGCAGTTGTCGGCAATCACCAGCAATCGACCCGTTGGACCTAGCTTGCTGAGGGTGTGTCGTACCGTGTCTTCAATGATCGCCTCTTCGTTGTGCGCGGGCATCAGGATCACAAATTTGCCAGCACCGCTGGTGCACTCGGGCCCTCGTGCATCTGGCCGGGCTGGCAGGAGGTTGGCCAGGGCTTGCACGGCCAACACCAGAACGAACATCCAGAGCAAGACCAGCGGACCCAGCAGGATGAGAGTCAAGGCCGTGGTCACAGGCACTCCTCAAACATGCGGAGCAGCTTGCCCGCTTCCACATTCGCATCGTGCCTCTCCCTCACCCGCGCTCGCGCGCGGGTTCCCATGGCCGTCAGATCGGCTGCAGACAGAGCCAACGCCTGCTCCATCGCATCCGCGAGGGCATGCACATCCCCCGCAGGCACCAGCCATCCGTCTACGCCTTGTCTGACCAACTCTGGAATGCCCGCAATGCTCGTGGTGATCACCGGACGCCCCAAGGCCATCGCTTCCATGATCACCACCGGAAGCCCTTCAGCGAAGCTGGGCAGAACCATGATCCGGCTGTTGATCAAGGCATCTTTCACGGCGTCACTGCTGATCCAGCCGGTGATGTGGACCTGGTCGCCGAGGCGGTGGGTATCGATGAATTGCTCCAGCACGCCCCGCATTTCCCCGTCGCCCGCCAGCACCAATTTCAGTCGAATGCCTCTGTCCTTCAACTGCCGGACGGCCTCCAGCAGAAGGAATTGACCTTTTTGTTCGCACAGACGGCCCACACAGACAAAACGGGGTTCATCGGGGGGCGGCGTGATTTCCGCCGGGGCGAGAAACGATGCTTCCAGTCCGCAGTGAACCACCCTGACCTTCTTCCATTGCCCATGGTCGATCCATCGATACAACTGACTGCGTCCAAAAGAACTGATCGCCACCACGTGCGCGGCGTGATCGATCTTCTCGGCCAGATGGAGCCCCAGCGGCCTGTCGAACTCCTCGGGTCCGTGCACCGTGAACGAATAGGTCGGTCCGCCGACCATCCGGCACAGCATCGCCACTTCAGCCGCGTTGGTTCCAAAGTGCGCGTGAAGGCGATCGATGCCCTCGGACTGACACAACAGCGCCAGCCTGCAGGCCTCGGCCAGGTAGACGAGGTGGTAGGCGAAGCCCTTGTCCGACATCTGGGTCAGGTGGCTGGCCATTCGTAAGGCTTTTATCCAGGCTGCGGGCCGAGTCATCAGGATGCGAAGCATCGCGGGGAACAGACCGGCCAGCCCCTGTCCCAACAGATAGGTCGTCCGTGCGCGTTCATCGATGTCGCGGGGATCAACCAGGGGGTCGTCCCAGCCGCGCACGGCGAACCGCACCACGGGTTGCCCCAAAGCTTCCAGGGCCTGGATCTCGCGCCGGATGAAACTGTGACTGACTTTGGGGTATTGATTCGTGAAATAGGCAATTCGCATCACGGTGTTCCTCGGCGGCGCCATGCGCTGACGGAGATCAATAGAAGGCCGCCAATCTCCAGCCAATGGCTCAGCGTTGTCGCCAACGGCATACGCCCCGGCAGCAAGTCAATGTGCTGAAAACGCGACAGTCGCAGAAGCGCGTATGCGCCCAATCCGGCCGTCCCGAGCATGGCCCCGGATGTGATGGCGGGGGCGCGACGAATAAGCGCCCCTGTCAGCACAAGGAGCGCCAGGCCCGTGGCTCCACCGGCGAGTACCGCGCCGACTTGAAGGGTGTGGCGTTGGGCGTACCAGCCCTGCTCGAGAGCCAGCGCGCGCGCGCTTTGGATCATCAGCGTTTGCAGGTCAAGCTGTTTGTTGAGCCCGAGTCCAAACAATCCCAGGAGAAGCAACTTCCAGAACAAGCGTTCTCGTCCCGTGTCCGGATTGGGTTGCCAGGTCGGCTGGTGACCCACGAGCCTGCAGGTCAGCACCGTGGCCACCACGTAGAGGACGACCGTCAACCAGCCCCGGAAGTCAGGATCGCCGGCGGATGTGGTCCAAACATCGATTGGAGAGGGTGGCATGAATCAGCCGCTTGGAAGCAAGGGTAGGCTGCGTCGCCCGGTCATTTGTATTCGATGATCTGGCTGCTTCTTCCGCGCCATCGTTCGCGGTGGAATTTCCACGCGCCCTGCGCTTCAGCAAACTTCCCCAGCAGCAGGAAGCCACTGGATACCGCTGATCCACTGCGCAGTGCCAGTCTGATCCATTGCAGGGGATAGATCAGGGAAGCCATCAGCGCCCAAGGTCCCAGAACCAGAGTGCTCAAGGCCAGTGCGGCAGGCATGTAGCCGCCCCACCAACGGGCTCGCCTCGCTTCGGTCACCCAGTGCCGTTCGGGACCGCCGCCATGGATCCATGCGCCCTCCTCGAAGGCGTGTCCCGCCCGCATGCTGCGCTTCCACCACTGGCCGAATCGCGTCATGGCGGCGTCGTGCCAGGTCATGTCATGGTCAAGTCGGCGCAGTTTCCACCCCAGGCGCCGCAACCGAAGGCACAGTTCCGGCTCCTCGCCGGCGATGAGTTGATCTCGAAACCCACCGCTGACCTGGAGCGCACTCATCCGCATCATGGCGTCCCCGCCGCAAGCCGTTGTTTCTCCGAGCGGGGTGTTCCACTCTTCATCGCAGAGGCGGTTGTAGACGGAGCGTTCGGGAAAACGCTCGCGGCGTCGTCCGCACACAACCGCGTAGGCGGGGTGATCTCTCAGGAATGAGCTCGCCACATCAAGCCAGCCAGGCACGACCTCGCAATCACCGTCGACAAACTGCACCAATGACACCGTGGCATCAACTTGCATCAGATGCCGCCAGCCTTCGTTGCGCGCGCGCGCGGCGGTGAAGGGGCGTTGCATGTCGAGGTCGACAACCTGCGCACCCATGGCTCGCGCCATGGCGGGAGATCCGTCGGTGGAACCCGAATCGACGTAAACCACCAGCGCCGCCTGGGGCAGCACCGACTCCAGGCAGCGGCGCAAGCGTTCCCCCTCGTTGCGGCCGATGATCACGACCCCCAGGCTTGTCGTGCTCATACATTCGTCTCCGATAGGCGGCTATAGCTCCGTCTCTGACCTGCATTCCATTCACCGGGGCGCAGGCGTTCTCGACGCCAATCGGGTTGAACGGGCACGGTCATGGTGTGCAGAGGGGTCGAAGACGCTGGTGCGGGGCGTGGCAGGGGGGGGCTGGCCGGTGGCGGTCAGTAGGCGTTCTTGCCGGTCAGCGCACCGAGGGTTCTGACGAGGATCGTCAGATCGAGCCACACCGACCAGTTGTTGATGTACTCGATGTCGGCCTCAATCCGCTGCTGCATCCGCTCGATTTCATTGGTTTCGCCACGCAGGCCGCGCACTTGCGCCAGACCGGTGATGCCGGGCTTGATGTTGTGGCGCGCAAAGTACGCGCTGATCTGCTTGGAGTACTCGGCGTCGTGTTGGACCGCGTGAGGACGGGGTCCAACCAGCGACATGTCGCCTTTGAGCACATTGAAGATCTGGGGGAGTTCGTCGAGGCTGGTGCGTCGCAGAAAACGCCCGACTCTGGTGACGCGGGGATCATCCCGGGTGGCTTGCTTGACCTGGCCACCTTCCGGCTGGTGAACGTACATGCTCCGGAACTTCCAGATGTGAAACACCTTGCCACTCCAGCCTTTGCGCGCTTGACGGAAAAACACCGGGCCTTCGCTGTCAAGCCGCACGGCCACCGCGATGATCAGAAGCACTGGCGCGATCAGCAGCAGGATGAGGATGGCCAGCACGCGGTCTTCCACGGCCTTGAACAGGAGGCGTGTGCCCGTCAGGGGTGTTTCTGACAGGGTCAGCACGGGAAGTCCGGCCATTTCCTTCACGCTGTGGTTGACCAGCAGCAGAGAAAAAATGTCCGGCACCCAGTGCACCGCCACGTGACGGTCGAGCAGCTGGAAATGCACATCCTCGATCAGGTCTGACTCGCCCAGCGGGATGGCGAAGTACACCGAGCGCACGTCGTGCGCGTCGATCGTATCGAGCAGATGCTCCACGGACCCGATCACCGTGGGGTCGCTGAGACCGGCGAAGTCCGACGGCTCAAACAGGCCTGCACCGGCCCCGGCCCGGCGCGTCGACCCGGATTCCGGCAGCGCCAAGCACCCGACCACCCGCTGGTTCAGCCAGGGGTTGCTGGAGATCTTGTGGTGGAGGTAACGGGCCAGCTTTCCGTTGCCGATGATCAACACGTTCTCGCTCGGGACGGCGCGCAGCAGGATGCGGGTCTGCACTTGCCGGCTGATTGCGTGAAGCATCACCTGCAAGAGGTAGCCGCCCAGGTAGAGCTGTCCCAGCAACAGCCGTGAATACGTGTCGGTCTGTTTGGTCACGAAGCCAACCACCAGCAGAAACGCGAAGGCCAGGGACCAGGCTTTGAGCAGGGTCAGCGCCTTTCGGGCGAGGCTGCTGTTGCTGCGGTAAACGCCAAACTGGTCGTAGGCAAAAATCATTCCGATGGCCAGCAGCAGCACCAGCACCGAGTACTCGGAGGTCAGGTCGCCGACCTTGTGATCGACCAGGATGAGGGCCAGGACGATCACCGCGGCCAAATCGAGCAAAGTCTGGACGGCGGTGGAGATGCTGCCCCGGCGCTTCAGAATGGACCGGGCGGGGCGGTGGGGGAGAGCCATAGTACGGAAGTATAGGGGGGTGCTACTTTTTGAAGCATGACATGGGTCACGGATCGCATCGCAATCGCGGCGGTCTCAGCGGTCGCACGGGCCGACCAGCGACACGGTGGGGGGTAAGGCATTTCACGGTGATGGTCCCGGTGGTCGGAGGGGAGTGCGGTGGCTCCGCCACAATCCAACACTTGTCGAGGTGGCTGGGCGCGAGGCGATGGCAATGGATCGGATGGAATGCGTGGTCGTGGGCGCTGGCGTGGTGGGTCTGGCGGTGGCCAGGGCGCTGGCGCTGGCTGGGAGAGAGGTGTTGGTGCTGGAGCGCGAAGCCGCCATCGGCACCGGCACGAGTTCGCGCAACAGCGAGGTCATTCACGCGGGCATTTATTACCCGACCGGGTCGCTGAAGGCTGCCTTGTGCGTGCGGGGCAAGGCATTGCTGTACGACTACGCGCAATCCCGGGGTGTGGCGCACCGGCGCTGCGGCAAACTGATCGTCGCGCACACGCCGGGGCAGGTGGCGGGCTTGCCCGCCATCGTGGCCCGGGCGGCCGCCAACGGTGTCTCGGATCTGGAGTTGCTGTCGGCCGCGCAGGCCACAGCCGTGGAGCCGGCGCTGGCGTGCGAGGCGGCGGTGTGGTCGCCGTCGACCGGAATTGTGGACAGCCACGGCCTGATGCTGGCGCTGCAGGGGGATCTGGAGCATGCGGGTGGGCAAGTGGTGTGCCACAGCGGGGTTCGCGCGCTTCGTCGCTGCGCGGACGGTTGGCTGGTCGAGGCCGAAGACGGCACCGAGCTGTGGGCGGAGGTGGTGATCAACGCGGCCGGGCTGGGTGCCTGCGGTCTCGCCGCGCGCACCGAAGGCTTGCCGTCTTCTGCGGTGCCGCGTGCGTGGTACGCCAAGGGCAATTACTTCACGCTCGCCGGCCGGGCGCCCTTCTCGCGCCTGATCTACCCGGCGCCCGAGCCGGACCGGCACCTGGCGGGTCTGGGAGTTCATCTCACCATCGACTTGGGCGGCCAGGCGAAGTTCGGGCCCGATGTGCAGTGGGTGGACGACCCGACCGACCTCGTGGTCGATCCGGCCCGGGGTGAGGCGTTTTACGCGGAGGTGCGGCGCTACTGGCCCGCCTTGGCGGATGGGGCTTTGCTGCCGGGCTACGCCGGCATGCGGCCGAAGATCAGCGGCCCCGGTGAGCCGGCGGCCGACTTTCGCATCGACGGACCGGCCCAGCACGGCCTGCCCGGCTTGGTCAACCTGTTGGGCATCGAGTCGCCCGGCCTCACGAGTTGCCTGGCGATTGGCGAGACGGTGGTCGCGCGGCTCAGCGCCTGAGCGCCGCGATCGCGCGCGCCGCGGCTGGCACAAGCGCCGGGCCAGCGTAGATGAGGCCGGTGTAGATCTGCACCGCGTCGGCACCCGCCCGGATCTTGCCCACGGCGTCGTCGGCCGACATGACCCCGCCCACGCCGATGATCGGAAACTCGGGGCCGAGGGCTTGCCGCAGCGCGCCAATGACGCGGTTGCTGGCCTCGCGGACCGGCGCGCCCGACAGCCCGCCAGCCTCGCTGGCGTGCGGCAGCCCGGCAACGGCCTCGCGGGACAGGGTGGTGTTGGTGGCGATCACGCCGAGTGCGCCGCTGGCGCGGCCGGCGCTGTCGCAGCCATGGCGCTTGAGCGTGTCGGCAATGACCGCCACTTGGCCGTCGTCCAGGTCGGGCGCGATCTTGATGAACACCGGAGCGCGGCGGGCGTGGCGCTGGGCGAGTTGCTCGCGCCGCTCCATGACGGCGCCCACCAGGGCCTCCAGCGCCGCATCGCTTTGCAGGCTGCGCAGGTTTTGCGTGTTGGGGCTGGAGATGTTGACGGTCACGTAATCCGCGTGGGGATAGACGCCGTCCAGACAGATCAGGTAGTCCTCGGTGGCCCGCTCGATGGGCGTGCTGGCGTTCTTGCCGATGTTCAGCCCCAGCACCATGGGAGCCGCGCCGCCGCCCTGGCGAAAGCGGGCGCGCTGCACGTTGGTGAGAAACGCATCAAGCCCGCCGTTGTTGAAGCCCAGGCGGTTGATCAGCGCCTGCCGGGCGGGCAGGCGGAACATGCGCGGCTTCGGGTTGCCCGGCTGGGCCTTGGGTGTGACCGTCCCGACTTCCACAAAGCCGAAGCCCATCGCCGCGAGTCCGTCGATGCACCGCGCGTTTTTGTCCAGTCCGGCGGCCAGACCGACCCGGTTGGGCAGACGAAGGCCGGCGAGCGTGAAGGGATCCTCGACGCGGTCTTGCCGGTACACACAGTTCAGGGGCGAGTGCTGTGACCGCGCGATCGCGCCGAGCGTGAGATCGTGGGCAGCCTCAGGGTCAAGGCCGAACAGAAAGGGCCGCGCGAGGCCATAAGGGAGAAGGGACATCGGATAATCGCGGGTTGGCGGTCGACTCAGCAGCCGCGGATTGTCTCAAATGACCCAAGACGAACTCAAAGCCCTCGTGGGAGAGGCCGCGCTGGCCTATGTGGTGCCCGGTGAGGTGGTCGGTGTGGGCACCGGTTCCACCGTGAACAAATTCATCGACGCGCTGGCCCGTCTGAAGGACCGCATCCCGGGCGCGGTGTCCAGTTCGGTCGCGTCGACCGAGCGCCTTCAGGCCCTGGGCATCCGCGTGTTCGATGCCAATGAGGTCGGTGACCTCGCGGTTTACATCGATGGCGCGGACGAGATCGACGGCCGTGGGCACATGATCAAGGGCGGCGGTGCCGCGCTCACCCGCGAAAAGATCGTGGCGGCACAGTCGCGCCGCTTTGTCTGCATCGCGGACGCCTCTAAGCGCGTGGAACGCCTGGGCGGATTTCCTCTGCCGGTGGAAGTGATTCCGCTGGCCACCGCCCGCATCGTGCGGCAGTTTGCTGCGATGGGCGGGCAGGCCGCGGTCCGGCGCCGCCCGGATGGTGCCCCGCTGGTCACCGACAACGGTCAACACATCGTGGACGTGCGCGGTTTGGTCATTGACGATCCGCTGGCGTTCGAGTCGGCGGTGAATCAGTGGCCGGGGGTGGTAACGGTCGGTGTGTTTGCCCACCAGAAGGCCGACGTCTGCCTGCTCGGCACGCCCGAGGGCGTGCAGACCATCACCTATTGAGCGCGCCGCCGCGGCGGCGTCCGCTCAGAAGCGGATGCCCGCTGGGTTCGTGACCGGTGGCTCGACCGGGATCGGGGCCGGTTCGGTGCTGGCCGCGCTGGTACCGCGGGGTCGCGCCGGTGAGCCGGCGGGGGGCGCGTCCCCCGTGGCAGCGGGCGCGGCCGGGCGGCTGACCGCCACGAGGGGCTCGGCGGCCGGGCGGCGGTAGCTCGATGGCAGTGTGATCCGCGCGGGATAGCCGGCGGCGTTCAGGTATTGCGCCCACTCGACTTCCGAGAAGCCTTTGAGCTGTTGCGTCCCGATCGTCAGCAACGGCAGACCGGTGTCGCCGCCGGCGATGCGCTGGAAGGCCGCGATGTCTTCGGCTGATGTGACGGTCTTCTCGCTGAACGGGATGCCACGGCCCACGAGGTAGTTGCGACCGCTGTTGCACGGCGGGCATTCGGCGGCCGTGTACAGCAAGACCGGGTAGCGGGACGCCACGCGCTGCAGCTCGAAAGGCAGGCCCGCGCCACCGCCGGTCGGCGCCGCGCCGGTCGCCGCGGCCGGGCGGACGGGCGTGGCGGCGGGCGGTGGCTGGTCGGAGAAGGTCACGCGCCCGTCCGGCCCGACGATGCGGTACACACCTTGCGCGAGAGCGGTCGTGGCGAGCAGCGCCCCCACGGTGGCGATGAGGGCGTGGCGCCCGGTGAACACGGTCATTCGGAACTCCCTACAACGGCGGACGGCGTCAGGCCATGCCCTGGTGACGCAGCAGCGCATCGATCTGCGGTTCGCGACCGCGAAACGCCTTGAACGACTCCATCGCTGGCCGGCTGCCGCCCGCTTCCAGAATGGCCTGACGGTAGCGCCGGCCGGTGTTCACGTCCAGCGGTCCGCGACCGCCGTCCGCGCCGGCCTCCTCAAAGGCGGCATACGCGTCGGCGCTCAGCACCTCGGCCCATTTGTAGCTGTAGTACCCCGCGGCATAACCGCCGGCAAAAATGTGGCTGAAGGTATGCGGGGTGCGGCTGTAGGCCGGCGGCTTGAGCACCGCCACCTCGCTGCGCACGGCATCGAGCAGCGCGAGGATCGCGGCGCCATCGGCTGGCGGCGTCTGGCTGTGCAACAGCATGTCGAAGAGGGCGTATTCCACCTGGCGCAGCGTCTGCAGGCCGCTTTGGAAGTTTTTGGCCGCCAGCATCTTGTCGAACAGCGCGCGCGGCAGCGGCTCGCCGGTGTCCACGTGGGCGGTCATGTGGCGCAGCACCTCCCATTCCCAGCAGAAGTTCTCCATGAACTGGCTGGGCAGTTCCACCGCGTCCCACTCCACGCCGCTGATGCCGGAGACGTCGCGTTCGTCCACCTGGGTGAGCAGGTGGTGCAAACCGTGGCCGAACTCGTGGAAGAGCGTGATCACGTCGTCGTGCGTGAGCAGGGCGGGCTTGCCGTTCACGCCTTCGGCGAAGTTGCACACGAGGTGCGCCACCGGCGTCTGCAGGCGGCCGGTGTCCGGCCGACGCCAGCGGGCGCGCACGTCGTCCATCCACGCGCCGCCGCGTTTGCCGGTGCGCGCGCCGGGATCCAGGTAAAACTGTCCCACAAGCTGACCGGCACGCTCGATGCGGTAGAAGCTCACGCCGGGGTGCCAGGTCGGGGCCGTGTCGGGGCGGATCGCCACCTCGAAGAGCGTCTCGACGATCTGGAACAGCCCACTCAGCACCTTGGGCGCCGTGAAGTAGGGTTTGACTTCCTGCTCGCTGAAGGCGTAGCGCGCTTCCTTGAGCTTTTCGCCGATGTAGGTCCAGTCCCAGGCCTGCGGTTCGGTGATGCCGAGCTCGCGCACGGCGAAGTCGCGCATGTCCTGCAGGTCGCGTTCGGCGTGGGGGCGGGCGCGGCGGGCGAGGTCGCGCAGAAACTCGACCACCTGCTCGGGCGTGTCGGCCATCTTCGGCACCAGCGACACGTCGGCGAAATGGCGGTGGCCCAGCAGCGTCGCCTCTTCCTGCCGCAAAGCCAGCAGCTCGGCCATGATGGCCGCGTTGTCGAACCGAACGGCGTCACCGTCGGCCTGGTCGCTGGCGCGCGTCACGTACGCACGGTAGAGCTTCTCGCGCAGCGCGCTGCGGTGGGCAAACTGCATCACCGGCAGGTACACCGGCATCTTCAGCGTGAGTTTGTGGCCGGCGCGGCCCTCGGCTTGCGCCGCGGCGGCGGTGGCTTGCTTCACGTCGTCCGGCACACCATCGAGCTCGTCGGTGTCGACCCACAGGGCCCAGGAATCGGTGGCGTCGAGCGCGTTTTCGCTGAACTTCTGGGCGAGTTCCGCCGAGCGCTCCTGGATGGCGGCGAACCGGTCCTTGGCGGCGCCGCGCAGTTCCGCGCCCCCGAGAACAAAGCCGCGGATGGCGTTGGTGTGGGCGCGCGCCTGTTCCGGGGTAAGGCTCGCGGGGTCCATGGCCTTGTACTTGGCGTACAGACGCTCGTCGGCCCCGAGGCGGGTCCAGAAGTCGGTCACGCGGGGCAGGGCGGCGTTGTAGGCGGCCCTCAGGGCGGGCGTGTCGGCCACGCTGTTGAGGTGGCTCACCGCGCCCCAGGCACGCGACAGGCGTTCGGTCGCCACGTCCAGCGTGCGCGCCATCGCGCCCCAGTCGGCAGGGAAGTCGGCGGCGGTGACCGCTTCCAGCGCTGCGTCGGCTTCGGCCAGGAGGGCGTCGATCGCCGGCGCGACGCCTTCGGGCGTGATCGCGTCAAAGTGGGGCAGGTCGCGGAAATCGAGCAGGGGGGCAAGGCTGTCGGCGGGGGTGCGGTCGTTCATGGCGTCTCAGATGGGGAAACGGGTGCCGGAGTTCAAGCCGCCCGGGGGCACGATCAGCGCGGTGAGGTCTTCTTGACGCTTCTCTGGCGAACTTTGGCGCGCTTGATCTGACCGCCGGGGGTCAGCCGCTGGTTGCCCAGCACGCGAACCACCTTGATCTCGGGCTTCTGGCCGCCGCGCTTGCTGAACTTCACGACCTTCACGTCCTTCGGTCCCGGCATGCGGTCCTCATCGACGGCCCGGGCCTTCTCCGGGACCGGGCGCCAGAGCACGAGCAGCTTGCCGATGTGCTGGATCGGTGCGGCATCGAGCTCGTCGGCCAGGGTGGCCAGCATGCCTTCTCGCGCGGCGCGGTCGTCGCTGAGCACGCGAATCTTGATCAGACCGTGGGCCTTGAGGGCCGCGTCGGCCTCTTTTTTGACGGCGGCGGTCAGGCCCTCGTTGCCGATGTGGACCACCGGGTCGAGGTGGTGGGCGTCGGCGCGGTGCACCTTGCGTTGGGCGGGCGTGAGTGTGATTTGGGGCATGGGACAATTATCGTTGACGCAATCCACCGGCGGGCGCATGGGCATCAAGGTCAACACGAAGAGCAAGAAGGTCAACAAGGCCTGGCTGAACCAGCACGTCATGGATCCCTACGTCCAGCGGGCCCAGAAAGAGGGCTACCGCGCCCGGGCGGCCTACAAGCTGCAGGAAATCGACGAGCTGATGGGCCTGGTGCGGCCTGGCATGGCGGTGGTGGACCTTGGGTCCACGCCCGGCGCCTGGAGCCAGTACCTGCGCCGGCGCATGAACCCGCAGGGCGCCGCGGTGGGCGAAATGCAGGGCGCCATCGTCGCGCTTGACCTCCTGCCCATGGAGCCGATCGAGGGTGTCCAGTTCATCCAGGGCGATTTCCGCGAGGCTGACGTGCTGCAGGCTCTGGAGGCGGCCCTGGCGGAGCGCGGGCTCGAGCGGCTGGACCTGGTGGTGTCCGACATGGCGCCCAACCTGTCCGGCATCGGCAGCGTGGACGCCGCCCGGATCACCGACCTCATCGAGCTCGCCGTCGATTTCGCCCGGCAGCACCTCAAACCGGAGGGGGCGCTGGTGGTCAAGCTGTTCCATGGTGGGGCCTACGACCCGGCCGTGGCCTTGTTTCGCGACACCTTCCGGGTGGTCAAACCGGTCAAACCCAAGGCCAGTCGCGACAAATCGGCGGAAACCTTTCTGGTGGGGCGGGGTCTGAAAGTGGCGCCGGGTCGTTGAGCCGGCGCCGTTGGTCCCCCAGTTTTTGCCTAACCCCGCAATTGACACAACCAAGTCGTCTTTGGACGGCACGCGCGCTTGAAAGTCCTAGAATGGGATGCACATGCGGTGTTGACATTTGTCGTGCCGCTGATCGCGCAACCAGGAGCTGCCCTTGAACAACCAATGGTTTTCGAAAATCGCCGTGTGGATGGTCATCGCCATGGTGCTTTTCACGGTCTTCAAGCAGTTCGACACCCGCGGCCCCGCTGGTGCCGGCTACATGGGGTACTCCGAGTTTCTGGATGAAGTGAAGGCTCAGCGCATCAAGAGCGCGACCATCCAGGAAGGCCAGGGCGGCACCGAGATCGTCGCGATCACCACCGACGACCGTCGCGTGCGCACCACGGCAACCTACCTCGACCGCGGTCTGGTGGGCGACCTGATCAACAACAACGTCAAATTTGACGTGCGTCCGCGCGAAGAGGGCTCGCTGCTGATGACCCTGCTGGTCAGCTGGGGCCCGATGCTGCTGCTGATTGGCGTCTGGATCTATTTCATGCGCCAGATGCAGGGTGGCGGCAAGGGCGGTGCCTTCAGCTTCGGCAAGAGCAAGGCGCGCATGCTCGACGAGAACAACAACAACGTCACATTCGCCGACGTGGCTGGTTGTGACGAAGCCAAGGAAGAGGTGAAGGAAGTTGTCGACTTCCTGAAAGACCCGCAGAAATTCCAGAAGCTGGGCGGCCGCATCCCGCGTGGTCTGCTTCTGGTCGGTCCGCCCGGCACCGGCAAGACCTTGCTGGCCAAAGGCATCGCCGGCGAAGCCAAAGTCCCGTTCTTCAGCATTTCGGGCTCCGATTTCGTCGAGATGTTTGTCGGCGTGGGCGCGGCCCGCGTGCGCGACATGTTCGAGAACGCCAAGAAAAACGCCCCTTGCATCATCTTCATCGACGAAATTGACGCCGTTGGCCGGCAGCGCGGTGCGGGTCTGGGCGGCGGTAACGACGAGCGTGAGCAGACCCTCAACCAGATGCTGGTGGAGATGGACGGCTTTGAAACCAACCTGGGCGTGATCGTGGTGGCCGCCACCAACCGGCCCGACATTCTGGACGCCGCGCTGCTGCGCCCGGGGCGCTTCGACCGACAGGTCTACGTCACGCTCCCCGACATTCGTGGCCGCGAACAGATCCTGAACGTCCACATGCGCAAGATCCCGGTCGGCACCGACGTGAGCGCGTCGGTGATCGCCCGCGGCACCCCTGGCATGAGCGGCGCTGACCTGGCCAACCTGTGCAACGAGGCCGCCCTGATGGCGGCGCGCCGGAATGCCCGCACGGTGGAAATGCAGGACTTCGAGAAGGCCAAGGACAAGATCCTCATGGGCCCGGAGCGCAAGAGCATGGTCATGCCCGAGGAGGAGCGTCGCAACACGGCTTACCACGAAGCCGGGCATGCGCTCATCGGCAAGCTGCTGCCCAAATGTGACCCGGTGCACAAGGTCACCATCATTCCCCGTGGCCGAGCGCTGGGCGTGACCATGAGCCTGCCGGAAAAGGACCGCTACAGCTACGACCGCGAGTTCATGCTCAACCAGATCAGCATGCTGTTCGGCGGCCGGATCGCGGAAGAGGTGTTCATGAACCAGATGACCACCGGCGCGAGCAACGACTTCGAGCGCGCCACACAGATCGCCCGCGACATGGTGATGCGCTACGGCATGAGCGATGCCCTGGGTCCCATGGTGTACGCCGAAAACGAAGGCGAGGTGTTCCTGGGCCGCTCGGTGACTAAGACGACCAACATTTCGGAGCAGACCATGCAGAAGGTCGATGCCGAGGTGCGTCGCATCATCGATGAACAGTACAAGCTGGCGCGCGACCTGATCGAGCTGCACAGCGACAAGATGCACGCGATGGCCAAGGCCTTGCTGGAGTGGGAAACCATCGACGGCGAGCAGCTTGAGGACATCATGGCCGGCAAGCCGCCGCGGCCGCCGAAGGATTTCGTGCCGCGCAATCCCAACGTGGGTGGTGGCGGCGGCGGTGGCTCGGGCGCGGTGACCACCGACCCGGCGCCCAACGCGGCCTGATCGGCGCTAGCTTTCCACACACGGGGCCTCGGGCCCCGTTTTCACGTCCATGATGCCCATGCACTGGCACACCGCGCGCTTCGCCATCGACCTGACCCAACCCCGCGTCATGGGGATCGTCAACGTCACGCCCGACTCTTTCTCCGACGGCGGCCAGCACGCCGATGCCCGGGCGGCGCTGCGTCACTGCGAGCGCTTGCTGCGCGACGGGGCTGACATGCTGGACATCGGTGGTGAATCAACCCGACCGGGGGCGCCCCCGGTGTCGCAGGACGAGGAACTGGCGCGGGTGTTGCCCGTGGTGCGTGGCGCGGTGTCGCTGGGTGTGCCGGTGTCGGTGGACACCTACAAGCCGGCGGTGATGCGCGCGGTCCTGGATGCGGGGGCCGACATCATCAACGACGTGTGGGCCCTGCGGCGGGAGGACGCGCTGGCGGCGGTGGCGGCACACCCGGCGTGTGGCGTGTGCGTGATGCACATGCATCTGGAGCCGCAGACGATGCAGGTCGCGCCGATGGCCGGCGATGCGGTGGCGGCGGTGCGCGGGTTCCTGCGGGAGCGCGTGGCGGCGCTGCAAGCCGCCGGCGTGTCCCGCGCGCGCATCGCGCTGGACCCGGGCATCGGCTTCGGGAAAACGGTGGAACAGAACTTCGCGCTGCTGGCCGCTCAGCCGGCGCTGGCCACCGAGGGCATGCCGTGGCTGGTGGGCTGGTCGCGCAAGTCCTCCCTGGGGGCGGTCACGGGCCGCGCGGAGGCGGCCCAGCGGGTGGCCGCGAGCGTGGCGGCGGCGGTGCTGGCTGCCGAGCGCGGCGCGCACATCCTGCGGGTGCACGATGTGCGCGAGACGGTTGACGCGTTGAAGGTGCTGGGCGCGGTGCGGGCGGCCAGCACCGCGCACTGAGCCGTTTCGCTCAACGGGCGGTGGTGGGCAGCTTCAGGTCTCCCTCCAGCGCGCCGAACACATCACCCAGCACACCGGGCGTGCTGCCAGCCAGCCCACCGACGCCCTGCAGGCGGAAGCTGCCGTCGGCGCCTTCAAACCGCCCGGTGCCGCCGACGAAGCGGCCCTGGCCCTCCTGAGGTCCTGAGATGCTGCCGTCGGCGCTGCGCTGGAAGCGGCCTTCGAGTTGCCCGAGCAGCGTGGCGCCGTCGTCAAAGCGGTAGCGCAAGTCGATGCGCATGCCGAACCAGTTGTCGCCTTGCGGCCCCGTCATCTGGCCGCGGACCTCGAGCGTGGCGGGTTCGGGCCTGCCGCCGAGCCGGAACATGGCGACGCCGCGGCGGATGTAGCCGGCACCTTCGTAACGGTCGAACGCGTGGGCCTGACGCCAGCGCAGCTCTTCGGCGTGGGCCACCGCGGGGGTGAGGGTGATCAGCGCGGCCGCGGCGCAGGCGGCGGTGAGCGTGAGGCGGGTGAGGCGGATGAGGGCGGCGGGGTGACGGGCGGTCATGGTGTCTCCAGTGGGCGCGGCATGGGATGGGATGGGATAGCGCAGGACAGGCGCCCGGCAGGGCGCAGACCCATTCTGGAAACCGGTGGCGGCCGCGTCTTGACCTGGCGCAAGCAGGGCGCGGGGATAATGCGCGCCTTCGCTGGCTTTTGATCTGCATCATGACCCGCCACTACTTCGGCACCGACGGCATCCGCGGCACGGTTGGCCAAGCCCCGATCACCCCCGACTTCGTGCTGCGCCTGGCGCACGCCGTGGGCCGTGTGCTCAAGCGCACCGAGGTCCATCCCACCGTCCTGATTGGCAAAGACACGCGCATTTCCGGGTACATGCTGGAAGCGGCGCTGGAGTCGGGCTTCAACTCGGCGGGCGTGGACGTGGTGCTGCTCGGACCGGTCCCCACGCCGGCGGTGGCCTACCTCACCCGGGCGCAGCGCGCCAGCCTCGGCGTGGTGATCTCGGCCAGCCACAACCCGTTTGCCGACAACGGCATCAAGTTCTTCAGCGCCCAGGGGACCAAACTGCCCGACGCCTGGGAGCGTGAGGTGGAGGCTGCGCTGGACGAGGCGCCGGTGTGGGTGCCCGCGGCGCAGTTGGGCAAGTCGCGGCGGCTGGACGATGCGGCCGGTCGCTACATCGAGTTCTGCAAGAGCACCTGCCCAAACACGTTCACGCTGCGCGGCCTGAAGATCGTGGTGGATGCGGCCCACGGTGCGGCCTATCACATCGCTCCCGCGGTGTTTCATGAGCTCGGCGCCGAGGTGGTGAAGATCGGCTGCGCGCCGGACGGCCTGAACATCAACGCCGGTGTGGGCGCGACCCATCCCGAAGCGCTGGTCGCCGCGGTGCGCGAGCACCGGGCCGACGTCGGCGTGGCGCTGGACGGCGACGCCGACCGCCTGCAGATGGTGGACGCGCAGGGCCGCCTCTACAACGGGGATGAATTGCTGTACCTGATGGTGCGCGACCGCCTGGCGCGGGACGAAGACGTGCCGGGCGTGGTGGGCACACTGATGACCAACATGGCGGTCGAGGTGGCGCTGAAGGCGCGGGGCGTGAAGTTTGTGCGGGCCAAGGTGGGTGATCGCTACGTGCTGGAGGAGCTGGAACGCTGCGGCTGGGTGCTGGGCGGCGAAGGGTCGGGCCACCTGCTGGTGCTTGACCGCCACACCACCGGCGACGGCCTGGTGTCGGCGTTGCAGGTGCTCAGCGCCTGCGTGGACAGTGGCCAGTCGATGGCGCAGCTGCTGTCGGAGGTGACGCTGTTCCCCCAGACCCTCATCAACGTGCGCCTTCAGCCCGGACAGGACTGGAAGGCCAATGAGCGGCTGGCCAGCGAGACGGCCGCCGTGGAGGCCGAGCTGGGCGACAGCGGCCGGGTGTTGATCCGGGCCAGCGGCACCGAGCCGCTGTTGCGCGTGATGGTGGAAGCGCGCGACGCCACCGTGGCGCGCCAGAGCGCCGAGCGCCTCGCCGACACCGTGAGGGCCGGGTGATGGCGGCCGCTGTCGAGGTGCGGCGGGCGGATTACGCCGATCCCCGCGATGCGCAGGCCGTGGTCGATCTGCTCGATGCCTATGCCCGCGACCCGGCTGGCGGCGGCGAGCCCTTGTCGGCCGCGGTGCGCGGGCGCCTGGTGGCTGAATTGGCGTCGAGGCCCTGGGCGTTCAGCGTGCTGGCCTTCGACGCCGGCACGCCCGTGGGCCTGATCAACTGCCTGGAAGGCTTCTCCACGTTCAAGGCCCGACCGCTGGTGAACGTGCACGACGTCGCCGTGCTGGCCAGCCACCGGGGCCGGGGCATCGCCGAGGCCATGATGGGCGAGGTGGAACGCATCGCCCGCGAGCGCGGTGCCTGCAAGCTGACGCTGGAGGTGCTGTCGGGCAACGCGCCGGCCATGCGCCTGTACCAGCGCATCGGTTTCGCCGGCTACCAGCTCGACCCGGCGATGGGCACGGCGCAGTTTCTGCAGAAGTGGCTCTGAGACGCCGCTTGAGCCGCGCTCAGTAGAGCAGGAACGGCCGGCGCGTCTCGATCCAGGCGGCCTCGTCGGCGCGCGCCGCTTCGTCCAGGGCCTCGGGCGGCGCCGTGACGTCGTCCACCCATTCCCGCAGCAGCGGGCTGCCGTTGATGAGATCGATGGCCAGCCGGTCGCGCTCGTACTCGTAGGGGAAGTCGCGCCACAGCGGGTAGTCGGGCCGCTGGCGGCGGATCGCGCGGAAGGCCACCGCCTGCAGACGCCAGGGCTGGAACGCGGCGTGGTCGTAGTGGGTCGGGTCTTCCACGTGGATCTGCACGCCGGCGCACAGCTGGCCGGCGTGTTTGTGGAAGGTCGGCTCGAACCAGCACACGCGCAGCGCGCAGCCGCGCAGCCATTGCGGGGCCAGCGCGCGCATGTCGTCGAGCAGCGCGGTGGCGTCGAGGTCGGGCGCGCCGAACAGCTCCAGTGGGCGGGTGGTGCCGCGGCCTTCGCTGAGGGTCGTGCCTTCGAGCATCACCGTGCCGGCGTAGGCGCGGGCCATCCACAGGTTGGGCGCGTTCGGGCTGGGGTTGACCCAGGTCCGCTCGCCGAGCGGCCATCCGTGGCCGGGGCCCGCGTCGGGCTGCCAGCCGCTCATGGGGATGACGCGGTAATCGACGGACAGCCGCAGTGTGTGGATGAACCAGTGGCCCAGCTCGCCCATGGTCAGCCCGTGGCGCATCGGCATCGGGCCGGCGCCGACGAAGCTCTCCCAGCCCGGGCGCAGCGTCAAGCCTTCCACCGGCCGGCCCGCCGGGTTGGGCCGGTCGAGCACCCAGACGGATTTGCCGTGCTGCGCCGCGGCCTCCAGCACATAACGCAGCGTGGTGATGAAGGTGTAGATGCGGCAGCCCAGGTCCTGCAGGTCCACGAGCAACACGTCGAAGCTGTCCATCATGGCGTCGGTGGGCCGCCGGACCTCGCCGTAGAGGCTGAACACCGGGATGCCCAGCCGGGGATCGGTGAAGTCGGGCGACTCGACCATGTTGTCCTGCTTGTCGCCGCGCAAACCGTGCTGCGGACCGAAGGCGGCGCTCAGCCGGATGTCGGGCAGGGCGGCGAGGGCGTCGAGGCTGTGGGTCAGGTCGCGGGTGACGGACGCGGGGTGGGCGAGCAGCGCCACGCGGCGACCACGGAGGTCGGCGCGCAGCGCTGGGTCGGCGAGCAGGCGATCGAGGCCGAATGGCATGGCAGTTTCAGCGGGGGACGGTGGGGTGGGGCAGCCGGGCGGTCCAGCCGCGGCGGTCGTGGAAATCGGGGCGCTCGCCCGGGTGGTGCAGCGCCCAGTAGGTGAGCGGGCCGCCGCCGTGGTCGATAACGGCGCTGAGGCCCAGCGGCCCGTCGAGCCGCTGGGGCAGGGCCGCGCGCGGCAGCAGCGCGGTCACGGCAAGGCTGCCCGGTTCGGCTTCCACGCGGATCGAAGGCCACGGTGCGTCGGGCGCGCCCGCGGGGTCGCGTTCGCGCGGGCGCACGAACGCGTAGTGCGCGTGCCGGCCATCGGGCGCGAGGTTGAATTCGCGGTAAGCGGGCGTCGCGGGATCGCCGATGAAAAGCTCGAAGCAGGTGGTTTTCCACAGGCCGTCGGCGGGGCCCGCGGGTGCGGCGGGCGGCTGCAGGGCCTGGGCCGAGACGTCACGCCACGTGTAGCGGTAGCCCAGCGTCAGGCCGTCGCCGAGCCAGGCCAGGCTGACAGCCAACTCAGCGGCAGGGCGGGTCAGCGACTGGGGGTGGGGGAGGAGGTGCCAGGCGTTTTCGGTCACGGCGGTCATTGTCGCAGCCCATGCGCCGTGGACCCGCGAGCGCTGGCTGTCATGTGACGGTCACGCCGTCGCCACACGCCGGTCACGGCCGGCGGCCACAGTGCCGGCCATGCACACCGAAGCCATCTCCACCGCACCGCCCGCATTCGCGTTTCCCTTCACCGCCGGCTGGGCGGGCAGCGCTGTGCCCGCCGTGGCGCCCGCGGCAGCGGCCGGGCTCGCCGTGTCCTGGGCCCGCCATCTGGACGAGGTGCGCGAGGCGCAGCGTCTGCGCCACGCGGTGTTCGCCGGCGAGATGGGCGCGCGCCTGCCGGACACCGTGCCCGGCCACGACGTGGACCTGTTCGACGATTACTGCGAGCACCTGCTCGTGCGGGAGGTGGGCAGCGGCGCCGTGGTCGGCACCTACCGGGTGCTCACGCCGGCCCAGGCCCGGCGCGCGGGCAGTACCTACAGCGACACCGAGTTCGATCTCACCCGCCTGCGCCTGGTGCGCGACCGCATGGTGGAGCTGGGACGCAGCTGCGTGCACCCCGATCACCGCCACGGCGGCGTGATCATGGCGCTGTGGGGCGCGCTGGCCGGCTTCATGGCCCACAACCGGCTTGACATCATGATCGGCTGCGCGAGCATCCCCATGCAGCACGACGGCCGCGTGGCCGCGAGCATCTGGAGGCAGGTCCGCCAGAGCCACCTGGCGCCGATCGACTTTCACGTGCGGCCGCGGCTGCCGCTGCCGGTGGACCGGCTGGACGATTCGCTCGACGTCGAGGCGCCAGCGCTCATCCGCGGCTACCTGCGCCTGGGCGCCAAGGTCATGGGGCCGCCGGCCTGGGACCCGGACTTCAACGCCGCCGACCTGCCCATGGTCATGCGCCTGCAGGACCTGCCGCTGCGGTACCGCAAGCACTTCCTCGGCGCCTGACCGCCATGCACCTGCTGCTCGTCACCGACGCCTGGCACACGCCCGGGCTGGGGGTGGGCGCCCTGCTGGTGGAGCTGTCGCGCGAGCTGCAGCAGCTCGGTCACCGCGTCACGGTGGTGCAACCCGGCGCGTTCGCCACGCTGGCCGTCCCGGGCAGCGATGGCTGCCGCGTGGCGGCCTGGCCCGGGCGCCGGCTGCAGCGGCTCATGGACGAGGCGCGGGCGGACGCCATCCACATCGCCACCGAAGGGCCGCTGGGCTGGGCAGCGCGCGCGCATTGCCGCCGCCGCGGCTGGGCGTTCACCACGGCGTGTCACGTGGACTGGCCCGCCTTGCTGCACCGCCGGCTGCGCTGGCCCGTGGCGTGGGGGCGGGCGCTGTGGCGCCGGTTTCACGGTGCTTCCCAGCGGGTGCTGGCCACCCGGCCTGCCCGGGCCGAACAGCTGGCGGGCGATGTCGCCGTGCCGGTGCAGCTGTGGACACCGGGCGTGGACACGCGCCTGTTCTCATTGGCCGATCCGCCGCGCCCCACGGCGGCGCTGGGGGCGCTCGCGCGACCGGTGAGCCTGTATGTCGGACCACTGACCCATGACCGCCAGGTGGACGCGTTCCTGCGCCTTGACGTGCCGGGCAGCAAGGTGGTGTGTGGCGCCGGGCCTCTGGCGCAACCGCTGCGCGAACGCCACCCCAATGCCCACTGGATGGGCTGGTTGCCACGCCACGAGCTGGCCGCGGTGTACGCCGCGGCGGATGTGCTGGTGGTGCCCGACCGTCACGATGGCGCGGGGCGTGTCGTGCTCGAGGCCATGGCCCGCGGCACGCCGGTGGCGGGTCTGCCCGCCGAAGGCCTGCAGCGGCTGCTCGGCGCCGAGGGCGGCGCGCTGCACGAGGACCTCGCCGTCGCCTGGCATGAGGCGCTGCGTTGCCCGCGGCGTGGTGTGCGCGCCCGGGCGCAGTCCTTTGGCTGGGCGGCAGCGGCCCAGCGGTTCGCCCAGGCGCTGGTGCCGGTCGGCCCCGCGGCCGGGGCAGCGTGGTGCGCCGCGACCCGGGTTGTCCCACCGAAAGCACTGCGGCCGGGCCGTCTCGTTGAATAATGAGTCGACAGGACTCCCCACGCCGCCACGCATGACCGCCCCCGCCCCGACGCACCACCTGCTGGACCGCGATCACAGCATCCTTGCCTTCAACGAGCGGGTGCTCGACTGGGCCCGCCGGCCGGACGTCCCGCTGCTGGAGCGCCTGCGTTACCTCAGCATCGTGTCCAGCAACCTCGATGAGTTCTTTGAGGTCCGCGTGGAGCCCCATCTGGCGGCGGCGCAGAACCGCGAGGCGCGTGGCCCCTACACAGCCGAGACCTACCAGCGGCTCTCCGACGCGATCCATCAGCTCGTGGCGGAGCAGTACGCCATCTACAACGACGAGCTGCTGCCCTTGCTGGAGAAGAAGGGCATCAAGCTGGTCACCCACAGCGAGCGCAATGCCCGGCAGCGGCGCTGGGTGCGCGAGTTTTTTGCGGCCGAAGTCCAGCCCTTGCTGATGCCGGTCGGCCTGGACCCCGCGCATCCGTTCCCGCAGGTGGCCAACAAGTCGCTCAACTTCATCGTGCGCCTCACGGGCAAAGACGCCTTTGGCCGCGAGAACGAGATCGCCATCGTCAAGGTGCCGCGCGTGTTGCCGCGCTTCGTGCGCATGCCCCAGGTCAAGGGCTCGCGGCAAACCCATTTCGTCTCCATCTCCAGCCTGATCCGCTCGCACCTGGGCGACCTGTTCCCCGGCCGGCAGGTAACCGAGTTTTCTCAGTTCCGCGTCACCCGGCATTCCGACCTCGCGGTGGATGAGGAGGAAGTCAAGAACCTGCGCACCGCCCTGCGCCAGGGCTTGCAGCAACGCCATTTCGGCCAGGCGCTGCGGCTGGAAGTGTCCGCCGGTTGCTCAGAAACGCTGTCGGGTTTTCTGCTGCAGCAGTTCAACCTGCCGGCGGCGGCGCTGTACCGCGTGCCGGGACCGGTCAATCTCGTGCGGCTGAACCAGCTGATCGACAAGGTGGACGCCCCGGCGCTGCGTTTCCCGGTGTTCAACCCCGGCTGGCCCAGGCAGCTCACGCCGGGGCAGTCCACGTTCGAGCGCCTTCAGCAGGGCGATGTGCTGATCCACCAGCCGTATGAAAGCTTCGACGGCGTGCTGGCCTTCCTGCGCGAGGCGGTGCACGACCCCGACGTGCTGGCCATCAAGCAGACCATCTACCGCACCGGCGCGCGCAGCGAGCTGATGGAGCTGCTGCGCGAAGGCGTGCGCCGCGGCAAGGAAGTGACCGCGGTGGTGGAGCTCAAGGCCCGTTTCGACGAGGAGGCCAACATCAATTACGCCGAGCGGCTGGAGTCGGTGGGGGCGCAGGTGGTGTACGGCGTGGTCGGTCTGAAGACCCACGCCAAGATGCTGCTGGTCACCCGCCGGGAGCCCCAAGGCCTGCGGCGTTACGCGCACCTGTCCACCGGCAACTACAACGCCGGCACGGCGCGCTTCTACACCGACCTCAGCTACCTGACGGCCGACCCGGCGCTCACGGCCGACATCGACCAGGTGTTCCTCCACCTGGCCAGCCAGAACCGCCTGCCCAAATTGAACAAGGCGGTCATCGCCCCGTTCCACCTGCACCGCGCGTTGCTGGACAAGGTGGAGGCCGCCGCTGCGGCGGCCGCGGCCGGTCGCGACGCGCGCATCGTGCTGAAGATGAACGCCCTGACCGACGAACCGCTCGCCCACGCGCTGGCGCAAGCGTCGCAGCGGGGCGTGCGCATCGACCTGATCGTGCGGGGCGCCTGTGTGCTGCCGGCGGGCGTACCCGGCTTCACGGACCACGTGCGCGTGCGCTCGGTGATCGGTCGGTTGCTGGAGCATTCGCGGGTGTTTTACTTCCGCACCGGCGACGACGAAGAACTCTGGCTGTCGAGCGCCGATTGGATGAACCGCAACATGCTGCGCCGCATCGAGCTCGCCTGGCCCGTCACCGACCCTGCGCTGCGCCACCGCATCATCGACGAGTGCCTGCTGGCCTACCTGCACGACAACCGCGACGCCTGGCTGCTGCAGCCCGACGGCCGCTACGTCCCGGCGTCGGCCGCTCCGGGCAGCAAATCGCGGTCGGTGCCGTTTTCCGCCCAGGCCACCCTGATGGCCCGCTACGGCACGCCGGGAACCGCGACCTGACCATGGACCTGATCCTGTGGCGCCACGCCGAGGCCGTTGACCACCCCGATCCGGTGGCCGGCCGGCAGGGCGATGCGCTGGATCTGGCGCGCCGCCTCACGCCGCGTGGCGAAAAGCAGGCCGCCCGCATGGCCGCCTGGCTGGACAGGCAACTGCCGGGCACAGCGCGGGTCTGGAGCAGCCCGGCCCAGCGCTGCGAGCAGACCGTCCTGGCGCTGGGTCGGCGCTACAAGCTGTGTGAGGCGATTGCCCCGGAGTGCGAACCGCAGGCGGTGCTGGACCTCGTTCAGTGGCCCGACGGAAAGTCTCCGGTGGTCGTGGTGGGCCACCAGCCCACGCTCGGGCAGGTGATCGCCCGGCTGCTGGGCCTGCGCGAAGCCGACTGTGCGGTCAAGAAAGGCGCGGTCTGGTGGCTGCGCCACCGTGTTCGCGATGGCGCGGCGCGAACCGTGCTGGTCACGGTGCAGACGCCAGAACTGCTCTGAACCGGCGTCAGCCGATGACGCTCAGGCCGCCGGCGAAGCCGCCCGTTTGGCCCGCGGAGTGGCAGGCTTGGCAGACGCCTTCGGGGTGCTTGCCGCGGCAGCCTTGGGTGTTGCCTTCGGCGCTGCCGGGGCGGGCTTCTTGGCCGTGGCCGGCCGGGCGGCCGGTTTCCCGGTCACGGGTTTCTTGGCCGCAACGGCCGGGGTGCCTCCCGCGGCGTCGGTCGGTGCCGCGGCCTTGGAGGCCTTCGCTTTCGGCGCTGCCGGTCTCCCGGTCTTGAGCGTGGGCACGGCCGCGAGCGCTGCCTTGAAGGCGGCGTCGTTCAGGCCTTGCAGCGCCATCAGGCCGGCACGCAACAGCTCGCTTTTCTTGACGCTTGTGCCCAGCGCGATCGCGCGGTCCTTGAGCGTGTCGATGGCCGCGAACTCGGCCTTGGGGATGGTGAAGCTGTCGCGGACGAGCTTCGGTTTTTTGGACGCAGACATGGAAACCTCCGGAAACAGGGTGGTTTCAGTATAAACCGTATATATTGTTTATACGAAGCCCCGTCGCCGGCTGCCCGCGTCAGCGGATGTCGGCGCTGAGTTTCCAGTTCGTTTTCTGCCAGGCCAGCACCTCTTCGTCCAGCAGCCAGGCCGATTGCGGGTAGCGCCGCGCCCAGCCCGGCTGGGTGGACAAGCGGAACGCGCCGGCCTTGTAGCTGAGCTTCACGGCCTGGTGCTCCGGGAGCTGACGCGCGTGGCACAGGATCACCGCCAGCCGCAGGGCCAGCAGCTGCTTGGCGAACAGCTCGTCCTGCAGGGCGTCTTCGAGCTTGCGCAGCTTGCCGCGCTGACCCAGCACAAGCTGGCTCATGCGGTGCAGCTCGGGCAGCGAGAAGCCGGGCGCATCGACATGATCCAGGATGTAGGCGCCGTGGTGGTGCAGCCGTTCGTGGGAGATGTGGGCGCCGATCTCGTGCAGCCTGGCCGCCCAGGCGAGCTTTTGCGAATAGCGCGACTGACGCTCGTCCGGCGCGGCAATCTGGGCGAAGAGGGCGATCGCCACCTCGCTCACGCGCTGGGCCTGGGCCTCGTCGGCGCTGAAACGCTGGGCGAGCCAGTTCACGGTGCGCTCGCGCACATCGCCGCCGTCGGTGTCGCGGTCGATCAGGTCGTACAGCGCGCCGTGGCGCAGCGCGCCCTGGGCCGGCAGCATTTCGTGCAGGTCGAAGAGGTCAAAGATGGCGCGCAACACACTCAGGCCGCCGGCAATGACCGGCCGACGGTCGTCTTTGAGGCCTTCGAGGCGCAGGCTGTCCACGTGGCCGGCGCGGGCCAGCTTGTCGATCAGCCAGTCGAGGCCGCTGCGCGTGACCAGCCCGGTGGCCCAGCCGTTGGCGCCGAGCATTTCGGCCACCGCGCTGACGGTGCCTGAGGAGCCGTAGGCCACGTTCCACTCGGCCGCGGGAAACCGGTCGAGCGCCTCGTCGAGCACCGCCTTGGCCGCGACCTCAGCCGTCTTGAAGGCGGCGGCGGACACCTGCCCACGCGGGAAATACCGCTGCGACCAGGCCACGCTGCCCAGCCGGTACGACTCCATGCCACGCGCGACGTAGCCCTCGCCCATGATGATTTCGGTGGATCGCCCGCCGATGTCCACCACCAGACGGCGCTCATCGGAGTGAGGCAGCAGGCGAGAGACCCCCTGGTAGATCAGCCGCGCCTCTTCGTGGCCCGACACCACTTCGATGGCGAAGCCGAGGATGGCCTGGGCCTGGCGCAGGAAGTCATCGCGGTTGCGGGCCTCGCGCAGGGTCTGGGTGGCCACGGCCCGCACCTGGTTTTTCTTGAAACCGTGCAGCCGCTCGGCGAACCGTGCCAGGCACTCCCAGCCGCGCTCCATCGCCGCCTGGCTGAGCACCTTGTTGTCGTCCAGGCCATTGCCCTGGCGAACGGTTTCTTTCAGGTACTCGACGCGTTCGATGTGGCCGCCCTGGTACCGGCCGATTTCCAGCCGGAAGCTGTTGGAGCCAAGATCGATGGCGGCAAGGAGGGTTCCGTTTTGCATGGCGGAAAAAATGGCCCGCGGCGGGGCAGGAATCCGGGGGCGGGACGGGGCGATTGTGACGCATGGGGCGCGCGCGCCGTCTTCGGCGCGCGCTTGTGTGACAGGGCGGCCACTGTCACGCGGTCGTCACAAAGGCCTTCTAGAGTCTTGTTCGTTCCATCCACCAACCCTCGGGATTCGCATGAACACCAAACGCACCCTGCTGAAGTCCATCGCCGCCGCCGCCCTGGCCACCGTCGCTCTGGGCGCCGCACACGCTGCCGACATCACCGGCGCTGGCGCCACCTTCCCGTTCCCGATCTACGCCAAGTGGGCGGAGATGTACAAGGCCCAGACCGGCACCGGTCTGAACTACCAGTCGATCGGCTCGTCAGGCGGCATTCGCCAGATCCGCGCCAAGACCGTGGCCTTCGGCGCGACCGACGCCCCGGTGTCGGGCGCCGACCTCGACAAGGACGGCATGGTGCAGTTCCCCGCCATCATCGGCGGCACGGTGCCCGTGTTCAACCTCGACGGTTTCAAGCAAGGCGAAGTCCGCATCACCGGCCCGGTGCTGGCCGAGATGTTCATGGGCAAGATCACCAACTGGAACGATCCGAAGATCGCCGCCCTGAACCCGGGCAAGACCTTCCCGAACCAGTCCATCACCGTCGTGCACCGCGCCGACGGCTCCGGCACCACCTTCAACTGGACCGACTACCTGAGCGTGGTCAGCAAGGAGTGGGCCGACACCGTGGGCAAGGGCGCGGCGGTCAAGTGGCCCGCGCCGACGTCGGTGGGCGGTCGCGGCAACGAGGGCGTGGCCGCCAACGTGACCCGCACCCGCGGCGCGATCGGCTACGTCGAGTACGCCTACGCCAAGCGCAACAACATCCCGTACATGGCCCTGCAGAACGCCGACGGCAACTTCGTGCGCCCCGACGATTCGACCTTCGCCGCCGCGGCGGCTGGCGTGGACTGGTTCAGCGTGCCGGGCATGGGCGTGTCGATGGTCAACGCCAAGGGCAAGGACGCCTGGCCCGTGAGCACCGCCTCCTTCATCCTGATGTACAAGGAGCCCACCAACAAGGCCGAGTCGGCCGAGGTGATCAAGTTCTTTGACTGGGCCTTCAAGAACGGCAAGCAGGCCGCGCTGGAACTGGACTACGTGCCGATGCCCGACGCCGTGACGCAGCAGATCCGCCAGCGTGTGTGGTCGCAAATCAACAACCGCTGATCGTCCGGGCGCTTCCCACCCAACCCGTCGGCCGGAAATGACCCGCCGACGGGTTTTTTACAGTTCAATGTCTGTCACACAGACCCGGAGGGGGTCATGAACACCACCACCACCCGAGCAGACAGCCCCATGGCCAGCCCGATCCCGACACCCAGTTCCACCGAAGGACGCGACGACGTCGCCATGCAGGCCATCGCCCGCCGGCAACGCATCCAGGACGCGATCTTCCACCGCCTGACCCAGACGTTTTCCCTGCTGGTGCTCATCGCCCTGGCGGGCATCATCGTTTCGCTCTTCTACAACGCGTGGCCGACCTTCCAGAAGTTCGGCGTGGCGTTCCTGTGGACCATCGAGTGGGACATCGTCAACGAAGAGTTCGGCGCGGCGATCGCCATCGTCGGCACGCTGCTCAGCGCCGGCATCGCCATGGTGATCGCGGTGCCGCTGGCCTTTGGCATCGCGCTGTTCCTGACCGAGACCTGCCCGGTGTGGCTGCGCCGCCCGCTGGGCACGGCGATTGAGCTGCTCGCGGCGGTGCCGTCGATCATCTACGGCATGTTTGGCCTGTTCGTGTTCGCACCGATCTTTGCGGACTGGTTCCAGATGCCGGTGCAGCAGCTGCTGGGCGGCATGCCGCTGGTGGGCTGGCTGTTCGGCGGCGCCACCAACGGGCTCGGCATCCTGGCCGCTGGCGTGATCCTCGCGTTCATGATCCTGCCCTTCATCGCCGCGGTGATGCGCGACGTGTTCGAGATCACGCCGCCGATCCTGCGCGAGTCGGCCTACGGCCTGGGTTGCACGACCTGGGAGGTGGTGCGCAAGGTGGTGCTGCCATACACGCAAAAAGGCGTGATCGGCGGCATCATGCTGGGCCTGGGTCGCGCGCTGGGCGAGACCATGGCCGTCACCTTCGTGATCGGCAACGCCAACCGCATGCCCGGCACGCTCTTCTCGCCCGGTACCTCGATCGCCTCGGTGCTGGCCAACGAGTTTGGCGAGGCGGCCGACCTTCATTTCAACACCCTGTTCGCGCTGGGCTTCCTGCTGTTCTGCATCACCTTCCTGGTGCTGGCGGCGGCGAAGTGGATGATCCTGCGCGCCGAAAAAGCCAAGGGCATGTGAGCCTGACAGGACACCCGCGATGGAAATGAACCAAACCCTCTACGCCCGCCGCCGGCGGGCCAACTGGATCGGCCTGACGCTGTCCATGTCTGCCATGGCGCTCGGCCTGTTCGTGCTGCTGTGGATCCTGTGGGTGCTGTTCTCCAACGGCATCGCCGGGCTGGACGGCAACATCTTCACCGCCGACACGCCCGCCCCCGGCTCCGAGGGCGGCGGTCTGCGCAACGCGCTGCTGGGCAGCCTGATGATCGTGGGCCTGTCCGTGCTCGTGTCCACGCCGGTCGGCATTCTGGCGGGCGTGTACCTCGCCGAGTACGGTGACACCAGCAAGACCGCCGAGGTCACGCGCTTCGTCACCGACATCATGCTGTCGGCGCCCTCGATCGTGCTGGGCCTGTTTGTCTACGCCATCGCCGTGGCCACCGTGGGCAACTTCTCCGGCTTCGCCGGCAGCCTCGCGCTCTCGCTGATCGCCATCCCGGTGGTCGTGCGGACCACGGAGAACATGCTCCGGCTGGTCCCGGGCAGCCTGCGCGAGGCCGCTTTTGCCCTCGGCGCTCCGCGCTGGAAAGTGGCGACGATGGTCACGCTGCGCGCGGCCAAGAGCGGCGTGATTACCGGCCTGCTGCTGGCCGTGGCCCGCATCAGCGGCGAGACCGCGCCATTGCTGTTCACCGCGCTCAACAACCAGTTCTTCAGCACCGACATGACGGGGCCGATGGCCAACCTGCCGGTCGTGATCTTCCAGTTTGCCCTCAGCCCGTATGACAACTGGATCCGCCTGGCCTGGAGCGGCGCACTGATCATCACGTTGACTGTGCTGGTGCTCAACATCCTGGCGCGGGTTGTGTTCCGCGAAAAGGTCAAAGTGTGAAACACCCCCGACGCGCTTCGCGCGACCCCCTCAAGGGGGCAGTGCCAGCGGCCCGGCAAAGCCGGTTCCGCGGCACCACCCGGTAAACCCTCATCACAGGAATCGCTTCCATGTCTGACACCGCATTCGCGATCAAGCCCGAGAACTTTGCCGCCAAGACCGAGCCGCAGGGCGAGAAGCGCAACGCCATTGAGGTGCGCAACCTCAATTTCTTCTACGGCAAGTTCCAGGGCCTCAAGGACGTCACGCTCGATATTCAGGAGAAGCGCGTGACGGCCTTCATCGGTCCGTCGGGTTGCGGCAAGTCCACGCTGCTGCGCACGCTCAACCGCATGTACAGCCTCTACCCCGGCCAGCGCGCGGAGGGCCAGATCAATTTTTATGGCCAGAACATCCTCGACCCGAAGCAGGACCTGAACCTGCTGCGCGCCCGCATCGGCATGGTGTTCCAGAAACCCACGCCGTTCCCGATGTCGATCTACGACAACATCGCCTTTGGCGTGCGGCTGTACGAAAACCTGTCGCGCAGCGAGATGGACGACCGGGTCGAGTGGGCGCTGACCAAGGCCGCGCTGTGGAAAGAGGTCAAGGACAAGCTCAACCAGAACGGTCTGTCGCTCTCCGGCGGCCAGCAGCAGCGCCTGTGCATCGCCCGCAGCGTGGCGGTCAAGCCGTCGGTCTTGCTGCTCGACGAGCCCACCTCGGCGCTCGACCCGATCTCCACCGGCAAGGTCGAGGAACTGGTGCACGAACTCAAGAGCGACTACACCATCGCCATCGTCACCCACAACATGCAGCAGGCCGCCCGCTGCAGCGACTTCACGGCCTACATGTACCTGGGCGAGCTGGTCGAGTTCGGCGCCACCGAACAGATCTTCTTCAAGCCCAGCAAGACGGCCACTGAGGACTACATCACCGGCCGCTTCGGCTGATATCAGGGGGTTCCATGAGCGATAAACACCTTTCCAGCCAGTTCGACGCCGAACTCAACTCCATTTCCACCCATGTGCTGGAGATGGGCGGCATGGTCGAGTCCCAGCTGCATCAGGCCGTCTACGCGCTGGCCAACATGAGTCTGGAGACCGCGCGGCAGGTCATCGAGACCGAGGCGCGCATCAACCAGATGGAGCTGGCGATTGATCACGAGATCATTTCGACCATCGGCCGGCGCCAGCCGACCGCGCGTGACCTGCGCTTCCTGATGGCGATCTCGCGCACCACGCAGAACCTGGAGCGTGCCGGCGACGAGGTCGCCCGCATGGCCCGCATGGTGCAGTCGATCATCGAAGGCGGCTCGCCGCGCAGCCTGCCGATCTCCGAGCTGCGCACCGCCACCGACCTGGCGGCCGCGCTGCTGCGCAAGGCGCTCGACTCGTTCGCGCGGCTGGACACGAGCACCGCGCTGGCGATCATCAAAGGCGATGACGAGATCGACCAGGAATACAACGGCTTCCTGCGCAAGCTCATCACCTACATGATGGAAGACCCGCGCACCATCACGCCCAGCCTGGACTTGCTGTTCCTGGCCAAAGCGATCGAGCGCATCGGCGACCACGCCAAGAACATCGCCGAGCAGATCATCTTCATCGTCAAGGGCGAGGACGTCCGCCACACGCCGGTGGACAAGGTCGCCTCGGTGGTCGGGTGAGGCGGCCCGGCCATGAAGAAGCTGCCCCGCGTGTTGGTGGTCGAGGACGAACCCTCGATCGCCGAACTGATCGCCGTCAACCTGCGCCACAACGGCTTCGCGCCCACGGTCGTGTTTGACGGCGCGGCCGCCCAGCGTGAGATTGACGCCGTGTTGCCCGATGTGATCCTGCTCGACTGGATGTTGCCCGGCGAGAGCGGCGCCGCGCTGGCGCGCCAGTGGCGCAAGCACGAGCGCACCAAGACCGTGCCCATCCTGATGCTGACCGCCCGCAGCGACGAGTCGGACAAGGTACAAGGCCTCGACGCCGGTGCGGACGACTACGTCACGAAGCCGTTTTCCACCCAGGAGTTGCTCGCCCGCATCCGCGCCGTGCTGCGCCGCCGCGCCCCGGAAGTGGTGAACGACGCGGTCCAGGTGGGCGAGCTGGCCCTCGATGCCGGGACCTACCGGGTGAGTTTCCGCGGACAGGAGATCAAGGTCGGTCCGACCGAGTTCAAGCTGCTGCACTACCTCATGAAACACGCGGAACGGGTGCACACCCGTGGTACGCTGCTCGACAAGGTCTGGGGAGACCATGTCTTCATCGAGGAGCGCACCGTGGACGTACACGTCAAGCGACTCAGGGAAAGCCTGGGTGAGGCCGCCGCCATGATTGAGACGGTTCGTGGGGCGGGCTACCGTCTCACCGCGCAGGCAGCCGCCGGCGCCGCACGCCCTTCGCAGGGCTCCACCGCCTCCGCATGACCCGCCGCGCCATCGAGCTCCTGCTGCTCGTGGCCGCAGGAGCGGTGTGGGGCTGGGCTGAAAACAACACCGCGCTGGCGGTGGGGGGCGCGCTCGTGGGGGCGCTGGGCTGGTCGGTGTTCGATGGCTTGCGCGCCCGCCGGTTGCTCACCTGGCTCAACAAGGCCGACATCACCCGCACGCCTCGCCTCGGCGGTACCTGGGGCGAGGTGCTGGAGCGCTGCCGCAAGCTGGTCAAGAAGCTGGAGAAGAAGGCCCAGAGCAGCGATGCCCGGCTGGACGATTTTCTGGCAGCGATCCAGGCCTCGCCGAACGGCGTGGTGTTGCTGGACGCGGCCGGCCGCATCGAGTGGTCCAACATGACCGCCGCCAGCCATCTCGGCTTTGATCCCCAGCGCGACCTGGGTCAGTACGTGAGGAACCTGGTCCGCAATCCGGCCTTCACCGCGTACCTCTCGGCCGGCGACTTCAGCCACGAGGTCCAGGTGGATGGCGTCGGCCCGCGCCCGACGCAGCCCAGCAAGATTTCGCTGCAGATTCACCCTTACGGCAAGAAGCGCAAGCTGATGCTCACGCGGGACGTCACGGCGGTGCAGCTGGCCGAGACCATGCGCCGCGATTTTGTCGCCAACGTATCGCATGAGATCCGCACCCCGCTGACCGTGTTGAGCGGTTTTGTGGAAACGATGCAAAGCCTTGACCTGAGCGCCGACGAGCGCCGCCAGTACCTGGGGCTCATGAGCCAGCAGGCCCACCGGATGCAGACGCTGGTGAGTGACCTGCTCACGCTGTCGCGCCTGGAAGGCAGTCCGGCGCCGGGGCAGGGCGAATGGATCGATTCCGCCGAACTGCTGGGCCACGTCGTCCAGGAGGCGCGCGGCCTCACGCAGGCCATTGCCGACAAGCCGCACGAGATCGTGCCGGCGCCCGGACCGTCGTTCTGGGTGGCCGGCGCCAAGAGCGAGTTGCTCAGCGCCATGTCCAACCTGATGAGCAATGCGGTGCGCTACACGCCGGGCGGGGGCCTGATCCAGCCGGGCTGGCGGGTGCGGCCGGACGGCTGGGCGGAGTTCTTCGTGACCGACACCGGTCCGGGCATCGAGGCCGAGCACCTCCCGCGACTCACCGAGCGGTTCTACCGCGTGGACCGCAGCCGCTCCCGCGAAACCGGCGGTACTGGGCTGGGCCTGGCCATCGTGAAGCACGTGGCGCAGCGCCACGGCGGGCGGCTGGATGTGCAAAGCACAATCGGGCAGGGGTCGTGCTTCGTGATTGCGCTGCCGCCCACCCGCGTGCGCGAGCGACTCACGGACGCGCCGGCAGACTGACAGCCGATTCCCCGGCCAAGCCGATGCGCTGGTAGACCAGCACGCTTTCCTTGGTGTCCGTCAGCCGCCGCACCGTGGCCCGAAACGCCCAGTCGGTGAGCGTCACGCGCTGGTCCAGCGTGGGCTGGGCGGCGGGAGCGACGATCAGGGTGAGGCAGTCGCCGGCCGGTGCTGGTGTGCGCCGCAGCTCGAGGCCGCCGTGGTGGCGCAGCGCGGCGATCTGCGCCTGGTTCAGTCCGTCCACCAGCACACAGCTGCCCGGCGGCACCAGCGTGGCCACGCGGCGGGACAGGGGGCCATAGCTCCGGCCAAAGTCGAGCAGCGGCAGCCACAGCGTCATCAGCAGGAGCCAGCACAGCGTGCTGCCCGCGGCGGGCAACACCAGGCTTTTCCACAGCGCCTGCCGATGGCGTCCCACCCGCCAGGCGACCAGGCCGATCCATGCCACGGTGGCCAGCATCGCCAGCAGGAACAGGCCGGCGGAGAACTCCGGCACGAAGCCCGGCGCCAGCTTGGCCACGTTGGCGGCGGGCTTGGCCGGCACGCCGGTCTGCATCGCCGTCCACACGACCCAGATCGCGACCGCGCAGAACGTGAAAAACAGGAGGGTGAACCAATCCACCAGCGCCGACACACTGCGACGCAGCGTGGGCAGCGCGAAGGCGGCCAGCACGGCCAGCGCCGGCAGGGCTGGCAGCAGCGCGCGATCGCGGTCGTCCGGGGCGAGGGCGCTGGCGACCACCAGCACCAGCGCCGACCACAAGGGCAGCGCCACATGCGCCGCCACCGCCTGACGCCGCCAGCGCCACAACGTCCACAAGGCCAGCGGCCACGCCGGCCAGGTGAACCACACCAGCAATTGCGCCCAGCTGCCGGCGTCGAACGCGGTGACGGTGGCGTGGGAACCCGCCGGCAGGAGCGCCCAGGACAAGGGCAGCGACGCCCAGAGAACGACGAGCAGCGCTGTGCGCACCGGTCCGAGGGGCGTGCCCGCGGCACGGCGCCCCGGCATGACCAGCCAGACCAGCAACCCGCCCGCCAGTACCGCACCCCAGCCCGCAGCACCGCTGAGGGCCAGCCCGATCGTGCCCAGCCCCCAGAGGGCCACGCCGCGCCACATCTGGCGCAGGCCGTCGCCGTGACTGAGTCGAGCCGCGCCCCACAGGAGGCAGCCCGCGAAGGCCAGCCGCGCCACGTCGGGCGTCGTTTCGTGGCTGAGCTGTGCCAGCCCGAGGCAGGCCAGCAAGGCGAGCAGGCCCGCGTCGGCCAGCGCCCGCGCGTAGTCGGTGGGGTGGGCCTCGCCGCCGAACGCAAACGCGACCGGTTGCGCGGCCCGGTGGCGCGCGAGGTGGTAGGTGGCGTACCAGGTGCAGGCCAGCGTCAGCCCCAACAAGCCCGCGAACGGCAGTCGCGCGGCCAGCTCGGGCGGCAGGAAGGGCAGGGCAACCACGAACAGGGCGCCCAGCCAGTAAGGCAGCCAGGCCATGTCATCGACCGGTGCACCGAGTACGGTCGGATGCCAGGCGCTGGCCAGGCCCTGAGCGAGGTCGAGCATCGCGCCGAGCGAAGCCACGTCCGCCGTCTTCCAGGGTTCCCGGCCCACGAAACCCGGGAGCACATAAGCCAGGCAGAACAGCGCGAGGGCCAGCCGGGGCAGGCGGCGCACGGCCGACTGGGTCACGATGGCGGGAGTGGGCTGGGTCACGGCGCTGGACTATACCGAGAAGCAAGGCGACACCGCGCTCGCATCGAACGCAGTCGTCAGGCGAAAAAAAAGCAGCTGCAAGCAGCTGCTTTCCGGATGCGAGACGGGCTTATTTGGCGGCCGTCTTGCCGTAGCGGTTGCGGAAACGCTCCACGCGACCGCCCATGTTGTCCACGCTCTTCTGCGTGCCGGTGTAGAACGGGTGCGATTCGCTGGACGTGTCGAGCTTGAACAGCGGCAGCTCGCGGCCGTCGTCCAGCTTGATCTGCTCTTTGGTCGGGACGCACGAGCGCGTCACGAACTTGAAGTTGTTCGACAGGTCGAGGAAGCAGACCTCGCGGTAGTTCGGGTGGATGCCGTCTTTCATGGCGTTGCCTTCTGGGTCGGTTGCGACAGCCGCGCCGGAACCGTTCCAACGTACTTGCCGCCAAAAAACCAGGATTATAGCCCCCCGCGCCGCCTTCGGCGTCACCCCCCGAGGGGGCGATGCGAGCGGCCTGGCGAAGCCAGTTCCGCCGCATCCTCGATGAGGGCACACGCGCCGGAGAATGACCGGCAAGGAAGTCGAGGGGGAGTTCGTCCAGAAACGCCGAGGAACCGGCTCCGCCGGGCCTCTGGCGTTGTCCCCCCTCGAAGCGACGCAGTCGCGCCACGGAGGGGGGAAGCGCCGTGAGGCGCGCAGGGGGGAGTCGCCGTTACCCGCCCCTTCTCATCATGTCGAAGAACTCGGAGTTGTTCTTCGTGGCCTTCATGCTCTTGAGCACCATTTCCATGGCCTCAATTTCGTCCATGTTGTACATGAACTGGCGCAGGATGCGCGTCTTTTGCAGGATCTCGGGCTGCAGCAGCAGCTCTTCGCGCCGGGTGCCGCTGCGGTTGAGCTGGATGGAGGGGAAGACGCGCTTTTCGTACAGGCGGCGATCCAGATGGATCTCGCAGTTGCCGGTGCCTTTGAATTCTTCAAAGATCACCTCGTCCATGCGCGAGCCGGTGTCGACCAGCGCGGTGGCGATGATGGTCAGCGAGCCGCCTTCCTCGACCTTGCGCGCCGCGCCGAAGAAGCGCTTGGGGCGCTGCAGGGCGTTGGCATCCACGCCGCCGGTGAGCACCTTGCCCGAGGAGGGCAGCACGTTGTTGTAGGCCCGGGCGAGGCGCGTGATCGAGTCGAGCATGATCACCACGTCCTTCTTGAGCTCCACCAGCCGCTTGGCGCGCTCGATCACCATCTCGGCCACGTGCACGTGGCGCGCGGCGGGTTCGTCAAAGGTCGAGGCGATGACTTCCCCGCGCACCGTGCGCTGCATCTCGGTCACTTCCTCGGGGCGCTCGTCCACCAGCAGCACCATGAGTTCCACGTCGGGGTGGTTGGCGGTGATGGCGTGACAGATGTGCTGCATCATCACCGTCTTGCCGCTCTTGGGCGGCGCCACGATCAGCGCGCGCTGCCCGCGGCCGATGGGCGCGATGATGTCGATGATCCGGCCGGTGATGTTTTCATCGCCCTTGAACAGGTCACGCTCCAGCTTCATCTGTTCCTTCGGGAACAGCGGCGTGAGGTTCTCGAACATGATCTTGTGCTTGTTGTCCTCAGGGGGCAAGCCGTTGATCTTGTCGAGCTTGTTGAGCGCGAAGTAACGTTCGCCATCCTTGGGGATGCGAACCTCGCCCTCGATCATGTCGCCGGTGTGCAGGTTGAAGCGGCGGATCTGGCTGGGCGAGATGTAGATGTCGTCCGTGCTGGCCGTGTAGCTGGTGTCGGGCGCGCGCAGGAAGCCGAAACCGTCGGGCAGCACTTCCAGCACGCCATCGGCGACGATCTGCTCGCCGGCTTTCGCGCGCTTCTTGATGATGGCGAACATCAGCTCCTGCTTGCGCATGCGGCCGGTGTTTTCGATGTCAAGCGCTTCGGCCTGCTTGACCACTTCGGACACGTGCAGGGCCTTGAGTTCGTTCAGGTGCATGGACGGCACTCCGCAGGGAGTTGGGAATCGGGGAAGTCGGGGGAGGGAGCGCGGGGGCCCTGGTGGCGGGCGCTGCGCGGGGGGCTGTGCGGGCGGTGTTGGTGCCCGCTGCGCCGCGGATTATGACAGGAATGACCCGGGCCTTGCACCCGGGTCCCTGACCGATTCGCTCAGGCGAGTTGCTGGTCGATGAAGGCGGTGAGCTGGGCCTTGCTCATGGCGCCCACTTTCGTGGCCGCGAGCTGGCCGTCCTTGAACAGCATCAGCGTCGGAATGCCGCGAATACCAAACTTGGCCGGCACTTCACGGTTGTCGTCCACGTTCATCTTGGCAATCTGGAGCTTGCCGTTGTAAGCGCCAGCCACTTCGTCCAGGATCGGCGCAATCATCTTGCAGGGACCGCACCATTCCGCCCAGAAATCCACCAGCACCGGTGCCTTGCTGTCCAGCACGTCGGACTGGAAGCTGCCATCGGAAACGTGTTTGATCAGGTCGCTGGCCATGGGATCCTCTTCTTGGAAAACGGGGCGGTTACAGTCGGCGCACATGCCCGCGGGACGGTCGGACAAGCGACCCGGCCACCCGGCACGAACGCGCGCATTGTGACAGAAACGACCTTCCCATGATGCCCGTGCGCCCTTCGCCGCAGGCCCTCGCGGCCAGCCCCGAATTCCCCCCGCCGCCGCCCTTGCATCCGGCCTGGGCGTCCGTCGTCAGCGCGCTGGACGCGCTGTGCGATCGCGAGGCCCTTCGTCCATCGGCGGTGGTCGTGCTGGTCCCCTTTGCGCAACTGATGGGCGAGGCGCGGCGCGCGTGGGCGGCGCGCCATCCGCAAGGCTGGATGCCGCGCTTCGAAACCACGCGGAACTGGGCCCACACGGTGGCGCCCTTTGTGCCCGGGCCGACCGACCTTGGGGTGGACATGGCGCGCGATGCGGTGATCGCTGGCTCGCTGATTGATGGGGTGGGCCGCGCGCGGCCCGACGCCGCCCTGCGCCCCGAGCTGGTGGCGCGGCTGGTGGAGGCGGCACGGCAATTGGCGCCCCTCGCCGCCGCCCGTCCCCCGGAGGACCGTCTGGTGTGGGCCGAATCCGTGCGTCCCTCGCTCAGCGCCGGGGCCGCTTTCTTGCACTGGGAGGGGCTGATCGACGCGCTGGCGCTCAGCTGGGCGTCCACCTCCGGCTACGCCACCGACGCGCTGTGGAGCGAGCGCGCCGCGCCGGGCGTGGTGGCGCAGCGGTTGGTGGTGCTGCGCGGCCACCAACCCGACGCGCTGGGCATGGCGCTGGCGCAGCGCTGGGGCGAACGCGCTCAGGTGCTGGACCTGGCCGCTGCGGCGCCGTCACCCGCGACGTCACCCGCGACGTCACCCGCGCCGTCGGCAGCGGTGCACGAGGCCCGCGACGAGGCCGACGAGGCGCAACGCGCCGCCGCCGTCGTGCTGGCCCACCTCCACGCGGGTCGGGCACCCGTGGCGCTGGTGGCGAACGACCGGGTGCTGACCCGGCGCGCCGTGGCGCAGCTGGTCGGTGAAGGCGTGGCAGTGCGCGACGAAACCGGCTGGAAGCTCTCCACGACACGCAGCGCCGCGCGCGTGATGGCGCTGCTGCGCGCGGCCGACCCGAACGCGGGTGTGGACGATGTGCTTGACGCGCTCAGTGGCCTCGGCGCCGCGGCTGCCGCCTGGGACGAGGCCGCCGCCCGGGCGCTGGAGCGGGCGGTGCGCCAGGCGGGCGTGGCGCGCTGGCGCGCAGCGGCCCGGCACCCGGGGGTGGCGCCGTGCGTGCCGGCGGTCTGGGCGTCGGTGCAGGCCTCGCTGCAGCCGCCCCGGCCGCTGTCGCGCTGGGCGATGGATCTGGCCGGCGCGCTGCGGGCGGTCGGCGCCTGGGACCCCCTTGTGGCCGACGCCGCTGGCAGCGCCGTGGTGGCTGCGCTGCGCCTGGGCGACGGCGCGGCCGACGAGCTGGATGCCCTCGGCCCCGGAACCAACGCGCCGCGGCGCTGGACGCTCGCGGCCTTCACGGCCTGGGTGCGCGACGTGCTCGAAGCCGGCAGCTTCACGCCGCCGGTCGACGGTGTCCCGGACGTGGTCGTGCTGCCGCTGGCGCAGCTCGTGGGCCGGGCGTTCGGCGCGGTGGTAGCCCCCGGCTGCGACGACCGCCATTTGCCCGCCAGCCCGGAGCCGCCCGGCGGCTGGTCCGCCGCGCAGCGCGAGGCGCTGGGCCTGCCCACGCGCGACACCCTGGCCGCGGCCCAGCGCGCGGCCTGGCACGACCTGATCGCCCGCCCCACGCTCGACCTGATGTGGCGGCGCGCCGACGGCGGCGACGCCTGCCTGCCCAACCCCTGGCTGCAATCCCTCGGCGCGCCGCCGGCCCCCGATCCCCGCCCGAGCCGCGTTGTCGCCTGGCGGGGCACGCCCCGGCCCGCGCCGAGCGCGCCCGACCTGCTGCCGCGCGCGCTGTCCGCGAGTGCCTACGACAGCCTGCGCACTTGCCCCTACCGCTTTTTCGCGCTGCGGCAGCTGCGCCTGAAAGCCATCGACGAGATCGACCAGGCGCCCGACGGCCGCGATCTCGGGACCTGGATCCACGCCGTGCTGCACGCGTTCCATGCCGAACGGCCCGCTGCGTCCAGCCCCGACGAGGACCGTGCCCGCCTGGACGCGCTGGCCGAGTCCCAGGCGCGGGACTTGGGCCTGGCCGGCGAGGACGGGCAGGGGCCGGACTTCCTGCCGTTTCGGGCCACGTGGCCCGCGCTGCGCGACGGCTACCTCGCGTGGCTGTCCGCCCACGAGAACAGCCCGGGCGCGCCCCGGGTAGAGGCCCTGGAGACCGAGCGCCGCGCCACCGTCGGCCCCTGGACCCTGACCGGCACGCTGGACCGCATCGACCGTGCCCACCACCCCGCGCACGACGCCGCCGGCGACGGCCTCGTCCACTGGATCCTCGACTACAAGACCGAGCGCCGCGGCACCACCAAAGACCGCGTGCGGCCCACCGCCGAAGACACCCAGCTGCCGTTCTACGCCGCGCTGATGCCCGACGAGCGCGTGCGCGCGGCGTACCTGAGCCTCACCGACGGGCGTGGCACCGACGAGGACGAGGCCACCAAGGCCTTCGAGCTGCCGGACGTGGACGCCGCGCGAGACGCCCTGATCGCCGGCGTGCGACACGACCTCGACCGCCTCGCCGCCGGCGCCACCACGCCCGCCCTGGGCGAGGGCCGCGCCTGCGAGCGCTGCGACGCCCGCGGCCTCTGCCGCCGGGATTTCTGGGCATGAGGCCGGCCATGAACACCCCGCCGTCTTCCGGTTCGGCCGGCCTCGCCTACCGGATCGATGATCGTCCGGTCGATGATGCCGCCTTCTACGCCACCGCCTGTGACCCGCGGCGCAGCGTGGCGGTGGAGGCCTGCGCCGGCGCGGGCAAGACCTGGATGCTGGTGTCGCGCATCGTGCGGGCCCTGCTCGACGGCGCCGAGCCCGCGGAGATCCTGGCCATCACCTTCACCAAAAAAGCGGCGGCCGAGATGCGCCAGCGGCTCGACAGCCTGTTGCGCGAGGCCGCCACCTGGGACGAGCCCCGCCGCGAAGCCGAACTCAGGCTGCGTGGCCTGCCCCCTGACCGGGCCCGCTCGCTCGCCCCGGCCCTGGGCGCGCTGCACGCGCGCCTGCTCGACGGCGGCCGGCCGGTCGCGGTGCGCACCTTTCATGGCTGGTTCGCCGCGCTGCTCCGTGGCGCGCCCCTGGCCGTGCTGCAGGACCTGGGCCTGCCGGCGCGCTACGAGCTGCTGGAGGACGACGCCCCGCTGGTCGAGCGCGCCTGGCCGCGGTTCCACGCCGCGCTGGCCAGCGACCCCGCGGCCGAGGCCGACTACGTGGCCACCATCCGCGCGCTGGGTCGCCATCAGACCGCCGAGGCCCTGCGCCAGGCCGTGGCCCGCCGCGCGGAGTTTCGGCTGGCCGACGCCGCCGCGCCGCTGGAGGGTGCGGTGCAGCCGGTGGGTGCGCTGTATCCCGCGTTGCACGGCCTGTCCCACCCGGCCTGCGCGCTGGCCGGCGATAGCGCCCGAAACCGCTGGCACGCCTGGGCCCGCGCGCTCGGCGCCGAGACCACCAAGACCCCCCGGGACGCCGCGGACAAGCTGATCGACGCGTGGGCCGGCGACGACGACGAGGCCACCTGCGTGCGGCGCCTGGCGGACCTGCGCAAGGCCTTGTTCAAAAGCGATGAACTGCGTCTGCGGCAGCATCTGGCCAAGTTCGACGCCGCCCAGGCCGCCGAGGCCGAACTCGTCCTGCTTTGCCAGGCCGCCGACCACCACGCCGCCCTGGACCATCACCAGCGCCTCACCCGCCTGACCCGCGTCATGCTCGCCGCGCTCGACGCGGTCAAGCGCGAGCAGGGCTGGGTCGACATGACCGACATCGAAGGCGCCGCGCGCCGCCTGCTGGGCGACGCCGAGCTCTCGGGCTGGCTGCAGCAGCGCCTCGACGCCCGCGTGCGTCACCTGCTGGTTGATGAGTTTCAGGACACCAACCCGCTGCAATGGCAGGCCTTGTACGGCTGGCTGTCGGCCTACGCCGGCGCCGGCAGCGGCGAGGCGCCCTGCGTGTTCCTGGTGGGCGATCCCAAACAGTCGATCTACCGGTTCCGCCGCGCCGAGCCGCAGGTGTTCCGCGCCGCGCAGGCGTTTGTGGTGGAGGCGCTGGGCGGCGCGCGGCTGAGCTGCGACCACACGCGGCGCTGCGCCCCGGCCGTCGTCGCGGCGGTGAATGAGGTGATGCTGGCCGCGGCGCAGGCGGGTGAGCTGGGCGGTCCGGCCGGCGCCGGGTTCCGGCCCCACACGACCGCCAGCCGCGCCGACGGCGCCGTGCTCGCCCTGCCGCTGGTGGCGCGTCCCCCCAAAGCCGACGCCGGCGCCGATCGCGCGGCCTGGCGCGACAGCCTCACCGAGCCGCGCCACACGCCCGAGGAGGCCATACCGGCGCGCGAGGCCGCGCAGGTGGCCGACTGGATTGCCGCCGAGTGCGCCGCTGGCCGGGTGACGCCCGGGGACGTGATGGTGCTGGCGCGGCGCCGCGAGCGGCTGGGCTGGCTGCACGACGCGCTGCGCGAGCGCGGCCTGCCCAGCGACGCGCCAGAGACCACGGCGCTGCTGGACGCGCCCGTGGCGCAGGACGTGCTGGCGCTGCTGGACGCGCTGGTCTGGCCCGATCACCAGCTTAGTCTGGCGCGCGCCCTGCGATCGCCGCTGCTGGGCTGGGGCGACGACGACCTCGCGGCGCTGGCCCGGGCCGCGCGACGGACCGCGCACGACGGGGCCGAGCCAGCCTGGTGGGACGTGCTGCTCGCCGGGCCGCCAGCCCCTCGGTCTGGCGCCGACGCGGACCCCGAACCCGCCAGGGCCGAGCGCTGGCGCGCCACCGCCGCGCGGCTGCCCGCGTGGCGCGCGGCCTTGCACGCGCTGCCGCCCCACGACGCGCTCGCCCGCATCCTGCGCGAGGCCGACGCCTGGGCCGCCTACGCCGCCGCCGTGCCGCCGGCCCGGCGCGCCGCCGCGCTCGCCGAGCTCGACGCCGTGTTGGCCCAGTCGCTGGCCGTGGAGGGCGGCCGTTTCCTCGGCGCCCACCGCTGGCTGCGCGCGCTGCGCGCCGCCGCCCCCACGCTCGACGCCCCTGCCGCGCCCGGCGCGGTGCGCCTGCTCACCATCCACGGCGCCAAGGGGCTGGAGGCGCACACCGTCGTGCTGCTTGACACCCATTCGCCGCCTTCGCGCGCCAGCGGCCCGGCCGTGCTGGTGGACTGGCCTGGCGAAGCGCCGCACCCGCGCCGGCTGGTGTTCCTGGCGCGGGAGTCGCGCCCGCCGCGCTGCGCCGCCGAGGCCCTCGCCATCGATCAGGCCGCCCGCGCGGGCGAGGAGCTCAACGCGCTCTACGTGGCTCTCACCCGCGCCGAGCGCCGGCTGGTGGTGTCGGCCTTCGAACCCTTCCAAAGCTCGCGATCAACGACCGTCTGGCAGCGCCTGCAGCCACTGGCCGCGCCGCTGGACGCACCGGCGCCGGCCGCCCCGAGCCAGGGGGAAGCCTCTGACGGGGCGCCCGCCGTATCGGCATGGGCGCTGCCCGAACTGCCGTCACACCGCCGGCCGCCGGTGGCCGACACGGCCGCGTTGCCCCCCGCCATCGCCCCCGCTGCGATGAACGACGCCGGTGACGACTCCAGCGACGACGCCGCCACCCGCCTCGGTCTGGCCGTGCACCGCCTGCTGCAGTGGCTGCCCACGCCCGACGCGGGTTTCGACTGGACCGACGCCCACGCGCAGGCCGTCTCGCGCGAGTTCGGCCTCGACGCCGCGGCCCGCGCGCAAGCGCTCGCGCTGGCCGCGCGCATGCGCGGCGGCGACGCGGCCTGGGCCTGGTCGGCCGACGCGGTGGACCAGGCCGACAACGAGGTCGAGCTGCACCACGCCGGCCAGCCCCTGCGCTGCGACCGCGTGGTCCGAACCCGCGCCGACGGCACGTGGTGGGTGCTCGACTTCAAGACCCGCGAACACCCCGGGCGCGACCCGGCCCTGCGCGCGCAACTCGCCCGCTACCGCGACGCGCTGCGCGCGGCCCAGCCCGGCGCCCCGGTGCGCGCTGCCTTCATCGACAACCAGGGCCGCCTCATCGAGCTGCCCCACGCCCATCCCGATTTCGAAGCCGATCCCCCCGCATGACGCCCGCCGATGCAACGTCCGATCGTCCCGTGGCTACCGCCGTTGCTGTCGTCGGCGGCGGTCCCGCGGGCCTCATGGCCGCCGAGCGCCTCAGCGCCGCCGGCATCCCCGTTGATCTGTACGACGCCATGCCCTCCGTCGGCCGCAAGTTCCTGCTCGCCGGCAAGGGCGGCCTGAACCTCACCCACGCCGAAGCCCGCCCCGGCTTCGACCGGCGCTACGGCGAGCGCGCGGCCGACGTCGCCCCTTGGCTCGACGACTTCGGCCCCGACGCGCTGCGCGCCTGGGCGGCGGGCCTGGGCGTGGACACCTTCGTCGGCACCTCGCAGCGCGTGTTTCCGGTGGACCTCAAGGCCGCGCCGCTGCTGCGCGCCTGGCTCCACCGCCTGCGCCACCCGGCCCTGGGCGCGCCCGTGCGTTTTCACATGCGCCACCGCTGGCTCGGTTGGGACGCCCAGGGGCGCCTGCGCTTCGCCACCCCGCAGGGCGACTGCGCCGTGGCCGCCCGCGCCACCGTGCTCGCGCTCGGCGGCGCCAGCTGGCCCCGCCTCGGCTCCGACGGCGCGTGGGTCTCCGCCCTCGAAGCCGTTGGCCTGCCCGTGGCGCCCCTGCGCCCGGCCAACGCCGGCTTCGACGTCGAGGCCTGGAGCCCGCTGCTGGTGGAGCGCTTCGCCGGCCAACCCTTCAAATCCGTGGCTATCCGCGTGCAGGCGGCCGACGGCCGCGTCTTCCAGCGCAAAGGCGAATTTGTGCTGACCGCCACCGGCGTGGAAGGCAGCCTGATCTACGCCGCCTCGGCCCTGCTGCGCGACACCATCGAGGCCACCGGCCAGGCCACGCTGCACCTCAACCTGCTGCCCGACCGCAGCCCCGGGTGGGTGCGCGAGCAAGTCACCCATCCGCGCGGCGCGCGCAGCCTCTCCAGCCACCTCAAAAGCCGCCTGCGCCTCGACGGCCTCAAGCTTGCCATCCTGCATGAGTGCCTCGACCGCGCCACGCGCGACGACCCCGAGGCGCTCGCCGCCGCCATCCAGGCCGTGCCCATCACCCTGCGCCGCGTGCGCCCCATCGCCGAAGCCATCAGCACCGCCGGCGGCGTCCGCTGGGATGCGCTCACGCCCGACCTCATGGCGCGTGCGCGCCCCGGGCTGTTCGTGGCCGGTGAAATGCTGGACTGGGAAGCCCCCACCGGCGGCTACCTGCTCACGGCCGTGATGGCCAGTGGCGTGCGGGCGGGGGAGGGCGTGGTGCGCTGGCTGGGCGCCGGGGGCGGCGCTGCGGCGGGAGGCAGCGCAGATGAATGAGGTGACGAGCCTTGACCCCGGCACTGGCTCCACAGTTAGGGCTGCTTGGTTCCCCACCTGACCCGGTTGGCCGCTTCACCATGCGGGAAGGCCCGTCGGGGTGGATTGTAGGCGATGGGGTGGCGCCGCGCCGTCGCGGCGCGCTGGGGAGGCCGCGCGGGGGTGGCCCGTAGAATCGGCCGCATGTCTTATGTCGTCCTCGCCCGCAAGTACCGGCCGCGCCATTTCGGTGAAATGGTGGGTCAGGCGCACGTGGTGCAGGCCCTGGGCAACGCCCTGACGACCGGCCGGCTGCACCACGCTTACCTGTTCACCGGCACGCGCGGCGTGGGCAAGACCACGGTGTCGCGCATCCTGGCGAAGTCGCTCAACTGCGTGGGGCCGGACGGGCAGGGCGGCGTGACCGCCGAGCCCTGCGGCGTGTGCCCCGCGTGCGCCGACATCGATGCCGGCCGCTTTGTGGACTACACCGAGCTCGACGCCGCCTCCAACCGCGGCGTGGACGAGGTGCAGTCGTTGCTGGAGCAGGCGGTCTACAAGCCGGTGCAGGGCCGCTTCAAGGTCTTCATGATCGACGAGGTTCACATGCTGACCAACACCGCGTTCAACGCGATGTTGAAGACGCTGGAGGAGCCGCCGGAGTACCTGAAATTCGTGCTCGCCACGACCGACCCGCAGAAGGTGCCGGTGACGGTGTTGTCGCGCTGCCTGCAGTTCAACCTGCGGCCGATGGCGCCGGAGACGGTGGCCGAGCACCTGCAGCGCGTGTTGCAGGCCGAGCAGGTGGCCGCCGACCCGGGCGCGCTGCGGCTGCTGTCGCGGGCTGCGCGCGGCTCGATGCGCGACGCGCTGTCGCTCACCGACCAGGCGATCGCCTTTGGCGGGGGCGAGCTGCGCGAGGAGCCGGTGCGGCAGATGCTGGGCGCGGTGGATCGCAGCCACGTGTTGCGCCTGATCGGGGCGCTCGCCGAGGCCGACGGCGCGGCGGTGGTCGATACCGTCGAGGCGCTGCGGCTGCATGGCCTGAGCGCGGCCGGCACGCTGGAGGACATGACCGGGCTGCTGCAGCGCATGGCGGTGCTGCAGGCGGTGCCGGGCCGTTCTGGCGCGGGCGACGATGACCCGGACGAGGCTGAGATCGCTCGTCTCACTGGGGCGCTCCCGCCGGACGAGACCCAGCTGCTGTACAGCCTGTGCCTGCACGGTCGGGCCGAGCTGGGCCTGGCCCCCGATGAATACGCCGGCCTGACCATGGTGTTGCTGCGCCTGCTGGCGTTCAAGCCGCCCGGGGCGGAAAAAAAAAGCCTGAAAACGGCGCCGGCTGAGCCGGTCCGGGTGAGGGCGGACGCCGCCGCCGCACCCGTGGGCGCCGCACCGGCATCGCCGGCCCCGCGCCCGGTGGCGCCGGCGGTTCAAACACCGCCGCCCCCTCCGCTTTCCTCGCCGCCTTCTTCCCCGCCGCCATCGGCGGTATCCCCGGTGGCCGCGCCGCCGGCTGCGCGCCCGGCGCCTGTGTCGTCGGACGAGCCTCCGCTGGACGACGCGCCCTGGCCCGAGCCCGACGATGCCGGTCCGCCGTGGGAGCCCGAGGAGCCGCCCGAGCCGGTGCGTCCGCGGGCCGCCGCACCGGTCTCCTCGTCAGCGCCCTTGCCGCCCCCCGCGCGCGGCGCGGGCGTGATGGCGATTCCGGTGCGCGATCCGGGCGCGCCGGGTCGCCTGGACCAGCCGCGCGCGGCCGCGCCGGCGCTGCCCCTGGTCACCACGCCGGAGGGCGATGCGTGGTTTGAGGTGGTCATGTCGCTGGTCAAGGCCGAGGCCGTGACGGCGCTGGTGCGCGAGCTGGCCCTGCAGTCGCAGCTGGTGGCGCGCGACGACGGGCAGTGGTTGCTGCGCGTGGAGCGCGAGTCGCTCAACCAGCCGACCGCGCGCGAGCGCCTGAGTGCCGCGCTGCAGGCCCACGGTCATGGCGTGCGCCTGGCGGTGGAGGTCGGCGCGGTGAGCGATTCGCCGGCCCGGCGGCTGGCGGCCGAGGCGCAGCGCCGCCAGGCCGAAGCCGAGGCCACCATCCTGGCCGATCCCTTTGTGCAGACGATGATGCGCGACTTTGGCGGCACAATCGTGCCCGGCTCTCTCAAGGCCGTCGGCTGAGCGGCGCGCTCGTCCGTCGGCCCTCCCAACCCAAGGATTTCAGACATGTTCAACAAAGGACAACTCGCCGGCCTGATGAAGCAGGCGCAGGCCATGCAGGACAACCTCAAGAAGGCCCAGGACGAACTGGCTACGATCGAGGTGACTGGCGAGTCGGGCGCGGGGCTGGTGAAGGTCACCATGACCTGCAAGCACGACGTCAAGCGCGTGAGCATCGACCCCAGCCTGCTGGCCGATGACAAGGACATGCTGGAAGACCTCGTGGCCGCCGCGTTCAACGCCGCCGTGCGCAAGGCCGAGGAAACCTCCACCGAGAAGATGGGCAAGATCACCGCGGGCATGCCGGGTCTGCCCGGCGGCATGAAGTTCCCCTTCTGACCGCCCGCCCGGTGGCCGACGCCCATTCCCTGGAGCGGCTGGTGCAGGCGCTGCGCCGCCTGCCCGGCGTGGGCCTGAAGTCGGCCCAGCGCATGGCGTTCCACCTGTTGCAGCACGACCGCTCCGGCGCCCAGGAGCTGGCCGCGGCGCTCGATGCGGCCGCGCGCACGGTCAACCACTGCGCCCGCTGCCACACCTTCACCGAAGCCGAGGTCTGCGCCACGTGCCAGGACCCGCGGCGCGACCGCGGTCTGTTGTGCGTGGTGGAGACGCCTGCCGACCAGGCGGCGATGGAGCGCACCGGCGCGTACAAGGGCCTTTATTTCGTGCTCATGGGCAAGCTCAGCCCCATGGACGGCGTGGGCCCGCGCGACATCGGGCTGGTGCAGTTGTTCGAGCGCATCGACCAGGCCGACGACCCGGTGCGCGAGGTGATCCTGGCCACCAATTTCACGGCCGAAGGGGAGACCACGGCCCACGTGATTCAGCAGGCGCTCAAGGCGCGCGGTGTGCGCGTCACGCGCCTGGCCCGGGGGGTACCGGTGGGCAGCGAACTGGAATATGTGGACCTGGGCACCATCGCCCACGCGCTGGTGGACCGGCGCTGAGCCGCCACCCTCACCCGAGCAACACCATGAAGATCGCCGGACTCACCGTGGCCTACTGGGCCGTCATCGCCGCCGCCCTGATGCCCATCCTCTGCGCGGGACTGGCCAAGTCGGGCATGTTCCGCACGCCGCGCAAGGCGGGCGGCTACGACAACCACGAGCCGCGCGCTTGGCTGCAGCGCCAGACCGGCTGGCGAGCCCGCGCCAACGCCGCCCAGGCCAATTGTTTCGAGGCTCTGCCGTTCTTCATCGGCGCGGTCGTCATCGCCCACCAGCACATGGCGCCCCAGATGCGGCTGGACGTCCTGGCGTTCCTGTGGGTGTTCACGCGCCTGCTGTACGTGATGGCTTATGTGGCCGACATGGCCACGGTGCGCAGCATCGTGTGGACGGTGGCGCTGGCGCTCAACCTCGCGATCCTGTTCATCTGAGCGCGGTCGGCGGACGAACACCGCCTTCTGTGCCTCGGGGAAACCCGCTCGGGATTCGTCCCGATGCGCGATGGGATCGTCGGATGTAGTCTCAAGGTATTCATTTTCCTGAGACGACGCCGCACCCATGCTCCACCGCCGCCATTGGCTGCAATCCCTCGCGGGCCTCGCAGGCCTCGCGCTGGGCGCCGGTGCGCCGGGTGCGCTGGTGGCCGACACCGGGCCTCGCGCGGGGGCGGCGGGCCGCTTGGGCGGCACCCGGCTGGTGGTGGGGCTGGACCACAAAACGGCGCTGGCGAACCTGCCGCTCACCGTGGCGGACCGGTTGGGCTATTTCCAGGCCGAAGGGCTCGACGTGGAGCTGCGCGAGTTCGCCGACGCGGGCGCCGCGGCGCAGGCCGCGCAGTCCCGGGCGGTGCATGTGCTGGCCGCGCCTTACAGCCAGACCTGGTGGCTCGGCGCGCGCGGGCAGCCTTTCACGGCATTTGTGGTCCACGGCCGAGCGCCCCAGGTGGTGATGGGCGTCTCCCTGAAAACCGTGCCGCATTACCGCGGCCTGGAAGACCTGCGCGGCCGACGCGTGGCGGTGCAGTCGCTGGGGGGCGCGGCGTTTCGCGTCGCGCGCCTGCTGACCGACCGGGCTGGCCTGGGGGAGGGCGAGGTGGAGTTCGTCGTGCCGTCCAACCCCTTCGCGGCCGTGCAGGGCTTTCGCAACGGCCAGTTCGATGCCATCAGCTTTCCCGATCCCACCGTGATGCAGCTTGAGCAGCTCGGGGAAGTGCGGGTGGTGGCAGACACCCGCACGCTGCGCGGCACCGCCGATGTGTTCGGCGGGCCGATGCCGTCGGGTTGCCTGTGCGCGCCGGCGGATTTCGTGGATCAGTATCCCCGCTGGTGCCAGGCGTTGGCCGACGCCGTGGTCCATGCGTTGAAATGGCTGCAGACCGCGGGACCCTCCGACCTCATCAAGACCGTGCCGGAAAGCCACTTTCAGGGCGACCGGGCCCTGTATCTCGCGGCGTTCGAGCGCTCGCGCGAGGCGTTCAATCCCGATGGCCTGATGCCCGACGGGGGCCCGGGTGTGATGCTGCGGGTGATGGCGCAACTCGGTGAGCCACTGCCGCCTCAGCCCGCGGCGGCCCTGCCGCAGACATTCACGAACACCTTCGCTCGCCGCGCGAAGCAGCGTTTTCGCGCCTGACGAGGCCGCCCCCGCGACGGATCGGCGGACCTGGGCGCGCACGCCGTGCTCGCGCAGGCCGTGCTCGCCTCAGCGCGCGTCAGGGCTTCTTGGCGGCCACCCGCGTGCGGCTCTCGGCCGCCTTGCGCTGTGCGGTGCTGGTGCGCGCGGCCGGGCGCTTGCTGGCCTGGGCCGTGGCCCGGGGCCGGGGCGTGCCTTTCTTGGCTGACGCGGTGCGGGTGCCGCCGCTGGCGGCGGGGCGCTGCGGCAGCATCAGCGTGATCGACTGGCCCGCTTTCAGGCTGGCCGAGGCCGACACCGGGTTCCATTCGGCCACTTGCGCGGCACTCACGCCGTAGCGGCGGGCCAGCCGCGCGACCGTGTCACCCTGACGGGCTTTCACCACGGTGCGGCGCAACACGCGCTCGGGCTGCAGCGCCAGCATGGCGTTGTCGGCGACATGTCCGGGCACGTCGCGGTCGCGGGCCTGCGAACGGTGGACCAACAGGCTGGAGCCGGCCTTGACCTGCATGCGCGGCGGGATGTTGTTGACCTCGCGCAGCTCGCGCTCGCTCATGCCCACGCGCTGCGCCGCCTGCGCCACGGTCATGGTGCTGGGCACCACCCACGCGGTCCAGGTGGCCAGCGGTCCCTCGTGGGTGGCGAGGTTGCGCTGGAAGATGACCGCGTTGTCCCACGGCAGCAGCACCTGCGGCGAGGCGGCGGCCATGACCACCGGCTGCTTGTGCTGCGGGTTGAGCTGGCGGAAGTCGCTCTCGGCCACGCCGGCCAAGCGCGCGATCAGGGCCACGTCCATGTCGCGGGTGAGCGTGACGGTGTCGAAGAACGGGTGGTTGCCGATGGCGGGCAGGGCAGTGTTGAACGAAGCGGGACGCGCGATGATGTTTTTCACCGCCTGCAGCTTGGGCACGTAGTTGCGCGTCTCGGCTGGCATGGTGAGGTCGGTGTAGCGCGTGGGCAGACCGGCGCGCTGATTGCGCGTGATCGCGCGGTTCACGTTGCCCTGGCCCCAGTTGTACGCGGCCAGCGCGAGGTGCCAGTCGCCAAAGCGGGCGTGCAGCTGCTGCAGATAGTCGAGGGCGGCGCGGGTGGAGGCGAGCACGTCGCGGCGGTCGTCGCGGAAGGCGTTCTGTTTGAGATCGAAAGACGCGCCGGTGGCCGGCATGAACTGCCACATGCCCGCGGCCCGCGCGCTGGAGACGGCCTGCGGGTTGAAGGCGCTTTCAATGAACGGCAGCAGCGCCAATTCCATGGGAATGTTGCGCCGCTCAATCTCTTCGACGATGTGGAAGAGGTACCGGCTCGACCGCTCGGTCATGCGCTGGATGTAGTCGGGTCGCGAGGCGTACCAGCGCTCGTGATCGCGCACAAGATCATTGTCGAGGTCTTCCATCGCGAAGCCGCGGCGGATGCGCTCCCACAGATCGGCGGGTGCCGCCAGCGAAGCCACGGGCACCGCCGGTGCGTCGGCCGTGCCGATGGCGCTGAGCGAGCCCTGGGGCAACACCGGCGCCAATCCACCGCGGGCGCGGTTTGCGTCGTTGGCCACGGGCGCTGGGGTGCCGGCGGTGGGCCCGGAGGGCACGGACGCGCAACCGACCAGCACAAAGGCCAGTCCCACAGCGGCGACGAGCCGCCACACCGGGCGGGCAGTACGGGGGAGGGAAGTCATCGGAAGTTGTTTTTCCATTCGCGCAGCGCGCCCAGCACGGCCACCGGGTCGTTCGCCGCGGGATCGCGGGTTCGCGCGGCCTGCACCACGGCCGGCTCGGTCGTGCGCAGGAAGGGGTTGATGGCACGCTCGAGCGCGATGCGGCTCGGCAGCGTGGGTTGGTCGGCGGCCCGCAGCGTCTCGCAGTGGCGGGCGTGGGCTTGCAGGTCGGGGTTGTAAGGTTCCACGGCCAGGGCGAAGCGCAGGTTGGAGAGGGTGTACTCGTGTGTGCAGCACACGCGGGTCTCGTCCGGCAACGCGGCCAGACGCTGGAGGGACTCGTGCATCTGGCCGGGAGTTCCCTCAAACAGGCGGCCGCAGCCGGCGCTGAACAGCGTGTCACCGCAGAAAAGCAGCGGGCCGCCGGGCGCGCGCGGCGCAAAGTAAGCGATGTGACCGCTGGTGTGACCCGGCACATCGATGACCTCGAAGTCCACGCCGAGCGCTTGCAGGGCTTCGCCGCCCGCGACCCGCTGCAGCGGCTCGGGCATGGGTTCAAAAGCCGGACCGATGACGCGCGCGCCGGTGGCTGAGCGCAGCGCGTCGACGCCGCCGGTGTGATCCGCGTGGTGGTGGGTGATCAGAATCGTGTCCAGCGCCAGGCCGCGTGCCTGGAGCCACGCGAGCAGACCATCGGCCTCGCCCGGGTCCACGGCCAGCGCCCGTTGCCCGTCGTCCAGCAGCCAGATGTAGTTGTCGGTGAATGCGGGCAGCGGGGTGAGGTTCATGGACGGGCTGGCGAGAGGCGGGCGATCGCTGGAGGAGTCGGCCATCCGGGGATGGGGCGTGTAGAGTGCGCGGTGCGCTGCGGGCGCCGGGCGGGCCGGGTGGTCGGGCCCGGTGGTTCCGCCGGACTCTTCACCGGCCATCACGCCGCCGACATGACCGAAAAAATTATAGGGTTGCCCGAGTGGTTCGCCACGCCGCCTGGCCGGTACTTGCTGGCCTGGGAGCAGGACCAGTTCGACCTGGCCGTGGCCGACGTGTTTGGCTTCAATGCGCTGCAGCTGGGCCTGCCTGAGTTGCAGACGCTGCGCGCCAACCGCATGCCACATCGTTGGCTCGCGCTGCCCGAGCCTCAGCCGGGAACGGCCGCCGCGCTGGTCACCGACGCGGCAGCGCTGCCGTTTCCCGCCAACAGCCTGGATCTGGTTGTGCTGCCCCACACACTGGAGTTCAGTGCCGACCCGCACCACGTGCTGCGCGAGGTGGAGCGCGTGCTCGTGCCCGAGGGGCGGGTGGTGATTTCCGGCTTCAACCCGGCGAGCTGGTGGGGCCTGCGGCAGGGCCGCGCGCGGCTGGCGGAGCGGATTGGCCTGGGGCCGGCGCGGCTGTATCTGCCGGACGCGGGCGAGTTCATCGGACCCTGGCGGCTGCGCGACTGGCTGCGCCTGCTGAGCTTCGAGGTGGAGACCGGCCGCTACGGCTGCTACCGGCCGGCCGTGCGCACCGAAAAATGGCTGCAGCGCACCGCGTGGATGGACCCGGCCGGCGCGCGCTGGTGGCCGATCTTCGGTGCGGTTCACTTCATGGTCGCGGTCAAGCGGGTGCGCGGCATGCGGCTGCTGGGGCCGGCGTGGAAGCCGCGCCGGCAGCGCGCGGGCGCTTCGTTGCCGGTGGCCAACCGGCGTTGACGGCCGTGCGCGCCCAGCGTGGACAATCGCGGCCTGGATCGTCGAGCCGCTCGACGCAGTGATCGTTGGAAGGACTCGGTTTGAACCACGTGGTGATGTACACGGACGGCGCCTGCAAAGGCAATCCCGGCCCAGGCGGCTGGGGCGTGCTCTTGCGCAGTGACGGGCATGAAAAGGAGTTGTGGGGCGGCGAGCGTCAGACCACCAACAACCGCATGGAACTGCTGGCCGTGATCGAAGGTTTGAGCGCCCTCAAGCGGCCCTGCCGCGTGTCGCTCTACCTCGACAGCGAGTACGTGCGCAAAGGCATCACCGAGTGGATCCACGGCTGGAAGAAGAAGGGCTGGGTGACGGCGGCCAAGCAGCCGGTCAAGAACGCCGAGCTGTGGCAGCGCCTCGACGCGCTGGTCCACGGTGGTCCTCATCAGATCGAATGGCACTGGGTGCGCGGGCACGCGGGGGACCCGGGCAATGAGCGCGCCGACGCGCTGGCCAACCGCGGTGTGCCGGTCTGAACGATTGAGACCGGCCCATGAACAACCCGCCGCCGCGCTCAGGCCGCGGGAACCGGCGACAGCGGTTTCGCCTCTGCACTGCTACATTGAATGATTCTCATCGGCGCTCTCCCCGCGGAGGGCGCTCGCGTTCCGGCATGGCCGGAGAACCGGATGAACCGATGACACGAAAGAAGACGACGGTGGCGCTGGCGGTGGTGTCCCTCGCGCTGGTGACAGCGGGCGGCTGGTGGTGGCAGAACCGGGGCGCTGCGCCCGCGGGCCCGGCCGCCGCGGGCTCGGCCCCGGGCGGCGCGCGCCCGGGGGGCGGCACGCCCAGCGTGGAAACCGCGATCGTGAAGACCACGCGCCTGCAGGACGATGCGCAGGCCGTCGGCACCTTGCGCTCGCGCCAGAGTGTGGCGCTCAAGCCCGAGACCGCTGGCCGTGTGGCGCGCATCGCGTTTGCCGATGGCGCAGCGGTCAAGCGCGGTCAGGTGCTGGTGCAGCTGGACGACACGCTGCAAAAAGCGGAGCTGCAGCAGGCCCGGGCGCAGTTGTCCATTGCGCAGGCCAACCTCAAGCGCAACCAGGAACTGGTGGCGCAGGGCTTTGTGGCCCAGCGCGTGGTGGACGAGAGTCAGGCGGCGCTCGACGTGGCCCAGGCGCAGGTCACGCTGGCCAGCGCCCGGTTGCAGCGCATGCAGATCGTGGCGCCGTTTGACGGCACCGTGGGCCTGCGCACCATCAACCTCGGCCAATACGTGAAGGACGGCGACACGCTGCTCAACCTCGAGGACACGTCGGTGCTGACGGTGGACTTCCGCTTGCCCGAGCGCTTCCAGGACCGCATCCGCCCGGGACAGGCGGTGCAGGTCTCGCTGGATGCGTTGCCGGGCCGGCGCTTCGAGGCGCGCGTGCTCGCGGTGGATCCGCTGCTCGATGCCGAGGGCCGGTCGATCTCGGTGCGGGCCACCATGCCGCCCGAGGCCGGCCGCGACCTGCGACCGGGCATGTTTGCGCGCGTGCTGACGGTGTTTTCGGTGAATGAGCGGGCCGTGGTGGTGCCCGAAGAGGCGCTGGTGCCGCAAGGCGGCCAGCAGGTCGTGTTCGTGATCGAGGAGCAGGGCGAGGGCGACGCGAAGAAGCGGGTGTCTCGCCGCGTGCCGGTGGAGATCGGCCTGCGCCGCGGGGCGGAGGTGGAGATCGTCAAGGGCCTTCGGGGTGGCGAGACGGTGGTGATCGCCGGCCAGCAGCGCCTGCAGCGCGACGGCACCGCGGTGCGGGTGATCGATGTGGCCGGGGCCGGCCGCCCGGCCGCCGGGGCCGCGCCCGCCGCCGCAGCCGGTGCACCGGCCCCCGCCCGCTGAGCCGCTGGGAGAGAGTGCATGCAACTGCCCGAGATTTCCGTCCGCCGCCCGGTGTTCGCCACCGTGCTGTCCCTGCTCGTGCTGCTGGTGGGCATGGTCGCGTTCAATGGCCTGAGCGTGCGCGAGTACCCGCGCATCGATGAGCCGACGGTGACGGTCACCACGTCCTTCCGCGGCGCGTCCAGCGAGGTGATTGAGAGTCAGGTCACCAAGGTGCTGGAGGATTCGCTGGCCGGCATCGAAGGCGTGGACGTGATCACGTCGATCAGCCGGCAGGAGCAAAGCCAGATCACGGTCCGTTTCAAGCTGGAGCGCGATCCCGATGCCGCGGCCGCGGATGTGCGCGACAAGGTGAGTCGCGTGCGCCAGCGCCTGCCCAGCGATGTGGACGAGCCGGTGATCGCGAAGGTGGAGGCCGACGCCACCCCGGTGATCTGGGTGTCGCTCAACTCCGACACGCTGGATGCGCTGCAACTCAGCGATCTGGCCAACCGCATCGCCAAGCCGCGCCTGCAGACCGCGCCTGGTGCGGCGGATGTGCGCCTGTTCGGCGAGCGGCGGTATGCCATGCGCGTCTGGCTCGATCCCGACCGGCTCGCCGCGTATGGACTGACGGTGCAGGACGCCGAAGACGCGCTGCGCCGCTCCAACCTGGAGGTGCCGGCCGGGCGGATCGAGAGCCAGCAGCGCGAGTTCAACGTGACCGCCGCGACCGACCTGCAGACGCCGGCGGAGTTTGAACAGATCGCGGTGCGGACGGTGAACGGCCAGGCCATCCGCCTGCGTGACATTGCCCGCGTGGAGCAGGCGCCGCAGGACGAGCGCACCGCCATCCGCTTCAACGGCCGCGACGGCATCGCGCTGGGTGTGATCCGGCAGGCCACGGCCAACCCGCTGGAGCTGTCGGCCGCCGTGCGCGACATGCTGCCGCGCATCACCGCCGACCTGCCGGCGGGTGTCAACATCGAGATCGCCAACGACAACTCGGTCTTCATCGACCGCTCGATCAAGGCGGTCTACACCACCATCGCCGAAGCGGTGGTGCTCGTGGCCCTGGTGATCTTCGTGTTCCTGCGCACGCTGCGCGCGTCCATCATTCCGCTGGTCACGATCCCGGTCAGCCTGATCGGCGCGTTCGCGCTGATGGCCCTGTTCGGCTTCTCCATCAACACGCTGACGCTGCTCGCGCTGGTGCTGGCGATTGGCCTGGTGGTGGACGACGCGATCGTGGTGCTGGAGAACATCTACCGCCACATCGAGGCGGGCATGAAGCCCTTCGAGGCCGCGATCAAGGGGTCCAAGGAGATCGGCTTTGCCGTGGTCGCGATGACACTCACGCTGGCCGCGGTCTACGCCCCCCTGGCGTTCACGCCAGGACGCACCGGCCGGCTGTTTGCCGAGTTCGCGCTCGCCCTGGCCGGCGCGGTGATCGTCTCGGGTTTTGTCGCGCTCACGCTCTCGCCCATGCTGTGCAGCAAGCTGCTGCGCCACAACCCCCAGCCCGGACGATTCGACCGCGGCATGGAGCGCGCGCTGACCCGCCTGTCCGACGGCTATGAGGCCGTGCTGCGCAGCTCGCTGCGGCTGCGATGGGTGGTGGTGGCCATCATGGTGGCCAGCGCGGTCGGCAGCGCCTTGCTGCTCAAGACGACGCGGCAGGAACTCGCGCCGCTGGAAGACCGTGGCGTGATCCTCGTCTCCCTCAACGGTCCCGACGGCGCGACGCTGCCGTACACCATGCGTTATGCGCAGGCGGTGGAGCGGTTGGGCGAGGGCTACCCCGAGTTCGACCGCATTCTGAGCAACGTGGGCAACCCGTCGGTGGCGCAGGGCAGTGTGTTCCTGCGCGCCACGCCCTGGGAAGAGCGTGAGCGCACGACGCTGGAGATCGCGCGCGAACTGGGCCCGAAGACCGCCGGCCTGCCGGGGGTGAGCGCGTTCACGATCACGCCGCCCTCGCTCGGCCAGGGTTTCCGCGAGCGCCCGGTGAACTTTGTGATCGTCACCAACGACAGCTACGCCAACCTCGCGCAGGTGGTGCGCCAGTTCCAGGAGCGGCTCGCACAGAACCCGGGCATCGTGCAGGTGGACACAGACCTTAGGCTCAACAAACCGGAGGTGCGGCTGGAGGTGGACCGCGAGCGCGCGGCCGACGCCGGCGTGAGCGTGGACGCGATCGCGCGCACGGTGGAAACCATGCTCGGCGGCCGCACGGTCACGCGCTACAAGCGCGACGGCGAGCAGTACGACGTGATCGTGCAGACCGTCTCGGCCAACCGCAGCGCGCCCGACGACATCGAGCGCCTGTTTGTGCGCGGCCGCGCCGGCGAAATGATCCCGCTGGCGTCGCTGGTCACCACCCGCGAGGTGGTCGTGCCCCGCGAGCTGAACCACTTCGCGCAGCGCCGCAGCGCGTCCATCACCGCCAACATCGCGCCCGACTACTCGCTGGGCCAGGCGCTGGCCTACATGGATCAGGTCGCGGCCGAGGTCCTGCCGCCGGGCTACACGACCGACCTCAACGGCCAGAGCCGCGAATTCCGCAGCGCCTCCGGATCGCTGGCGGTGGTGTTCGTGCTGGCGCTGCTGTTCATCTACCTGGTGCTCGCCGCGCAGTTCGAGAGCTTTGTCGATCCGTTCATCATCATGCTCAGCGTGCCGCTGTCGATGCTGGGCGCGTTGCTGGCGCTGAAGTTCACCGGGGGGACGCTCAACGTGTTCAGCCAGATCGGCCTGATCACGCTGGTCGGCCTGATCACCAAGCACGGCATCCTGATCGTGGAATTTGCCAACCAGCTGCGCGAGCAGGGCGTGGACAAGGTGGAAGCGGTCACGCGCGCGGCGGCGTTGCGCCTGCGACCGATCCTGATGACCACCGGCGCGATGGTGCTCGGCGCGATTCCGCTGGCCCTGGCGTCCGGCGCCGGCGCAGAAAGCCGCCAGCAGATCGGCTGGGTGATCGTCGGGGGCATGAGCCTCGGCACGCTGCTCACCATCTTCGTCGTGCCGGCGATGTACACGCTGCTGTCGCGCGCTCAGGCACACCGGCCGGCGTCGCCGGTGGAGGCGATCCCCGCGAAGTGACGCCGGCCCCACGGCGCCCCGAGCCGGGCGGGCGCTGGAGCGGCGGCGTCAGATGACGCCGTCGAACATCATCACATCGACCGTGTCGCCCACCGCCACGTTGCCCTGGTCGTGGTGGAGCACGATCAGTCCGTTGGCCTCGGCCATCGAGCGCAGCACGCCCGAGCCTTGGTTGCCCGTGGTGCGCACGACCAGCCGGCCATCGGCTTCGCGGCTCACCACGCCGCGCTGGTACTCCGTGCGGCCGGCTTTCTTGCGCATCGCCTCGCCGCTGTGGGCCTGCAGCAGCACCGGCGGCTGCGCCTCGGCTCCCATCAGGCGCTGCAGCGCCGGTCGGACGAAGGCGAGGAAGGTCACCATCACCGCCACCGGGTTGCCGGGCAGCCCGAAGAGCAGGGCGCCCGGGTGCGCTCCTTCAGTGGCCTGTCCCCCGCGCGGCGCGATGCGTCCCACCGCCATCGGCCGGCCGGGGCGCATCGCGATGCGCCAGAACGCCACATCGCCGAGCTGCTTCATCATGGCCTTGGTGTGGTCGGCCTCGCCCATGCTCACGCCGCCGCTGGTGATGATCGCGTCGGCCCGGGCGGCCGCCTCACGAAACGCGGCCTGCAGCGCGGCGGGTTCGTCGCCCACCACGCCCAGGTCGATCACCTCCACGCCCAGGCGCGTCAGCAGCCCAAACACGGTGTAGCGGTTGCTGTCGTACACCGCGCCCTCGCGCGGCGCGTCGCCCAGGCTGAGGATTTCGTCGCCGGTGGAGAAGTAGGCCACCCGCGCGCGCCGGGTCACGCGCACCGAGGCCAGTCCCAGGCTGGCGATCAGGCCCAGTGCCGCCGGTCCCAGCGTTTGACCGCGCCGCAGGGCAGGGCGCCCGGCCATGAGGTCTTCGCCCAGCAGGCGGCGGTTGTCGCCGGGCTTGACCACCCCACCGGGCACGACCACCCGGTCGCCGTCCACCCGCACGAACTCCACCGGCACCACCGTGTCGAGGCCGGCCGGCATGATCGCGCCGGTCATGATCTTCACCGCCTCGCCGGGGCCGAGCGGACCGGACCAGGCCTTGCCGGCGTAGGCCGTGCCGACCACGCGCAGCGTCAGCGCCCCCTCGCCGAGGGCCGCACCGTCGAAGGCGAAACCGTCCATGGCCGAGTTGTCGTGCGGCGGCACGCTGATCGGCGACACCACGTCCTCGGCCAGCACGCGACCCAGCGCGTCAAACACGCCCACGGACTCGGTCTCCGCCAGGGGCACCACCAGGCGGGCCAGGAACTCATTCACTTGCGCCGCGCTCAGCGCCTGCGGGTCGTAGCCCTGCAGCTCGGCGGCGATCTGCTCAATGGTTTTCTGCATGGCGGGCGGCGCTCAGGCGCGTTCGAGGGCGCGGAGTTCGGCCAGGGTGTTGGCGTTGAAAAAGGCCTTGGGATCGTCGGTGGCGCGGTCGAAGGGGACGATCACCGTGCGGTGTTGCGCGGTCCAGGCGTCGATCTTGCGTCCGCCGGCGAGCGTGAAGGTGCTGAGGCTTTCCAGCAGCGTGGCCCGCATCAGGCAGAACACCGGCTGCGGGCGCAGCTGTCCGTCTTCCTCGGGCGCGGCGGCCATGGCGATCTCGGTGGCCTCGTCGTCGAAGGCGGCGGCGAGCCGCTGCGCCAGGTCCAGCGGCAGGCGCGGCGTGTCGCACGGCACGGTCAGCAGGAAACCGGTCTCGCAGCGCTCCAGCCCGGTCTGAAAGCCCGCCAGCGGGCCGGGAAAGTCCGCCAGCGAATCGGGCCACACCGGCACCCCGAACGCTTCGTAGGCGGCGAGGTTGCGGTTGGCGATGATCATCTGGTCGCCGATCAGGTCGCCTTGCTGCATCTGTAGGCGCAGCAGCGTGTGCAGCGCCAGCGGCGTGCCCTGGTAGGTCTGCAGGCCTTTGTCGGTGCCGCCCATCCGGGAGCCGCGGCCCCCGGCGAGCACGAGGCCGGTGATGTCGTGGGTGGCGATCATGGTGATTCGGTCAGTGGGGGAGCGCTGGGCGCTGGGGCGCCGGGGAAAAGGTCAGCCGCCGATGTAGGACATTTCGACGCGGCGCTGGCCGGTGGACTGGTCCGGCGGCAGGCTGGCGCGCAGTTCGGAGTAGCGGTCGTCGCGGCGCTGCCAGATGGAGGCGATGGCGCTGGCGAGTTCGTCGTCGCTGGCCCCGCCGCGGATCAGCGGGCGCAGGTCGTGGCCGTGCGTGGCAAACAGGCACAGGTAGAGCTGGCCTTCGGTGGACAGGCGCGCGCGGTTGCAGTCGTGGCAGAAGGCCTGGGTCACGCTGCTGATCACCCCGATCTCGCCGCTGCCGTCGGCATAGCCCCAGCGTTCCGCGGTTTCGCCGGGGGCCGACGGATCGAGCTGCACGAGCGGAAGCTCGCGGTGGATGCGCTGCACGACCTCGGCGCTGGGCAGCACCTCGTCCATGCGCCAGCCGTTGGTGGCGCCCACGTCCATGTACTCGATGAAGCGCAGCACGATGCCACTGCCCTTGAAATGGCGCGCCATCGGCAGGATCTGGTCGTCGTTGGTGCCGCGCTTGACCACCATATTGACCTTGATCGGGCCGAGCCCCGCCTCGCGGGCGGCGTCGATGCCGTCGAGCACGTCGGCGACCGGGAAATCCACGTCATTCATTGCGCGGAACACCGCGTCGTCGAGACCGTCGAGGCTGATGGTCACGCGCCGCAGGCCCGCCGCCTTGAGCGCCGCCGCTTTCTTGCGCAGCAGCGAGCCGTTCGTGGTGAGCGTGATGTCCAGCGGCAGCCCTTCGGGCGTGCGCAACGCCGCCAACTGCTCGATCAGGATCTCCAGGTTTTTGCGCAGCAGCGGCTCCCCGCCGGTCAGGCGCAGCTTTTGCACACCGTGCGACACAAACAGGCGCGCCACGCGGGTGATTTCCTCGAACGTCAGCAGCGCGCTGTGCGGCAGGTACTGGTAGTCCTTGTCGAAAATTTCCTTGGGCATGCAGTAGCTGCAGCGGAAGTTGCAGCGGTCGGTCACGCTGATGCGCAGGTCGCGCAGCGGCCGCCCGAGCGCGTCACCGAGCAGGCCGGTGGCCGCGATCGTTTGCGCAGGGACGCTGACCACGCGGTTGCGCAGCCGTTGGTCGATCAAGGGAATGACGCGTTCGGACATACCCCGATTATGGAAGATGCTCCCCCGGGCATTGGCCGCACAGGCCGTGCGGTTTTGCCCCGGCCGCAGGCTGGTGTCGTCGGCGGGGTTCAGGCCGCGCCGACGCGGGTGTACAGGTCGGCGTTGTCTGCCAGCCAGCGCTCGGAGAGTTCGCTGTGTTGCTGGTTGGGGTGAAAGTCGGGTCGGAAATAGGCTTTCCAGGGTGCCAGACAGACGCGCAGCAGGCCGTCGCGGCCCAGCAAATGGCGGGCGGCGCTGCGCCACGTCGACCAGCGCCAGAGCGTACCGTCGCGGCGCAGGTTGTCGACCGTCTGGCGCAACGCGTCGGTCAGGAAGATCAGGGTGATGCGGCGCATCCACGTCACCCGCCACGCGTGGTTGCCGCCCAGCGCCTGGTACAGGTCGAAGGCGGTGCACTTGTGTTCGGCTTCCTCGGCGCTGTGCCACAGCCACAGGGCGCGCAGGCGCGGCTCGGCGCCGTCGAGCACGGCCGGGCGCGACAGCAGCCACTCGGCAAACAGGGCGGTGAAGTGCTCGTTGGCGGCGGTGATGGCCAGCGCATGGCGCGGGTCGGCGCCGCCCATCAGCTTCATGCGCGACTCGGCGCGGGGCGCCCAGTGGTTCACCAGCCCGTGCTTCTCGATCTGCGCATTGAACAGCGCGTGGATGCGCCGGTGCGTGGCCTCCTGTCCAACGAAGCCCTTGACCTCAGCGTCCCAGCGCGGCTGCTGGTCGTCCGGCAGCGCCTTGTGGCCCGCGCGCACGCTGTCCAGAAAGAACTGCTCGCCCACCGGAAAGCTCATCGACAGCGCGTTGAACCAGGCGGTGAGGAAGGCGTCGCCGCCGCACCAGTGGCGGTCGATGGGGCGCTCCAGGTCGATCAGCAGGCGGCGGACGGTCAAGGCGGTCATGGCGGCTCCGGGGGCGTGGCGCGGAATGGGCAGCGTCGCGATGGTGGTACGAACGCGTACCAGCGCATGGTGCCGGGGTGGTAGCGCGCTGTCAAGCCGGGGCGACCCGGGGTGCACGGGCGCTACGATCCGCGGCATGACCGCTTCTGAAGACACCCCGCGCGACCGCCTGCTGGCCGCCCTGGCCCGCGTGGTCGCCGAGCGGGGGCTGGCGGGGGCCACCGTGGCCGAGGTGGTGCGCCAGGCGGGCGTATCCAAGCGAACCTTCTACGAGCATTTCACCGACCGCGACGACGGTTTCCTCGCGCTGCACCAGCTGGCCAGCGACGCGGCACTCCAGACGCTGCGCCGTGCGGTGGACCCGGCGCAGCCGTGGCAGGACCAGGTTGAGCGCGCCTTGGGCGCGTATTTCGCCCACCTGGCCGCCGGGCCCGCGCTGCTGCGCGCGCTGTTTGTGGACATCCATCACCTGGGTGAGCCCGGCGCGCGGGCCCGGCGCGGGGTGATGGACGCTTTGGCCACCTTCATGCGCGACACCGTCAACCGCGGCCGGCCGGCCGCGCAGCCCCTGGAGCCGGCCGTGGCCGTGGCCGCTGTGGGCGCGATCACCGAGCTGGTGTTGCTGGCGATCGAGCGCAACGAACAGGCCGACCTGGTAGGCCTGGTCCCCGTGGCCAGCGCCATCGTGCGCCGCCTGGCCCAGGTGTGAAAAGGCCCGCGCGAGGCGGGCCTTCCGGTGATGCGGCCTGAGGTCAGGCCAGGGGCAGCAAGGGCACGATCAGCAGCGCCACGATGTTGATGATCTTGATCAGCGGGTTCACCGCCGGGCCGGCCGTGTCTTTGTACGGATCGCCCACCGTGTCGCCGGTCACGGCCGCCTTGTGGGCGTCGCTGCCTTTGCCGCCGTGATGGCCGTCCTCGATGTACTTCTTGGCGTTGTCCCAGGCGCCACCGCCCGTGCACATCGAGATCGCCACGAACAGGCCGGTGACGATGGTGCCCATCAGCAGACCGCCGAGCGCTTTCGGTCCCAGGAACACACCCACCACGATCGGCACCACCACCGGCAGCAGGCTGGGGATGATCATTTCCTTGATGGCGGCGGTGGTCAGCATGTCGACCGCCTTGCCGTATTCGGGCTTGGCCGTGCCTTCCATGATGCCGGCGATTTCCTTGAACTGGCGGCGCACTTCCACCACCACCGAGCCCGCCGCGCGTCCCACCGCCTCCATCGCCATCGCGCCGAACAGGTAGGGGATCATGCCGCCAATGAACAGGCCGATGATCACCATCGGGTCACTCAGGTCGAAGCTGACCTTGGCGCCGTAGGTTTCGAGCTTGTGGGTGTAGTCGGCGAACAGCACGAGGGAGGCCAGGCCGGCCGAGCCGATGGCATAGCCCTTGGTCACGGCCTTGGTGGTGTTGCCCACGGCGTCCAGCGGGTCGGTGATGTCCCGCACGCTGCTGGGCAGCTCGGCCATCTCGGCGATGCCGCCAGCGTTGTCGGTGATGGGACCGTAGGCGTCCAGCGCCACGACGATGCCGGCCATGCTCAGCATGGCCGTGGCTGCCACCGCAATACCGTACAGGCCGGCCAGCGCGTACGAGGCGATGATGGCCGCGCACACGAACAGCACCGGCCAGGCCGTGGAACGCATCGACACGCCCAGGCCCGCGATGATGTTGGTGCCGTGGCCGGTGGTGGAGGCCTGGGCGATGTGCTTGACCGGGCTGTATTGCGTGCCGGTGTAGAACTCGGTGATCCAGACCAGCACCGCGGTCAGCACGAGGCCGACGGCGCAGGCACCAAACAGCTTGAGCTGGCTGCCGCTGGCGCCTAGCGCGTTGTCCGGAATGATCCACGCGGTGACGAACCAGAAGGCGATCAGCGACAGCACGCCGGCAATCGCCAGGCCCTTGTACAGCGCCGGCATCACGTTCTTCATGCCCGGTGTGGCCTTGACGAAGAAGCAGCCCACGATCGACGCCAGGATCGACACGCCACCCAGCACCAGCGGATAGAGCACCGCCTGCATCGGCGCGGCGGTCACCATCAGCGCGCCCAGCACCATGGTGGCAATCAAGGTGACCGCGTAGGTCTCGAACAGGTCCGCGGCCATGCCGGCGCAGTCGCCCACGTTGTCGCCCACGTTGTCGGCGATCACCGCCGGGTTGCGCGGGTCGTCCTCGGGAATGCCGGCCTCGACCTTGCCCACCAGATCGGCGCCCACGTCGGCGCCTTTGGTGAAGATGCCGCCGCCCAGACGCGCGAAGATCGAGATCAGCGACGAGCCGAACGCAAAGCCGATCAGCGGGTTGAGCAGTTTGGCCAGGCTGGTGGTCGGGTTGAGGTTGCCGTTGCCCACCAGAAACCAGAAGAAGCCCGCCACTCCCAGCAGACCCAGTCCGACCACCAGCATGCCGGTGATGGCGCCGCCGCGGAAGGCCACATCCAGCGCCGGGCCCATGCCCTGCGTGGCGGCCTGCGCGGTTCGCACGTTGGCCCGCACCGAGATGTTCATGCCGATGAAGCCGCAGGCTCCCGAGAGCACCGCACCCAGCACGAACCCGATGGCCGTGGGGCCATCGAGGAACACCCCAATGAGCACCGCCAGCACCACGCCCACGAGACCGATGGTCTTGTACTGGCGGGCGAGGTAGGCGGCCGCGCCGGTCTGGATGGCCCCGGCGATTTCCTGCATGCGGGCGTTGCCCGCGGGTTGAGAGAGGATCCAACTGCGGGACCAGAAACCGTAGACCACGGCGACCAGACCGCACACGAGCGCAAAGATCAGCGCACTTTGTCCAACCATGAAGTCATCTCCTGCTGGGTTCTAGACTTGGAGGGGGCAACGCCTCCGGGGCTGCCCCCGCTGCGTTGCTTCCTCGCTGTCGCCGGCCCGCAGAGCGGGACCGGGCAGGGCGATTGGCCAACGGTGTCAATGTAGCGAGATTGCCCGCGGCTGCCACCGGGGCGTCAGGCTCCGATCAGTAAAATCAGGGTAAATCCCGACCGCCCGGCCGGGCTTAGCGTCGCCCGCGCGACGGCCATCCCCCGTTTCCAACCAACCTCTCACGAGACCCATGTCCCTCGACAACGTCACCCCTGGCACCAAGGTTCCCGATGCGTTCAACGTGATCATCGAAATCCCGATGAACGCCGATCCCATCAAGTACGAGGTCGACAAGGAAACGGGCGCCATCTTCGTGGACCGCTTCATGAGCACGGCCATGCACTACCCCACGAACTACGGCTACATCCCCAAGACGATCTCCGGCGACGGCGACCCGGTGGATGTGCTGGTGATCACGCCGGTGCCGCTGATTCCGGGCGTGGTGGTGACCTGCCGCGCCCTGGGCATGCTGCGCATGGAAGACGAAGCCGGCGAGGACGCCAAGCTGTTGGCCGTGCCGGTGGACAAGATCCTGTCGATCTACAGCCAGTGGCAAAAGCCGGAGGACCTCAACCCGCTGCGGCTGAAGACCATCCAGCACTTCTTCGAGCATTACAAGGACCTGGAGCCGGGCAAATGGGTCAAGGTGCTGGGCTGGGCCGACAAGGCGGCCGCCCACAAAGAGATCCTCGACGGGATCGCCAACTACGAAAAAGCCCAGAAGCAGGGCTGATCGTGTGGGGCCGATGCCCCTTACGCCCCCTACGCGCCGCCCGCCGGCGGCACCGCGTCGCGCAGCACCGGCAACTGGTCCAGGTTGACCGTGCTGCGCACCGGCCCGCAGGTCTGCCCGCCGGGCATGACCTGCAGGCGCCGGGCCTTCAGGGATCCCCAGGTGATCCCACCGGGACCCACGGTCACCGTGCCCTGGGCTTCAAACTGGGTGTCGACCGGGCCACCTTCTTCGCTGCCCACTTCCCCGTACAGGTAGGCGTCGCCGGTCACCCGCACGCGCCCGCGCAGCCGGCCGCCTTCGGCCAGCACGAGGCGGCCGTTGACCTGCAGCTTGCCCGCCAGCGAACCCTCCACCAGCAGGCCCCCCTCGAAAAACAGGTCACCCTGAAGCTCGGTGCCGGCGGCCACGCGGTTGCTCAGCCGCATGGCTTCGAGGTTGAGGGCGGGGGGCAGGGCGGCCATGGGGGCAGTTTATCGGCTGGGCGTTGCCTCGCGGCGCAGCGGGTTGCGGTGGTCGAGGTGTTCGAGGTAAGCCTCGACCCCGGCGCCCTCCCTCGCCAGAAATCGATCCACCGCATCGGCAAATGAAGGGTGGGCCAGCCAATGCAGGCTCGTCGTCTTGACCGGCAGCAGGGCGCGCGCCATCTTGTGTTCGCCCTGGGCGCCCCCCTCGAAACGGCGAAAGCCGTGGGCGATGCACCACGCCAGGGGCTGGTAATAGCAGGCCTCGAAATGCAGGCAATCCACGCGCTCCAGCGCACCCCAATAGCGCCCGTAGGCGACGCCCCGCGCGGCGTCGAGCCCGATCAGGCTGCTGGCCACCGGCCGGCCATCGCGTTCGGCGATGAAGAGCAACAGGCTCTCGGGCTGAAGCCGGTGCACCGCCTCAAAAAAAGCCGGGGTGAGGTAGGGCGCGTTGCCGTGTTCGAGGTAGGTGCGTTCGTAACAGCGGTAGAAGAAGGCCAGGTCCTGCGGCGTGATCGACGCGCCACGGACCCAGCGGAAGCTCACGCCGGCCTCGGCCACCTTGCGCCGTTCCTGGCGGATCTTCTTGCGCTTGTCCTGTTGCAGGTCAGTGAGGAAGGCGTCGAAGCTTGGCCAGGGCGTGCCCTGCGCGCTGGCGTTCGTCCAGTGGAACTGCACGGTGTGGCGCCGCATGAAACCCGCGGCTTCCAGCGCGTCCGCGTCGTCGTCGCGGGCAAACAAGGCATGGACCGAGGACAGGCCCCGCGCCCGCGCCCACCCGGGCAGCCGGGCGGCCAGCGCCCGCCGCGCGCCGGCATCGCGCGCCAGCAGCCGCGAGCCGGGCACGGGCGTGAAGGGCACCGCAATCAGGCCCTTGGGGTAGTAGTCCAGCCCGTGCTGCGCGTAGGCGTTCGCCCAGGCCCAGTCGAACACATACTCGCCGTAGGAATGGGCCTTCTCATACAACGGGCAGGCGGCGCACAGGGTGTCGCCGTCCCACAGGGTGAGGTGGGCGGCGGTCCAGCCGGTGTCGGCCACCGCGCTGCCGCTGGACTGCAGGGCGTGCAGCCAGGCGTGGCGGACGAAGGGGCTGGGGTCGGCGTCCAGCGCCACAAGACCGTCCCAGGCTGCGGGCACCACTTCAGCCAAGTCGGTCACCACCCGGGTGACATAATCAATTTCAGCCACCCGCCGCCCCCGCGCGCGGCCCCGCCGGTGCACCTTCCATCCTGACCTCCATGACGTTTTCCGTTTCCGTTGCCCAACTCAATTTCGTGGTGGGTGACACGGCCGGCAACGCCCGCCGCATCATCGATGCCGCGGTGGCGGCCCACGCGCGTGGCGTGCGCCTGTTGCTCACGCCCGAACTGGCCATCTGCGGCTATGCGGCCGAAGATCTGCTGCTGCGCCCCGCGTTTCTGGACGCCTGCGATGATGCCGTGAACGCGGTGGCGGCGGGCACCGCCCACCTCAAAGGCCTGCGGATCGTGGTGGGACACCCGGCGCGCACCGGCGCCGTTGTCGCCCGCGAGCGCAGCGTCTCGGCCCCGGCCCTGTTCAACGCGGCCAGCGTGATCGCCGACGGCCAGCGCCTGGCGCGCTATGACAAGCAGGAACTGCCCAACTACCAGGTGTTCGACGAGCGGCGGTATTTCCGTCCGGGGGCGGGTCCGGTGGTGTTTGACGTGCCGGGCGACGACGGTCAAGCCGTGCGCGTGGGTCTGCTGATCTGCGAAGACGCCTGGTTCGAGGAGCCCGCCGCGCGCGCCCGGGCGGCCGGTGCCGAGGTCCTGGCGGTGATCAATGCCTCGCCGTTTCACGCGGGCAAAGGGGGCGAGCGCGAGGCCCGCATGGCCGTCCGCGCCCGGGCCACCGGCCTGCCGCTGATCTACGCCCACTTGGTGGGCGGGCAGGACGAACTGGTGTTTGAAGGCCGCAGCTTCGTCACGGCCGCCGACGGCAGCCTCGCGGGTCGCGCCGTGAGCTTCGCCGAAGCCGCGTTCGATGCGCGTTTCGATCGCGCCGGCGGCGGCGGGTGGCGCATCGATGCCCCGATGGACCGCCCGCACAGCGCCGAGGCCGACCTGTGGCATGCGCTGGTGCTGGGCGTGCGCGACTACGTGGGGAAAAACGGGTTCCCTGGCGCCGTTCTCGGTCTGTCTGGGGGCATCGATTCCGCGCTCGTGCTGGCCATCGCGGTGGACGCGCTGGGGCGCGACCGCGTTCGTGCGGTGATGATGCCCTCGCCCTACACGGCCGACATGTCGTGGATCGATGCCCGTGACATGGCCGCGCGGCTGGGCGTGCGCTACGACGAGGTGGCGATCGCGCCGGAGTTCGAAGCCTTCAAGGCCTCGCTGTCACCGCTGTTTGAAGGCCGGGCCGAGGACACGACCGAGGAGAACCTGCAGGCGCGCATCCGCGGGACGATGCTGATGGCGTTGTCGAACAAGTTCGGCAGCATCGTGCTGACGACTGGCAACAAGAGCGAAATGGCCACCGGCTACTGCACGCTCTATGGCGACATGGCGGGCGGTTTCGCCGTGATCAAGGACGTCGTCAAGACGCAGGTGTTCCACCTCGCGCGCTGGCGCAACGCGCACGACCCGTTTGGCACCGGCACCAGCCCCATCCCCGAGCGCATCATCACCCGCCCCCCGAGCGCCGAGCTGCGCCCCGACCAGACCGATCAGGACAGCCTGCCCCCGTATGAGGTGCTCGACGCCATCATCGAGCGCTACATGGAGAACGACGAAAGCCCGGCGACGCTGGTGGCCGCGGGCTTCGATGTCGCCGCGGTCGATCAGGTGGTGCGCCTCATCCGCATCAATGAATACAAGCGCCGGCAGGCGCCGCTGGGGATCCGCGTGACGCACCGCAGCTTCGGCAAAGACTGGCGTTACCCCATCACGAGCCGCTACCGGGCCTGAGGTCCGGCAGACCGGTGCAGGGTTCGGTCACGCCCTCTGCTGCGAATGCGGTATGGGCGTCGCCGGGGCGCTCACTAGCATGCCGGCACCCCGGGCACCATCGCCTGCGGGGCCGTCCGGAGCCTGCGCATGTCCCACGACCCCTTCCTTGGCGAGATTCGCGCCGTGGCTTTCGGTTACGCACCGCCAGGCTGGGCCACCTGCGAGGGGCAGCTGCTGGCCATCGCGCACCACCCGGCGCTCTTCGGCCTGATCGGCGCCGCCTTCGGGGGCGATGGCCGAACCACCTTCGCGTTGCCAGACCTCCGGGGTCGGACGATACTGGGTTGCGGGCTGGGCCTCGGGCTGTCGCCGGTGGAGCTGGGACAGGCGGGAGAGGGGCCGGCGGGTGCCGGCGATCCTGGCGGCGAGGGCCGAGGGATGCTGCCCCATCTGGGCATCCAGTTCATCATCGCGGTCGAAGGCGTGGTGCCTGCGACGCCGTGACCGGTCCAGCCGCCGCCGCGTGGTACATTTTTCGGCGTCGATACCCCCACCGGAGCCGCGCATGAAGCAGATCACCGCCGTCATCAAACCGTTCAAGCTCGAGGAGGTGCGCGAAGCCCTGGCCGAGCAGGGGGTGACGGGCCTGACGGTGACCGAAGTCAAGGGCTTCGGGCGTCAGAAGGGCCACACGGAGCTCTACCGCGGCGCCGAATACGTGGTGGACTTTCTGCCCAAGGTGAAGGTCGAGGTCGTGGTCAACGACGCCGACGTGGACCGCTGTGTGGACGCCATCATCCGCGCGGCGCGCACCGGCAAGATCGGCGACGGCAAGATCTTCGTGACTGCCGTCGAGCGCGTGGTGCGCATCCGCACGGGGGAGCAGGACGAGGCGGCCGTCTGAAGCCGCCCGCCCGGTCGGGCGCTCAGGTTTCGCCGAGGCGGTTCACTGCCGGCAGACCCGCCGCCTGCACCAAGGCCGGCAAGAGGCGATGCGGGTCGTCATCCACCTGCAGCAGCGCCATCTGGCCCGAACCCATGAAGCCTTGGTTCACGCTGCCGGCCAGGAAGTCCAGCAGCCCGTCATAAAACCCGGCGGTGTTCAGCAACCCGACCGGTTTGTCGTGGTAGCCCAATTGGCGCCACGTCCAGGCCTCAAACAACTCCTCGTACGTGCCGATGCCGCCCGGCAGGGCGAGAAAGGCGTCGGCGGACTCGGCCATCAGGCGTTTGCGCTCGTGCATGGTGTCCACCACCCGCAGCTCGCTGCAGCCGGTGTGCGCCCATTCGCGTTCGACCAGCGCGTGGGGGATGATGCCCAGCACGCTGCCACCGGCGGCCAGCGTCGCGTCGGCGAGGCGACCCATGAGGCCGTTGCGGCCGCCGCCATAAATCAGCCGACCGCCCCGGTCGCCGATCCACGCGCCCACGGTCTGGGCGACCGCCGCGAATCGCGGGTCGTCGCCGTCGCGCGAGCCGCAATACACGCAGAGGGAAAAAGCGGGTGTGGTCATCGGATCAGCCTGCGCGCGCGTGGGCCACGATGGCACCGATCCAGGTACCCGCGCACAGCACCAGGCTGAGCAGCACCGCGGCGCTGCCCATGTCCTTCGCCCGTTTCGACAGGGCGTGCCATTCCGGCCCGATGCGGTCAATGGCGGTTTCGATGCCGGTGTTGAGCAGTTCAACCACCATCACCAGCACCACCGTGCCCACCAGCAGCGCCACCTCCACCCAGCTGCGGCCGATCCAGAACGCCAGCGGAACCAGCACGACCGACGCCACGGCTTCCTGGCGGAAGGCCGTCTCATGCCAACCGGCGCGCAGGCCCGCGATCGAGTAGCCGAGCGCGTGCCACAGACGACTCAATCCGGTGCGCCGCTTTTGCGCGTCGGTGGCTTCGTGCGGGGCGCCGGCGTCGCTCACGCGGGCTTGCCTTTGCGCCGCCGGGGCGCCTCGGGGTGTTCGTGGTGGACCAGGCGGGTGCCGGCCAGCGCATCGTGCAAGAACTGCCGCTGGCGGTGGAAGCGGGAGAGGAGGGCCCAGATGAGAATCCAGCCGGTCAGCAGCACGGTGAGTTCGCCGCCGGACAGGCTGCCCAACCCCGACACCGCCAGCGGTGGCAGCAGCCACAGCCAGCTCAGCACATACCGCCACAGCGCTCGCGCCTGACTGAGCGGACGGCCAGCCGCGTCGACCACACGGATGTTCCAGGTCTTCATGGCCAGGGTTTGCCCCTTGGCCCAGAACCAGGTGAAGTAGATGCCGAACACGACAAACAGGAAAAACTGCTGCATGTGGCGGTTGTCCAGCGCGTGACGCGTCTGCGTGAGCGCCGAGAACAAATAGCCGGCGATGAACACCACGCCGAACAGCAGCATGCCTTCGTAGAGCCAGCAGGCCATGCGACGCCGCAGGGAAGGCGCCTGCAGTGGATCGCCGGGTCCGGCCGGCGGGGCCGAGAGCGCGGGATTGGCGGAGGCGGGCGTGGCGGGGGAAGGGGATGGGGGAGCGGTCATGGGTGGGCGCGAAACGGCGCGGATTGTCGCATTCCCGCCCGCAGACCCGCTTTTTTCGGGATGGTTCGCCCTGCGCGGAGCGAAATCGGGGTGTTGCGGTGCGATAATGTTGGGCTGCAATCATCACAAGGCAAACGGATCAGGGTCCGGCGGGGTATGTGCCTGCTCATGGCCACTGGTCTCAAGTCCCGATTCCGCCTCACAAGGGTCGGCGCAGGGGCACCCAAGGTTTTTCGTCAGAGAAATTCTCGAAAGGTTGATCATGGAAATCAGCAAGGCCGAACTGGCCTCGGCCGCTGCCGCCAACGTAGCCGTCCCCCAAGAACTCCGCGGTGCCGAAATCCTCGTCAAGGCCCTCCAGGCCGAAGGCGTGAAGTACGTCTGGGGCTACCCGGGCGGCGCGGTGCTGCACATCTACGACGCGTTCTACAAACAGGACACCATCCAGCACGTGCTGGTGCGCCACGAGCAGGCGGCGGTGCACGCCGCCGACGGCTACGCCCGGGCCACGGGCGATGTGGGCGTGGCCCTGGTCACGTCGGGTCCCGGCGTGACCAACGCGATCACCGGCATCGCCACGGCCTACATGGACAGCATCCCGATGGTGATCATCACCGGGCAGGTGCCCACGGCGGCGATCGGCCTGGATGCCTTCCAGGAGTGCGACACCGTCGGCATCACCCGCCCCATCGTCAAGCACAACTTCCTGGTGAAGGACGTGCGCGAGATGGCCACGGTGATGAAGAAAGCCTTCCACATCGCGCGCAGCGGTCGCCCCGGCCCGGTCGTGGTGGACGTGCCCAAGGACGTGTCCTTCAACAAGACCGCGTGGACCGGCTACCCGGACAGCGTGGAGATGCGTTCCTACAACCCGGTGCGCAAGGGCCACGGCGGCCAGATCCGCAAGGCGCTGCAGCTGCTGCTCAACGCCAAGCGTCCCTACATCTACACCGGCGGCGGCGTGCTGCTGGGCAACGCCACGGCCGAGCTCCGCGCGCTGGTGGATCTGCTCAACTACCCGGTCACCAACACGCTGATGGGTCTGGGCGCATTCCCCGCCACCGACCGCCGCTTTCTGGGCATGCTGGGCATGCACGGCACGATCGAGGCCAACAACGCCATGCAGAACTGCGACGTGCTGCTGGCCGTGGGGGCGCGTTTTGATGACCGCGTGATCGGCAATCCGAAGCACTTCGCCCAGAACGAACGCAAGATCATCCACATCGACATCGACCCGTCGAGCATCTCCAAGCGGGTCAAGGTGGATGTGCCGATCGTCGGCGATGTCAAGGATGTGCTGACCGAGCTGATCCACATGATCCGCGAGACCAGCACGCGCGCCGACGAAAAAGCCATGGCCGACTGGTGGAAGACCATCGAAGGCTGGCGGTCGCGGGATTGCCTCAAGTACGACCGCGGCAACAAGGACGTGATCAAGCCGCAGATGGTGGTCGAAACCCTGTGGAACATGACCAAGGACGTGGAGGCCTACATCACGTCCGACGTCGGCCAGCACCAGATGTGGGCCGCCCAGTTCTACAAGTTCGACGAGCCGCGCCGCTGGATCAATTCCGGTGGCCTGGGCACCATGGGCGTGGGCATCCCCTACGCCATGGGCATCAAGCTGGCCAAGCCGGACAGCGAGGTGTATTGCATCACCGGCGAGGGCTCGGTGCAGATGTGCATCCAGGAACTCTCCACCTGCCTGCAGTACAACACGCCGATCAAGGTCATCTCGCTCAACAACCGCTACCTCGGCATGGTGCGGCAGTGGCAGGAGATCGAATACTCCGGCCGCTACAGCCACAGCTACATGGACGCGCTGCCCAACTTCGTGAAGCTGGCCGAAGCCTATGGGCACGTCGGCATGCTCATTGAGCGACCCCAGGATGTGGAACCTGCGCTGCGCGAGGCCCGCAAGCTCAAGGACCGCACCGTGTTCATGGACTTCCGCACCGACCCGACCGAGAACGTCTTCCCGATGGTTCAGGCCGGCAAGGGCATCACCGAGATGCTGTTGGGCTCCGAAGACCTGTAAATCGTCCGGAGCGGCCCACGGGTCGCTCCTCACCCTTGGTCGAATCTATTGTCCGCCGAGCCTGACACTTACCGGTGTCGGGGGAGGGCGGCGAAAAGAGGAAACTGCACATGAAGCACATCATTGCCGTGCTGCTCGAGAACGAGCCCGGCGCACTCTCCCGGGTCGTGGGTCTGTTCTCCGCCCGCGGTTACAACATCGAATCCCTGACGGTCGCGCCGACCGAAGATTCTTCGCTGTCGCGCATGACGATCCAGACCACCGGGTCGGACGACGTCATCGAGCAGATCACCAAGCACCTGAACCGTCTCATTGAGGTGGTGAAGGTGGTGGACCTCACCGAGGGTGCCTACACCGAGCGCGAGCTCATGATGGTGAAGGTGCGCGCGGTGGGCAAGGAGCGCGAAGAGATGAAGCGCATGGCCGACATTTTCCGTGGCCGCATCATCGACGTGACTGAGAAGAGCTACACCATCGAGCTGACCGGGGATCAGGGCAAGAACGACGCCTTCCTGGAGGCGATCGACCGCAGCGCGATCTTGGAAACCGTGCGCACCGGCGCCAGCGGCATCGGCCGCGGCGAACGCATCCTGCGAGTGTGAGCCACCCCCGAAGCGCTTGCGGCGCCTCCCCCGTCTGGGGGCGCCACCGGCGGCCCGGTCACACCGGTGCCGCGGTGGCCCGCGACTCGGAGGTGGGTTGTCCGGCGTCGCAGGCGAATTCACCCGTGGTTTGATTTTTGTTTTTTTCTGGAGAGACTCATGAAGGTTTATTACGACAAAGACTGCGATCTGAGCCTGATCAAGGGCAAGACGGTGGCCATCATCGGTTACGGCAGCCAGGGCCACGCCCACGCCCAGAACCTCAACGACAGCGGCGTGAAGGTGGTGGTGGGCCTGCGCAAGGGCGGCGCCTCGTGGGACAAGGTGGGCAAGGCCGGCCTCACGGTCATGGAAGTCAACGACGCGGTCAAGGCCGCCGACGTGGTGATGATCCTGCTGCCGGACGAACAGATCGGCGACGTGTATCGCCACAACGTGGAACCCCACATCAAGCAGGGCGCTTCGCTGGCGTTCGCCCATGGCTTCAACGTGCACTACAACCAGGTCGTGCCGCGCGCCGATCTCGATGTGTGGATGGTCGCCCCCAAGGCGCCTGGCCATACCGTGCGCAACACCTACACCCAGGGTGGCGGTGTGCCCCACCTCGTCGCCGTGCACCAGGACCGTTCGGGCAAGGCCCGCGATCTGGCCCTGAGCTACGCGATGGCCAACGGCGGTGGCAAGGCCGGCATCATCGAGACCAGCTTCAAGGAAGAGACCGAGACCGACCTGTTCGGCGAACAGGCCGTGCTGTGCGGTGGCGCTGTCGAGCTGATCAAGATGGGCTACGAGACGCTGGTGGAAGCCGGCTACGCGCCCGAGATGGCGTACTTCGAGTGCCTGCACGAACTCAAACTCATCGTGGACCTGATCTACGAAGGCGGCATCGCCAACATGAACTACTCGATCTCCAACAACGCGGAGTTCGGCGAGTATGTGACCGGCCCTGAGGTGATCAACGAGCAGTCGCGCGCCGCCATGCGCAACGCCCTCAAGCGCATCCAGAACGGCGACTACGCCAAGATGTTCATTCAGGAAGGCCGCCTGAACTACCCGAGCATGACGGCTCGCCGTCGCAACACCGCTGATCACCAGATCGAGGTGGTGGGCGCTCAGCTGCGCGCCATGATGCCCTGGATCGCCAAGAACAAGCTGGTCGACCAGACCCGCAACTGATCGACGCCACCGATCGCGCGGAAGGCCACCTCGGTGGCCTTTCTTTTTGCCAGGCCCGGCATGGGCCTGCCGTACACTGCCCGCATGCACGACGGAACCGACACCCAGATTTCCCCGCCGGAGGCCCCGCGCCGCCCCAAGGGCATCTACTTTCTGCCCAACATGATCACGCTGGCCGCCTTGTTTGGCGGCTTCTACGCCATCGTGATGGCCATGAACGGGCGTTACGACCTCGCCACGGTGGGCATCTTTGCCGCGATGGTGCTCGACAGCCTCGATGGCCGCGTCGCCCGGCTGACCAACACCCAGAGCGCGTTCGGCGAGCAAATGGATTCGCTTTCGGACATGGTGTCGTTCGGGGCAGCGCCCGCGCTGATTGCCTACGAATGGACGCTGCGCGACCTGGGGCGGTGGGGATGGATCGCGGCTTTCGTCTATTGCGCGTGCGCCGCGCTGCGCCTGGCGCGCTTCAACGTGAACACGGGGGTCGTGGACAAGCGCTACTTCCAGGGCCTGCCGTCGCCCGCGGCGGCCGCGCTGGTGGCGGGGTTCATCTGGTTGATGCAGGAAACCGAAGTCCCGCCGCAGGACGTCACCTGGGTGATGTTCGCGCTGACCCTCTACGCCGGGCTGACCATGGTGACCAACGTGCCGTTCTACAGCTTCAAGGACCTGAGCCTGAAGAAGAGCGTGCCGTTCGCGGCGCTGGTGCTGGTGGCACTGGGTATTGCCGTGATCAACATCCACCCGCCCACGGTGTTGTTCCTGCTGTTTGTGGGCTACGGTCTGTCGGGCTACGGTGTGTACCTGTGGCGGAAATCCAAGGGGCGCCAGACCAGCGTGATCAGCACGTCCACCGACGAACCCGACGAGCGTGGTCTGCACGACTGAGCGGGGGATGGACCGATCGGCGCCATCGATTCTTCCAATGGTCTCGCCGCGTCGTTGTGATACATTGCCCAGCATGTTCCGCGCCACCGCCCTGCTACTACTGAGCGTCCTCCACGGGCAGCTTCACTAGCGCGCGAGCGTTTGACGTCAACGGCCCGTATGCACCCGCAGCGGGCCGTTTGTTTTGGAACTGTGGGTTTTTGCCGGGCGGCCAGCCGCCCCCACCGGAGCACGAGAGATGAGCGACAAACTGATCATTTTTGACACCACGTTGCGCGACGGCGAACAGTCGCCGGGCGCCTCCATGACGCGCGACGAAAAGCTGCGGATCGCCCGCCAGCTGGAGCGGCTGAAGGTGGACGTGATCGAAGCCGGTTTTGCCGCCAGCTCCAACGGGGACTTTGAATCGGTCAAGGCGATTGCCGATGTCATCAAGGATTCGACGGTGTGTTCGCTGGCACGAGCCAACGACCGCGACATTTCCCGCGCCGCCGAGGCGCTCAAAGGCGCCAACCGGGCCCGGATCCACACGTTCATCGCCACCAGCGCGCTGCACATGGAGAAGAAGCTGCGCATGACGCCAGAGCAGGTCTTGGAGCAGGCCAAACAGTCGGTGCGCTTTGCGCGCAACCTGGTCGCCGACATCGAGTTCAGCCCGGAAGACGGCTACCGCAGCGACATCGATTTCCTGTGCCGTGTGCTGGAAGCGGTGATCAAGGAAGGTGCGACCACGCTGAACATCCCGGACACGGTGGGTTACGCCGTGCCGGAGCTCTACGGCGAGTTCATCCGCACCCTGCGCGAGAAGATCCCGAACTCCGACCAAGCCATCTGGAGCGTGCACTGCCACAACGACCTCGGCATGGCCGTGGCGAACTCGCTGGCGGGCGTGAAGATCGGCGGCGCACGGCAGGTGGAGTGCACCATCAACGGCCTCGGCGAGCGGGCGGGCAACTGCTCTCTGGAAGAAATCGTCATGGCCGTGAAGACGCGCCGCGACTACTTTGGCCTGGACGTGGGCATCGACACGAGCCAGATCGTGCCGGCCAGCCGCATGGTCAGCCAGACGACCGGGTTTGTGGTGCAGCCCAACAAGGCCGTCGTCGGCGCCAACGCGTTTGCCCACGCGTCGGGCATTCACCAGGACGGCGTGCTCAAGGCGCGTGACACCTACGAAATCATGCGCGCTGAGGATGTGGGCTGGAGCGCGAACAAGATCGTGCTGGGCAAGCTGTCGGGGCGCAACGCCTTCAAACAGCGCCTGCAAGACCTGGGGATTGCCCTGGATTCCGAAACCGAGATCAATGCCGCGTTCGCCAAGTTCAAGGAATTGGCCGACCGCAAGGCGGAGATCTTTGACGAGGACATCCTCGCGCTGGTGAGCGACGACAGCGTGACCACCGAAAAAGAACAGTACGGGCTCGTGTCGCTGTCGCAGCGCAGCGAGACCGGCGAGCGCCCACACGCCAGCGTCGTGTTCACGGTCGATGGCAAAGAATTCCGCGGCGATGCCGACGGCAATGGGCCGGTGGACGCCTCCCTCAAGGCGATTGAGCAGCACGTCAAGAGCGGCGCGGAGTTGCTGCTGTACTCCGTCAACGCAATCACCACTGGCTCGACCGAAAGCCAGGGCGAAGTGACGGTGCGGTTGCAGCACGGTGGCCGCGTGGTCAATGGGGTGGGTGCCGATCCGGACATCGTGGTCGCGTCCGCCAAAGCCTACCTGAGCGCACTGAACAAGCTTCACAGCAAGGCCGACCGGGTGGCCGCGCAGGGTTAAATGACCAATAAAATCAAGTACTTGCGTCTGCTGGTCACCTGAAACGACGAATTGACACCAAATCTCACGTCTGTTCCACCGTTCACTTAAGACTGCGACGCAAGTTTTTGATATTGCTGCGATTTTCCGGAGTGCCTATACTGCGCGCCTAGTCGGTGTTGGCAGGAGTGGCGGAATGGCACAAACGGTGAGGTCGGGTCTGTGGCGGCGTTGGGTGGCAATGGCCGCGGCGTTGGCTTGTGCCGCGTCGGCCGCGCTGGTCGCCGCTCCCGCGGGCGCTGCGGAGAAGCGGGCGTCGGCCAAGAAACCCGTGGCCCAGAAAACCACCGCTGCGCCGAAGAAAAAGGCCACCACCGCCAAGGCCCCGGCGCGTGCCGGGAGCGCCCAGGCCAAGCGCCAGGTCGCGGCGCGCAGCAAGGCCAACACCCGGGTGAAGGCCACGATCCCTGCGGCCCGAAAGGGTGCGACGGCCAAAGCGCGGCCGGTGGTGGTTGTGGATCGACCCACGGTGGGGGAGAAGCTGGGTTTGGCCGCGGTGGCCGATCCGCTCGATCTCAGCAGCAACGTCGCGCTGGTGGTGGATCAATCCACCAACGAAATCCTGTTCAGCAAGAACGACCACGCGGTGCTGCCGATCGCGTCGCTAACCAAACTCATGACCGGCCTGGTGATCGCCGACGCGCACCTGGACATGAACGAGCCCATCACGATCACCCACGACGATATCGACACGCTCAAGGGCAGCCGTTCGCGTCTGGCCGTCGGCACCACGCTGAGCCGCGGCGAAATGATGCATCTGGCGCTCATGTCCAGCGAGAACCGCGCGGCGAACGCCCTGGGGCGGACCTTCCCGGGCGGCATGCGCGAATTCGTGCGGTTGATGAACGAGAAGGCCGCCGAACTGGGTATGCGGGACACGCGCTACGTCGAACCCACGGGGCTGTCCAGCGACAACCGGTCGAGTGCGCGCGACCTCGCCACGCTGGTGCAGGCGGCGTACGAGCGCCCCATCCTGCGCACCTTGTCCACCTCGCCCGGTCACGAAGTGGAGATCGGTCACCGCACACTGCAGTACAACAACTCCAACCGGCTGGTGAAGAGCCCCGAGTGGGACATTGGCCTGCAAAAAACGGGGTACATCTCCGAAGCCGGCCGTTGCCTGGTCATGCAGGCGCGGATCGCCGGGCGCCAGTTGATCCTGGTGTTCCTGGATGCGGCGGGCAAGATCAGCCGCCTGCAGGACGCTGAGCGTGTGCGTCGCTGGGTCGAGCTCAACGTGGAGCCGCGGGCGCCGGTGGCGCGTCCGCAGGGCTGAGTCCCCGGCCGGCCGGGCCGCGGCAGTGTGGCCTTAACTGCGGCCGGGTGGCTGCGGACAGCCCAGCGCGGCGGAGATGTCTGCGGCGGTGGCGCGCAGTTTGGGTAGCCAGCTCTCGTCGATGCGGTCGGCCGGCGCCGAAATCGACAAGCCCGCCACGAGTTTTCGCTGGTCGTCGTAAATGCCGGCGGCCATGCAGCGCACACCCAGTTCCAACTCTTCGTTGTCGCGGGCAATGCCCGCCTGCCGACATTGCGCAAGCTCACGCTCCAGCGCGGGCAGCTGGGTCAGGCTGTTGCGGGTGTTGCCGGCCAAACCGGTGCGGGTGGCGTAGGCACGGACCCGCTGCGGTTCGTCGTCGGCCAAAAAAAGCTTGCCCACCGAGGTCAGGTGCAGCGGCGCCCGCCCACCGATGGCGCGCACCACCTGCATGCCCGACCGCTCGCTGTACGCCCGCTCGACGTAGACGATTTCGTCGCCCTGGCGGACGCTGAGGTTCACCGGTTGCTGGATCAGCTTGTGGAGTTCGCGCATGGGCGCCAGCGCGGCATCGCGGACGCTCAGACGCGCCTTCACCAAGTTGCCCAACTCCAGCAGACGCATGCCCAGCCGGTAACTGCCGGCCTCGGGTCGATCGACAAAGCGCCCGATGGTGAGGTCGTTGAGGATGCGGTGGGCGGTGGAAGGGTGCAGACCGGTGCGCTCACTGATTTCCTTGAGCGACACCGGCTCTTCCTTGGACGCCAGCACCTCGAGCAAGGTGAACATGCGCTCGATCACCTGCACGGTGGGGGTGGCGGGGAGGGAGTCGGTTCGTTTCATCGTGGCCATGGGGTGGCCTTGATTTTACGAGGTGAAAACCGAAACCCGGTTCGTGGAAGCTACAGCCCGTCCTTCAGGCCGCGTCGCCGGGGCGCCAGGCCCCATCGATGAGCCGCTCGTTGGGCCGGAAAGCGGCCTTGTAGGCCATCTTGGCGCTGTCTTCGATCCAGTAGCCGAGGTAGACGTGGGGCAGCCCCAGTTGCCGGGCCTGCTCGATCTGCCAGAGGACACCATAGGTGCCGAAGCTCGCGCGGGGATCGGGATCGTAGAAGGTGTAGACCGCCGACAGGCCGTCGTTGAGGACATCCACGATCGACACCATGCGCAACCGCGGCGGCCCGCCCTGGGGGTCGGGCTCCAGAAATTCAACCAGCCGCGAGTTCACTCTGCTTTGCAGGAGGAACTGGGTGTATTGGTCGATGCTGTCCTGGTCCATGCCCCCACCGGCATGGCGGTGGTTCTGGTAGCGGAGATAGAGCTGGTAATGCTCTGGCAGGTAGCACAGCTTGAGCACCCGGGTGACAAGATGACTGTGCTGCCGCCAGCTGCGGCGCTGGCTGCGGTTGGGCTGGAATCGCGCCACCGGCACCCGCAGCGGCACGCAGGCTTGGCAGCCGTCGCAGTACGGTCGGTAGGTGAACATCCCGCTGCGCCGGAAGCCGTGGGTCACCAGGTCGGAGTAGGCGTCGTTGTGGATGAGGTGGCTGGGCGTGGCCACCTGTGAGCGCGCCTGCCGCCCGGGCAGGTAGCTGCAGGGGTAGGGCGCCGTGGCGTAGAACTGCAGCGCCTGGAGCGGGAGCTCTTTGAGCAGGGTCACGCGGTCGGGGGCACGATGGCTGGATGAAGCTCGGTCCAGTATAGGGGCTGCCATTCCCAGCGCGGTGCGTGTTGACGCAAAGCCAGGCGGACATGCCGGACAAAGTCCGCCCGGGGGATGGGCCGCGCGCCCATGTGGGCGAGGTGGGCCGTTTCCTGCTGGCAGTCGATGTGCGTCACGCCGGATCGCCGACACAGCGCGACCAGAGCGGCCAGCGCGATCTTGGATGCATCGGTCCGCCGGGCGAACATCGACTCACCAAACACCATGCCGCCCAGGTTGACGGCATAGAGCCCGCCTGCCAGTTCCCCGTCCATCCAGGCTTCGACGCTGTGCGCGAGACCGGCATCGTGCAGCCGGCTGTAGGCCTCCACCATCACCGGGAGGATCCAGGTGCCTTGCTGTCCGTCGCGCGGCGTGCTGGCACACAGGCGGATCACCCGGCGGAAATCGTGGTCCACGCGGATCTGCAGCCGGTCCGACGACAGCAGCGACTGGATCGTCTTGCGCAGCGACCGGTGCAGGCGGAAATCCTCCACCGCCAGCACCATGCGCGGGTCGGTGCTCCACCACAACACCGGCTGACCGGCGCTGAACCACGGGAAGATGCCCTGGCTGTAGGCCGCCGTCAGGGTGGGCACGTCCAACACGCCCCCGGCGGCCAGCAGCCCCGGCGCAGGTGAGTCCGGGCCCCAGGCGCGGTCGACCGGCGGAAAGGGGGCGCCGGGATCCAGCCAGGGCAGGCTCATGCGACCGCTCTGCGGTGCTGGCGCCAGTGATGGGTCAAGGCCAGGGCGAGCGCGAGGCCAATGCCATTGGCCAGGGCGTCCTGCCAGTCGCCCATTCGTTCACCCGAGGCGTGCTGCAGCACTTCGATGGTGATGCTCCACACCCAGGCGATCATCAGGACGAAGAGGTGGCGGTTGGGGTAGCCACACACGCCCAACACGCCGACCCCCAACCAAGCCAGCGCATGCTGGGCTTTGTCCCAAATGACGAGGCTGGCCTCGGGCAGGTCGCTGGCCGGCATCAGCGACAGCGCGGTGACCACGCCGCCCAGCACGAAGCACCCCACTGCGCCCGCACCGCTTCGAGACAGCCACGACAGAACCGTGTGTGTTGGATGCTTGATTAGTTCGAAGGAATTCATTTTTCAGCGCCGGAAGATCTGATTTTTCCGGTCGGACCGCTTTGTGTACCGGGCGTCGCCGTCCATCTGCCGTTGGACGCCGCTTGAAAACAATGTGACGACGTCGTGGTGCATCTGCGCCACACCGATTGTGCTCCGCCCCGACCTTGTACGGCCTGCCATGACCCCTCTTACCCCTGCGAAACGCGCTGGCGGCTTCACGCTGCTGGAGCTGATGATCACGGTTGCAATCATCGGGATTCTGGCCGCCGTTGCCTTGCCGTCCTATCGCAATTACGTTTTGAGGGCCCAGCTGGTAGACGCTACGACTGGACTTGCTAACTTCAGAGCCCAGATGGAAAAGCACTTCCAAGACAACCGCACTTACGCCACGGTTGGTGCCTTCACAACCCCTTGTGCTCGCGCCGATGGATCACGAACCATAGGGTCATTTACCGTCGCGTGCGTGGGGGTACCCGACCAAAACGGCTATGTCCTGAGTGCTGTCGGATCCGGATCAACGGCTGGTTTCGAATTCAGGGTGAACCAACAAGATGTGAGGGCTACGGTGGCTGCTCCCGCGGGGTGGAATACTTGTGCCAACCGATGGATTCTGCGGAGGGAGGATTCATGTTGAGACGTTGGCTGTCTCCACATGGGGCAGCTTCCCGTTGTTCGGGTTTCTCTCTGATAGAGGCGATGATCACCCTCACGGTCCTCGCTGTGATCTTGGTGTTGGGTGCGCCTTCACTGGTAAGCTGGACCAACAACGCTCGGGTCCGCACGGCCAGCCAAGGCTTGCAGGACGGTCTGCGTTTCGCTCAGGCCGAAGCGGTACGCAGGAACCGGACCGTGGAGTTTTTCCTGGTGGATGCCCAGCCGGCGCTCGCGTCGGTTTCCGCGGCGAACGGCCGCAACTGGGGCGTGCGCGCGTACCCGAACCCGCCGGCGGCACCCAACGAACTCATCAGGGTGGGTGTCGCCGCATCGAGCAACGACGAGGTGACCGTCACCGGTCCGCGTTCGGTTTGTTTCGGTCCCGCGGGCCAGCAGATCACGCTGGCCGCCATCAACTGCGCCGCAGCCGAGCAGCAATTCAACGTGTCATCCGCGCGTGCGGATCGACCTTTGCGGGTCGTCGTCTCGGTCGGGGGCCGGGTGCGGATGTGTGATCCTGCTCGGGCGCTGGCCGCCAACGTTCCGGAGGGATGCTGAACATGGTTCCTTCGATCTCGCCACAACGGGGAGCCGCTCAGCAGGGCGGGATCCTGATCGAGGTGCTGGTGGCCATCGTGGTCTTTTCGTTCGGGTTGCTGGGGCTGGTCGGCATGCAGGTGTCCGCCACGCAGTACGCGCTCGAGGCCGAAGACCGCGGACGCGCGGCCTTGTTTGCCGACGATCTGGCAGCCCAGATGCGCTTGTCCCGCTCGGTCTCGCTCAGTGTGGACCAGATTGATGACTGGACAGACCGCGTCCGGGGGGTCAATCCCCGCACCGGCGATCCCACCGGGTTGGGCTTGCCCAACGCCAACGTGGACGTGAATGCCGATCCGGCCGCCAACCGGGCGGTGATCACCATCACCTGGCGACATCCTTCACAAGCCGAAGGGGCGGAAAGCCGGCTGGTGACCGAGGTGGTGCTCTCGGCCGAGGAGGTGCTGTGATGAGATCGACCCGCCAGCGCGCGTTTGAACGGGGCGTCACGCTCATCGAGTTGATGGTGGGGCTGGTGATCGGCCTCATCGTTACCCTGGCGATCTTTGCTGTCCTCAATGCCAGCGAGGGGCGATCCAGGACGGCCACGTCGCTTAACGATTCTGCCCAGGCTGGCGCCTACTCAGCCTATGTGCTGGATCGGTACATCCGCAGCGCGGGTACCGGTTTCTCCGAGGGATGGACGCGAATTGGCAGTTGCCGGCTCAACGCCACCCTGCCGAGCGGGGCCGCACTGCCCCGTGTGAATGCCTTCCCCGCCCCGTTTGCGGGCGTCCCGCAGACCCTGCGACTCGCCCCCTTGATGATTTTTGAAGGCATTGGCGCCAACGGGGGCGACGTGGTGCTGGTCATGGGTGGAAGCTCGGGTTTTGCGGAGGTGCCGGTTCCGGTCAACCCGGGCGGTGCCTCGGCGGCCCAGCTCTTGCTGCGCAACACGATCGGTTTTAACTCGGCCGACCTTGTGATGGTCTCAGGCGCTGGCGAATGCCTGTTGTCACAGGTCGCGGCCGGCAAGGCGCCTTGCGCTGGCAATCCGGCAGCGGCTCCCAACACAACCTGCGGTTCTCAGCTGCAGTTGGGCGGCGCTTATTACGACGATGAGTTTCCCAACGCATCCCTGAACGCTTTGGCCGGCGTTCCGGATGTTCAGGTGTTCAACTTGGGGTCCCCCCTGACCAACCCGCCCACGTTTGCGCTGTTTGGCGTGGGCGACAACAGCGTGTTGTTCCGGATGGACCTGCTTGAGACGCAGGGGGTCCCGCCGGTGCCCATGGCCGAAGGTGTGCGGCGTCTGCACGCGGTGTATGGCATCGACACGAACGACGATGGGCGTCTGGACGCTTGGCAGCGCCCGGTCGCCGGCAGTGGCTGGGAGTCCGCGGCGCTGAACAACGGATCACAGGTGTCCGCCGACCGGCTTCGTCAGATCGTGGCGGTGCGGCTGGCGGTGGTCACGCGCTCGGATCTGGTCGAACGCGAACTGGAGCCGGGCGTCCCGGTGTCCCCGGCCAACCTTGAGCTGTTTTCCGATCTGCCGGCGGGCAACCAGGTCGTGATTGACCTCACGGCGGCTGGCGAAAACCGGAACCAGCGCCATCGAGTGATCGAATTGACCGTTCCCGTGCGCAACCACCTGCTGAGGACCCTATGAGACCGCTGCCTCGTCGCCGCCGACAGTCGGGCGTGGTGCTGCTGATTGCGTTGGTCGTTCTTGTGGTGTTGTTGATTTCGTCGACCGCCCTGATCCGGTCGTTTGACGTCAGTCTCAACAGCGCGGGCAACCTCGCCTTCAAGCGCGACCTGGCCCAGCAGAGTGAACTGGCCGCCGAGCAAGCCCTCGCCCGGTTCCGCCCCGCTGGCGATTTCGCCACGGCCGCATCGCGAGCCAACTCCAACGACGCCTTGTTCTACAGCGCCACCGTGCTGCCCACCAATCCGTCGGGCATTCCGCTGGTGCTGCTGGCCGAGCCGCGGCCCGCCAACGTGGCACAGATCGCGGGGCAGGGCGGTGTCACGATTCGCTACATCGTCGACCGCCTGTGCTCAGAGCCTGGCGATGACGGCGCGCTCGGTGGCGACCGATGCGTGCTGGGCGCCACCGTTCAGATTTCGGGTGGCAGCGGATCGGACTGGCTTCGCGCGGAACGGGGCAGCGGTGTGGCCGCCGGTGGTGCCGGCGCTGGCCTGGCTGGAGCGCTGGCGCAACCCGTCATGTATCGCATCAGCGTGCGGGTCGACGGACCGCGCAACTCCCAGAGTTTCTTCCAGACCACCTTCGCCTGCTGCGGCACGTGATTTCGCGTTTCCACAGGGAGCACAACATGTTCGACTCACTCCGCCATCGCCGCCCCTGGCTGAGCGCCGCCCTCGGTATTCCGCTGGCCATCGCCGCATGGCAGGCCGAAGCCACCACGCCGCTGTCCAACACGCCGATCTTCTCCACGACCAACGTTCCCGGCAACCTGGCGCTCACCCTGTCGGTGGAATGGCCCACGCTGCAGCGGACGGCCCACACCGGCCTCACGTACGCTCCCGCGACCACCTACCTCGGCTACTTTGATCCGAACAAGTGCTATCTCTACCGGTACTTTGCGACCGAGGTCGGCGACGATCTCAGTCACTTTTACCCGGAATCGGTGCAGCCCACGCGACAGTGCACCGGCAACGCCTGGAGCGGCAACTTCCTGAACTGGGCAACGACCCCGACGATCGACCCCTTTCGGTGGGCCATGACCGGCGGTTTCCGGGTGGTCGACACCCCGACCACCACCATCCTGCAAAAGGCCCGCAACACAGGTCAGGGCGGATTGGGCATTTCGCTGGACAAAACGCTGGGGACCACCGCGCTGGTGCAGGGCGCCACGCCGTTTGGGACTGCGGCCATGGTGACGCGGGTCAACGGGCTCGGCATTCGCATGCGCTTCGCGCTGACCACCGCCGTGCTGGACGCTCCCGTCACCCTGACGGCTTACAACGGCACGCAGACCACGATCGGTGTCACGCAGGCCTACGAGGTCCAGATGCGGGTGCGCGTGTGCGACTCGGCGGTGGGCGTGGAGTCCAATTGCCGCCAGTACGGCACGAACTGGAAGCCCGAAGGCCTGATTCAGCGCTATGCCAACCGCATTCGCTACAGCGCTTTCGGATACCTCAACGACCCGGCGATGCTGCGCGATGGTGGCGTGCTGCGGGCCCAACAGAAATTCGTGGGTCCGCGCCAACCTGTGCCGGGTGAACCGGACCAGGACAACAATTTCCGCGAGTGGGATCCCGTCACGGGCGTTTTTGTGCGCAACCCCGATGCAGCCGACGCGACCGCCACGACCAACGCGTTCACCCCGTCTACGCCGGTTGAGGACAGCGGTGTCATCAACTATGTCAACAAGTTCGGGCAACTCAACAACAACAACTACAAGGATTTCGACCCGGTCAGCGAGCTCTATTACACGGCGCTGCGCTACTACAAGAACCAGGGAAACGTGCCCGAGTACACGGCCATGACCGGGGCTACCCAGGCCAACCGCACCCGCTTTCTGGACGGCTTCCCGGTGATCACCAATTGGCGCGATCCGATCCTTTATTCCTGCCAGCGGAACTTCATTCTCGGCATCGGTGACGTCAACACCCACCGTGACAAAAACCTGCCGGGCGCGACGGGCACGGTCGATGAGCCGACCAAGCCGGCGGCTGTGGCCAACGACAACACGGTGGATACCGTCCGCTACACCAACCGCGCGTTCAACATCCAAGGCCTGGGCAACCCGAACATCAACAACTACAGCGGCCGCAACAACTCGGCGGGCATGGTGGGCATGGCCTTCTACGCCAACACGGTGGACATCCGCCCGGACGACACGTCGCAGCCCCAGACCATTGGCAAGCAAACCATCCAGACCTTCTGGGTGGACGTGCTGGAGAACCCGTTTGTCACCAACAACCAGTTCTATCTGGCGGCGAAGTACGGTGGCTTCACCGTGCCCGACGCGTTCAACCCGCTGACCTGGACCGGACCGCTGCCCGTGGAATGGTGGAGCACCTCCGGGCAGACCGTTGGCACGCAGCAGCGGCCGGACAACTACTTCACCGCCGGCCAACCGGACGCCATGGTGGCGTCGCTGACACAGGCGTTCGAGCGCATCACCGCGGCGCTGGAGGCGTTCACCACCTCGTTTTCCACCTCCCTGCCTCAGGTGGCCGAATCCGGCAACGCCAGCTACAGCGCCCTGTACGACCCCAACGACTGGAGCGGTGAAATCATCGCGTCCGAGCTGTCGTTCAACAGCTTCGGCGAGCCGCAGCTCTCGGAACGTTGGCGCGCCACCAGCCGCTTGGCCAGCCAGCTTGCCGGCACTGGTTGGGACACGGCACGCCGCGTCGTCACGTTTAACGGTTCCCAGGGGGTCCCGTTCCGGTTCACGGCCACACCGTCGGCCACGACGATGACCGCCGCGCAGCTCGCCAACCTCGACACCCCGCACGACGATCCGAACCTGGCCGATCGCCAGAACTTCATCAACTATGTGCGCGGCGATCGCACCCATGAACGTTCTTCCACCGTCGTGGGCAGCACGCGCGCCTACCGCACGCGCACCCAATTGCTCGGTGACATCGTGGGTTCACGCGCCCGTCCGGTCGGCCCCCCCGCGTTGCCTTTGTCGGATGCGACCAACCCAGGCTACGGTGCGTTCAAGATTGCTTATCGCAATCGCCCAACCATGGTCTACGTCGGTGCGAACGACGGCATGATGCACGCCTTCAATGGCTCTCTCTCGGGTACCGACTCCGGCCGCGAGCTGTTTGCCTACATCCCCAGCCGGGTGATCAGCGGCGTGACCGCACCGGCCGCCGACGGCCTGGCCTACCTCGGCGGCGTGATCGGCGGCAACGCCCACCGCTACCTGGTGAACGCCACGCCGAACGTGTTTGACGTCGACTTTGGCCGCACCTGGACCGGCACGGAGATCGGTACCGCCACCAACTGGCGCTCTTTGCTGATTGGTGGGCTGGGCAAGGGCGGACGCGGCTACTACGCGATCGACGTGACCGACCCCGCATCGATCACCACCGAGGCGATTGCCGCCGGCCGCGTGCTGTGGGAATTCCCGAACGCTGCCGACAACGACGCGCTCAACATCGGATTCACGTTTGGTGACCCGATCGTCGTGAAGACCCGCAAATACGGTTGGACAGTGATCTTCCCGTCGGGCTACAACTCCACCGGCGCGGGCGGCGCTGTTCAGGGCGGCGGCTATCTCTACCTCGTCAACCCCACCAACGGCCGCCTGCTTGAGCGCATCGCCACTGGCGAAGGCTCGGCAACGGCCGACGCCGGTCTCGCCCACATCAACGCCTACATCAACGACCTCTCCGACGGCTACGCGGACGCGGTGTACGGCGGTGATTTGTTGGGCAACCTGTGGCGCTTTGACCTGACGGCCGCCACCGGGCCGCTGCCGGCGCCGGTTCGGCTCGCTCGCTTCGTTCATCCCACCGACGGTGCCCAGCCGATCACGACCAAGCCCATGATCGAGATCAGCCCGCGCGACCGCAGCCGCTACGTGCTGGTGGGAACTGGCCGCTTGCTCGACAGCACCGACATCGGCTCCAACCAGATGCAGACCTTCTATTCGATTCGCGATGGCAACGCGATCCGTCCCAACGCCTCCAGCGATCTGCCGCCGGGCGTGGGCTTCCCCATCGAGCGCAACGAACTGCAGGCGAACACCAACGTGTTGACCGGCGTGACGCTGAGCGCCACCAGCACCACCATGGGGTGGTACTTTGATCTGGGCAAGAACAGCACGAACACGGTGGCATGGCGGCAAACCGCGGAGAGCACCTCCTTCTTCGGCACGGTGGCGTTTGCCCCAACGCTGCCCACCTCCGACGCCTGCAACCCGTCGGGCGTCAGCCGGATCTACAGCGTCGACATCGCCAGCGGGACCACCAAGCTGATTTCGGGCACCTCGTTGTCAGCCTTCCTCGCCGGCGGTGAGGGCGTCATCACCGACCTGCGGTTCCTGAGTGTCGGTGGGCGCATCCGCCTGATCGCGGGCAGTGATCAGGGCCGGCTCCAGCGCGTGCTTGGCGAATTCGGCACGAACCTGGGCCTTCGCCGCAAGAACTGGCGGGAGCTGACGCTCGCGAACTGACACTGCACCGAACCCCGCCCGAGAGACCGCACTTCGCCCGGCGGTGCGGTCTTTGTCTTTGGGGGTCGGTGGGACGCGGGCCCTTGCCCCCGCAAGCGCTTTTTCTGGAAACTGAGCAGCGATCCAGACACAAAAAAGGCCCTTGCATCGCTGCAAGGGCCTTGTGTTTTTTGGCTCCCCGACCTGGACTCGAACCAGGGACCTGCGGATTAACAGTCCGTCGCTCTACCGACTGAGCTATCAGGGAACAGACCAAGATTATAGCGTCATTTTTGACCTGTTTTCAAGGTGCGAGGCGTCGTATTCAGAAGGCGGTTTCGAAGGCGACCCGCAAGGTCCGGGGGGCACCGGGGAACAGGTAGATGTGGTCGTACTGGAAGGGCGCTTCGGCGAAGTAGCGGCGGTCGAACACGTTGTTCAGTCCCACGGTCCAGCTGGCCGGCTGGCCCTGGAAACGGATCTCGCGGCGCAGGCTCACATCCACGCGCGTCCAGGATCCGAGCTCGAGCTGGTTGTCGGGGGTGATGGCGCGGCGGCCTTCGTGCGACAGGTGCGCTCCCACGGTCGCGCCCGGCAGGGCAGCGAGGCGATAGCCGAGGTTGGCCCGCAGGACCCATTGCGGCACGTTGGTGGGCCGTTTGCCGGTCAGTGCCGGGTTGCTGATCACACCGCGGCGCTCCGCGTCGATCCAGGTGAGGCTGCTGTCGGCGCTCCAGGCGCCGACGGTTCGGCCGTAGCCCAGTTCGAGCCCGCGGTGGCGGGCATCGCCATCGATGATCCGGGTGCAGGTGGCCGCAGCGCCGCAGGCGCCAATGTCACCGGCCACGGGGCGCGTGGTGTTGAACCACGTGATTTGCCAGCGTGCTTGCGCGGTCTCTGACTTCAGCCCGATCTCCCACTGCCGGCTTTTGAGTGCTGGCAGCGGTTCGCCCTGGTTGGTGTAGCGTGCGCGACCGGGAGCGACCTCCGATTCGATGCCCTGGCCCCAGCTGGCGTACGCGGTGCGGGCTCCGTCGAGCTTCACGGTGGCCGCGATCCACGGCGTGGTGAACCGGGCCTCGTAGTCGGTGGCGCGCGAGCCGTCGGTGCGGATGCTTTGACGGTCGATGCGCGTGTGGCGCAAACCCAGCCAGGTCTGCCACGCTTCGTTCCAGCGGATGACGTCGGTCACGAACAGCTCGGTGCTGCGCTCCGTGCGGTTGGTGAAGGGATCCCCGAAGACGGGCACTGGTGCAAAGCCGGGCAGGGTGATGATGTTGCCGGTGCCGGCCGCCGCGTTGTTGTCGGCTTGCGGCTGGCCGCGCAGGGTGAAGCGGCTCACGAGCACGCCAGTGGTCAGGCGGTGCTGAAGCGCGCCGGTGTTGAATTGACCGTTGAGTTTCCACTGGGCCGCCTGTGTGCTGCGGCGCTCGCCGAGGCTGCGGAAGTCGTAGAGGTCGAAATCGCCGTTGGGGCAGTAGCGGTCGGCGTAGTAAATGCCCGATCCGGCGTCGAAGCAGCCGAACGGGTAGGCCAGGAAATCGTCGGTGCGCAGGCGCTGGGTGCCGAGCTGGGCCTGCCAGTTCCAGTCGCGGTTGATGGCCTGGGTGAAGCGCAGGCTGCCGCTGGCGTTGCGGAAGTCGACCGGTTGTGACCAGGGCTGGGTGTTGATGTTCAAGCGCGGGTCGGCCGGCGGCAGCGCATCGCCCAGCAGGCTGAGGCCCGGCACGGACGCCTGGCGGCGGCGCGACACCTCAAATTCGCCTTCCAGCAGGCTGTCCGCGGACAGTCGTGCGTCCATCGCCACCGCCAACAGGTGGCGCTTGCCCTCTGTACCGGCCGCCGCGGTGTTCAGGCGCTCAGCCGCCACGTTCACGCGGTAACCGACCGTGCCGTCACCCAGCCGTCCGCCCACGTCAAGATGGCCGAGCAGGTTGCCGTCGCTGGTGAGCTCGGTGCGGAACTGGCGCAGCGGGGTCGCGCCAGGGCGCTTGACCACCGCGTTGAACAGGCCGCCAGGCGCGCTCGTGCCGGCCTGGATGCCGCTGGTGCCTTTGAGCAGTTCGACGCGCTCGAGGTGGTCCAGCGGCAGGCTGGTTTCGGCGCTGATGGGCAGGCCTTCGCGGCGGAAGTTGTAGGTGTTGTCGATGACGAAGCCGCGCACGCTGGCGTAGTCGTAGTAGCCCGCGGCGTTGTAGGCATCGGTGACCGAGGCGTCGAGGCGGTACAGGTCTTTGAGGCGGCGCGCGCCGGTGTCGGCGATGGCGTTGCTGTCGATGACGGTCGCGCTGAATGGGCTGGTGGCCAGCGGCTGGTCGCCGAAGCCGCTGACGTCGGCGACCGGCGCGGCGGTGGCGCCGCTGACAGTGACGGCGGGCAGGGTGGCGTTGTCGGCGAGGGCCACGCTGGCGTTGCCCAGGCAGGCGAGGGCGACGGCGAGGGCCACGCGGTGGCGGCGCGGAAGGAAGGCGGAGGAGCGGTGGTGAAGGTGGGCCATGGTGTGGGTCCGGATGGACATTGCATGGCAGGGCACAGGCAGCCCGGGGCGACCGCGGACGCGGTCAGGCTGCGTTGCTTCCCTGCGCGAGGATTACCTCAATCAGGTTCAAAGGGACTGTCTCAGTCGCGGCCTGTGACGGCCGCAACACCCCCAGCGGAGTTGTTTTCCGGAGAAAACGGGCGTGATTGTAACGACGGGTTGTAGCGGCGGGTGCCGAAGGCCTGGTTTCGCCGGTTGACGATGACCGGCCCGCGTGCGGCCGGCCCGCTCAGTCGGGTGCGGCCACGCCCAGGCGCTGCTGGAGCAGGCGGCTGCTGGTCGTGTATTGCAGCGGGCCGCGTTCGTGGGGGCGCAGCCGGTCGGCGATGTCGAAGGCGGCGAGGGTCGCTTCGTGAAAGCCGCAGACGATGAGCTTCTTTTTGCCGGGGTACTGGTTGATGTCGCCCACGGCGTACACCCCGTCGGCGCTGGTGCGCAGGGTCGCGGGGTCCACCGGCAGCAGCTTGCGCTCCATGGCCAGGCCCCAGTCGGTGATGGGGCCGAGTTTGGGCGACAGGCCCAGACGCACCAGCAGGCGGTCCATGGCCAGCGTGTCGGTGGTCCCGTCCGGGCGGGCAAGCTGCAGGCCGCGCAGCCGGCCGCCGTCCTGCAGCAGCGCCACGGGTTGCCCGATCTCGGCCACGATTCGGCCAGCGGCGCGCTGCTCCCGCAGCGCGGCCAGCGCGTCGGGCTCGGCGTCGAACACATCGCGGCGGTGCACCAGCGTCACCGGCGGACCGGCGCGCGCGGCCAGATCCAGCGCGGCGGTGACCGCATCGGCATCGCCCCCGAGCACGGCGCAGTGCAGACCGTCCCAGTCACCGGGCGCCGGGAGGTGGTAACGCAGGTCCCGGCCGACCATGGCCTCGACACCGTCGAGCTTGAGCGCACGGGGTTCAAATGCGCCGACACCGCCAGCGATGATCACACTGGCGGCGTCCCAGGCCTGGCCGTCGCGCGTGGTAACACGCCAGCGACCGTCGTGGGAGACGAGGCTGGTGACGGTATGGCCGAGATGGAAACCCGGCTTGAAAGGGCTGACTTGTTGCAGCAGGCGCTGCGTCAGTTCACGACCGGTGCATCGGGGCAGGCCCGGGATGTCGTACAGCGGCTTGTCGGGATACAGCGCCTGCGGCTGGCCGCCCGGCTCGGGCAGCGCATCCACCACCTGGCAGGCGATGCCGTGAAGCCCGAGCTGAAAGACCTGCCACAGGCCAACCGGGCCGGCCCCGATGACCAGCGCGTCGGTCGGGATCGGGGCCGCCGCCATGGCGCTCAACGCACCAGCTGGTCGAGCTTGCCGGTTTTGTCTTTCCAGTCGTCCGCGTCGGGCAGGGGCGCCTTGCGCTTGGTGATGGGCTTCCAGCTGCTGAGTTTGGCCAGCTCGGCGTTGAGCTCGGTCATATGCAGCTGGTCCTTGGGAAGGTCTTCTTCGGCGTAGATCGCGCTCACCGGGCATTCGGGGATGCAGACCGCGCAGTCGATGCACTCGTCCGGGTCGATGGTCAGGAAGTTCGGGCCTTCGCGGAAGCAGTCCACGGGGCAGACATCGACGCAGTCGGTGTATTTGCAGCGGATGCAGGCTTCGGTGACAACGTGGGTCATGGTGTGAGGGGGTGCGGGCGGTGAATCCCGCGATTTTAGGGTTTGTGCGGACGTCTTCGGGTCATCGCACCAGAGCGGCCCCGGCGGTTCGATGGGTAGCGGTGTCCACCAGCACCAGGGCGCCGAGCGATCGTGCCTGGGCAAAGGGGAGCACCACGAGGGGCTCCTGCAGGGCCAGCTCGACATGGCCTATCGCGTTGGCTGGCAGGGCGGTCGCATCGCGCTCCTCCAGGGTGTGAATGTCGAGCTGGTGCACCACGCGCTTGACCTTGGCCTTCACCCAGCGGTGTCCGTGCAAGGCCCAATACACGCGACCGGGCACCAGCGGCTCATCGTCAAGCCAGGCCACCGTGGCGTCCAGCTCGCGGCGACCTTCCAGCGCGTCGCCGGCGTCGTCGGCCAGCAGCCAATCACCGCGCGACACATCGACCTCGCGGTCAAGCACGATGCCCGCGCTCTGGCCGGCCACGCCGTCGCCACGGCGGCGTACCGCGTCCAGCACCTGCGCCACCACGGCGGTCGCCCCGCCCGGCGCCACCCGCACGCGCTGCCCCGGTGCCACGCGCCCGCTGGCCACACGGCCCCAGAACACGCGCCGGCCCTGCGAGGTGTCGGCCGATCCGCTGAACTTCTCCACCCATTGCACCGGCAGGCCAAAGGGCAGGGCGGTGTCCGCCGGGGTCACCGGCAACCGCTCCAGGATCGCCAGCAGGGTGGGTCCGTCGTAGCCGCACCAGCCGGTCTGCTCAGGTCCATCCACCACGTTCCAGCCTTTGAGCGCCGAGACCGGCACCGTGGCCTTGACCGCAATGTCGGCCTGTTGGGCGAACGCCAAGAGGGCTGCACTGATGTGGCGGAAGGCCATGGCGCTGTCGTCCACGGCGTCGAGCTTGTTGACCGCAAAAATCACCGAAGGCACGCGCAGCAGCCGCAGCAGCAGGCTGTGGCGACGCGTCTGCGGCAGCAGCGGCAGCGCGGGGTCGCGCCAGTTGAGCTTGGTGGCGTCCACGAGCACGACGGCCGCGTCGGCGCTGCTGGCCGCCGTGACCATGTTGCGGGTGTACTGCTCGTGGCCCGGGGCGTCACCGATGATGAACTTGCGGGTTTCGGTGCTGAAGTAGCGGTAGGCCACGTCGATGGTGATGCCTTGCTCGCGCTCGGCCGACAGGCCATCGGTCAGCAGGGCCAGATCGGTCTGGCCCTGGCGCTGCACGCCGGCCAGGTGGTCCTGCAGCACGGCCTTGCTGTCAACCAGCAGGCGCCCGATCAAGGTGCTCTTGCCGTCGTCGACGCTGCCGCAAGTGATCAGGCGCAGCGCGCTGCGGGTGTTTTGTGAGAGGGCATCGACAGGCTCAGCCCGAACGGTGGTGGTGGTGTTCATGAGAAATCGCTGAGTGAGGTGTCTGCATCCAGTGGCGCCACGGATCCGGCTCTGCCGGTCCGTCGGCGCTGCCCTCCAGTGGGGGGGGGGGAGACGCTCCGCAGGCGCGGCGCGGGGGGGCGTCAAAAGTACCCGTCTTTCTTGCGCTTCTCCATGGACGCGTCGCTGGTTTTGTCGTCCATGCGCGTGGCGCCCCGCTCGCTGACCTCGGCCGCCAGCGTCTCGATGACGATGTCCTGTGGCGTGGCCGCGGTGCTCTCCACCGGGCAGGTGCAGGTGATGTCGCCCACGGTGCGGAAGCGCACGTCGCGCAGTTCAACCTTTTCGCCGGCGCGCGGCGGGGTCAGTTCGGTCACCGGCACCAGCAGGCCGCGGCGGTCCACCACCGGGCGGCGGTGGGTGTAGTAGATCGAGGGCAGGCCGACGTTTTCGCGGGCGATGTACTGCCACACGTCGAGTTCGGTCCAATTGCTGATCGGGAACACGCGGAAGTGTTCGCCGGGCTGCAGGCGGGTGTTGAACAGCGTCCACAACTCCGGGCGCTGGTCTTTGGGCTGCCACTGGCCGAAGCTGTCACGGTGGGAAAAGATGCGCTCTTTGGCGCGGGCCTTTTCCTCGTCGCGGCGGGCGCCCCCGATCAGGGCGTCGAAGCGGAATTCCTCGATCGCTTCCAGCAGCGTGACCGACTGGTGCACGTTGCGGCTTTCGCCCGGATGGGCGAGGCGCACGGTGCCGCGCGCCATCGAGTCTTCCACGCTGCGCACGATCAGTTCCGCGCCCAGTTCACGCGCCCGCTGGTCCCGGAAATCGGTCACCTCGGGAAAGTTGTGGCCGGTGTCGATCATCAGCAGCGGGTAAGGCAGGCGGCCGATGCCAAAGGCCTTTTCCGCGCACTTGAGCATGACCAGCGAATCCTTGCCGCCGGAGAACAGCAGCGCGGGACGCTCGAAGGCCGCGGCCACTTCGCGCAGGATGAAGATGGTTTCTTCCTCCAGCGCGTCGAGGTGGGCGTTGCTGAGGTGGTGGGGCTGGTCCAGCGCGGCTTGCAGCGCGGCGCTGTCGGTGCGTGCGTTCATGCGGCACTCCGTTCGAGGGAAGACACGAGGGGCGTCACGCCCGCGGCGGCATCGGTGGGTTGCACGTGCAGCCCGCACTCCTTGGCGCTCTCCTGCTCCCACCACCAGCGACCGGCGCGGAAGTCTTCGCCGACGCTGATGGCGCGGGTGCAGGGTTCACAGCCAATGCTGGGGAAGAAGCGGTCGTGCAGGGCGTTGTAGGGCAGCTGGTGTTGTGCGATGAAATGCCACACGTCGCCCCAGGTCCAGTCCACCAGGGGGCTGATCTTGGCGCGCTGCGGCTCCTGCACCACCTCGGCCACCTCGGCGCGCGCGTGGGACTGCTCGCGGCGCAGGCCGGTGATCCAGCCGTCGTGGCCGTCCAGGGCGCGCGCCAGCGGCTCCATCTTGCGCAGATCGCAGCAGGCTTTGCGCAGCTCGATGCTGCGGTACATGGCGTCGTCACCATGGGTGCGCACGAAGTGAACCACGGCCTCCTGGACCGGACGAAACACCCGCACGGCACGGCCGTAGCGCGCTTCGATCGCGGGGATCAGCGCGAGCGTTTCCGCGTGCAGCTTGCCGGTTTCCAGCACGAACACGCTGGCGTCAATGCCGGCGAGATGGATCAGGTGGGTGACCACCATGTCTTCGGCGCCCAGGCTGGAGGCCTGCGTGAGGCGGGGCAGTCGCGCGGCCTGTTCGCGCAACAGCGCGACCGCGCGCGCAACTTTGGCGTCAAAGTCCGCACCGGGGCGGTTGTAGAGGTCGATGGCGCTCATGCGGTCACCTCCCGGGAGCGGGAGACGAAGCGCGGGGCGGGCTGCACCGCGTCGCCCTGGTAGAACGCCGGCGCGCTGGCCAGGAGGCGTTCGGCGTGTGCCAGCGACTGGTCGTCGCGCAACACGGCGTCGGTGAAGCCGCTGCGCTGCATCTGCACCAGCTGGTCCACCAGCACGTCGCCGGTGGCGCGGATGATCCCGGTGAAACCCAGGCGGCGGCGCAGCAGGAAGGCCTGGCTGAAGGCGCGGCCGTCGGTGAATTTGGGAAAGTGCAGTTCCACGGCGTCGATGCCGCGCAGGTCGGCCTCGCGCGGGTCGGCGTCGTTGGGCAGGGCGACGCGGCGTTCGGGGCTTTCCGGCGCGGTGAACTGGTCGGCCCGGTGCAGCCGCAGGGTCGGTTCGGTCATGGCGGGCTCCTCAGGCGGTTTCGGTGGGGCGGGCGGTCGCGGTGCGCTGGGCGTTGGCCGCGGCCTTGAACGGATCGGCGCCGACACGGCGCAGCGTGGCGAGGAAGGTTTCCCCTCCCTCGCGCTGGGCGCGGTAGGTGTCGAGCAGGGCCTCAATGACGTCGGCCACCTCGCTGGCGGCGAACGAGGGGCCGATCACCTTGCCCGGCTGCGGCTCGCCGGACAGCGCGGAGCCATCGGAGCCGCCGAGCGTGACCTGGTACCACTCCTGCCCGTCCTTGTCGACGCCCAGGATGCCGATGTGGCCGCTGTGGTGGTGGCCGCAGCTGTTGATGCAGCCGCTCATGTGCAGGTCGATCTCGCCGATGTCGTGCAGTTCGTCGAGGTCGGTGTAGCGCGCGAGCACCGCCTGGGCAATCGGCAGCGAGCGGGCGTTGGCGAGGTCGCAGAAGTCGCCGCCGGGGCAGGCGATCATGTCGGTGAGCAGGCCGATGTTGGGCTTGGCCAGACCCAGGCGCCGGGCTTCGCGCCACAGCTCGGGCAACTGGTCGCAACGCACCCAGGGCAGCAGCAGGTTCTGGTCGTGGGTGACGCGGGCCTCGCCGCCGGAGAAGCGGTCCGCCAGGTCGGCGGCGCGCTCCAGCTGGTCGGCGGTCGCATCGCCGGGGGCCTGGCCGAGGCGCTTGAAGGAGAGCGTCACCGCGCGCAGGTCGGGGTTGCGGTGCGGATGGACGTTGCGCGTGATCCAGCGGCCGAACTCCACATCGTCCTCGGCCGCGGCCTTGAGGATGTGGGCGATCTTGGCGTCGGCGCTCTGGCGGTCGCAGGCCAGCGCCGGCGGCTCGAAACAGGCGCTCACGCGGGCAAGCTCGGCGTCGGTGATGGTGTGGGGGGCGCCATCGCGCTCGACGATGTCGCGGTATTCGGCTTCGACCGCGTCGGTGAAGGCCTGGCCCTCGGCTTTCACCAGGATCTTGATGCGGGCCTTGTACAGGTTGTCGCGGCGGCCGAAGCGGTTGTAGGCGCGCACCACCGCCTCGAGGTAGTTCAACAGCTGGTTCCACGGCAGGAACGGGCGGATCACGGCGCCGATCAGGGGCGTGCGGCCCATGCCGCCGCCCACGCGGACCTCAAACCCGAGGGCGCCCGCGTCGTCGCGCACGAGGCGCAGGCCGACATCGTGCCAGGCGGTGGCGGCACGGTCCTCGCGGGCGCCGGTGATGGCGACCTTGAACTTGCGCGGCAGGAACGCGAATTCGGGGTGCAGCGTGCTCCATTGGCGCAGGATTTCGGCGAACGGCCGCGGATCGGCGACCTCGTCGACCGCAATGCCGGCCAGCGCGTCGGTGGTGATGTTGCGGATGCAGTTGCCGCTGGTCTGGATGCCGTGCAGGTTGACGCTGGCCAGCAGGTCCATGACGTCGGCCGCGCGGTGGATCGGAATCCAGTTGAACTGGACGTTTTGCCGCGTGGTGAAGTGCGCGGTGCGGTCGGGCAGGCTGGGCACGTCGCTCAAGCCGGCATTGGCCTGGCTCGTGTCGTGGTCCTCCTTGTGGTCGAAGTCGCGGGCGACCACGGCGAGCGCGCGCAGCTGGGCACTGCTGATCTCGCCGTAAGGCACGGCCACGCGCAGCATCGGCGCGAAGCGCTGGATGTACCAGCCGTTCTGCAGGCGCAGCGGCTTGAAGGCGTCGGCGCTGAGCTCGCCGGCCTGCCAGCGGGTCAGCTGGTCACGGAACTGGTGGGCGCGCCACTGCACGAAGTGGCGGTCGAAATCGGTGTACTGGTACATGGCAGGTTCAGCGAAAAAAGGGGGGGCTCAGGCGGCGATGAGCTTCAGACCGGCGTAGGCCAGCAACATCGAGAGCAGGGATCGGACGAGCCGCTCGGGCGTGTGGCGCATCAGGCGGGCGCCGAGCCAGATGCCCGGCAGCGAGCCGCACAGCAGCAGGCCGAGCAGGCGCCAGTCGACCGAGCCCAGGCTCGCATGGCCCAGACCGGCGACCAGGGTGAGCGGCACCGCGTAGGCGATGTCGGCGGCCACGATGCGCGGCAGGGGCAGCAGCGGGAAAAGCAGCAGCAACACCGACACGCCGATGGCACCGGCGCCCACCGAGGTGAGCGTGACCAGCGCGCCGATCACCGCGCCGAACAGGACCGGCAGCGCCGGATGGCGGGCGCGGCTGGCCTCGGCCAGGTCGCCCTGGGCCAGGTGGCGCGGCAGCTGCCGGCCGCGCACCGCCTTGTACAGCATGGCCGCGGCGGTCAGCAGCAGTGCCACGCCCAGCGTGCCGGTCATGACCGATTGCACCGCCGGCGAAGCGGGCCCCACGCGGTGCAGCATCAGCAGGGTGATCGCCGCTGCCGGCAGGCTGCCGGCGCTCAGCTGGGCCACCACGCGCCAAGGGACGAGGCGCTGCCGGGCCAGGGTCAGGGTGCCGCCGGCCTTGGTCACGGCGGCGAACAGCAGGTCGGTGCCCACGGCCAGGTAAGGCTTCACCCCAAAGAAAAAGATCAGGATGGGCGTCATCAGCGACCCACCGCCCACGCCGGTGAGGCCGACGATCAGGCCCACGGCAAAGCCGGCCAGGATGAGCGGGAAATCGGGCATGGCCGCGACTGTAGGCGGCACCTTTTATATCGCGAACGATTTTTTTCTCATGCTGCTATATCTCATGAGGCATATAAAGAGCCGCCGGACCCCGCCCACGGATGCGCCCCGCCGGCGTGCCGAAAGCCACGGCCCCGCCATGAAATGCCCGGGCCGCCGCCCGGCAGCCGTCGTGAGTGCGCTTACCATTGCGCCCCATGCAACAGACGGTGATTGGTGTGAGCGTGGTGGGCTTTTCCGACGTGGAAAGGCACGCGCTGAACACGATCTTCCGGCTGTCTCAGGAGCGCGACCTGACCTACGCCCCCTGGATGCCCCTGAGCGCCCCCGGCGTGACGCCCCCGCTGGGCGAGGCCCCGGTGCTGCTGGTGGACGGCGACAGTGCCGAGGCGGTGATGGTGCAGGTGCGCGAGACGCTGCCGCCCGGCCAGCGCCTGATCTGGATCGGCGACGACCCGCCCCACCACGCCTGGCGTGTGCAGCAACGCCCGATTGACTGGGCCGCCTTGCTGCAGGACCTGGACGCGGTGTTCGCCGCCCACCGGGTCGACTCCGGCCTGCTGGATCTGGACATCACCGAACCCGCCCCCTTGGGCCCCGGCCTCGACCTGGACCTCAGCGGCGCCATCGTCGTGGCGCGCCGGGCGCTGGTGGTGGGCGCCTCGGCCGATGAGGCGGTGTATCTCAAGACCCGGCTGGCCCTGGCGGCTGTGCCGGCCATGGACGTGGCACACGACATGGCGACCGCCCACGCCCTGATCACGGACCATCAGTACTGCTGCGGCATCTTCAACCTCGACGCGGCCGGCCTCGACAGCTGGGGGCTCATCGGGCATTTCGTGCGCAGCCAACCGCAGGCGCTCACGCTGGCGGTGAGCGAACTGGCGGGCCCGCTGGGCGGCTGGTGGCGACGGCGACGGCTGCGGCGCGACGCGGCGCGCCACGGCATCGGCGCCTTGTTGCCGCGCCCGCTGCAGCCGCCCGAGGTGTCGCGCTGGCTCGACCTGCTTTGAACAGACGCGGTGGGCGCGCCGGGTGACGGCGCGGCCTCAGCCCGCGCGGCGCCGTGCGCGCCACGCAAACCGCGCCGGGTCCAGTGCCCGCCACAGGTCCTGCGGTGCCTGCACCGGCTCGCCATCGATGGCCTCGGCCAGCCGCTGGCCGCACCACGCCGCCAGCGACAGTCCCCGCGAGCCGAGCGCGGTCAGGAGGTACAAGCCCCGTGCGCGGGGCCACGCGTCCAGCGGCGCGCGGGGGTCGCCGGCCGCCAAGGCCGGCGCGGCACCCACCAAGGGCAGTCGGTCCAGCGAGGCGCAGCGCACCTGGGCCCAGCCCGCCACACCTCCGGCGGCCCAGGTGAGGTCGAAGGCCGCGGCCGCGCGGGCGTCGATGGCCTGCAGGCGCTCGCGGTTGAGGGCGTGGTCGCTGTCCCGGACCGCGGTATTGGTGGCGCCCCGCTCGAAGGTCGACCCCACGCTCCACAGACCGGCGGGCCAGGCCGGCAGCCCGGCGTCCCGGTACGCCGGCACGAAGACCCCATCGCGGCGCTGGGGGCGATCGGCGGTCGGCGCATCGGCGTGGGCCGCGTCGCCCAGGCTCATCTGGCCCCGCACGGGGCGCAGCGGCAGCGCGGCGGCCTTCAGCAGGTCGCGGCTGCCCAGCGCCGCCGCCACGACGGCGACGGGGGCCGAGACCAGCGGCTCGCCCTGGGGGCCGCGGGCGGTCCACCCGCCGGCGTCGTGGTGCGTCAATTCGCTCACGAGCTGGCCCCAGCGGGCCTCCAGGCGGCCCAGGGCCGTGGCTTCGGCCAGCCACGCGCGAACGAGCGCGCCCGGGCGGACCAGAGCGGCCTCGTGTCGTCCGGGGTCGTGGTCGAGGTTGTCGACCTCGGTCGGGCACCAGCCGTGACCGGGCGCTACCAGACGCTGCAGCTCGGCACGGGTCAGCGGGACGCCCAGCGCGGTCAGGCGCGACAGCGGCGTGGGCGATCGGGTGTGGTGGGGGCTGAGCATGCCCACCGGCAGGGCGGATGCCGCGGCGGCCGGCCCGCTGGCGGCGTCGAGCAGCGTGACCCGCCAGCCGCGCCGGGCCAGGGCATGGGCCACCGCGGCCCCCGCCAGGCCAGCGCCAATCACCAGGGCGTGGCGCCCGGAGGAGGGCGTGGCGCTCACGCGCTGCGCTCGGGCCTCAGCCCTGCGTCGGCGGCACGTAGCCGGCCGCTGCGTCCGCGCCTTCGCCGAAAAAGTGCTTTTCCATCTGCCGCGCCAGGTACTGGCGGGCCCGGGCGTCGGCCAGGTTCAGCCGGTTTTCATTGAGCAGCATCGTCTGGTGCTTCAGCCAGGCCGCCCAGGCCTCCTTGCTGACGTTTTCCCAGATCTTCTTGCCCAGTTCGCCCGGGTAGGGCGGGAAATCCAGGCCTTCGGCCTCGCGGCCCAGTTTGATGCAGTGAACGGTGCGTGCCATGGGGGTTCTCGTGGTTCTTGCGGGCGCGTTGAAGGGGACTTTTATATGGCCTGATTTATATCGGCCCAAAGAAAAGTGTTGTTCCCGGAATGAGGTGTTGTCGGCATGATGCGCGGCTTCGCCGCTGGCGCGGCGTGGGCCACCCACGCAGACTGGAACGCCCGGGACTGTACCAAGCCTCGGACGCCCCGGGCAGCGTCAGGGTCGCGCTGGGGGCCGGCAGCGGCCCCGGCGCGGCGGCTTTTTACAATAGCGGATTGCTTTCGCAGGACCCTTCATGAGTGCATTTCTCGAAGAGCGCGTGCTCAGCGTTCACCACTGGACCGATCGGCTCTTCAGCTTCACCACCACGCGCGACACCTCGCTGCGTTTTTCCAACGGCCACTTCACCATGATCGGCCTGCGCGTGGACGGCAAGCCGCTGCTGCGCGCCTACTCCATCGTCAGCCCGAACTGGGCCGAGCACCTCGAGTTCCTGAGCATCAAGGTGCAAGACGGCCCGCTCACCTCGCGCCTGCAGCACATCCAGGTCGGCGACACGATCATCGTCGGCAAGAAACCCACCGGCACGCTGCTGATCGACTACCTGCTGCCGGCCAAGCGCCTCTACCTGCTGGGCACCGGCACCGGGCTGGCGCCTTTCATGAGCATCATCCGCGACCCGGAAACCTACGAGCGATTCGAGCAGGTGGTGCTGATCCACGGTGTGCGGCAGGTCAAGGAGCTGGCCTACCGCGACCTGATCAGCGAACAGCTCAAGCAGGACGAGTTTCTGGGCGAGCTCGTGCGCCAGAAGCTGCTGTATTACCCGACCGTCACCCGCGAACCGTTCGTGCACCAGGGCCGGATTCCGCAGCTGCTGGCCGATGGCGTGATCGCCAAAGACCTCGGCGTGCCGCCGCTGAACCCGGCGGAGGACCGCGTGATGATCTGCGGCAGCCCCGAGATGCTGCGCGACCTCAAGGCCCTGTGCGAGAAGCTCGGCTTCAAGGAGGGCAACACCACCACGCCGGGCGACTTTGTCATTGAACGCGCGTTCGTCAGCTGACTCCAAGCCCATCATGAACGCTGTGACCACCTGGTTGAGTGACCGTCCCCGGGCCGTGCTGGCCCTGATCGCCGCCGCCAGCGTGGCGCTGCTGGCTTTTGGCATGGTGCTGCAGCACGTGGTCGGCCTGGAGCCATGCCCGATGTGCATCGTGCAGCGTTATGCGCTGATCCTGGTGGCGGTGCTCGCCGGTCTGGGGGCGGCGCTCGCGGGAGCCCGTGCTCGCGCGGTGGTGGTCGGCGCGCTGGGCCTGTTCGCGGGATTTGGCGCCTTCACCGCGGCGCGGCAGAGCTGGCTGCAGTGGTACCCGCCGGAAATCCTGACCTGCGGCCGCGACTTCTTCGGCATGATCGAGGCCTTTCCGCTCGGCCGCGCGATCCCCATGATCTTCCGCGGCAGCGGCGATTGCTCCAAGGTCGACTGGAGCTTCCTCGGCCTGACGATTGCGAACTGGTCGTTCCTGTGGTTCGTGGCCTTCACGCTGCTGGCGATCAGTCTTCTGCTGACCCGTCGCAAGACCTGAGGGGTCCTGTCGCGAGGCACCGTGGAACCGGCTTCGCCGGGCCGCCGGTGGCGCCCCCGGAGGGGGTAGCGCGAAGCGCGGCGGGGGTGCTTCAGAGTTTCTTGACCAGGACCTGGCTGCGGCGGTCCCAGTTGTACTTGCGCTTGCGCGCCTCGGGCAACCAGTCGGCGCTGACCTGCACGAACCCCCGCTTGATGAACCAGTGCATGGTGCGCGTGGTGAGCACGAAAATGCTCTGCAGGCCCTGGGCCTTGGCGCGCGCCTCGATGCGCTTGAGCAGCCGCTCGCCGTCACCCTGGCCCTGCGACTGGGGCGACACGGTGAGCGCCGCCATTTCGCCGGTGCGCTCGTCGGGGTACGGGTACAGCGCGGCGCAGCCGAAGATCACGCCGTCGTGCTCGATGATGGTGTAGTAGCCGGCGTCGCGCTCGATCTCGGTGCGGTCGCGTTTGACCAGCGTGCCATCCTTTTCGTAGGGCTCGATCAGCGCCACGATGCCGCTGACGTCGTCGCTGGTGGCTTCGCGCACGCTTTCCAGCTTTTCGTCCACGACCATGGTGCCGATGCCATCGTGGGTATAGATCTCCAGCAGCAAGGCCCCGTCCACCGAGAAGGGCAGGATGTGGCTGCGCTCGACGCCACCCTCGCACGCGCGGATGCAGTGCTGCAGGTAGAAGCCGGTGTCGGTGGGCTGCTCGGCCTTGGGCAGCGAGACCAGCAGACGCCGGGCGTCGGCCAGCGGCAGTTCGGTGTCGATGTCGCTGTTCGGATCGGCGGCGTCGACGCGGATGCCAGGCACCTCGGTCAGGAACATCAGCTTCTCCGCCTGCAGCGCCACCGCCACCGAGGTGGCCACGTCTTCCATGGTGAGGTTGAAGGCTTCGCCAGTGGGTGAAAAGCCGAAAGGCGACAGCAGCACCAGCGCGCCCATGTCGAGGGTGCGCTGGATACCGTCGGTGTCGACCTTGCGCACCAGCCCGGAGTGCATGAAGTCCACGCCGTCGATGAGACCGACCGGGCGCGCCGAGATGAAGTTGCCGGAAATGACGCGCACCGTGGCCCCCGCCATGGGGGTGTTGGGCAGGCCCTGGCTGAAGGCCGCCTCGATCTCGTAGCGCAACTGACCGGCCGCCTCCTGGGCGCAGTCCAGCGCCACCGGGTCGGTGATGCGCATGCCGTGCGAGTAGCGCGCTTCGTGGCCCTTCAGACGCAGCTGTTCGTTCACCTGCGGCCGGAAGCCGTGCACCAGCACGATCTTGGCGCCCATGCTCTGGATCAGCGCCAGGTCCTGCACGATCAGGGGCAGCTTGCCGGCGGCGATGGCCTCACCCGCGATGCCCACCACCAGCGTGTCGCCCCGGTGCTTGTGGATGTAGGGCGCCACCGAGCGGAACCACGGCACAAAGGTGAAATTGAAAACGTTGGACATGGGCGGGGGCGAAATCGGCGCCGAGTACGGCACAGGGGATGGCGCAGGGAACGGCGCGGGATAATCCGCGGCTTGCCGATTTTGACCGAAGTCCCCGCCTTGCCCGACACGCCGATCCACCTTGAGTTTCCCGATCACCTGCCGGTGTGCGGCCGCCGCCACGAGATCGAGGCGGCCATCCGCGACCACCAGGTCGTCATCGTCTGCGGCGAAACCGGTTCGGGCAAAACCACGCAGCTGCCCAAAATCGCGCTGGCCATGGGTCGCGGTCGGCTGCACGCCAAGCCGGGCGAGCGCGGTCGTCTGATCGGCCACACCCAGCCGCGGCGAATTGCCGCCAGCAGCGTGGCCAAGCGCATCGCCGAGGAGTTGCGTACGCCGCTGGGTGAGGTGGTGGGCTACAAGGTGCGCTTCCAGGACCGGTTGTCTGCGGGTGCCTCGGTCAAGCTGATGACCGACGGCATCCTGCTGGCCGAGACGCAGACCGACCCCGATCTGCGGGCCTACGACACGATCATCATCGACGAGGCGCACGAACGCAGCCTCAACATCGACTTTCTGCTGGGCTACCTGCGCCAGCTGCTGCCGCGCCGACCCGACCTGAAGGTGATCGTCACCTCGGCTACCATCGACGCCGACCGCTTTGCCGAGTACTTTGCATCGGCCCGGGGGAAAGCGCCGGTACTCATGGTGTCGGGCCGCACCTACCCGGTGGAGGTGCGCTGGCGCCCGTTCGAGGAGACGCGCGACCACGACCTGAACCACGCGATTGCCGAGGGCGTGGACGAACTGTGGCGGGGGGGACAGGGTGGGGACGTGCTCGTCTTCCTGCCCGGCGAGCGCGAGATCCGCGAGGCCGCCGACCACCTGCGCAAGCACCTGGCCCACCAACCGCTGCACCGCGACGCCGAGGTCCTGCCCCTGTTCGCCCGCCTGTCCCAGGCCGAGCAGGACCGCATCTTCCAGCCCCACGGCCAGCGCCGCATCGTGCTGGCCACCAACGTGGCTGAAACCTCGCTTACCGTGCCGGGCATCCGCTACGTGATCGACGCCGGCACCGCGCGCGTGAAGCGCTACAGCTTCCGCCAGAAGGTCGAGCAGTTGATGATCGAGCCGATCAGCCAGGCCGCGGCCAACCAGCGCGCCGGTCGCTGCGGCCGCGTGGCCGACGGCATCTGCATCCGTCTCTACGACGAGGCCGACTTCGCCGCCCGTCCGCGCTTCACCGACCCCGAGATCCTGCGCAGTTCGCTCGCGGGCGTGATCCTGCGGATGAAGTCGCTGCGGCTCGGGCCGGTCGAGGAGTTTGCCTTTGTGGACGCGCCGCAGCGCCGGGCGATCGCCGACGGCTACCAGTTGCTGGCCGAGCTGGGCGCGGTGGACGACGCCAACGAGCTCACGCCGATCGGCCAGGCGCTGGCGCGCTGGCCGCTGGACCCGCGGGTGGGGCGCATGATCCTGGCCGCCCGCGAGCTGGGCGCGCTTGACGAGGTGCTGGTCATTGCGTCGGCGCTGAGCGTGCAGGACGTGCGCGATCGTCCGATCGACAAGCAGGCGCAGGCGGATCAGGCACACGCCAAGTTCGACGACGAGCGCAGCGAATTCGTCGGCACGCTCAAGCTGTGGAAGTGGCTGGAGGACAGCCGCGGCGGTCACGGCACGGACCACAAGCTCAGCCACCGCCAGTACGAGAATCTGCTGCGCGAGCAGTTCATCAACGTGCGGCGCGTGCGCGAGTGGCGAGACACGCACAGCCAGTTGCTCACCGTGGTGGCCGAGCACGGCTGGAAAGCCACCGCGGCGCCGGGCGCCGGCACCGGCTCGCCGGCCAGCTACGAGGCGCTGCACTGCGCCATGCTCGCTGGCCTGCTGGGCAACGTTGGCTTCAAGAGCGAGACCGAGGACTGGTACCTGGGCGCGCGCGGCATCAAGTTCTACCGCCACCCGGGCGCGCACCTCAGCAAGAAGCCCGGTCGCTGGATCGTCTGCGCCGAGCTGGTGGAAACCGCCCGCCTGTTTGGCCGCGGCATCGCCACCATCGAGCCCGCCTGGATTGAGCGCATGGGCGCCCACCTGGTCAAGAAGCAGCTGCTCGACCCGCACTGGGAGAAAAAGGCCGCGCGCGTATCGGCGCTGGAGCGCGGCACGCTCTATGGCCTGGTGCTGTACGCCAACCGCCGCACCGACTACGCGCGGGTCGATCCCGCCGGCGCGCGCGCCCTGTTCATCCGGGAGGCGCTGGTGCAGGGCGAGTGGGACACGCGCCTGCCGTTCCTGGCGGCCAACCGGCGGCTGGTGCGCGAGGTGATGGAGCTGGAACACAAGTCGCGCCGGCAGGACGTGCTGGTGGACGACGAGGTGATCTTTGCCTGGTACGACGAGCAGGTGCCGGCGCAGGTGTGCTCGGGCGTGACGATGGAGCGGTGGTATGCCGAAGCGTCCCGGGGCAACCCGGCGCTGCTGCGGCTCACGCGAGAGGCGCTCATGCGCCACGAGGCCGCGGGCGTGACGGCGCAGGCGTTTCCGCGGGTCGTCCGCCTGGGCGGCGTGGACTGCGCCGCGGCGTACCTGCATGAGCCCGGCGATCCGCGCGACGGGCTGTCGGTCACCGTGCCGATCTACGCGCTCAACCAGGTCAACGAGGAGCGGTGTGAGTGGCTGGTGCCCGGCATGCTCAAGGACAAGGTGCTCGCGCTGCTCAAGACGCTGCACCAGCGCCCGCGCTCGCGGCTCGTGCCGCTGCCGGCCACCGCGGAGCGGTGGGCGGCGGAACTGGCCGAAGAAGCGGTGTTTGGCCACGGCAGCCTCACCGACGCCGTGCTGAAGAAGGTGAGGGCGGCCACGCAACTCGATCTGGTGCGCGCCGACCTCAAGGTCGACCAGCTGCCGCCCCACCTGTTCATGCACCTGCGCGTGGTCGACGAACACGGGCGCCAGCTCGGGCAGGGTCGCAGCCTGCCGGCCCTCAAGGCCGAACTGGGTGCCCAGGCGCGCGGTGCTTTCCAGGCGCTCGCCGCGCTGAAGGCGGTGGCCACACCAGCGCCCGCGCCGGCCGCGTCCCCCGCTGCCGCGCCCGCGGCCCCGGGGGCGCGGCGTGTGGCGGCACCGGCGCCCGCGCCGGCTGGTCCGCCCGCCGTGGATGCCGCGCAGCGCCACACCCGCTGGGACTTCGGCGCGCTGCCCGAGCTGCTGGAGGTGCGCCGCGGCGGTCAGACGCTGATCGGCTTCCCCGCCCTCGTCGACGACGGCGACGCGGTGCGGGTGGAGGTGTTCGACGAACCGGACGTCGCGCAGGCGCGCCACCGCGAGGGCCTGCGCCGCCTGTGCGCGCTGCAAATCCGCGACGCGCTGAAGTACCTGGAAAAAAACATCCCCGGCCTGCAGGCCATGGGCGCCGCCTACCTGGGCGTGGATAAGGACCGCGGCGGCGGCACCCTGGACGAGCTGCGCGCCCAGCTGATCGATCTGTCGCTGGACCGCGCGTTCCTCCAGGACCCGTTGCCCACCGACGCCGCGGCCTTCGAGCGCCGCGTGGCCGACGGCCGTGGCCGCCTCAACCTGATCGCCGCCGAGATCGCGCGCAGCGCTGGCGCGGTGCTGGCCGAGTTTGCGGCCGCCCAGCGCAAGCTCAAGGACGCGCGGCCGCCCGCCGACGTCGCGGCCGATATCGGGCAACAGTTGCAGTGCCTGGTCGGCCGCCGCTTCCTGACCGACACGCCCTACGCCCAGCTTCAGCACCTGCCGCGTTACCTCAAGGCCGTGCAGCTGCGGCTGGACAAGCTGCGCAACGACCCCGCGCGAGACGCCGCGCGGCTGGCCGAATTGCGCCCGCAAGAGCAGCGCTTCTGGCGGCTGGTGGCCGAACGCAAGGGCGTGCAGGACGCCCGGCTGCAGGAGCTGCGCTGGCTGCTGGAGGAGTTGCGCGTGAGCTTCTTTGCGCAGGAACTGCGTACCCCGCAGCCGGTGAGCCTGAAGCGGCTGGACAAGTGCTGGGCGCAGATCAACAGCTGACCGCCAGCCCCACCAGCCCCTAATCCCGTCGCCCGACTCGGCCTTCTTCCCCCCGCGTTTGACACCCGCGGAGCCATCGGTTTCACTCGGCGCGGGCCGCACAGGTGGCCGACACCACGAGGAGATGACGGGCATGGATCGACGAGAGTTTGTGGAAGTCTGCGGGCTGGGCGCGGGGGCGCTGGCGGCGACGCTGGCCAACCCGGCGTGGGCCGCCGAAGCCAGGGCGCGCAGCTACGGGCGCGTGCTGCTGACCGACGAATTCGGGCAGCCGCTCAAGGCCAAAAGCCTGAAGCCGCAGGTGAACTACGTCTTCCATTACCCGTTCGAGGCCACGCCGGTGTTCCTGCTCGACCTGGGCAAGGCGGCCGAGCCCACCGACCTGGTCACCCGAGACAAGCAGACCTACCGCTGGCCCGGCGGCGTCGGACCCCGGCGCAGCTTGGTGGCGTTCTCCGCCATCTGCGCCCACAAGCTGGTCTACCCGACCAAGGAGCTGAGCTTCATCAGCTTCCGCAAGGGCGGCGTGGCCAACCCGCAGACGCCGTCGCTGGGCGACGACCTCATCCACTGCTGCGCCGATCACAGCCAGTACGACCCGGCCCGCGGCGCCCGGGTGCTCGGCGGACCGGCCGAACAACCGCTGTGCGCCGTGCTGCTGGAGCACGACGCGAAGACCGACCAGCTCACGGCCACCGGCACGCTGGGCGGCGAGCTGTTCGACGACTTCTTCAAGAAGTACGAGATGAAGCTGAGCCTGGAGGTTGGCCCCAACGCCAAGCGGGCGGTGCAGGGCCGCAGCGTGGTGAAGGAGCTGGCCCAGTTCTGCCGCAACCCGGTGCGCTGCTGAGCCACCGGCGCCGGGGCAAGGCCGTCAGAGTCGCGCCAGCCGCTGCAGCGCGGCATCCAGCGTGTCGTCGCGCTTGGCAAAACAGAAGCGGATGACGCGCTGGTCGAACCCGTTGCCGTAGAACGCCGACAGCGGGATCGCGGCCACGCCCACCTCGCGCGTGAGCCACTCGCAGAACGCGCCGTCCGGCAATTCGCGCTCGGGCACCGCGAGCGCGCTGATGTCGGCGCACTGGAAATACGTGCCCTCCGAGGGCAGCAGGCGCAGGCGCGTGTGGGTCAGGCCGGCGCGGAAGCGGTCGCGCTTGGCGGCGTAAAAGGCACTGAGTTCCCGGTAGGGCGCCGGATCGGCCATGTAGGCGGCCAGCGCATGCTGCATCGGGGTGTTCACGGTGAACACGTTGAACTGGTGCACCTTGCGGAACTCGGCCGTCAGCGGCGCCGGCGCCACCACCGTGCCGACTTTCCAGCCCGTCACGTGGTAGGTCTTGCCGAAGCTGCTGACGATGAAGGCGCGGGCAGCCAGACCGGGGTAGCGGGCCGCGCTCTCATGGCGGCGACCGTCGAACACCATGTGTTCGTACACCTCGTCGCTGATCAGCAGCACATCGGTGGGCGCGAGCAGCGCCTCCAGCTGCCGCATCTCCTCGGCGGTCCAGACCATGCCGCTGGGGTTGTGCGGGCTGTTGATCAGGATCGCGCGCGTGCGCGGCGTCATGGCGGCGGCGATGGCGCTGAAGTCCGGCCGGAAGGTTCCGGGCGTGAGCGGCACGCGCACCACCACGCCGCCGGCCAGTTCGATGTTGGGCACGTAGCTGTCGTAGCAAGGCTCCAGCACGATCACCTCGTCGCCCGGGTGCACCACCGCGAGGATCGCGGTGAGGATGGCCTGGGTGGCGCCGGCGGTGACGGTGATCTCGGTGGCCGGGTCGCAGCGCCAGCCGTACAGGACGGCCATCTTGTCGGCCATGGCCTGGCGCAACGCCGGTACGCCCGCCATCGGCGGGTACTGGTTGTGCCCGGCGCGCATCGCCTCGTTCACCGCGTCGAGCAGGCGCGGGTCGCAGCCGAAATCGGGGAAGCCCTGGCCCAGGTTCACCGCGCCGTGCTCGGCGGCCAGCGCCGACATGGTGGTGAAGATCGTGGTGCCCACCGCCGGCAGGCGGGAGGCGAGGGCGGGTGTGGCGGGCGGGGTGGCAACCGTGTCCATCGTGGGGCGCAGGTGGGGTCAGAGTTCGTAGTCGTCCGGTGTGCCGTTCATGGCGCGGTGGATCTGGTCGCGCGACAGGCGTGGGCTGAGCAGTTCGGCAAAGCGCAGCACGAAGTGCCGCAGGTAGGTGCCGCGCTTGAAGGCCACACGGGCCAGGTTGTGCCCAAACAGCTGGGCCGCCGGGCGGGCCACCAGGTCGGGGGTCTGGTTGTCACCCTGCATGGCCATCTCGGCCACGATGCCCACGCCCATGCCCAGCTTCACGTAGGTCTTGATGACGTCCGAATCGATCGCTTCGAGCACGATGTTGGGCTGCAGGTGCCGCATCGCGAAGGCCTGGTCGATGCGGGTGCGGCCGGTGAAACTGGGGTGATAGGTGATCAGGGGCAAGGCCGCCAGATCGTCCAGGCTGATCCGCTCGCGCGAGACCAGCGGGTGGTCGAAGGGCAGCACCAGCACGTGCTGCCACTCATAGGCCGGCAGCGTGACGAGTTCGGGGTAGTTCACCAGCGACTCGGTGGCCATGCCGATCTCCGCCACCTCGTCGATGAGCATGCGGGCCACCTGGTCGGGCGAGCCCTGGTGCAGACTGATGCCGACCTTGGGGTAGGCTTGGCGCAGCGCCGCGACCGGCCCGGGGAGCACATAGCGCGCCTGGGTGTGGGTGGTGGCGATGGACAGCGTGCCGCTGTCCTGGGCGGAATACTGCTCGCCGATCCGCTTGAGGTTGTTCACCTCGCGCAGGATGACGTCGATGCTTTTGAGCACCTGCTGGCCAGGCTCGGTCACGCGCTTGATGCGCTTGCCGTGGCGGGCAAAGATTTCAATCCCCAGCTCGTCTTCCAGCTCGATGATCGCCTTGGACACACCGGGTTGCGAGGTGTGAAGCGCCTTGGCCGCTTCGGTGAGGTTCAGGTTGCGGCGCACCGCTTCCTGCACAAAGCGGAACTGATGAAGGTTCATCGCGGCGCCTCCAGGGCAATCTCGGCCAGCAGCGCGGTCAGGCGCGGGTCTTCGCCAGCGGCAGGCAACTGCTCAAAAACCACGCTGGGGTGCTCGTTGCGCAGCGCGGCCATCAGCTGCGGCAGGTCTTCGCGGGCGTGTTTGCCCATGCCGAAGAACAACGGCAGCACCCGAACCCGCGTGACCCCCGAGAGCACAAGCGCCTGCGCCGCCGCCGGGAGGTCGGGCTCGGTGAGTTCCAGGTAAGCGCAGGCCACCCGGGCCTGCGGGTCGCGCGCGGCGATGCGCGCCGCCACGGCCTCGACCGGCGCGCGCCAGAGCGGGTCGCGCGATCCATGGGCAAAGACGATCACACCCAGCATGACTTACCTCCGAAGGACGAGCCAGCCGAAGGCCCCGAGTGAAATGACCGAATAGATCAGCGCCGGCGAAGCCGCGGCCAGCCAGGGCTGCCACTGGTTGAGGTTGCCGATGTAGCCGAACACGTTGTTGAGCAGAAAGAAGCTGATGCCGGCCATCACGCCGCCGAAGACGTAGCCGGTGATGCTGCCGCTGCGGAAATGCAGGTAGGCAAAGGGCAGGGCGAGCACCACCATCACCAGACAGGACAGCGGGTAAAACACCTTGCGCCAGAACTCGATCTGGTAGCGCTGCGCGGTCTGGCCGTTGGCCTCCAGGTGGCGGATGTAGGCAAACAGGTCGGCGGTGCGCATGCGGTCGGGCCGCAGCAGCGCCACCGACACCATTTCGGCGTTGAGCTGGCTGGGCCAGCGGAAGGTCTCGGGCGCGCTGCGCGCCACGCGCGTCACGCCCTCGGTCACCTCAAACTCGCGCCGCTCCACGCCGCGCAGCGTCCAGCTGTCGTCGTTTTCGATCTGGCCGGTGCGCGCGTGCAGCGTGGAGACGAGGAAGCCCCGGTTGTTGAACTCGAAGATCCGCACGTTCGACAGCTCGCCCTGTGGCGACAGCGCGCCCACGTTGACGGAAAAGTTGCTGTAGTCCTGCTTTTCCTTCAGCCACGCGCCGGTCTGGCCAATGCTGATCGCGCCCTGGTAGCGCGCCTTGAGCAGTTGCCCGGTCTTGTCGGCCCACGGCGCGATGTAGTCGCCGATGGCAAACGTCACTGCCACGAACAGCGCACCCAAACCCAGCAGCGTGCGCAACGCGCGCCACGGCCCCAGGCCGCTGGTGCGCAGGATGGTGTATTCCGAATGCTGGGCCAGCCGCGCGAGCACGAAGATGGTGCCAATCAGCACCGAAATGGGCAGCAGCTCGTAGATCCGGCTGGGCGTGAGCAGCGCCACGTACAGCAGCGCGTGGGGCACGCCGTAGATCAGCGAGGGGTCCAGCGCGGAGGGTTTGCCCAGCGCCGGCAGCTCGTCGACGAAGTCGAAGAAAAAGAACAGCGACAGAAAGGCCAGCAACACAAACAGCACGGCGGCGAACACCTCGCCGTAGATCAGCCGGCGGATCGTTCTCATGCCGACCTCCGCGCCGCGCTGCGCAGCCAGCTGCGCAGGCTCAGGTTGTGGTGGCGCTTGGCCAGCCACAGCAGCGTGAGCACGAGCACCCCGCCGTGCAGCCCCGCCATGAACGGCACGAAGCCGACCAGGCCGCTGGCCATCCAGCTTTGGCCGAGGTTGAGCAGGTTGTAATAGAACACGAAGGCGAAGAGGGTGAAGAAGAGGTTGCCGCCGCGCCCGGCCCGCGGGTTGCCGGTGGTGGTGGCCAGGGCGATCAGCACAAAGTTCAGGGCGGTCAGCGCCATGCCCACGCGCCAGCCCAGCTCGGCGAGGTTCTCGCGGCTGGGCTCGCCCATCAGCACCCAGCTGGGGCGGGCCTTGAGTTCCTGCACCGATCGGGCGCCGACCGGCGTGCCGCCGATCTGGGTGGTGTAGCTGTCGAACTCGCTGACCCGCAGGCCTTCGCCGGGGGTCGATTCGAGGCGTTGCCCGTTGTTGAGCTTGAGCCACTGACGGTCCCCGTCCCACTCCACGCGGCCCGAGCGGGCGGAGGTCACGGTTTCGCGCCCGTCGGGTTCGGTGCTGGCGATGAACACGTTGCGGCCCACGGTGCCGTCGGCGGTGTCCTTGTCGATGAAGAAGACGCGGCGCCCGCTGGAGGACTCCTGAAACTGTCCGGGCGCCACGCGTTCGAGGTCGCCGCGCCGCTCAAACCGGTCGCGCAGTTCGCCGGTCTGCTGGTTGGCCCACGGCCACACGAAAAACACCATCAGCGCGATCACCGCCAGCACCGGCCACGCGAAGCGCAGCACCGGCCCCACAAAGCCCCCCAGCGAGCGGCCACTGGCGAACCAGATGATCATTTCGCTGTCGCGATACATGCGCGAGAGCGTGAACACGATGGCAATGAAAAGCGCCAGCGTGAGCACCGTGGGCATGCGGCCGATCACCGTGTAGCCCAGCACCAGCATGATCTCCTGCGGGTTGACGCTCCCCTTGGAGGCCGCGCCCAGCGTGCGGATCAGCAGCATCGTGATGACGATGGTGAACAGCACCACCAGGGTCGCCCCGAAGCTGCGCGCGAGCTCTTTGCGGATGGACGAATGGAATAACATCGATCGGGAAACGGAAAGCACGATTATGGACTTCGAACTCAAATCCCTTGGACTCTCGGACGTGGCCACGTGGAGCGGCGATGCGCTGCTGGTGCTGGTGCCCGAGCAGCCCGTGCAGGGCGCCGGCGCGCTGGCCTCTCTGGTGGATACCGCACACCGCAGCAAGGACCTGGAAGCCACCCCCGGCGCGACGCTCGCGCTGTACCGCCCCGCCGGCGTCAAGGCCCCGCGGGTGGTGCTGGCCCGAACCGGGGACACCGCCGCGGCGGTGCGCAAGGCGGTGGCCGCGGGGGTGGGTGCTCTGCGCCAGCCCAGCACCAGGCGCCTCGCGCTTGTGTTTGCCGGGGACACCGCGTCGCCCGCGGCGGTACAGGCCGCCGTGCAGGCGGTGGCCGAGTCCAGCTATGTCTACACGACCACGAAGCCCAGCGCCAAAGCGCGGACGCTGCAGAAAGTGACGCTGGGCGTGCCCGACGCCGCCGCGGTGAAAGCCGCGTTCGCCACCGGCCGGGCGCTGGTGGCGGGTGTGGAGACGGCCAAGGAGTGGGCCAACCGCCCGGCCAACCACGCCACGCCGAGCCACCTGGCCGAGGCGGCGCGCGCGCTGGCCAAGCGCCCGGGCTTGTCGGTCGAGGTGCTGGGGCCGAAGCAGGTGCAGGCGCTGGGTATGGGCGCTTTCCTCGCGGTGGCCCAAGGCTCCGAGGAGCCGCTGCGTTTCATCGTGCTGCGATATCAGGGCGCGGCCAAGTCGCAGGCGCCGGTCGTGCTCGTCGGCAAAGGCATCACCTTCGACACGGGCGGGATCTCGATCAAGCCTGCGCCCGAAATGGACGAGATGAAGTTCGACATGAGCGGTGCAGCCAGTGTGTTGGGTACCTTCGCCGCACTTGCCGACCTCAAGCCGGCCGTGAATGTCGTTGGCCTGATTCCCGCCTGCGAGAACATGCCCGACGGTCGTGCGGTCAAGCCGGGCGACGTGGTCACCAGCATGAGCGGTCAGACCATCGAGATCCTCAACACCGACGCCGAGGGGCGGTTGATCCTGTGCGATGCGCTGACCTATGCCAAGCGCTTCAAGCCGCACAGCGTGATCGACATTGCCACGCTGACCGGCGCCTGCGTCATTGCCCTCGGTGCGGTGCGCACCGGCCTTTTCAGCCCGCGCGACGAACTGGCTGACGCCCTGATGGCCGCGGGCGAGCGGGCGGGTGACCTGTGCTGGCGACTGCCGCTGGATGACGAGTACGCCGAGGGGCTGAAGTCGAACTTCGCCGATGTGGCCAACGTCGCCGGTCGCGCCGCGGGCTCGGTGACCGCCGCGAAGTTCCTGCAGCGCTTTGCCACCGAGCTGCCCTGGGCCCACCTGGACATTGCCGGCACGGCGTGGCGCGGCGGCGCTGCCAAGGGCGCCACCGGCCGGCCGGTGGCCCTGCTGGTGCAGTACCTGCTGGACACCGCCGCGGCCGCGGCGCCGGCCGCACCCCGGCGCGGCAGAACCGCTCGGGGCTGAGTCGTGCCGGTGGAGGTCGCGTTCCACTTCAACGCACCGGATCGGGTCGCGTACGCTGCCCGGTTGCTGCGCAAGGCGCACCACAAGGGCGCGCGCTTGTGGGTGCGGGTGGTGGGGGACGAGCTCACGGCCTTGGATCAGGCACTGTGGGTGCAATCGCCCGGCGAGTTTCTGCCGCACAGCGTGCCCGGCGATCCGCCGGCGGTGCGCCTGCGTTCTCCTATCCACCTCGACCCCGGGGAGCCGCAGCCCGGGCAGCATGAGGTGCTGGTCAACCTCGCGCCCGGCGTGCCACCCGGGCACGAGCGCTTCGAGCGGGTCATCGAGGTCGTCACGCTGGATGACGCCGACCGGGCGGCGGCGCGCGAGCGCTGGCGTGCCTACAAAGCGCAGGGCATCGAGCCGCTGCGCCACGACCTGAAAACCAACGCCGGGGCCTGATGCGCGAGGCCGGCACGCGCCGTGCTTATGCCTCATTCGCGGTATTGATCCTGCCCTTGAGGAAAACCCTTGGTCCGGGCGAACACGGGGCCGTATCCCCCGGAAGGCTTGGTTTTTTGGAGTATCTTTACGGGGTGGAGAAAAAAAGTTCCCTCCGCGTTTCAACATCATCCTTTCCGAGGAAACCTATGCAACTGAACATGAAACTGGCCGTCATTGCCGCCGCCGTTGCGCTGGCCGCGTGTGGCAAGAAGGAAGAAGCTGCTCCCGCGGCTGCGCCCGCCGCCGCGCCCGCCGCCGCCCCGGCGCCGGAGACGCTGGTCGTCAAGATCGGTCACGTCGGCCCCACCAGCGGTGCCATCGCCCACCTCGGCAAGGACAACGAAAACGGCGCCCGCATGGCCATCGACGAGCTGAACGCCGCCGGCCTGACCATCGGTGGCAAGAAAGCCACCTTCGAACTGCTGGCCGAAGACGACGCCGCCGACCCGAAGCAGGGCACGGCTGCCGCGCAGAAGCTGGTGGACGCCAAAGTCAATGGCGTGATCGGCCACCTGAACTCGGGCACCACCATTCCCGCTTCCCAGATCTACAACGACGCGGGCATCCCCCAGATCTCCCCGTCGGCCACCAACCCCAAGTACACCCGCCAGGGCTACGCCGGTGCTTTCCGTGTCGTGGCTGACGACGTGCACCTGGGTGGCACGCTGGGCAAGTACGCCATCGAGACCCTGAAGGCCAAGAACGTGGCCGTCATCGACGACCGCACCGCCTACGGCCAGGGCGTCGCCGACGAGTTCGAGAAGGGCGTGAAAGCCGCCGGCGGCACCGTCGTGGGTCGTGAGTTCACCAACGACAAGGCGACCGACTTCAACGCCATCCTGACCACCCTGAAGGCCAAGAAGCCCGACGTGGTGTTCTTCGGCGGCATGGACGCCGTGGCGGGCCCGATGCTCAAGCAGATGAAGCAGCTGGGCATCAAGGCCAAGTTCATGGGTGGCGATGGCATCTGCTCCAGCGAGCTGCCGAAGCTGGCCGGCGACGGCATGGCCGACGACCAGGTCTTCTGCGCTGAAGCAGGCGGCGTGGAAGGCGAAGAGAAGGCCGGCATGGAGAAATTCCGCGCCGACTTCAAGGCCAAGTTCAACGCCGACGTCCAGGTGTATGCCCCGTACGTGTACGACGCTGTGAAAGTCATGGCCAACGCCATGGTGACCGCCGGCTCTGCCGATCCGAAGGTCTACCTGCCGGCCCTGAAGGCCACGAACTACAAGGGCGTGACCGGCAACATCGCCTTCGACGAGAAGGGCGACATCAAGAACGGCGCCCTGACGCTGATGACCTACCGTGGCGGTGCCCGCACCACCCTGGCCGTCATCCGCTGATCGACGCTCGCTCCACAAAAAACCGCCTTCGGGCGGTTTTTTGTTGTCCGCTGCGGGCTCGTGTCATCACGCCGCAGGGTTGCACTGCAGCGGCATGCAGCACCCACAGCCATGAGTCAGTGCCGGCACCAGCACACAAGAAAAAAGCCACCCGCAGGTGGCTTTTTCATGGCGCCCGGGGTTTGACGGGCGCTTGTTCGTGGCGGAGAGGGCGGGATTCGAACCCGCGGTGGGGATTAGCCCACACACGCTTTCCAGGCGTGCGACTTAAACCGCTCATCCACCTCTCCGCGAAGCCTGCGATTGTAGCAGGGGCGCAAACCGCTTCAGGGCTCCGGCGGTGGCTCGGTGGCGGTGGTCGGGTGGGCGTGGGCCCGCAAGGTGGCGAGATCGACGTGGCGCAACGCCGCCTCGTGGGTGGCTTCCAGCACGACGGGCGGCGCCACCCCGGCCTCCAAGGCCTCGACCCAGCGGCTGACACACAGGCACCAGCGATCGCCCGGCTTCAGCCCGGCGAAGCGCCACGCCGGCCGGGGGGTGATGAGGTCGTTGCCCCGGCTCAGCGAGTACGCCAGAAACGCCTCGGTCACGCGCGCGCACACCACGTGGGTGCCGTGATCGTCCGCGCCCGTGCGGCAGCAGCCGTCACGCCAGAAGCCGGTCAGCGGGTCATACGAGCAGGGCACCAGTTCACCGCCCAGCACGTTGCGATCGGTTGTGTTCATGCGGCCGGGCGGGAGGACTGCACCATCTTCATGGCCGAGGCGATCAGGGCGGAGACTTCCCCCATGTGGCTGGGCACGATGAGGGTGGTGGTCGCGTCGGCGGCCACGCGGCCGTAGGCGTCCACGGCCCGTTCGGCCACCTTCAGCTGTACCGCGGCTTCACCGCCGGGCTGGCGAATGGCGGCGGCCACGCGTTCGATGGCCTGGGCGGTGGCGTCGGCCACGGCGGTGATGGCGGCGGCCTCGCCGAGCGCGGCGTTGATGGCGGCCTGCTTCTCGCCTTCCGAACGGGCGATGAAGGCCTCCCGTTCGCCGGTGGCGATGTTGATCTGCTCCTGGCGACGCCCTTCCGAGGCCGCAATCAGGGCGCGCTTCTCCCGCTCGGCGGTGATCTGCTGCTGCATCGCGTGCAGGATCTCCTTGGGCGGCGTCAGGTCCTTGATTTCGTAGCGCAGCACCTTGACGCCCCAGTTCAGCGCGGCTTCATCGATGGCTTGCACCACCTGGGCGTTGATGATGTCGCGCTCCTCGAAGGTCTTGTCCAGCTCCAGCTTGCCGATCACCGACCGCAGGGAGGTCTGGGCCAGCTGGGTGACGGCCACGATGTAGTTGGACGAGCCGTAGCTGGCGCGCATGGGGTCGGTGACCTGGAAATACAGGATCCCGTCGACCTGCAGCTGGGTGTTGTCGCGGGTGATGCAGACCTGGCTGGGCACGTCCAGCGGGATTTCCTTCAGGCTGTGCTGGTAGGCCACCTTGTCGATGAAGGGCACGATGAAATTCAGGCCGGGCGCCAGCGCGGTGTGGTATTTGCCCAGTCGTTCGACGACCCACGCGTGCTGCTGGGGCACGACCTTGACCGAGCGGGTGACGAAGATGACGGCGAGAACGAGGAGAACGATCGCAATTTCCATGGTGCTGAAGCCCGGTGGTCGGATGAGGAGGTGAAGGGAACGGCGGGGCGGGGCAGGGCGGAGTGGGGGGTCAGGCCGGGGCCAGCACAAGCCGGTTGCCCACCAGCTCGGCCACGCGGTGCAGGCCGGGCTGGGGCGTGTGGCCCGGGCTCAGCACCGCGGTCCACTGGGCGCCGCGGTACCGGACGCTGGCGGTGCCATCGGCCCGCCATTCGGCCACCTCCACGGTTTCGCCCACGTCAAGGTGCACGTCGCGCGACGTGGCCGCGTCCACCGGGCGGCTCTGCCGGCGGCGATGCCAGGCCACCACGGCCACGCTGGCCACCGCGGCGGCGGCCACGATCTGGCCCACCAGCGGCAGCCCGGCGTGGGCAGCCAGCGCCCCGGCCGCGAGGCCGGTGGCGAGCATCAGCAAATAGAACGTGCCGGTGACCATCTCCAGGGCCACAAAAGCCCCGGCCAGGATCCACCACCAGGTCGCATCAGACACAAGGCCTCCTTGTGGAAAACGGGAAATCGACGGCGCAACGTCCATCGCCGCCGCGGGTGATCGGTGCGGGCCCGCCACATTCTGCGGCAAAAAGGCCCGCCGAACCCCCGGCGCCGACACGGGATTTCCGTACACTTCGCGCCTTCCCGTCCCGCAAACGCCCACCGGCCCGCACGCCGCCTCCGCCATGAAATTCCGTTTCCCGATCGTCATCATTGACGAGGACTTCCGCTCCGAAAACACGTCCGGGCTGGGCATCCGCGCGTTGGCTCAGGCGATCGAAAGCGAAGGCATGGAGGTGGTCGGCGTCACCAGCTACGGGGACTTGTCCCAATTCGCCCAGCAACAGTCCCGCGCCAGCGCCTTCATCCTGTCGATCGACGACGAGGAGTTCACCCCAGGCCCCGAGCTGGACCCGGCGGTGCTCAACCTGCGCAACTTCATCGAAGAAGTGCGGCGCAAGAACGCCGATGTGCCGATCTACATCTACGGCGAGACCAAGACCAGCCGGCACCTGCCCAACGACATCCTGCGCGAGCTGCATGGCTTCATTCACATGTTCGAGGACACGCCAGAGTTCGTGGCGCGCCACATCATCCGTGAAGCCAAGAGCTACCTGGAGGGGATCCAGCCGCCGTTCTTCAAGGCGCTCCTCGACTACGCCGAAGACGGCTCCTACTCGTGGCATTGCCCGGGCCACTCGGGCGGCGTGGCCTTCCTGAAGACGCCGGTCGGCCAGATGTTTCACCAGTTCTTTGGCGAGAACATGCTGCGCGCCGACGTGTGCAATGCCGTGGAGGAGCTCGGCCAGCTGCTCGACCACAACGGCGCCATCGGCGCGAGCGAACGCAACGCCGCGCGCATCTTCAACGCCGACCACTGCTTCTTTGTCACCAACGGCACCAGCACCAGCAACAAGATGGTCTGGCACCACACGGTGGCGCCGGGCGACGTGGTGGTGGTGGACCGCAACTGCCACAAATCGATCCTGCACAGCATCATCATGACGGGCGCCATTCCCGTCTTTCTCAAGCCCACGCGCAACCACTACGGCATCATCGGACCGATCCCGCAGGGCGAGTTCGCCATCGAAGCCATCCGCGACAAGATCCGCGCCAACCCGCTGCTGGCCGGGGTGGACGCCGACGCCGTGAAGCCGCGGATCCTGGCGCTGACCCAGTCCACCTACGACGGGGTGCTCTACAACACCGAGGCCATCAAGGACATGCTCGATGGCTATGTGGCCAACCTGCATTTCGACGAGGCCTGGCTGCCGCACGCCGGCTTTCACCCGTTCTACGGCAACTTCCACGCCATGGGCAAGAAGCGGGCGCGTCCGCAGCAGTCGGTCGTGTACGCCACGCAGTCGATCCACAAGCTGCTGGCCGGTATCAGCCAGGCCAGCCATGTGCTGGTGCAGGATTCGCAGCAGGTCAAGCTCGATCGGCACCTGTTCAACGAGTCTTACCTGATGCACACCAGCACCAGCCCGCAGTACGCCATCATCGCCAGCTGCGATGTGGCCGCCGCCATGATGGAGCCGCCCGGCGGCCGTGCGCTGGTTGAAGAGAGCCTGCTGGAGGCGCTGGATTTCCGCCGCGCGATGCGCAAGGTCGAAGCCGAGTTCGGGGAAGACGACTGGTGGTTCCAGGTCTGGGGCCCAGAGCATCTGGCCGACGAGGGTGTGGGCGAGGCGCGCGATTGGGTGCTCAACCGCCAGCGGGACGACCACGACACCGAGAAGGACTGGCACGGCTTTGGCGACATGGCGCCGGGCTTCAACATGCTCGATCCGATCAAGGCGACCATCGTCACCCCCGGTCTCAAGCTCGACGGCAGCTTTGGCGACACCGGCATCCCGGCCTCGATCGTCACCAAGTACCTCGCTGAACACGGTGTGGTGGTCGAAAAGACGGGCCTCTACAGCTTCTTCATCATGTTCACCATCGGCATCACCAAGGGCCGCTGGAACACGCTGCTGACCGCGCTGCAGCAGTTCAAGGACGATTTCGAAAAAAACCAGCCGATGTGGCGGATCATGCCGGAGTTCTGCGCCAAGCAGCCCCGCTATGAGCAGATGGGGCTGCGCGATCTGTGTCAGCACGTGCATGCCCAGTACGCCAAGTACGACGTGGCCCGCCTGACCACCGAGATGTACCTCAGCGACCTGCGTCCGGCGATGAAGCCCAGCGACGCGTTCGCCTGCATTGCGCAACGCCGCACCGAGCGGGTGGCGATCGACGATCTCGAAGGCCGCATCACCACCAGCCTCGTCACGCCGTACCCGCCCGGGATTCCGCTGCTGATTCCCGGTGAGGTGTTCAACCGCAAGATCGTGGATTATCTGAAGTTCAACCGGGCCTTTGCCCGCGAATGCCCAGGCTTCGAAACCGACATCCACGGCCTGGTCGAGACGGTGGGCGCAGACGGCCAGAAGGCCTATTTCGCCGACTGCGTGGCGGTGGGCTGACCTGCGTCAAGGCGCCGGTCCTGGGCCGGCGCCATCATGGGCTTCCATTGGCCGAAAGGAAGCCCATGTTCCCCGAGTACCGCGACCTCATCTCCCGCCTCAAGGGCGTCGATGCCCATTTCACGCGCCTGTTCGATCGCCACAACGCGCTGGACCAGCGCATCCAGAACATGGAGGCGCACATTGAGCCCGGGACGCCCCAGGAGATCGAGCATCTCAAGAAGGAGAAGCTCGCCCTGAAAGACGAGCTCTGGCAGCACCTGCGTCAGGCAGCGGCCGCCGCCTGACGCCGTCCATCACGAGCCCGGACCCGCCGCACGCTCGCGCCAGAACGTCGCGAAGCGCGGCAGACCGCTGTCGTGCCACCCGCGGTAGCGGTAGGTCACCCACGAGCCCACCGGCGGCGGCGACTCGCGCTGGGCGTCGGTAAACCCGCTGCCCAGCCGGAAGCGCCGGCCCTCCGGTGTCTCCACGAGCAACGCGCCCAGTCGCCCCGCGTGCCGGCCTTGCCCGGGCAGGTGAGCAACCACGCGCGCCTCCGCGTCGTCGTGCAGCTTCAGCTTGAGCAGTTGATCGCTGCGCGCGGCCCGGTAGTGGGCATCGCCGTGATGCAGCATCAGGCCTTCACCGCCGGCGTTGACGGTGCGGTGCAGGCGCTGCATCAACGCGGCGTGGGTGGTGGCCGGCTCCTGCGGCACCGCCTGCACCCACGGCTGCGCGATCCGGGCCACGCGCTCCCGCAGCGCCTCCAGCCGGTCGCGGAACGGCCCGGGGTGGTCCGGCGCGTCGAACACCATGAAGAGCACACCTTGCCAGCCCGCGCGGTCGGTCTGCAGGCTGCGCACGGTGGAGACGGTGTCTTCGAACCGCCCGCGACCCATCCAGAGTTCGCCGTCGAGCGATTGCTCAGGCCAGCCCGCGGTGAACCAGGCCGGTGCCGCGATCACCTCGCCGCCGCGGGTGAGAAGGCGCTGGCCATCCCAGCGGGCGCGCACGCCATCGAGTTTTTCGCTGACGAAAAAGCCGGCCAGCGGGGTGTCCGGTCGAAAGGTGTGGGCCAGCATCAGCGCGGGCGGTTCGGCCGCCAGCACCCCACCCGCCGCCCACCAGCCCAGCCCGGCGAGCAGCCAGCGGCGGCGCCCGGGATCGCGCGGGTTCAAGCGGGAAACCGGTGCTTCAGCCGGCCGCCGGCGGTTCGGCGATGCCGCCCACCACCTGGCTGAAGCCGCCATCCACATAGACGATTTCGGCGCTCACGCCACCGGCCAGATCGGACAGCAGAAAAGCCGCGACGTTGCCCACGTCGTCGATCGTGACGTTGCGGCGGATGGGCGTGGTCTCGGCCACCACCGAGAGGATCTTGCCGAAGCCCTTGATGCCGCTGGCCGCCAGCGTCTTGATCGGTCCGGCGCTGATGCCGTTCACGCGCATGCCCTTCGGCCCGAGCGACTCCGCCAGGTAGCGCACCGACGCCTCCAGGCTCGCCTTGGCCAGACCCATGGTGTTGTAGTTGGGCACGGTGCGGATGGCGCCGAGGTAGCTCAGTGTGAGCAGGGCCGACTTGTCGTTCAGGTAGGGCAGGGCCGCCTTGGCCATGGCCGGAAAGCTGTAGGCGCTGATGTCGTGGGCGATCTTGAACGCCTCGCGCGACAGCCCGTCGAGGAAATCGCCGGCGATGGCCTCGCGCGGAGCGAAGCCGATGGCGTGCACAAAGCCGTCGAAACGCGGCCAGGTGTGCGAGAGATCGGCAAACAGGCGCTCAATCTGCGCGTCATCGCCGACGTCGCAATCGAAGACGAGCGAGGAGCCGAACTCGGCCGCGTACTCGGTGATGCGGTCCTTGAACCGCTCGCCCACGTAGCTGAACGCCAGTTCGGCGCCCTGGGCATGGCAGGCCTTGGCGATGCCATAGGCGATTGAGCGGTTGGACAGCACACCCGTGATCAGCAGCTTCTTGCCGGCGAGAAAACCCATCGTTCAGTCTCCAGAAAAATATCGCGCAGAATTGTCGCATGCAGCTTCAGCCACCCCCGCCCCGCTTGCGCCGGTTCGCCGCGTGGGTCGGGCTGTTCACCGGTGTGCTGCTGGCCCCGCTGGCCTGGGCGGCCCACGGCTACGCGATCTGGGGTGAGCTGAAGTACCCGCCCGGCTTCACGCATTTCGACTATGTGAATCCGCAGGCGCCCAAGGGCGGCGAGCTGCGTCTGGTGAGCAACCTGCGCGCCAGCACCTTCGACAAATACAACCCTTTCACGCTGCGCGGCACGGCGCCGGCCTACCTGTCGAACCTGATGTTCGATTCGCTGCTCGCCGGCGCGCTGGACGAAACCGGCGCCGCCTACGGTCTGCTGGCCGAGGACGTGGTGGCCGCGCCCGATGGGCTGTCGGTGACCTTCCGCCTGCGCACCACGGCGCGCTTCCACAACGGCGACCCGGTGCTGGCGGCCGATGTGAAACACAGCTTCGACACGCTGCTGGGGCCGCACACCTCGCCGGTCTACAAGACCATCCTGGCCGATGTCGCCGGGCTGGACGTGCTGGATGAGCGCACGGTGCGCTTCCGATTCAAGGTCGCCAACCGGGAGTTGCCCCTCACGGTGGGTGGCCTGCCGATCTTCAGCCGCGCCTGGGGCGATGCGCTGGACCCCAAGACTGGTCAGCGCAAGACCTTCGACCAGGTCGTCACCGACATCCCCATCGGCAGCGGGCCGTACCGCATCGGGCCGGTGAAGTTCGGGCGCGACATCACCTACGTCCGCGACCCGGCCTACTGGGCGCGCGACCTGCCCGTGCGCCGTGGCACCGCCAACTTCGACCGCATCACCGTCAAGATCTACAAGGACAACACGGCGCGGCTGGAGGCGCTCAAGGCCGGCGAGTTCGACCTGATGCGCTTTTTCTCGGCCGGTGACTGGGCCCGCCGCGTCACCGGCCGGCGTTTCGACACTGGCGAGCTGGTCAAGGGCGAGTTCACCCACCAGCTGCCCACCGGGTTCCAGAGTTACGTGCTCAACACCCGCCGGCCGCCCCTGGACGACATTCGGGTCCGCCAGGCGCTGGGGCTGGCGCTGGACTACGAGTGGATGAACCGGCAAATGTTTTACGGCGCCTACCAACGGGTGCGCGGCCTGTTCGGCAACACCGCGTGCGCCGCGCAGGGCGAGCCGTCGGCCGCCGAACGGGCCCTGCTTGAACCGTGGCGCGACCAACTGCCGGCAGCGGTGTTCGGGCCGGCCTATGTGCCGCCGCGCACCGACGCGGATCGCACGCTGCGCGACAACCTGCGCCAGGCACAGGCGCTGCTGCGCGAGGCCGGCTGGACCGTGCGGGATGGGGCGCTGCGCAATGCCGCCGGCCAAGCGCTCGTGCTGGAATACCTCGACAGCGCCGAGGTTGGCGCGCGCGTGGTGGCGCCCTGGACGCGCAACCTCGACAAGCTCGGCATCACCCTGCGCTTCCGCCCGGTCGATTTCGCCCTGTACCAGCAGCGGCTGCGCACCTTCGATTTCGACGTGATTTCCCTCGCTTACGGCGGCACCCACACACCCGGCGCCGAATACGCCGATCTGTTTGGCAGCGAAGCGGCCCGCACGCCCGACTCGGGCAACCACACCGGCATCGCCAACCCCGCGGTGGACGCGATCGTGCAGCGCATGACCGGCGCCCGTGACCGCGCCAGCTTTGAAGCCGCCTGCCGCGCGCTGGATCGCGTGATCAGCCACAGCCACGTGCTGATCCCGCAATGGTCTGCCCCCACCCACCGCATGGCCTACAACGCGTGGCGGCTGGGCCGGCCGGAGCGCATGCCGCCGTACGCGAGTGGCGAGGTGTGGGCCATCGATACCTGGTGGGCAACACCATGACCACCCCCGCGCCGCGCGGCGCGCGTCACCCCCTCAAGGGCGCAACACCGACGGCCTGGCAAAGCCAGATCCGTGGTGTTTCCCGCCCAGACACCTGCTGAAGTGCTATGTGGGTCTACATCCTCAAGCGCCTGCTGCTGATGATCCCCACCTTGCTGGGGGTGTTGCTGCTGACCTTCGTCGTCATCCAGTTCGTGCCGGGCGGGCCGGTGGAGCAGTATCTGGCCGAGGCGCGGGCGGCGGGCGGATCGGCCGGCGCCGAGGGCGGGGCGGTGTACCGCGGGGCCCAGGGCGTGGACCCGAAAAGGCTGGAGCAGATCAAGGCCCTGTACGGTTTTGACAAACCCGCCCACGAGCGCTTCTGGGACATGCTGGTGCGCTTCGCCCGCTTCGACCTGGGCACCAGTTTTTTCCAGAACAAGCCGGTCTCGCAGCTGATCGCCGAGAAGTTGCCGGTCTCGATCAGCCTGGGGCTGTGGACCTTTCTGATCAGCTACGGCGTGGCCGTGCCCTTGGGCGTGGCCAAGGCCGTGCAGGCGGGCACGCGCTTTGACCTCGTCACCACGCTCATCATCCTGGTGGGCTACGCCATTCCGGGCTTCGTGCTGGGCGTGGCCCTGCTGGTGATCTTCGGGGGGCAACTGCAGTGGTTCCCGCTGCGTGGACTCACGTCGGCGAACTGGGAAGAACTGAGCTGGGGCGCGCGGATCGTTGACTACCTTTGGCACATCACGCTGCCCGTCACGGCGATGGTGCTGGGCAGCTTTGCCGTCACGGCGATGCTGACGAAAAACGCGTTCCTCGAAGAAATCCGCAAGCAGTACGTGATGACGGCGCGGGCCAAAGGCCTGAGCGAGCGGCAGGTGCTGTGGAAGCACGTGTTCCGCAACGCGCTGATTCCCATCGTCACCGGCTTTCCGGCGGCGTTCGTGGGCGCGTTCTTCGCCGGGTCGCTGCTGATCGAAACGCTGTTCTCCCTCGATGGCCTGGGCCTGCTGAGCTACGAGAGCGTGATCCGGCGCGACTACCCGGTGGTGATGGGCACGCTCTTCCTCTTCACGCTGATCGGTCTGGTGACCAAGCTGATCTCCGACCTTTGCTATGTCTGGGTAGACCCGCGGGTGAAATATGACTAACCCCCCCGCAGCCCCCGCGCAGGGCGCAGACGCTTCCCTCCCCGTGGTGGGCGATGCGCGCGGTCTGGCAACGCCGGTTCCGCCGCATCCAGCGGTACCGGCCCGCTCGATCGGGCCGTGGCGACGGGCCTGGCTGCGCTTTCGCCGCAACCGGCTGGGCTACTGGAGTCTGGTCCTGTTCAGTGCGCTGGTGCTGCTCAGCCTCGCCGCGGAACTGGTGTCCAACGACCGCCCGCTGGTGGTGCGTTACGAAGGGCAAACCTATTTCCCGATGTGGCGCGACTACCCCGAGACCGTCTTCGGCGGCGACTTCGACACCGCCACCGACTACCTCGACCCCTTTATCCGGGAGCAGATCACCCGCGGCGACAACTGGGCGGTCTACGCGCCCAACCCCTACGGCCCGAAAACGCTCAACTACTTCGCCACGCAGCCCAACCCCGCGCCGCCGAGCCCGGCCAACTGGCTCGGCACCGACGACCGCGGCCGCGACCTGCTGGCGCAGCTCATCTATGGGTTCCGGGTCAGCGTCTTGTTTGCGCTGGCACTCACCGCCATCGGCGTGGTGCTGGGCATCCTCACTGGCGCCATCCAGGGGTTTTTTGGCGGCAAGACCGATCTGGCCTTCCAGCGCTTCATCGAGATCTGGGGCTCCATGCCCGAGCTGTACCTGCTGATCATCTTCTCGGCGGTGTTCGCGCCCAGCGTGGGGCTGCTGCTGGTGCTGCTCAGTCTGTTTGGCTGGATGGGCCTGTCCGACTACGTGCGGGCGGAGTTCCTGCGCAACCGGCAGCTGGATTACGTGCGCGCGGCCCGCGCCATGGGCCTGTCCAACGCGCAGATCATGTGGCGCCACATCCTGCCCAACAGCCTCACCCCGGTGGTCACCTTCCTGCCGTTTCGCATGAGCGCCGCGATCCTGGCCCTGACCTCGCTTGACTTCCTCGGCCTGGGTGTCCCGCCCGGCACGCCCTCGCTGGGTGAATTGCTGAGTCAGGGCAAAAACAACATCGACGCGTGGTGGATCTCGATCTCCACCTTCGCGGTCCTGGTGATCACGCTGCTGCTGCTCACCTTCATGGGCGACGCCCTGCGCGATGCGCTCGATCCGCGAAAGGCCGACGCATGAGCGCCTCTGCGTCGCTGGCGGCTGAGACCGCACTGCTGACCGTGCGGGGCCTGCGCGTGGCCTTCGCCGGGCGCCCGGTGGTGCATGGCGTGGACTTCTCCATCGCCCCGGGCGAAAAGCTGGCCCTGGTGGGCGAGTCGGGCTCGGGCAAGACGGTGTCGGCCCTGTCGCTGCTGCGGCTGGTGCCGCAGGCTGAGGTGAGCGGTGAAGCGTGGCTCGACGGTCGCAACCTGCTGTCCCTGTCGGAGACGGCGCTGCGCGGTGTGCGTGGGGATGCGGTGTCGGTGGTCTTCCAGGAGCCGATGACCGCGCTCAACCCGCTGTACCCGGTGGGCGACCAGATCGCGGAGGTGCTGCAACTCAAGCGCGGCCTGAGCCGGGCGCAGGCAGGCCCGGCCACCGTGGAGCTGCTCGCGTCCACCGGGATTCCTGAGCCGGCGCGCCGGGCCCAGGCTTACCCCCACCAGCTCAGCGGCGGGCAGCGGCAGCGCGCGATGATCGCCATGGCGCTGGCCAGCCGCCCGCGGTTGCTGATCGCCGACGAGCCCACCACCGCCCTGGACGTGAGCCTGCGGGGCCAGATTCTCGACCTGCTGTCCGACCTGCAGCGCCAGCACGGCATGGCCGTGCTCCTGATCACCCACGACCTCAACCTGGTGCGGCGGTTTGCCGACCGGATCGCGGTGATGGAACGCGGGCACCTGGTGGAACAGGGGCCCGTGGACGGGGTGTTTGCCGCGCCGCAGCACGCCTACACCCGCCTGCTGCTGTCGAGCCGTCCGGCGCGCGACGTGGTGGAAGACGCTGCTGATCCTTCCAACGCCGCGGTCACGCCGCTGCTCGCTGCCCGCGGCCTGCGCGTGTCCTACCCGGTTCCGTTGCCCGGGCTGCGGGGCTGGTTCCGCCAGGGGCGCTTCGTGGCCGTGCAGGGCGCTGACTTCGACATCCCACCCGGCCGCACATTGGGCGTGGTGGGCGAGTCCGGCTCGGGCAAAAGCACGCTGGCGCTCGCCGCGCTGGGCCTGATGCCCCACGAAGGCCAGCTTGCCGTGGACGGCACCGGTTGGGACGAGGCACGTCAGGCCGGCCGCACCCGGGCCTTGCGCCAGCGGGTGCAGGTGGTGTTCCAGGACCCGTTTTCCTCGCTGTCGCCGCGCCTGACGATCGAGCAGATCGTGGGCGAGGGGCTGCGTGTCCACCGGCCCGACCTGACCGCGGCGCAGCGGCGCGAGCGGGTCGTGGCTGCGCTGGCGGACGTGGGCCTGGTCAGCGACCCCCAGCAGGGCGGCGACTGGCTGCAACGCTACCCGCACGAGTTCTCCGGCGGCCAGCGCCAGCGCCTGGCCATTGCCCGCGCGCTGGTGGTGGAGCCGCGCTTGCTGGTGCTCGACGAGCCCACGAGCGCGCTCGACGTGACCGTGCAGAAACAGGTGCTGGCGCTGCTGCAGCGCCTGCAGCGCGACCGCGGTCTGAGCTACCTGCTGATCACCCACGACGTGGCGGTGATCGAGGCCATGGCGCACGAGGTGATCGTCATGAAGGACGGCGCCATCGTCGAAACCGGCCCGGTGGCGCAGGTGCTGCGTTCGCCCGGCCACGACTACACCCGCCAGCTGGTCCGCGCCGCGGCTTGACGCAGGTCATGCGGCCGGGCGGTGCCGCGCCCGACAATGCCGGCATGAGTTCCTCCGCCCCGGCCGCCCCGTTGCCACCCACCGCCTGCCTGCGCTGGCTCGCCCTGGGCTGGCAGGACCTGCGGCGCCATCCCGTCCCCGGCCTGTTTCACGGCTTTTTGATCACCGCCTTCGGTGCGGCGCTGTTGCTGCTCGCGCGCGACCGCTTCTGGCTGCTCGCCGGTGCGTTCTCCGGCTTTCTGATCGTCGCGCCCATCCTGGCCACCGGCCTGTACGCCGTCAGTCGCGCGCTGGAGCGGGGGCAGCGCCTGGGGCTCGGCGAGGTGGCGGCGCTGTGGCGCTCGGGCGACGGGCGGCTGGTGCGCTTCGGCCTGCTGCTCGCGCTGGCCGGCACCGGCTGGGTGCTCACGTCCGCCGGGCTGATCACGCTGGCCTCGCCGGTGCCGATCCGCGCGCCGGTGGACTTCATCCGCCACATCGTGCTGGCGCCGCAGGTCGGGCTGTTCGAGTTGTGGCTGCTGCAAGGCGCGCTGCTGGCCGCGCCGGTGTTCGCCTCCACCGTGGTGGCGCTGCCGCTGCTCGTGGACCGGCCGCTGCCGGTGCATCAGGCCGTGGGCGCCAGCTGGCGCGCGGTGGCGACGCAACCGGTCACCTGCGGGGTGTGGGCAGTGGTGATCGCACTGATCGTTGGGGTGGCCATGTCCTTGGCGCTCATCGGTCTGATCGTGGCCATTCCCTGGCTGGCTCACGCCAGCTGGCACGCCTACCGCGACCTTGCCGGGCGGGAGTGAGCCATGGAAGGCACCCTGTTTGGCTACACCGAGGCCCAGATCGCTCAGTTCGGGCTGACGTTCGGCGTCGGCGCGTTCATCCTGTACATGCTGTTCATCGTGCTGAACCTGGCGCGCGAGAGTCGTGCCGGTCGGTTCGGTACGTTCGTGCTGTTCATGGTCTTGTCCTTCGGCATGCTGGGCTTCCTGGCGAAGAACCTGATCCAGTGGGTGCTGGGCATCTGACGGCGGGCATCAGGCGTCCCGGCCAGCGCCGATTGGCTGGCTCGCGGCTTGCTTGGGGGCCATTCCCGGGCTACAATGCGGGCTTCACGACCAAATGGGCGGGTAACACCGGCCCATTTTTTTTGGCTGATCGCCGGGCAATCGTTCGTTTTTGCCCAGCTTCCGCCCCGATTTTTGACCGCACACACCGCTCACACGCACCGCATGGCCTGGCAGGACACCGTCGCCACCACCGTCGCCGGACTGGGATTTGACCTGGTCGACCTCGAACGGTCGGCCGGCGGCTTGCTGCGCGTGACGATCGATCTGCCCTGGACCCCGCCGCCGCCCGGTGAGCCGCGTCCGCCGGAGCAGTTCGTGACCGTCGAGGACTGCGAGCGCGTGACGCGCCAGCTCCAGTACGTGCTGGAGGTGGAAGGCATGGATTACCGGCGGCTGGAGGTCGGTTCGCCGGGCATCGACCGCCCGCTGCGCCACGAAGCCGACTTCCAGCGCTTTGAAGGCGCGGTCATCGACATCACCCTGAAGGCCCCGCTGGGCGCCAACGGCGGCGCGGTGTCGGCGAGCCGCAAGAAATTCCGCGGCACGCTGGAGCGTGCCGCCGACGGCGCGCAGTGGCAGATCGTCTGGAGCGACGAGCCGCCGCCCAAGCCGGGCCAGCGCGTGAGTCGCAAAAAGGCCGAGGCGCCTCTGCAGGCGCTGACGTTCTCGCTGGCCGAGCTGCAAGGCGCACGGCTGGCGCCGATTGTGAATTTCAAGGGGCGTTCTGCCCCGGGGGCGGCCGAGGGCTGACCCGCAACTCTTGACAGAACAACGAAGCGATCCGGAAAGGTGGGCGAGTGATATGAACCGCGAAATGTTGATGCTGATCGATGCCATCTCGCGCGAGAAGAACGTCGAGCGCGATGTGGTGCTGGGCGCCGTGGAACAAGCGCTGGCCTCGGCCACGAAGAAGCTCTACAAGGGCGAGGTCGACATCCGCGTGGCGATGGACCCCGACACCGGCGCCTACGAAACCTTCCGCCGCTGGCTGGTGGTGCCCGATTCCGCCGGCCTGCAGAACCCGGACGCCGAGGAGTTGCTCACCGACGCCCGGGAAGAGATCCCCGATATCGAAGAGGGCGACTACATCGAGAAGCCGGTGGAAAGCGTGCCGATCGGCCGGATTGGCGCGATGGCTGCCAAGCAGGTGATCCTGCAAAAAATCCGTGACGCCGAACGCGAGATGCTGCTCAACGACTTCATGTCGCGCGGCGACAAGGTGTTCGTGGGCACGGTCAAGCGCCTGGACAAGGGCGATCTGATCGTGGAGAGCGGTCGCGTGGAAGGCCGCCTCAAGCGCAACGAAATGATCCCGAAGGAGAACTTCCGAACCGGCGACCGCGTGCGCGCCATGATCATGGAAGTCGACCTCACGCTGCGTGGCGCCCCGATCCTGCTGTCGCGCTCGGCGCCTGAATTCATGATCGAGCTGTTCCGACAGGAAGTGCCCGAGATTGAGCAGGGCCTGCTGGAGATCAAGAAGTGCGCCCGCGACCCGGGTTCGCGCGCCAAGATCGCCGTGCTCAGCCACGACCGCCGCATCGACCCGATCGGCACCTGCGTCGGCGTGCGCGGCTCCCGCGTCAATGCCGTGACCAATGAGCTGGCCGGCGAGCGGGTGGATATCGTGCTGTGGTCCGACGACCCTGCCCAGTTTGTGATCGGCGCGCTGGCGCCGGCCAACGTCTCGTCCATCGTGGTGGACGAGGAGCGTCACGCCATGGACGTGGTCGTGGACGAAGAGAACCTCGCGATCGCCATCGGCCGCGGCGGTCAAAACGTGCGGCTCGCCAGCGAGCTCACCGGCTGGCGGATCAACATCATGACCGCCGACGAGTCCGCGCAGAAGCAGGCGGAAGAGGCCGATGGCATCCGCAAGCTGTTCATGGCCAAGCTGGACGTGGACCAGGAGATTGCCGACATCCTCATCGAAGAAGGTTTCACCAGCCTCGAAGAAGTGGCCTACGTGCCGCTGCAGGAGATGCTCGAGATCGAGGCATTCGACGAGGAAACCGTGACCGAGCTGCGCACCCGCGCCAAGGACGCGCTGCTGACCATGGAAATCGCCCGCGAGGAAAGCGTGGAAGAGGTGTCTCAGAACCTCAAGGACCTGGAAGGCATCACGCCGGAGCTGGTGGCCAAGCTGGCCGAGGCTGGCATCCACACCCGCGACGAGCTGGCCGATCTGGCCACCGACGAGCTCACCGACATCACCGGCCAGTCGCCGGACGAGGCCACCGCCCTGATCATGCAGGCCCGCGCGCACTGGTTCGCCGGTGACGAAGCGTCGTCGCAGTCCTGATCGCCGGAGGCCCACGGAGCATCGAACCCATGACAAGTACCACCGTCGCCGAACTGGCCGCCGAACTGAACAAGCCCACGAGCGTGCTGCTGGAGCAGCTGGCCGCCGCGGGCGTGCCCAAGCGCGCGGGCACCGATCCGATCAATGAGTCGGACAAGCAGCAGCTGCTCAACCACCTCAAGGCCGCCCATGGCACCGCGGGTGGCGAGCGCAAGAAGATCACCCTGGTGAAGAAGTCGACCTCCGAGATCAAGCAGGCCGACGCCACCGGCCGCGCCCGCACGATCCAGGTGGAGGTGCGCAAGAAGCGCACGTTCATCAAGCGGGATGACGAGGTCGCGCCCGAGGCACCGGCCCCGGTGGCCGAGCCGGCCGAGCCGGCAGCCCCGGTCGTGGACCAGGCCGAACTGGCCCGCCGCGAAGAAGAAGCCCGTCGCCAGGCCGAGCTGATCCGCCGCCAGGAGGAAGAACTCGCCGCCAAGCGCGCTGCGCGGGAAGCCGAAGAGGCGCGCGCGGCCGCCGCCGAGCGCGAGCGCGAAGCCGCGGAAGCGGCCGCGGCTGCCCTGGCCAAGGCGCAGCAGGCCGCGGCTCCCGCCGCCGCCGCACCGGACAACAGCGCCGAACGCGCGAAGGCCGAGGCCGCCGCGAAAGCGCAGGCCGCCAAAGCCGACGCCGCGAAGGCCGACGCCGCCAAAGCGGCGGAACTGAAGAAGGCCGAGGAGCAGCGCGCTGCCGAGCTGCTAGAGCGCCGCCGCAAGGCCGAAGCCGAAGCCGCGAGCATCCGCGCCATGATGTCCACCCCGGCGCGCACCCTGGTGGCCAAGAAGCCCGAACCGCCGCCCGCCGACAAGGCCGCCGGCCTCAAGGGCACGCTGCACAAGCCCGCCGGCACGCCGACCAAAGCCCCGGGCACGGCAGCCCCCGCCACCACCGCGGGCGGTGCTGGCAAAAAAGAAGTCAAGTCGGAGAACCTGTCCTCGACCTGGAAGGACGACGCGGCCAAGAAGAAGGAAATCAAGACCCGTGGCGACACCACCGCCGGGCGTGGCAACTGGCGCAGCGGCCCCAAGGGCAAGCGCAACGACCGCGACAGCCGCGATGGTGGCCAGGGTTCCTTCGCTGCGCCCGCCGAGTTCAAGCAACTCGAGGTGCACGTGCCCGAGACGATCACGGTCGCCGAACTGGCCCACAAGATGGCGGTCAAGTCGTCCGAGGTGATCAAGCAGCTGATGAAGCTCGGCCAGATGGTGACCATCAACCAGTCGCTCGACCAGGACACGGCGATGATCGTCGTCGAGGAGCTCGGGCACAAAGCGGTTCAGGCCGCGCTGGACGACCCGGAAGCCTTCACGGAAGAGGAAGTGCAGGGCCAGCAGGCCGAGGCGCTGTCGCGCGCTCCGGTGGTCACCGTCATGGGCCACGTGGACCACGGCAAGACCTCGCTGCTGGACTACATCCGCCGCACGAAAGTGGCGGCTGGCGAAGCGGGCGGCATCACGCAGCACATCGGCGCTTACCACGTCGACACGCCGCGGGGCACCGTCACCTTCCTCGACACCCCGGGCCACGAAGCCTTCACGGCGATGCGTGCCCGCGGCGCCCAGGCCACGGACATCGTCATCCTGGTGTGCGCGGCCGACGACGGCGTGATGCCGCAGACCAAGGAAGCCATCAAGCACGCCAAGGCGGCGAAGGTGCCGATCGTGGTGGCGATGACCAAGGCCGACAAGCCCGAAGCCAACATCGAGCGCGTGAAGGCCGAACTGGTGGCCGAGGAAGTGGTGCCCGAAGAGTTCGGCGGCGATTCACCGTTCGTGGCGGTGTCCGCCAAGACCGGCCAGGGCATCGACGCGCTGCTGGAACAGGTGCTGCTGCAGGCCGAGGTGCTGGAACTGACCGCGCCGGTCGATGCGATGGCCAAGGGCCTGGTGATCGAAGCGCGTCTGGACAAGGGCCGCGGCGCGGTTGCGACCGTGCTGGTCCAGTCCGGCACGCTGAAGGTGGGCGACGTGGTGCTGGCGGGCCAGACCTCGGGCCGCGTGCGCGCCATGCTGGACGAAAACGGCAAGGCCGCGAAGGAGGCGGGTCCGTCGATTCCGGTGGAGATTCAGGGTCTGGCCGAGGTGCCGCAGGCCGGTGACGAATTCATGGTGATGGCCGATGAGCGCCGCGCCCGCGAAATCGCCACCTACCGCGCGGGCAAGTACCGCAGCACCAAGCTGGCCAAACAGCAGGCCGCCAAGCTCGAGAACATGTTTGCGGACATGGCTGCCGGCGAGGTCAAGACGCTGCCGATCATCCTCAAGGCCGATGTGCAGGGTTCTCAGGAGGCGCTGGCCGCTTCGCTGCTCAAGCTCTCCACGGCCGAGGTCAAGGTCCAGCTGGTGTACGCCGGCGTGGGCGGCATCAGCGAGAGCGACGTCAACCTCGCGATCGCGGCGGGTGCGGTGGTGATCGGCTTCAACGTGCGGGCCGATGCCGGCGCGCGCAAGCTGGCCGAAGGCAACGAGATCGACCTGCGCTACTACAACATCATTTACGACGCGGTGGACGATCTGAAGGCCGCCATGTCGGGGATGCTGGCGCCCGAGAAGCGCGAGGAAACCATCGGTACGGCCGAAATCCGCACCGTGTTCGTGGCGTCCAAGATCGGCACGGTGGCCGGCTGTATGGTCACCTCGGGCCAGGTCACGCGCTCGGCCCATTTCCGCCTGCTGCGCGACAACGTGGTGGTTTACACCGGCGAGCTCGAGTCGCTCAAGCGCCTCAAGGACGACGTGCGCGAGGTCAAGGAAGGCTTCGAGTGCGGTATCAAGCTCAAAAACTACAACGACATCAAAGAGGGCGATCAGCTCGAGTTCTTTGAGGTCAAGGAAGTGGCGCGCACGCTGTAAGGCGCTGCGCGACAGAGCACCATGCCCCGCAAGGCGTCGTCCGTCCCCAACCGCGGCTACCGCGTGGCCGACCAGATCCAGCGCGATCTGGCCGAGCTGATCGCGCGCGAGCTCAAGGACCCGCGCGTGGGCATGGTCACGCTCAATGCCGTCGAAGTCACGCCGGACTACGCCCACGCCAAGGTGTTCTTCAGCCTGCTCACCGGCGATCCCACCGAAACCACCGCCGGCCTCAACGCCGCGGCCGGCTTCCTGCGCAACGCGCTGTTCAAGCGCCTGCACATCCACACCGTGCCCACGCTGCACTTCGTGTTCGACCGCACCACCGAGCGCGCGGCCGACATGAACGCCTTGATCTCCAAGGCGGTCGCTTCCCGCGCCAAAGAGGAGTGAGCATGTCTGCGTTGCGCCCACGGGGTTTCGCCGCCGGGCCGCCCCAAGGCGAAACGCGCCCCCTCGGGGGGCAGCGACCCGCGCCAGCGGCGGAGCGTGGGGGCCGAATCACACGGCGCCCTGTGCATGGGGTGTTGTTGCTCGACAAGCCGCTGGGACTCTCCAGCAACCAGGCTTTGCAGAAAGCCAAGTGGTTGCTGCGCGCCGAGAAGGCGGGCCACACCGGCACGCTCGATCCGCTGGCCAGTGGCGTGTTGCCGTTGTGTTTCGGCGCCGCGACCAAGTTCAGCCAGTTGCACCTCGATGCCGACAAGACCTACGAGACAACGGTCCGCCTGGGCGTGAGAACCACCACGGCCGACGCCGAAGGCGCGGTGATCGACGCCCGGCCGGTGCGATGCAGCATTGGGCAGGTGGTGGAGGTGCTCGACCGCTTTACCGGCGTGATCGACCAAGTGCCGCCGATGCACAGCGCGCTCAAAAAGGACGGCAAGGCCTTGTACGAATACGCGCGCGACGGCGAAACCGTGGAACGAGCGCCGCGGCGCGTGACGATCCACGACCTTGAACTGATCGATTTCCAGCTCGGCGGTGAGGCGCCCCAGCTGCGGCTTCGTGTGCGTTGCAGCAAGGGCACCTACATCCGTACGCTCGGGGAGGACATCGGCGAGGCCCTCGGTTGTGGCGGTCATCTCACCGCCTTGCGGCGCGTGGCCACGGGTCCGTTCGATGCGTCCGACTGCCTGAGCCTCGACGCCTTGGCCGAGATGGATGAGGCCGCTCGCCTGGCCGCCCTGCGCCCGGTGGAATGCCTGCTGGGCGACCACCGCGCGGTGCAGCTTGGCGACGAGGACGCCGGCCGCTTTCTCAGTGGCGTGCGCCGCCGCGGTGACTGGCCCGATCACGAACGCATCGCTGTTTTTGGACCGCCGTTTCACGGCCGCCCGTCGCTGCTGGGCACCGCCCATGCCGCGGGCGGCGAACTCATTCCGGGGCGTCTGCTGAGCCCCCTCGACATCCAGCACATCCAGTCTTCAGAGGAAACCTCCGCATGAGCACGACCCCCATTCGCAACATCGCGATCATTGCCCACGTTGACCACGGCAAAACCACCATGGTTGACCAGCTGCTGCGCCAGAGCGGCACTTTCGCCGAGCATGAGAAGGTGCAAGACACGGTGATGGACAACAACGCCATCGAACGTGAGCGTGGCATCACCATCCTGGCCAAGAACTGCGCAGTCAGCTGGAAGGGCACCCACATCAACATCGTTGACACCCCCGGCCACGCGGACTTCGGCGGCGAGGTCGAGCGTGCGCTGTCCATGGTGGACGGTGTGCTGCTGCTGATCGACGCCCAGGAAGGCCCGATGCCGCAGACCCGCTTCGTCACAAAGAAGGCGCTGGCCCTGGGCCTCAAGCCGATCGTGGTGGTGAACAAGGTCGACAAGCCCGGCGCGAATTGCGACAGGGTGGTCAACGCCGCGTTCGACCTCTTCGACAAGCTCGGCGCCACCGACGAGCAGCTCGACTTTCCCGTGGTCTATGCCTCGGGCATCAATGGCTGGAGTTCGCTCGAAGAGGGCGCGCCGGGCGAGCAGTGGGGCCCGGACATGTCGGCCCTGTTCGAGACCATCCTCAAGCACGTGCCGGCGCACGAGGGCAATCCGGCCGATCCGCTGCAGCTGCAGATTTCCGCGCTGGACTACAACAGCTTCGTTGGCCGCATCGGTGTGGGCCGGGTGAACGCCGGCACCATCAAGCCGGGCATGGACGTGGTCGTGATGGCCGGGCCGGAGGGTGCGCCGGTGAAGGGGCGGGTCAACCAGGTGCTGACCTTCCAGGGCCTGGACCGGGTGCAGGTGAGCGAGGCCGGACCCGGCCACATTGTGCTGATCAACGGCATTGCCGACATCGGCATTGGTGTGACGGTGACCGATCCGCTGGAGCCGCGTCCGCTGCCCATGCTCAAGATCGACGAGCCGACGCTGACGATGAACTTCTGCGTCAACACCAGCCCGCTGGCAGGCCGCGAAGGCAAGTACGTGACCAGCCGGCAGATCTGGGACCGCCTGCAGAAGGAGCTGCAGAGCAACGTGGCGCTGCGCGTGAAGGAAACCGGCGAGGACGGCGTGTTCGAGGTCTCGGGCCGCGGTGAATTGCACCTGACGATCCTGATCGAGAACATGCGCCGCGAAGGCTATGAGCTGGCTGTGAGCAAGCCGCGCGTGGTGTTCAAGGAGATCAATGGCGAGAAGTGCGAGCCGATCGAGCTGGTCACCGCCGACGTGGAAGAACAACACCAGGGCGGCGTGATGCAGGCGCTGGGCGAGCGCAAGGGCGAGCTGGTCAACATGGAACCCGACGGCCGAGGCCGTGTGCGCCTGGAGTACCGCATTCCGGCGCGGGGCCTGATCGGCTTCACCAACGAGTTCCTCAACCTGACCCGCGGCTCGGGCCTGATCTCCAACATCTTCGACGGCTACGAGCCGCACAAGGGCGAGGTGGCCGCGCGCAAGAACGGCGTGCTGATCAGCATGGACGACGGCGAGATCTTCAACTACGCGCTGGGCAAGCTCGACGACCGCGGCCGCATGTTCGTCAAGGCCAACGACCCGGTGTACGAGGGCATGATCGTCGGCATCCACAGCCGCGACAACGACCTCGTCGTCAACGCCACGCGCACCAAGCAACTCACCAACTTCCGAGTCAGCGGCAAGGAAGACGCGATCAAGATCACGCCGCCGATCCAGCTGACGCTGGAGTACGGCGTGGAATTCATCGAGGACGATGAGCTGGTCGAAATCACGCCCAAGAGCATCCGCCTGCGCAAGCGTTACCTGAAAGAGCACGAGCGCAAGCGCGCCAGCCGCGAGTAATCAGTGCCCCCACGCTGCGCCGCTGCGCGGGTCGCTGCCCCCCGAGGGGGCGCGTTCGGCCTTGGGGCGGCCCAGCGGCCGACCAGGGAGCCCCCACGCTGCGCCGCTGCGCGGGTCGCGGCTCCCCAGGGAGCGCGGCCTTGCCGGGGATGGCCCTCCGGCGCGGCGGCCCACCTTTCGAGAACGTAGTCATGCCTTTTCGCGCGCTCAGTCGCCTCACCCACACCCAGGCGGTGTTCCTGATGGTGGTGGTGACCCTGCTGTGGTCCATCGCCGGGGTGGTGTCTCGCCAGCTGGAATCGGCCGCGCGCTTTGAGGTGACGTTCTGGCGCAGCGCATTCACCGCGCTGTCCCTGCTGTTCATCCTGCCGCTGTGGCGGCGGGGCGCGGCGGGGCAGGGCGGGGCGTCCACCACCGAGCGGTCGGCGCTGGGGCGTTTCCTGCACCGTCACTGGGGCCTGCTGCCCGAGGTGCCGGCGTTCTGGATCAGCGGGCTGTGCTGGAGCGTGATGTTCACCGCCTTCATGCTGGCGCTGACCTTCACCACGGTGGCCAACGTGCTGATCATCATGTCGCTCGGCCCGCTGTTCACCGCGTTGCTGGCGCGGGTGATGCTCGGCCAGCGGCTGGCGCTGCGCACCTGGGCAGCGATCGTGGCGGCCGGACTGGGCATCGTCTACATGTACGGCTCGCAGTTCGTCGCCGCCTTCGGCGACCCGGCGATGGACACGCGCCAGCTGGTGATCGGCTCGCTGGTGTCGCTGTGCGTGCCGGTGGCGGGGGCAATCAACTGGACGGTGACGCAGCGCAGCCAGCAGCACGGCGCGTCGATCGACCTGGTGCCGGCGGTCTTGTTGGGCGGGGTGATCTCCGCGCTGGCCACGCTGCCGCTGGCGCTGCCGTTCTCCGCCACCGGCGCCGACATCGCCTGGCTGGGCATGCTGGGTCTGGTGCAGTTGGCCATCCCGTGTGCGCTGGCGGTGGTGTGCGCGCGCTCGCTGAAGGCGCCGGAAGTGTCGCTGTTGGCGCTGTTGGAAGTCATTTTCGGCATCCTGCTGGCGTGGCTGGGTGCAGGCGAACGGCCCGGCCATGAGGTGTTGATCGGCGGCAGTCTGGTGATTGGCGCGCTGGTGATCAACGAGTGGCTGGGCTGGCGGGCGCGCAGCGCCGCGGCCTGACCGCCCCGAACCCGAGTTGACCTGACCCCTGGAGGAGAAACAAGCATGTCGGAACCGATGGTGACCACCGAAGTCGTGGCCGAAGTGATGGGCCGCGTGGGCTGCCTCACGCTCAACCGCCCCAAGGCGCTCAACGCGCTGACCCTGGGCATGGTGCGCGACCTGACCACCGCGCTGCTGGCCTGGCGCGATGACCCGGCCGTGCTGGCCGTGGTGATTCGCGGCGTTCACAAGGAAGGGCCCTTCGGCGCCTTCTGCGCCGGCGGCGACATCCGCTTCTTCCATCAGGCCGCGCTGGCCGGCAACCCCGAGCTGGAAGACTTCTTCACCGAGGAATACGCCCTCAACCACCTCATCCACACCTACCCCAAGCCCTACATCGCGCTGATGGACGGCATCTGCATGGGCGGAGGCATGGGCGTCAGTCAGGGCGCGAGCCTGCGCGTGATCACCGAGCGCAGCAAGCTGGCCATGCCCGAGACCAACATCGGTCTGTTCCCCGATGTCGGCGGCGGCTACTTCCTGAGCCGCTGCGCCGGTCGCCTGGGCGAATACCTCGCGCTCACCGGCCGCGTGCTCGCCGGTCGCGAAGCCATCACCGCCGGGCTGGCCGACGGCCACATCGAGTCCGGCCGTCTGCCCGGCCTGTGGGCCAGCCTGGCCACCACGCCGTTCGAAAACGGCGACGCCGTCGAGCGCTGGGTGGCCAGCCACCTCAGCACCACGCCCGCCCCCGCGCCGTGGCCGGCCGCCGAGCTCGAGCGCGTGTTCGCGCTGCCCGACGCCACCGCCATCGTCCACGCCCTCGAAGCCACCGACAGCGCGTGGGCCCGCGACACCGCCGCCGCCCTGCGCCAGCGCTCCCCGCTGATGCTCCACGTCGTGCTCGCCTTCATCCGCCGCGCCCGCAGCCTCAGCCTCGCCGACGACCTGCGGCTGGAGCGCGACCTCGTGCGCCGCTGCTTCCACGTGCGCCCCGGCCCCGCCAGCGACACCGTCGAAGGCATCCGCGCCCTCGCCATCGACAAAGACCACCAGCCCAAGTGGCACCCCGCCCGGGTCGAAGAGGTCACGCCCGCCGACGTCGACGCCTACTTCGCCCCACCGTGGCCGCCCCACGCCCACCCCCTGCGCGCCCTGGGCTGATACCCCCGGCACAGCGGTCGTCGCGGCCACCTAAAGTCGCCGGCGGTCTGTCACACCGAACGCAACGAAATACCAGGGAGACGACTGAGCACCGCCCCGCGGTGCTTTTTTTTAGCGGTGGCGCGCCTTGAGCGCGCGCTCCACCTCGCGCTTGCCTTCGCGGTCCTTGATCGTGTCGCGTTTGTCGTGTTCGGCCTTGCCCTTGGCCAGCGCGATTTCGCATTTCACCTTGCCCGCCTTCCAGTGCAGGTTGAGCGGCACCAGCGTGTTGCCCTTTTGCTCGACCTTGCCGATCAGGCGGCGGATCTGGTCTTTGTGGAGCAGCAGCTTCTTGGTGCGCGCGGACTCGGCGCTGACGTGGGTGCTGGTGGTGCGGATGGGGTTGATCTGGCAGCCGATGAGGAACAGCTCGCCGTTTCGGATCACCACATAGCCGTCGGTGAGCTGGACCTTGCCCTCGCGTAGGGCCTTCACCTCCCAGCCTTGCAGCACCATGCCGGCCTCGAAGCGCTCTTCGATGGCGTAGTTGAACAACGCCTTCTTGTTGTCGGCGATGCGGCTGTCCACCGGCTTCTTGGGCGAGGACTTGCCGGCGGGCTTGCCGGGCTGTTTGGGCGCGGCGGTGGGAGCGGAGGAGGCCATGGGTATTGAGGTGGGGGCGCGGGGCACCGATGGCAAGCCCCCTAGAATTTGCGGTCCGGCCGCGACGCGCCGGGCGCCGATTGTATGAAAACCATCCACAAGTCCGTGCTGCTGTGGCACAGCGCCGAAGAGATGTACGCGCTGGTGACCGACGTGCAGCACTACCCGCAGTTTTTGCCGTGGTGCGACCATGGCGAGGTGATCGAGCACCGCGAGGACGGTATGGTGGCGCGCGTCGGCATGGCGATCAGCGGGCTGAAACAGAGCTTCACCACCCGCAACACCCACCAGCCCGGCCGTGGGGTGCAGATGGAGCTGCTCGATGGACCGTTCTCTCGGCTCGATGGCCAGTGGCAGTTCACTCCCCTGGGCGACGGCAGCCAGCGCGCCTGCAAGGTGGAGTTCACCCTGAGCTACGGATTCTCGAACGCGGCGCTGGCGGCGATCGTCGGTCCGGTGTTTGACCGCATCGCCGGCAGCCTGGTGGATGCTTTTGTCAAACGCGCGGACCAGGTGTATGGCGCCGGCTGATTCGCCCACACCGGCCCGGCTGCGCGTGACCGTGGTCCGGGCGCCGGCACCCCGCCAGACCGAGGAATGTGTGGTGGAGCTGGCAGCGGGCTCGTGTGTGCGCGACGCGCTGGCCGCCGCTGGCTGGTGGGACGGCGAGGACGGGCTGGCGACGTCGTGGCACGTCGGCGTCTGGAGTCGGGCGGCGACGCTGGACCAGGCGCTCCACGACGGCGATCGGGTCGAATGGGTGCGCGATTTGCGCGTGGACCCGAAAGTGGCGCGCCGGGAGCGCTTTGCAGGGCAGGGCGCCCGCACGGCCGGGCTGTTCGCGCGCCGGCGTCCAGGCTCGAAATCCGGCTACTGAACCGGGCTCGTTGCCCCCGGTCGTAAAGGCCGCCCGTCGCGGGCTCGGGCCTGATGCCCGCGCGAGGCAAGCGGGGTCAGCGGGCGGCGGGGCCGCAGTCGCTGCGGATGATGGCGTCGATGCGATCGGCCTCGGCCTTGCGCCCGGCGTCGTCCAGGACCTCCCGCTCGCCCTTGGCATTGGTGGTCGCGATGCGCACGCCCGAGTCCAGCGTGGCCTTGGCGCGGCGGGCACGCTCGCAGTTGTCGGCGCGGGCCTGGGCTTGCTTGTCGGCTTCGGCCTTCTTTTTGGCCTCTTCCGCGGCTTCGGCTGCCTTCTTGCGCGCTTCGAGCTCGTTGTCCTTCGCCGGCGCGGCGGGCGGTGCGGGTTTGCCGTCCGGTCCGAGGCGGGCTTCGGCGGCGGGGGCCGCTGCGGGTGCAGCCGGGGCGACCGGCGCGGCGGCGCGCACCGGTGCGGCCGGCGCTTTCAGGATGTTCTTGGTGGGCACGTCCGGCGGGGGCGCCGTGTCGCTGAACACCTTGCGGCCGCTGTTGTCGATCCACTGCCATTGCGCCGACGCCAGCAGCGGGGTGGCGGCGCACAACAAGGTGAGGGTGGTGTGGAGGAGGCGGGCGTGGGTGCTCATGCGCGGCAGTGTATCGCCGGGGTTGCGAGCCCGCGCTGGCTGCCGCCGGAGTGCCGTTTGTCGCCGCTGTGCGGCATGGCGCGGCGGCGGTTCCTGGGGTAGGCGCGCGTCCGGGAGGGGCGTGACGCGTGGGTACAATCCGGTTTTTGGAGATCTCCCTCATGCGCCTCCTCGGCAACGCGCTCACGTTCGACGACGTCTTGCTGGTGCCCGCGTACTCCCAGGTCCTGCCCAAGGACACCTCGCTGGCCACCCGTTTCTCCCGCAACATCCAGCTCAACCTGCCCCTGGTGTCCGCTGCCATGGACACGGTCACCGAGGCCCGCCTGGCGATCGCCATCGCGCAAGAAGGCGGCATGGGCATCATCCACAAGAACCTGACCGCGGCCGACCAGGCGGCGCAGGTCGCCAAGGTCAAGCGCTATGAAAGCGGCGTGCTGCGCGATCCGGTGGTGATCACCCCCGAGACCACGGTGCGGCAGGTGATGAAGCTGTCCGACGAGTTGGGTGTCTCCGGCTTTCCGGTGATCGCCAACGGCACGGTGGCCGGTATCGTCACCGGGCGCGACCTGCGCTTCGAGACCCGCTACGACCTGCCGGTGCGCGAAATCATGACGCCGCGCGAGCGGCTGATCACGGTGCCGGAGGGCACGACGCCGGAAGAGGCCAAAGCGCTGCTGAACAAGCACAAGCTGGAGCGCCTGCTCGTGGTGAATGACGCCTTTGAGCTCAAGGGCCTGATCACGGTGAAGGACATCACCAAGCAGCTCAACTTCCCGAACGCCGCACGCGATGCCGCGGGCCGGTTGCGCGTGGGCGCGGCGGTGGGCGTGGGCGAGGGGACGGAAGAGCGCGTGGAGGCGCTGGTCAAGGCCGGGGTTGACGCCATCGTGGTCGACACCGCACACGGTCACAGCCGTGGCGTGATTGAGCGGGTGCGCTGGGTCAAACAGAACTACCCGCAGGTCGATGTGGTGGGCGGCAACATCGCCACCGGCGCGGCTGCGTTGGCGCTGGCGGAAGCCGGTGCAGACGCGGTCAAGGTGGGCATCGGGCCGGGCTCGATCTGCACCACGCGCATCGTGGCGGGCGTGGGCGTGCCCCAGATCACGGCGATCGACAACGTCGCCACCGCACTGCGCGGCAGTGGCATTCCGCTGATCGCCGACGGCGGCATCCGCTACAGCGGCGACATCGCCAAGGCCATCGCGGCGGGCGCCAGCAGCGTGATGATGGGTGGCATGTTCGCCGGCACCGAAGAGGCCCCGGGCGAGGTCATCCTGTACCAGGGGCGCAGCTACAAGGGCTACCGCGGCATGGGCTCCATCGGCGCCATGCAGCAAGGCAGCGCCGACCGCTACTTCCAGGAAAGCAGCACCGGCAACCCCAACGCCGACAAGCTGGTGCCCGAGGGCATCGAGGGCCGCGTGCCCTACAAGGGCTCGGTGGTGGCGATCATCTTCCAGCTCGCCGGCGGCGTGCGCGCCAGCATGGGTTACTGCGGCTGCGGAACGATCCAGGAAATGAAGGACCGGGCCGAGTTCGTGCAGATCACGGCCGCCGGCATGCGCGAGAGCCACGTGCACGACGTGCAGATCACCAAGGAAGCGCCGAACTACCGGGCTGATTGATACCCCCCGCGCCGCCTGCGGCGTCACCCCCCAGGGGGCGGCACCTGCGGCCTGGCCAAGCCAGTTCCGCGGTGCCCTGGGTGGGTGGCCTCTTGCTCAACGGGTCGTCTTTCGAGGCGGCCCGTGCCTTTTTAGAAGTTCACCGACCACCATGCAGCACGACAAGATCCTCATCCTCGACTTCGGCTCCCAGGTCACCCAGCTCATCGCGCGCCGCATCCGCGAGGCGCACGTCTATTGCGAGGTGCATCCGTGCGACGTGAGCAGCGAGTGGGTGCGCGGGTTCGCGGCCGACGGGCGACTGAAAGGCATCGTGCTCTCCGGCAGCCACGCCAGCGTGTACGAGGTGGACGACAAGGCGCCCGACGCGGTCTACGAGCTGGGGATTCCGGTGCTCGGCATCTGCTACGGCATGCAGACCATGGCGCAGCAACTCGGTGGCAAGGTGGAAGGCTCCAACACCCGCGAGTTCGGCTACGCCGAGGTGCGGGCGCGTGGCCACACCGCGCTGCTGAAAGACATCGCCGATTTCCACACGCCCGAGGGCCACGGCATGCTCAAGGTGTGGATGAGCCACGGCGACAAGGTGACCGAGCTGCCCCCAGGCTTCAAGCTCATGGCCAGCACCGACAGCTGCCCCATCGCCGGCATGGCCGACGAAGCCCGGCGCTTCTATGCGGTGCAGTTCCACCCCGAAGTGACCCACACCGTGCAGGGCCGCGCGATGCTGGAGCGCTTTGTGCTGCAGATCTGCGGCACGAACCCCGACTGGGTGATGCGCGACCACATCGCCGAAGCCGTGGAACAGATCCGTGCCCAGGTGGGCGATGAAGAGGTGATCCTCGGCCTGTCGGGCGGCGTCGATTCGTCCGTCGCCGCCGCGCTGATCCACCGCGCCATCGGCGACCAGCTCACCTGCGTGTTCGTTGACCACGGCCTGCTGCGCCTCAACGAAGGCGACATGGTGATGGACATGTTTGCCGGCCAGCTGCATGCGAAGGTGGTGCGCGTGGACGCGGCCGACCTGTTTCTCGGCGAACTCGCTGGCGTCAGCGACCCGGAGCAAAAACGCAAGATCATCGGCCGCCTGTTCGTGGACGTCTTCAAGGCCGAGGCCGCCAAGCTGACTTCAAGTGGCGCTTCAACAAAAGGCGCCAAGTGGTTGGCACAAGGCACGATTTACCCGGACGTGATCGAATCCGGCGGCGCCAAGAGCAAGAAGGCCGTCACCATCAAGAGCCACCACAACGTGGGTGGCCTGCCCGAGCAACTGGGCCTGAAATTGCTGGAACCGCTGCGCGACCTGTTCAAGGACGAGGTCCGGGAGCTGGGCGTGGCCCTGGGCCTGCCGCACGACATGGTCTACCGCCACCCGTTCCCGGGCCCGGGCCTGGGCGTGCGCATCCTGGGCGAGGTGAAGAAGGAATACGCCGACCTGCTGCGCCGCGCCGACGCGATCTTCATCGAGGAACTGCGATCGACGATTGAGCCGCATTCGGGCAAGAGCTGGTACGACCTGACCAGCCAGGCTTTCACCGTGTTCCTGCCGGTGAAAAGCGTGGGCGTGATGGGCGATGGCCGCACCTACGACTATGTGGTCGCCCTGCGCGCGGTGCAGACCAGCGACTTCATGACCGCCGACTGGGCCGAGCTGCCCTACAGCCTGCTCAAGCGGGTGTCGAGCCGGATCATCAACGAGGTCCGCGGCATCAACCGCGTGACCTACGACGTGAGCAGCAAGCCGCCGGCGACGATCGAGTGGGAGTGATCCCTCTGCAGCGCTGAAGGATCAGGCCCGCTACATCGCCGGACCTTCCCAGGCTCGGCGCCAGGCCAACCCGGCCGAGGTTCCGCCGGGCACCACGCCCCGGCGCGGCCGGTATTCACAACCGATCCACCCGTCGTAGCCCAGCTCGTCGATCAGGCGGAACAGGTACGGGTAGTTGATCTCGCCGATGTCGGGCTCGTGGCGCTCGGGCACGCCGGCGATCTGGAGGTGGCCGACGCGGCCGGTGGGCAGCCAGCGGCGCAGCCGGGTGGCGAGGTCGCCTTCGACGATTTGGGCGTGGTACAGGTCCATCTGGACCTGCACGTTGGAGGCACCGATGTCGTCGAGCAGGGCGTGGGCCTGGGCCTGGTGGGTGAGGAAGTAGCCGGGCATGTCCCGCGGGTTGATCGGCTCGATGGTCAGCGTGACGCCCGCCGTCGCGGCGCGCGCGGCGGCGGTCTGCAGGCGCTCCACGAAGCAGGCGCGGTGGCGGGCCAGATCGGCGCCGGCGGGCAGGAGGCCGGCCATCACGTGGACCCGCGGGCAGGCGAGGGCGGTGGCGTAGTCGAGCGCCCGCTCGATCCCGGCCATGAACTCGGCATCCCGCCCCGGCAGGGCGGCCAGCCCGCGCTCGCCCGCCGCCCAGTCGCCCGGTGGCGCGTTGAAGAGGACCTGGCGCAGGCCATGGTCGCGCAGTCGCTGCGCCAGCGTGGCGGGCGCCTCGTCGTAGGGAAACAGGTATTCCACCGCCCCGAAACCGTCGGCCGCGGCGGCGGCGAATCGCTCCGCGAAGGGGAGTTCCGGGTAGAGGAAGGACAGGTTGGCGGCGAAACGGGGCATGGTGCTCGTCAGGGGGCCAGATGGGCGTGGGTGCGGGGCGCCACTGTACCCGGGGCAGGCGACGCGGCCTACACTGCAGCGCCACCGTTGAACACTAGCCCATGTATCTTCCGCCCCAATTCGCTGCGCGCGAGCCGGCCCACGCACTGGCTGTGATGCGCGAACAGCCGTTCGCCCAGCTGATTTCCACCGACGACGAAGGCTTTCCGTTCGTCACGCCGATCCCGCTCCACGCGGTCGAGGAAGACGGCGGCATCACGCTGCTGGGTCACGTCGCGCGGCCCAACCCGCACGCGGCCCACCTGCGCGCGCGGCCGCAGGCGCTGGTGGTGTTCCAGGGGCCGCAGGCCTACATGTCGCCGCGCGTGTATCCCGATCTGGTTCGCGTGCCAACGTGGAGCTATGTCGCGGTGCATGCGAGGGTGAGCGCGCGGTTCATCGAGTCGTTTGAAGACAAGGACCGACTCCTCAAGCACCTGATCCACGACCACGACCCGGCCTACGCCGCCCAGTGGCGCGCGCTGCCCGAGGACTATCAACACAAGATGATGAATGGCATCCACGCCTTTGAACTGCGCGTGGCCAGCCTGCAGACCAAGCTCAAGCTCAACCAGCATCGCCCCGAGGCCCACGCCGGCATGCTGGTGGCCTACGAGCGGGGCAACGACCACGAGCGCGCGCTGGCCGCGTGGATGCGACGCCTCGGCCTGACGGGAGCGTCGGCGGCATGAGTCTGTCGCGTCGGCGCTGGCTGGTCGGGCTTGGCAGCGCGGCGCTAGCCGGCTTGGGGCCGCTGGGCCGCGAGGCGGCCGCCCAGGCAGCGTTGATCCCGCCGCCGCCCGCGCGGTGGCAGGCGGAGGTCCATGCGTGGCGGGCGCTCGACCAGCGCCTCGCGCCGGTGCCCGGCGGCGTCGTGTTCATCGGCAGTTCCACGGTGCGGCTCTGGGGCGGTCTGGAGCAGGCCTTCCCCGGCGAGACACCCGTGGTGCGCCGCGGCGTGGGCGGGTCCCGGCTGAGCGACTGGCCGACATGGATCGGCCCGCTGGTGGTGCCCCACGCGCCCCGGCTCGTGATCGTGTATGCCGGGGAGAACGACCTGGCCGAGGGCGCGTCGCCGCAGGACGTGCTGGCCGCTTTCGTGCGGGTCGTTGACGGGCTTCGGCAGGCGCTGCCGGCGGTGCGGGTGGCTTTTGTGTCGATCAAGCCCAGTCCGTCGCGGCTGGCGCTGACCGACGCGATGCGCGAGGCCAACCTGCTGGTGCAGACCTGGGCGCTGGCGGGCGAGCGGCTGGACTACATCGACGTTCACACCGCCATGCTGGACAACGACGGCCGCCCCCGGCCCGAGCTGTTCGTGCGCGACCAGTTACACCTCAGCGCCGAGGGCTATGCCCTGTGGCGGCAGGTGATCTCAGCGCACCTGCGCCCCTGACAGCCAGCGGCCACCGGCCGCCGACCGCTCGGCCTTCTCCCGCCACAGCGCCACACCGCACAGCCCCGCAAAGGCCGCGGCCAACAGCCCCAGATCCGTGGTCCAGGGCCGCACCACCTCCGGTGAGCCAAAGAAGGCCAGCGTGAGCATCACGATCACCAGATGCGCCACAAACACCGGCAGCGACTGGCGACCCAGCAGTTCGAGCGGACGGGGCCGCGGCCAGAGACGCGCGAGCCGCGGCCCCCAGGCCAGCAGCACCACCACCCAGGCGGCCAGGTTGAGCAAGCGCCAGGGGCCGAGCGACCATTTGTCCAGCAGCGCCGCCACCGCCGCCACGCCGGGCATTGGGTCCTGGCCAGCCACGTGTCGCCAGGCCAGCATGGCCACCACCACCGCCAGCGCCGGCCACGCCAGACCGCGCGGCACCGCCGGCAGCGGCTGCGTCCGGCTGCCGAGCCAGAAGCCGGCCACCCACAGGAGCTGCCACGCCAGACCGTGAAAAGAGCCCATCCGCTCGTATGGCACGGCCCACGGCAGGCCGTCCGAGAGCACCGCGTACACGCGCGCCCCGGCGCCGGCCTGCTGGGCCAGCCAGAGCAGCGCGCTGACGGCCAGCACCGTCCCCCAGCCCCAGCGCTGCGCCGCGCGCCACACCCACGGCGTGAGCAACATCAGCCCGATGTAGAGCGGCAGGATGTCGAGCAGCGGCGGGCTGTACCAGAGCAGCAGCGCCGCGCGCACCGCCCGCGCCGGGTCCGCCAGGTAGAACTCCAGCATGCCGGTCACGCCGCCCTGGTGGTTGGCGACGCCGAACCAGGCGATCGCGGTGAACGCCAGCGCCAGCAGTCCTACGTGGCAGAGGTAGAGCGTGAGCGCGCGGTCGTGGCAGGCCGTCTGCAACGCCCCCACCCCGTGGCGCCGTGCCCTGGCCCCGTAAACGCGTCCGGCCAGGCAGGCCGACAACAGCACAAACCCCTCGGCCGCGGACACGAAACCCAGCGGCTGGCCCAGCGGCAGCGAGTACATCGTGGGCATGTGGGTCAGCGTCATCAGCACGAGCATCAGCCCGCGCAGCGCGTCGAGTTCCCAGCGGCGGTCGGAAACGGGGAGGGGCATATTCGGGTTAACCAGAACAACCCGCGATGATGCCACGCGCCCCCGGGCCCCGGCGCCCTGCGGATACCCCCGGCGGGCGGCGTCTACACTCGCCGCATGAGCCCGACCGACCCCGCCGCCGACCGCGCCTTCATGGAGGAAGCCCTGGCCCAGGCGCGGGCCGCCGCCGCGGCCGGGGAGGTGCCGGTGGGCGCGGTGGTGGTGAAAGACGGCGCGGTCATCGGCCGCGGCCGCAACGCGCCCATTGGTGACCACGACCCCACCGCCCACGCCGAGGTCGTCGCGCTGCGCGCCGCCGCGCAGGCCCTGGGCAACTACCGGCTCGACGGCTGCACCCTCTACGTCACGCTGGAGCCCTGCGCCATGTGCAGCGGTGCCATCCTCCACGCCCGGCTGGCGCGGGTGGTCTACGGCGCGGCCGATCCCAAAACCGGCAGCGCCGGGTCGGTGATCGACCTGTTTGCCCAGCCCGCGCTGAACCACCGGACCGGCGTCACCGGCGGTGTGGCGGCCGACGAAGCCGCCGCGCTGCTGCGCGGCTTTTTCAAGGAGCGACGCGTGAATCTTCACCCCCTGCGCGACGACGCGCTGCGCACGCCCGACAGCGCCTTCGATGGCCTGCCCGGCTACCCCTGGGCGCCGCACTACCTCAGCGACCTGCCCAGCCTGAACGGCTGGCGGCTGCACTACCTCGACGAAGGTCCACGAGATGCCTCTCGGGTGTGGCTGTGCCTCCACGGCAACCCGGCCTGGAGCTATCTCTACCGGCATATGATCCCGGTCTTCCTCGCCGCCGGCGACCGCGTGGTGGCGCCCGACCTGATCGGCTTCGGCAAAAGCGACAAGCCCAAGAAAGACAGCGCGCACAGCATCGATTTCCACCGCCGCGTCCTGCTGGAATTCATCGAACGCCTCGACCTGCAGCGCACCGTGCTGGTCGTCCAGGACTGGGGCGGCATTCTCGGTCTTACCCTGCCCATGGCCGCGCCCGCGCGCTACCGCGGCCTGCTCGTCATGAACACCCTGTTGGCCACCGGCACCGAGCCGCTGTCCCCTGGCTTTCTGGCCTGGCGCGCGATGTGCGCCCAGAAACCGACGTTCGACGTCGGGCGGCTGTTTGGCCGCGGCAACCCGCAGCTCAGCGAGGCCGAGTGCGCGGCCTACAACGCCCCGTTTCCCGACCCAGGCCACCGCGCCGCCCTGCGCGCCTTTCCGCCGATGGTGCCCGACGCTCCCGAGGCGCCCGGCGCGGCCGTGTCGCGCGAGGCGGCCGCGTTCTGGCGCGATCGCTGGACAGGCCAGAGCCTGATGGCCATCGGCCTGCAGGACCCGGTGCTCGGCGAGCCGGTCATGCAGGCCTTGCGGGCGCAGATCCGCGGCTGCCCCGAGCCGATGCGCCTGCCCGAGGCCGGCCATTTCGTGCAGGAACACGGTCTTCCCATCGCCGAAGCGGCCGTGCGCCACTTCACCGCCGGCTGAGCGGCCGCTACCCCACCGAGCGCACTCCACCGAGCGCACCCCCGCCGCCCCATGAGCCACATCTACATCTACTCTCCTTCCAGCGCCGTGCGCGACAAGGCCGCCTTCCGCCGTGGCGTGAAGCGGCTGCAGGCCCTGGGGCACACGGTCGAGCTCGACAGCGCCGCGCTCACCCACCACCAGCGCTTCGCCGGCGATGACGCCACCCGACTGGCCGCCATCGGGCGCGCCGCCGCCAGCGGGGCCGACGTGGCGCTGATCAGCCGCGGCGGTTACGGCCTCACGCGCCTGCTGGGCGACCTGCCGTACCGCGCCATCGCCGACGCCGTGGCCCGCGGCACCCAGTTCGTGGGCTTGAGCGACTTCACCGCCCTGCAACTGGCGGTGCTGGCGCGGGAGAAGACGCCGACCTGGGCTGGGCCGGCCCTGGGCGAGGATTTCGGCACCACCGAGGCGCCCGACGAGATCATGGCCGCGTGCTTTGACGACCTGCTGCTGGGCCAGGGCGAAGGCACTGGCTGGCGCCTGCCGGTGGCCGACGCGCGCCATTTCGGCGACGGACACCGGCTGCACATTCCCCGCGCCACGCTGTGGGGGGGCAACCTCAGCGTGCTGTGCGGGCTCGTGGGCACGCCGTGGCTCCCGGCGGTGAAAGGCGGCGTGCTGTTTCTGGAGGACGTGGGTGAACACCCCTACCGGATCGAGCGACTGCTCACCCAACTGCTCGACGCCGGCATCCTGGGACGGCAGAAAGCGGTGCTGCTGGGGGCGTTCAACCGCTTCACGCCGGTGGCGGGCTACGACCGGGGTTTCGGGTTGGCGAGCGTGGTCCAGCGACTGCGCGAGCGCTGCCCGGTGCCGGTGTTCACCGGGCTGCCCTTCGGCCACGTGCCGACCAAGGTGTTGTTGCCGGTGGGGCAGTCGGTGGAGCTGCTGGTGGAAGGGCGCGACGCGCTGCTGCTCTGGGGTTGACGGTACCCCCCGACCGCGGCCCACGGCCCCGCCGTTTGACTGCGCGGCGCCTGCGCGGGTCGCGCTCAGCGGGTGCGCTGGCGGGCGGCGTCGATCAGGGCCTGCGGGATCAGGCCCTGGAAGAGGGGGGAGAGGGCCTGCACGCGGTGCACCGCCAGGGCCTCGCCGTGGATGCGGCTGAGCGTGGCCACCACCTCGGCGCGCGCGTACCACAGCGCGTGGGCGTCGTGCAGGAACTTCAGCCGCCGCACCAGGCCGGGATTGGCCCGGGCACCTTCCGTGCCCAGCGTGTCCAGCATGGCCTGGCGCACCGGCTCCAGCATTTCCGAATAGTCACGGGCCAGGTCGGGCCCCAGCAGGGCCGACAGGCTGTTGCGCAAACCGGGCTTGAACCACCGCATGTGTCAGAAGGTACGCATCGTGAACGGGAGAAACAGCATAAGGTGCACATGTGACATACGGCAATCACCGCAGTCTCAAGCGGTCGAGGGTGATTCCAAAAAACAACATCGAAATCAAGCGCTTAGCGGCCGAATCTCGACAGTTACTTGAGAAAAACTAATACGGATGGGTACAAATGGGCACTTGACCAGCCGTTCGGTGGGGGTTTTCCCGGGCCCTTGTCGGGTACGTTGTTTCCACGCCGCGTCCTTGTGGTCGAATGCGGTGGTGCGCTCGCTTGGCGGGCCCGTTGTTGCGCCCCATGCCTGACCTCACCATCGCCTTCGTCGACCTCACCGGCAGCGTTTCGGTTTTCGAAACGCTGGGCAATGACCGGGCCACCAAGGCGATCACCAAGCTGACCCAGTGGATTGGCTTCAAGGGGCAGGAACACGGGGGCACGGTGGTGAAGATGCTGGGCGATGGCGTGCTGATGTCGTTCACCGACAACCGCAAGGCGCTCGATGCCGTGGTCCAGATCCAGCAGGAGCACGCCCAGCGCGCCCGGCAGTGGCCTTCCAACCTCAAGTTGCAGGTGCAGGTGGGCGTGGCGCGCGGGGCGGTGGTCGTGGTCGATGGCGACTGTTTTGGTGATGCGGTGAACATGGCGTCGCGCCTGAGCGATCTCGCCGGGCCGGAGCAGATCCTGGCCAGCGACACCGCGGTGCACGCGCTGGGCGCCGGGCGCGGCAGCATCCGCAGCCGCAGCCTGGGGCCGATGCGCATCAAAGGCAAAGCCGAGCCCTGCGAGGTGTTTCGCATCGAGTGGCAGTCGGAGATGCCCTCGGAATTCCTGACCATGCCGGCGGAGCTGCATTCGCTGCCGCCCCGAGACGACGCGCGCAACAGCGGTATCGAACTGGTCTGCCTGGACACCACGCGCGTGTTTGGCATCAAGGACCTGCCGATCGAAATCGGCCGCGCTGCGGAGGCCAGCTTTGTCATCAGCGACCCGCGCGTGTCGCGGCTGCACGCGCGCATCGAGTTCCGTTCGGGCAGCTATGTGCTGGAAGACACCAGCAGCTACGGCACCTGGGTGCGGTTCAACGGCGGGGAACACGTGATCGTGCTGCGCCGGCAGGAGTGTCTGCTGCACAGCGATGGCGAGATCGCCATGGGCGCGCCGTTCAGCGATTTCAGCGCACCCACGCTGTCGTTCCGCCTGGTGGACGGCGCGATGGTGCTGGGCGGATCGCCCTCGCGCCTGGCCAGCTGAAAGCGTCGCGCGCCCGCGGACGCCCGCGCCGCCGACCCGCCTGGCTTACTTCAGGTTGCCCTTCAGAAACTGCGCGAGACGCTCCGATTTCGGGCGGGCCAGCACCTCGGCGGGCACGCCCTGTTCCTCGATGCATCCCTGGTGCAGGAAGATCAGGTGCGAGGAGACCTCGCGCGCGAAGCCCATCTCGTGGGTGACCACCAGCATGGTGCGGCCTTCTTCGGCCAGCAGCTTCATCACCCGCAGCACCTCGCCCACCAACTCCGGGTCGAGGGCGCTGGTGGGCTCGTCGAACAACATCACCGCCGGCTCCACCGCCAGCGCCCGCGCAATCGCCACGCGCTGCTGCTGGCCGCCGCTCATGTGGGCCGGATAGCGGTCTTCCACGCCACGCAGGCCCACCCGCTCCAGGTATTTCCGCGCGGTGGCCACCGCCTGGTCGCGCGGCACCCCCAACACGTGCACCGGCGCCTCGATGATGTTTTGCAACACCGTCATGTGCGCCCAGAGGTTGAAGTGCTGGAACACCATGGCCAGCCGCGTGCGCAGGCGCTGCAGTTGCTCGGCACGCACGGCCTGGAGTTCGCCATGGCGGTCGGCCTTGAGCTGCAGCTCCTCGCCCCCGAGGACGATGCGCCCGGCGTTGGGCTTTTCCAGCAGGTTGATGCAGCGCAGCAGCGTGCTCTTGCCCGAGCCGGAGCTGCCGATCAGGCTGATCACGTCGCCCGCGCGCGCTTGCAGGGACACGCCCTTGAGCACCTCATTGGCGCCGAAGCGTTTGTGGATGTCGTGCACCTCGAGCAGCGGTTGGCCCGGGGCGGCGGTGGCGGATGGGGTGGTCATGGGAGGAAGCTTCAGGCGCCCAGCAGCGGGCCAGTGCGGAACGGACGGCTGCCCGCGATCTTGCCGAGTTCGCCACCAGCCACCGCATAACGTTGCGCGACGGTGGCGTACAGCACGCCGGCCACGCCCGCGCGCACCGTGTGCACGCGCGACGCACCGGGCGCGGTGGGATCAATGACATCGGCCACCGGATCGCCCACCGCCAGCGTGTCACCAGGGCGGGCGTGGAAGGCCACCACGCCGGGCACCGGCGTGTGCAAGGTCTCCGAGCCAGCCAGGGGCGTGGGCGTGCACGGCAGCGGGGGCAGGGCGGGGCGCTCGCCGGTGAGCACGCCGAGGTGGACCAGATAGGCCATCACGGCCTGCGCGTCCGGAGCGGCGAGCGCGTGGTTCACATCGGTTTCGCCGCGCAGTTCCACGGTCGTGCTGGCGCATCCCTGGGGCAGGGGCGCGTCGATGCCCGCCGCCCGCAGGCGCTGGGCGAGCTGCCACCACAGGCCCGAGAGGCATTCGTCGAAGGGGCCGCCCCCGGAATCGCGGGCGAGCAGCACCGCGCGCGCGCCCAGCAGCCGGGCCAGCGGCTCGATCGGTGCCCAGCAGGGCTCCTCCACATAGAGGTGCATCACGGCCTCCCAGTCGCAGTGCAGGTCCAGCACGACGTCCGCGTCGTGGGCCAGCCGCAGCAGGGCGCGGCGAAGGCTCTCCAGCTGCGTGTTCGGTGACCAGGCGTCCAGCCATTGACCCACCAGGCGGCGGACGGCGGCCACGTTGGCCGTTGCGTCGGCGCCCATCTGCCCACGAGCGGCTTCGAACACGGCGCTGGCGAGGTCGGGGTAGTGGCGGTTGAAGTTCTCGCCGGTCTCGAGTTCAAAGCGGCCCATCGCCTTGTAATCAAGGCGCTGGTTCAGCCCGATCGGGTTGGCCGCCGGGACCAGGATCACCTGGCCGCGCAGGCGGCCTTCGGATTCGGCGGCTTCGAGCGCGGCGCGCAGGTGGTGGGCCACCAGCATGCCGGGCAGTTCCTCGGCGTGAAGGCTGGCCTGGATGGTCACCTTGGGGCGGGCGTCGGGATCACCGAAGCGAAAGGCCACCAGCGTGGTGCGGGTGCCCAGACTGGGGTTGAGCAGCTCGATCTCGTCGCGGGTCATGGGCAGCGCCGGTGGTGGGACGGGTCAGTGGGTGCGCGGTGCCAGGTGGGCCAGGAAGCGGCGCTCGGCGAGCTTGAAGAGCCCCACCAGCGAGAAGGTGATCACCAGGTAGACGCAGGCCGCGGCGATGTAGGCCTCAAACGGCAGGTAGAAATCGGAATAGATCCGGCTGGCGGCGGCGGTGACGTCCAGCATGGCCGGCACGGCGCTGGCCACGCTGGTGCTGTGCAGCATCATCACGACCTCGTTGCTGTAGGCCGGCAGCGTGCGGCGCAGCGCGCTGGGCAGCACGATGCGGCGCATGGCGAGGGAGCGGCTCATGCCCATGGCCTGCGCTGCCTCGATTTCGCCGGCGGCGGTTTCGCGGATCGAGCCGGCGAGCATCTCGGCCGTGTAGCCCGCGGTGTTCAGGCTGAACGCCAGCAGCGCGCAGAAGAACGGGTCCTTGAAGTGCGTCCAGGGCCAGACCTCGTCCCACCGGGCCTGCACCCACTCCAGCTGCGAAATCCCGTAGTAGATCAGATAGAGCTGGATGAGAAGCGGTGTGCCGCGGATCACATAGGTGTAGGCGCCGACGATCCAGCGCAGCGGCGCGATCGTGCTCGTCAGGGCCAGCGCAAACACCAGCGCCAGCACCGCGCCCACCGCCAGCGACGACAGCAGCAGCGTCAGCGTGGTGGCCAGCCCCTCGGCGTACAGCGCCAGGGTGGTCGGCTGGAAAATGACTTCCCACTTCATGGAGCCCCCGCCTCAGACCCCCGGGCGCTTGACGCCCAGGCTGAAACGCCGGTCCAGCCAGCGCAGGGCCCACAGCGACACCGAGGTATAGACCAGGAACAGCGCCGCGGCGAACAGGAAGAACGTGAAAGGCTCGCGCGTGGCCGACGAGGCCTGCTTGGCGAGGTAGGTCATCTCGTGCAGACCGATCAGGCTCACCAGCGCCGTGGCCTTGATCAGCACCAGCCAGTTGTTGGTGAAGCCGGGCAGGGCGTAGCGCACCATCTGAGGCAGCGTGATGCGCAGGAAAGTCTGCAGGCGGCCCATGCCGAAGGCCCATGCGGCCTCCATCTGCCCCCGCGGGATCGCCAGGATCGCGCCGCGGAAGGTCTCGGTCATGTAGGCGCCGTAGATGAAGCCGATCGTCAGCACACCGGCGAGAAAAGGATTGATGTCCACCGTGGCCCGGCTGCCCAGGGCCTCCAGCAGGTGATTCATGCCGATCGTGCCGCCGTAGAAGACCAGCAACATCAGCACCAGTTCGGGAATACCGCGGACCAGCGTGGTGTACACGGTGGCCACGCCCACGAGCACCGGGCGGCCCGAGAGCTTGGCCGCCGCACCGGCCAGTCCCAACAAAATGGCCACCCCAAGGGCGGCCAGGGAGACGCCCACCGTGAGGAGGGCGCCTTCCAGGATGGAAACGAAGTAACCGGACAAACCGGATCGTCCCGTTGGCGGGAAAAACCGCGGTGATTACTCGCCGTACACGTCGAAGTTGAAGTACTTCTTCATGATGGTGTCGTAGGTGCCATTGGCGCGGATGGCCTTGATGGCGGCGTTCAGCTCGTCCTTGAGCGCGGTCTCACCCTTGCGCAGGGCCACGCCAGCGCCGTAGCCGAAGTACTTCGGGTCCTTCAGCACCGGGCCGACGAAACCGTAACCGGCGCCCTCGGGCTTGCTCAGGAAGCCGCCATTGACTTCCACCTGGTCGGCCACGGTGCCATCCAGACGGCCGGACTTGATGTCCAGATAGACCTGGTCCTGGGCTTCGTAAGGCACGATCGTGGCGCCTGCCGGCTTGAGTTCACCCATGGCGTACTTTTCCTGGGTGCTGCCCTTGAGCACGCCCAGCTTCTTGCCCTTGAGCGACTTGAGGTCGGTGAACGGCGTGTCGGCCTTCACGACGATGCGGCTGGGGGTGTTGTAGTACTTGTCCGTGAAGTCGACGACCTGCATGCGCTCGTCGGTGATCGACATCGAGCTGATGATCACGTCGTACTTCTTGGCCTGCAGGCCCGGGATCATGCCGTCCCACACCTGTTCGACGTACACGCACTGGCGCTTGATTTCCTTGCACAGCGCGTCGGCGATGTCCACGTCAAAGCCGGTCGGCTTGCCGTCGGGGGTCTTGAAGGTGAACGGCTGGTAGGTCGGGTCGATGGCAACCTTCAGCTCGGGCAGCGGCGCGGGCGCCGGGGCGGCGGCGGGCGCAGCGGCCGGTGCCGGGGCGGCGGGGGCCGCTTCTTCCTTCTTGCCGCAGGCGGTCAGGGCCACGGCGCCGATCAGGCTCAGGGACAGGATCAGGTGTTTCATGAACGGGTCTCTCTCCAGCGCGGGATCGCCGCGCCAACGGTTGTTGAGGCGATGGATTGTAGGTTCGGGAATCGCGCGCCCCAGGGCCACCGTCGGGGGTATTTCCCCTAAAGACAACAGCGCAGTGGCACCCTGGGGACGCCCGCGACGCATGTCGCGGCGAACCCGATCATGGGAAACCGCGAACCCGGTCGTTCGGAGATGGGAGGACCCAGATCGGCTGGACTGGATACGGTGGGCCCGCGCCCGTCCATTACTTTACATAATATACATCGTGGAATTCGCAGCAGCAGAAAACACGGGGCCTGAGCCCCGTGTCGACCACACCGGCTTCCACCGGCGGGTCCCGATCAGTCTTCCACGAACGCTTCCTCGCGTTTTTTCTTGATCGATGGCAACAACACGATCACCAGCAACAGCACCGCCACGGCCAACAGCGAGGCCGAGATCGGGCGAGTCACGAACACCGACCAGTCGCCGCGGGAGATCAGCAGCGCGCGGCGCAGGTATTCCTCCATCATCGGGCCCAGGATGAAGCCCAGGAGCAAGGGCGCCGGTTCGCAGCCAAGCTTGATGAACAGGTAGCCAATCAGACCGAACAGCGCGACCATCCAGATGTCGAAGTTGTTGTTGTTGGTGCTGTACACCCCGATCGCGCAGAACAGGATGATGGCCGGGAACAGCCAGCGGTACGGCACGGTCAGCAGCTTGATCCAGATGCCGATCAGCGGCAGGTTGAGGATCACCAGCATGGCGTTGCCGATCCACATGGAGGCGATCAGGCCCCAGAACAGCTCGGGGTTGCTGGTCATCACCTGCGGGCCCGGCTGGATGTTGTGGATGGTCATGGCACCCACCATCAGCGCCATCACGGCGTTGGGCGGGATGCCCAGGGTCAGCAGCGGGATGAAGGACGTCTGCGAGCCGGCGTTGTTGGCCGATTCGGGCGCGGCCACGCCGCGGATGTTGCCCTGGCCGAACGGCACTTCGCCGGCCTTCAGCTTGGTCTTCTTCTCGATCGTGTAGGCCGCGAACGACGACAGCAGCGCACCGCCGCCCGGCAGGATGCCCAGCACCGAGCCCAGCGCCGTGCCTCGGATCACGGCCGGCAGCATGTTCTTGAAGTCCTGGGCGGTCGGGAAGATGCCGGTCACCTTGCCGGTGAACACGTCGCGCTTCTCGTCGCCGTGGGACAGGTTGCTGATGATTTCGCCGTAGCCGAACACACCCATGGCAATCACCACGAAGTTGATGCCGTCGGTGAGCTCCGGGATGTCAAACGAGAACCGGGCGACGCCGGAGTTCACGTCGGTGCCGATCAGGCCGAGCAGCAGGCCCAGCACGATCATGGCCAGCGCCTTGACCAGCGAACCCGACGCCAGCACCACGGCGCCGATGAGGCCCACGATCATCAGCGAAAAATACTCCGACGGGCCGAAACTCAGGGCCACCTCGGTCAGCGGCGGCGCGAACGCGGCCAGCACCAGGGTGCCGACGCAGCCAGCGAAGAAGGAGCCCAGACCGGCGGCGGCCAGCGCAGGCCCCGCCCTGCCCTTGCGCGCCATCTGGTAGCCGTCGATCACGGTGACCACCGACGACGACTCGCCCGGCAGGTTCACCAGGATCGCGGTTGTTGAGCCGCCGTACTGAGCGCCGTAGTAGATGCCGGCGAGCATGATGAGGGCCGACACCGGCTCCAGCCCGTAGGTCACGGGCAGCAGCATGGCAATGGTGGCCAGCGGGCCGATGCCGGGCAGCACGCCGATCAGCGTGCCGAGCAGGCAGCCCACGAAGGCGTACAGCAGGTTTTGCAGCGTGAAGGCCACGCCAAAGCCGAGCGACAGGTTGTTGATCAGGTCCATGGCAAGGCTCCGGTCAGGCGGTCAGAAACGCAGGCCACACCGGGAACTGCAGGTTGAGCATGTAGACGAAGGCGCCGTAGCTGCCCACCGCCAGGATGGTGGCCAGAATCAGCGACTGCTTGATGGAGGTCCCGGGCTGGGCGAATCCGGCAATGATCACCAGCGCGTACAGCGCCACGATCAGCCCGAACGCCGGGATGCCCAGCGCGGGCACACCCACCAGCAGCGCGCCGAAGGCGAGGTTCGCGCCCAGCACAAAGACCAGCGGCCGCCAGGCGATCGCGCCCACCGGGTCGCCATCGGGGCCCCCCTTGCGGAAGGACTGGACCGTGATGATCACGCCCAGCACCGCGAGCAGCACGCCCAGCATCAGGGGAAAGTAGCCCGGTCCCATGCGGGCCGCGGTGCCGACCTCGAACTCGCGGGCGCCCAGCGCGAACGCAGCGCCCACCACGGTGAACATCAATCCGGAGAGAAAGTCTTTTTGGCTGGCCAGTTTCACGGCGTCTCCTGTGGTCAACAGACGGCGCGATTGTGGGGGCCGCCCCACCCTGTCCTGCTTGTGGGTTACACCTACGGGGCCCCCGCCCCCGCCCGGGGGTGTCGCGCCCGGCTCACCAGCGGCCCGCGGGCTGCCGGGCGCGTACGAAGGCGGCAATCAGGGCGGCCGCTTCCTCGCGGTTGGCGCGCTGCGCGAAGTCGATCGCGGTCAGGCCCTGCTCGTTGCGCAGCAGCGGATCGGCGCCCTCCTCCAGCAGCAGCTTGACCACGGCCGGGCTGCCGTAGTGCGCGGCCATCATCAGCGGGGTGCTGCCATTGGGCGATTCGGCGTCGATGTAGGCGTGGTGTTCGAGCAGCAGCCGCACCATCGGCACCGCGCCGGGGCCAGCCTGGGTGGCGGCGTAGTGCAGGGGCGCCCAACCCGGTTTGTTGACCTCGGCCTGTCGCGCGATCAGGCGCTCGGCCAGGGCGAGCTGCCCCTTGAGGGCCGCGATCATCAGCGGCGACTCGCCGGCCGCGTTGCGCACCTCGACGTTCACCGATGGGTGGCCCGACAGGAACGCGGCCGCTTCCCACGCTTCGTCCTTGAGCGCCAGCAGCAAAGGGTGCTCGCCGTTTTCGTTCACCGTGTTGAGGTCGAAACCCCGCGCCGCCAGGGTCCGCAGGCGGGCCGGGTCATCGCGCTTGATCGCGCTGAAAAACTCGTTGAAGGAGTTCGCATGCGCCGGTGTCGCCAGCCCGGCGACCAGCAAAAGCACGGGGAAAAATACTGCTAAAACAATGAACTTTCTGAGACTCTTCATGCGATGGATGAGGTGTCAGGCGGCGGCCACCCGCCGGAACAGGGCGTCAAAATTGCGCGATGTGTGCTCGGCAACCGCTTCCACCGGGAGTCCCTTGAGTTCGGCCACCTGCCGCGCCACCCACGGCACCAGCGCCGGCGTATTGGTCTTGCCCCGGTGCGGGACAGGCGCCAGATAAGGGCTGTCGGTTTCGATCAGCAGGCGGTCCAGCGGGACGAATCGCGCCACGGCGCGCAGGTCTTCGGCGTTGCGGAAGGTGAGGATGCCGGAGAAGGAAATGTAGAAGTCAAGGTCCAGCGCCGCCCGCGCCACCGCCTCGGTCTCCGTGAAACAGTGGAACACGCCGCGCGCCCGCGGCAGGTCGCCGGGCGCCGCGCCGCCGGCAAACCCGCCGGTCTCGCGCAGGATGGCCAGGGTGTCCTCAGACGCCGCGCGGGTGTGGATCACCAGCGGCAGGTCGGTCTGTCGGGCGGCTCGGATGTGGGTGCGAAAGCGCTCGCGCTGCCAGGCCATGTCGGCCACGGTGCGGTCCCCGAGGCGGTAGTAGTCCAGCCCGGTTTCGCCGATCCCCACCACGCGCGGGCGCGCTGCACCCGCCAGCAGGTCGTCCAGGGTGGGCTCGCGCACGCCCTCGTTGTCCGGATGCACGCCCACCGTGGCCCACAGGTGGTCGTGCGCGGCGGCCAGACCGGCCACTTCGTCGAACTCCTCCAGCGTCGTGCAGATGCACAGCGCACGGCTGACCTGCGCGTCCTGCATCGCGGCCAGCACCTGCGGGAGCTGCGCGCGCAACTCAGGGAAGCTCAGGTGGCAATGGGAATCGGTGAACATGGCAGCGAAAAAGGCGGGACGGGGCGAATTGCCGCGCCGGCGCGGCGCACGCCAAGAGGGACGGCCGCCGGGGTGTCAGAGGGTCTGGGTCGGTTTGTCCGAGCCCAGGCTGGTGCCGAGGATTTCCTCGATCTTGATCTTGAGCTGCCGCGACTTCTCGTCCGCCGGGAACCGGATGCCCACCCCCTGCGTGCGGCCCCCCTGGGCCTTGGCCGGGGTGATCCAGGCCACCTTGCCGGCCACGGGGTAGCGCTGCGGATCGTCGGGCAGGCTCAACAGGACGTAGACGTCGTCACCGAGGCGGTAGTCGCGCGCGGACGGGATGAAGATGCCACCGTCGGCAAACAAGGGGATGTAGGCAGCGTAGAGCGCCGCCTTTTCCTTGATGGACAGCTGAATCACGCTGGGGCGCGCGGCGGACGACGCGGTGGCGGCGGGCTGGGCGGGCGTGGTGCTCATGAGTTGGCGAGTGTAGCGGCTGGCCCCGCGCAGACGCAGCGGATGGGGCCATTCAGGGACGCGCGGTGGCGCGTGCGCCCAACACCTGCCGGGCCCGGGCGGCCCAGGCTTCCTGCTGGAGTCCCCCGTTGAAGGGATGTTCCACGTGCCGCGCGGCCTCCAGCAGCTCGCGCGACCAGGTGGCCAGCGCCGACGGCCGGGGCGGCGGCGGCAAGGCGTCGGACGGGAAGAAACGCGGCCGCCCGCCGGCCGCCACGGCGCTCAGGTCGTGGCAGAGCTTCTGCAGCGCACCCAGTTGCGCCGCCGGTGCCCAGTCGGCCAAGGAGGTCCAATCCCCCGCGGCAAGCGCCCGCGGCAGGCCGCGCCACACGGCGGCACTCAGGCCCGCGCGGGCCCACACGAGCGCGTCATCGGGCCGGCCGCCCGCGGCCTGCCAGCCGGTGGCGGCGGCATCGCGGTCGCGCACGCCGGGCTGCGCGGCCAGCCAGTCCAGCGCCTCGCCCTCGGTGGGCCAGTGCAAGGCGTGGGTCTGGCAGCGGCTGCGCAGCGTGGGCAAGAGCTGGTGGGCGGCGTCGGTGGCCAGCACGAAACGCACGTCGCCGGGCGGCTCCTCCAGCGTCTTGAGCAGGGTGTTGGCGGATTCGATGTTGAGGCGGTCGGCCGGGTAGATCAGCACCCCTTTGGTGCGACCGCGGCCGCGCGTCGTCTGGCCGAAGGCCACCGCGTCGCGCGCGGCCTCCACCCGGATCCATTTGCTGGGCTTGCGTTTCTTGTCGTCCAGCTCTTTCTGGGTGGACTCGTCCAGCGGCCAGCCGAGTGCCAGACTCAGTGTCTCGGGCATCAGCACACACAGGTCCGCGTGGGTGCGGACGTCGATGGCGTGGCAGCTCTCGCACTGGCCACAGGCCCCGGTCGGACCGGGCCGGTCGCAGAGCCAGGCGCTCACAAGCGCCAGCCCCAGCTCGTACTGACCCAGGCCCGAGGGTCCGCTGAGCAGAACAGCGTGGCCACGCTGAGCCAGCAGGTCAACCAGCTGCCGTTGCAGCCAGGGCGCCAGCGCGGCCGCGCTCACGCAGCCTCCGCCGCCAGCCAGCCGCGCGCCACCAGCACCGCGCGCACCGCCGCACCCACTGTGGCCGGGCTGGCGTGGGCATCGATGCGGGCGAAGCGCCCCGGCGCGGCCGCGGCGCGGGCCGCGTAGCCGCGCGCCACACGCTCGAAAAACGCGCCGGGCTCGGCCTCGAAACGGTCGGGCGCGCGCGCCCCGGCGAGGCGTTGGGCGGCCACGGCCGGGGGCAGGTCGAACCACAGCGTCAGATCCGGCTGGCGTAGACGGCCGTCCTGCGTCTGCACCCAGGCCTCCAGCGTGGTCAGCACCCCGAGGTCGAAACCGCGCCCGTGCCCCTGGTAGGCGAAGGTGGCGTCGGTGAAACGGTCGCACAAGACGACGCCGCCCGCGGCCAGCGCGGGCTCGATCACGCGCTGCAGGTGGTCGCGGCGGGCGGCGAACATGAGCAGCGCCTCGCACAGCGGGTCCATCGGGTCGTGCAGCACCAGGGCGCGCAGCTTTTCGGCCAGGTCGGTGCCGCCGGGTTCACGGGTCAGCGTGACCGCCTGGCCCTGGGCGCGGAAGGCGTCCGCCAAGGCGCCGATGTGGCTGGACTTGCCCGCGCCGTCGATGCCTTCGAACGTGATGAACAGGCCGCCGGGGGGGCGATGGGGGGCGTGGCTCATGGATCAGCGCTGCAGGATGTAGCGGCGCACGGCCGCGTTGTGCGCGTCCAGCGTGGCGCTGAACTGGCTGGAGCCGTCGCCGCGGGCCACGAAATACAGCGCGTCGGTGGCTTCCGGCCGCACGGCGGCGCGCAGCGAGGCCAGGCCTGGCATGGCGATCGGCGTGGGCGGCAGTCCGGCGCGGGTGTAGGTGTTGTAGGGCGTATCCGTGTCCAGGTCACGGCGGCGCAGGTTGCCGTCGAAACGCACGCCCAGGCCGTAAATGACGGTCGGGTCGGTCTGCAACCGCATGCCGATGCGCAGCCGGTTGGCAAACACGCCGGCGATGCGTCCGCGATCCGCCTCGAGCCCGGTTTCCTTCTCGACGATGCTGGCCAGGATGAGCGCCTCCTCGGGCGATTTCAGCGGCACCGACGGGTCGCGCGCGGCCCACACTTCCGCCAGCCGCTCGTCCATGGCGCGCGCGGCCGCCACCAGCACGCCCGAGGCCGGGCTGCGCCGGGCCACGCGGTAGGTGTCGGGGAAGAAACGGCCTTCGGGGTGGACGCCGGGTCGGCCGATCAGGGCCATGACCTCGGCCATGGCCGCATCCGTCGCCTGGGCGGGGTTGCGCACGGACAGGTCGTCGCGGAGTTCCGGGGTGTTGGCCAGCGCCTGCAGGACCTGCCGTGCGGTCCAGCCTTCGATCAAGGTCACGCTGATGAGCGACTGCTCGCCGCGCACCAGCTTGCCCAGCAGCGCGGGTGCCGTGGTGCCGGGCTCGACGGCATAGAAGCCGGCCTTGACGTCGCGCGACTGCCCCGACAGCCGTAGCCCCGCGAACAGCAGCCACGCCGGGACCTGAACGCCCGCGTCGCTGATCCGCTGCGCCACGCCGCGCGCGCCGGTCCCGGGGGGGATGTCCACGTCCACCGTCGCGCCGCCGGCCAGCGGCAGGGGCTGCTGCAGGGCCCACCACAGGCCCGCGCCCCCGGCCAGCGCCACCAGCAGGGAGCCGATCAACAGGGCTTTGAGCAGGCGCAGCACGGGCGTGACGGCATCAGGGTCATGGGGCCGGCCATGATAATCGACGCCCTGCCGACACCCCACCGATGCCACCGCCCTGCCCTGGCGCCGACCGGCCCTCATGGTGTCTGCGTTTGCGCCTGTTTCGTCTCCTTTCCGAACCCGCCCCATGACGCCACCCCCGACGTTTTCCGGCATCGCCGCCCTGCCCGCGCTGGGCGTGATTCGCGCCCAGGGCGCCGATGCGGCCAAGTTCCTCCACGGCCAGCTCACCCAGGATTTTTCGCTGCTCGGCCTCTCCGAGGCGCGGCTGGCGGCGTTTTGCTCACCCAAGGGCCGGATGCTCGCGTCCTTCGTGGCGGCCAAGCGCGCGCACGACGACATCGTGCTGGTGTGCCGCCGCGACCTGCTGCCGGCCACGCTGAAGCGGCTGCAGATGTTCGTGCTGCGCGCGCAGTGCAAGCTCAGCGACGCCAGCGACGCGTTGGCCCTGCGTGGACTGGTCGGCGCCGCCGTGCCGGCGGCGCTGCCGGCGCCTGACTGGAGCCAGTGGCGCGACGGGGAGGCCAGCGTGCTTCGCCTGCCGGCGGCCGATGGCGTCGCCCGGGCGCTGTGGATCGCGCCGCTGGAGGGTTCACCGGCGCCCGAAACCACGCTCGACACCACGGTGTGGGACTGGCTGTCCGTGCGCAGCGGCGTGGCCACCGTCGGTGCTGCGGTGGCCGATGCCTTCGTGCCGCAGATGCTGAACTACGAGTCGGTGGGCGGTGTGAACTTCAAGAAAGGCTGTTATCCCGGCCAGGAAGTGGTCGCGCGCAGCCAGTTCCGCGGCACGCTCAAGCGCCGCGGCGTGCTGCTGGCGGCCAGCGGGCCGGTCGCAGCGGGCCAGGAGGTGTTTCACGCCGCGGACGCCGAGCAGCCCTGCGGCCTGATTGCCGAGGCGGCGCCCCGGCCCGACGGCAGTGGCTGGGAGGCGATCGCCGCCCTGCAGACCAGCGCGCTCGACGGCGGCGCGCTGCGCGCGGGCGACGCCACCCTCACCCCCCAACCCCTGCCCTACCCGCTGCGGGACGACATCTGAGCGCGGTGCGACTCGTCGACGCCACCCCATGTGCCTGATCGCCTTCGCCCTGGACGCCGCGCCGGGCGTGGCCCTGCGCATCCTGGCCAACCGGGACGAAGACCTTCATCGGCCGACGGCGCCGCTGCACCGCTGGACGCTGGACAACGGCACCCCGGTGATCGCCGGACGCGACCTGCGCGACGGCGGGACCTGGCTGGGCATCACGCCCGCGGGCCGGGTGGCCCTGCTGACCAACGTCCGCCAAGCCGACCGGGAGACCGCGCCGCGCAGCCGCGGTGAGCTGGCCACGCGCTGGCTGGCCGGCGGACACGACGTGGCCGGCTTCGCCGACGCCCTGTCCCCCGCGGATTACGGCGGCTTCAACCTCGTGATTGGCGACCTGGCCGGCGGTGGCTGGGCGTGGCTGTCCAACCGCGACCCGGAAGCGCCCCACGCGCCGCAGCGCCCGCTCCTGCACCGGCGCGCGCTCGGCCCGGGGCTGTACGGCCTGTCCAACGCCAGCCTCAACACCCCCTGGCCCAAGACGCAGCGCCTGCTCGCGGCGCTGGACGCGGCGGTCCGGACCCCGCCCCGCGCGGACCACGCCTCCGCCGAACCGCTGCTGGACACCACGCCCGTGCCCGACGAGGCCCTGCCCCGCACCGGCGTGCCGCTCGACTGGGAGCGCGCGCTGGCCACGCCCTTCGTGCGCGCGCGGGAGCGCGCCCCTCACCACGCGTATGGCACGCGCAGCAGCCTGTCGCTGACGGTGTCCCGTGGCGCTGACGGGTGGGCAGCGCACGCGAGCGAATGGACCCACGTCCACGACGGGCAGGCCCCCACCCTGGACCCGGCCCGGCACCGCAGCGAGCGGGTGGTGCTGGGCTGAGGCACCGCGGGCCGCGCGCTCAGAGCGCGCGCACCATGGTCACGTGCGGGATGCCGGCCTCTTCGAAGGGCTCGCCGCGCACCGCAAACCCCAGCCGCAGGTAAAAGCCCTCGGCGCTGCGCTGCGCGTGCAGGACCACCTCGCGGTCGCCTCGTGCGCGGGCGGCCTCGCTCAACGCGGCCAGCACCTGCGCCCCGAGCCCGCCGCCACGCAGCGGACGCATCACCGCCATGCGGCCGATCTTGGCCACGCCCGGCTCACCCCCGCGCAGCAGCCGCCCGCAGGCCACCGTCTGGCCGATGCGGTTGGTGACCACCGCGTGCACCGCGCCCGCGTCCAGCGCGTCGAGTTCGAGCGACTCGTCGATGCGCTGCTCGCGCACGAACACCTCGGTGCGCAGTCCTCGCGCGGCCGGCCCCAGGGTGGCCCAGTCGCCGACGTGGACCGACGTGACCGGCCCGCCGGCCTCGTAGTCGGTCAGCAGCGCGCGCAGGGCGTCGGGCACCGGGCGCGACGACTGCGTGGCCGGGTCGGCGTAGACGTAGACGATTTCGCCACTGATCAGGTGCTGGTCGCCGCGGAAGATCGCGCCGCGAAAGGTCATGGAGCTCTTGCCGATGCGCTCGCACTTCATCGCGACATCGATCTGGTCGTCCATCTCGGCCGACGCATGGAACTCGACCGTGGCCTTCACCACATACAGGTCCCCGCCCAGGTGCGCCATGCCGGCCTGGTACGGAAACGCCAGGGCCCGCCAGTACTCGGTCACCGCGGTGTCGAAGTACATCAGGTAGTGGGCGTTGAACACGATCTTTTGCATGTCCACCTCGGCCCAGCGCACGCGCAGGCGGTGGAAAAAGCGGAAGTCGGCGCGGGTCAGGGGCATGTCGGTGTCTCCTCGGGACAGGCAGGGGAATTCAGGCCACGCCCCACGCGTGGCGCAGGGCGCGGGCGGCGTCTTCGTGGGCGGTCAGCGCTTCCGGCACGGCGCGGCCGAACTGGATGAAGCCGTGCACCACGCCGCGGTAGATCTCCAGATCCACCGCCACGCCGGCCAGCCGCAGGCGGTCGGCGTAGGCGATGCCCTCGTCGGTCAGCGGATCGCATTCGGCCAGCCCGATCCAGGCGGGCGCCACGCCATCGAGCTCGCGCAGGGCGCCTTCGGCGTCCACGCCGTCGAGGGGGGCGAAGCGCCAGTCGTCGCGGTCGGCGGGCCCGCGCAGGTAGTGGCCGAAGAAGTAGTCGATGTGCGCTTTCTCCAGCACGAAACCGTGGGCGAAACGGTGGTGGCTCGCGGTGGCCTGATGGCCGCCGCAGCCCGGATAGAAGAGCAACTGCAAAGCCAGCGGCAGCCCGGCGTCGCGCGCGGCGATGGCGGTGACGGCGGCCAGGGTTCCGCCCGCGCTGTCGCCGCCCACGGCGATGCGACTGACGTCCAGCCCCAGTGCGGCGCCCTCGGCGCACAGCCAGGCCAGGCTGTCCCAGGCATCGTCCACCGCGGTCGGGAACGTGGCCTCGGGCGCCAGCCGGTAGTCCACCGACACCACGGCGGCGTGCGCCAGGTGGGCCAGTCGCCGGCACAGCGGCTCATGGGTGGCGATGCTGCCCACGGTGAAGCCGCCGCCGTGGAAATACAGCAGCACCGGAAGACCCGGGGCGTCGCTGGGTGCGTACAGACGCGCCGGCAGGCTGGCGCCGTCGCGGGTGGGAACGCTCAGGTCCTGCACGCGCGCCAGGGCGTGGGGGGCGATGTCCAACACGCCCGCGCCGGCCGCATACGCCGCGCGGGCCTGGAGGGGCGACAGCGCGTGGAGCGGGACATGACCGGCCCGGTCGATGCGATCCATCAGGGTTCGCATCACGGGCGTGAGGAGTGAGCGGGGATTGGAGGGGTGGCTCATGAAACAATTGTCGTTTTAGCGACAAAATTAGGGGCCGCGGGCCACTACAGTCGTTGCCCCGCAACCTTACCCGGAGTTCCCCGTGGCCCAAATCCTGTATGTGACGAACATCCTGATCGACTTCGGCGCGCTGGCGCAGTTGTCGGCGGAATGCGATCGCATCGGCATCGCGCGTCCGCTGGTCGTCACCGACGCGGGCGTGAAGGCCGCGGGGCTGCTGGACCGGGTGGTGGCCGCGCTGCCGGGCCGCGCGCCGGCCGTGTTCGATGGCACCCCGTCAAACCCGACCGAAGCGGCGGTGCGTGCGGCCGCGGCGGTGTACCGGACGCAAGGCTGCGACGGCCTCATCGCGCTGGGCGGGGGCAGCGCCATCGACTGCGCCAAGGGCGTGGCCATCGCCGTGGCGCATGACGGGCCGCTCAAGACCTACGCCACCATCGAGGGCGGTTCGCCCAAGATCACCGCCGCCGTGCCCCCGCTCATCGCGGTGCCCACCACGGCCGGCACCGGCAGCGAGGTGGCGCGCGGCGCCATCCTCATCGTCGACGACGGACGCAAGCTGGGTTTTCACAGCTGGCACCTGGTGCCGCGCACCGCCCTCCTCGATCCCGAACTGACGCTCGGGCTGCCGCCCCTGCTCACGGCCGCCACCGGCATGGACGCCATCGCGCACTGCATGGAAACCTTCATGAGCGCGGCCTTCAACCCGCCGGCCGACGGCATCGCGCTGGATGGCCTGCGCCGCGGCTGGGCCCACATCGAGCGCGCCACCACGAATGGCGCCGACCGCGAAGCCCGGCTGCAGATGATGAGCGCCAGCATGCAGGGCGCCATGGCCTTCCAGAAGGGCCTGGGCTGCGTGCACAGCCTCAGCCACAGTCTCGGCGGCATCAACCCGCGCCTGCACCACGGGACCCTCAACGCGGTGTTCCTGCCGGCGGTGGTGGCCTTCAACGCACAGACCGAGTCCATGCGGCGCGAGCAACGGCTCGACCGCATGGCCCAGGCCATGGGCCTGACCTCTGGCAGCGACGTCGGCGACGCGCTGCGCGACATGAGCGCCCGCCTGGGCCTGCCCAGTGGGCTGGCCGCGATGGGCGTCACCGCCGACGTGCACGACGCGGTGATCGCCGGCGCGCTCGCCGACCACTGCCACAAAACCAACCCGCGCACCGCCAGCGCGGACGACTACCGCGAATTGCTCCACGCATCGCGCTGAACGAACGCGGCATTGGTCGCGCCGCGTTCCACCATTCCATCAGGGTCAATCCCTGGGCTAATTGCCTGATCCGATTGGATCGGCGCAATCCTGCGCATTCGTCCATCGATTAGTCACCCTAGCCCCGTCGCGGGAGGAATCTCCACGCTCGCCAACAGCGATGGAGAATGGGCCATCGACATCGAAAATTGAGCCTTTCGTTAGCATTGGGTGAGACCTTGAACGAACGGTGAATGCAAACTGCCTCCACGCATCAACCCAGATGCCTACACGCAGGGGGAAACGGCCCGACGAGGCCGTGGCCATTTGTCTTTCACCCAGGTTTCATTTTGACAGGAGTTGGAATATGAATGCACATTTGACGGGCGCCGGACACCCGCAGGAAACAAGCCTCACCGCCCGGGAGGCCGAAATTCTTGATCTGATCGCACAAGGCCTGACATCCAAACAGATTGCCCGTCAATTGAATATCAGTCCATACACCGTGAATACCCATCGAGACAATCTCCGGCGGAAATTGAATGTGCACAACGGCGCCCAACTCGCTTATTGCCAGGCCGCCCGCGCTGCGGCCCTTCAATCCAAATCAGTGCGATTCTGACACTGCAACATGTTTGCCCCATCAAGGAGTCACCCATGACCACTGCCATTCCCTATTCCCCCAATCTGGTGCTCGGCAATATTGTCGACAAAGAGGCCATGGACACCATTTTGGAGATCGCCAAAGAGACCGCGCCGATCGAGAGCGCGAAAGACACGCTCAATTCGTTTATTTCATTGAAACGAAGCCTGGACATGACGGTCCAGGAGTTGATCAACATGCAGATGGACCCGAAGGACCTGATCAAGAAAGTGGCGGACGTGGGGGTGCAGGTTGACACGGCCGCGAAGGAGTACGGCAAGGTCCAGATCGCCCAGCAGCGCAAGCTCCAGCCCCTGCGCGGCAAGCTGCGCCTGGTGAACGCGCCGTTGGAAAGTCCGATTGACTACAACCGCTGCAGTTTCAAGCTCATGCCGTTGGCGGCCGACTCGATCAAGATCGACGCGCAGTACTTCAGCTTCGACAAGAACGACCAGAACATCAGCAACACGCTGTCGCACATCAAAGACTACGTGTCGGGTGCCACGTCCGTGCTGGGCAATGAAAAGTCATTCCACATGGCCGAAACGGTCGCCAAACAGACCCAGAAGCAGAAACAGACCCACGACATCGAGGGCACGCTGCTGATCACGGCCAGTTGTACCCACAAGATGGCGACCTTGCTCTCGCCGCTCTTCCTCGACCCCGACAAGGCGATGCGCGCCTGGAACGCGCTCTACCCCAACGACAAGCTCAGGATCAAGGAAGAGGACCTCGAAGCTGCTCTCAAGCAGAGCGGTACCGAAGAGGAAAGGGCGATGCACATCATCTCCGGCTTCACCACGGGTTCCAGCTTCGTGGGGATGGTCCACATCCTGCGTCAGGAGTTCACGGACTCCAGCGAATCGGCTGCGAGCGACGCGCTGGACATGGCGGCCCAGATCAAGGTCGGCCTGATTGGCTCGGGCATGGCAGGTGGCTTTGGCTTCGCGGGCGGTGGGGGCTTCACCGGCAGTTTCAGCGAGTCGATGAAGCGCTTGCTGAGCAAGACCAGCATCAACGCCCACGTCAGCCTGGTCACGGCGGGTTTCATCCCCAGCATCAAGGCCAACCCCGTGAAGATCGGCGTCAAGAAGTTTGCCTCGTTCGATCCGAGCGCAGACATGACCCAACTGCTCAAGCTGGACAACTTCACGCAGAACCAGATTGCCACGCTGCAGGCTTCCGCCACCGCGGCCCGCACCAAGGGGGAATTTGTGTCGCTGAAGACCGCCACCATCGAGTCGGTGATCGGCGGCCTTGCCGCCATGGAGCAGGAAGCCAACAGCATGTTGGACATCAACTCGATGATGGAAGCCTTCAACGACTACATCACCGCGGCCACGGAAGACCAGGCGGGCAAGGAAACGACCGGCACGATCGGTGTGCCCATCAACTACATGCTCAAGCCGATCACCAAGCTGCAGATTGCGCAGCTCTGGGTGAACAAGTATTTCCCGGGCAAATACAAGGCGTTCCAGGGGGACGACGCTGATGTGCCACCGCCGGCGCAGCCCGGCGCCGAAGCCACCCCGGCTCAGAGCTGAAGTCCCGGCCTCGCCATTCCTCATCCCTGATTCCGGAGAAACGTCATGCCCTCGTCCATTCCCTACAACCCGTCGCTCGTGCTGGGCAGCATCGTCAAGCCCGCCGCTGTCAAAGAACTGCTGCAGATGTCGTCGCTGCTGGCGCCGGTGGATGCTGCCCAGGAAACGCTCAACTCCTACATTGCGCTCAAGCGCAGTCTGCAGATGACCGTCGACGAACTGGCCAACATGAACATCATGCCCGGCGAACTCATCGAGGAGATCCAGCAGGTGGACGCCGACCTGCAGAAGGCCGCGGTTGATTACGCCACGGTGCGCAGCGAAACCGAGCTGAAGCTGCAGCCCCTGCGCGCCAACATGCCCTCCGTCAACGCGGCGACGGAGAGCCCGATCGACTTCAAGGTCACCGAGCTCAAGCCCATGCCTTTGGCCGCCGACTCGCTGAACATGGACTCGCAGTACTTCACCTATGACAAGAACGATCAGGACGCCACGAACACCGTCGGTAGCATTCGCTCGTTCGTCTCGGGCTCTCTGGCCATCATGGACACCACGATCGCGGGCGAAGTGGCCCGGACCACGGCCAATCAGATCAACCGCCAGCGTCAATCCCACGACATCGCCGGCACGCTGGTGATCACGGCGACCTGCACGCACCGCCTGGCCAATGTGTTCGCCCCGCTGGTGCTGGATGTGGACAAAGCCATCCGCGCCTGGAACGACGTGCACCCCAACAGCGCCGACAAGATCAAGCCCACGGTCGAATTCATGACCAAGGCCCTGGCTGGTGAAGGGAAGGCCGACGAACCCTCGATTCAGATCATCTCGGGCGTGACGTACGGATCAAGTTTTGTCGGCATGGTCCACATGCTGCACAAGCAGTCCACGACGTCGTCCCAGGACATGGAAAGCAAGGTGTTTGCGGCCGAGGTGACTGCTCAGAAGGACAGCTTCTTTTCGTCGCAATCTGGCGGGCTCGGAATCGATGACGAGCAGGCCTCTGACATCAAAAAGATGCTCAGCACCGAGTCGGTGTCATCGCACGTCACGGTCATCAGCAACGGCGTGATCATGAGCATTGCGCCCAGCGAAATCGCCACGGCGGTCGACATGTTTGTCGAGAGCAACGAAGCCAACAGCATGGCCAACCTGGCCACCCTGACCACCCAGGCCGGCGAGAACGCCAACCAGGGCCTTGAGTTGGCCGCTCAAGCGCGAACGGGCCAGTCGATGGCAGACGTCCGGCGCGCAGAGATCACCTCGGTCCTTTCCGCCATCTCCAAGATGGAGACCACCACCAACAAGGTGCTGGATGTCAACTCGCTGGTCAAGGCGTTTGATGACTACGTGGCCAAGGCCAAAGCAGGGGGCGCCATCGGCGTTCCCCTGAACTACTACCTCAAGCCGATCACCCTGAGCCAGATCGCGCACCTGTGGATCAACAAGTACTACCCGGGCCGCACGCTGGAAGTCGAAGGCGATGACCGCAAGGCCGCGGCTGAGAAAAGCGGCGCTTGAGGACCGTGGTCGTGGACACTTCGACGCTGGCTGCCCTCACCTTGCGCCCGGAGGACGACGTGGCCGTCTGGGTGGATCCGCTGGACCAGGCCATGGCGGCCTTTGCCATCGACACACCCGCGCGCCAGGCCGCCTTTCTCGCGCAGATCGTGCACGAGTCCGACGGGCTGGCCCATCTCGTCGAGAACCTGAATTACAGCGCGGCGCGCCTGGTGGCGGTGTGGCCCCACCGCTTCTACCTGCCACCCGATGAGGACGGCGAGCGACTCTTGGCAAGCGACTACGAGCATCAGCCGGAACGATTGGCCAACGTCATCTACGCCCATCGGCTGGGCAATGGCGATGTCGACTCGGGCGATGGCTGGCGTTTCCGGGGTCGGGGGCTGATCCAGCTCACTGGTCGGCGTCTGTACAACGAGGCGGCGCAGGCGCTTCAGGCAGACCTGCTGAACCAGCCAGAACGGTTGCAGCAACCCGACCTCGCCGCCTTGAGCGCTGCCTGGTACTGGTCGCGCGTGAATGGCAACAGCCTGTCGGACACGGAAAGCGCTGACGACTTCGCGCACCTCACGCAGGCCATCAACGGGCAACTGACCGGCGAGGAGCACCGCGTCGCGCTGTGGCAGCATGCCCGGTCGCTGCTGGGTCTGCCAGCGGCCGGCTGAGTGGCATGGGCGCTGCCTTCGACCGCTCCTGGCGCCCTGTCCCCGCGCTGCTTCAGCTGGTTCTGTGGGCGCTGGCGGGGCTGACCGCCGTGGCGGCCCGCGCCGACCCCCCGGTGCACCCGGCCGGGGTGGACGACGGTCCCGTGGTGGTGGCAACCAGCCCCACGGTGCAGCTCAACCGGGTGCTGAACGTGCGCGTCCAGGGGCTGGCCGCGTGGCGGGCGGTCCCCGGGCACTCCCCCTGGCGGCTGGTGCCCTATATCAACGGCCGCGCCATCTTGAAGACCTACCCGGTGGCGGTGAATCTGGAAACCGGGTGGATTCGCTACCACCTGCGTCCCAACGATGACAGCCGCGAGGCCTGGGCCGAGTTGCTCACCCCACTGGGATTCACGCGGGAGGTCGGCCTGTCGGTGGGCCTGGAGCTGCAGGATCCGCTGCGCAGCCGCTTCGAGCCGCCGATGGGGACGGTTCGCCTGGTGATGGTGGACGTTGATCTCGCTGCCGCGGCGAGTGGGGTGATGGTGTGTGCCCTCCTGGCCTTCGTGGCACTGGCGTTGCGCACCTCGCTCCTGATGGAGCTGGTCACGACTGCGGGCGGCGATCAGGAGTGGCGATGGAGCCTGTCCAAGGTTCAGCTGGCCACGTGGTTCTTCCTGATCTTTGGCGCCTTTCTGGTCATCTGGCTGGTGACCGGCCGCATCGACACGATCAACGCATCCACGCTGGGTACGCTGGGCATCAGCGCCGGCACGGCGTTGGGCGATGCGTACACCCGAAGCAGGCAGTCGTCGCCGCTGAATTCCATGGAGTCGCGACCCAAACCGCCCTGGCGCCGGCTCGGCGTCGAACTCATCAGCGACGACAAGGGCTACTCCATCTTTCGCTTCCAGATGGCGGCCTGGAGCCTGCTGTTGATGGTGGTCTTCGTGGCCGACGTGCTGGTCGATCTGATCATGCCGGTGTTCAGCCCCGAGTTGCTGTATCTGTTGGGATTGAGTTCAGGCACCTTTGTCGCCCACCGGCTTCCCGACGTCCTGCACAGCGCGCCGGCGTCCAAGGCGTCCGGTGCAGCCCCTGCGGCCCCTGGGGCTCCCGCGACCCCGCCCGTGGCGCCACCCCCACCGACTGCGCCCTCGGCGAAGTCGGGCTGACGGCCGTGGGTTGCGAGGTTGCAATGGTTACTAAAGTAATCATTTTCAACTCGACGACACTCTTTTCAATTACATTTTTGGGCTGTCTACAGGAACAAGGAAACCTCGCAGAGGTGGCAGGGAGTGCGGGCCGGCTGTCCAGCGGGCGCTCTCGCCCACACGACGGCGCCTGAGTTCCCACCACCAGAAGGCCGCCCATGAACAAGAAGATCAGTGACTCCGCCCGGGAGGAGTTCCGATTTGACGACGTGGTTTTGCGCAGCGACACGCGCGAGCTGTGGCGCGCGGGTCAGCTCCAGGCCATCGAGCGGCGGTCGTTCGATCTCCTGCTCTACCTGATTCGTCAGGAAGGTCGGGTGGTCAGCAAAGAAGAGCTGCTCCAGAACGTGTGGGGCAACCAGTTCGTCTCCGACTCGGTGATCGCCCAGAGCATCATGAAGGTGCGCAAGGCCCTTGGCCTGTCGGGTCGCGCGACCGGCCCCATCAAGACGATCCATCGCATCGGGTACCGCTTCACCCAGTCCGTCGAGCGCGAGGTGCACCCCGACCCCGCAGCCCAGTCCGAAGGGGATCTCCCGGCTGCCCTCCAGCGGGTGCTGTGGCTGAACACGGTGGTGCCACCCGATCAGGGGTCGCTGGCCTGGGCCCGCACAGGGCTGGTCCCGGTCGCCCACCACGTGATGCAGGCCCACCGGCTCGAGACCGTGCCCGTCAGTCCCGATGCCGATCCGGTCGACGCAGCGTCCTTTTGGCCTCTCGCCCGGCGCCGGCTGGAGCAGGAGGATGTGCATGCCATCGTGGGAAGCTGGCTCACGATCGAGAGCGCCCAGTTTGCCTTGACCTGGTGCCTCGCCGGTGCGGGGGAGGAACAAACCCGCCATCTGCTGGGCGACTCGCCCGCGGAGTTGGCCCTGCGGGCGGCCACGGAGATTGCCCTGGTGCTGCGCCTGCATCTTCCCCAGAGCCTGTCGGCCACGCAGCGTGAACAGTATCTGCAGGATCTGTTGCCCTTGGTGCGGGCGGCCGAGCAGCATCAGCTGATTGATCGTGCCGGTCCGCTGCTACTGAGCCTGGCCGATCACCCGCGTTGTCCGCCAGCGATCGCGGTCGAACTCGCGGCGGTGCTGGCGCGACGCCACCACCCGGCAGCGCTGCCGCAGGTCCAGCGGCTGCAGGCCCTGGCGCGGCGGGACAAGCGACCGGGCCTCGACAGCTGGTCACAGCAGTGCCTGGCGCTGTACCACCTTTATGGCCGACAGCCAGCCCTGGCCCGCCTCTACGCCACCCAGGCCGAGGCCATGCTGGACGACACGAAGGCCGAAAACCTCCAGCCACGCGCGCTCTACACCGCCGGTCATCTCCGCGCGCATCTGGGCGACCGCGGCCACGCGCAGGAGCACTGGAACCGCCTGCAAGCCATCGTGGCATCGTCCCAGGACCCCAGCGCCGCTGCCTGCGTCGATCTGGCCCGGACCGAGCAGTTGCTGCTTGAAGGCCGTCACGCCATCGACCAGAGCCAGTTTGCGGAGTTGCTGCTGCGCGCGCGCCAGCGCGGGCAACATCCGCTCGCGGCGTGGGCGCAGATTGGCATGGGCTTGCACCACGCGTGCGTCGGCCGTTTTGACCGTTCGCTCGAGGCGCTGGACGCTGCCGAGCGCTGCGCGGACCAGTCCGGGGAGTGGCGGGTGACCTTGTACGGCCGGTGGCAGCAGGCGCTTCTGGCCGCCCGCATGGGCGATCGCAACCGCCTGCATGCGCACCTCTTGCGCTTGCGGGAGCCCGTGTACACCGCCTCGCCGCTCGGCCGCGCCTTGGCCCAATGGATCGAGGCACGTCACCTCGCCCTCGAGGATCGGTGGAACGACGCCCTCGCCCTCAGCAGCCTCACCCTGCCGCAACTGGCCGATTTCGGCCTTTGGTGGCCGGAAGACCAATGGCTCTGGACCGTGCAGGCCGCGCTGCGCGTTGAAGACCGCACCGCCGCCCTGCGCACCCTGCAGAAGGCCGAAGCCGGTCCACCCGGCTCCGCACCCCGACGCGCCGTGGTCCGCCTCATGAAGGCCTTGCTGGCCTGTCACGACCGGCAAATGCCGGTGGCCCTGGATCATGTGCACGCCGCCCAGCCCCTGGCACGGGACAGCTTTCTCGCGCCGGTGTGTCAGGTGTTGCAGGTCTGGCTGGACTTGCTGATGGGACAGCGGCCAGGGCTGGATCGGCTGGACAACCTGCACCACTGGATCGTTCAGACGCGCTCGGGCCGCCTGTTGCACACCGTGGTTCGCGAGGGCCTGGGGCTGGCCCGTACCGACAACGGCCCGCGGCCCGGCATCGTGGTCGGCGCTTTGGACGGCAGCACCACGCTGCTCACGCCCCTCACCGCGGCCGAACCGGGCCCGGCCACGGTCCCGAGTCAGCTCCCGCTGCCGCTGTGACCTGGCACGCTGCCGACATGGCGTTGACCGCGGGCAGCGGCCAGTTCGACCTGTCGCTGCCGCTCGGCCAGTGCCGCCCGCTCGGCCTCGGATCGCGTGCCATGGCAGCGAGGGCAACTCACGCCGCGCACGAAGCGGGGTGAGGCCCGGTCTTCGGGCGTGACCGGCCAGCGGCAGGCGCGGCACAGTTCGTGCGGGCCGGGCTGCAAGCCGTGGCCCACGCTCACGCGCTCGTCGAACACAAAACACTCGCCCCGCCACGCGCTCGCCTCGGCCGGGATCTCTTCCAAGTACTTGAGGATGCCGCCCTCAAGGTGGTACACCGACTCAAAGCCGCGCGCCTTGAGCAAGGCGGTCGACTTCTCGCAGCGGATGCCGCCGGTGCAGAACATGGCCACGCGGCGGCGCCGTCCGGCCTCGCCTTGCAAGTGGGGTTGCGCGTCCAGCCAGTCGGGCAGGTCGCGAAAGCTGGCGATGGCCGGATTGACCGCGCCCTCGAACGTGCCGATGGCGACTTCGTAGTCGTTGCGGGTGTCGATCAGGAGCACGTCGGGCTCGCGGATCAGCGCATTCCAGTCGGCCGGCTTGACGTAGGTGCCCACGGCGTGTGCCGGGTTGGCTTCCGGGCGCCCCAGGGTGACGATCTCGCGCTTCAGGCGCACTTTTAGGCGGTGGAACGGCGGCTCATCGCTCCAGCTTTCCTTGGCCTGCAGCGACGCCAGGCGCGGATCGGCGCGCAGATGCGCCAGCACGGCCCGCACCCCGGTTTCCGGGCCGGCGATGGTTCCGTTGATGCCTTCGGGTGCGAGCAACAGCGTGCCGCGCACGGCACCGGCCTCGCACACGCGGCGCAGCGGGGCCTGCCACGCGGCGAAATCAGGCAGATCGACGAAACGGTAGAGGGCAGCGGTCAGGAAACGCGGCATCCGCCGATTATCGCGGCCGCCCCACCCCCACCGATGCGATCACAGCGGTTCCACGCGGGACAGATCCGGGTTCGCCAGCCATTGCTCGAACTCGTCGGCGAGCTGTCGACTGGCTGACGTGGCGGCCGACCAGGCCTTCACCCGGGCCTCAAGGTCCTGGCCGTAGCGGGTGAAGTCGCTGCGGTCGGGCAGCTTGCCATTGGGCAGCCGGCGCACCCAGTCGGGATCGGGCGCGAGGACGACCATGGCGTCCAGGGCCGGTGTGCTGCGGTGGCGGTGCTTCCAGGCCTTGTCCAGCCAGCCGGGCACGACCGATTTCTGGAAATGCGGATACAGCACGATGGGGCTTTGCACCGGCGGTCGGTAGTGCAGATGCAGGTGATAGTCGGTGATGCCCCCGTCCCAGTACGTACCCGCCGGCGCTCCGGCGATCGGGTGCACCGGGCGCAGCATGAACGGGATGGAGCAGCTGGCCTGCAGCGCGTCGTGGAAGTTCGCGCTGGTCAGCGGCACCTGACGTGTGCGCAGGTCGTGGGCCGCGAAGGGCAGCGGCGCGCCGTCGCGGGAGAACACCACGCGCTCCAGCCATGCACCCAGGGACGGTCGATGAAGGGCGTTGGCGGCAAACGCCGCGAGGTAGCCCAGCGGAGTGCGCCAGCGGCCTTCGTTGGCGAGCAGCCGGCGGCCGCGCGAGGTGACGATGTGCAGCCGCCAGCGCGGGTGGTTGAGCACGTCCGGCACCCGATCGCCATAGAAGGCGCGCAGGTTGCGCCCGAAGGTTTCGCTGACCTGGTCGGGGGTCGGCCGCTTCTGGCCGGGCGGCAGCTCGTAGTGCTGGTGGATGTAGTCGTGCTCCAGCCGCTCGAAGGCAGCGACCGCGTGAGGCAGGCAGGCCGTGGCCATGCGCCACGCGCCGATGGAGGCGCCGATCAGGTCGACGGGATGACCGCTGTCGCGCAGCCAGTGGCCGAACAGAAACCGGTCAAGGGCCAGCAGGATGAGACCCTTGGGGCCGCCCGCGGCGGCCGGAATGGCGCCCACATCCTGGGGACGCAGCCCGTGGGCGTGGAGGTGTTGCAGGGCGCGGGGCCCGGCGTAGATTCTCAGGGCCGGCATGGGCGAGATTGTCCCCCAGCCGGGGGGCAGGCTCAGTGGGCCACCGGATCGCCCGACGAGGCTTCTTCGTCGCCGTGGCGCGACAACGACGGAATGTCTTCGGCCACCACCGTGTCGGGGTCGATGCCCAGCACGAGGCCCACCGGATCCGGGTAGGTGTTGATCAGCAGCTCACTGCGCATGGACTGCTCCTCCGCCCGCGCGCGCCACGACCCGATGTGGATCACGCCGGCGATCGGCTCGTACACGTCGTTGTCGAAGGGGGCGGTCTGGTGCTCGATCGCGTTGATCATGCGCTTGGGAAAGCGCCATTCGCGCGCCAGGGCGGCGCCGACTTCGGCGTAGCTGTAGCCAAACAGGCCGCGCTCGGCCTTGGAGCGCTTGAGGTCCAGCATGGGGATCGCGCGGTCGAGCTCCAGCATGGCTTCGGGCATGCCGGCGTGCATGACCAGCTCGCCGATGCCGTGGATCAGGCCCGAGGTGAAGGCGGTGTTTTCGTCGATGCGGATCGGCAGGGCGATGTATCGGGACAGGTTGGCGGTGTTCAGGCTGTAGCGCCAGAACTGGTTCATGTTCACACCGCCCACGGTGTGGAAGCCCTCGCCCAGCGAGGCCGCGATCACCAGCGCCCGCACCTTGATCAGCCCCAGCACGCTGATCGCCTCGCGCGCGTTGGTGACGTTGCGAGACAGGCCGAAGAACGCCGAGTTGGCGGTCTTGAGCAGCTTGGCGGTCAGGACCGGATCGTCCTCGATGTACGAGGCCACCAGCATGGGGTCCACATCCTCCTGATCGAACGAATCGATCAGCTTGCGGACCACCTTCGGCGCCGACGGCAGCGCGTTCGGTTGCTTCAGGAGCTTGTCGAGGTGCATGGTGTGCCTGCCTTGTCGGGAATTCGGGGGACGTGAAGGTGACATCGGCGGCGGCGGCCGCAACTTGAGGGCCCGCCGCTCAATCGACAAAAGCCCCCAGCGCCTGGCTGAACGACCATTCCTGCGGGTCCTTGCTCAACACGCTTTCCACATCCAGACCAAGCGTCAGGCCCACCATGTCCGGGAACGTCGCCACGAGCCCTTGCTCGTCGAGCTGAATCTCTTCGGCCCGCGCGCGCCACGAGCCGATGTGCAGCACGCCCGCCAACGCGTCGTACACCTCCCCGCCGAAGGGATCGATCTGATGACGCAGCGCCGAGACGATGTCCGGCGGGAACTGCCACCGCTCCACCATGCCCGCCCCCACCTCCGCGTAGGTGTAGCCAAACCGCGCCTGTTCGGCGGCGGCGCGCCCCAGGTCGAGCGGCGGGACGCCCATGTCAAGCGGGCCGATCTCATCCGGCATGGCAATGTGCATCACCAGGTCGCCGATCGCGTGGATCAGGCCGGCGGTGAAGGCGTTGCCCTCGTTCTGGCGCAGCATGCCGGCCAGCGAACGGGATATGTCCGCCACCCGCAGGCTGTAGCGCCAAAACTGTGGCAGGTTTACCCCGGGCACGTTCTTGAAGCTCGATCCGAGCGCCGCGGCCATGACCAGCGATCGCACATGGGTCATGCCGAGCAGCGCCACCGCCTCGTGCGCACTGCCGATGCGGCGGCTCACGCGGAAGAACGCCGAGTTCGACAGACGCAGCACCCGGGTCGTCAGCGACGGGTCCTGCGACACCAGGTCGGCCACCCGCTTGGGCGACGGGTCCTCCTTGTTCATCTCCTGCAGCAACTCCGTCACGGTGCGGGACATCGCTGGCAGGGCGCGCGGGTAATTCAGGAGGGCTTCGAGTTCCATGGTGCGTGTGCCGTGACGACCGTTTGTTCACTCACGTATCGGCGCCGACACCCCCAACTTGAGCCCACCGCGACCGGCAGCGGCCCCCGACCCACCGCGCGCAGCGGGCTGCCGGTTGTCAGCGCCGGCCGCCGGACTGCTGCAGCTTGGCAAACGCGCTGGCCATGGCCGACGGCGCAGCGGCGTCACCGCCCCGCCCGCCCGGTCGGGCGCCCCGCGCCGGCTCGTAGCGGTTGTCGCGCGGCGCCCCGTCACGGCGCCCCGCCGGTGCCGCATCCAGGCGCATGCTCAGGCCGATGCGCTGCCGCGCCACGTCCACCTCCACCACGCGCACCTTCACGATGTCGCCGGTCTTGACGACCTCGCGCGCATCACCCACGAACTTGTGGCTGAGCTGGCTGACGTGGATCAGGCCGTCCTGATGCACGCCCAGGTCCACAAATGCACCGAATTGAGCGACGTTGCTGACCGTTCCCTCCAGGATCATGCCTTCCCGGAGGTCTTTGATGTCTTCGACCCCGTCGTTGAAGCGCGCCACCTGGAAATCCGGGCGCGGGTCCCGACCGGGTTTTTCGAGCTCCCGGAGGATGTCGCGCACGGTGATCGCGCCCACGGCGTCGGTGGCAAACCGCTCCGGCTTGAGGGGTTGCAGCACCTCGCTGCGGCCCAGCAGCGCGGACACGGGTTGTCCGGTGGCCGCCATGATTTTTTCCACCACCGGGTAGCTCTCCGGGTGCACGCCCGTCATGTCCAGCGGGTTGTCGCCGCCGCGGATGCGCAAAAAGCCCGCGGCCTGCTCGAAGGTCTTGGCGCCCAGACCGCCGACCTCCAGCAGCTGTTGCCGCGTGCGGAAAGCCCCGTGGGCCTCGCGCCAGCGCACCACCGCCTTGGCCACGGCGCCGGACAGTCCCGACACCCGCGTGAGCAGCGGCACGCTGGCCGTGTTCAGGTCCACCCCCACCGCGTTCACGCAATCCTCCACCACCGCGTCCAGCGCACGCGCCAGCTCGCTCTGGTTGACGTCGTGCTGATACTGACCCACGCCGATGCTCTTCGGATCGATCTTGACCAGCTCGGCCAGCGGGTCCTGCAGCCGCCGCGCGATGCTCGCCGCGCCGCGCAGGCTGACATCCACGTCCGGCATTTCCTGGCTCGCGAACTCGCTGGCCGAGTACACCGAAGCACCGGCCTCGCTGACCACCACCTTCTGCACGCCCGGGTGCCGCTTGATCAGATCGCCCGCCAGCTTGTCGGTCTCCCGGCTCGCCGTGCCGTTGCCGATGGCGATGAGCTGCACGCCGTGCTTCTCGCACAGGCGGCCCAGCGTGTGCAGGGCGCCCTCCCAGTCGCGGCGCGGCTCGTGCGGAAACACGGTGGCGGTGTCCACCAGCTTGCCGGTGGCATCCACCACCGCCACCTTCACCCCGGTGCGAATCCCCGGGTCCAGGCCCATCACCACCCTCGGCCCCGCCGGGGCGGCGAGCAGGAGGTCCCGCACGTTGTCGCCAAACACCTTGATCGCCACCGCCTCGGCCTGCTCGCGCAGCCGCGCAAACAGATCGCGCTCGGTCGACAGGCTCAGCTTCACCCGCCAGGTCCAGGCCACGCAGCGCCGCAGCAGGTCGTCGGCCGGCCGACCGGCATGGCTCCAGCCCAGGTGGCGCGCAATCCGCCCCTCGGCCACGCTGGGCTGGCCAGGCACCGGCGCCTCGGGCAAGGCCAGCCGGGCATCGAGCAGTTCCAGCTGGCGCCCGCGGAACACAGCCAGGGCCCGGTGCGAGGGCACGCGGCCGATCGGCTCCTGGTAGTCGAAGTAATCGCGGAACTTGGCCACCTCAGGCGCGTTCGGGTCCTTGCCCGCCACCAGCTGGCTGGTGAACACGCCCTCCTCCCACAACCAGGCGCGCAGCGACTGGACCAGCGCCGCGTCCTCCGCCCAGCGCTCCGACAGGATGTCCCTCACGCCGTCCAGCACCGCCCCGACGGTGGTGAAGTCACTGCCGTCCTCGCCCTTGTCGGGCTTCACATAAGCCGCCGCGACCGCAGCGGGGTCCTGGGCCGGATCGGCCCACAGGGTGTCGGCCAGCGGCTCCAGCCCGGCCTCGCGGGCGATCATCCCCTTGGTGCGGCGACGCGGCTTGTACGGCAGGTACAGGTCTTCCAGTTCCTGTTTGGTGGGCGCCGCCTCGATGGCGGCCTGCAGGTCCGGCGTGAGCTTGCCCTGCTCCGCGATGCTTTTGAGCACCGCGGCGCGGCGTTCGGTCAGCTCGCGCAGATACGCCAGCCGGGCTTCCAGCTCCCGCAGTTGCACATCGTCCAGACCGCCCGTGGCCTCCTTGCGGTAGCGGGCGATGAAGGGCACCGTCGCCCCGCCATCGAGCAGGGCCACCGCCGCCGCCACCTGCGCCTCGCTCACCCGAATTTCCTGCGCCAGCTGCGCCACGATCGCCTGCATGTCACTCCTTGATCGGCCAGGCCGCCGGTCCCGGGGCCCCTGCAAAGCGCGCGAGTGTGCCACAGGCCCTCCGGCCGGCGTGACACCGTTCACGGCAGCTTGAAATGAATACCTTGCTACTACCTATGCGGTATCGGCCGGCCTCCGGGTCAACCCTAGCATCGCCGCCCATCCCCCGTTCCGCAGGTCCACCCATGTCGCCAGCGCCCTTTCGACTCACCCGCTACTTCACCCTCACCAGCCTGGCCGCGATCGCGACACTCGCCACCACGCTGGTCTACCTCGAAGGGCGGCAAACCGATTTCTTCGCGGGAGTCCAGGCCCGCGGCGCCCAGGCGGTCAGCGCCATCCAGAGCGACTTTGCCCGCCGAGCGGACGAATCGGCGCGGCAAGACCTGATCGCCGCGCAGGAGCAGGGCCACGTCAATCTGACGCAGCTGCTGTCCAACGCCTTGTGGCGTGAACTGGTGGATCCGTACCTGCTGGAAACCCAGCGCCTGGACGTGGCGCGCTGCCGCCCGCTGCCGGACGTCACAGACCCCAGCACCGGGAAAACCGTGCCTGGCCCGGAAAAGACCACCTGTCTGGCCGAGCTCGGGCTGGCCCTGCAGCAACTCCCATCCTTCCGCGCACTCGACCAGCGCATGCGCGAAGCTATGGCGCAGACCTCGATGGCCAAGATCAAGGTCTATTCACTGGACGGCATCGTTCGCTACACCACCGACTTCACCCAGTTGGGCGAAGACAAGGCCCAGAGCGCCTCCTTCCAATCCGCCCGCCAGGGCAAGGCGGCCTCTGAACTCAGCTTCCGGGAGCGCTTTCGCTCGGTGCACGGCGATCAGGTGAACCGTGACCTGTTCTCCAGCTACCTGCCCGTGCGCGCGCCCGGCACGGAGGAGATCGTGGGGGTGATCGAGCTCTACTCCGACGTCACGCCGATGGTGACCCAGGTCAAGGCCTCGGCCGCGCGCTTCCAGACCGTGGCGGCCGACAACGAACGGCAGCTGGCCGAACAGGCGGCCCAGGATCAGGCCGAGGTGCGGCTGAGCGGCCAGCGGCAGCTGATGATTCTGGTGGGGCTGCTCGTGCTGCTCTACCTGGTGCTCCTGGTGGTGGTGCGGCGCGCCCAGGGAGTCATTGAGCGCCAGGCGTCGGACGCGGAAGCGGCCAAGCAGCGGCTGGTGCAGTCCGAAAAGATGAATGCGCTGGGCCAGATGGTCGCTGGCGTGGCGCACCAGCTGAACACCCCCTTGGCCTTCTCCCGCAGCAACGTGCAGATGGTGTCCGACGCCCTGCAGGAACTCGACCGCGTGGTGGACGCCGAACTGCGCCGCACACTCGACCGCAACCCGGGCCTGCAACTCGCCGCCGAAGAGGTCAAGGAAAGCCAGGCGATGCTGGCGGACGTGTTCAAGGGGCTGGACCAGATGAACGAGCTGGTGGACAACCTGCGCAGCTTCAGCCGCCTCGATCGTTCTCCCACGCACCAGGTGTCGCTGTCCAAGATGCTGCAGAGCGTGTGCTACATCGCGCGCACGGTGATTCCGTCGAAGATCGTGCTAGAGGAGCACTACGACAGCGTGCCGCCGATCACCTGCAACGTCTCCGAGCTCAACCAGGTGTTCCTCAACCTGCTGATGAATGCCGCGCAGGCGATGGGCGACACAGGCCACATCCGGGTGGAAGCGCATGCCGCCGGGGAGCTCGTCGAGGTGGCGATCAGCGATACCGGGCCCGGTATCGCCCCGGCCATCCTGCCGAAAATCTTCGAGCCCTACTTCACCACCAAGCCGGCAGGCCAGGGCACGGGCCTGGGCCTGTCGATCGCGCGCGGACTGGTCCGCGACCACGGTGGCGACATCACCGTGCGCAGCACACCCGGTCAAGGCGCCACGTTTGTGGTGAGCCTGCCCTTGAACGACAAAGGAAGCTCCGCGTGAAAACCCCGGCCAAACCCCGCGTCCTGTGCGTGGACGACGACCCGAGCCTGCTGCGCTCGCTGCGCTGGCTGCTGCGCCATCACTACGACGTGATCATCGCGGAGGGCGCCGAGCAGGGTCTGCTGTTGATGAAGGCAGACGACTTTGACGTCGTGATCAGCGACCAGCGCATGCCGGGCATGACTGGCGTGGAGTTTCTCGAACGGGCGCGCGAGATCTCCCCGCGCACGGTCCGCCTCCTGCTCACGGGCTACGCCGATTTCAATGCGGTGCTGGGCTCGGTCAACGAAGGCGAGGTGTTCCGTTTCATCACCAAGCCCTGGGACAACCAGCGGCTGCTGGACACCGTGGGCGAGGCCGCCCGGGCGGCGGCCCTCTCCCGCGCGGGATGGACCGGTGCACCGGCCGCGCTCAGCGAACTGGACCTGGAGCGGGCGAACGAAACGGTGCTGGTCTACGACGAGGAGCGGGCCATCTCGACGCAGGTGGAAAGCGCTCTGCGCGGTGCCCTGCGCGTGCTCTGGACGCCTGACGTGGCCGATGTGGTGGGCATGGTGGCGTCGGGCCGGGCAGCGATCCTCGTCTGCGGGCTGCGCTCTGGCGATCACCAGACGTTTGAACTGATCCGGGCCTTGCGCCGCCGCCAGCCCCAACTGGTGGTGCTCGTGTACAGCGAGCAACGGGACAGCACCGCCCTGGCCAACCTCATCAACCAAGGCCAGATCTTCCGCTTCATCCACCGGCCCGCCGGCCCGGATTACCTGCGCCGCCACATCCTGGCCGCCCTGCTGCGCCACCGCGAATTGCTGACGCACCCGGACCGGCTGGCCCGCCACGCACCGCGCTGGGACAGCGGCGGCGAACTGGAGATGGCCTATGCCAGCCTCGACGACACCAGTGCAGCGAGCGCCACGGCCCCGGCCGCCGCTCCGCCCGCGCTGGCCAAGCGCGGGTGGCTGCAGCGATTGTTCCGTCGGTGAAGGCAGCGCTGCGACCGCCCTCCCCTTCAGCCTTGCCCCTCAACCCTGCCGCAACGCGGCGCGGAGTTGCGCGCCGATCTCCGGGCGCTCCAGAAACGGATCCACCGGGTTGGTGGCGGTGACGATGTTCTCCATGCGCGCGCGCACATTGCCCAGCGCCCGCGGGTGGCTGAACACATAAAAGCGGTCGTCGCGCATGGCGTCGAACACCAGCTGCGCCACCTCGGCGGCCGTGACCTTGCCGGAACTCACCGCTTTCTCGCTCATCGCCTGACCAATCAGCTGGCTGGCGGTCGGCTTCTCGTCGGCCAGCGCCGCGGGCCGGTTGCGGTGGCTCTGGCTGATGCCCGTCGGCACGAAATACGGGCACAGCACGCTGGCCCCGACCTGGTCGGTCACGAGGTGCAGGTCCTGGTAGAGCGTCTCGGTCAGGGCCACCACCGCGTGCTTGCTGACGTTGTAGATGCCCATGTTCGGCGGCGTGAGCAACCCGGCCATGCTCGCGGTGTTGACGATGTGGCCGCGCCAGGCCGGATCGGCCTTGGCGGCGGCGAGCATCATCGGCGTGAACAGGCGCACGCCATGCACCACGCCCCACAGGTTCACGCCGAGCACCCAATCCCAGTCCTTGACCGAGTTTTCCCAGATCAGACCGCCCGAGCCCACGCCCGCGTTGTTGAACACGAAGTGCGGCGCACCAAAGCGGGCCTGCACGGCCTCGGCCAGCGCCGCCATCTCGTCGGCGCTGGACACGTCGACGCGGCGGGCCATCACCGCCACGCCGGTGGCGCTCAGCTCGGCCTCGGCCTGGGCCAGCGCGTCGGCCTGCACATCGACAAGCACGAGGTTCATGCCCAGCCGGGCACCGAGACGGGCGCACTCAAGGCCAAAGCCCGAACCGGCGCCGGTGAGGACGGCGGTCTTGCCGCGGAAGTCTTGCAACATGAAAAGTCTCCTGGTGAAAAGCTCAAACGGAGCCGCCGGCGGGGTCGCGGCGCATCTCCACATGGTCAATGCCGTCCTCGTCGTACACCGGACTGGCGGTGACGAAGCCGTGCTGGCGGTAGAAATCCTGCAGGTGGGCCTGCGCGCCGATGCGAATGGGCTGCGGGCCCCAGAGGCGCTGCAGCGTATCGATGGCCTGGGACATCAGGGTGTGGCCCAACCCCTGCCCCCGGGCGGCGGGGTCCGTCACGACGCGGCCGATGCTGGCTTCGGCAAAGGCGCGCCCGGCCGGCACCAGCCGCGCAGCCGCCACCAAACCTCCGCCGCGCTCGCCCAGCAGGTGCAGGCAGTCGGCGTCTAGCCCGTCGAGGTCCTGGAACACGCAGGCCTGCTCCACCACGAACACCGCGCTGCGCAGACGCAGCAGCGCATACAGCGTCCGTGGGTGCAAGGCGTCAAACGGCAGGCAGCGCCAAGCCAGCGGCAACGGCACGGTCAAGCGCGGACTTCCTTGAGCACAAAGCCCACGCGGGGGAAATGCACATGGACCCGGCCGGCGCGCGGGTCTTCGCGCTCCAGGGTGTAGCGCGTGCGGGTGGCCGCGCGCAGCACGCCTTCCGTGGGCTCGGTGCCGAAGGACTCGGCCTGCACGGTGACCAGGCTGCCCAGGGCGATGCCATGGTCGTCCTGAAAAGCCTCGTCACTCAGCGGTGCCGGGCCGCTCTGACGGGCGATCTCGACCGCCTCGGCGCTGGTCAGGGGCGTGGCCTGGCCGTGGCCGCTGGCGGCCAGCCGATCCATCCACGCCAGCACCTCCGGTGTGGCCTCCAGGATGCTGGCCATGGTCGGGTTGACGACGCGGCTGAACCACAGCGGGTGGTACGCTGCGAAATCGGCCACGCTGGGCACCGCGCCCAGCAGGTAGGGCTGGCCGTCGAGCATGCTGGCCAGCCGGCGCAGGTAGCTGCGGTAGGCGCTGGTGGCGTCGCCGGGACGCAGCTGGGTCATGTTGGTGCGCATGGCGCCACGATCAGCGGCGAAGGCCTGCGCCGCCTCCGGAGGCTGACCGGCGAACAGGGCCGCGGCACCCTTGGGGCTCAGGTTGTACGCCATGGCCGCCCAGAACAGCGTCCCGTCGGCCCACTGCGCCACGGTCCGGGCCAGCCCGCGCACACCCGCCGGAAACAGCGTGGGCTCGGGCTGGCGGTGTTCGAGCACATCGGCGATCAGGGCGCTGTCACAGTAAATGTCGGCACCGATCTGCAGAAAGGGGGTCTTGCGGTAGCCGCCGGTCAGGGCCACGACGTCGGGCTTGGGCAGGATGCGCGGAATGTGCACGCTGCGCCAGGCCAAGCCCTTGTGACCCAGCATCAAGCGGACTTTTTCCGAGAACGGGGAGCTGGGGTAGTGGTGCAGGATCAGGTCGGACACAGCGCTTCTCCGGTGGGGTTGGGTGGAGATGGGTGGAGATGGGGTGGGGCAGCAAGGTCAGTGGGGCATGGCGCGGGCGATCAGTGCGTCCAGGTCGGCGCGGGCGGTCAGCGAGCCAAAGCTGTGGCCCCAGTGGCCGCCGAGCCGCGAATCGCAGAAAGCATGGAACACCGCCGCCGGGGCGGTCTGCGCCAGCAGCGCGGCCTGCACGGCCAGGGCCACGTCCTGTGCGAGCCGGCGCGCCTCCAGCTCGGTGGCCATCTCCTCGACACGCAGGGGCAGCCGGTCGGCCAGGTGATCGAGCGCCGGGTTCATGCCGCGCGCCGGGGCGAGTTCGTGGGCCAGCGCGGCGCCCGCGTCGGCTTTGCGCAGGGCGCGGAGCAGATCCAGCGCCATGATGTTGCCGGCGCCTTCCCAGATGGAGTTGAGCGGCATCTCGCGATAGATGCGGGCCATGGTGCCTTCGCCACCCTCCTCGACGTAGCCGTTGCCGCCCAGGCACTCCATGGCTTCCTGCGCGAAATGGCTGCCGCGCTTGCACACCCAGAACTTGGCCACCGGCGTGAGCAGACGGGCCATGACCTGCTCGTGGGCATCGTCGGGCCGGTCGAAGGCGCGGGCCAGGCGCAGCGACAGCGCGGTGGCGGCCTCCGACTCCAGGGCCAGGTCCGCCAGCACGTTTTTCATCAGCGGCTGGTCGATCAGGTACTTGCCAAACGCCTTGCGCTGGGTGGTGTGGTTCAGCGCGATCGACAGGGCCTGGCGCATCAGACCGCTGGTGCCCAAGGCGCAGTCGAGCCGCGTCATCGTGCCCATGGCCAGAATCTGCGGCACGCCACGGCCCTCCTCGCCCACCAGCCAGGCGGTGGCCCCGTGGAACTCGACCTCGGAGCTGGCGTTGGCCTTGTTGCCCAGCTTGTCTTTGAGGCGCTGAATGTGCAGCGCGTTGCGGCCACCGCCGAGCCAGTCGGGCAGAACCCGGGGCAGAAACAGGCAGGACAGGCCGCTGGCGGTCTGGGCCAGCACCAGAAAGGCGTCGCACATCGGGGCCGAGAAAAACCACTTGTGGCCGGTCAGGCGGTAGCGTGCGCCCCAGGCGTCGTGGCCGTCCAGCTCGGCGCGGGTGGTGTTGGCACGCACGTCGGAGCCGCCCTGCTTCTCGGTCATGCCCATGCCCAGCGTGACGCCCGGCTTGTCCCCCAGCGGCAGCAGGCCGGGCGCGTAGGCACGGCTGGCGATGCGCGGACCCCAATCGGCGCTGATGGCCGCATTGGCCCGCAGGGCCGGGGTGACCGCGTAGGTCATGGAAATCGGACACAGGATCGACGGCTCCAGCTCGGTGAACAGCATGAAGCCGGCCGCGCGGCGCAGGTGGGCATGGCCGTCGGTCTCGCTCCAGGGCGTGCCGTGCAGGCCAGCGCCCGTGGCGGCGGTCATCAGCGCGTGGTAGCTCGGGTGGAACTCCACTTCATCGATCCGGTGCCCCACGCGGCTGTGGGTCTTCAGGACCGGCGTGCACACGTTGGCCAGCCGCGCGTGGCCCTGGTACTCCGCGCTGCCCGTCAGACGGCCAAGTTCGCGCAGCGCCCCGGTGTCCAGTCCCGGTGCATTGAAGGCCAGCGCGGCCTGCATCGCCCGGTTGGTCTCAAACAGATTGACGTCGGCCAGCGGCGCGGGTTGATTGAACACCTCGTGGGTCACGGTCATTGCCTTCTCCAATCGCGGAGCACCGCGGAACCGGCTGTGCCGGGCCGCCGGTGGCGCCCCTTGAGGGGCGACGCCGCAGGCGGCCCTCGGGAATTAGAGCTTCACCAGCTGCTTGCCGAAGTTCTTGCCCTTGAGCAGGCCAATGAAAGCCGCCGGCGCCGCGGCAATGCCCTCGGCCACGGATTCGCGCGGGCGCAGTTTGCCGGTGCCCACCAACGTGCCCAGCTCGGCCAGGGCCTCCGGCCAGACTTCCATGTGTTCGCTCACGATGAAGCCTTCGATCTTCAGGCGGCTGACCAGGATCATGGCCGGGTTGGCCATCGGCAGCGGCTGGCCGTCGTAGCCGGCGATCATGCCGCACATGGCGATGCGGCCAAAGGCGTTCATGCGCAGCATCACGGCGTCGAGCAGCATGCCGCCGACGTTTTCAAAGTACCCGTCGATGCCGTTCGGGCAGGCTACCTTGAGCGCCTTGACCATGGCGCCGAGGTCTTTGTGCTCGCGGTAGTCGATGCAGGCGTCGAAGCCCAGTTCCTCGGTGACGTAGCGGCACTTGTCCGGCCCGCCCGCGATGCCGACCACGCGGCAGCCGCGGGCCTTGGCCAAGGCACCAAACGCGCTGCCCACCGCGCCGCTGGCGGCGCTGACCACCACCGTCTCGCCGGCTTTCGGGTTGATGATCTTGACGAGGCCGTACCAGGCCGTGACGCCGGGCATGCCGACCGCGCCGAGGTAGTGGCTGAGCGGCACATGCGTGGTGTCGACCTTGCGCAGCGCGCCGGGCTGGGTGGCGTCGACCGCGCTGTACTCCTGCCAGCCGCCCATGCCGACCACGCGGTCGCCGGGCTGGTACTTCGGGTGGCGCGACTCGACGACCTCGCCCACGGTGCCGCCAATCATGACCTCACCCAGCGGCTGCGGCTGCGCATAGCTGCGGCTGTCGTTCATGCGCCCGCGCATGTAGGGGTCCAGGCTCAGGAAATGGTGGCGCACGAGCACCTGACCGTCCTGGAGCGGGGGGGTCTCGGTGGTCACGAGACGGAAGTTGTCGACGGTGGCTTCGCCCTGGGGGCGGTTGTCGAGCACGATCTGGCGGTTGGTGGGCATACAGGCTCCTGGGTGAGGTCGGGTGGAGGGCCGCGCGGGCGGCCCGGAATCAGTCGGTGGGCAGGCGGTTGAGCGGCTTCACCTGGCCCGGGCCGGCGGGCAGCCGGGGCACGAACTTGAAGGTGCCGGTGGCGTGGCAGCACAGCTGCCCCGCCGCGTTGAACACCTGGCCCTCGGTGAAGACCATGGTGGCGGTGCGGTGCAGCAGGCGGCCGGTGGCCCGCAGTGGCCCTTGCGCCGCGCGCATGAAACTCGTCTTCATCTCAATCGTGACGCAGCCCATGTCGGGCTGCACCGAGCGCGCGGCGTGGGCCATGACCACATCAAGCAGGGTCATGCTGGCGCCGCCGTGCACCACGTCGAAGGAATTGAGGTGATCGGCCGCCGGGTTGAAAGCGATCTCCGCCTCACCACCGTCCATGCGGCGAAGCTCAAATCCGAGCAGCTCAACGAAGGGAATGCGGACTGAGAATTCCATGTGCAAACAACGCAGTCGGTCTGGTGATGCGCCTAACGACCAGTGGCACCGCGGGTCCGGCTCCGCCGGCCCGCTGGTGCCGCCCCCTGGAGGGGGTCGCGCGCAGCGCGGCGGGGGTGTTCCGGTTTCTATCCGCCGGCGATGATGGACACGCCGCCGTCCACCGCCAGCCACTGGCCGGTGATGTGCTTGCCGGCGTCGCTCGCGTAGAGCACGGTGAGGCCCTTGAGATCTTCGTCGTCGCCCAGGCGGCCCAGCGGCGCGTGGGCCGCCAGGCGCTCCTCGCCCATCGCCTTGAGCGTGCCCTGCGTCATCTTGCTCGGGAAGAAGCCGGGGCAGATCGCGTTGACGCGGATGCCATGGGCGCCCCACTCGGCCGCCAGCGCGCGGGTGAAATTGATCACCGCGCCCTTGGACGTGTTGTAAGCGATGGTCTTCATGTCGCGCGGGTTGCCGCCCAGACCGGCGATGGACGCGGTGTTGATGATGCTGCCGCGGCGGCGCGGAATCATGCTCAGCCGGGCGACCTCCTGGCTGAGGATGAAATAGCTGCGCACGTTGAGGTTCATCACCTTGTCCCAGGCGTCGACCGGGTGATCCTCGGCCGGGGCGCCCCACGCGGCGCCGGCGTTGTTCACCAGGATGTCGATCTGGCCGCCGAGTCGTTGCAGGCTCTCCTGCGCCAGTCGCCGGCACTCGGCCTCGCTCTGGCCGTCGGCGGCGATCCACTGGGCGTCGATGCCAGCGGCTCGAAGCTCGGCGGTCGCCTCCTCCAGATCCGACGCCTTGCGGGAGCTCAGCAGCACGCGCGCGCCGGCCTCGCCCAGGGCGTGGGCCATCTGCAGGCCGAGGCCGCGGGAGCCTCCGGTGATGAGGGCCGTGCGACCCTGGAGGTCGAAGAGCTGCTTGATCGTGCGGGTCATGGGGTTGTCTCCTGGTGAAGTTGCGCGCGCGGACGCGCGTCAGATGAGGAAATCCATGCAGTGGCGGCTGGCGACCGCCGCCTTCATGAAGGGCTTGATCGCCGCGTGGGTGGGGTGCGCCTGGTACGCGGCCAAGGCGTGGGCGTCGGTGAAGGTGCTGTCGAGAACGAGGTCGGCCGTGCAGTCCATGCCCGGTGTGGCGGTGGCCACCGTGAAATGCACGATGCCGGGGGTGATGCCGGCGCAGCCTTCGAGCAGAGCCCGGGCTCGGGCCACGTTGGTGGCGCGGTCGGCGCCTTCCGCCTGCTCCCGAAAGGTCCACATCACGATGTGGCGCAGCATCAGAAGGCCCCTTCGGGCAAGTCGGCACAGGTGGTGTCGCGACGGCTCACCACCCCCAGCCACGCGCCGATCTTCGGCAGCTCGTAGTGGAAGAAAAAGCGCATGGCCGCCAGACGCCCGGTGCGCGCGTCGCCGGGTTCGCTGGCGTGGGCGGCCAGCGCCACATCAAGCCAGATCCAGGCGAGCACGGTGTGGCCGAACGCCTGCAGGTAGGGCACGGCGTTGGCCAGCGCCTCGGTCGGCTCGCCGGTGGCCCACGCCGCCTTGGTTGCCGCACCGACGTCCTGCAGCGCCTTGCCCAGCGCGTTGGCGTGGGCCGCGAGGTCGGGCACCTGAATGGCGCGCTCGATGGTGGCGTTGATGCGACCGGCCAGCAGCTGCAGGCCGCGTCCGTTCTCCATCAGCACCTTGCGGCCCAGCAGATCCATGGCCTGGATGCCGTGCGTGCCCTCGTGGATCATGTTCAGGCGCTGATCGCGCCAGTACTGTTCGACCGGAAAGTCGCGGGTGTAGCCGTAGCCGCCGTGCACCTGGATCGCCAGCGAATTGCCCTCCAGACACCATTCGCTGGGCCAGCTCTTGGCGATCGGCGTCAACACCTCCAGCAGCAGGCGCGCCTCGTCGGCCGCTTCGGAAGCGCCGGTGTGCTGTTCATCGACCAGACGCGCGCAATACAGCTCCAGCGCCAGCGCGCCTTCGGCGTAGCTCTTCTGCGCCAGCAGCATGCGCTTGACGTCCGCGTGTTCGATGATGCGGATCGGCGGGCTGGTCGGGTCCTTGCCCGCGGGTCCCATCGGGCGTCCCTGCGGCCGGTTCTTCGCATAGTCGAGGCTCGCGTGGTAGCCCGCCATGCCCAGCATGGTTGCGGCCATGCCCACGCCGATGCGGGCCTCATTCATCATGTGGAACATGCAGCGCAGGCCCTCGCCCGGACGCCCCACCAGGTAGCCAATCGCACCAGAAGCGCCACGCACCGGGAATTTGCCTTCCCCGAAATTGAGGAGCGTGTTGGTCGTCCCGCGCCAGCCGCACTTGTGGTTCAGACCCGCCAGGGCCACGTCGTTGCGTTCGCCGGTCAGCTGCCCCTCGGTGCCCACGAGCTTCTTCGGCACGATGAACAGGGAAATGCCTTTCACGCCGGGCGGCAGCTTGCCATCGGGCCCCGGGATCTTGGCCAGCACCAGATGGACGATGTTCTCGGTCAGCTCGTGTTCCCCGGCCGAGATCCACATCTTGTTGCCCTTGAGGCGAAAGCGCGGACCCAGCGGATCGCGCTCGAAATCGGCCCCATCGGGCACCGCGCGCGTGGCCACATCGCTCAGGCTGGAGCCGGCCTGGGGCTCCGAGAGGCACATGGTGCCGCTGAAGCGGCCGGAGAACTCGTTGAGCGCAAACACGCGCTTCTGCGCCTCGGTGCCGTGGGCCATGAGCAGGTTGGCGTTGCCCACGGTGAGCATGCCGGCGCCGATGCTGACCGACGCCATGGCGAAGAAGGCGTTGGCAGCCGCTTCCACCGTGTAGGGCAGCTGCATGCCGCCAATATCGTAGTCCTGGGCGGCGCTCAGCATGCCGCTCTCGGCGTAAGCCTGCCAGGCGTCGTGCGTGGCCTGCGGCAGGATCACCCGCTCCCCGTCGAAGTGAGGCTCCTGCGTGTCGACCAAGCGGTTGAAGGGCGCGTACTTCTCCCTCGCCATGCGCTCGCAGGTGTCGAGCACCGCATCGAAGGTCTCGCGGCTGTGGTCGGTGAAGCGCTCGCGCTGCTGCAGCGACTGGACATCAAGCCAGTCGTGCAGCAGGAAGTCGATGGTGGGGCGAAGTGACATGGATCCCTCGGACAGTGGCGGCCAAAAACGCTCCGTGCGGAAGCGAACTTTCTGTGCCGGCGCGGAACCGGCTTCCCCGGGCCGCCTTCGGCGCCCCTTGAGGGGTGACGCCGAAGGCGGCGCGGGGGGAGTCACATCCTTCGGCGCGCGCGGTGTGGTGCGACCGCGCAACGCGCGGCGTCACAACACTTCGAATACCCCGGCTGCGCCCATGCCACCGCCGATGCACATGGTCACGCACACCCGCTTGGCGCCGCGGCGCTTGCCTTCGATCAGCGCGTGTCCGGTGAGCCGCTGGCCCGACACGCCATAGGGGTGACCGACCGCAATCGCACCACCGTTCACGTTGAGCCGGTCGGCCGGGATGCCGAGCTTGTCGCGGCAGTAGATCACCTGCACCGCAAAAGCCTCGTTGAGCTCCCACAGGTCGATGTCCTCCATCTTCAGGCCCAGGCGCGACAGCACCTTCGGGATGGCGAACACCGGGCCGATGCCCATTTCGTCCGGCTCACATCCTGCAACGGCAAAGCCCAGAAAACGGCCCAGCGGCGTGAGGCCCTTCTTCTCGGCCAGCGTCTCGTCCATCAACACGCAGGCGCCAGCACCGTCGCTGAACTGGCTGGCGTTGCCGGCCGACACCAGACCACCCGGCAGTGCCGAGCGCAGGCCATGAATGGCCTCGAACGTGGTGCCGGGGCGGATGCCTTCGTCGTTTTCCACGGTGACCTGCTTGGTGATCAGGCCCAGGGTCTTGTCCGCCACGCCAGCGGTGACGGTGATGGGCGCGATTTCGGCCTTGAACAGGCCGGCTTCCAGCGCGGCGGTGGCCTTCTGCTGGCTGGCGGCGCCGTATTCGTCCATCTTGTCGCGGCCGATGCCGTAGCGCTTGGCCACCTGCTCGGCGGTTTGCAGCATGTTCCAGTAAATCTCGGGCTTCTGCTTCTCCAGCGCGAGGTCCTTGAGCATGTGCTGGTTCATCTCCTGCTGCACGCAGGAGATGCTCTCCACGCCACCGGCCACGTACACGCTGCCTTCGCCGGCGATGATCCGCTGGGCGGCCAGCGCGATGGTCTGCAGACCGGACGAGCAGAAGCGGTTGACCGTCATGCCCGAGACGGTGATCGGCAGACCCGCCTTGAGCGCGATCTGGCGAGCGATGTTCGCTCCGGTCGCGCCCTCGGGGTTGGCGCAGCCCATGATGACGTCCTCAACCTCGGCGGCGTCGATGCCGGCGCGCTGCACGGCGTGATGCACGGCGTGGCCGCCCAGGGTGGCGCCATGGGTCATGTTGAAGGCACCCTTCCAGCTCTTGGTCAGCGGCGTGCGGGCGGTGGAAACGATGACGGCGTTGCTCATGTGATTTCTCCTGATTCGGTTCGGGGCGAGGCGGCGATCAGGCGTTGAAGCCCTTGCCTTCGGCCACCAGGCGCTGGATCAGCGGGGCCGGCTCCCAGAACTTGGCGTCGTCGAGCGGGTTCTGCTGGAAGCGCTTCATGGCCTGCACCACGTTGAACAGGCCCACCTCGTCGGCGTAGCGCAGCGGGCCGCCGCGGTGCACCGGGAAGCCGTAGCCGAAGATGTAGACCACGTCGATGTCGCTGGCCTTGTTGGCGATGCCTTCTTCCAGGATGTGTGCGGCCTCGTTCACCAGCGAGAAGACCAGGCGCTGCACGATTTCCTCATCGGAGATCTTGCGCGGCGTGATGCCCAGCGCCTTGCGGTGCTCGGCGATCATCTGCTCGACCTCGGCGTTCGGGATCGCGTCGCGCTTGCCCGGCACGTAGTCGTACCAGCCTTTGCCGACCTTCTGGCCGAAGCGGCCCTTCTCGCACAGCAGGTCAGCGGTCTTGCTGTACTTCATGTCGGGCTTTTCGGTGTAGCGGCGCTTGCGGATCGCCCAGCCGATGTCATTGCCGGCCAGATCGCCCATACGGAACGGGCCCATGGCGAAGCCGAACTTCTCGATCGCGCGGTCCACCTGCGCGGGCGTGCAGCCCTCATCCAGCAGGAAGCCGCCCTGGCGACCGTACTGTTCGATCATGCGGTTGCCGATGAAGCCGTCGCACACGCCCGACACCACCGCGGTCTTCTTGATCTTCTTGGCCACGGCCATCACGGTGGCCATCACGTCCTTCGCGGTGGCGTCACCGCGCACGACTTCCAGCAGCTTCATCACGTTGGCCGGGCTGAAGAAGTGCAGGCCCACCACGTCCTGCGGGCGCTTCGTGAACGACGCAATCTTGTTGAGGTCCAGCGTCGAGGTGTTGGAGGCGAGAATCGCGCCCGGCTTCATGACCTCGTCAAGCTTCTTGAACACGGCTTCCTTCACGCCCATGTCTTCAAACACCGCCTCAATCACCAGGTCGGCATCCTTGATGTCGTCGTAGTTCACGGTGGTGGCCAGCAGCGCCATGCGCTGATCAAGCTTGTCCTGCTTGAGCTTGCCCTTCTTGACCTGGGCCTCGTAGTTGCCGCGCATCACGCCGACGCCGCGGTCCAGCGCTTCCTGCTTCATCTCCAGGATGGTCACCGGAATGCCCGCGTTGAGGAAGTTCATCGAGATGCCGCCACCCATGGTGCCGGCGCCGATGACGGCCACCTTCTCGATCTTGCGCTGCGGCGTGTCGTCCGCGACGTCAGGGATCTTGCTCGCGGCGCGCTCGGCCATGAACAGGTGGCGCAGCGCCCGGCTTTCCGCGGTCCACATCAGGTTGATGAAGATCTCGCGCTCGAACGCCATGCCCTGGTCAAACTTCTGCTTGGTGGCGGCCTCGACCGCGTCAACGCACTTGCCCGGCGCCGGGAAGTTCTTGGCCATGCCTTTGACCATGTTGCGCGCGAACTGGAAGTACGCGTCGCCGTCCTTGTGCTTGGCCGGCAGATGCCGCACCAGCGGCAGTGCACTGCCGTCGGCGTGTTTCGCGCCCACTTCCTTGGCAAACGCCAGGGCTTCGGCGGCGAGCGAATCGGCGCTGGCCGCCATCTTGTCGAACAGCTTCTGGCCCGGCAGCATGGCGAGCATCTCGCTCTTGACCGGCTCGCCGCTGACAATCATGTTGAGGGCGGCCTCCACACCCACCACCCGCGGCAAACGCTGCGTGCCGCCCGCGCCGGGAATCAGGCCGAGCTTGACCTCCGGCAACGCCACATTGCAGCCGGGGGCTGCGATGCGGTAGTGGCAGCCCAGCGCCAGCTCAAGCCCGCCGCCCATGGCCACGCTGTGGATCGCGGCCACGACCGGCTTGCGGCAGTTCTCCACGGCCAGAATCACGCTGAGCAGGTTGGGCTCGGCCAGGGCCTTGGGCGTGCCGAACTCCTTGATGTCGGCGCCGCCCGAAAACGCCTTGCCGGCGCCGGTGATCACCACCGCCGTCACGGCGGCGTCCGCCTGTGCCTTTTCCAGACCGGCCACGATGCCCTGGCGGGTGGACAAACCCAGGCCGTTGACCGGCGGGTTGTTCAGCGTGATGACGGCCACATCGCCGTGCACCTGGTAATCAGCGGACATGAAAGCTCCTCGTGAAACGTTGGCGGGATCGGGGAACGCAAGCTCACTCTAAAAAAAGAACGAGCGTTCGATTTCTGGAATTCTAGGGAGGGAGAGACGGCGCGGCAAACGCCTTTGTCGCCGCAGGGACAAGCGCGGTCCTGCTGACGTGGGCGCCGGTCCAGGCGCCCGGCGGATTCACTTGTTCTTGTCTTTGCCGCGCGGGATGACGGCCGTCATCGGCGGCGTCGGGCGGTCAGACACCGGCGCGGGCGCCTTGCCACCGCCGGCATCCTTCTTCGGCTTCTTGCTCATCTTTTCGCTGCGCTGCTCTTTGCCCATGGTGAACTCCTGTGGGATGGTTGGGTGAATGCGCTCATCGTACCGAGCAAATCCCCGGCATCACACCTCGAGCCACTCTTTGCGCACCGTCGGGTTGGCCCGCAGATCGTCCGGCGACCCTTCGAACACGATGCTGCCGTGCCCCATCACCAGCGTGCGGTCGGAGATGGTGAGCGCGATCGTGAGCTTCTGTTCAATCAGCAGGACAGACACCCCGCGCGCCTTGAGCTTCTGCAGGTACTCGGCCACCAGCTCGACAATCTTCGGCGCGAGTCCTTCGGTCGGCTCGTCGATGATGATCAGGTCGGGGTCACCCATGAGCGTGCGGCACAGGGTCAGCATCTGCTGCTCACCGCCGGACAACACACCGGCCTCCGTGTGCTGCCGCTCCTTGAGGCGCGGGAACATGGCGTACATGTCGTCAAACGACCAGCGCGCGCCTTTGCCCTTGCCTTTCTGGCCGAGCAGGAGGTTCTGGTGCACCGTCAGGCGCGGAAAGATGTCGCGATTCTCAGGCACGTGGCCAATGCCCAAATGCGCGATTTCAAAAGGCTGTCGGCCGCGGATGTCCTGGCCCTTCCATTCGATGCGGCCGGTGCAGTCGACCAGTCCCATGATGGCTTTCGCCGTGGTCGATCGGCCCGAGCCGTTGCGGCCCAGCAGGGCCACGATTTCGCCCGGCTGCACCGAGAAGCCCACGCCATGCAGGACGTGGCTTTTGCCGTAGAAGGCATGAAGGTCGTGAACGTTCAGCATGTCAGTGTCCTGCCGCCTGTTGTTCGGCCAGCACGGAGCCCAGGTAGGCCTCCTGCACGCGCGCGTTGGCCCGCACCGCGTCCGGCGTGTCGCAGGCGATGACCTCGCCATACACCACGACGGCAATGCGATCGGCCAGACCGAACACCACGCCCATGTCGTGCTCCACGGTCAGCAGCGTCTTGCCCACCGTCACCTCGCGGATCAGCTCGATGAACCGGGCGGTTTCGCTCTTGCTCATGCCCGCGGTGGGCTCATCGAGCAGAACCACCTGCGCGCCGCCCGCGATGGTGATGCCAATCTCCAGCGCGCGCTGTTCGGCATAGGTCAGGTTCATTGCCAGCACATCGCGCTTTTTCTCCAGACGAATCATGCGCAACAGCTGCTCGGCACGCTCGTTGGCATCGGTCAGGCCGTTGAGGAAGCGGAACAGCGTGTAGCGGTAGCCCAGACTCCACAGCACGCCACAGCGCAAGTTCTCAAACACGCTGAGCTTGGGGAAGATGTTGGTGATCTGGAAGCTGCGGGACAGGCCCAGCCGGTTGATCTCGAACGGGCGCTTGCCGTCGATGCGCGTGCCGTGCAACAGCACCTCGCCGCTCGTGGGCGCAAAGCGGCCGGAGATCAGGTTGAACAGCGTGGACTTGCCCGCGCCGTTGGGCCCGATGATGGCCACCCGCTCGCCGGGCTGCACCGACAGGCTGGCGCCGCGGATGATTTCGGTCTTGCCAAAGCTCTTGCGCAGGTCGCGCAATTCAAGGGCGGGAACGGTGCTCATGCGGCCTCCTGCGCGCGCAACCGCGCTTCAATGGTGGTCTGCACCTCGCTCCATCGATGCGAGAAGCCGCGCCGCACCCATTCAAACAGACCCAGGCCCACCGCCGCCGCCACGGCCGAACCGATCCAGCTGGCGGCACTGCGGGCGTTGAGGGTCAGGCCCAGGAAATTGAGCTCGTCGCCCATGGCCGCGTTGAGCTGCAGGTGGTACACCATTTCGATCATCGCGCCGGCACCGACCAGCGCCAGCAGCGCAAACACGGTCATCAGCGCATAACTCCCCAACAGGGGTTTGAGCAGGCCGTGGGCCGCGACGCGGACGTTCATCATGATCAGGCTGGCCACCCCGCCCGGCGCGTACATCACCATGAACAGGAAGATCAGGCCCAGGTACAGCAACCACGCCTTGGTCAGCTCGGACAGCAGCACGAAGGCCAGAACCATCAGTACCGCGCCAATGATCGGCCCGAAGAAGAACGTGGCGCCCCCCAGGAAGGTGAAGAGCAGGTAGGCGCCCGAGCGCGGGGCGCTCACCACCTCGCTGGTCACGATCTCGAAGTTCAGCGCGGCCAGACCGCCCGACACGCCGGCGAAGAAGGCGGCGATCACAAACGCGATGTACCGCACGACCTGGGTGTTGTAGCCCACGAACTCCACCCGCTCGGGGTTGTCGCGCACGGCGTTGAGCATGCGCCCCAGCGGTGTGCGGGTGAACATGAACATCAGCACCGTGCACACGAAGGTGTAGAGCGCGATCAGGTAGTACAGCTGGATCTGGGGGCCGAAGGTGATGCCAAACGGGCTGCTGCCCGCCACCCGGTTGCCGGAGATGCCGCCCTCGCCACCGAAGAAGCCGGGAAACATCAGCGACATGGCCCAGACCAGCTCACCAATGCCCAGCGTGATCATGGCGAAGGTCGTCGCCGATTTCTTGGTGGTGACCCAGCCAAAGATCAGCGCGAACACCGCGGCAGAAAGCCCCCCCACGATCGGCAACAGGCTCACCGGGATCGGCGTGCCTTCGGTGACCAGGTTGAGGGTGTGGATCGTGAGAAAGGCGCCCATGCCGGAATACACGGCGTGGCCGAAGCTGAGCATGCCGCCCTGGCCGAGCAGCATGTTGTAGCTCAGGCAGACGATGATGGCGATGCCCATCTGCGAGAGCATGGTGTGCGAGAGGCTGCTGGTCCAGATCATGGGGGCGGCGATCAGCAGGATCGCGAAGCCGCCCCAGATGGCCAGGCGAGCGGGGGGAAGTCGTCGGGTAGAGACCATGGCGTTGTCGATGGCGGGTGTCCGGCGGGCTCAGCCTTCGCGCGTGCCCAGCAGGCCGCGCGGACGGAAGATGAGGATGAGCACCAGGAAGAGGTACGGCAGGATGGGCGCCACCTGGCTGACCTTGAGTTTCCACAGGGCGTATCCGAAGGTCTGCTCCGTGATCACCACCCCAAACTGACTCAGTGTGGTGGCCAGCGACACGTCGATCGCGACCGCGAATGTCTGAATCACCCCGATGAGCAGCGAGGCCAGGAAGGCGCCCGACAGCGAGCCCATCCCGCCCACCACGACGACCACAAAGATGATCGAGCCGACGGTGGCCGCCATGCCCGGCTCGGTCACGAAGGCGTTGCCCCCGATGACCCCCGCCAGGCCGGCCAGCGCGGCGCCGCCGCCGAAGACCAGCATGAATACACGCGGCACGTTGTGCCCGAGCGTTTCAACCGTCTGCGGGTGGGTGAGCGCAGCCTGGATGACCAGGCCGATGCGGGTGCGCGTGAGCAGCAGCCAGATCGACACCAGCATCAACAGCGACACGCCCATCATGAAACCGCGATACAGCGGAAACTGCGTGCCATAGAGCGTGAACAGCGGGCCCGACAGGGCCTCGGGCACCCGGTAGTCCACCGAACTGGTGCCCCAGACCAGTTGCACCAGCTCGAGGATGATGTAGCTCAGGCCGAAGGTGATCAGCAGCTCCGGCACGTGGCCGTGCGCGTGCACCCGCCGCAGCACGTGCTTTTCAAACAGCGCCCCCAGCAACCCGACCAGCAGCGGCGCCACGATCAGCGCCGGCCAGTAACCCACCAAGGCCGTCACGGTGTAGGCGAAATAGGCCCCCAGCATGTAGAAGCTGGCGTGGGCGAAGTTCAGCACGCCCATCATGCTGAAGATCAGCGTCAGGCCCGAACTGAGCATGAACAACAGCAAGCCGTAGCTCACGCCGTTGAGCAGGGAGATGGTGAAGAATTCCATGGCGGGCAGGGTAGGTCACACGGGCGAGCGATACCGGGGGGACTGGCCGCAACCAGTCCCCCGGGCCGCGATGCGGCCTGAGACGACGGCAACCGTCAGGGCTTCTTCATGTCGCAGCTGGTCGGCGTGCTGGCGACGTAGGCTTCGAGGTACTTCACCGGCGCGAAGGTGTAGCCGGTGTTCTCCACGCTGTATTTGTTTTTGGCGTCCACCTTCTGCCACTTGGAGATCCACAGGCCTTGCTGCAGCTGGTGGTCCTTGTTGCGGAACGTGCTGTCGCCATTGAAGCCCTTGAACTCGAGCCCGCTCAAAGCGGCCGCCACCTTGACCGGGTCGGTGCTCTTGGCCTTGGTCATGGCGGTGCCCAGGGCGACGATGCCGTTGTAGGTGGCGAAGGTGTAGTAGTCGTCGTTGAACCGCTTCTTGAAGTCGGCCATCAGCTTGGCCATCTCGCCGGTGTAGTTCGAGTGGTTGTAGGCGATCTGGTAGACCTCGATGTCGCCGCCCTGCGCCAAGGCCGTGGGCGTGCCACTGACGCCCGGGTAGTAGGCGTACATCGGAATCTTCAGGCCCGCGTCGTTGAGCGCCTTGACGAACAGGGTCAGGTCGGCGCCCCAGTTGCCCGTGACGATGGTGTCGGCGCCGGACTGCTTGATCTTCGCCACGTAGGGCGCAAAGTCCTTCACTTGGCCCAGCGGATGCAGATCCTCGCCGACGATCTTCACATCAGGCCGCTTGCGCTGGATGCCCTCCTTGAAGTACTTGGCCACCTGCTGGCCGTGGGCGTAATTCTGGTTGAGGAGGTAGACGTTCTTGACCTTCGGCTGGTCCTTCATGAAGGACGTCAGCGCCTCCATCTTCATGGTGGTGTCCGCGTCAAGGCGGAAGTGCCAGTAGCTGCAGCGCTCGTTGGTCAGCGACGGATCGACCGCCGCGTAGTTGAGGTACACGACCTCTTTGCCGGGGTTGCGCGCGTTGTGCTTGTTGACCGCGTCAAGAATCGCCGCGGCGGCGCCGGAGCCGTTGCCCTGCGTCACATAGCGGAAGCCCTGGTCAATCGCGGCCTTCAGCGCGTTCAGGCTTTCCTGCGGCGAGCCTTTGTTGTCGAAACCGACGACCTCAAACTTCACGCCAGCCGGGCTGTTGGCGCCACCCTTCTGCTCCGCCGCAAACTGCCAGCTCTTGAGCTGGTTCTGCCCCACGTTGGCAAACGGGCCGGACAACGGGTCGATGAAGGCGATGCGCACCGTTTCGCCCTTTTGGGCGTAGGCGCTGGCCGCACAGGCCAGCAGGGTGGCGACGAACAAAGGCTTGAAGGTCTGGGGGCTCACGCGTGTCTCCTGGGGTGGGTGAAGTTTGCGGGCAGCTTACAAGGCTGCTGCAGCGCACCACTCAGGGATAGCCCTAGCCTCTATCGCGCGGGTGACTGCCGGCGAGGCCGGCGGTCACCCCTGACGCTTCAAACGCCCGGCAGGCGGTAGTCAGCGAGCTGCTGACGCAAGGTCATCTTTTGCATCTTGCCGGTGGCGCCCAGCGGAATCGCGTCGACAAACACCACGTCGTCCGGAATCTGCCACTTGGCCGTCTTGCCTTCGTAGAAGGCCAGCAACTCCTCGCGAGTGACGCTGGCCCCGGGCTTTTTGACCACCACCACGATCGGCCGCTCGTCCCATTTGGGGTGCTTCATGCCAATGCAGGCGGCCATGGCCACCGCCGGATGCGCCATCGCGATGTTTTCAACGTCGATCGAGCTGATCCATTCGCCGCCCGACTTGATCACGTCCTTGCTGCGGTCGGTGATCTGCATGAAGCCATCGGGATCGATGGTGGCCACGTCGCCGGTGGGGAACCAGCCCTTGCCGTGCGCATCGGTGCGCAGCGGGTTGCCGCCCTCCCCTTTGAAATAACTTTCAATGATCCACGGGCCGCGCACCAGCAGATCGCCGTAGGTCTTGCCGTCCCAGGGCAGCTCATGGCCGGCCTCGTCCACGATCTTCATGTCCACGCCGAACACCGCGCGGCCCTGCTTCAGGCGAACCTTGAGTTGCTCCTCGGGTGAGAGGGCCAGCTGGGCATTTTTCAGGGTGCAGACCGTCCCCAGCGGCGACATTTCGGTCATGCCCCAGGCATGCAGCACTTCAACGCCGTACTGGTCGTTGAAGGCATTGATCATGGCCGGCGGGCAGGCCGAGCCGCCGATCACGGTGCGCTTGAGCGTGCCGAAGCGCAGGTTGTTTTGCTGCATGTGCCCCAGCAGCATCTGCCACACCGTGGGCACGCCTGCGGCCATGGTCACCTTTTCGGCTTCGATCAGCTCATACACCGATTTGCCGTCCAGCGCGGGACCGGGGAAGACCAGCTTGCAGCCGACGGCCGCGGCCGAATAAGGCAAGCCCCACGCATTGACGTGGAACATCGGCACCACCGGCAGGATGCTGTCGCGGGCGGAGCAGCCCAGCGCGTCGGGCAGTGCGGCGCCGTAGGCGTGCAGCAGGGTCGAACGGTGCGAATACAGCGCCGCCTTGGGGTTGCCGGTCGTGCCACTCGTGTAACACATGCTCGACGCGCTGTTCTCGTCGAACTCGGGCCACGGGTACGCGGCGTCGCTCTGTGCCCCGATCCAGGCTTCGTAGCTCACCAGCCCCGCAATCCCGGTGTCGGCCGGCAGCTTGTCCGCATCGCACAGCGCGATCCAGTGCTTGACGGTCGGGCACTTGGCCGCCACCGCCTGGACCAGCGGCAGGAACGTCATGTCAAAGCACAGCGCGCTGTCTTCGGCGTGGTTGACGATCCAGACGAGCTGCTCCGGATGCAGCCTGGGGTTGAGTGTGTGCAGCACGCGCCCGGTCCCGCTGACACCGAAGTACAGCTCCAGGTGCCGGTAACCGTTCCAGGCCAGGGTGGCCACGCGGGCGCCGAAGGGAAGCGCCGTTGTGTCGAGCGCCCGGGCCACGCGGCGGGCGCGGGCGGCTATCCCAGACCAATGAGTGCGGTGAATGTCGCCCTCCACCCGCCGCGACACGATTTCCGTGGCGCCGTGATGCCGATCGGCATGAACGATCAGCGACGAAATGAGCAGGGGCTGGCTTTGCATTTGTCCGAGCATGGACTGTCTCCGGGTGTGTCGTGGTGGGTGATCGGAACCGCCGGGGCCTACGCCCGAACGGGGCGGGGCCATGGTGGCACAGCGGCGGATGGTAACGCCGTCGGGCCGGGAGAACCGGCCCGACGGTGACTCCAGCCAGCCCTCAGCGAATGAACTTGCCGTTACCGCCGATGATGACCAGTTCGACGTACTTGAAGGCCTGTCGAGAGGTTTTTGAGAACCCAACGCGCATACCGCCCATGTCAAGCCCCCCCATCCCTTCGGCCGCGGCAACCAGACGCTGCCGGTTGAGATCGGGCCCAGCGCGCCGCAACGCTTCAGCAAGCAGCTTCGCATTCACGTAGCTCTCCAGGCTGACGAACGAGAAATCGTTTTGCCCGATGGCCCGCATCGCGGCCTGGTACTCCTTGACCAGCGGGTTCGCGTCGCTCCAGGGGAAAGGCATGACCGAAGCCACCACCACGCCGATCCCGTCTGGTCCGAGTGCCTTGATGTTGGCGGCGGTCCCCATCACGGAGAGGGTGTAGAACTGGACGCCCTTGCCGCCGGCCTTGTTGAACTGCTGGATGAACGAGAACGTCGGGCGCCCTGCCGTGATCAGAATCACGGCGTCGGGCTTGGCCTCCACCATCTTGGCCACCGCGTCGGCGGTGTCGGACGCGTCGGCCTTGATGACCACCTCGGCCACCGGCTTGATGTCAAGGTCTTGCATGGCAGCTCGCACTCCAGTCAGGCCGTCGGTGCCAAAGCTGCTGCCCTGATAGAGAACACCGATGCGCTTGATGCTGACCGTGTGTAGGTGACGCACCAGACGCTCGGTTTCCGCCCGGTAGCCGGCGCGCACATTGAAGACGTTCGGCACCATCGGGTTGCGGAGCGAATCCGCACCGGTGAATGGCGAGAACAGCGGCACGCCCAACGTGCGCACCATGGGCAGGATGGCTTCGCAATGGGGTGTACCGGTCACGTTCAACAACGCAAATACCTTGTCCTGCTTGATCAACTGCTCCACGTTTTTGACCGTGTTCGGCACCTGATAGCCGTCGTCCAGGGTCACCACCTTCAGGCGACGACCGTGGATGCCGCCTGCGCGGTTGAGCGACTCGACGTACGCGTTGACCCCGGTCTGAATCTCGCGGCTGAGGTCCGCGATGGGACCGGTAAGGGCCAGCGACTGCCCAACCACGATTTCATCGGCGGTGACCCCGGGCTCGGCAGGGGCCGAGGGAGCCGCGCCGGCGCCCCCACTGAGGGTCGCCACTATGGCAAAGATCACGGCAACGCGCTTATGATTGAAAAAAGTAAGCATCCGGAACACTCCTGTAATTCCTTTGAACACTTTAGAGGGCATCATCTCGCCATCTTTTTAGTGTTTTGGAATTAAATCATCCTGTTTTGCCCGTACCGCGCCTGCCGGACGCACGGGCATGTGGAAGGGACGAAACACATCACCTGTGCCCAGGAGGTTTCATGCTGTCGATCACCCCACGCCCCGAGGCGCTCTTCCTGTCGCGCCAGGAATGGTTTGCCGACCTGCCACCGCGTCAGCAGTCGCGCACCCTCGCCAGCGCCATCACCATCAGCGGCCGGCGCGGCGACACGCTCCTGCGCGCCGGCGCCCAGTCAGAGGGCTGGTACGCGGTCCTGGACGGGTTGGTCAAGATGCAGATGCGAACAATGAGTGGCCGGTTTGCGCATTACGTGGGCATGCAGGGCGGCGAATGGTTCGGGGAGGGGTCAGCGCTCAAACATGAGCTGCGCCGCTATGAAATCGTCGCGTTGCGCGAAACGACCCTGGTCTGCCTGCCCAACGCGCTGTTTGACGATCTGGTCGCCAGCAGCCTCGCCTTCAACCATGCCCTGCTGGCCAGCCTCAACGCGCGGCTGGGCCAGGCGATCACCTTCATGGGGACATCGCGCATGCTGTCCTCGATCCAGGTACTGGCCGGCTTCCTGTGCCGGCCCTACTGGATGAACTTTCCCCAGACCCAGCTCCACCGTGACGAGCTGGCGCTGATCACGGGCGTAAGCCGGGATCGACTGGACCGCCTGCTGGAACAGCTCATCGAGCGGGACCTTGTGCGCCTGAACGGGGAAGTGATTGAGGTGCCCGACGAGGCCAGCATCCGAGAGTTCATCAACAACGGGCTGGGCGATTACTGATCCCTGCCGCGGGAGACGGTCTTCCGCAGCCGGGCTCGGTGGTAGCACGTCCGACGCACCGCGCCATTGACCCTGCGTCGAACCCGGTCCGTCGGCGGCCTGGAAAATGCGGGGATGAGCAACACCGCTGTTGACACCGCCAGCCGTCCGGCGGACGTGCCCATCGAATGGCCCTGGATGGACCGCTTCGCCGGTTTGGGGGAGGCCTTTTTCACGCGACTCGACGCCACGGGCCTGCCAGCCCCGGTGTGGGTGGGCCGGCACGACGATCTGGCCCGGGAACTCGGGCTGCCGCTCGGTTGGTGGGACTCGGAAGACGCACTGGTCGCTCTCGCTGGCAACCAGCGCCTGCCCGGCAGCCACCCCCTGGCGAGCGTGTACAGCGGCCACCAATTTGGCCACTGGGCCGGCCAACTCGGCGATGGCCGCGCCCTGTGGCTGGGCGAGCTGTCCACGCCCCTGGGCCCGATGGAGCTGCAGCTCAAGGGCGCGGGCCGCACGCCCTACTCCCGGATGGGCGACGGCCGCGCCGTGCTGCGCAGCTCGATCCGCGAGTTTCTGGCCAGCGAGGCGATGCACGGGCTGGGCATTCCCACGTCGCGGGCGCTGGCCGTGGTGGGGTCGCCGCAGCCCGTGGTGAGGGAGACGGTGGAGACCGCGGCCGTGGTCACCCGCGTGGCACCCAGCTTCATCCGCTTCGGCCATTTTGAGCATTTCGCGGCGGCCAACCGGCTCGAGGAGTTGCGCCGACTGGCGGACTTTGTCATCGACAACCACCTCCCGGCCTGCCGCGAAACCGGGGGCAACCCCTACGCCAGCCTGCTGGCCGAGGTCACCCGCCGCACCGCTCAACTCATTGCCCGCTGGCAGGCCGTGGGCTTTTGCCACGGCGTGATGAACACCGACAACATGAGCATCCTGGGCCTGACCATCGACTACGGCCCCTTCCAGTTCATGGACGCCTTCGACCCGGCGCATGTGTGCAACCACAGCGACACCGGCGGCCGCTACGCCTACCACCGGCAGCCCAACGTCGCCTACTGGAACCTGTTCTGCCTGGGTCAGGCGCTGCTGCCCTTGCTGGACGACCAGCAACAGGCGCTCGATGCGCTGGAGCTCTACAAAACCGCTTTCCCCACCGCGCTGCAACGCGCCATGGGGGCCAAGCTCGGCCTGGATACCGTGAGCGATGGCGACGACGCCCTCATCGACGACCTGATGCGCCTGATGGCGGCCGACCGCGTGGACTTCACGATCGCCTTCCGGCGCCTGGGCGACAGCATCGCCTCGGGTGGCCCCGCCCGCGACCTGTTCCTTCAGCGCGACGCTTTCGACGCATGGCACGCCCGGTGGCGTCAGCGCCTGCAGACCGAACCGGACTTCAGCCCGGAGGCCACCCGACTGGCGATGCACCGCACCAATCCCCGCATCGTCCTGCGCAACCACCTCGCCGAGATCGCGATCCGGCGCGCCCGCGACGGCGATTTCAGCGAGGTGGACCGGCTGCTGAAAGCTTTCGCCGCGCCCTTCGACGAACGCCCGGACGAAGACGATCTGGCCGCCTTTCCACCCGACTGGGCGGCGGGCCTGGAGATCAGCTGCTCGTCCTGAACGACACCCTTGCGGAGCCCACCATGACTTTCCCGATCCAGAAAACCGATGCCGAATGGCGCGAACTGCTGCGCAACAAGGGCGCGGAGCCCGGCGCTTTCGACATCACCCGCCGCGCCTTCACCGAGCGGCCGTTCACCGGCAAGTACGAGCCGGTGTGGGCCGACGGCAGCTACCACTGCGTGTGCTGCGGCAACCACCTGTTTGACGCCGCCACCAAGTTTGACGCGGGCTGCGGCTGGCCCAGCTTCTGGAAAGCGATCCCCGGGGCCATCACCGAAATCGTGGACCGCAGCCACGGCATGGTGCGCACCGAGACCGTGTGCAGCCAGTGCGGTGCCCACCTGGGCCATGTGTTCGAGGACGGCCCGGCGCCCACGGGACTGCGCTACTGCATGAACTCCGCGTCGATCGAGCACCAACCCAAAGACGGCTCCTGAGGCCGTCCGGCGCTCAGCGCACGCCCTGACGAACCAGGTCCATCACACGCCCCGCGTCGAGCGTGGCCGCCTGCTCGCGGATCTGCGGCAGGTAACGCGTCTGCAGGTCGCGCGCCGGCCCCAGGAGTCCCTGGAAGGTCTCGCGCAAGACGGTGGTGTTCATCGTGCGCCCACCCGCGTAATAGCGCTGCGCGAGCTGACCCAGCGCGTAGGTCGTGGCAAAGGACATCGCGACCCCGGTGGCGGCGCTGCCCACGCGCGCGCCCGTCCCGCCGAGCTTGCGCCCGAGCAGGCCGCCGATGAGTTTGCGGCCGTACTGCTCCAGGGTCTGGGCGGTCAAACCGACGCCAGCGGCCGCGAGAAACTCCTTGATGTGGCCCTGATCCAGCGAATAGCCGTGGGCCTGGCCCACGCCGTACACCAGCTTGATCTGCAAGGGGATGATGGCCATCGACGCCCACGACTGAGGCAGCAGCTCCAGCGCACCGCAGAGGATCGCGTGGCGCAGGATGCTGCGGTCCACCGCGGCCGCATCGGCCGGCGTGGCGGCCACGGTCGGACCGGCCGGCGCAGTCCCCGCCGCCGCCGCTGCACCGGCCGCCGCCGCCGGCAGCGGACGCAGCGCCTCGGCAGCCAGGGCAGACTCCTCCCGCTCGAACCGTGCCGTCACCTCGGCCGGGGCATCGAGACGGGCGCGCAGCTGGTCGAGGAATGCCTGCTCGCTGGGCGTGCGCGCGCCATCGGCATCGCACACGCAAACAGCCATTTCGTACGCCAGCTCGCGTTCACCCGCGTCGCCCAGCGCAGCCCACGCCTGATCCAGCGTCGTGCGACGCAACAACACGCCCTGCAACGCACGCGCCAGCTCCGGCTGGCCCTGCCCCAGGGACTCGGCCAGATCGCGCAGCGACTGACGCTCGGCATCGGCCTGGGCGCCATCGGCGTAGGCGGCCATGAGGGCGATCGACAAGACGGCGGCGGTGGATTCGGTGTTCATGACAGGCAGATCCTGAAAGCGCGTGCCCGCGGCAGCGCGGCGTGCGGTGAGCGAAGGGTAATCCCGAGACCCGGGCGGGCCTGCAAAGTTCAGCCGCTGCGCCCGGGCGGGAGCGCCGCCGATAATGGTGCCATGCGTCTGCTCATCGATTTTTTCCCGATCGTCCTCTTCGTGGCGGCCTACAAGCTGCAGGACATTTACGTGGCCACCGCGGTGCTCATGGGCGCCACCGTGGTGCAGACCGGTTTGATCTACGCCATCGACCGCAAGCTGCAGACGATCCACAAGGTCACGCTGGTGCTGGTGCTGGTGTTTGGTGCGCTCACCCTGTTCCTGCAGGACGAGCGGTTCATCAAGTGGAAACCCACCGTTCTGTACGCCAGCATGGCGCTGGTGCTGGCCGCAGCGCTGTGGATCTGGAAGAAGAACTTCCTGCAGCTGCTGCTGGGCAGCCAGCTGAAGCTGCCCGACGGCGTGTGGGCGCGGCTCACCATGGCCTGGGTGGCCTATTTCCTGTTCATGGCGGGCATCAACGCCTGGTTCGCGGCCTTTCACACCACCGAGGAATGGGTCAATTTCAAGCTCTGGGGCTACATCTTCCCGGTGCTGTTCATCGTGGGCCAGGGTCTGTACGTGGCGCGCCACCTCAAGGACGAGCCGGAGGGCGGCGCATGAACGCCGCGGTCGTCCCCACCGCCGAGGCGCTCGAGCGCCGCCTGCGTGAGCGACTGTCGCCGCACACGCTGGAGGTGATCGACGAGAGCGCCGCCCACGCCGGCCACAGCGGCGCCAACGGCCTGGGCTACGGCACGCACTTCCGCGTGCGCATCGGCGCACCCGCTTTCGACGGATTGAGCCGGGTGGCGCGGCACCGCCTTGTGTATGATGCCCTGCGCGATTTCACCGACGCTGGGCTGCACGCCCTGGCCATCGACATCCGACCCTGACACGCCCCGCATACGTTTTGGCACAGGCTCCGGCACAGGTTCTGACAACCTCCGCCGGAACCCCTCGGCCCCGCGGCCGCTCTCACTCCCTCTCAACTCCCTAGGACCCCCATGAAACTGTCCCTGTCGGCCCTGACCGCGGCCGTGCTGATCTCCACCGCCCCGTGGGCCGCAGCCCAGAACGTGGCCATCGTCAACGGCAAGCCGGTGCCGACCTCGCGCGCCGACGCGCTGGCGGCGCAGGTGGCGGCCTCCGGCCAGCCGGTGGACGACACCGTGCGCGCCAAGATCCGCGAGGAAGTCATCCTGCGCGAGATCTTCATGCAGGAGGCCCAGAAGCGCGGCCTCGGCGGCACCGAGGATTTCAAGGCCCAGATGGAACTGGCCCGCCAGACGCTGATGATCCGCGCGCTGTTCGCCGACTTCCAGAAAAAGAACCCGGTGACCGACGCCGACGTGAAGGCCGAGTACGACAAGTTCGTCGCGGCCAACAGCGGCAAGGAATACCGCGCCCGCCACATCCTGGTGGAAAAGGAAGAGGAGGCGAAAGCAATCATCGCCTCCCTCAAGGGCGGCGCGAAATTCGAAGACATCGCCAAGAAGCAATCCAAAGACCCGGGCTCGGGCGCCAACGGCGGCGACCTCGACTGGGCGCCGGCGGCGAGCTATGTGCCCGAGTTTTCGGAAGCCATGGTGAAGCTGGAGAAGGGCAAAGTCAGCGAAGCGCCGGTGAAGACCCAGTTTGGCTGGCACGTCATCCGCGTCGACGACATCCGCCAGGCCGAGCTGCCGAAGCTGGACGAGGTGAAGCCGCAGATCGTGCAGCAGCTGCAGGGCATGAAGCTCAACCAGTTCCAGCAGGACCTGCGCAGCAAAGCCAAGATCCAGTGACCGGCCGGGCTCTCCCGCCCAGTCCGCTGCGTCAGAGACAACGGCCCCTCGGGGCCGTTTTTTGTGGGCGATCGGTCCTTGGCGTTCAGCGCGCGCCGGCGAGCCACACGCCGGCAGCCAGCAGGCCGATCATGACGGGTTGGTGCAGCAGGTAGTAGCTCAGACTCCAGCGGCCCAGCGCAGCCAGCCGCCGCCCCACGGCCCCGCCCGGGACCGGACCACGCAGGATGGTGGGGCGGCGGGCCGTCAGCCATTGGCCGGCGGCCAGGCCCCACCAGACCACGCCGAGCCACGGCAGCAGCGGCACGTAGTCCTCGGTGACCGGCTTCTGGGTGATCAGTCCCAAGGCGTTCGGGCCGGGCGCGTTGAGCCAGGCGGCCAGCGCCGGCGCGTCAGCCAACCCGATGGCGGCCAGGGAGGGGGCGATGAGCGCCAGCGCGCCCGCCGGCCACAACCACACCCCCCAGCCGGCGCTCAGGCGGGCCACGATCAGCATGAGCGCCAGCCCATGCAGCACCCCGACATAGATGAAGCTCTGCGGAAAGACGAGCGCGGAGCCCGCCGACACCAGCAGCGCCGCGCCTGCCACCTGCGCCCAGCGGCGCCAGAAACGCGACCAGCCCTGACCTTGGGCGAGCGCCACCGCCTGCGACAGCCCGGCGGTGAACAGGAAGGTGGTGACGATGGCGGTGCGCTGCAGCGTCCACACCGGGTCGGTGAGCATGGCCTGCGGCGGAATCAGCCGGAACCAGTTCAGGTCGTACACGAGGTGGTAGGCGGTCATCCACACCATGGCCAGGGCGCGCAGCGCGTCCAGGCGATCAAACCGGTCGGCGGCCGCCATGCACTAGCCCCGGGCGATGTCGAGCAGTTCGTCGGCCAGCGCCTGTGGGGCGCTGACCATGGGGTCGTGGCCGGTGGCCAGCCGGGTGACCTGCCAGCCCGGCGCGCGGCGCACGCGCTGGCGGGCGACGTCGATGGTCGGCAGCGCGGGTTCCGGGCAGTCGATGAACCACCGCGGCAGGCGGGCCAGGGCGTCGGCATCGAAATCCAGCGGCTCGTCGTACACCGCGAACGGTTGCGGCGTCTGGCGCCGGTTGACCCAGTCCCGGTCGGCGCCGGTCAGACCGAACACGGCGGCGTCGGGCGGCGGCAGGCTGAGGCCGCCGGTGGCGGTGGCGGCTTCGCGGCGGGCGCGACGGGTCTCTTCGGTGTGGGTGCTGCTCCAGGCCTCACCCGGTTCGGGGACACAGGCATCCAGATACACCAGCCGGGCCAACGCGCCCGGTCGCTCGCGCTGCAGGCGGTCGGCGACGCCGGTGATCACCAGGCCGGCGTAGCTGTGTCCGACCAGCACCACGCGATCAAGCTCTTCGGCCTCGATCAGGCCGATCACGTCCTGCACGTGGGTGGCCAGGGTCACGCCGGGCGTGAGCAGGTGGGCGCGCTCGCCCACGCCGGTGAGCGTGACGGCATGGGCGCGCGCGCCGGCCGCGGCAAGCCGGGGCAGCACGCGCGACCAGCACCAGCCGCCGTGCCATGCGCCATGGACCAGCACGAGGGGAAGGAATGCAGACACAGGGGTTCTCCGGGACAATCGGGGTTTTGCGGCTGGCGGGCATTGTGCCCGCGCGTGATGACATGTTGCCCCACCAGATCGAACTGCTTTCCCCCGCCCGCACCGCCGACATCGGCATCGAGGCCGTGAACCACGGCGCCGACGCGGTGTACATCGGCGGCCCCTCCTTTGGCGCTCGCACGTCCGCCGACAACCCGGTGAGCGACATCGCGCGGCTCGCGCGTCACGCCCACCGCTTCGGCGCACGCATCTTCGTCACGATGAACACCATCCTGCGCGACGACGAGCTGGAGCCCGCCCGCCGCCTCGCGTGGCAGTTGTATGACGCCGGGGTCGACGCGCTGATCATCCAGGACATGGGCCTGCTGGAAATCGACCTGCCGCCCATCCAGCTGCACGCCAGCACCCAGACCGACATCCGCACCCCGGAAAAGGCCCGATTCTTGCAGGACGCCGGCCTGTCGCAGATCGTGCTGGCGCGGGAACTCACCCTGCCGCAGATCGCCGCCATCCGCGCCGCCACCGACCCGGCGCGCTGCACCCTGGAATTCTTCATCCACGGCGCGCTGTGCGTGGCCTACAGCGGGCAGTGTTTCGTCAGCCATGCGCACACCGGCCGCAGCGCGAACCGTGGCGACTGCTCGCAAGCCTGCCGCCTGCCCTACGAGGTCAAGGACATGCAGGGCCGCATCGTGGCCCACGACAAGCATGTCCTGTCCATGAAGGACAACAACCAGAGCGCCAACCTGCGCGCCCTCATCGACGCCGGCGCGCGCAGCTTCAAGATCGAAGGCCGCTACAAGGACCTGGGCTACGTCAAGAACATCACCGCCCATTACCGCCGGCTGTTCGACGAGATCCTGGACGAGCGGCCCGAGCTGGCCCGCGCCTCGTCGGGTCGCTGCAGCTTCCGGTTCACGCCCGACCCCGACCAGAACTTCAACCGCGAGTTCACCGACTACTTCGTCAACGGCCGCCAGGAAGACATCGGCGCCTTCGACACACCCAAGAACCCAGGCCGCCCGATCGGCTGGGTCACGGCCGTCGGGCCGAACTGGGTCGAACTGCAGTGCGACGACGAAGCCACCGTCATCCACAACGGCGACGGCCTGTGCTACCTCGACCTGCACCGCGAGCTGGTCGGCCTGGCGATCAACCGCAGCGAACCCGCGGGCGCACCCGGGCGGTTTCGCGTGTTTCCCAAGGACGCGATGGATGGCCTGCGCCACCTCAAGCGCGGCACGGTGGTCAACCGCAACCGGGACATGGACTGGATCCGTGCGCTGGAGAAGAAGTCGTCCGACCGGCGCATCGGGCTGTGGATGACGCTGCGCGAAACCGACGGCGGTGTGCGGCTGGAACTCACCGACGAAGACGGCCATACCGCCGCCGCCGAGCTGCCAGGCGCGCCCGAGCCGGCGCGCGACGCAACCCAGGCCGACGCCAAGCTGCGCGAGTCGCTCGGCCGGCTGGGCGATACCCTTTTCGAGGCCACCGACATCGCGCTGGCCCTGCGCGGGCCGCGCTTTGTGCCGGCCTCGCAGCTCAACGCGCTGCGCCGCGACGCGGTGGCCGCCCTGGAGGCGGCCCGCGCCGCCGCGTGGCGCCGCCTGCCCCGCGCCCAGCCGGTCGAGCCGCCAACGCCCTACCCCGAGGACACCCTCACCTACCTGGCCAACGTGTTCAACCACAAGGCGCGCGACTTTTACGCACGCCACGGCGTGAAGGTGATCGCCAGCGCCTACGAGGCGCACGAGGAGACCGGCGAGGTGAGCCTGATGATCACCAAGCACTGCGTGCGCTTCTCGCTGAGCCTGTGCCCCAAACAGGCCAAGGGCGTCACGGGCGTGCAAGGCACGGTCAAGGCCGAGCCCATGACCATCACCCACGGCCACGAAAAGCTGACCCTGCGCTTTGATTGCAAGCCGTGCGAGATGCACGTCGTGGGCCGGCTCAAGCCGGCGGTGGCTCGTCAGACGGCGGCGGCGCCGGTCACGTTCTACAAGACGCGGCCGGTGCCGGTGTCGGGTCAGACGTAAGGCGTGGGCTGCGGCGCATGCCGCAGGTGCAGCGAGAGACCCAGAGCGGCCATGTGGTTGCCGTTGCGACCGAGGATGCGTTCAGCCAGCGGCAGGAAGGCCGCCTCCTCAAAGCCCGCGTGGGCCTGGTAATCGGCCACCAGCCGGTGCAGGTCGCCGACGTCGAGTTCGCTGTCCTGCCCCTTGGCCACCCGGCGCAACTCCCGCTCCAGCGACTTCCACAGCCCCTCCAGCGCGCGGTGCTGCTCGGTCAGGCGCTGCGTCATCGCCATCACCGCGTCGCGTTCCTCGCCGGCCACGGCGCTGGCCAGTACGGCGGGAAACAACTCACGCTCCTCTTCCAGGTGGTGCTCGAAAATGGCTTCGCGAAAGAAGGCCAGCGACTGTTCGGCGATCTGCCGCGCACGGGCGGCCGGTGCCAGCAGCGCGGGCAGCTCGTCGAGCGCCTGCAGGCGGCGCAGGATGCCGCTGTGGCAATGGGCGAATCGGGTGAGGGGCTGGTCTTCGACCGTGTCCATGGCGGCTCCTGGGTGATGCCACCAGTCTAGGCAGTGCTCGCCGAGCGCCTCTTGACGCAGGTCAAGCCGCCGCCGCGCCGCGCCAGCGGCCCACCAGGCCGACGAGCGCGACCACCACCGCCCCCGCCAGCAAGCCGAGCAAAGCGCCGGCCACGGCAGGGACCACCGACCCGATCACGCCCAGCGTCGCCGCCCAGGCGTCCACGGCATGTCCCAGCGGTGCCACGCCGTGAAGCAGGATGCCGCCACCGACGAGAAACATGGCGGCCGTGCCCAGCACGGACAGCGCCTTCATGAGCCACGGCGCCAGCGCCAGCAGCCCGCGCCCCAGCGCGCGCTGCCACGCCCGCGGCTGCCGACCCAGCCACAAGCCCAGATCGTCGAGCTTCACGATGCCGGCAACCAGCCCGTACACACCCACCGTCATGACCAGCGAGATCCCCACCAGCACGCCGATCCGCTGCTCCAGCGAGGCGCTGGCCACCGTGCCGAGGCTGATGACGATGATCTCGGCCGACAGGATGAAGTCGGTGCGCACCGCACCGCGGATCTTGTCGCGCTCGTAGGCCACAAGATCCACCGCCTCATCGGCCACGGCGCGCGCCAGCGCGTCATGGCGGGCCGCCGCGTCGCGGGCGGCGCCCGGACGGTGGTGCCAGAGCTTTTCGGCGCCTTCAAAACACAGGAACAGCCCCCCCAACATCAGCAGGGGCGTGATGAGCGCCGGCGCCAGCGCACTGATCAGCAGCGCCACCGGCACGAGGATGGCCTTGTTCAGCAGCGAGCCCTTGGCGACCGCCCAGACCACCGGCAACTCCCGGTCGGCGTTGACGCCGGTGACCTGCTGCGCGTTGAGCGCCAGATCGTCGCCCAGCACGCCGGCGGTCTTCTTCGCCGCCACCTTGGTCATCACCGACACGTCGTCGAGCAAGGTGGCGATGTCGTCAATCAACGCAAGCAGACTGGTTCCGGCCATGGGTCCTCCGAGTGTGAATGGATCGGGCGCCGAGACTGCCAGCGCCCCACCCGGCCTGCCCCCGGGGGTGTCAGCCCCCGGGCGACGGTCAGCCGACCCAGCGGCGGGCGTTGCGCCACAGGCGCATCCAGCCGCTGTGGGCCGCCAGCGGCTGGTCGGTCCAGCTCATCTGGACATTGCGGAACACGCGTTCGGGGTGCGGCATCATGGCCGTGAAACGGCCGTCGGCGGTGGTCACGGCCGTCAGGCCGCCCGGGCTGCCGTTGGGGTTGAACGGGTAGCGTTCGGTGGCCGCGCCGTGGTGGTCCACAAAGCGCATCGCCCCGATGACCTCGGCCGCGTTGCCGCGCTGGCGGAAGTTGGCGAACCCCTCGCCGTGGGCGACGGCGATCGGCAGCCGGCTGCCTGCCATGCCAGCGAAGAACAGGCTCGGCGACGGCAGCACTTCCACCTGCGACAGCCGCGCTTCGAAGCGCTCGCTGCGGTTGGTGGTGAAGCGCGGCCAGGCCTGCGCACCGGGGATGATGTCCGCCAGTTCGGCGAACATCTGGCAGCCGTTGCACACGCCGAGGCCGAAGGTGTCGGTCCGGGCGAAGAAGGCCTGGAACTGCTCGGCCAGGGGCGCGTTGAAGGTGATCGATCGGGCCCAGCCGATGCCGGCTCCCAGGGTGTCGCCGTAGCTGAAGCCGCCACAGGCGACCACACCGCGGAAATCGGCCAGACGGGCGCGCCCGGTCTGCAGGTCGGTCATGTGCACGTCGTGCGCGTCAAAGCCGGCTTGCGTGAAGCACCAGGCCATTTCCACGTGCGAGTTCACGCCCTGCTCGCGCAGGATCGCGACCTTGGGGCGCGACAGGTTGAGGAAGGGCGCGGCCACGTCCTCGGCGGGGTCGAAACTCAGGTGCGTGTGCAAGCCCGGGTCGGTGGGATCACCGGCGGCCGCGTGCTCGGCGTCGGCGCCGGCCGGGTTGTCGCGCCGCTGGCAGATCTTCCAGCTCACGCTGTCCCAGACCTGCTGCAGGTCCGTCAACGTGGCGCTGAACACCACCTTGGTGTCGCGCCAGACCTGCAGCTGGCCTTTGCCGGCGTCCATGGGGGAGGACGCCGGGCGGGTCTTGCCGATGAAATGGCTGTGGCGCGACAGCCCGTGCTCGCGCAGCACCTGCATCACCTCGTTGCGCTCGGCGGTGCGCACCTGGATCACCGCGCCGAGCTCTTCGCTGAACAGGGCCTTGAGCGTGAGTTCTTCGCGCCGGGCACTGATCTGCTTGGTCCAGTTCTTGGCATCGCCGAAGTCAGCACGGCTGTCGGCCACGCCGTCGCTCTCCGTGACCAGCTGGTCCACGTTGAGCGCCACGCCCACCTGCCCGGCGAAAGCCATCTCGGCCACGCAGGCCAGCAGGCCACCGTCGCTGCGGTCGTGGTAGGCGAGCAGGCGGCCCTGGGCGCGCAGGGCATTGATCGCGTCGACCAGGCGAACCAGGTCCTGCGGATCGTCCAGGTCGGGCACGGCGCCACCGGCATGGCCCAGGGTCTGGGCCAGGATGCTGCCACCGAGGCGGTTGCGGCCGCGGCCCAGGTCGATCAGCACGAGCGTGGTGTCATCCGCCGTGCGGTCAAGCTGCGGCGTGAGGGTGCCGCGCACGTCGGCCAGCGACACGAAGGCACTGACGATCAGGCTCACCGGCGCCGTGACCTTGCGGGTCTGGCCGTCGGCCTGCCACTGCGTGCGCATGGACAGGCTGTCCTTGCCGACCGGAATCGACACGCCCAGCGCCGGGCACAACGCCAGACCGACGGCCCGGACCGTGTCGTACAGGGCGGCGTCTTCGCCGGGCTCGCCACACGCGGCCATCCAGTTGGCCGAGAGCTTCACCCGCGACAGCTCCATCGGCGCAGCCAGCAGGTTGGTGATCGCCTCGGCCACGGCCATGCGGCCCGAGGCCGGCGCGTCGATGGCCGCCAGCGGGGTGCGCTCGCCCATGCTCATGGCTTCACCGGCGAACCCGGCGTAATCGGCCAGCGTGACCGCGCAATCCGCCACCGGCACCTGCCAGGGTCCGACCATCTGGTCGCGGTGGCTCAGGCCGCCGACGGTGCGGTCGCCGATCGTGATGAGAAAGCGCTTCGACGCCACGGTCGGGTGGCTCAGCACGTCGATCACGCTCTTCTGGAGGTCGACGCCGGTCAGGTCCAGCGACGGCGCCTGGCGCGCGACGCGCTGCACGTCGCGGTGCATGCGCGGCGGCTTGCCCAGCAACACGTCCATGGGCATGTCGACCGGGTGTCCATCGCCCCCCACGCCCCCCGCCGCATGCGGGTCGCTGCCCCCCGAGGGGGCTGCGCCGGCTTCGGGCGGCCCGGCGCGGCGCGCGACTTGTCCTTCGTCCACCAGCTGCAGCTGACGTTCCTCGGTGGCCACGCCGACCACCGCAAACGGACAGCGCTCACGCTCGCAGAAGGCGCGGAACTGCGGCAGCGACTCCGGCGCAATCGCCAGCACGTAGCGCTCCTGGCTTTCGTTGCACCAGATCTCCTTGGGTGCCAGGCCGCTCTCTTCGAGCGGCACCGCGCGCAGGTCGAATCGGGCGCCGCGCCCGGCGTCGTGGGTGATCTCGGGAAACGCGTTGGACAGGCCGCCCGCGCCCACGTCGTGGATCGCCAGGATCGGGTTGCGCTCGCCCTGGGCCCAGCAGTGGTTGATGACCTCCTGCGCCCGGCGCTCAATCTCCGGATTGCCGCGCTGCACGGAATCGAAGTCGAGCGAGGCGGCGTTGGTCCCGGTGGCCATGGAACTGGCCGCACCGCCGCCCATGCCGATCTTCATGCCCGGGCCGCCCAGCTGAATCAGCAGCGTGCCGGCCGGGAACCGGATCTTCTGCGTGAGCGTGGCGTCGATCGTGCCCACGCCGCCCGCGATCATGATCGGCTTGTGGTAACCGCGCTGCACGCCATCGATGTGTTGCTCGTACTCGCGGAAGTAGCCCAGCAGGTTCGGGCGGCCGAATTCGTTGTTGAAGGCCGCGCCGCCCAGCGGGCCCTCGGTCATGATCTGCAGCGGCGTGGCGATGTGCTCCGGCTTGCCGCCGGGCTGGTCGGACAAGCCGCCCCAGAGCTTGCCCACCGTGAAGCCGGTGAGACCCGCCTTGGGCCGGGCCCCGCGGCCGGTGGCGCCCTCGTCGCGGATTTCACCGCCCGCGCCGGTGGAGGCGCCCGGGAACGGCGAGATGGCGGTCGGGTGGTTGTGGGTCTCCACCTTCATCAGCACATGGTGCGTGGCCGGCTCGGTGACATAACGCGGTGCGCCCTGCCCGTCGTCGCGGGCCAGAAAGCGCTGCACCGCGTGGCCTTCCATGACCGAGGCGTTGTCGGCGTAGGCAATGACGGTGTGCTGCGGATTCGCCTGGTGGGTGTGGCGGATCATGGCGAACAGGCTTTTGTCCTGCGCCTGACCGTCGATCGTGAATTGCGCGTTGAAGATCTTGTGGCGGCAGTGTTCGCTGTTGGCCTGGGCGAACATCATCAGCTCCACGTCGGTGGGGTTGCGCCCGAGCGACTGGAAGGCCTCGAGCAGGTAATCGATCTCGTCGGCCGCCAGGGCCAGGCCCCAGTCGGTGTTGGCCCGTTCCAGCGCCGCCCGCCCGCCGCCCAGCACATCCACGCGCGCCATCGGCTCGGCCTGCAACTCGGTGAACAGCGCCGCGGCCTGGTCGCGCGAGGTGCTGACCGACTCGGTCATGCGGTCGTGCAGCCACTCGGCGGCGGCCCGCAGCTGCGACTCATGGAGGCTGGCCTTGCCCAGCAGGCCGGATTTCAGGCCCAGGCGGATTTCCACCAGCCGCTCCACGCGGTGCAGCGTCAGGCCGCAGTTGCGGGCAATGTCGGTCGCCTTGGACGCCCACGGGGAAACCGTGCCGAGACGGGGCATCACCACCAGCGCCGGCGCGCCGGCCGCCTCCAGCGCGCGGTGCGCGTCGGTCGCCGGTTCGCCGTAGGTGAGCAGCTCGCCCAGGCGGCGCACGGTGGCTTCGTCCGGTGCGGCGTCGAAGGCTGCGAGGTGCACAAACCGGGCGCTCAGCCCGGTGATCTTGTCGCTCACCGCGGCGAGCCGGGGCAGAAGCTGCTGGATCTTGAAGTCGCTGAGTGCGTTGCCGCCGTCGAAGAAGCGCAGGTGCTGGGACATGAAATGGCTGTACCCCCGGCGCGCGGCGCGGGGGTCGGTGGGGCGTTGGGAAGCCCCGGATTTTACCCGCCGCGCCCCGTGGCGATTGGGGCGCCGGCGGCGCCTCGGCGGGGCCCGGTGGAATAATCGCCCCATGAGCATCACCTACAAGGACGAGGCCGGCATCGCCGGCATGCGCACCGCCTGCCGCCTGGCTTCCGAGGTGCTGGACTTCCTCACCCCGCACATCCAGCCCGGCATCACCACGCTGCAGATCGACCGCCTGGCGGCGGATTACATGAAGCAGCAGGGCACGGTCTCGGCCACCATCGGCTACCAGCCGCCGGGTTACCCGCCCTACCCGGGCCACCTGTGCACCTCGGTCAACCATGTGGTGTGCCACGGCATCCCGAACGACAAGCCGCTCAAGAAGGGCGACATCGTCAACATCGACGTCACCGTCATCAAGGACGGCTGGTTCGGCGACAACAGCCGCATGTTCCTGATCGGCGGCGAGGCCGCCTGCTCGGTCCAGGCGCGGCGGCTGTGCCAGGTCACGTTTGAGGCCATGTGGAAGGGCATCGTCATGGTGCGGCCGGGTGTCCGGCTGGGCGACATCGGTCACGCGATCCAGACTTTTGCCGAGGGCAACGGCTACTCGGTGGTGCGCGAGTTCTGCGGCCACGGCATCGGCCAGAAGTTCCATGAGGAGCCTCAGGTGCTCCATTACGGCCGCCCAGGCACGCTGGAAGAACTCAAGCCCGGCATGACCTTCACCATCGAACCCATGATCAACGCCGGCAAGCGCGACATCAAGGAGATGGGCGACGGCTGGACCATCGTCACGCGCGACCGCTCACTGTCCGCGCAGTGGGAGCACACCGTGCTCGTCACGCCGACCGGCTATGAGGTGCTCACCCTGTCGGCCGGCAGCCCGCCGCCGCCGGCGTTCGTGGCCGCCGACAGCGCGCAGCCGGCCTGACCCGCCATGGACGAGCTCGCCGCCCTGCGCCAGCGCTACCGCGACGACAAAGCCGCCGTGTTCGCCGCGCTGGGCGACACCGGCGCGTCCACGCGCGGCGTGCGCCGGGCCCTGCAGCGCCTCGCCCGCCTCACCGACGACACACTGCGCCAGCTGTGGACGCGCGCTGGCTTTGGGCCCGACGCGGCGCTGGTCGCCGTGGGCGGTTATGGGCGCGGCGAACTGTTCCCCTACTCCGACGTGGACGTGCTGCTGCTGCTGCCCGAAGGCTGCACCCCGGAAACGGACGAGCCACTGCGGGCACGGCTGGAGGGCTTCATCGGGGCCTGCTGGGACATCGGGCTGGAGATCGGCTCGAGCGTGCGCACGCTGGCGGACTGCGTGGCCGAGGCGGAAAAAGACGTCACGGTGCAGACCTCGCTGCTGGAATGCCGCCCCGTGGCGGGCAGCCGCAGCGCTTTCCAGGCGCTGGTGCGGCGCCTGGGTGAAGCCATGGACCCGAAGGCCTTCTTCGTGGCCAAGACGCTGGAGATGCGCCAGCGGCACCAGAAGTTTGAAAACACCCCGTACGCGCTCGAGCCCAATTGCAAGGAAAGCCCGGGCGGCCTGCGCGACCTGCAGATCATCCTGTGGGTGGCCAAGGCTGCGGGCCTGGGCCGCAGCTGGGACGAACTCGCGCGCCGCGGGCTTGCCACAGCGCTGGAAGCGCGGCAGATCAAGGCCAATGAGGCCCTGCTCAGCCTGATCCGCGCGCGCTTGCACCTGATGGCCCGCCGCCGCGAGGACCGCCTGGTGTTTGACCTGCAGACCGCGGTGGCCGAGTCGTTCGGCTTCCAGGCCCAGCTGCCCGCGCCCGGCGAGAGCAACCCGCGCGGCACCCGCCGGGCCAGCGAAGCGCTGATGAAGCGCTACTACTGGGCGGCCAAGGCCGTGACCCAGCTCAACCAGATCCTGCTGCTCAACATCGAGGAACGGCTCAATTCCAGCGAACACGGCGTGGCCGCGCTGCGGCCGATCAACGAACGCTTCTTTGAAAAAGGCGGCATGCTGGAGGTGGCCAGCGACCACCTGTACCTGCAGCAGCCGCACGCCATCCTGGAGACCTTCCACATCTACCAGACCACGGTCGGCGTCAAAGGCCTGTCCGCCCGCACGCTGCGCGCGCTGTACAACGCCCGGCGCGTCATGAACGGCAAGTTCCGCGCCGATCCGGCCAACCGGGCAATGTTCCGCCGCATCCTGATGGAGCCGCAGGGCATCACCCACGCCATGCGGCTGATGAACCAGACCTCGGTGCTGGGCCGCTACCTCTGGGTTTTTCGCCACATCGTGGGCCAGATGCAGCATGACCTGTTCCACGTGTACACCGTGGACCAGCACATCCTGATGGTGCTGCGCAACGTGCGCCGCTTCTTCATTCCGGAGCATTCGCACGAATACCCGTTCTGCTCCCAGCTGGCCGCCGGCTGGGACAAGCCCTGGATCCTGTACGCCGCCGCGCTCTTCCACGACATCGCCAAGGGCCGCGGCGGTGACCACTCCGAACTCGGTGCGCAGGACGTGCGCACCTTCTGCCGCCAGCACGCGATCGACCGCGAGGACACCCGGCTGATCGAGTTCCTCGTCGCCGAGCACCTGACCATGAGCCGGCTGGCGCAAAAGGCCGACCTGTCAGACCCCGACGTGATCGCCGATTTCGCACGCCGCGTGGGCGACGAGCGCCGCCTGACCGCCCTGTACCTCCTCACCGTGGCCGACATCCGCGGCACCAGCCCGAAGGTCTGGAACGCGTGGAAGGGCAAATTGCTGGAAGACCTCTACCGGCTCACGCTGCGCGCCCTCGGCGGCCGAGCGCCCGATCCCGGGGCGGAGGTGGAGAGTCGCAAACGCGAAGCCCTGCAACTGCTCGCGCTGCACGCCCTGCCCCACAACGCCCACAAGGCCCTGTGGGACACGCTGGACGTGAGCTACTTCATGCGCCACCAGGCCGATGACATCGCCTGGCATACCCGCATGCTGACCCGCGAGCTCGCCAGGCCCGAGCGGCAGACCACCGAAGCCCGCGAGCGGTGCATTGTGCGGGCGCGCCAGTCACCCGAGGGCGAGGGCCTGCAGGTGCTGGTGTACGCGCCTGACCAGCCCGACCTGTTCGCCCGCATCTGCGGCTACTTCGACATGGCGCACTTCAGCATCCTCGATGCCCGCGTGCACACCACCCTCACCGGCCACGCGCTCGACACCTTCCAGGTCGTCGTGCCCGAGCTGGCCGACCACTACCGCGAACTCACCGCGATGGTGGAGACCCGGCTCGCGCAGGTGATTGACGAACGTGGCCCGTTGCCCCCACCCACGCGCGGGCGCCTGTCGCGCCGGGTCAAGAGCTTTCCCATCACACCGCGCGTGGACCTCCGGCCGGACGAGAAAGCCCAGCGCTGGCTGCTGTCGGTGTCCGCCAGCGACCGCGCCGGCCTGCTGTACGGCATCACCCGCGTGCTGGCCAAGCACGCGCTGAGCGTGCAACTGGCCAAGATCACCACCCTCGGTGAGCGCGTGGAAGACACCTTCCTGATCAGCGGCGCTCCGCTGCAGGTCAACAAGCGGCAGATCGAGATCGAGACCGAGCTGCTCGAAACCCTGGAGGGTCCGCCGGTCTGAGCGGTGGGGCCGCTCAGTCGTCGTCGGAGGCCGCGTCCAGGCCCGGGAACAGCACCTCGGTGAAGCCGAACCGGGTGAAATCGCGCACCCGCATCGGGTACAGCACGCCCCACAGGTGGTCGCATTCGTGCTGCACGACGCGGGCGTGAAAGCCCTCGGCCTCGCGGTCGATCGAGCGGCCTGCCGCGTCAAACCCCTGGTACCGGATGCGGCGCCAGCGCGGCACCACCCCGCGCAACCCCGGCACCGACAGACACCCTTCCCAGCCGTCTTCCTGCTCCTCCGACAAAGGGGTGATCACCGGATTCACCAGCACCGTGCGCGGCACCACCGGCGCCTCGGGGTAGCGCGGGTTCGGCGCCCCGCTGCCGAAAATGACCACCTGCAGATCTACCCCGATCTGCGGCGCCGCCAGCCCCGCCCCGCGCGCCGCCGCCATGGTGTCCTGCAGATCGGCCACCAGCGCGTGCAGCGCCGGGGTGTCAAAGGCGGTGACCGGCTGGGCCCGCCGCAGCAGGCGCGGGTCGCCCATTTTCAGGATGGTGTGGACGGTCATGCGCTCATTTCCCCGGGTGCGAGCAGCGCCCGCATCGCCGCTTCGTCAATCACCGCGACACCCAGGTCCTGGGCTTTGGTGAGTTTGCTGCCGGCTTCGGTACCGGCCACCACGTAGTCGGTCTTCTTGCTCACCGAACCGGCGACCTTGGCGCCGGCGGCTTCCAGCAGGGCTTTGGCCTCGTCGCGGCTGAGGGTCGGGAAGGTGCCCGTGAGGACGAAGGTCTTGCCCAGCAGGGGCTGCGGCGTGTTCTGCGCGCCCTCGCCCTCCGGCCAGTGCACCCCGGCGGCCCGCAACTGCTCCACCACCTCGCGGTTGTGGGCCTGGTCGAAGAAGGTGCGGATGCTCTGGGCGACCACCGGGCCGACGTCGTTGACTTGCAGCAGCGCGTCCACGCTGGCGTCCATGACGCGATCAAGGCTGCCGAAATGCCGCGCCAAGTCCTTGGCCGTGGCCTCGCCCACGTGGCGAATGCCCAGACCGAACAAAAAGCGCGGCAGGCTGGTGGTCTTGCTCTTCTCGAGCGCGTCGAGCACGTTCTGCGCCGACTTCTCGGCCATGCGCTCGAGGCCGGCGAGCGCGGTGAAGCCCAGCTTGTACAGGTCGGGCAGTGTCTTGATGAGGCCGCTGTCCACGAGCTGCTCAACCAGCTTGTCGCCCAGGCCCTCGATGTCGACCGCCCGGCGCTGCGCGTAATGCAGGATGGCCTGCTTGCGCTGCGCGCCACAGAACAGGCCGCCGGTGCAGCGGTGGTCCGCCTCGCCCTCCTCGCGCACGGCATCGCTGCCGCACACCGGGCAGTGGGCCGGCATGGTGAACGGCGCCGGTTCGCCGGTGCGCTTGTCCGCCAGCACCGACACCACCTCCGGGATCACGTCACCCGCCCGGCGCACGATGACGGTGTCCCCCACGCGCACATCCTTGCGGCGCGCCTCCAGTTCGTTGTGCAGCGTGGCATTGGTCACCGTCACACCGCCCACAAACACCGGGGCGAGCTTGGCCACGGGCGTGAGCTTGCCGGTGCGGCCGACCTGCACGTCGATCGCCAGCACGGTGGTCAGCTGTTCCTGCGCCGGGTACTTGTGCGCCACGGCCCAGCGCGGCTCGCGGGTGACGAAACCCAGGCGCTGCTGCAGGGCCAGGTCGTCGACCTTGTAGACCACGCCGTCGATGTCGAAGGGCAATTGGTCGCGGGCGGCGGCGATGCGCTGGTGAAAGGCCACCAGCGCCGGCGCGCCGGCGCAGCGCGCCGTCTGTTCGGCCACCGGGAAACCCCAGGCCTTGAGCTGCATCAGCGCGCCAAACTGGCTCATCCCGAACACGGCCGGGTCGCTCACCTCCCCCCAGCCGTAGGCGAAGAAACTCAGCGGTCGCTGCGCGGCCACCGAGGAATCGAGCTGGCGCACCGCGCCGGCGGCGGCGTTGCGCGGGTTGACGAAGGTCTTCTCGCCCTTGGCGCCGGCGGCGATCTTTTCGCGCTGGCGCTCGTTGAGGGCCTCGAAGTCGGCCCGGGCCATGTACACCTCCCCACGCACCTCCAGCACCGCCGGCACGTCGGCCGGCAGGCGCAGCGGCACCTGCCCGATGGTGCGCACGTTGTGGGTCACGTCCTCGCCGGTTTCGCCGTCACCGCGCGTGGCCGCGCGCACCAGCACACCGTGTTCGTAGCGCAGGCTCATGGCCAGACCGTCGAACTTGAGTTCGGCCGCGTACACCACCGGCGGGTCCGCCTCGCTCAGGCCCAGCTCCCGCCGCACGCGGGCGTCGAAAGCCTCGGCGCCGCTGGCGTCGGTGTCGGTTTCGGTGCGGATGCTCAGCATCGGCACCGCGTGGCGCACGGGGGTGAGCGCCTTGAGCACGGCGCCGCCCACGCGCTGCGTGGGCGAGTCGGGCGTGAGCAGCTCGGGATGGGCCGCCTCCAGGGCCTGCAGCTCGCGGAACAGGCGGTCGTACTCGGCATCCGGGATCTCGGGGGCGTCGAGCGTGTGGTACAGATGGGCGTGGTGGTGCAGCTGCGCCCGCAAGGTAGCGGCGCGCGCAGCGGCATCGGGGGGTGGGGCGAACAGGTCGTCGGTCACGGGTCGGCGAGCGCGGAGGATCGGTCGCGGAAGATGGGGCGCCGTGCTGCGCGGGGCGCGGCGGCTCAGGCAAACAGCCGGCGGGCCTGGGGCGATCCGGCCGACAGGTCGCGCGCGTCGAGCGCGTCGTACAGGGCTTCCAGGTCAGCACCGATGCGGTCGAGCGTGTCGTCGGACAAGGGGGCGCCCGCGTCGTCGGTGACCACGCCATCCATGGCGGTGGCCAGGGCCTGGGCCGCCTGCCGCAGCCGCACGAAGGGCTGCTCGGCGCGCGGCACGTGGGTCACCTCCAGCGACAGCGTGATGTCGCGCAGGGCGCTCTGTTCCGGGTCGTCCGCCATCGCCGCCTGCGGGTCGAACGCGAGACTGAGGATCGGGGCGGCACCGTCGTGGGGCGCGGGCAGGACCATGCGGCCAGGCAGCGCGCCGGCCACGAAACCGAGCTGCGCCGCGTGCTGCGCCACATAACCCGGGCTCCACAGGGCGCGCCGGGCGCGCAGGGTCAGGCCCAACTGGGCGTCGTGGCCGCTGGCGAAAGCGTCGAGTTCGCGGGCCCGTGCCACCTCGGCGCGCATCTCGGGGAACTCGGGCGCCGCGCCCAGGGCGTCGGCGAAGGCCTGGGCCTTGACGACAAACTCGGAGAACTCGATGTCGTTGAGCGCGCCGGCGCGGTTGGCCAGCTGCACGCCGGCCTGCAGCGCGCGGTAGCGTTGGCCGGGCCGGGGCGCCTCCCAGTCCTGACCGTGTTCGGGCAAGCCCTCCACGGCAAACGGCTTGCTGCCCACGCGCCGCGTGGCCGGCAAGGCCGCCAGCACCGCGTCGCCCGACACCGGCTCTTCGAGAGCAAGGGGCGCGATCACGTCGATGAGCGCGTCAAGCGCCGCCTTTTTTTCCGGGGGATGCACCAGGGCGCCGATCGGCGCTTCGCCGGGCGAGGTGTCCGCAAACGCGGGCAGCGGTTCGCCCAGCACGGGGTCGATGCGCTCGCGCGCGGGGTCGTCCACGTCGGGCACCGCGTCCTCGCGCGGGGCCTCGCCCGGGGCGATGCGTTCGCGGGCGGTGCGCGGCGCGCTGCGGCGGGTGACCCAGGCGTTGTAGGCCACCACGGCGGCCAGCACCAGCCCGCCAATGACAGCCAGTCCGAGTTGCAACGTGCTCATGCGTCGGTTCTCCGGGGCCGGGTCAGGTGGGCTGCAGCATGCCAGCGGCGGACTCCATGTCCACCGCCACGATGCGGGACACGCCCTGCTCCTGCATGGTCACGCCAATGAGTTGCTGGGCCATCTCCATGGCGATCTTGTTGTGGCTGATGAACAGGAACTGGGTCTCGCCCGACATGGCGGTCACCAGCTTGGCGTAGCGCTCGGTGTTGGCGTCATCCAGCGGAGCATCGACCTCGTCGAGCAGGCAGAACGGCGCGGGGTTGAGCTGGAAGATGGCAAAGACCAGCGCGATGGCGGTGAGCGCCTTTTCGCCGCCGGACAGTAGGTGGATGGTCTGGTTCTTCTTGCCGGGCGGCTGGGCCATGACCTGCACGCCGGCATCGAGGATTTCCTCGCCGGTCATCACCAGCTTCGCGTTGCCCCCACCGAACAGCTCGGGGAACATGCGACCGAAGTGGCCGTTGACGGTCTCGAAGGTGCTGCCCAGCAGGTCGCGCGTTTCGTTGTCGATCTTCTTGATCGCGTCCTCCAGCGTCTGCATCGCCTCGTTGAGGTCGGCAGACTGGGCGTCCAGAAAGGTCTTGCGTTCGCGCGCGGCCGTGAGTTCGTCGAGCGCGGCCAGGTTGACCGCCCCCAGCGACTGGATGTCGCGATGCAGGCGGTCAATCTCCCCCTGCAGCCCGGCCAACCGCACGTTGCCTTCGGTGATGCTCTGGGCCACGGCGGCGAGATCCGCCTGCGCCTCGGCCAGCTGCTGGCTGTATTGCTCCACCCCCAGACGCGCGGCCTGTTCCTTCAGCTGGAAATCGGTGATGCGCTGGCGCAGCGGGTCCAGCTCACGCTCAAGCTGCAGGCGGCGCTCGTCGCTGGCGCGCAGCTTGAGCGTCAGATCGTCATACTGGCTGCGCAGGGATGACAGCGCCTGCTCGCGCTCGGCCTTGGCGGCGAGCGCGGCCTGCAGACCCGCCTGGGCCGCGGCGTCCGTCAGCCGCGAGAGCTCGTCGCGGGCGCGCTGCTGCTCGTCGATCAGGGCCTGCTCCTGGCCTCCCGCGGTGTCGAGCGCGCGGCGCAGTTCGGCCTGGCGCGCCTGCAGGCTGCGCAGGGCGAAGGTGGCTTCCTGGGCCTGCCGCTCCAAGCCACGCTGCTGCTCGCGGGCCTGGTTCAGCGCGCGCTCGGCTTCGATCACCTTGTCGTCCAGCGCGGCGTGGCGCTCCTGGCTGTCGGCGAGCTGCATGTCCAGCTCCTCGAAACGCGCCTCGGCGGCCACGCGGCGCTCCTGCAGCTCCTCGAGCAGCGCGTCGACCTCGGCGAGGTCGGCGCCAATCTGGTCGCTGCGCGCGCGGGTCTGCTCCGCCTGCTGGGCCAGGCGCAAGGCCTCGACCTGCGCCTCGTGCGCCCGCGACTGCGTCTCGGCGGCCTCGCGGCGTGCGCTCACCAGCCGCGAGGCGGCGTCGCTGTAAGCGGCCTCGGCGCGCACCAGCGCGGCCCGCGCCTGCTCGGCGATCAGCGCCTGGGCCTTCAGGGCTTTGTCGAGGTTCTCGATCTCCTGCGCCCGCGCCAGCAGGCCGGCCTGTTCGCTGTCGGGGGCGTAGAAGCTGACGCTGTGCGCGGTGACCGCGTGGCCGGCGGGCACGTAGATGGCCTGGCCCGGCTGCAGGCCCGCGCGGCGGGCGAGCGCGTCGTCGAGGCTGTCGGCGGCGAACGCGCCCTGCAGCCAGTCGGTCATCAGGGCCTGCAGGGCAGCGTCGTTCAGGCGCAGCCGGGCGGCCAGCGGTGTCAGGCCCGCCGGGGCGGGCGGCGTCGCGGCGGGCGCGGCCGGCGCGGCGGGCGGGTTGAAGAAGGCCAGTTTGGCGGGCGGCGCGTCCTGCCCGAAGGCGCGCACCAGCTCCAGCCGGGACACCTCGAGCGCGCCGAGGCGCTCGCGCAAGGCGCCTTCGAGCGCGTTTTCCCAGCCAGTGTCCACGTGCAGGCGGCTCCAGAGCGCGGCCAGCCCGTCGAGCCCGTGCTTGGCGAGCCAGGGCTTGAGTTTGCCGTCGGTGCGCACCTTGTCCTGCAGGGCACGCAAAGCGTCCAGCCGGGCGCTCAGGTCGGCCTGGCGGGCCGACTCGCCGTTGACCGACTGCTGCGCGGCGCGGCGCTCGTCGTCCAGCGCGGGCACGCTGTCTTGCAGCGACTGCAGGCGTGCGGCGGCTTCTTCGGCGGCCTCGCGCGCGCTGGCGAGCAGCGACTGCGCGCCGGCCAGCCGGGCCTCGTCGGGCGCGGCCAGGGCCTGACGGTCGGCCAGCAGCCGGTCGCGCCGGGCGTTGAGGGTGCGGGCCTGTTCGTCGAGGCTGCGCTGCTCGGCCGCCAGCACCTGGATCTGCTGCTGCACCAGCGTGACGCTGGCGCGCTGTTCGTTGGCGCGCGCCTGCGCGGCGCGCAGCGCGTCTTCCAGCGCCGGCAGCGCGCCGGCCTGGTCTTCGCCCTGGGCGGCCAGCACGACCGACTGCTCTTCGGCCGCAACCAGCTGCTCGGCGAGCTGTTCCAGCTCGGCCTGGGCGTCCTGGCTGCGGGTGCTCCAGGAGGCAATCTGTTCGGCCAGCTGGCCCAGCCGCTGCTCCACGCGCTGGCGGCCTTCGACCACGAAGCGGATCTCGGCCTCGAGCTTGCCGACCTCGGCGCTGGCCTCGTAGAGGCGGCCCTGGGCCTGATTGACCTGGTCACCGGCGGCGTAATGGGCCTGGCGGATGGTTTCCAGATCGGCCTCGACGCGGCGCAGGTCGGCCGTGCGCGACTCCAGGTCGGTCAGGGCCTGCGCGGCGTCGGTCTTGATCCGGGCCTGGTCCGCTTCAGCCTCGGCCTTGCGCAGGAACCACAGCTGGTGCTGCTTGAGCGTGGCGCTGGCGTTGAGGCTGTGGTAGCGGGCCGCCACCTCCGCCTGCTTTTCCAGCTTGTCGAGGTTGGCGTTGAGCTCGCGCAGGATGTCTTCCACGCGCGTGAGGTTCTCGCGCGTGTCGGCCAGCCGGTGGGCGGTTTCGCGGCGACGCTCCTTGTATTTCGACACGCCCGCGGCCTCTTCCAGAAACAGGCGCAGCTCCTCGGGCTTGCTTTCGATGATCCGGCTGATGGTGCCCTGGCCGATGATGGCGTAGGCGCGCGGCCCCAGGCCGGTGCCGAGGAACACGTCCTGCACGTCGCGGCGGCGCACCGGCTGGTTGTTGATGTAGTAGCTGCTGGTGCCGTCGCGGGTGAGCACGCGCTTGACGGCGATTTCCGCGAACTGGCCCCACTGGCCGCCGGCGCGGTGGTCGGCGTTGTCGAACACCAGCTCGACGCTGGCCCGGCTGGCCGGCTTGCGGGTGGTGGTGCCGTTGAAGATGACGTCCTGCATGGACTCGCCGCGCAACTCGCTGGCCTTGCTCTCGCCCAGCACCCAGCGCACCGCGTCCATGATGTTGGACTTGCCGCAGCCGTTGGGGCCGACCACACCCACCAGCTGCCCGGGCAGCATGAAGGTGGTGGGTTCGGCGAAGGACTTGAAGCCGGAGAGCTTGATCGAGGTGAGGCGCACGGCGGGGTATCCGGTAGCTGCTGACGCGGCCGCGGGCAGGCCCGCGGGCAGCCGGGGATGATACCCGCCGGCGCCGGTCTCAGCCGGTCTGGCCGAGGGCGTCGAGCCGGGGGTGCATCCGCGCAAACCACAGCGGTGGCACCAGCGCCAGCAGCACGCAGCCGGCGTAGCCGGTGGGCAGCTGGGGCGCCGGCGCGGGCGCCGGGCGCAGCGTGGGGTACGGCCGGTGGGCGTGCTGGTGGTGATCGCTGTGGCGCTGCAGGTTGGCCAGCAGGGCGTTGGACCACGCGTGGTCGGCATTCCAGGCGTGGGCGTAGCCAAACGGCTCGACGCGCCCACCTGTCACGCGGCGTTGCAACCCGTAGTGTTCGATGTAGTTGACGATCTCCAGCAGGCACGCGGCCACCAGCGCCTGCCCCGCCCAGAATGCCAGCACGGGCGCCGCACCCGCCAGCGCCAGCGCGGACAGCGCCAGCGCGGTGCCCACCGTCCAGGCTGGCAGCGCGCCGGTCCAGACCGGCCACCCCCGCTCCCGTTGCCGGGCCGCGTGCAGCCGCCACGCGCTGCGCCAGCCCCCGAGCAGGGTGCGCGGCAGAAAGGCATAGACGGACTCGCCGCGCCGGGCGCTCGCCGGGTCCGCGGCGGTGGCGGCGCGGGGGTGGTGACCGCGGTAGTGCTCCACCATGAAGTGGCTGTAGCCCACGCTGCCCATCAGCAGCCACGCCAGCGCCCGGTCAACCCGAGCCGGTCGATGGCCGAGCTCATGGGCGTAAGTGATGCCGATCGCGCCCGCCAGCCAGCCCACGGCGAACGCCAGCCCGGCGATGGTCAGGCCGTCGAGACCGCCCTGCGCCACGCGCCAGCCCACCGCGGCCTGCAAGCCGATCTGCAGGGGCACATACCCGCGCAGGGCCCAGCGGTGCAGCGGGTGGGGCTGGCAGGGGGGCGGGGAGCGCTGCGCACCGGGCAGCCAGGCGTCGGCCGCGGCCACCACCGCCCAGGTGAGCAGCGTGCTCCCGAGCGCCCAGGCCGGCGCGCTCCAGGCCTGCCAGACCACCAGCGGCGGAAACAGCCAGGTGACCCAGAAGCGCCACTCGCGCCGGGCGGGCGGCAGGTCGGCACGACCGGCGGGCGACGGAGCGGCGGGCGCAGTCATCCGGTCACTTTGCGCGGGTGTGGCCCTGCCGTCAATCCGCGACAGCCCCGACTCGCCCCCGCCGCGGCGCTGGCCGGGCCCAGCGCCGATAATCGCGGCCCATGAATCCCCTGCTCTCCCGGCTGCAGCCCTACCCGTTCGAGCGGTTGCGCCAGCTCCACGCGGGCGTCACGCCCGCCACCGCCCACCGCCCGATCAGCCTGGGCATCGGCGAACCGCGGCACCCGGCCCCTGATTTCTTGAAACAGGCGCTGGCGACCGCACTGGACCACGGCCTGTCCACCTACCCCGCCACCGCGGGCGAACCGGCGCTGCGCCAGGCTTGCGCGGCCTGGGTGCAGCGGCGATACGGCGTGACCGTGGACGCCGCGACGCAGGTGCTGCCGGTCAACGGCTCGCGCGAAGCGCTGTTCGCGCTGGCCCAGGTGGTGGTCGACGGCAGCCAGCCCGGCGCCACCGTGGTCTGCCCGAACCCCTTCTATCAAATCTACGAGGGCGCGGCGCTGCTGGCGGGCGCCACGCCCTATTTCGTGCCCAGCGTGGCCGCGCGCAACTTCGCTGTCGACTGGGATCGGGTGCCCGAAGCCGTGTGGGCGCGCACGCAGCTGCTTTATGTGTGCTCGCCGGGCAACCCGGCCGGTGCGGTGATGCCGCTGGACGAGTGGGAACGGCTGTTTGCGCTCAGCGACCGGCACGGCTTCGTCATCGCCAGCGACGAGTGCTACAGCGAAATCTACTTCCGCGACGAACCGCCGCTCGGCGGCCTGGAGGCCGCGTGGCGGCTTGGTCGCACCGATTTCCGCCGCCTGATCAGCTTCACCAGTCTGTCCAAGCGCAGCAACGTGCCCGGCCTGCGCAGCGGCTTTGTCGCGGGCGACGCCGCCCTCATCAAGCCCTTCCTGCTCTACCGCACCTACCACGGCGGCGCCATGAGCCCGGTCGTGCAGGCTGCCAGCGTGGCCGCCTGGAACGACGAAGCCCACGTCGTGGACAACCGGCGCCTGTACCGCGAGAAGTTCGCCCAGGTCACGCCGCTGCTGGCCGAGGTGATCGACGTGAAACTGCCCGACGCCTCGTTTTACCTGTGGGCGGGCGTGCCGGCGTCGTTCGGTGGGCGCGATGGCCTGACCAGCGACGAAGCCTTCGCCCGCGAGTTGCTCGCTCAATACAATGTCACGGTGCTGCCGGGCAGTTACCTCGCCCGCCGCGCCGATGGCGACAACCCCGGCGCCGGCCGCGTGAGGCTGGCGCTGGTGGCCGGGGTGGATGAATGCCTCGAAGCCGCCCAGCGCATCGCCGATTTCTGCCGGGCCCATGCCTGAGGCGCCCCTCTTCAAGCTCCGACTTCCTCGGTTTCCTGCCCCTTCCCCAACGTGATCAACCCATGACCCAACAGCTCCAATCCATCATCGATGCCGCGTGGGAGAACCGCGCCAACCTGTCGCCCGCCGCCGCCCCGAAGGAAACGCTGGACGCCGTGGAACACGTGATCGCCGAGCTGAACAAAGGCCGCCTGCGTGTGGCCACGCGCGAGGGCGTGGGCCAGTGGACGGTGCACCAGTGGATCAAGAAGGCGGTGCTGCTGTCGTTCCGCCTGAAGGACAACCAGGTCATGCGCGCCGGCGATCTCGGCTTCTTCGACAAGGTGCAGACGAAGTTCGCCCACCTCGATCCGGAGCAGATGAAGGCCACCGGCGTGCGCGTGGTGCCGCCGGCCGTGGCCCGACGCGGCAGCTTCATCGCCAAGGGCGCCATCCTGATGCCCAGCTACGTGAACATCGGCGCCTATGTGGACGAAGGCACCATGGTCGACACCTGGGCCACCGTGGGCAGCTGCGCCCAGGTGGGCAAGAACGTGCACCTCTCCGGCGGCGTGGGCCTGGGGGGCGTGCTGGAGCCGCTGCAGGCCAACCCGACCATCATTGAAGACAACTGCTTCATCGGCGCCCGCTCCGAGGTGGTGGAGGGCGTCATCGTCGAGGAGAACTCGGTCATCTCCATGGGCGTCTACATCGGCCAGAGCACCCCGATCTACGACCGCGCCACCGGCGAGGTGAGCTACGGCCGCGTGCCGGCCGGCTCGGTGGTGATCAGTGGCAGCCTGCCCAAGGACGGCGGCAAATACAGCCTGTATGCGGCCATCATCGTCAAGCGCGTGGACGCGCAGACCCGGGCCAAGACCAGCCTGAACGATCTGCTGCGCGACTGACGTGAAACACCCCTGCCGCGCTTCGCGCGACCCCCTCGAGGGGGCGACAACTGAGGTCCGGCGAAGCCGGTCCCTCGGTGTCTCCCGAGGGCAAACCCGTCTGTAGAGGAACTGGCATGAGCAGCGGAACGATGGAGCGCATCCTGCGCCTGATGGCCGACAAGAAGGCCTCGGATGTGTACCTCACCGGCCACGCGCCGGCGATGATCAAGATCAACGGCAACACCATCCCCATCAACAGCCAGGTGTTGCCGGCCGACGCGCCGCGCAACCTGCTGTCCGAAATCGTGCCGGCCAAGCGCATCGAGGAGTTGCTGGAGACCGGCGAACTCAACATGGGTGTGCCGCTGGAGGGTGTCGGCAACTTCCGCATCAGCGCCATGCGCCAGCGCGCCACCTACGCGGTGGTGATCCGCTATGTGCCCGGTGAGATTCCCAAGATGGACGCGCTGAACCTCCCGCCCATCCTGGCGGACCTGATCATGGAAAAGCGCGGCCTGATCCTGATGGTGGGCTCCACCGGTGCGGGCAAAAGCACCACGCTGGCGTCCATGATCGACCACCGCAATGAACACGCCAGCGGTCACGTCCTGACGATTGAAGACCCCATCGAATACACCTACCGCAACAAGAAGTCGGTGGTGAACCAGCGGGAGATCGGTACCGACACCGCCTCGCTGCAGATCGCGCTGAAAAACGCCCTGCGCCAGGCGCCGGACGTGATCCTGATTGGCGAGATCCGCGACCGCGAAACCATGTCGGCGGCCATCGCCTACGCCCAGTCGGGCCACCTCTGCCTGGCCACGCTGCACGCCAACAACAGCTACCAGGCGCTCAACCGCATCCTGAGCTTCTACCCGGTGGAGGTGCGGCCGACGATGCTGGGCGACCTGGCCGCGGCGCTCAAGGCGGTGATCTCCCAGCGGCTGCTGCGCACCGAAGCGGGCGGGCGCGTGCCGGCGGTGGAGGTCATGCTCAACACCGCGCTGATCGCCGACCTGATCAGCAAAGGCGACTTCTTCGGCGTGCGCGAGGCGATGGAGAAATCCATGTCCGAAGGTTCGCAGACGTTCGAGCAGGACATCGCCCGCCTCATCAACGACGGCTTCATCACCCGCGCCGAGGGCCTCGCCCACGCCGACTCGCCCAACAACCTGATGTGGCGGCTGCAAAACGACTTTCAGCGCAGCCGCGCCGGCACGCTCGACGGCCTGGACGACGAAGGCGACCAGGACGACGCGCCCTCGTTCACCGAATTCACGCTCGACGTCAAGAACGGATGACCACCGACACGCTGCGCCTCACCGAGGCGCTGATCGCCCTGCCCTCCGTCACACCGCAGGACGCCGGTTGCCTCGACCTCATCGCGGGTCGGCTGACGCCGCTGGGGTTCGCCTGCGAGCGGCTCGACAGCGGGCCCGCCGATGCGCGCGTGAGCAACCTCTGGGCGCGCCGCGGGCGGGGTGACCGGCCCACGCTGGTGTTCGCCGGCCACACCGATGTGGTGCCCACCGGCCCGCGCGAGGCGTGGTCCAGCGACCCGTTTGTGCCGACGCACCGCGACGGGCGCCTGTTCGGTCGGGGCGCCAGCGACATGAAAGCGTCGCTGGCGGCGATGGTGGTGGCCTGCGAGGCCTTCCTGGCGGCGCAGCCCGAGCCCGCGATCGACATCGCGTTCCTGCTGACCAGCGACGAAGAAGGCCCGGCCACCGACGGCACCGTGGTCGTCTGCGACGCACTGCGCGCCCGGGGCGAGCGGCTGGATTGGTGCATCGTGGGCGAGCCGACCTCGGTCGAGCGCACCGGCGACATGATCAAGAACGGCCGGCGCGGCTCGCTCAGCGGCCGCCTCACGGTGCGCGGCGTGCAAGGGCACATCGCCTACCCGCAGCTGGCGCGCAACCCGATCCACCTCGCGGCCCCGGTGCTGGCCGAGCTGGCCGCCACCGAGTGGGACCGCGGCAATGCGTTTTTCCCGCCCACCAGCTGGCAGGTCAGCAACATCCACGCCGGCACCGGCGCGACCAACGTGATCCCCGGGACCGTGGTCATCGACTTCAACTTCCGGTTCAGCACCGAGTCCACACCAGACGGCCTCAAGGACCGGGTGCACGCCGCGCTGGAGCGCCACGGGCTGCGCGTCGGGCAAGACGCGGTGATCGACTGGACCCTCGGCGGCCGTCCGTTCCTCACCCCGCCGGGCACCCTGGTCGACGCGGTGCGCGACGCGATCCGCGCCGAAACCGGCATCGCCACCGAACTCTCCACCACCGGCGGCACCAGCGACGGCCGCTTCATCGCCGCCATCTGCCCGCAGGTCATCGAACTCGGTCCGCCCAACGCCACCATCCACAAGGTGGACGAGTCTGTGGCGCTGGCCGACATCGAGCCCCTCACCCGCATCTACCAGCGCACGCTGGCCCTGCTTGACGACCGCAGCCGCCGCGCCGGCTGACGCCCTCACCGTGACCCTGTCCGACCTGCTGCGCGACGCGCAGCACCGCCTTGAGGCCGCCGGCCTGTTCTTCGGCCACGGCACCACCAACGCCCGCGACGAGGCCGCCTGGCTGGTGCTGTGGCGCCTGGGCCTGCCCCTGGACGCCGATCTGAGCCCTGAGCCGGGCGGACTGGCCCAGCACCCGGTCACGCCGGCCGAGGCCGAGGCCGTGCACGCGCTGCTGCAACGCCGCATCGACACCCGCGAACCCGCGGCCTACCTCACGGGCGAAGCCTGGCTGCAAGGCGTGCCGTTCCACATCGACCGCCGCGCCATCGTGCCGCGCAGCTTCATCGCCGAGCTGATTGCCGACGGCAGCATCGATCCCTGGCTCAGCGACACCACGCGCGATGTGCTGGACTTGTGCACTGGCAACGGCAGCCTCGCCGTGCTGGCCGCCCTGGCCTGGCCCGACATCCGTGTGACCGGCGCGGACCTGTCCACCGAGGCGCTCGCCGTGGCGGCCCTCAACGTGGCCCGCCACGGGCTTCAGGATCGCGTGACCCTGGTGGAAAGCGACGGACTGGCGGCCTGCCTCGGGCCCTGGGACCTGATCCTGTGCAACCCGCCGTACGTCAACGCGGCCAGCATGGCCGCGCTGCCGGCGGAGTACCGCGCCGAGCCCGCACTGGCGCTGGCCGGCGGCGACGACGGCATGGACTTCATCCGCGGCCTTCTGGCGCAGGCGTCGACGGCGCTGCGCCCCGAAGGCGTGCTGGTGCTGGAAATCGGCAACGAGCGCACGCACTTCGAGGCCGCGTTCCCGCACCTGCCGGTCGAATGGCTGCCGACCAGCGCCGGCGACGATCAGGTGTTGCTCATCACGCGCGACGCGCTGGACACCACCGCATGATCACCCTGCGCGACGTCGTGCTGCGGCGCGGCACCCGGGTGCTGCTTGACGGCGCCTCGGCCACCATCAACCCCGGGGAAAAGGTCGGCCTCGTCGGTCGCAACGGCGCCGGCAAGTCCAGCCTGTTCCGCCTGCTCGACGGCGCGCTCCACGAGGACCGCGGCGACTTCAGTGTGCCAACGCAATGGCGCATGGCCCAGGTCGCGCAGGACATGCCCGAAACCGAGCAGGACGCCACCGGCTTCGTCGTCGATGGCGACACCACGCTCCTCGCCGCCCGCGCCGCGGTGGCCGAGGCCGAGGCCAGCGGCGACGGCGAGTCGATGGCCCACGCCTACACCGCCCTGCACGACGCCGGCGCACACGACGCCACCGCCCGCGCGCAGGCCCTGATCCTCGGGCTGGGCTTCCGGCCTGACGAGCTCACGCGCCCGGTCAACAGCTTCTCCGGCGGCTGGCGCATGCGCCTGCAGCTGGCCCGCGCCCTCATGTGCCCGAGCGACCTGCTGCTGCTCGACGAGCCGACCAACCACCTCGACCTCGACGCCCTGGTCTGGCTCGAAGGTTGGCTGCAGCGCTACCCCGGCACCCTGCTGGTCATCAGCCACGACCGGGAGTTCCTCGACGCGGTCACCAACGTCACCCTGCACATCGACGCCGCCCAGCTGCGGCGCTACGCAGGCGGCTACACCCGCTTTGAGGCCCAGCGCGCCGAGCAGCTCACGCTGCAGCAGGCGGCCTTTGCCCGTCAGCAAGACCGCATCGCCCATCTGCAGAAATTCATCGACCGCTTCAAGGCCAAGGCCAGCAAGGCCAAACAGGCCCAAAGCCGCGTCAAGGCGCTGGAGCGCATGGAAAAGCTCGCGCCGGTGCTGGCCGAAGCCGAGTTTTCCTTCGAGTTCAGCGAGCCCGACAGCCTGCCCAATCCGATGCTCGTGCTGCAGGACACCACCGTCGGCTACCCCGGCAGCGAAGGCGGCGCGGCGGTGCCCATCGTCCGCGGCATCCAGCGCTCGGTGCTGGCTGGCCAGCGCATCGGCATCCTGGGCGCCAACGGCCAAGGCAAATCGACCCTGGTCAAGACCATCGCCGGCGTGCTCGCACCGCTGGACGGGCAGCTCACCGAAGGCAAGGGCCTGCAGATCGGCTACTTCGCGCAGCAGGAGCTCGACGTGCTGCGACCCGACGACTCGCCGCTGGCCCACATGATCCGCCTCGCCCGCGACCTCGGCGCCACCGGGCGCCTGGGCAACCAGGCCACGCGCGAGCAAGACCTGCGCGGCTTCCTTGGCACCTTCAACTTCACCGGCGACCAGGTGTTCCAGGCCGTGGGCACCATGAGCGGCGGTGAGAAAGCGCGGCTCGTGCTCGCCATGATCGTGTGGCAACGGCCCAACCTCCTGCTGCTCGACGAACCCACCAACCACCTCGACCTCGCCACCCGCGAAGCGCTCGCCGTGGCCCTCAACGGCTTCGAAGGCACCGTCATGCTCGTCAGCCACGACCGCGCCCTGCTGCGCAGCGTGTGCGACGAGTTCTGGCTCGTCAGTCGCGGCGGCATCGAGCCCTTTGACGGCGACCTCGACGACTATCAGCGCTACCTGCTCGACGTGGCGCGGCAAGCCCGCGAGGCCATCCGCGACGCCGCGCGTGAGGCCTCCCGCGACAGCCGCGAGGCCGCCCGAGTCAAAGCCGCAGCGTCTTCGACCACCACGCCCGTCGCCACCGCGGCGCCCGCGCCCTCCGCCGCCGAAGCCCGCCGCCTGGACGCGCAGCGGCGCCAGCAGCGGCTGGAACAACTCCGGCCCCTGCGTCGAGAGCTCGAACAGGTCGAAAAACGACTGGCTGAACTCGCCACCCGCAAAGCCTCGCTCGAAGCCGCCTTGTCGCGCCCGCTATCACCCGCCGACATCGCCCAGGCCGGCCGCGACCTCAAGGCCGTCAACGACGAGAACGACACCCTCGAACAACGCTGGCTTGAACTCGGCGAGGCCATCGAAGCGATCGGCCCGGCCTGACCGGGGGTGGGGGTGTCCGCCGCGGCGCGGCGCTACAGTGGGCGCCCGTCATTTCCTCAGGAAAGGAACCGCCCCGTGTCGATCCTCATCACCATCGTCATCGGCTTCATCGCCGGCCTCATCGCCCGCGCCATCAAACCCGGCAACGACAGCATGGGCTGGATCATGACCACCCTGCTGGGCATCGCCGGCTCCTTCGTCGCCAGCTACGGCGGCAGCGCCCTTGGCCTGTACGCCCCCGGCCAGGCCGCCAGCTTCATCGCCTCGGTCATCGGCGCCGTGCTGATCCTCATCGTGTGGGGCTTCGTGCGCAAAAGCTGACGCGCCTCGGCGCGCCCAAAACAAAAAGGCCCAAGTCTTGCGACTTGGGCCTCATGTTTTTGGTAGGACGTGGCAGGCTCGAACTGCCGACCAACGGATTAAAAGTCCGCTGCTCTACCAACTGAGCTAACGTCCCACGCTTTTCGCGATGTCCTTTGCAGCACCCCGCGAAGCCTCAGATTATAGCGTGGTTTTTGGTGCCTTTTGAAGCCGGCTTCACTTTTTCCCCGGCGCCCCGCGCGATCGTGTCGATCACATGGCCGGCGGCGGCCATGCCGAAGGTGGCGGTAACGCTCACGAGTGAGCCGTAGCCGTGGCAGTTGAGGCTGCCATCGCCGCCGTCGAGCGCGCACGACGGATCGGGCGGCGCCACGGGCTCGCGGCTGAACACGCCAGTGACCCCCATGGCTCCGGCGCGCGGCGCCCCATGGTGCTTGCGCAGGCGGTAGCGCAGCTGCGCGAGAAGCGGGTCGTGGGTGATGTCGGCCAGATCGGCGAGCGCCACCGCTTCCGCGCGGCGCTTACCACCGGCCGCACCGACGCTGACGAAAGGCAGGCCGTTCGCCACCGCCCAGGCGGCGAGCGCGGTCTTGGCGCGCACCTGATCGCAGGCGTCGATCAAGGCATCGGGGCGCTCGCCACCAAGCAGCGCGGGCCAGTTGTCGGGTGTCACGAAATCGTCGATGCAGACAACGTCGGCCTGCGGGTGGATCGCGGCAATCCGGTCGCGCAGGGCCTCGGCCTTGGCCTGGCCGAGGGTGTCGTCCGTGGCCTGCAGCTGGCGGTTGATGTTGGACTCGCTCACGTGGTCGAGATCGATCAGCGTCAGGCGCCGCACACCGCTGCGCGCCAGGGCCTCGACCGCCCAGGAGCCCACGCCGCCCAGGCCGACCACCGCGACGTGGGCGTCAAAGACACGCTGCGCGCCCGCCACGCCAAACAGCCGCCGCAGCCCGCCGAAGCGGCGCTCGAAGGCGGCGTCGGTCTCGGTCACTCGCGCTCCAGCAGCCACATCTGGAAGCGGAAGCCCAGCCAGGCGCCCGCCACGATGGCCGCCACCGCCACCGCGCTCATGAGGCTCAGCGTCGACAGGCCAGACAGGCCCTGGCCGACGGTGCAACCCAGCGCGGTCACGCCGCCGGCGCCCATGCAGACGCCGCCCACCAGGTGCAGCGCGGTGTCGCGGGTGCCATTGAGCCCTTCCCAGCGGAAGCTGCGCTCCCACAGGGCGCACACCGCCGAGCCCACGACCACGCCGACCACCGTGACCACACCGAAGGTCAGGACCTTGGCGCGGTCGCTGTAGAACATCAGCCAGTCCAGCGTGGTGGCCATGGGCGCACTGAAGCTCAGGGATTCCATGCGCCCGGTGGTGCTGCCCAGGTACACGGCTTCGAGCGTCTCGGGGTGTTCGGCCACAAAGCCGAGGCGGCCGCTGACCCACCACATCGCCACGATGCACAAGCCAATGCCAGCGCCGGCGAGGAGGTTGTTGCCGGTGCGGAAGTCGCGCGAGGCGAGTGCCCAGCCGATCAGCGCCAGTCCCAGCGCCACGGCCGCCAGCGTGCCGGCGTCGCCACCGGCCGCCCGGCCCATCCAGCCGGCCAGCGTGGCCGCGCCGTCGAACTCCAGCACCGCGCGGTCCACCGTGTTCACCCGCCACACGCCAAACAAGCCGCGCAACGTCATGAACGCGGCCACGCCCATCACGACAAACACCACCAGCGCGCGCAGGCTGCCCGCGCCAATGCGCACCAGCGTCTTGCCGCCGCAGCCGGACGCGAGCACCATGCCGAAGCCGAACAGCAGCCCGCCCACCACCGCCGAGAGCCACATCACGCGCGGGCCGGTGTACAGCGCCGCGCCGGCGTCGATCCAGCCCAGCCAGACCAGCGCGTGAAACCCGATCGCCGCCACGCCAATGGCCATGACCCACATGCGCAGACGGTTCAGGTCACCGAAGTTGAACGCGTCACTCAGCGCGCCCATGGTGCAGAAATGGGTCCGCTGGCTGATAAAACCAAAGGCGACGGCGACGGCAAAGGCCGCCCACAGAACGGTGGTGTGCAGGGAGTCGAGGGCGGCAGCGTCCATGGCGCGCGATTGTAGGAGCGGCGGTCGTGGGACCGCCGCTGTCGGGTCTCCCGCGCGCGGGAACGGTCAGCGCAGGCGGGCGAGCCGCTCGCGGGCCGCGGCGGCGGCTTCCGATTGCGGGTAGCGCTTGATCAGGTCTTCCAGCGTGCGCCGCGCGCCGCGGGGATCCTTGAGCTCCACCTGGCTGTTGGCCATCGCCAGCATCGCCTCGGGGGCGCGGGCGTGGGTGCCGAACTCGTTGACCAGCCGGGTGTGGCTGACGATCGCGTCCTTGTAGGCGCGGTTGGCGTACTGCGCGTTGCCCAGCCAGTACAGGGCGGACGGGGTGTAGCCGCTGTTGGGGTGCTTGCGCAGGAACACGGTGTAGGCGGTGGCCGCGGCCTCGAACTCGGAGCGGCGCAGCGTGTCCATGGCGGCGTCGAACTCGCGCTTCTCGGCCGGCTGGGCGCTGAAGCTCAACCCGTCGAGCTCGACCTTCAGCGGCTCCACCTGGCGCAGGCGCTCGTCCAGCCCGACCTGCACGTCTTTCTGCGCCCGCTGCAGCTCCGCCACCTCGCGCGCGAGCTGCTCGTTCTGGCCCCGCAGGCGGGCGATTTCGGCGCGCAGCTGCTCGATCTGGTTGGCCAGATCGAGCAGGCCGCGGCGGGTCGTGGCTTCGCTCTCGGCCGCCGCGGCTTCCTGAGCCGCCCGGTTGGCGTCCACCTTCTGCCGCAGCTCGATGATGGCCTTGCGGGCCTCATCGTCGCCAAACAGCGCGTGGGCGGACAGCGGCGCGAACGCCGCCATGGCCACGGTCAGCGCCGCCAGCGGCCCGCGCGGGAAGGTCCAGTCGGTCAGGCGGGCCATGGCGTCGGTCCTCAGCGGTAGGTGATCTCGACGCGGCGGTTCTTGGAGAAGGCGGCTTCGTCGGCGCCGGCTTGGGCGGGCTTCTCCTCACCGAAGCTCACGGCCTCCATCTGCGACTCGCTCACGCCCAGCAGCGACAGCGAGCGACGCACGGCCTCGGCGCGCTTCTGGCCCAGCGCCAGGTTGTATTCGCGGCCGCCGCGCTCGTCGGTGTGGCCTTCCAGGCTGACGCGGGCGGTCTTGTTGGCGTTGAGGTAGCGGGCGTTGGCTTCCAGCGCGGCCGCAAACTGGCTCTTCACCTCAAAGCTGTCGTAGTCGAAGTAGATGACGCGCTGCAGGGCCTGGGGCTGCGCGCTGCCGGCGCCGGGGACCTGCACGCCGGCCACTCCGCGCTGGTCAACACCGCTGCCCTGGCCACCGGCACCGGCGGCGGTGCCGCTGCGGTCGGCGACGGGGACTTCGTCGAGCTTGACGTTGGAGCCGCAGGCGGCCAGCAGCGCGGCGGTGGAGAGGGCGACGGACAGGCCGGCCCAGCGGCGGAGGGTGGAGCGGGTGTGGGTCATGGTGACGTTACCTAGGGTTGAAAAAGCGGGGGATACGAAAGCGGTAGATACGAAAACAACCAAGATCAGCGCAGGAACGGGCCCCACTCGGGCTCGCGGATGTCGCCCTGCGAGCCGGCCAGGCGGGTCTTGATGCGACCGTCGACCGTGGTGGTCATGAGCGCTTCCTGGCCTTTGTCACGGGTGGCGTAAATGATCAGTCGGCTGTTGGGCGAGAAGCTGGGACTCTCGTCGGCCGAGGTGTCGGTGATGGCGCTCACCGCGCCGCTGGCGAGGTCCATCACGTGCAGGCGGAAAGCGCCGCCCACACGGGACACATAAGCGAGCCACCGGCCGTCGGGGCTGGGCGCGGGGGAGATGTTGTAGTTGCCGCTGAAGCTCAGGCGCTGCGCGTTGGCGCCCCCGGCGTCCATGCGGTAGATCTGCGGCGAGCCGCCCCGGTCGCTGACAAAGAAGATCGACTTGCCGTCAGCGCTGAACACCGGCTCGGTGTCGATACTGCCGCTGTTGGTCAGGCGCCGCGGCTCGCCACCGCCCGCGTCCATCGCGTAGATCTGCGCGTTGCCCGAGATCGAGAGCGTGGCCACCACGGTGCGGCCGTCGGGCGACCAGCTCGGTGCGCTGTTGGAGCCGCGGAAGTTGGCCAGCAGGCGGCGGCGCCCGGTCGCCACGTCGTGGGCATAGATCACCGGCTTGCGCGCCTCGAACGACACATAGGCCAGCTGTCCGCCGTTGGGCGCCCAGCTCGGGGAGATGATGGGCTCGGGGCTGGTGAGGGCGGCGCGGGCGTTTTCGCCGTCGGCGTCGGCCACCCACAGGTGATGGCGGTTGGCCGACTTGGTCACGTAGGCGATGCGCGTGGAGAACACGCCTTTGTCGCCGGTGAGCTTTTCATAGACGTAGTCGGCGATGCGGTGCGCAGCCAGGCGCAGATCGGCGGCCGACACGGGGTAGCTCAGACCACCGAGGTCCTGGGCACGCACCACGTCCCACAGGCGGAAGCGCACGTCGAAACGGCCGTCGGCCAGCCGCATCACGCTGCCGGTGAGCAGGGAGTCGGTGCCGCGCTCGCGCCACGGCGCGAGGTCGGGGCGGGAGGTTTCATCGAGGCCGCCGCCGACCGGTTCGACAAACCGGAACTGGCCGCTGCGCTCCAGGTCGGCGCGCACGATGGCCGCGATGTTTTCGCTGGCCACGTCGTTGCCGCGAAACGCCACCACGGAAAACGGAAACTGGGTCAGCCCGACACCGGCCACCTCGACGCGGAACTGCGCGTGGGCAGGCGCGAGGGGCCAGGACAGCAGCGGCAGACTCGACAGCAGGCCCACGGCTCGGCGGCGCGCCAGGGATGCCGTCGCGGCAGGGCGGATCGAAAGGGTCATGTGGAGGTTGTCGGGCCGGAAAAACGGCGGAACGAGGGCCGGCGGCGACCGGTCGATAATACCGGACGCGCCACACACACCCGTGACAAGATGTGCGCGCGGCCCTGTGCCACTGCGGCTCACTGACCCGCGGCGGCGCGCCGAGTTCCCGGGCCCGATCCCGACCCACCGATTTTTTCGCCCGCGTGTCCGAACCCTCCCCCGCCTCCGACGCCGCACCGGCCGCCCCCGCGCCCCCGCGCGGCACGCTGTCGCAGCGGCTGCGCCGCGTCTGGCCCTACTTCCGCGGCGCCCGGCCGGGCATCGTCATCGCCGCACTGGCCACGGTGATCGGCGCGCTCACCGAGCCGGCGATCCCGGCGCTGCTGCAAGGTCTGCTCGACAAGGGCTTCAGCGCGGGGCAGGTGCCTTTGTGGATGGTGCCGGTGGCGCTCATCGGTCTGTTCGCCGTGCGCGGCATGGCCACCTTCGTGGCGCAGTACGCCCTGGCCTACACCGCCAACATCGGCGTGCTCAACCTGCGCCGGGCCATGTTCGCCAAGCTCAACGACGCCGAGCTCACCCTGTTCGCCCGGCAAAGCGCGAGCAAGCTGTCGAACACGCTGGTGTACGAGGTGCAGAACGGCTCGCAGCAGCTGGTGTCGGCCTTCCTCACCCTGGCCAAGGACAGCCTCACCGTGCTCGCCCTCATGGGCTACCTGCTGTGGTTGAACTGGAAGCTCACGCTGATCGTGCTGGCGGTTTTTCCCGGGCTGATTCTCATCATGCGCGTGCTCTCCAAGCGCCTGTACCGGCTCACGCGCGCCAGCCAGGAGGCGACCGACGCGCTGGCCTACGTGGTCGAAGAAAACGCGCTGGCCCACCGCATGATTCGGCTGCACGGCGCGCAGGCGCAGCAGGCCGAGCGGTTCGACGGTCTGTCGGTGGCCCTGCGACGACTGGCCCTGAAGTCCACGGTCGCCATGGCCGCGATGACACCACTCACCCAGATCCTCGCCGCCACCGCCCTGTCGGCCGTGATCGCGGTGGCCCTGTGGCAAAGCACCACCAGCGGCGTGACCGTCGGCAACTTCGTCGGCTTCGTGACCGCGATGCTGATGCTGATCACGCCCATCCGCCACCTCGCCGAAATCACCGCGCCCATCACCCGCGGACTCGCCGCGCTGGAGCGCGGGCTGGAACTGATCGAGCAGACGCCGGAACAGACCGGCGGCGCCCACCGCGCCGACCGGGCGCGCGGCGCCATCGCCTGGGAGACGGTGTGGGTGCGCTACCCCGAGCGGGAGGGCGACCCGACCGCCACGCGGGCCGCGGCACTGCGCGGGGTGTCGCTTCGCATCGAGCCGGGCGAGGTGGTGGCCTTTGTCGGGCCGTCGGGTTCGGGCAAAACCACCCTGGTCAACACCCTGCCCCGCTTCGTGGACATCGCGGAAGGCCGCGCCACGCTCGACGGCGTGGCCCTGCCCGAGTGGGACCTAACCAGCCTGCGCCGGCAGTTTGCCCTGGTCAGCCAGGACGTGGTCATGCTCAACGACACGCTCGCCGCCAACGTGGCCCTGGGCGACAGTGCCTCCGCCATCGACGAAGCACGGGTGCGCGCCGCGCTGGCGTCGGCCAACCTCGGCGATCTGGTCCTGCGCCTGCCGCAGGGCATCCACACGCCGGTGGGGCACAACGCGGCCGAACTCTCCGGCGGCCAGCGCCAGCGGCTCGCCATCGCGCGGGCGATCTACAAGGACGCGCCGGTGCTGATCCTCGACGAAGCGACGTCCGCGCTGGACAACGAAAGCGAGCGCCTCGTGCAGGACGCGCTCGCCCGGCTCATGACCGGCCGCACCACCCTGGTGATCGCCCACCGTCTCTCCACCATCGAACACGCCGACCGCGTGGTCGTGCTGGCCGACGGCCGCATCGCCGAACAGGGCACCCACCGCGACCTGATCGCCGCCGATGGCCTCTACGCCCGCCTGCACGCGCAGGGCATGCGACCCGAGGTGTAAGCGGGCGAAGAGGCTCCACCCAGAACACCGCGGAACCGGCTTTGCCGGGCCGCAGGTGTTGCCCCTGGGGGAGGCGCCGCAGGCGCTTCGGGGGGGACCCTAGAGCAACACGATGTCGTACTGTTCCTGCGTCATCGTGCTCTCGCTCTGCAGCGAGATGGGCTTGCCGATGAAGTCGGACAGCCCGGCCAGGTGGGCCCGCTCCTCGTCCAGGAACAGCTCCACCACCTTGGGCGAGGCCACCACGCGGAACTCGCGTGGGCTGAAGGCCCGCGCTTCGCGCAGGATCTCGCGCAGGATGTCATAGCACACGCTGCGCGCTGTCTTGACCGAGCCCTTGCCGCTGCAGGCTTCGCAGGGCTCGCACAGCATGTGGGCCAACGACTCGCGCGTGCGCTTGCGGGTCATCTCCACCAGACCGAGCTGCGAGAAGCCACCGGTCATGGTCTTCACCCGGTCGCGCGCAAGCTGCTTGCGGAACTCGGCCAACACCGCCTCGCGGTGGTCTTCCCGGGTCATGTCGATGAAGTCGACGATGACGATGCCGCCGAGGTTGCGCAGGCGCAGTTGCCGCGCGATGGCCTGCGACGCTTCCAGGTTGGTGCGGAAGACGGTGTCGTCGAAATTGCGCGCACCGACGAAGCCGCCCGTGTTCACATCCACGGTGGTGAGGGCCTCCGTCTGGTCGATCACGAGGTAGCCACCCGACTTCAGGTCAACCCGCCGGCTCAGCGCCTTCGCGATGTCCTCGTCGATGTGGAACAGGTCGAAGATCGGGCGCTCGCCGGCGTAGTGCTGCAGCTTGGCCACGGTGTCCGGCATGAACTCGCTGGCGAAGGCGGTGAGCAGACCGTGTTGCTCGCGGGAGTCGATGCGGATGCTGGCGGTCTGCGCGCCCACCAGGTCGCGCAGCACGCGCTGCATCAGGTTGAGGTCTTCATGCAGCAAGGTGGCGGGGGGCTGGCGGGCGGCGGCGTCGCGGATCCGGGTCCAGGTCTTGCGCAGGTAGGCCACGTCGTCGCGCAGTTCGTCGTCGCTCGCATCTTCTGCGTTGGTGCGCAGGATGAAGCCACCCGCCGGGCTTCCATCGGGCAACGCCGTCAGGCTCTGCAGACGCTGGCGCAGCGCCTCGCGCTGGGCCGGCGGAATCTTCTGCGACACACCGATGTGGTTGTCCTGCGGCAGGAACACCAGCAGCCGACCAGCGATGCTGATCTGCGCCGTCAGGCGCGCGCCCTTGGTGCCGATCGGGTCCTTCAGCACCTGGACCATCAAGGCCTGCCCCTCGAATATCTGCCGCTCGATCGGCAGCACCGGGTTGGGCGCCAGCACCTTCGCACCCGCGTCGCCGCTCTCGGCCGCCTGCTGGCGCTGGGGCGCGTGCTTCGCCGCGATGTTGGGCATCAGGTCCGCCACGTGCAGAAACGCCGCACGGTCCAGACCGATGTCGATGAAGGCCGATTGCATGCCGGGCAGCACGCGCGACACCTTGCCCAGGTAAATGTTGCCCACCAGGCCGCGCTCGAGCGTGCGCTCCAGGTGCACTTCCTGCACCGCGCCCTGCTCCACCACGGCCACACGGGTTTCCTGCGGAGACCAGTTGATGAGGATGTCCTGCGTCATGGGTGCCTGGGGTCAAGGGTCAGTGGGTTCGTCATCAATAAAGGGCCAGCCCCGCGGCGCGCAACAGCGCCGCGGTCTCGTGCGCGGGCAAGCCAACGATGCCGGTGTGGCTGCCGGTGATGCGGCTCACCCACAGACCGGCTTGTCCCTGGATGGCGTAGGCCCCGGCCTTGCCCATGGGCTCTCCGCCCTCAACGTAGCGGCGGATCTGCGCGGCGCTGAGCGGCGCGAAGGTCACGGTGGAGACGCTGAGCGCGGTCCAGCGCCGCCGTCCGAGGCCCACACCCACGGCGGTCAGCACCCGATGGGTACGGCCGGACAACGCAGCCAACATGGCCCGCGCCTCGGCGGCATCCGCCGGTTTGCCCAGGATGCGGCGCCCCAGCGCCACCGTCGTATCGGCGCACAGCACCGGCGCGGCGGGCAGCCCGCGCCGGGCCCAACGCGCCATCGCGGCCTCCAGCTTGAGCGCGGTGACCCGCTGCACATAGACCGCCGGCGCCTCCGACCCGCGCACCGCCTCCAGCGACTCCACATCCTCGTCGTCATCGGGCAGCAACAACTCGGGGCGCACGCCCCACTGCTGCAACAAATCCCGCCGACGCGGACTCTGCGAGGCCAGGTAGATCCACGCGCCACCGCCGGGCCGTCCCAAGGTGGCGCGCTCCCCCGCTGGGGGCAGCGACCCGCGCAGCGGGGACGCGAGGGGGGCCTTTGTCTCACCGCCGGGCCGTCCCAAGGTGGCGCGCCCCCCCGCTGGGGGCAGCGACCCGCGCAGCGGGGACGCGTGGGCAGTCTTGGTCGTCATTCGCGGTGGTACGGGTGGTTGGCGTTGATGGACCAGGCGCGGTAGAGCTGCTCGATCAGCAGCACGCGCACCATCGCGTGCGGCAGCGTGAGGTCGGAGAGGCGCATCCGCTGGTGGGCGCCATCCCTGAAGGCCGGCTCCAGGCCGTCGGGGCCGCCAATCACCAGGGCCACATCATCGCCGCCGAGTTGCCACTGCTTCAGTTGCTGGGCCAGCGCCTGGGTGGTCACCGGCGTGCCCCGCTCGTCGAGCGCGACCACACGGGCACCGCGCGGCACCGCGGCTTCGATGCGCTGCCGCTCGGCAGCCCAGAGGGTTTCCACGGTTTTGGAGCCACGCGGTTCGGTTTTGACCGCCTTGAGCTCGACCCGCAGGTCGGGGGGAAAGCGCTTGGCGTAATCGTCGTAGGCGGTCTGCGCCCAGTCGGGCACCTTCTGCCCGACCGCGACGATCACCAGCTTCATGCCCGGGACTTGCCGGCCGCCGGCTTGGCCGAGGCCTGGCGCGAGGCCGCCTTCGCGGGCGCGGCGGCCTTCGCAGCGGGTTTGGCGGCTGATTTCGCGGCAGGCTTCTTCGCTGCCACCTTCTTCGCCGTCGGCGCACCCACCACGACTTTCGGCAACGCCACGCGAGGCTTTTTGGCGGGGGCCTTCGCCGCTGACTTGGCGGGCGCCCTGGTTGCGGTTTTGGCCGCGGCCTTGGCGGCTGACTTCGCGGGAGCGGCTGAACGGGCGGGTCGCTGGGCGGTCGCCTTCGCGGTCGGCTTCGTCGCCTTGACCGCGGCTTTGGCGGCGGCCTTGGCGGCGGTGGACTTCGCTTCGGACGGGGTGAGGGACTTGGCAGCGGTCTTCGCGGCCGTCTTGCTCGCCACCTTGCTCGCCGTCTTGGCCGGCGCTTTGGCCTCGGTGCCCGCCGCGGCGCGGGGGGCGGGCGCGGCCTTGGCCGGCGCCTTCAGACGCACGGGCTTGGCACCCCAGATTTCCTCCAGGCGGTAGTACTGGCGAATCACCGGCTGCATCACGTGGGCCACGGCCTGGCCGCAGTCCACGATGATCCATTCGCCGTTGTCCTCACCCTCCACGCGGGGCTTGTCGAAGCCGGCCTCACGCACCGCATCCACCACGCTGGCGGCCAGCGCCTTGGTCTGTCGGTTGGAGGTGCCACTGGCCACAATCACCCGCTCAAACAGCGGGGACAGGGCCTCGGTGTTGAACACCACGATGTCTTGACCCTTCACATCCTCCAGCCCCTCGACGATGGCTCGTTGCAGTTTCTGGATGTCTTTCTTGGCGGCGGTGTCGCTGGTCATGAAGGGTTCTGGTAGAGGTGGTGTTGCGAAATATAGCCTGCGACCGCGGGTGGCACCAGTTCGCGCAGGGCCGCGGCACGCGAGGCGGGATCGGCGAGGCGCGCGCGGATCGCGGTGGCACTGAGGTCGGAGAGGGTGAGGCTCAGGCGCGCGGGCGGCGCGCCGAGGTCGTCTGTGGGGGGCATGGCAGGGACACCGGCGCGGCCAGCGACCGCCACCGTGGCCCAGGCCCGGATGTCGCCGGGGCGGCGCCAGCCGGCGAAACCGCGCCACTGGTCCTCGCCGATCACGAGGAACCACTCGGCCGCCGGGTGCTCCCTGCGCAAGGCTTCCAGCGTGTCCACGGTGTAGCTCGGGCCCGGACGGCGCATCTCCCGGTCGTCGAGAGACACCCCGGGCAAGTCGCCGAAGGCGGCTGCGCACAGGGCCAGGCGGTGGGTTGCGGGGGTCAGGGTGCGTGTCTTGTGCCAGGCGTCGCCGGTCGGGATGATGAGCAGACGGTCCAGGCGCAGCTGGGCCAGGGCGGCGCGCGCCACGGCCACGTGGGCGTGGTGCGGCGGGTCGAACGCGCCGCCGTAGACCCCCAGGCGCGCGCGGGCCCCGGCGCTCGGATCGCCCATCAGGCCCAGTCCCGAGGCACGAGGAAGTGGCTGTACAGGCGAGCCTCCGGGCTGCCGGGCTGCGGCCGGCGGTTGTAGGCCCAACTCACCAGCGGCGGCATCGACAACAAAATCGACTCGCTGCGCCCGCCCGACTGCAGGCCGAAATGCGTACCACGGTCCCACACGAGGTTGAACTCGACATAGCGGCCACGGCGGTAGAGCTGGAAGCTGCGCTCGCGCTCGCCCCAGGCCATGTCCTTGCGCCGGTCCACGATCGGCAGGTACGCGTCCAGAAAGGCGTTGCCCACCGCACGCAGCATGGCGAAGCTGCCCTCGAAGCCGAACTCCGCGAAATCGTCGAAGAAAACGCCCCCGATGCCGCGCTGTTCCTGGCGGTGTTTCAGGTGGAAATACTCGTCGCACCAGCGCTTGAACCGCGGGTACTTGTCCACGCCAAACGGATCGAGCGCGGCCTTGCAGGTGCGGTGGAAATGGACCGCGTCTTCTTCAAACGGGTAATAGGGCGTGAGGTCCATGCCGCCGCCAAACCAGCACACGGGCGCGCCACCGGCCGGGGTGGCGGCGATCATGCGCACGTTCATGTGCACGGTGGGCACGTAGGGGTTGCGGGGGTGAAAGACCAGCGAGACGCCCATCGCCTCGAACGGCGCTCCGGCGAGCTCGGGGCGGTGCTGCGTGGCCGACGGCGGCAAACGGGGGCCGGTCACGTGGGAGAAGCCGCAACCCGCGCGTTCAAACACCGGGCCATCTTCCAGGATCTGCGTGATGCCGTTGCCTTGCAGGGTCTCGCCCGGCGGCTTGCGCCAGCGGTCGACCACGAAACTGCCGCCATCGACCATGGCCACGGTCGAGGTGATGCGGTCCTGCAGACCGGTGAGGTAATCGCGCACCTGCGCGACGGGGTTTTTGCTGCTCATGGTCACACCGTATCGGCCTTCACCGGTTTGGGCAAGGGTTGCACAGGGCTGGCCTGGTCGGCCCGCAAGCCGCGCACGCCCTCGTAGGCCGCGGCGATCCGCGGGTAATCGAGCGCCGGATCCCCCGTGAGGGACAGGAACTGTGTCAGATCCACCGTCTTGCGTCCGTAGTCCAGCCGCACACAGGCCAGGGGGACCGATGCACCGCAGGCGACCTGATAGAAGCCGCTGCGCCAGCCGGACGTGCGGCGGCGGGTGCCCTCGGGCGACAGGCCAAGCCAGAGCAGCTCATCGGCCGCCCGCGCCTCGTCGAAGGCGGCGACCATCTCGCCGACCGCGCCACGCGGGGAGTGCCGAACCAGCGGCATGCCGCCGAGCCAGCGCATCCACCGCCCCAGCAGGGGCACGCGGAACAGGCTGTCCTTGCCCCACCAGCGCGCGGGCACGCCAATGGCCCACTTCGCCAGCACCATGACGATGAAGTCCCAGTTGCTGGTGTGCGGGTACACGATGGCCACGCCCTGGCGGGTCGGAAAACCGTCGAACGCCACCCGCCAGCCGATCAGGCGCAGCGCCGCCACCGCCAGACGCGAGCCGCGAAAACGCACGGGTCGGCTGGCCGGGAGCGTGTCCCGGGTCGGTGACTCGTTCATCCCAGCGCGCGGTGGCCGATGTCGCGGCGGCACTGCATGCCGTCGAACGCAATCCCGTCGAGCGCGGCGTAAGCCCGCGCCCGCGCGGCCGACACGCTGTCGGCCAGCGCCGTGACACACAGCACCCGCCCGCCGCTGACCACCACCGCGCCATCGCGCTCGGCGGTGCCGGCGTGGAACACCATGCAGTCGTCCTGGTCGGCGGGTAGCCCGGTGATCGCGTCGCCCTTGCGCGGATCGAGCGGATAGCCGGCCGCTGCCATCACCACGCCCAGCGCCACGCGCGGGTCCCAGTCGAGATGCACCCGGTCCAACTCGCCGCGCGTCGCCGCCAGCAGTACCTCGGCCAGGTTGCTGCGCAGCCGCATCATGATCGGCTGCGTCTCCGGATCGCCCATGCGGCAGTTGAACTCCAGTGTCTTGACCGCCCCATCGGGGGTGATCATCAGGCCGGCGTAAAGAAACCCGGTGTACGGGATGCCGTCGGCCTTCATGCCGCGCAGCGTGGGCAGGATCACCTCCTCCATTGCCCGGCGGTGCACGGCCGGGGTGACCACCGGGGCCGGCGAATACGCGCCCATGCCTCCGGTGTTGGGGCCCTGATCGCCGTCCTTCAGGCGCTTGTGGTCCTGGCTGGTGGCCAGCGCGAGCGCATGCTCCCCGTCGCACAGCACGATGAAACTGGCTTCTTCGCCGGCCAGGAATTCCTCGATGACCACACGCGCCCCGCCCTCGTTGTGGGCGACACCGAGCTTGTTGTCCAGCAGCATGAAGTCGATCGCCTCGTGCGCCTCGGCCAGCGTCATCGCGACCACCACGCCCTTCCCCGCGGCGAGCCCGTCGGCCTTGACGACGATGGGCGCGCCCTGCGCATCGACATAGGCGTGGGCCAGCGCCGCATCGGTGAAGGTGTCGTAGGCGGCGGTGGGAATGCCGTGCCGCTTCATGAAAGCCTTGCTGAACGCCTTGGAGCTCTCCAGCTGGGCGGCCTGCTGCGTCGGCCCGAAGATCGGCAGCCCGTGGGCGCGGAATTCGTCCACCACCCCGGCGGCCAGCGGCGCCTCGGGGCCCACCACCGTGAGCGCGACGCCGTTGGCCTGCGCCCACGCACGCAGCGCCGCCTTGTCGGTGATCGGGAGATTGATCAACTCGGCGTCGCGCGCCGTGCCGGCATTGCCCGGCGCCACGAAAACCTGCTCCACCCCCTCCGACTGCTTCAGCCGCCAGGCCAACGCATGCTCACGGCCACCGCCGCCAATCACCAAGACTTTCACATCGTTCTCCAGAAAAGCCGCCGCGCGCGCGAGGCGTTCAACCGAGGCGGCCGCAGAACCGGCTCCGCCGGGCTGCCGGCCGCGCCCCTCGGGGGGTGACGCCGCAAGGCGGCGCGGGAGGATCAGATCTCTGCGTTGTGGAAGACGTTCTGCACGTCGTCCAGGTCTTCCAGCACGTCCAGCAGCTTCTGCATGCGGGCAGCGTCGTCGCCGGTCAGGGCCACCGTGTTTTCGGCGCGCATCGTCACCTCGGCGATGTCCGGCTTGAGGCCCTTGGCTTCCAGTGCGTTCTTCACCGCCTCGAAGTCGCCTGGTGCGGTCAGCACCTCGATCGCGCCATCGTCGTCGGTGATCACGTCCTCCGCGCCCGCCTCCAGCGCCACCTCCATCACCGCGTCTTCCGAGGTGCCGGGCGCAAACACGAGCAGCCCGCAATGCTTGAACTGGAAAGCCACCGAGCCGTCGGTGCCGAGGTTGCCCCCATGCTTGCTGAAGGCATGGCGCACTTCAGCCACGGTGCGCACCCGGTTGTCGGTCATGGTGTCCACGATGATGGCCGCACCGGCAATGCCGTAACCCTCGTAGCGGATTTCCTCGTAGCTCACGCCGTCCAGGTTGCCGGTGGCCTTGTCAACGTTGCGCTTGATGTTGTCGGCCGGCATGTTGGCCGCCTTGGCCTTGTCGATCGCCAGGCGAAGCCGCGGATTCATCGTCGGGTCACCGCCGCCACTGCGCGCGGCCACGATGATTTCACGGGTCAGGCGCGTCCAGATGCGCCCGCGCTTCTCGTCCTGGCGACCCTTGCGATGCTGGATGTTCGCCCATTTGCTGTGTCCGGCCACGAAAACGTCCTCTTGCCCGTTGGGCTTTGATCTAATAAGCCCACGATTTTACGTTTCCACCGCCCCGAGGGACCCGCCATGGCCGAACCGCAGCCGATTGCCCGCAACGCCACCACCACCTGCCACCTGCTCCCCGGGCTGGCCAACCGCCATGGCCTGATCACCGGCGCCACCGGCACCGGCAAGACCGTCACCTTGCAAAAGCTCGCCGAATCGTTTTCGGCCATCGGCGTGCCGGTGTTCATGGCCGACGTGAAGGGCGACCTCACCGGCATCAGCCAGCCTGGACGCATCGGGGAGAAGATGGCCGGCATCCTGCGCGACCGCGGCATCGAGCTGCCGGCGCCGGTGCAGTGTCCGGTCACGCTGTGGGACGTGTTCGGCGAGCAGGGCCATCCGGTGCGCGCCACGGTGAGCGACATGGGTCCGCTGCTGCTGGCCCGCATGCTCGACCTCAATGACACGCAGACCGGCGTGCTCAACCTGATCTTCAAGATAGCCGACGACAACGGCCTGCTGCTCCTGGACATGAAGGACTTGCGGGCCATGCTGCAGCACGTCGGGGACAACGCCAAGCAATTCACCACCGCCTACGGCAACATCAGCGCCGCGTCGATCGGTGCGATCCAGCGGGGCTTGATGCAGATCGAACAGCAAGGCGGGGACCGCTTCTTCGGCGAGCCGATGCTCGACATCCACGACTTCATGCAGACCGTCGGCGGGCGCGGGGTGATCAACATCCTGGCGGCCGACAAGCTGCTCAATGCACCGCGCCTGTACGCCACCTTTCTGCTCTGGATGCTGTCCGAGCTGTTCGAAACCCTCCCGGAGATCGGCGACCCGGACAAACCCAAGCTGGTGTTCTTTTTCGACGAGGCCCACCTGCTGTTCAACGACGCGCCGAAGGTGCTGATCGAACGCATCGAACTGGTGGTCCGCCTCGTGCGTTCCAAGGGCGTCGGGGTGTATTTCGTGACGCAGAACCCGCTGGACATTCCCGACACGGTGCTCGGGCAGCTGGGCAACCGCGTACAGCACGCCCTGCGGGCGTTCACCCCGCGCGACCAAAAGGCCGTGAAGTCCACCGCCCAGACCATGCGTCCCAAAGCCGGGCTGGACATCGAGGCCGCGATCACCGAGCTCGCCGTCGGCGAGGCCCTGGTCAGCCTGCTGGACGCCAAAGGTCGCCCGAGCGAGACCGAGCGCGTGTTCGTGCTGCCACCCGGCAGCCAGATCGGTCCCATCACGCCCGATCAGCGCCAGCAGCTGCTGCGCGACTCGCTGGTCAGCGGCACGTACGAAAAGGTCGTCGACCGCGAGAGCGCCTACGAGATGTTCCAGGCCCACGCCGGACAGCGCGGCGCCGCCGACGAGGCAGCGGCCGACGGCGCGCCGCGTCAGCCCCGCATCCCGGGTGCGCCCGCCGAACCGGCGGCCGATGCCGCGGGCGGCGGGCTCGGCGGCATGCTCAATGAGGCCCTGTTCGGTCGGACCGGCCCGCGGGGTGGGCAGTACGACGGCCTCGTTCAAACGATGGCCAAGACCGCGGCGCGCACCGTCGCCAGCAGCCTGGGGCGCCAGCTCGTGCGAGGCGTCCTCGGCGGCCTGCTCGGCGGTAAACGCCGGTGAAGGCGCCGACCGTGGCCGCCACCCTCGCCGCCGTGCTCGCGGCCGGCCTGCTTGCCGCCCAGCTGGGCGCACTCAGCGGTTCGCCGCCCAACGATCTGGGTGTGCGCGACGGGCTGCTGAAGCCACCGTCCACCACCCGCAACAGCGTCAGCAGCCAGGCCGAACGCCATCCCGGACACCCGCAGCGCGACTACGCCACCATCGCCCCCCTGCCCTTCAAGCCCGGCGGCGCCTCGGCCAGCCTCGCCGCGCTCGACACCGCCCTGAGCGAGGTGCCGGGCCTCACGCCGGTGACCCGCGCGCCAGACTACCGGCGGCTGGAGGCGCGCACACGGTGGCTGGCGTTCGTCGATGACGTGGAATTCTGGGCCGACCCCTCGGCGGGCGTGATTCATGTGAGAAGCGCCAGCCGCCTGGGACGCGAGGATTTCGGCGCGAACCGCGAGCGCGTGGAGGCAATCCGAGCGGCCTACGCCCGCCAGCCCTGATTCACCGCCCCGGCAACACGGTCGCCGGGGCCGCCTCGAGTCGCCGCCACGGAAAACACAAAACCCCGCCGAGGCGGGGTTTTGTCTGGCAAGCCCGTCGGGGTCTCAGACCTCGGTGGCTTCCTCCGGCTTGGCTTTGCCTTCCTTCTTCGGCAGCGGCTGGATGTCGAGGTCCACGTCGTGGATCTCCTTGCCGTCCTCGCCGGTCTTGGTCACCAGATCCACGGTCAGACGGCCGCCCTCGGTCAGACGACCGAACAGGAGTTCGTCGGCCAGCGCACGGCGGATCGTGTCCTGGATGAGGCGCTGCATCGGTCGCGCGCCCATCAGCGGATCGAAGCCCTTCTTGGCCAGGTGCTGGCGCAGCTGGTCGGTGAACGTGACCTCCACCTTCTTCTCGGCCAGCTGCTGCTCGAGTTGCAGCAGGAACTTGTCGACCACGCGCAGGATGATCTGCTCGTCCAGCGGCTTGAAGTTGACGATGGCGTCCAGCCGGTTGCGGAACTCCGGCGTGAACAGCCGCTTGATGTCGGCCATCTCATCGCCGGCCACCCGCGGATTGGTGAAGCCGATGGTCGCCTTGTTCATGGTCTCAGCGCCCGCATTGGTGGTCATGATGATGATCACGTTGCGGAAATCGGCCTTGCGCCCGTTGTTGTCGGTCAGCGTGCCGTGGTCCATGACCTGCAGCAACACGTTGAAGATGTCGGGGTGCGCCTTCTCGATCTCGTCGAGGAGCAGCACCGCGTGCGGCTTCTTCGTGATGGCCTCGGTCAACAGGCCGCCCTGGTCGAAACCCACATAGCCGGGCGGCGCACCGATCAAACGGCTCACCGCGTGGCGCTCCATGTACTCGGACATGTCGAAGCGGATCAGCTCGATGCCCATGATGTAGGCGAGCTGCTTGGCGGCTTCGGTCTTGCCCACGCCGGTCGGTCCGCTGAACAGGAACGCGCCGATGGGTTTGTCCGCCTTGCCCAGGCCGGACCGAGCCATCTTCACGCTGGCCGCCAGCACCTCCAGCGCCTTGTCTTGGCCGAACACCACGCTCTTGAGGTCGCGCTCCAGCGTCTGCAGCTTGCTGCGATCGTCGTTGGACACGTTCGCCGGCGGAATGCGCGCGATCTTCGCCACGATCTCCTCAACCTCGACCTTGCCGATGGTCTTCTTGCGCTTGCTCGGCGCCAGGATGCGCTGGGCCGCGCCGGCCTCGTCAATGACGTCAATGGCCTTGTCGGGCAAATGCCGGTCGTTGATGTACTTGGCCGACAGCTCGGCTGCGGCCTGCAGCGCGGCCACGGCGTACTTGACGTTGTGGTGCTCCTCGAATCGGGACTTCAGGCCCTTGAGGATGTCCACCGTCTGTTCCACGGTTGGCTCAACCACGTCCACCTTCTGGAAGCGCCGCGACAGGGCCGCGTCCTTCTCGAAAATGCCGCGGTACTCGGTGAAGGTGGTCGCACCGATGCACTTGAGCTGCCCGCTGGACAGCGCCGGCTTGAGCAGGTTGGAGGCGTCCAGCGTGCCGCCGGAGGCGGCGCCGGCACCGATCAGGGTGTGGATCTCGTCGATGAACAGGATCGCGTTGGGCTTGTCCTTGAGCGACTTGAGCACGCCCTTGAGGCGCTGCTCGAAGTCGCCGCGGTACTTGGTTCCGGCCAGCAGGGCACCCATGTCGAGGGAGTAGACCGCCGACTCGGCCAGGATTTCCGGCACGTCGCCCTGCGTGATGCGCCAGGCGAGGCCTTCGGCAATCGCGGTCTTGCCCACGCCGGCTTCCCCCACCAGCAACGGGTTGTTCTTGCGGCGGCGGCACAGGATCTGGATCACGCGCTCGACCTCGTACTCCCGCCCGATCAACGGGTCGATCTTGCCGTCTTTGGCCGCCTGGTTGAGGTTCTGGGTGAACTGCTCCAGCGGCGACTGCTTCTCGTTGCCCTTGGCCTCGGTCCCCTGCTCTTCGTTCTCTGCCGCGCTGTCACCGGGCTTGGAAGCCTCGGGGGGATCGCTCTTGCGGATGCCGTGGGCGATGAAGTTGACCACGTCGAGACGGGTCACACCCTGCTGGTGGAGGTAGTAGACCGCGTGCGAGTCCTTCTCGCCGAAGATCGCGACCAGCACGTTGGCGCCGGTGACTTCCTTCTTGCCGTTGCCGGTGGACTGCACGTGCATGATCGCGCGCTGGATCACGCGCTGGAAGCCCAGCGTGGGTTGGGTGTCGACCTCGTCGGTGCCGGCGACCTGGGGCGTGTTGTCTTTGATGAAATTCGTCAGGGACTTGCGCAGGTCGTCGATGTTGGCAGAGCAGGCGCGCAACACCTCAGCGGCGCTGGGGTTGTCCAGCAGCGCCAGCAGCAGGTGCTCCACGGTGATGAATTCGTGCCGCTGCTGCCGGGCCTCGACAAAGGCCATGTGGAGGCTGACTTCAAGTTCTTGGGCAATCATGGGCACTTCCTTGGGCTGGGGTCGGGATTCGGTGTTCGGTGATCACCAATGGTGTCGCATGTGGGGCGGCTGGTGGCTTATTCAACCGGTTCGCTCAGGCATTGCAGCGGATGACCCGCCGCCCGGGCCGCCTGCAGCACCTGGTCGACCTTGGTGCTGGCGACGTCGCGCGAGTACACACCGCAGATGCCTTTGCCCTCGAGGTGAATCTTGAGCATGATCTGCGTCGCTGTCTCGCGGTCTTTGCTGAAGAATTCCTGAATGATGTGCACGACGAACTCCATCGGGGTGTAGTCGTCGTTGAGCAGCACCACCTGATACATCTGCGGCGGCTGTACGCGCTGCGTCCGGCGCTCCAGCACGACCGCGTCGTCGGTGCCCGCGTCCGGCGGCGTGACCGGCTTGTTCGGGGGGGTGGGAGTCTGGGAAGCCATGAACCCATTCTAGCGGCGCGTCCCCCGCTGCGCAGGCCGGGGAAATAGCCCCCAGGGCCTGCGTGCCGGGACGGACGGAACCGCTGGAGCGCACGGAGTTCATGGCCTCATTGTGAAGCGCGCGGCGCGACTTCGAAGGCCCGAGCAGGACGGCGAACGCACCGCTCTTCCGGCGGTTGAACGCACCATGAAAAACGCCCCGCCGGGCGGGCCGGACGGGGCGTGGCGCGGAGCCGGCCGTGGGGCCGGCGCCACATCACATGTGGTCGATCATGACCTGACCGAAGCCCGAGCAGCTCACCTGGGTGGCGCCGTCCATGAGTCGCGCGAAGTCGTAGGTGACTTTCTTGGACTGAATCGCCTTCTCCATGGAGCTGATGATCAGGTCGGCCGCCTCTTTCCAGCCCATGTGGCGCAGCATCATTTCGGCGGACAGGATCTCCGAACCAGGGTTCACGTAATCTTTGCCGGCGTACTTGGGCGCAGTGCCGTGGGTGGCCTCAAAGCAGGCCACGGAGTCGCTCAGGTTGGCGCCCGGGGCGATGCCGATGCCGCCGACCTGGGCCGCCAGGGCGTCCGACACGTAGTCGCCGTTGAGGTTGAGCGTGGCGATCACCGAATACTCGGCCGGACGCAGCAGGATCTGCTGCAGGAAGGCATCGGCGATCGAGTCCTTGATCACGATGTCCTTGCCGGTCTTCGGGTTCTTGAACTTGCACCACGGACCGCCGTCAATCTCCACGGCACCGAACTCGCGCTTGGCCAGCGCGTAGCCCCAGTCGCGGAAACCGCCTTCCGTGTACTTCATGATGTTGCCCTTGTGCACGATGGTCACGCTGGGCTTGTCGTTGTCGATCGCGTACTGGATGGCCTTGCGCACCAGACGCTCGGTGCCCTCGATCGACACGGGCTTGATGCCAATGCCCGAGGTCTCGGGGAAGCGGATCTTCGTTACCCCCATCTCCTCCTGCAGGAACTTGATCAGCTTGACGGCCTTGGGCGACTTGGCCTCGTACTCGATGCCGGCGTAGATGTCTTCCGAGTTCTCACGGAAGATGACCATGTTGGTCTTTTCCGGCTCTTTCAGCGGCGAGGGCACGCCTTTGAAATACTGCACAGGGCGCAGGCAGACGTAGAGGTCCAGCTCCTGGCGCAGCGCCACGTTGAGGGACCGGATGCCACCACCCACCGGGGTCGTCAGGGGGCCTTTGATGGACACGACGTAATCGCGCAGGGCATGCAGCGTTTCTTCCGGCAGCCACACGTCGGGGCCGTACACCTTGGTGGATTTCTCGCCGGCGTACACCTCCATCCAGTGGATCTTGCGCTGACCGCCATAGGCTTTGGCCACCGCCGCGTCCACCACCTTGAGCATCACGGGCGTGATGTCAAAGCCGGTGCCATCGCCCTCGATGTAGGGCACGATCGGCTGATCGGGCACGTTGAGCGACATGTCGGCGTTAACGGTGATCTTCTGGCCGGCGGCGGGCACTTTGATGTGCTGGTACATGGAATCGGGTCTCCGGTGATGCTGGGATGGGCGAGGCGCGACGCGCCGGCCCAACTGTCTGAAACATCATTTCACATGATGCATCGGTGGGATTTTAGCCCCGTTGTATTCGATGGCCCTGACGAATCTTGGTTCGGGTGGCGCCGGGCCCGCTAGGATTTCACCCATGACCCGTCTCCCCTTGTCCTTTCGACGTCGCGCGCTGCCGGTGGCCCTGGCGCTGGGCCTGTCCTCGCTCGGCGCGCTCGCGCAAACGGCCGCCGGCCAGCCCCAGCTCAACCTGCCGCGTGTGGCCCTGCAGGCCGGCATGCACCGCATCGATGCCCAGGTCGCCTCCACCCCATCGCAGCACCAGACTGGCCTGATGCACCGCCGCGAGATGCCCTCGCACGAAGGCATGCTGTTTGTGTTTCCCCGGGCGGGCATCCAATGCTTCTGGATGCGCAACACCCTGATTCCCCTGACCGCCGCCTTCGTTGCCGACGACGGCCGCATCGTGAACCTGGCCGATATGCAGCCGCTGTCGGAGGAAAGCCACTGTTCCACCGAGCCCGTGCGGTATGTGTTGGAAATGAACCAGGGCTGGTTCGCCCGCCGCGGCGTTGCGGCGGGTTTTGTGCTCAAGGGCCCGCCTTTCAACGCGCCCCGCTGACCCCGCGGATCGGGCCAAGAAAAAAGGGGCCGAGGCCCCTTTGTCGGATGACCGCCAACCGAGGCTTCAGGCGAAGTTCTGCTCGGCAAACGACCAGTTGACCAGCTTGTCGAGGAAGGTTTCGACGAACTTGGGGCGGGCGTTGCGGTAGTCGATGTAGTAGGCGTGTTCCCACACGTCGACGGTGAGCAGCGCTTTGTCGGCGGTGGTCAGCGGGGTGCCAGCGGCGCCGGTGTTGACGATGTCCACCGAGCCGTCGGCCTTTTTGACCAGCCAGGTCCAGCCAGAGCCGAAGTTGCCCACGGCCGACTTGATGAAGGCTTCGCGGAAGGCGGCGTAGCTGCCCCACTTGGCGTTGATGGCTGCAGCCAGCGCGCCGCTCGGCTCGCCGCCGCCGTTGGGCTTCATGCAGCTCCAGAAGAAGGTGTGATTCCAGATCTGGGCGGCGTTGTTGTAAATGCCGCCGCTGGACTTCTTGACGATGGACTCGAGGTCCATGCTCTCGAACTCGGTACCCTTTTGCAGGTTGTTGAGGTTCACCACGTAAGCGTTGTGGTGCTTGCCGTGGTGGAACTCCAGGGTCTCGCGGCTGTAGTGCGGGGCCAGGTCGTCCAGGCCGTAGGGCAGTGCGGGCAGGGTGTGTTCCATGGGGTTCCTCAGTGAGTGGATGTGGGGAAAACGCGCATTGTAGGCAGCGCCCATGACGCCCTTGACGTCAGGGTCATGCCGGCGCTTCGGGGTCCACGGTCAGCGGCACCGAGCCGTCGGCCAGGCGCGCGCGGACCGGCTGACCGGGTCGCAGATCGGCGCGCCGGCGGACCACCGTGCCGTCGGCGGCGGTGACGATGGCGTAGCCGCGCTCGAGCACCAGCTGCGGATCGAGGAGCGACAGGGCCTGGGCGGCACGCTCGAGTCGGGCGCGGTGGCGCTCGGTGTTCCGGGCTGCGGCGCGTGGCAGGGCATCGGCCAGCCGGGCGAGCCGCTGCTGCCCCTGCCAGACGGGGCGCTGGAGCGCGGACCTCAGCCGCTGGTCGAGCCGGTCGAGCGTGAGCTGCGCGCCGTGCACCCGCGCCGAAGGTCGACCCAGGCGCTGGGCCAGACGGTCCAGGTGCTGCTGCCGGCTGTCGATGGCGGCCAGCACGCCGTTGCTCAGGCGCGAGGCCATTCGGTCCAGGGCTGCCAGACGGTCGGCGCGGGCCACCGCACACAGCTCGGCCGCGGCCGTGGGCGTGGGTGCGCGCAGGTCCGCGGCGAAGTCAGCGAGCGTGACATCGGTTTCGTGCCCCACGCCACACACCACCGGCAGGCCACACGCCGCCACCGCGCGCACCACGATCGGGTCGTTGAAAGCCCACAGGTCCTCCAGGGAGCCCCCGCCTCGCACCAGCAGGACGACATCGGCCTGCCCATGGCGCTGGGCGGCGGCCAGCGCTTGCGCGATGTCGGCGGGCGCCTGCGCGCCCTGCACAGACGCCGGGTACACCGTGACCGGGATGTGGGGCACGCGCCGCGCCAGCGCGGTGGCCACGTCACGCAGCGCCGCTGCGCCGAGCGAGGTCACCACACCGATGTGGCGAGGCTCGGCCGGCAGCGGCCGCTTGCGCGCCGGGTCAAACAGGCCCTCGGCTTCCAGCTGGGCCTTCAGGCGCAGGAACTGCTCGTACAAAGCCCCCTGCCCCGCCGGCTGCAGCGTCTCCACAATGAGCTGCAGGTCACCGCGCGGACCGTAGACGTCCAGCCGACCGCGGGCCACGACCCGCAGGCCGTCACGCGGCGCGAACCGGAGCTGTTCGGCCGAGCGGCGAAACAGCGCGCACCGGACCTGGCCCTGCTCGTCCTTGAGGGTGAAGTAGCAATGGCCGCTGGTGGCGCGCGAAAAGCCGGCGATCTCACCCTGGACCGCGACCGGGTTGAAGCGGGCGGACAGCGCGTCGGCGATGGCTCGCATGAGCGGGCCAACCGCCCAGACGCGTTCGGCGGCCGTCGAAGCGGCGGGGGAGGAAAAGTCGTCGGCGTCGGCCATACAAACGCGGTGAATGGAGGGCTGCGCCGCCGTGCGACACCACACCCCCGGACTTGTCCGGACATGCCGGCGTGAGGCGGCGGGTGGGGGGCATAATCCGCCCGTCTGTTCGCGTGACCGCCGCCCGAGCGGCCCCCGCCTGGAGCCCTGACTTGCTGTCCATCATACAAGCCGCCGGCTGGCCGATCTGGCCGCTCATTGCGTGTTCCATCGTTGGCTTGGCGCTCATCATTGAGCGCTTCATCAGCCTCAAGACACAGAAGATCGTGCCGCCCAAGCTGCTCGACGAAGCCATCATGGTGTCGCGCACCGGCGTGCCATCGGCCGACGTCGTGGCGCAGCTCGAACAGAACTCGGTGCTGGGTGCGGTGCTGGCCACCGGATTCCGCACCCTGAGCAACAACCCGCGCGCCAGCGAAGACGATCTGCGGGCCAGCCTGGAGGGCGCGGGCCGACAGGCCGCGGCGCAGCTGCAGCGCTATCTGGGGGCATTGGCCACGATCGCGTCGGCCGCGCCCCTGCTCGGCCTGCTCGGCACGGTGATCGGCATGATCGAGATCTTCGGCTCCCAACCTGGCGGCACGCTGGTGGTGCCGGAGGGCAGCAATCCCGGCCAGTTGGCGCACGGCATCTCGGTGGCGCTCTACAACACGGCCTTCGGCCTGATCGTCGCCATCCCGGCGCTGATCTTCTGGCGTTACTTCCGCGCCCGCGTGGACGACCAGCTCCTGGCGCTGGAACTCGCAGCCGAGCGTTTCGTGCGCCACCTGATGCTGCTGCGCAAAGGCTGATCGAGGACCGACGCGATGAACTTCCGCCCCGGCTCGCGCGAAGAACCCGAGATCAACCTGATCCCGTTCATCGACATCCTGCTGGTCATCCTGATTTTTCTGGTGCTCACCACCACCTACAGCAAGTACACCGAGCTGCAGGTCAATCTGCCGGTGGCCGACGCCGAGGCGCCCCGACAGAACCCCCGCGAAATCGTGGTCTCGGTGGGCAGTGACGGGCGCTACGCCGTCGACCGGCTGGTGCTCGATCCGTCCGGCGGCGTGGAGGCGCTCACCATCGCCCTGCAGCAGGCCGCCGCCGACCGCAAGGACCCGGTGATCGTCATCAGCGCCGACGCCGCCGCCGCCCACCAATCGGTCATCAACGTGATGGACGCCGCGCGCCGCGCCGGGCTGGTCCAAATCACGTTCGCCACCCAGCACAGCGGTGGCGGTGCCCCGAAACGCTGACCGCATGGCCGCGCCGCGCCGCGGTACCGCCGAAGCCCGCTGGCGAGCACTGGCCGAGCGCCGCGGAGCACTCGCCCGGGCGCTCTGGCCGTTGTCCTTCCTCATGACGCTGGTCGTGCGGGTGCGCCACGCGCTGTACGCCGCCGGGGTCTGGCGCAGCGAAGTGCTTCCGGTGCCGGTGATCGTGGTGGGCAATGTGGTGGCGGGCGGGGCCGGCAAGACGCCGGTCACGCGCGCGCTGGTGGAGGCCCTGCGCGCACGGGGCTGGCGGCCGGGCCTGATTTCGCGCGGCTACGGCGGCTCGGCCCACGGGGCGCAGGCGGTCGCGCACGACAGCGACCCAGCCGCGGTGGGTGACGAGCCCTTGCTCCTGCACCGCACCACCGGCGCGCCGGTGGTGGTGGCACGGCGACGCGCCGAGGCCGGGCGCGCCCTGCTGGCGGCACACCCGGATGTCAACCTTCTCATCGCCGACGATGGGCTGCAACACCGCGCGCTGCACGCCGACCTGCGCATCGTGGTGTTCGACGACCGCGGCGTGGGCAACGGCTGGCTCTTGCCTGCGGGCCTGCTGCGCGAGCCCTGGCCGCCTCGAGGCGCACAGCCGGTGCCCGACTTCGCCGTGTGGCCACAAGGCGCGGCACCACCGCGCCTGCCCGCGAACTGCCGCGGCTTCACGATTCACCGCGCGCTGCACGACACCGCGCTGGAACTGCGCCGGGGCGAACGACAGCGGTTGACCGCTCTGTCGCCGGCGGCGGCGCTGGCCGGCATTGCCCGGCCGGAGGTGTTCTTTGGCCAGCTGCGCGCCGCGGGCGTGACGCTGACCCAGACGCACGCCGCGCCCGACCACGCCGACGGCCCGTCGTTGACCGCGGCGCTGGCCCGGTTGCCGGCTGAGTGCCCGGTGCTGTGCACCGAGAAGGACGCGGTGAAACTGCCCGCGACGCTTCCCGTCGGACGCGTCTGGGTCGTGCCGCTGGCGGTGTCGCTGCCCGTCGCCCTGCTCGACGCCGTGGACGCGACGCTGGCCGCGCGCGCGCCCCGCCGCTGAGCCACGCCGCGCGACGCGCCATCGGGTGGCAACGCTCCTATCATTCGGCCATGGACACCAAACTGCTTGAACTGCTGGTCTGCCCGGTCACCAAAGGTCCCTTGGGCTTCGACCGAGAGCGCCAGGAACTCGTCTCCCGCAGCGCCCGACTGGCCTACCCGGTGCGCGACGGCATCCCCGTGCTGCTGGAGCACGAGGCCCGCGCGCTGAGCGACGAGGAACTGGCGCGCCCGAGCACGCCGGCGCCGCTGGCGTGATGGCGTCCGCCGCGCCCGACTTCACCGTGCTGATCCCGGCACGGCTGCAATCCTCCCGCCTGCCCGACAAGCCGCTGGCCGACATCGGCGGCCTGCCGATGGTGGTGCGGGTGGCCCGCCAGGCCGCGCGCTCGCGAGCCCGGGCGGTGGTGGTGGCCACCGACCACCCGCGCATCGCCGACGCCTGTCAGGCGCACGGGGTGTCGGTGGTGATGACCCGGGTTGACCACCCCAGCGGCAGCGACCGGCTCGCCGAAGCGGCGCTGGCGCTCGGTTTGCCCGACGAGGCCATGGTCGTCAACGTGCAGGGCGACGAGCCGCTGATCGACCCCGCACTGATCGACGCGGTGGCGCTTGCCCTGGCGGCGCGACCGGATTGCGCCATGGCCACGGCGGCCCACCGCATCACCGCGCGCGCCGACTGGCTCAGCCCCCACGTGGTCAAGGTCGTGACCGACCGCCACGGCACCGCCCTGACCTTTTCGCGCGCGCCGCTGCCGTGGTGGCGCGACGGCATGGACAGCGGCGCCCTGCCCGACCCGGCCCCGCTGCGCCACATCGGCCTGTACGCCTATCGCGTGGGCTTCCTGCGGCGCTTCCCGGGCCTGCCCGTGGCGCCGATGGAGCGGCTGGAGTCGCTCGAGCAGTTGCGGGCGCTGTGGCACGGCGAGCGGATCGCGGTGCACGTCGGCGACACCGCGCCCGGTCCCGGGGTGGACACGCCCGAGGACTTGGCCAGGGTGCGGGCCCTGATCGGCCACGGCGGCTGACGCTCTGAAGCGCCGCCCAAAGCCGGCCCTGTGTAAGGCGAGGCAAGGGAGGCGCGTGCTATCCTCGCCCGCGTTGCCCCGGGAGCCTTGAGCCTCATCCGGGCGCCGCCGCCGGAGACAAGCGGCCACGCCATTGAAGACACGACACAAAGGAAAGCGATGAGACTCATTCTGTTGGGCGCACCCGGTGCCGGCAAAGGCACGCAAGCGGCCTTCATCTGCCAGAAATACGGCATCCCCCAGATCTCCACCGGCGACATGCTGCGCGCCGCCGTCAAGGCCGGCACGCCGCTGGGTCTGCAAGCCAAGGCCGTGATGGAATCCGGCGGACTGGTCAGCGACGACCTGATCATCAACCTGGTCAAGGAGCGCATCGCCCAGCCCGATTGCGCCAACGGCTTCCTCTTCGACGGCTTCCCCCGCACCATCCCGCAAGCCGACGCCATGAAGGCCGCCGGCGTGAAGCTCGATTACGTGCTGGAAATCGACGTGCCTTTCGACGCGATCATCGAGCGCATGAGCGGGCGCCGCTCCCACCCCGCCTCCGGTCGCACCTACCACGTGAAGTTCAACCCGCCGAAGGTGGCCGGTGTGGACGATGTGACCGGCGAGCCGCTGATCCAGCGCGACGACGACAAGGAAGACACCGTGAAGAAGCGGCTGGAGGTGTACAGCGCACAAACCCGGCCGCTGGTGGACTACTACAGCCAATGGGCGAAGGCCGATCCCGCCGCCGCACCGAAGTACCGGGCCATCAGCGGCATGGGTTCGGTCGACGAGATCACCGCCCGGGCGCTGTCCGCGCTGTCGGCCTGATCCGCCCGCTCACCACGCCACAACCCGGCCCAGGCCGGGTTTTTTCATGGGCCAACGGGATCGGCGGGATGCTACCGGCTCAGGCCGGCGCGGAACGCAGGCCGTAGGCCTTGCCGTCGAGAAAGAGAAACTCGGCCCGCAGCACCGGGTCGCCGCGTTCTTCGTCGAAGGTGAAACCCAACACGCCCACGCGCGCGCCGGCCGCGATTTCCGGCACCGACCATTGCGACATGCGCGTCAGCGGCGCCAGTTCCACCTGCCAGCGCCGATCCCGGCGTCGCGGCAGCACCGCCTTGGCGAGCAGGCCGGGGCCGTCCACCGCGGCCACCTGCGCCGGCAGCGCGCGCCGCGCCAGATCGGCGGGCAGCGCAAGCTCGGCAGGCAGTTCCAGCACGAGTTCGGCATGCGGGTTGCGCCACTGGACCGACGCCGCGGTGCCCTCAAGATAAATCGGCCGGTTCTGATCGAAGCGCGCCCAGCCGTGGTGTGCCCGCGCCCCACCGGCCCACACCAGCATGCCCAGCGCCGCCGCGCCCTGCCACACCACCCTGCGTTGCATCGTTGTCCCCTTCAGCAAGGCCGCACCGGCCTCAGACATAGGCAATCCATCGGCCCGCGGTGAGCGTGGCCAGCCACAACACCGTCGAGAGCCCCATCAGCGCGCGGGCCGTGCCGTCCGCGCGCTCCAGCGAGCGCCGCGCATGGAACCAGCCGGCGTTGCAGCCGGCCAGCATGATCAGCGCCATCTTGGCTGTGAACACGCGATTGGCCAACAGTTCCGCGGCCTGGGTGGCAAACATGACCAGGCCCGAGGCGGCCGCCAGCGCAAAACCGGCCACCGACAACGCCAGGGCGAGTCGCGCAAGGGCGCGCAGGTCCAGCGCCGAGGCGGCGCCCCAGACCCGCGCCTCGAGCAGGAACAGGTTCCCCAGCAGCAGCGACACGCCCAGCAGGTGCAGCACCTCCAGAGCGGGATAAGCCCAGGCGCTGGTGGTGATGGCTGCGAGCACGGCTCATCCCCCCAGCAAGTCCAGCGCCAGCGCCAGCCGGGCCTGCGCCGGCGTGGCGGCGTCCAGCGTGGCAAACGCCTGGCCGGCGTACGGCACCACGCGCGCGTGGCCGCACCGCGAGGCCAGTCGGACCGCCACGCCCGCCGACGCGGCCGCCGCGAGCGCCGCCTGCAGGTCGCGGTGCAGGGAGCCGTTGCCGGTGCCCGCCACCACGATGCCGCTCACCACGCCTGAGCGGCACAACGCCTCCACCACCGCGCCGTCGGCATCACCGTGGCTGGTCAGCAGCGCCACCCGGGGCAAAGCGCTGGCACCCAGCAGCGCCGCACGGCGGCGTCCACGCCGGGCGAGGTCATCCGGGCTCGCCTCCCCGGGCCAGGGACGAAACCGGCGCAGCACGCCCTCCTCCACCACACCCAACGCCCCAGCATCCCCCGAAGAGAAGGGATCGGTGCGGTAGGGATGCACCTTGGCCACGTCACGGCCGACGTGCACCCGCGAGGCGCACACCAGCATCACGCCGCGCGCGCCCGGCGTGCGCGCCAGCGCCACCGCGTCGGTCAGGTTCTGAGGACCGTCGGGCGACACCGAACTCGCCGGCCGCATGGCGCAAGTCAGCACCACCGGCTTGTCCGCCGGCAGCACAGCGTCGAGCAGCCAAGCCGTCTCTTCGATGGTGTCCGTGCCGTGGGTGACCACGGCCCCGCTCACGTCGGGCCGCGCGAGGTGGTGGGTCAGTCGCTGCAGCAGGGCTTGCCAGTGAGACAGGTCGATGTCCTTGCTGTTGATCTGGGCCACCGATTCCACGTCAAGCGGCAGTCCGGCCAGGCCGGGCAAACCCGCGGTCAGCCGCTCCACCGGCAGCGCGCCGGCCACATACCCCACGTTGTCCCGCGCATCACCGGCTTGCCCGGCGATGGTGCCGCCCATGCCCAGCACCACGGTTTTCATGCCATCCACACACATCCCCTTGCCAAAGCCCTGAGAGCTGGTTAAAAATACAGGTACTGGTTATTCACACAGTCTGCCGGCCCAGCCGGCGCCCGAAAGGCAGCCCATGTTCGACCACAGCGCCCCCAAGCTCACCGCGCGGCAGCAGCAGATTCTGGCCCTGATCCAGTCGGCCATCGCCCGCACCGGCGCGCCGCCCACGCGGGCCGAGATCGCCGCCGAACTGGGCTTCAAGTCGGCCAACGCGGCCGAAGAGCACCTGCAGGCGCTCGCGCGCAAAGGCGTGATCGAACTGGTCAGCGGCACGTCCCGCGGCATCCGTCTGCGCAGCGCCGATCTGCAGCGTATCACCGAGTCGCGCGCCGGCCAGCTCAGCCTGCCGTTGCCCGGTCTGAGCCAGCTTGCGCTGCCCCTGATTGGCCGAGTGGCCGCGGGCTCACCCATCCTGGCCCAGGAACACGTCGACCAGACCTACCAGGTCGAGCGCAGCCTGTTCGCCCGCACGCCCGACTACCTGCTGCGCGTGCGCGGCATGTCCATGCGCGACGCCGGCATCCTCGACGGCGACCTGCTGGCCGTGCAATCCACGCGCGACGCCAAAAACGGCCAGATCGTGGTCGCTCGCCTGGGCGAAGACGTCACCGTCAAGCGCTTCATGCGCCGCGCCGACCGGATCGAGTTGCTGGCCGAAAACCCGGACTACGCCACCATCGTTGTCGAGCCCGGCGAGCCATTCGAAATCGAGGGTCTGGCCGTGGGCCTGATCCGCAACAGCTTTCAGCTCTGACCGCCCCGCGGTCGCGTTGCCTCAGCAGGTGGCGGGCGTTTGGCCGGCACTCACCGGCACATCCCTGCGCTGGCAATGACTTGTCGCAATCCTGCCTGTGTTCAACCCCTTCAGGAGTTTCACATGGGACTGTTTTTCACCTCCAGCCGCTGGCGCGCGCCCTTGCAACTGATCGACTGCTGGCTGCCCGAGCGCTCGCTCCAAGCCCCGTCCGGCGGCATGCGCAACCCCGTGCTGCAACGCTTCACGCGGGCGGGCTGGCTGGGACGCTCGGCCGCCAACGCACCGCGGCTTGCGGCCGAGGAACCGCGGGTGCGCGTGGTGCGGCCAGCCAGCGCGATCCGCAGCGCGGACGCCCGTCTGGTGGTCAGCGGGCGCATTGACGTGGTCTGCGCCGCGCTCGACCATCTGGCCGACCAGGACGCGCGGCGCGTCTCGCGCGCGGCCTGACCGACCCGGCCGCGCCCGCGGGGAGCGATGTCCCGCGCGGCACAATAGCGGGATGAACATCGTGATCCTTGACGACTATCAGGACGCCGTGCGCAAGCTGCGGTGCGCGGAGACACTGGAGCCCTACCCCGCCAAGGTATTCACGAACACCGTCAAGGGCGTCGGCCAGCTGTCGATCCGCCTGCGCGATGCCGATGTGCTGGTGCTGATCCGGGAACGCACCGTGGTCACGCGCCAGCTCATCGAAAAACTGCCCCGCCTCAAGCTCATCGCGCAGACCGGACGGGTCGGCCCCCACATCGACGTGCAGGCCTGCACCGAGCGCGGTATCGCGATCGCCGAGGGCGTGGGCTCCCCCGTGGCGCCGGCCGAGTTGACCTGGGCGCTCGTGATGGCTGCGATGCGGCGAATTCCCCAGTACGTGTCCAACCTGAAGCACGGCGCCTGGCAGCAGTCCGGCCTGAAATCGGCCTCGGTGCCCGCAAACTTCGGCATCGGCATGGTGCTGCGCGGGAAGACACTGGGTGTGTGGAGCTACGGCCGCATTGGCGAGCTCGTCGCCGGGTATGGCCGGGCGTTTGGCATGCGGGTCCTGGTCTGGGGCAGCGACGAAGCGCGGGCAAGGGCCGCTGCCGACGGCCACGAGGTGGCTGCCAGCCAGGCCCAGTTGTTCGCCGAGTCGGACGTGCTCAGCCTGCACCTGCGGCTGAGCGAGCGCAGCGTGGGCTGCGTCACGCTGGAAGATCTCAGCCGCATGAAGCCCACGTCGCTGCTCGTCAACACGTCGCGGGCGGAGCTTATCGAGCCGGAGGCCCTGCTGACGGCCCTCAACCGCGGCCACCCCGGGATGGCGGCGGTCGACGTGTTCGAATCGGAGCCGATCCTGCAGGGGCATGCCCTGCTGCGGCTGGAGAACTGCATCTGCACACCCCACATCGGCTACGTGGAGCAGGACAGCTACGAAACTTACTTCAGCGCGGCCTTTGACAACGTCGTGAGCTTCATCCGCGGCACCCCGACGAACATCGTCAATCCCGGCGCGCTGCAGGTCCGGCGCTGAAGATTGCTGCGGCGGGGCCGGCGCCCCGCCCGGGTTTGCCTCAGGCGTTGTCGTCGCGGGGCGGGCGCGTGTCGTCGGCGTCGGCGGGGCCGTTGCCGCGCGCGGCCGGGTCGTCCATGTCGACGATCTCGAAATCGATCAGGTTGCCACGCTGGGAATCGGCGCGCTGGGCGGTCGGCTCGATCGGGTGATCGATCTCCGGCAGCAGCGCCTCGAAAGCCACCACGTCGGTCAGCTGACTTTCGCGGCCGGCCGAGGCGTCCTCAATCTCATCGAGGTTCAGGTCCAGGCCCAGGTTGGGCGACGCCACCGGCACATCGGAAATGTCCATCGGGCGGGTCACGCGCACCGATTCGGCGATGCCCGGCGACACCATCGCAGCGGCGATGGCCGCGGCCTCCGGTGCCGTGCCTTTCTTGCCCGCTTTCAGGGGCTGCATGGCGGTATTCTGGAAATCGCTGAGGGGGCGACGCGGCGGCTGCTCACCCTGGATGATGTCCTTGGCGATGGCGTGCAGCATCAGCAGCTCGCGGTAGGCCTCGAGATCAAACACCTCGGTGTTGCCGTCCACCGTGTCGCGGAAGATGGACCGCTCGATCAGGTCGAGCACGCGTGGCTGCGGCCACAAGGACTGGATGCGCGCGAAGGCGGCTTCGTACGCCTCCAGGCCGCGGCCCTGATCCGCGTACCGGTCGAACTCGGGGGCGCCCGCGTTGAAGACCAGGTTGAACTCTTCCCGCAACCGGTCGTAGTCGTCGCGACGACCCAGCCGGTGATAGAGCTTGAAGAGGTCGAGGTAGGCCATGGCGCTGGGCTCCTGGCTCTCGGACAGGTGGTTGCGGAGCACCTCGATGGCTTGCTCGTCTTCACCCAAGGACACGAAGAAATCGGCCTGCTGCTGGATGTCGAACAGCTCCTCCGTGGCCACCGACCGGCTGGTGCCGGTCATGCTCATTGCGAAGCCGCGGCGCTCCAGGGAAGGCAGGGGCGGCAGCGGTGCAGCGCCGGTCTCGGCCACAAGGTCGGCGGGTCGGCTGTCTTCGTCGATGGCGGGTGTCGGATCCAGCGGGACCATGCCGCTGTCGCCAGAACGACGGCCAAACTTCACAGTCGGCGGCGGAGGCGTCAAGCTTGTAGCCGGTGGCGCCGCGGGCTCGGCGGCCGGCTCGGGCGTCCACCACTGGCGCTGCACCTCAGCCGTGCGCTGACGCCGCCACATCCAGCCCAGCGCGCCCAGCGCCGCCAACAGCAGCGCCACGAGCCCATAGATGACCGGATTGCGATAGCGAGAAGCCTCCGACTCGGCGAGCCGGATGGCCAGGTTTTCCTCGCGGCGCTGGGCTTCCTGCTGCTGCTTGGTCAACGCCGCGGCCTGCGCTTCCAGTTCAGCCACGCGGCGCGCATTCTTCAGCACCTCCTCCGGCGGCGCGTTGAGCGCCTTCCACAAGGCGGCCGCCTCGGCGCGCGCCGACTCGGACGTGGTGGGCTCCGACAGCATCTGCGACGACAGCTTGAGGCTGGGGTCGCGCTCAACGCCCGGGTCGATGTCCACGGGCACCAGCTGCAGCCGCGAACCGCTGGGAGCGGGTGCGCGTGCCGCCCGCTCGGCACGGGGCGCGGCACTACGCGGCGCCGGCGCCGCCGCCGGTCGAGGGGGGCGGGCCGCGGAGGCGGTCGCGCGCGGCGCGGCAGGCGTGGCCGGAGAAGCCGCGTCGCGCGTTGCGGCGGGGGCAGCTGCGGGGGCGGCCGCGGGAGCCGGTGCGGTCGGCGAACCGGCGACCGCGGCAGCCTGCGGCGCCGCGGCGGCAACGGCCGGCTCGTTGATGAGGTCGGCCAGGAGGACGTAGCGACGGGCGAACGGCGCGCCGCAACCCGCCTTGACGTACAGGGTCACCACCGGTTCGTTGACCGCGAGCGTGGTCTGAATCCGCACGACGGGTTCGCCGTCGCTGGAGCGGCGCAGCGGCGTGGTGCGGACCACGCCCTGGGGTTGCTGAAGATCACCGAAGAACACATCGGCGCTCAGGCACTGGTTGGCCAAGTCCTCGCCAGGCGCCAGCAGCACCTGCACGCTCACGTCCAGCGGACGTCCGATGATGGCCGCGCCGCTGTGCCTGCCGAGCGTGGCCGCCGAGGCGCTGACGGCCGTTGATAGCAAAATACAACCTGTCCAGTACGGGCGCACGGGCTTTTCCTTGATCACACGTTGAAACATTCTGGCATACCGGGCAGGGTGTTTCTTCCAAATACAACACACTTTATGCAACTCTCGTTCCACCAAGTCGCGGTCGTGGGTACTGGGGCCATGGGCCGCGGCATCGCACAGATGGCGGCGCAGGCCGGCAGCAACGTCCTGCTGTTCGACGCGCAGCCCGGCGCGGCAGAGACCGCGCGCACCGCGCTGCTGAACACCTGGCAGGCCCTGGTCACCAAGGGCAAGCTCGACGACGGCGCTGCCGCGGCCCTCGGCGCCCGGCTGGCGGTGGCTGCGCAGCTGGCCGATCTCGCGGGGTGCGACCTGGTGGTGGAAGCCATCGTGGAGCGGCTGGAGGTCAAACAAAAGGTTTTCGGCGAATTGGAAACCATCGTCGGGCCGGATACGGTGCTGGCCACGAACACCTCGTCGCTGTCGGTGACCGCGATTGCCGCCGGCCTGAAGCATCCTGAGCGTTTCGCGGGCTACCACTTCTTCAACCCCGTCCCGTTGATGAAGGTGGTGGAAGTGATCGCGGGACTCAAGACGGCACCAGCGGTGTGCGAGCGACTGACGGCCTTTGCCCGCGCTTTCGGCCACACGCCGGTGAACGCGCAGGACACGCCGGGCTTCATCGTCAACCACGCCGGGCGGGGTTACGGGACCGAAGCCTTGCGGGTGGTGGGCGAGCGTGTGGCGGACTTCGCCACCATCGACCGGATCCTCAAGGACCAGATGGGTTTTCGCCTCGGGCCCTTCGAGCTGATGGACCTGACGGCGCTCGACGTGTCGCACCCGGTGATGGAGTCGATCTACCACCAGTATTTCGAGGAACCGCGCTACCGGCCCAGCGTGATCACCGCGCAGCGACTGGCCGGCGGCGTGATCGGCAAAAAGGTGGGGGAAGGCTTCTACCGCTACAGCGACGGCAAGGCCGAGGTGCCGGCGGAGCCGCCGGCGCCGGCGGTGACCACGCTGCCGCCGGTGTGGGTGTCGCCCAAGGCCGCGCGGCGCGCGGAGCTCTATCAATTGCTCAAAGACCTCGGCGCCAGCATCGAAACCGGTGCAGCGCCGTCGTCGAATGCGCTGATCCTCGTGGCCCCGCTGGGCATGGACGTGACCACCATCGCCGCGGTCGAGCGCCACGACGCCACCCGCGTCGTGGGCATCGACATGATGCTGGAGGATGCGGCGGTGAAGCGCCGCGTGCTGGCGACCAATCCGGCCACGCGGCCGGACATCCGGGATGCGGCCCACGCCTTGTTCGCCCGCGACGGCAAGCCGGTGAGCGTGGTCCGCGACAGCGGCGGGTTCGTGACGCAGCGGGTGGTTGCGACGATCGTCAACATCGCGGCCGACATCTGCCAGCAGGGCATCTGCACCCCCGGTGACCTGGAACTCGCAGTGACGCTGGGCCTGGGCTACCCGATGGGGCCGCTGGCCATGGGCGACCGGATCGGACCGACCAACGTGCTGGAGATCCTGTTCAACCTGCAGACGGTCTATGGCGATCCGCGCTACCGTCCGTCCCCGTGGCTGCGCCGTCGCGGCGCGCTGGGTCTGAGTCTTCGCCACGAAGAGGCCTGACCGTGTCGGCCCGCCTCAACACCCACAGCGAGGGCGCCACGCTGGTGCTCACCATCAGCAACCCCGAACACCGCAACGCGCTCGGCCCCGAGCTGTACGCGGCCGGGGTGGAGGCGCTCAGCGCGGCGGACGGCAACCCGGACGTGCGCAGCATCGTGCTGACGGGCGAAGGCACCCACTTCTGCGCGGGAGGCAACCTGCAACGCCTGCTCGCCAACCGGCAAAAGGACCCGTCGGTGCAGGCTGAGAGCATCGAGGGACTCCACAGCTGGATCGAAGCGCTGCGCGCGTGTCCGAAGCCGGTGATTGCGGCGGTGGAAGGCTCTTGCGCCGGAGCGGGCTTTTCGCTGGCGCTCGCCTGCGATTTCGTCATCGCCGCAGCCAACAGCGTGTTTGTCATGGCCTACAGCAACGTGGGGCTCTCGCCCGACGGCGGCGGCAGCTGGTCGCTGGCGCGGGCACTGCCGCGCGCCACCGCGATGGCACTCCTCATGGGCGGAGAACGCATCGCCCCCGAGCGGCTGCAGTCGCTGGGCGTGATCAACGCGGTGTGCAACCCCGGTGATGCACTGACCCAGGCCCTGGCACTGGCCGAGCGCCTCAACCAGCGCGCGCCCACCGCGCTGGCCAGCATCAAGGAACTGGTGAACGACGCGTCCAGCGCGCCGCTGCACACGCAGCTCGCCGCCGAACGCGACCATTTCGTGCGCAACCTGCACCACCCCAACGCCGGCGAAGGCATCGCCGCCTTCATGGAGAAGCGCCCCGCGCGCTACCGCTGACCCGGATCGGCTGCGATCCCCCGGGTCCCGGGGGCGACTGCCCATTCCCCCACCAGTCACTCACAGGACAGACCATGGACGAGCCCATTCTGACAATGGAAGAACGCGAGGCGATCAACAGCGGTCGCTGGTTCAACAGCCTTTCCCCCTCCCTGCGGCACGACATCCTGCGATGCGCCTACGTCAAGCGATTCAAGGACGGCGACCTGATCGTCGCGCGCGGCGAACCGCCGTCCGAATGGACGGCCGTGGCCAAGGGGGCGGTGCGGGTGAGCTCGACATCGCTGTCGGGCAAGCAGATCACGCTGACCTACGTGGAGCCGGGCGTGTGGTTCGGCGACGTGGCGATGTTCGACGGAGACCAGCGAACGCACGACGCGTATGCCCATGGACCGACCACGCTGCTGTGCGTGGCGCGCACCGATTTCCAGAAGATCCTGGCCACCCACGTGGAGCTGTGGGAAGCCTTGATGCGCCTGCAGGCGCGACGCATCCGCACCCTGTTCGGTCTGGTCGAGGATCTCAATACCCTGCCGCTGCGCGCGCGCCTGGCCAAGCAGCTGCTGCACCTGGTGCGCAGCTATGGCGTGCCCTGCCTGGCCGACGGCAACGAGATGCGCATCGGGCTGCAGCTCGCGCAGGAGGAACTGGCGCAGCTGCTGGGCGCCTCGCGCCAGCGGGTCAACCAAGAACTCAAGTCCATGGAGCGCGAAGAAGCCATCCGCATCGAGCAGGGTGGTCTGGTCGTGCGCAACCGGGCGATGCTGCTGCGCATCGCCGAATCCGAAGCCTGAGCGCCGTCCCGGCGGCGCGGGGCACCACCCTCCCCCACGCCGCATGAGTGACCACCAGCAGTTCACGGGCACGCGCCCGGTCTCCGAACAACACGCCGTCGACACCGGTGCCCTGTCCGCCTGGCTGGGCGCCCACCTGCCCGGCTTCGAGGGGCCGCTCACGGTGGAGATGTTCAAGGGCGGGCAGTCGAACCCCACCTACAAGCTCATCACGCCACAACGCGCCTATGTGATGCGCGCCAAGCCCGGCCCGGTGGCCAAGCTGCTGCCATCGGCCCACGCAATCGAGCGGGAGTTCCGCGTGATGAAGGCGCTGGCCGGCACCGGCGTGCCGGTGGCGCAGATGCACGCGCTGTGCGAAGACGAGTCCGTGATCGGACGTGCGTTTTACGTGATGGAGTGCGTCGACGGCCGCGTCATGTGGGACCAGTCGCTGCCGGAGCTCGAGCGCGCCCAGCGCGGTGCCGTGTACGACGAGATGAACCGCGTGCTGGCGGCGCTGCATTCGGTGCGTCCGGTGGAAATCGGTCTGGGCGATTACGGCAAGTCCGGCAATTACTTTGAGCGGCAAATCGGGCGCTGGAGCAAGCAGTACGTGGCGTCGGTCACCGAGCCCATCGACGAGATGGACCGGCTGATGGCCTGGCTGCCGGCCAACATCCCGGCGATGGCGCGCGATGAGCGCCTGGTGTCGGTGGTGCATGGCGATTACCGGCTGGACAACCTGATGTTTCACCGCACCGAGCCGCGGGTGCTTGCCGTGCTCGACTGGGAACTCTCCACCCTGGGCCACCCGCTGGCGGATTTCAGCTACCACTGCATGTCATGGCACATCCCGCCCGGCCTGTTTCGTGGCATCGGCGGACTCGACCTGGCTTCGCTCGGCATCCCGTCCGAGGCCGAGTACATCGCGCGCTACTGCGAGCGCACCGGCTTCGCGACGCCGGCCCAGCTTCAGGCCGACTGGAACTTCTACCTCGCCTACAACATGTTCCGCCTCGCGGCCATCCTGCAAGGCATTGCCAAGCGGGTGGAAGCCGGCACCGCGTCCAGTGCGCAGGCGGTGAAATCCGCCGCCGGCGCCCGGCCCATGGCCGAGATGGCCTGGCGCTACGCCAGCGCCGCCTGACCCCCGTCAACGACCCGCCCCCAAGGAGATTCCATGCATTTCGACTACACCGACAAGGTCAAGGCGCTGCGCGAGCGGCTGCTCGCCTTCATGGACGAGCACATCTACCCCAACGAGCAGCGCTTCTACGCCGAGATCGCGGCCAACCGCGCCGCTGGCAACGCCTGGATTCCGACCCGCATCATCGAAGAGCTCAAGCCGAAGGCACGGGCGGCCGGGCTGTGGAACCTCTTCCTGCCGCGCAGCCCGCGCGCCCCGGAGGGGCTGTCCAACCTGGAATACGCCCCGATGTGCGAGATCATGGGCCGGGTGCCCTGGGCGCCGGAGGTGTTCAACTGCTCGGCGCCGGACACCGGCAACATGGAAACCTTCGAGCGCTACGCCTCCGAATCGCTCAAGGACCGCTGGCTGGAGCCGCTGCTGCGCGGCGAGATCCGCTCGGCCTTCCTGATGACGGAGCCGGAGGTCGCGTCAAGCGATGCCACCAACATCCAGTGCCGCATCGAGCGCGACGGCGACGAGTATGTGATCAACGGGCGCAAATGGTGGTCCTCGGGCGCCGGCGACCCGCGCTGCGCGGTCTACATCGTCATGGGCAAGACCAACCCCGACGCGCCGCGCCATTCGCAGCAAAGCATGATCGTGGTGCCGGCCAACACCCCGGGCATCACCGTGGTGCGGCCACTGTCCGTGTTCGGCTACGACGACGCCCCACACGGCCACATGGAAGTGGTGCTGAAGAACGTGCGGGTGCCGGCCGGCAACATTCTGCTGGGCGAAGGCCGCGGCTTTGAGATCGCGCAGGGCCGCCTCGGCCCGGGCCGCATCCACCATTGCATGCGCTCCATCGGTGCGGCCGAACGCGCGCTGGAACTCATGTGCAAGCGGCTGAACAGCCGTGTCGCCTTCGGCAAACCGGTCTCGGCCCAGTCGGTCTGGCACGAGCGCATTGCCGACGCGCGCTGCAAGATCGAACAGGCCCGTCTGCTCACGCTGAAGGCCGCGTACATGATGGACACGGTGGGCAACAAGGTCGCCAAGGCCGAGATCGCCATGATCAAGGTGGTGGCGCCCAACATGGCCTGCGAGATCATCGACATGGCCATCCAGGCCCACGGCGGCGGTGGCATGAGCGACGATTTCCCCCTGGCCTACAGCTACGCCAACCAGCGCACGCTGCGGTTGGCCGACGGACCGGATGAGGTGCACCGCCAATCGATCGCCAAGCTCGAACTCGCGCGCCACATGGCGGTGCGCGAGGACGTCGAGATGCCGATCACCCGGGGGTCTTGAACGACCCGGCCCCCTCGACCGGATCGTCCATCCCGCCACGAAGCGCTGCGGTGCGCTCCGCCAGGTGGCGCAGCGTCTCCAGGGCGTGCACCACCGTGTCGGGATGCGGCAAGGGGTCGAGTTGCAGCCGCAGGCCCAGCTTGCCCCGTTGGGCCTGGATCACCAGGGGCGTGTCTTCGGTCACGCCCCCCAGCGGCCACGCAAGCAGGCGTTCCTGCGTGGAATCGTCCAGCCAGCGCTTGGCCAGTTCCGGCTGGTCCGTGAGCACCGCGTAGCGCCGCCAGAACTCGGCCGAGGGCCCGGCCCAGCCGACATCGCGGAACGCCGACAGCCAGTGGTAGGCCTCAGGCACCTGCTGAGCCATCGTCTCCACCGGGTCGGTGAGCCGGGAAAACCAGGCGGTCGACTCCGCCTGCAAGCGCCGCTTCAGCGCACGATTGAGCAACACCACCGTGCTGGTCGACGGCAACGCCGGCTCCAGCCGCGCCGCGAGTTCGGCACCCTCGATGTAGTCGCGCCCGGGCTCCCCGGCCTGGACGCGCCACGCCTGCCCCCGGCTGCGGCCGGCGATCACAAAGCCGTTGTGCGGCAACGGCTCGTACGTGAGCCCGCGGGACAGCGCCCACCGCCGCACCGGCCCCGGCGTTGGGGCCTGGCCGCTGAGGCGGCGGATCGTCTGGCGCAGGGGCTCCCACATGGCGTCGGATTTTCCCGTAAAGTCGTCCGACAGCCGACCCGGCAATCCCCTTAAAACGACCATGATCGACGTCTATTCCTGGCCCACGCCCAACGGCCACAAGGTGCACATCATGTTGGAGGAATGCGGCCTGCGCCTCGGGCGCGACTGGCGCGTGCACCCCATCAACATCGGTGCAGGCGACCAGTTCAAGCCCGAGTTCCTGCGCATCAGCCCCAACAACAAGATCCCGGCGATCGTGGACCCGGATGGGCCGGACGGCCGCCCGATCAGCCTGTTCGAGTCCGGCGCCATCCTGCTGTATCTGGCCGGCAAGACCGGCCGTTTGCTGCCCAAGAGCGACCGGGCGCGGTTCGACGTCCTGCAATGGCTGATGTTCCAGATGGGCGGCGTCGGCCCGATGCTGGGTCAGGCCCACCACTTTCGCCTCTACGCCCCCGAAAAAATCGAATACGCCATCAACCGTTACACGAACGAAGCCAAGCGCCTTTACGGAGTGATGGACCGGCAGTTGCAGAACCGCCGGTTCATCGCCGGCAACCAGTACACGGTGGCGGACGTGGCGATCTTTCCCTGGCTGCGCAGCTGGCAGAACCAAGGCATCGACTGGGCGGACTTTCCGCGCCTGAAAGACTGGTTCGACCGAGTCGGCGCGCGGCCCGCGGTGCAGCACGGCGTGGCGGTGCTGGCCGAGGCGCGCAAACCGCTCACCGACGACAAGGCCCGCGACGCCCTCTTCGGCTCGACGCAGTACCGGCAGCGCTGAGCAGCAACGGCCTCAAGGAAGCCGGGCCGCGCAAGGGTAGAATGGGGGCATGTCGGAGCGTAGCGCAGCCTGGTAGCGCATCTGCTTTGGGAGCAGAGGGTCGCGAGTTCGAATCCCGCCGCTCCGACCATTCCTTCACCGCCAGGCCCACCCCGTGGGCCTTTTTCTTGGGTCGCTGCCACCGTGACCCACACTGCCCGTAGCTCAGCTGGATAGAGCAGCTGCCTTCTAAGCAGCCGGTCGGGGGTTCGAGCCCCTCCGGGCAGGCCAATGGGTCAGACCTGTCGGGTAGAGATCATCCGCCAAGGTTGTCACTCGGCAGGGCCAACCCCGGCGGGTCAACACGAAAAATGTCTCGAGAAGCCGGCGCGGGCTTGTCAGTCCCGGAATAGGCCGCGTTCGCCAATCTCAGTAATAGGCCGTTCGAACCGGCGCCTCATCTTTGTTGAGGACCACACCCACGAGATTGGCACCAGCCAAGCGAGCCATGGCCTCTTCCACCTCAGACCTGGTGGACACGCCACTCGCCACCACCATCAAGACACAGTCCACTTGTGGGACCAACGTCATGACGTCGTCGGCCGCCAACACCGGCGGTAGATCGAAAACCACCACGCGATCGGCGTAACGCTCCCGAAGCTCTCCGATGAGCTGGCTGACGCGGGGGGAGGACAACACCTCAGAGGCCCGATCTACCGGACGATTGGTCGGTAGAACCACCAAACGCTCAATGCCCGGATTGACCAGCGCTTCAGCGACGTCTGCCTTGCCCGCGAGCACCTCGTTCAATGAGGTTGGTCGCTCCACGCCAAGCACCCTCGCCACACTTGGCCGCCGCAAATCAAAGTCGACCAGAAGCGCCGTGCGATTGGTTTGCTGGGCGATGCTCATCGCAAGATTGATGGCGACCAAAGTCTTGCCCGACGCGGTGCTCGGCGACGTGATGGCCAGGGTGCGCCAGTGGTTCTCTTGCATCTTCTGCAATACCTGCGTACGCAGCACGTCGAACGCCCATACCGCAGGATGCGACTTTTGGTGGGCTACGACCCGCTCCCGCTCCAAGTGCGACGGATCAAGATACACCACCGCCGTTTGGCGGTAATCGATATCGACGGCCTTGGATGGTGGGGAGGTACCGCCTCGGGTCGGATGATGAATGAGCTGTGGATCAGAGCGACGCGCCGAGGACTGGCTTGCGGGGCCGACAGCCGGACCGGCACCATCCGACTCACCGAGACGGGCCTTTTCTATTGCGAGTTTGATGCGTTCCATGGCGACGAGACCTCAGGCCCCTCGAGACGCCAACGGCACGAATACCCCGTGCAAAGGCGTGATGAAAAAGTGGACGAGGAGCAGGCCAATCAACGCCGCGATCGCGCCACCGACCAGCAGCCGCTTGCGCAGCAGCGCCATGTAGCGCGTTTCCGCTGTCGTGGAGATGTAAGGAACCACCACCATGGGCTTGTATCCGGTAAGGGCGGTCAGCGCGTTCACGCCACGCACTCGGGCGAACAACATTTCCAGCAGGAAAGCGATGGCCACAGCAGCGCCCCCGCCGAGCAAGACACCCACCGCCACGAGCTTCTTGCGCTCGGGCTTGATGGCGTACTCGGCCAGATACGGAGGCTCAAGCAGGGTAAAGCGCTCACCCTGCTGTTCGCCCTCCAGGTTCTGTACCACCTGAGCGGACATCTGTCGCGCACGGAGGTCTTCATATTTCACCCGAGTGGCTTCGTAGTCCCGCTGCAACGCAGCCAAATCCCGCTCGACCTGCGGGGCACGCGCCAGTTGGCCACGCAATTGTCCGATCGTGCCCCTCAGCGTGCGCTGCTGATCAGCCAACAACTCGGCCCGGGCACGGGCGGTGCCCAACTGCGCCTCCAGGCGAGAAACCGCCAGGCGAGCCTGGGCTGCCGCGGCATCCCTTGCCGGCGAGCTGACATTCACCTCGGCGCGGGCAGCCTTCTCCAGAGCGTCCACCTTACGCTGCTGGGCCCGCACGTCAGGATGATCCTCTGTGTACACGCTGCGAACACGGGCCAACTCGGCACGTGCCCGATCCAGTTCCTGCTCGGTCATTGAGGGCCCAGCCGAGGACACAGCGCCGGGCGCCATGACACCAGAACGCGCGCCTGCCAGCTCCACTTGCAGCGTCTGAATCTCGTTCAACGCCTGACGATGCTCACGCTCCGCGGTGCGCAATTCGCCCTCCAGCGTCTGAATGTTGGCGAGCACCATGGTCTGGCCATCAGCGCTGGGGGCTCCTCCCTGTGCTCGCTTGTAGGCGGCAATGCGCCTTTCCGCCTCCTCCAGCTGCGCCCGGACCCGTTCGGCTTCCTGGCTCAAGAACTCGTTGGCGCGGGAGGCCTGTTCGACCCGCTCTCGCACGCTGCTCTCAAGAAAGAGCTGGATGAGTGCGTTGGTCACCTCCAACGCCTTTTCAGGGCGGCCATGGCGAAAGGCCACCGTGAAAGCAAAGTTGTTGCTCTGGCGCTCCCATTGTGAGGTATTGGCGATTTGGACATTGACCACGATGCTGGCCCGCATCGCTTCAACAACGTCGTTATCCTTCATCACCTGCAGAGCCTCCGCATCGAAGACTTCGTGCTTGGCTGCAATTCGCAGGAGACTCTCCCGGGTCATGATGCGGCGCCCCAGTGCCTGCACTCGCTGCTCGGCGTTGCCCGTTGCTGCGGTACCGCGAACGACCTCTCCGGCCACCTGCGGGGCCTCGGCAAGCAGCGTCCCGCTGGACTCATAGACCCGCGGCAGCAGCAAAGCGACCACGACAGACAGCAGGATCACACCGACGAAAGTCAGCGCCATCGGGATCCACCACCGCTTGGCAATCGCCAGGTAATCGTTGGGCGTCAGTTGGTAGTCAGCGGACATTCGATCCCTGCTTCATTTACAAACTGGAGAACGCGTAAACCAGACCCACGGATACCCCGTTGCTCCGTGCCACGATGCCGCCTGCCCCTTCCGAGCGTCGCTGATCGAGACCAGCGGTTGCGGTCCATCGCTCGCTGAGAGCTGATCGAACGCGCACGAAGGCCGTGGTCCCCGTGGTACGCACCAATTCTCGCGTCGTGGATTGCGAGATTCCGGCCGACAGCTCGGTGGACGAAGTCAGGTTGTAGCCCGCCGAAAACTCGACGGTCTGGGATGGCACATAACGCACCAACGTCCCGCTGGCTGATACGTCGCGGGCGATGGCGGCCGAAGCGCGGAAGCGCTCGCCCGTGTGATTCAAGCGAACCGCCGCAATGCCGACGGTATCCCGCACCGGGGCACTCACCCGGGTCGCACCCACCGATCCCGACACAGCGAGCGTGGCCGTCAAGTCGCGCTCGACGCCCAACGAAACGCCGGTCCGGGTAGCAGCGGTGCCCGGCGTGTCAAAGCGCAATCGAGAGATACTGGTACCGATCACATAGCGGGTGGTCGGTGATGTCTCGAATCGATATGAGGCAAGGCCGCGGGTTTCGCGGTAGTCCACAAATGAGGGCAAGTCGTAATCGACCGAGGCATGAAAAGCCCCCATCTCCAAAGACTGCGAGGCGGAAAGTTGACGTGTCCAGGTGGCGCCCAAGGAAGCGGTGCGCTGGGTGCCATCCAGCACAGTCTGTCCGAATTCACTGAACTCAGTCTCGCGGGTGGAGGCCTCTTCGACCGAGGCCCGCAGCTGAAGCACTGACACCGCCGAAGCGCTTTCCCACAGCAGTCGCAGGTTGGGATCTTCGCGATTACCACTCAGTGCGGTGTTGCTGGACCGCTCAATGGTTGCGCCAAGCGAGAGTTCGGTTCTCGCGTTTCCACTGACCGATGCGATCGTGTACTGCGGCGCGGCTCGAAGAATGACGACCGAACCGGCGCCTCCCACGGCCAAGCCCGGGTTGCTCACCGAGATCAGTTCTACCGGTATCGATACGGCCGTCTGAGCGGCGGCCTGACCAGCCCCCACCGCTGCAAGAACCGCCACCCAGCCAGCGATGCGCGAGGTCATAACCATTTCCTTCTCTTCAAGGCACGAGAACGGTGTCGCCGGGCATCAGCACCACATTGGTGTCCAACTGGTTGCCCTTGACCAGATCGTCGTATCGCACCGGCAGCACGCGGGTGCCTTGGGGTGTGCTGCGCAGGACACGAATTGAATTCCCGTCCGCAAACCGATCCAGTCCGCCCGCCTGGCTCAGCACCTGCAGCACAGTGGTCTGCGGCGATACCAGCGTAATCGCACCGGGCGTGGTCACTTTGCCCAGCACAAACACGCGATGGCCGTCGGTGGCGGTAATGGCCACGGTCACCACAGCTTCCGGCACATACTTCTTCAGTTTCTCAGCGACACGTGCTTCCGCCTCCGGCGTCGTGAGTCCAGCGACCTCCACCCGGCCTGCCAGAGGGAACGTGATGCTACCGTCGGGCAACACGCGCACTTCCATACGCAGCGCTTCATCACGCCACACCGACACCATCAGTGCATCGCCGTGCCGCAATCGGTAGGCCGCGTCGGTTTGCGCCAACGCACCACCGCAGGCCGAAAGCGCCAACAGGGCAAGAATCATCCGACGGAACATGCTCATGCGTAGGGCTCCAAGAGAAGTTGGCGGTTAAAGCGCGGCTCCGATGGAGCCGCGCGCATCCTGCCTCGACACCCTGGTCGTGCATGCTTTAGCACACTCGACTGGTATCAAAAAGTAGGCAGCATCTTACGTGATCAACACCTGCAGGCGGCCGATTCCGCCAACGAATACCCGAGGAATGCGGCTTGAGCGACCCTCGACTGCGCAGTATTTCTCATCTTCCCGAAGGTCTGTCCTGCGAGCGAACCGGAGCTGCCCGCAGCGACGTGTTTCGGGCTCCGGGGCGACTTTTTCACGTTCGGGACCGTTCGACCGAAGCGCACGAAGAAAAGCCGAGCCAGTGGCGGGCAAAATAACCAGAAAGGATGCGCGCTGTGGTCTGGCCCCAACCTACCCTCAAACCGGTCTGATCGGGTCTGGGAGGCTGGCCGATTGACGGGGTGATCAAGGGCGTCAGCCGCGGCCAGCTCGGTCTCACTCGACTGACCTGCTCTGCACGCCTGGACTGGCTCTGCCTGTGTATCACCACGATTGACTGCCCGCTTGCCGACCATCACTCCCTTTCCCCGCGAACGTCAATCGATGAAGGACAACGCTTCCGTTGCTGCGCTCACCAGCCTCCGTGACCTGTTCGAGCGGCAGACGGCGAGCCTGGGACCGGCATTGGCCTACGCTTTCGTGGGTGCCGATCTGCAGCTGAGCACCGTGATGACTTTTGGCGAGTTGGGTGCACAGTGCCGCCTCCTGGCCATGGCGGTGGCGCAATGCACCGAGCTCGGAGACCGGGTGCTCCTCGCGTTCGACAACGAGCCCGACGCGATCGTGCTGTTCTGGGCCTGCCTTCTGGCCGGCCGCATCCCGGTCCCTTGCCCGGCGCCAGGAGCCAAAGCCACGCTGGCCGCGCGTCGCCGCATGACTGCCTTGGTGAAAGACACCGGTGCGCGTTTGGGTCTGTGTCACCAGGGGTTCGTCGATCGCGCCTCAGCCCTCGAATCGAGTACGCCCTGGACACACCGCGAAGCGCTTTTGGGGGAATCAGCCTCCAAAGAGATTCATGCCCCCCCTCTGGGCCGAACCGCCGTGCTGACTGACTCCACGACCCGCACGGAAGCTCTGACCGCAGAGCTTGCTTACCTACAGTACACCTCGGGCTCAACCAGCGAACCCCGCGGCGTCGAAATCACCCATCAAGCGGTGCTGGCCCACTGTCAGGCGATGGCGGCCCGACTCGACGTGGATCAACCCCGAGGACTGGTGTGGCTGCCCTGGTTCCACGATTACGGGCTCATCCACGGCGTCATCCAGTCGATGTACCAAGGCTGCCCGTCGTACATCATGCCCACGGCTGGCTTCCTGACCCGGCCCCTGCATTGGCTTGAGGCGATAGACCGCTACCGCATCACACACACCGGCGCGCCCGACTTTGCCTATGCCGCCTGTGTGCAGGCCTTGGCGAAGACACCGGCCTGGCGTGGGGATTTGCGAAGCCTTGTCATGGCAAGCTGTGGTGCCGAACCCATTCGAGCATCTACGCTGAACGCCTTCGCAGCGGCGTTTCAACCGTTTGGCTTGGACCCTCAAGCGCTAGCGCCCTCCTACGGATTGGCAGAAGCGGTCTTGGCGGTTACCGTCGCGGGACCCAGGCAGGGCTTGCGTACGCTGTCACTCAACGCGGCCGCGCTGGAGAACGGGCGCGTGAAATTGGCGCCGGCCGAGGCGCGCGGGTCGCGCGAGGTGGTGGACTGCGGTACGCCTTTGGCAGGTCTTGAGGTGGTGATCGTCGACCCGAACACCCGCTTAGCGACGTCCCCAGACGCTATCGGTGAAATCTGGGTCCGGGGCGACAGCGTAGCGCGGGGTTACTGGTCACAGCCCACGGAGTCTGCGCAGATCTTCAAGGCCACCTTCGCGCAAGACAAGGCGGCCAAAGGCTCCTATCTGCGCACAGGCGATCTGGGCTTTGTCCACGATGGAGGGCTGTTCGTGGTCGGTCGCCTCAAGGACCTCATCATCGTCTCCGGTCGCAACATCCACCCCCAGGACCTGGAGCGCACGGCCGAATCGGTGGATACCGCCGTGCGGCGAGGTGGCTCGGTCGCCGTGTCTGTACCTCGCGATGGGCGCGAGGTGGTGGTGCTTCTGGTGGAGTGCCGCCCGCGGCGCATCGTGGGAGGTCCAGCCGCGCTGGCCGATCGAATTGCCCGACAGGTCGCCCAGGATCACGCCATCAGTATTCACGACGTGATTCTTCTCAACGTCGGCGCCCTGCCTCGGACGTCCAGCGGAAAGCTCCAACGGCGGGAGGCCGCGAACATCCTTGAACAGGGGCAGTGGGAGACGCAGCGCATCTCCAGTGCCAAACGCCCCCCATCGGCAGTGGTCACAGCCCAAGGCGTGACACACCCGAGGCTCCGTGAAGAACTGGAAGCAGTCTGGCGAGAAGTGCTCGGGTGCCCACCGGTCAACCCCCAGGCCAGCTTCTTTGACCTCGGCGGTGACTCCCTCCTGGCGACCCAACTGCTTTCGCGCCTTAGGGCGAGGTTTGGGGTCGATCTTCCCCTGCAGTCTTTGTTTGAAGGACCCACCCTAGAAGCGCTGACGCATGCGCTCGCGCAGGGGCTTGACGGGTTGTCATCAGCGGAGCGCGGCGATGAACCGTTCGGGCTGCTCCCCCCCGAGCCGTTGTCGGTAGGAACGCGCACGTCTCTGTCCTTTTCGCAAGAACGCATGTGGTTCATGCATGAGATGGCTCCTGCGGGCAGCGCCTACAACATGCCCCTGGCGATCCAGATCGATGGCCCGTTGGACATGACGGCGCTGCAGACTGCGTTGGACCAAATCATCGCGCGCCATGCCATCCTGCGCACCCGCTTCTTCAGCGAAGACGGTCGGGTGGTGGGAGAAATCGTCGACACCCCAAGGGTGATCTGGGAACGCGTTCGGCTCAACGCCAGGGCCGACCAAGAGCACGGGGCAGCGCTGGCTGCCCAGCTGGCGGAATTCACCGTACGCCCTTTCGCGCTCGACCGCGCACCACTCCTGCGAGCTCAGGCCATTGATCTCGCACCCAACCGCACCGTACTGATCGTGGTTATGCACCACATCGTCGGAGACCAGTGGTCCTTCGCGACACTCGCGCGCGAGCTGACCGACCACTACAACCGCATCGTCCGGGGCGCGTCGCTGGATGTTGAACCTCTCAAGCTGCAGTACGCCGACTACGCGACATGGCACCGGCGCTGGTTCCAGGACGTCCGCGAATCAAAAGAACTCGCGTACTGGACGAAGCGACTGGCAGGCCTCGAGCCCGTGGCTTTCCCGCGGGACAAAGATCAACCCCGCACGCCCAACCACCTGGGCCGCTGCGTGAAGATCTCGCTTGACGAAGGCTTGCTCGCCGAGCTTCGACGTGCCAGCTCGCGCCGCGACGCCAGCTTGTCAATGGTGCTGATGGCGGCGCTGTCGATCGTGCTCATGCGCCATTCCGGACGAACTGATATCGCCTTTGGCATGCCGATTGCCAATCGACAGCACCTGGCCACGGAAGCCTTGATCGGGACATTCGTCAACACGCTGGTGCTGCGTACCGATGTCGAGCCCAGTGATAGCTTTGACGGAGTCATGTCTCGGGTGCGAGCGGCGGCGCTGGAGGCCCATGCCCACCAGAACATGCCCTTCGAGCTCCTCGTTCAGTCCCTGCAGGAACGCGCGGGCCCGGGCAGGCCACCCCTGTTCAACGTGTTGTTCAACATGATCAATGCGCCCGCGCGCGGACTCCAGTTTGACGGTGCTGAATGGTCGCGGGTCGACTTCGACCGGCAGAGAGCTCAGTTTGATCTCACGGTCATTGCCGACCCCGACCACGACCGCTCAATCCTGCTGGAGTACGCCACCGAGTTGTTTCACCACAGCACAATCGAGCGGCTGGCTCGCCACCTGGAAATTACCCTGCGATGCATTGGGCTAGACGAGGCGTCACCGGTGGGTAACTGGCCACTGCTGGACCCGCTTGAGCGCGAAACGCTTCGCCGCTGGGGATCGGGCCCGGCCGTTCCGCTGGCTGCCGACACGGTGGTCGGATGGATGGCGCTTCACAGGGTCGACCAGCGCGCAGAGCGAACAGCGCTCGTGTGCCGCGGCGAAGCTTGGTCTTACGCTGCGCTCCACGCGGCAGCCAACCGCTGGGCCCGGCGCCTGCGTCGCCAGGGCATCGCGCGCGGCAGCCGCGTCGGACTCGCTTTGCGGCGGGGGCATTCGCTGGTCGCGGCTTTACTGGGCGTATTGCGTGCGGGCGCCGCCTACGTCCCACTGGATCCGGACTACCCCCTGGAACGTTTGAGCCACCAAATCAGCGACGCCAACCTGACCGCGATCGTCGGTGAGGGTGCCTTTCTGGACGACTTGGATACAGCCCAAGTGAGACGATTGCCCGCTGATCGAATGGCTGAAGAGCTGGCCTTGGAAGCTGCCGAGGATCTCCCTGCAGACGCTGATCTGGACGCGCGCGCCACCGATCCCGCGTACATCATCTACACGTCGGGCTCCACCGGTCTACCCAAGGGTGTGGTGGTACCTCACCGGGCGGTAGCGAACTTCCTTGCCAGCGTAGCCAAGCGACCCGGTATCGGACCGGAGGACACGATGCTTGCCGTGACCACGGTCGGCTTTGACATTGCTGTGCTGGAGCTGTTGCTGCCGCTGGGGGTAGGAGCGTGCGTGGTGCTCGCCACCGAAGAAGAGGGTCAGGATGGATCGACACTGGCGCGGCTGTTGAGGGAATCTGGCGCCACCGTCATGCAGGCCACCCCGTCACGCTGGCATCTGATGCTCGAGGCGGGCTGGTCTGGCACGGCGGAGCTCAGGGGTCTGGTGGGCGGGGAACCCCTGACTGCGGCGCTGGCCGCCGACCTTCTGGCCCGTTGCGGCGAGGTCTGGAACATGTATGGCCCCACGGAAACAACGGTGTGGTCAAGCCGCTGGCGTGTGACGGCCGAATCGCTGCCCGCCATCGCACTCGGGGAACCCTTGGACAACACCCTCATCGAGGTGCGCGACGCGCGAGGACAGGTCGCGCCGGTGGGGGTGCCGGGGGAGATCTGCATCGGTGGACTGGGCGTGGCCAATGGCTATCACAACCGGCCGACTCTGACTGCCGAACGATTCATCGAGGCGGATGAACCCGAGGCGCGCATCTACCGGACGGGCGATCTCGGACGCTGGCATCACGACGGTAGGCTGGAACACCTCGGTCGCATTGATGATCAGGTGAAGTTCCGCGGATTCCGGATTGAGCCTGGCGAAATTGAGGCCAGGCTTGAGGAGCATCCCGGCGTAGGCCGGGCGGTGGTGACCGTGCGCGAAGACAGGGAAAACGATCCCCGGCTGGTGGCCTACGTGATTCCCAAGGGCGGGGCGAAAACGCCCATCGACGATTTGAGGCAACACCTCCGACGGTGGCTGCCGGAACACATGCTCCCAACCGCGGTAGTCCACCTCGACGCGCTTCCCTTGCTCGCGAACGGCAAGACCAACCGCCGCGCCCTTCCCGCTCCGGCGGTAACGAGCGTCGGCTCACCGGCCCTGAAAGCTCCACCGGTCACCCCGGAAGAACAGCAGGTCTGGGCGGTTTGGAGTGAAGTGCTTCAACAATCGGCCATTGGCATTCATGACAACTTCTTCGACTTGGGAGGGCACTCACTGCTGGCGATACGGGCGGCCGGGTTGATCGAGAAGCGCATGAACCGGCCCTGCCCGCTGCGTCTGCTGTTCGACCTCCCCACCATCGCGTCGCTGGCGGCCGAACTGGCCAAACAAGGTCCGCCGTCGTTGGGTGCCACCCGCTGCGTCGCCACCCTGCAACCTCGAGGGTCGGGCGCCGGGCTGTTCCTGCTGGCGGGCGCGGATATTTATCGTGACCTTGCCAGACACCTCGGGGATGATTTCCCTGTCTACGGACTGTTCTCCCAGGCGGAAATCGATCTGGTGGATCGACCGACTGCACCGGGAACTCCCCCGCTGGACATCCAAGCCATGGCGGGCGACTACCTGAACCTGATCCGTTCTGTGCAGCCGCAAGGCCCGTATGTCATGGGCGGGTTCTCGATCGGCGGCATCCTGGCTTTCGAGGTTGCCCAGCGTCTGCGTCGGGCCGGAGAACAGGTCGAGCTGTTGATCTTGCTGGACTCGATGCTTCCCGGACGTGGGTGGCGGCATCTGATGGCAGGCCTTCGGCGCCGGTGGCGGCTGATTCGGCGTGACGGGGTGGGTCACCTGTGGCACGTGCTGCGAGTTCTGCACCGGGAACACGTTCAGCGAGATGATCCAGGCCAGCGCCGCATCGAGCAGTACGCCGAGGCAATCCATCGGTACCAACCGGCGGCCAGCGACGTGCCGGTGCTTTTTTTGCAGGCCGGCGACGATCCGTCGACCGATGTGGCCTACGGTTGGGGAGTCCATCTCGCGCAGATGACGGTCCACCGTGTGCCGGGCCGTCACATGGACATTCTGGCCGCGCCCGGCGTCAGGGAACTCGCGGCACACATCCGGACACAGATGCTCGCGCGGCGCGCATCCACGCCCCCCGCCGACACCCTCCCCGAGTCCCGCTGGCCATCATGCGCCTGAAACACTCCCTCACCTTCATCCTCGTCGGCCTTCTGACTGCTTGTGGCTGGCAGAAGTCGCTGGACGCGGCTTCGTTGGCAGCGCGATACGTCGACCCCCTGCCCGCCCCGACCAAACCCCTGCGCGTCTTCCATTTGGGCCACAGCCTCGTGGGGCGGGACATGCCGATCATGCTGGAGCAACTCGCCGGCCAGGGCCACGACCACCGCTCCCAACTTGGCTGGGGCGCGACGCTGAAGTCGCACTATGAGCCAGACGTGCCCATCAACGGATTCAAGGAGGAGAACGCCCATCCTCGCTACGAAGACGCCCGCGACGCCATGCGAAGCGGGCGATTCGATGCCTTGGTGCTCACAGAGATGGTGGAGATCAAGGACGCCATTCGATACCACGACAGTTCAAAGTACGTGCGGCAATGGGCCCGCTTGGCGCGAGAAAGCGCTCCGCAAACGCGAGTCTTCCTGTACGAAACGTGGCATCAACTGGACGACCCCGACGGCTGGCTGGAGCGAATTGACCGTGATCTGGCCCTTTACTGGGAAGGCGATTTACTCGCCAAGGCGATGGCCCGCGACGACACCGGGGGGCCAATTCACGTGATACCGGCCGGCCAGGTCATGGCAGCGTTTGTCCGTCGAGCCGAACAAGGCCCCAAGCTGCCCGACGTCACCCGTCGGCAGGATCTCTTCCGCAAAAACGCCGATGGGACCCAAGACATGATCCACATCAACGACCTCGGCAGTTACCTCGTGGCGCTCACCCACTATGCGGTGCTCTACCAGCGCAGCCCGGTGGGCCTGCCACACCGACTCAAAAAAGCCGATGGGACACCGGCCGTCGCACCCAGCGACGAAACCGCGCGGGTGATGCAGGAAACGGTCTGGTCGGTGGTCAGTCGTTACACCAAAGCAGGCCTTTCCGCCAGTGAATCTGGCCGTTGACGATGCAGGGGCCACATAAATTGACGTGGTCAGTCCACGATTTAGGCGAGGTCCTTTCTCAGACGCTTTTGCTCTGCGCCAAGACCTCTTCATAAAACGCCTTGGTCCGACGGGCGACGATAGAGGGAGTAAATCGTTGCCGGTAGTCTGACAAGGCTGCATCTCCCATGGCGGCAGCAGCCTGGGGATGGTCCAGAAGGAAACGCAGTCGCTGCGCCAGATCTTCAGGATCTGCTGGCCTCACCAAGCAACCCGTGAGACCGTCCCGTACGATTTCAGCAAGGCCCCCGGTGTTGGAGAGAATGAGTGGCACTCCCTGAGCGCAGCACTCGAGCGCTGCCACACTGAATACCTCATATCTCGACGGCTGAATCACGACTTGGGCACGTTGTCGCAACTCAACCAAACTTTCGTTGGGCTGGCGACCCAAGTATTCCAACTTGCCACGGTTTGGACCCAAACGGTCTGCGAAGTAGGACTCCGCCGACCAGGATCGACCAGAATCATCCACCAACCCGACATCCTGTCCGACAAATGTCAAACGAGCATGGGGATGGCTTTCCAAAAGCATGCGAAAGGCTTCCACTGCCGTATCGGCGCCCTTGAGGCGATCAAAACGCCCGATGAACAGAATTCGACCCGACTGCGCCCCAGCTGCGGTCCAACGATGAGACTCCACTGGCATCGGTCCCGGGTTGGGGATCACCGCGCTAGGCTGGCCCAATGTTCCATACTGGCCCACTACCCGATCCAGAACCTCACGCGAGGGCGCTGATACGCCTTTGGCGAACTTAATCGCCTCGCCCTCACGCCGAATCTGTCGCGCCAATCGGCTGTTTACGATCTCCCCGGCAGCCGTGCGAGTCAGAAAGGCCGGCCCGTGCAAACGCACCACCAACGGAGCCCCCACCGATCGCGCCAGACTGGGCGCGATGCCGAACGTCTCTTCCATCTCGACCAAATCAATGGCACTCTCCCGACGCAAGCGCCGCCCTGCCAGCCTAAGGTGGGCACGGAACGTCCAATCAATCGCGGCGTCCGGAGCCAAGCGATAAGCAATCTTATTGCCGAGCGACACCACGGGTGCCCAAGGACCGGATAAAGCCACCAAAGTTTGAACGTCACCCGAATAGCCCGGCCCAACCTGGGACACGATAACCTCGCTCCTAACACCTTCCTGAGCCAAGGCGGGACGCAAGCGGTCTACATAGCTGATGATCCCATTGGAGAAGTGGGATAGCGGCCAGGCGGGCGCATAAAAAAGAACGTTCATCGTTGTTGAGACAGGAGAAAAAGAAGCACTCGGCGAAATAGTTTTCAGCCAAATAATTGTTCAACCGAGCGCCAGAAGGCTATGGCTCCGACCAGCCCAACAACAAACGCAAGCGGTCCTACCGCTTCTCGGGTCCAGCGCAGATAGCCGTGACGTCTCGCGGCGAACCACAATACCACCGCAACGGGAATCTCCGATAGCGCAATCACCCACACTACCGCCACGAGTCCCCCAAAATGCCACGCCAACGGTATGGTGGGAAGCACCCACAACGCTCGCGCAATGTCTCGATAAAAACCATAGCGGGTGTGGCCAACAGAAAACAGAAAAGTTTCTACCGGCGCCAACAAGCAAACCATTGCAGCCCTTATACAAAGCGCCTGCAGCATCCATCCGGCCTCCGCGTACCGCGCATCAAACAGCAGGTCAACGATTTGCTGACTGCTGGCCGCAATAGCGCCAATAGGTAGCAAGGCGATAATGTCGCCCCACAGCCGAATGCGGTAGTAACGATCACACAAAGCAGAGGGATCTTCGCGCCCGACTTGGCTCAAAAGTGGAAACAACACGCCATGCGTGATTCGTACAACACCCGCTGAAATCGCTTCGGCCATGATGGTCGCAAAGTTGTAAACACCCAGCGAGGCCATCCCGATGTAGTGGGCCAGCAAGAACCGATCCGCTTGACTGCTCGCAAATGACATGGCAGAGGATGCTTGGATCCAGCGGCCGTAGGCATACATTTCTCGCCACGACGCGGAATGCCATTGAATCCGGTTGCGGTAGCCAACATCCAGCAAATGGCTAACCGCGGTTGAAAACACGCTGGCCACCAGGGGTGAGATCACGAGAGCCCACACCGACTGCCACCACCAAGCAAGCCAGACATTCAGGACAAACGTCAGAATTTGGGTAGCGGCTTCAAGCGCCAGGACGGGCTTCAATTGGAGTCGGCGCCGCAACGTGATGACCGACGTGCTGGACAGCCCGGTAATCAAGACACTCAGGCAACCGACTGGCAGCAACCACAGCAGCTGTGGTTCATCCAGCAACCAGGCCAGGGGATAGGTCAGCAACACCGAAACCAGCCACAGGCCGGCCCCTCGCGCCGCCAACACCACCCAGCCCGTATTCAAGAACTCCGGTCTGTCGCCATTCGGGCTCTGGATGATGCTCTGGGACACGCCCACGTTGGACAGCATGATCAGTCCTGTGGACACCAAACCCACGGTCACGGCGAGACCAAACGCCTCGGGGAACAGGAGTCGGCTCAGGATCAGCCCCGACACGAAGCGCAGCACCAGGCCCGCCCCGTACACAAGCGCTTCCAGTTTGGCCGCCGACAGCGCCAGTTGGCCGAAGGTTCGCTGAGTAGAAATAGAAAGCTCCGGTGTGAAAGAGGGAATGCGATGGAGCGTCAGCGAGGCCGCCGGCGGTTGGGGCCACCCGAGCCCACCGACCCGGACACGCGTGGACCGAGGCGCTTGGCTTGGGTTGGCGGCGGCGCCGGCACGGGCGGCCCCTGCACCCGCCGAGCCAGTTCATCCCGGCGACGATCGTCGCGCTGCATCCAGATGTAGCTCGACAGCAATCCGACGAGCATATAAATCATGGGGTCAATGCCCGCCGTAGCAATGAACAGCATGTTCGCCATCGTGGCCGCCACCAATGAGGCACCCACGATAGCCCGGTCCACGTCCCGCTTGCGGTACCAAGCCCACACCGCGCGGGCGCGCCACACCGCAATCAGCAAGAACCCAACGAACAGGGACAAACCCACCAGACCATTGAACAGCGCCACCGTGAGATAGCCATTAACCAGATCAATGATGCCTTGCCCCTGGCGCAGCGACTCCATCTGGCTCAGGACGAAGGGATCCCCAAACCAGGGATTGCGGGCAATCAGGCCCAAGGAAACCTCCAGCAATCGCTTTCGGTAAATCACGTTTTCACTGTCCACCGATCCCACAAAGGGCAGCAAGGCCAGAAAGTCGTCACCAATCGGCGACGACAAAAACAGCAGCGCGATCACGGCGAACCCTCCCATGGCCTTCACGGCGGGCAACGCCCCACGGGGATCCAGCAGGTAAAACACGACGAATGCAAAAAAGGCCGAAATCCAGGCTCCCCGGGCGAGGCTGGCGGCCAAGCCACCCAGAAGAACAGCGCCAAAGAACAGCTTGAGCCAGCGGCTGTCCCAGCGGGACTGCAGACCTAGGTACAGGGCCCATGCGATGGCCAGCCAGATCCCCAGCGTGAGGGAATGACCAGCGGTGACCTGGGCCCTCAGCAGACCGCCCCGCATCAGGTAGGCAAAAACGTTCGGATTGCCCCACTGGTGGGAAATATCAACGTACAAGAGCCACCCCCGGGCAGTCTCAAACATTGCCACAGGAGACATCATCATGGCCGCCAAGACCCAAGCGCCCATCACATCGCGGAAAGCCTCGACCCGAGGATTCAATCGGCTCCAGACCGCAAACAGGAGTCCGATGTCCAGCACGGCAAGAAAGGTCCGCCGCATCGTGTTGGTCACGCTGTCATGGGGCGTTGGCAAGACAAGTGTCAGGAGCACATAGAACACCAGGAACCAATCGGTCGCATCAAGGCCGCGGTATACACGTACCCCATTCGCCGATGTCTGGAAACGCTCCCGCCGGGCTTGAAGGTAGGCGGGAATCAGGACCCCGAGTGCCAGCAGGCGCTGATGGCTGATGTCAAACAGATCCACGCCGATGGACGGCAGGCGAATGCTGGTATTGGGAATGACAAAAAACAGCAGGATATAAAGAGCAACGGGGTTGGAGTCCCGCCGAGCCGCCCACAGCATGATGGGGAGCGCGAAAACCGTGTATATCCAAATGTTCGGGGCCAATAGCCCCAACACAGTCAAAGCCAGCCAGACGTTGCGGCGCCGTTCAAAATCGCCCGGTGCCGCCAAGGGCGCGAACACACGCTTGGCCAAGTGCCACAACGGCAGTGTCAAGCCCAGGACGACCACCAGGGCCTTGATATCCTGAATCACACAGCCCACCCCAAGAAAAGCGCTCCGAAGCCGACCAGCGGAGCGCCCGACGCGATGTCACGCATCGAACTGCCTTACATGCCGATCCTGCGCTTGAGCGCGAACACGTAGCGTTGGAGGGCGGGAGGCACCCACTGCCTGAGATGCTGGTCCAAACGCAGATTGAAGGCTTCCTTCTTCGTTTTCGCACTATCCGTTGGACGAGCCACATAGATCGTGGAATTAGACGGAACTTCCTTGTAAATCTCGCGGGATGCGGTGTAGTAATACAGGGCAATCGACCGCCGGTACACGCCCTCTGGGCAGGTTAATGGATCTGGGTGGCCGTGAAAAGAATCTGCGTCGGTATTGAAAATCACACACCGGTTGAACACCGGAAGCACCGAGGAATGACAGGCCTTCATTTGGCGGTCCCACAACTCGAGTTGACCGCCGTACTCCGGTTTCCACGCTTCGTTGAGGTAAATGATCACGTTCATGCGTCGGTGAACATGCAAGCGCTCATTGATTCGAAAGTCCGCGTGCACACCCAAATACCCGCCCCGTGCCGTTTCGTGGTACCCACCGCCCACAAAGTGGGGGTCCGGGATGAGGGATTCAATGGTCGAAAGACCCTCCAGAAAAGCGAGAAACGGCGCAGAATTGAAAAAATGAAATAACTGCCGAGCCGTCGCAGAGCAATCTTCGGGAAGTATCTGACGCTTGAACTGCCCTGCGTAACCAATTTCAAAATTGGTATCATTCGCCAACGGACGTCGCGGGAAATGATCGATGGCCGATTGAATGACATCTGCCGGCAGGAAGTTGTCAATGACGATATGCGGGAAAGGCTCAGCAAAGCAATAATCCGCCGCCAAACTTTCACCGATGCGCCGCGCCTCGACAGCATCTAAGAAAAATCCATTGGATGCATCGATCGGCAGCAGAGCCTTCACCGGAGCCTCGCTGGCGGGAGGCGCCTTATGTCCTGCGTTGACAACGATTTGATCAGCCAATGCATCCATGTGGGTTCTTTCAGTCAGAATTTTTGCGTTAACCATCGGAGCGATGCAGCTCCGCGTCGCGGCGGGCACGAAGACACACGCGGGCGGAGGCTGGGCCGACTGTACGGCCGCGACGCTCGGACCCAATTGATCGACGTCAATGCCGGCGGACGAACGTCAGCACCGGGCCGCACCAGCCGCTTTGTCCTAAAGCGTGCAGGCGCCGCCTCGAGACAGTCACCGGTCACACCTTAGTAGCAACCGCGTAACCGATGGTAATCCATGCGCGCGACGGTTCCCCACCCCACGAAGGGGCGCACCAGCGAACCAGTGATGTGGTTCGCGGAAATGCGCACTATTTCTCGGATGGCAGCGCAGGCGGTGCCAGATCGAAGGCGCTGAGTTCCAGGCGGCGGCGATCAGCCCGCCGGCATAAAATCCTGCTTTTTCCTTCCCAACCAGCCGCCATGTCCCTCTTCTCCGCCGTCGAAATGGCCCCGCGCGACCCGATCCTGGGTCTGAACGAACAGTTTGCTGCCGACACCAACCCCAGCAAGGTCAACCTCGGTGTCGGGGTGTATTTCGACGACAACGGCAAGCTGCCGCTGCTGCAGTGCGTGCAGGCCGCGGAAAAAGCCCTGATGGACAAGCCCGCCGCGCGCGGCTACCTGCCGATCGATGGCATCGCCGCCTACGACGCCGCGGTCAAGGGGCTGGTGTTCGGCGCCGACAGTGAACCGGTCAAGAGCGGCCGGGTGGCCACGGTGCAGGCCATCGGCGGCACAGGCGGCCTCAAGATTGGCGCCGATTTCCTCAAACGCCTGAGCCCGAACGCCACGGTGCTGATCAGCGACCCGAGCTGGGAAAACCACCGCGCGCTGTTCGCCAACGCCGGCTTCCAGGTCGGCACCTATGCCTACTACAACGCTGAAAAGCGCGGCGTGAATTTCGAGGGCATGCTGGCCAGCCTGAATGCCGCCGCGCCGGGGACCATCGTGGTGCTGCACGCGTGCTGCCACAACCCGACCGGGTACGACATCACGCCGGCCCAGTGGGACCAGGTCATCGCCGCGGTGAAGGCGCGTGGCCTCACGCCCTTCCTGGACATGGCCTACCAAGGTTTCGGGCATGGCATCGCGGAAGACGGTGCCGTGATTGCGAAGTTCGTGGCGGCTGGCCTGGACTTCTTCGTGTCCACCTCGTTCTCCAAGAGCTTCAGCCTGTACGGCGAACGGGTGGGCGCCTTGTCGGTGCTGTGCGCCAGCAAGGAAGAAGCGGACCGTGTGCTGTCGCAACTCAAGATCGTCATCCGCACGAACTACTCGAACCCGCCGACCCACGGTGGCGCGGTGGTCGCCGCGGTGCTCAACAACCCGGAGTTGCGCGCGCTCTGGGAGCAAGAGCTCGGCGAGATGCGCGTGCGCATCAAGGCGATGCGGCAAAAGCTCGTGGACGGGCTGAAGGCCGCCGGCGTGACGCAGGACATGTCCTTCATCACCACGCAGATCGGCATGTTCAGCTACTCGGGCCTGAGCAAGGACCAGATGGTCCGCCTGCGCAGCGAGTTCGGCGTTTACGGCACGGACACTGGCCGCATGTGCGTGGCCGCGCTTAACAGCAAGAACATCGACCACGTCTGCCGCTCGATCGCCGCGGTGATGTGACCGCCATTGCCCCGGCGCAGCCCGCCGCTGGCGGGCTTTTTCACGCCAGCACGGCCGCCTGACACGGCGCGGACATCGCCAACGCGACAACAACGGTACCCGGCCGGGTGTTTTCCCTTGAGCGGGAAATGCCACATTCCGTTATATTGCTGCACTGCAACAATCGGAGTTTTCGCGATGCTTTATCAGTTCTACGAAACGCAGCGCTCCATCATGGAACCCTTTGCCGATCTGGCGGAGGTGGCGTCGCGCATGTTCCGCAATCCGATGCTGCCGCTGTCGCAGCTGCCAGGCGCCCAGCGCATGTCGGCCAGCTACGACCTGCTGCACCGGCTGGGCAAAGACTACGAAAAACCGACGTTTGGCATCCGCACCGTGGCCGTGGATGGGGTGGACGTGGCCATCCACGAGCGCGTGGAAATGGACAAGCCGTTCTGCGAACTGCGCCGCTTCAAGCGTTTCAGCGACGACCCGGCCACGCTGACCAAGCTCAAGGCGCAGCCGGTGGTGCTGATCGTGGCCCCGCTGTCGGGTCACTACGCCACGCTGTTGCGCGACACGGTCAAGACGATGCTCAAGGACCACAAGGTCTACATCACCGACTGGAAGAACGCCCGGCTGGTGCCACTGGCCGAGGGTGAGTTTCACCTCGACGACTACGTCAACTACGTGCAGACCTTCATCCGCTACCTGCAAGCGACCTATGGCAACTGCCACGTGATGAGCGTGTGCCAGCCGACGGTGCCGGTGCTCGCGGCGGTGTCGCTGATGGCCAGCCGCGGTGAAACCACGCCCCTGTCGATGACGATGATGGGGGGGCCGATCGATGCCCGCAAATCGCCCACCGCGGTGAACAACCTGGCCACGCAACGCAGCCACGCCTGGTTCGAGACCAACGTGATCTACCGGGTGCCGGACAAGTTTCCCGGGGCCGGACGCCGCGTCTACCCGGGCTTCCTGCAGCACTCGGGCTTCGTGGCGATGAACCCCGACCGCCACGCCAACAGCCATTACGACTATTTCCAGAATCTGGTCAAAGGCGACAACGAGAGCGCCGAGGCGCATCGGCAGTTTTACGACGAGTACAACGCGGTCCTCGACATGGACGCCGACTACTACCTCGAGACGATCGCCACGGTGTTCCAGGAGTTTCGCCTGGTCAACGGCACGTGGGATGTGCGCAATGACGCCGGGCGGGCCGAGCGCGTGCGCCCGCAGGACATCCAGCACACCGGCCTGCTCACCGTCGAGGGTGAGCTCGACGACATCTCGGGCTCCGGACAAACGGCCGCGGCGCACGACCTGTGCACCGGCATCCCCGAGGCTCACCGCATGCACTACGAAGCCAAGGGCGCGGGCCACTACGGCATCTTCAGCGGCCGCCGCTGGCGCGAGATGGTGTATCCGGTGGTGAAGTCCTTCATCCTGAGCCACCAGCCAGCGGCCGCCGCCGGGGCCTCGGTCACGCCGCCCACCGCCAAGCGGCCCGCACGCCGCCGCGCTGCGACCGCCTGAGACAGCCCGGCCGGGATGGACGAGGCGCTCGTTCGGCGGATCGACGCGGCCCTGCCCCAGACGCAGTGCCAGCGCTGCAGTTACCCCGACTGCGAAAGCTACGCGCGGGCCATCGCTGCCGGGGAGGCGGGCATCAATCAGTGCCCCCCGGGCGGCCAGGCGGGCGTGGAGCGGCTGGCGCGCATCACCGGTCTGCCCGCGCAACCGATCGATCCGCGCTTTGGCATCGAGGGCCCCGTCACCGTCGCGGTGATCGACGAGGACTGGTGCATTGGCTGCACGCTGTGCATCAAGGTGTGCCCGACCGACGCCATCGTCGGGCTAAACAAGCGCATGCACACCGTCATCGAACCGTACTGCACCGGGTGCGAACTGTGCATCCCGGTCTGCCCGGTGGACTGCATCTCGCTGGATGTGGTCAGCGGCGAGCGCAGTGGGTGGGACGGCTGGAGCGCGGCACAGGCCGCGCAAGGCCGGGCCCGGTACGACGCCCGCCGCGCCCGGTTGGTGCGGGAGAAGCAGCACCAGGAGGCCCGGCTGGAGGCCAAAGCCGCGGCCAAGCTGGCCGACCTGCCGGCGCATTCGGCGATCACCGATCCCATCGAGCTGGACCGCAAGCGGGCGGTGATTGAGGCCGCGCTGGCCCGCGCGCGCAGCCGCCGCGCTGGCGGCTGATCGGGCCGCGGCTTCGCGGCGGCGATCAGGCCGCGGTCAGCAGCGCCGCCGTCTTGTACACGCCGCAGCCGACGTACAAGTCGTCGACCTTCACGACATACGACATCTTGGTCTGCACCGCGCCCGTCACCGGGTTCACGATGTCGTATTCCACCCAGCCCACCCCCTGCTCTGCCTGGGCGATGATGGCGCTCAACAAGGCCTGACCGTCCACGCCCGGGATGTCCTGCACCCGCGAGCCCACCTTCTCGGGTTTGCCGCCGAAGGCGCGATAGACACCCGTGCGATCGAGCGCGAACACATACATGTCGCGGTCGTGGAATCCGCTGGACGGCTCGGTGAGCTGGCGCACAAATTCGTCGCGACCGAGCCGCTGGCGCTGATCCATCGCGCGGTCCACCAGCGCCATGGCCTCTTCGGCCGTGCCCTGCTGCAGCTTGAACGAGGCCACCGCGCTCGCCAGGCTGGCCGCGCGCTGCTCCAGCAGGTTCGCCTGGTGGACGGCGCGCTCCACCATCTGGGCGTTGCGCTGCGTGATCTGGTCGAGCTGCGACACCGCCGAGGAAATCTCGCTCAGGCCGCTGCTCTGTTCGGCGCTGGAGGCGGAAATCAGCGACATGTTGGATGCCACGCCGCGCACGCCACCCACGATCTGCCCGATGCTCTCACCCGCGCCGCGGATGAGCGACACGCTGGAGGAAACCTGCGAACTCGACGACTCGATCAGCTCACGGATTTCCTTGGCCGAGGCCGCCGACCGCTGCGCCAGCGTGCGCACCTCGTTGGCCACCACCGCGAAGCCGCGGCCCTGCTCACCGGCGCGGGCGGCTTCCACCGCCGCGTTGAGCGCGAGGATGTTGGTCTGGAAGGCCAGGCTGTCGATCACGCCGATGATTTCGTTCATGCGCTGCGCGCTGCGCTGGATGCCTTCGACCGACGCCACCGCGTGGCCCATGGACTGCGCGCCCTGCTCGGCCACGTCCCGCACCCGTGCGGCCTGCTGATCGGACTCGTTGGCGGTCTGGGCGTTTTGAGCCACCGTGCTGGTCAGCTCCTGCACGCTGGCCGCGGTCTGTTCGAGGCTGGCGGCCTGTTGTTCGGTGCGGTCGGCCAGCTCGCGGTTGCCGTCGGCCAGGCTCTTGCCGGCGTGCGCCACCAAGGCCGAGTTGCTGCGAATCTGAGCGACCATGGCCGAAATGTTGTTCATCATCCGCGCCAGCAGCTCGGTCAGCTCGGCCAGCTCGTCGCGTCCGCGGGGCGCCACCGCGTGTTGCAGGTTACCCGCGGCCGTGGCGCGCATGGCACCCATCACGCGGTTGAAGTCGCCCACAAAGCTCAGGTAGAAGCCGGCCATCAGATACATGAGCAGCGCAATGCCGGTGAACGTGGCGCCCACCGCCACCCAGCGCCGCTGCTCGAGGGCGCTCAGGCGCGCCGACAGCTGGGTGTTCAAGGACTTCAGCACCGCGTCCTGAAACGCGGCCACCGCACCGATCGCTCGCGTGCCCTGCTCGAAGTAAGCCGCGGCTTCCAGACTGCCCGGTCGGTCGAACGCGCCGCGCGCCGCGGCCAGGAACTCGCCCGAAGTTGCGATGGCGGCCTGGCTGCCCGGCGGCACCTCAATGTGGCGCTTGAGCAGGTCGATCGCCGCGGACGCGTCGCCGATGTCGCCCTGCGCCATCTCAATCTTCAGACGCACCGCATTCACCACCTCGGGCTGGGGCTCGGAGCGGGCGAGCTGGCCGGCGCCCTGGCCGCGGATCTGGCCCAGCGCCTCGGTCCACGGCAGCGTGCGGCTCACGGCCATGTCCATCAGCAGGTAACTGCCCGGCTCGGGGTCAAACAGCAGACCGCTGCGGTCTGCGGTGGCGTAGACAAACCGCTGCAGCGACTGCACCAGTTCGGAATGGGTGCGGAAGGCATTCGGCGCATCCATGCTTTCGGTCTGGGTCAAGCCCTCCACGCGCGCCTTCAGCGGCGCCCACAGGCTGACCAGACCCAGGTCGGGGCGGGAGGCCAGCTCGCGGTCGATGTCGCCGAGCAGCCGCTGCTGCGCGCGGCGCGTGTCGGCCAGCGCCGCCGGGGCACCCGGGTTGCCAGCCTTGGCCAGGTTGGTTTGACCCCGATGCTTCTGCACCTCGGCCACGAGATCGCTCACCCCATCAATCACCCGCGCGCCGAACTGCTCGTTCTGGGTGAACGTGATGTCCGCGCTGACGCGCTGGATCAGCATCACCGCCACCACCACCAGCGGGACCAGCAGGGCCAGCGACAACATCGCGAGCTTGACCGGCAGTCGCAAGCGCCGCATGACCCAGATGGCGGGGTTGAAAAGTCGGGTGAACTGCATGAAAGGTCTCCGATCGGCTCCTGTCGGCCTATCGACTGTCCTAGACAAGACTTGAACGCGGCCGCTCAGTGGAGCGCGGACACCCCCGACGCCTCTTGCTGGAAACGGCGGAACAGTTCCATGGCCAGGCAATCGAGCGTGGGATCGCCGAGGGTTTGCGCCTGTGCCATCTGCGCCACCGCGTACCGGCGGTCGCTGCGCATGAGGCTGCGACTCACGCTCATGCCATGGCGGGCCATGCGCAGGCTGAACGCCTCCAGCAGATCGTCGCCGGCGAACGGCGGCGCGGTGGCGGCTTCCGGGGTCGGGACGGCGGTGGTGATCATGGGGGCTCCGGGACGGGGTTCGGGGTGATCCAAGCGTAGGGGCGCGCGGCCGCGGGCGATGCGATGAAAAGACGGCCGCGAGGCGGCTTAATCGGCGGTCCAGGCCGCGTCTGGATGCGGGTTTGCCTGGGGGGGTCCAGGAGAGGCCGAAGGGGCTTTGCGAAAATCCCGGGCATGAACACCCCCACCCGCCTGATCAAGCTCACCGCCCACCCCGACGGCACCCCCGACATTGACCACCCGCGCCCCGAGCGGCTCGTGCGCGGCAACCCGCGCCGGGAGACGTGGAACGTGTGGGACGATGCGCTGCCCGCCGGACGGGTCTACAGCGGTGTCTGGCGCTGCGAACCGGGGCGCTGGCGCATCGCCATGGGAGCGACCGAGCGCGAGCTGTTCACCGTGGTCGCCGGTCGCTGCCGCGTGCACGACAGCCACGGTGGCTTCGAGGAAGCCGGGCCCGGCGAAGCGATCCTGATCCCACCGGGCTTCAACGGCGAGTTCGAGGTGCTGGAGGCGGTGACCAAGACCTACCTGATCACCGAGTGAGGCGGACGGGCGCCCTGGCCCGCCGCGCTCAATGCGGCTGGGCGGCCAGCGCGGCGAACGCCTCGACCACCGCCGGTGGCGCCTGCACCAGCTCAATCAGCACGCCTTCGCCCGCGATGGGAAACTCGTCGCTTGCCTTGGGGTGCAGGAAGGTGATGTCGTGGCCAGCCGCGCCACGGCGAATGCCGCCCGGCGCGAAGCGCACGCCCTGCGCCGTCAGCCAGGCCACCGCCTTGGGCAGGTCGTCGATCCACAGGCCCACATGGTTCAGTGGCGTGGTGTGCACCGCCGGCTTCTTCGCCGGATCGAGTGGCTGCATCAGATCGACCTCCACCGTGAACGGCCCGGCGCCCATGGCGCAGATGTCTTCATCCACGTTTTCGCGCTCACTGCGGAAGGTGCCTGTCACCGACAGGCCCAGCATGTCGACCCACAGCCGCTGCAGGCGCAGCTTGTCCGGGCCGCCGATGGCGATCTGCTGAACGCCCAACACCTTGAAGGGGCGGGGCGGCGTGTCGGCACGATCCGGCGCCGGGCCGTCCGCAGCCGGATCAGCCCCCGGACCCGGCGAGGACCGGGGCCCTTCCCGGTCCAGGGGCAACGACCCGCGCAGCGGTGGAACGTGGGGGCCGGTCATTTCTCGAACTCCACGATCGGCTGATCCACCACCAGCGATTCACCCTGCTGGGCCAGCACCTTGGCAACCACGCCGTCGGCGCTGGCGAACAACACGTTCTCCATCTTCATGGCCTCGATCACGGCCACGCGCTCGCCCGCCTGCACCTTCTGGCCCGGCTGCACCGCCACCTGGACCAGCAGTCCCGGCATCGGGGACAACACGAAGCGGCTCATGTCCGCCGGTGCCTTGAACGGCATCAGCCGGTGCAGCGCCGCCATGCGCGGCGACACCACCATCGTCTCGACGCGCGTGCCGTTGTGCTGCACCACCAGCGCCAGCGGGTTGCGCGCCGTGCCGCGCTCGACCTGCGCGGTGAAGGGCTGTTCGTTGCAGACGCCGCTGATGCAGATGTCGTTCAGGCGCGAAGGGCTCTGGATCTCGTAACGGCGCTCGCCGATGGTGACCACGGCCGCGCCCACCTGCCCGGTGATCTCGTCCACATGGACCGTGGTGTAGCGGTGCTGGCCGGCCTGGGTGTCCAGCGTGATCACCACGAAATCGTGACCCACTTTCACGCCGTAGCCCGGCAGTTGCCCGCTGATGCCCGCAGCGCGCTCACGGCTCTTGCGGCGCACGAAGGCGGCCAGCGCGACCAGAAAGTCCGGGTCGTCGTGCGGCACATCTTCCGCCCGGAACCCGTGGGCATAGTGCTCGGCGATGAAGCCCGTGTTGAACTGCCCCGAGACAAACTTCGGGTGGGCGAGCAGCGCGGCCTGAAAGGGAATGTTGCTTTGCACACCGCGGATCACGAAACCGTTGAGCGCCGCGCGCATCTTGGCGATCGCGTCCAACCGGTCTTTCCCATGCACGATCAGTTTGGCGATCATCGAGTCGTAGAACATCGGGATCTCGCCACCCTCCTGCACACCCGTGTCCACGCGCACCCCGAAACGCGCCTGCGTGTCGGCCTGCCACATCGACTGTGTCGGCGCCGCGAAACGCACCAGGCGGCCGGTGCTGGGCAGAAAGTTGCGGAACGGGTCTTCCGCGTTGATGCGGCACTCGATCGCCCAACCCTCGCGCTTGACGTCCGCCTGGGTGAGCGGCAGCTTCTCGCCGGCGGCCACGCGAATCATCAGCTCGACCAGGTCCAGGCCGGTGATGCATTCGGTCACCGGATGCTCCACCTGCAGGCGCGTGTTCATCTCCAGGAAGTAGAAGTCCTGGTTTTTGCCGACCACGAACTCCACCGTGCCGGCGCTCTGGTACTTCACCGCCTTGGCCAGCGCCACAGCCTGCTCGCCCATGGCGCGGCGGGTCTCGTCGCTGATGAAGGGCGATGGCGCCTCTTCGATCACTTTCTGGTGGCGGCGCTGGATGGAGCATTCGCGCTCATTCAGGTAAATCACGTTGCCGTGGGCATCGCCCAGCACCTGAATCTCGATGTGGCGCGGCTCCTGGACGAATTTCTCCATGAACACGCGGTCGTCACCGAAGCTGTTGCGAGCCTCGTTGCGGCAGCTGGTGAAGCCCTCAAAGCATTCCTTGTCGTTGAAGGCCACGCGCAAGCCCTTGCCGCCGCCGCCGGCGCTGGCCTTGATCATCACCGGGTAACCGATCTTCTGGGCGATGGCCACCGCCTCGTCCGGGGTCTGGATCGGCTCGTTGTGGCCGGGGATGGTGCTGACACGGGCTTCGTTGGCCAGCTTTTTCGAGGCGATCTTGTCGCCCATGGCCGCGATCGAGTAGTGCTTGGGGCCGATGAACACGAGCCCGGCCTCTTCCACTTTCCGGGCGAAGTCTTCGTTCTCCGACAGGAAGCCGTAGCCGGGGTGGATGGCTTCAGCGCCCGTGGATTGGGCGGCGGCGATGATGGCGTCGCCGAGCAGGTAGCTCTCGCGCGAAGGCGGGGGGCCCAGGCGCACCGCCTCGTCAGCGAGCTGCACGTGGCGCGCCTCTTTGTCGGCGTCGGAGTACACCGCCACGGTGGCAATACCCAGCTTCTTGGCGGTGGCGATCACGCGGCAAGCGATCTCGCCACGGTTGGCGATCAGGATTTTCTTGAACATGGTGATGTCCTACTTCTCAAATGTGGGAGTGCCGAAGCCGCCATCCAGCGGACACCGCAGAACCGGCTTGGCCGGGCTGCAGGTGTCGCCCCCTTGAGGGGGTCACGCGAAGCGGCGCGGAGGTGTTCCAGTTCACAGCGGAATATTCCCGTGCTTGCGCCACGGGTTCTCCAGCTTCTTGTCCTTGAGCATCACCAGCGAGCGGCAGATGCGCTTGCGCGTTTCGTGCGGGAGGATCACGTCGTCGATGAAGCCGCGCGCGCCGGCCACGAAGGGGTTGGCGAAACGGGCCTTGTACTCGGCTTCGCGCTCGGCCAGCTTGGCCGGGTCCTTTTTCTCTTCGCGGAAGATGATCTCCACCGCACCCTTGGCGCCCATCACCGCGATCTCGGCGTTGGGCCACGCGAAGTTCACGTCGCCGCGCAGGTGCTTGGACGCCATCACGTCATACGCACCGCCATAGGCCTTGCGGGTGATCACGGTGATCTTGGGCACGGTGCACTCGGCGTACGCGTACAGCAGCTTGGCCCCGTGCTTGATGATGCCGCCATACTCCTGCGACGTGCCGGGCATGAAGCCGGGCACGTCCACGAAGGTCACGACCGGGATGTTGAAGGCGTCGCAGAAGCGCACGAAGCGCGCGGCCTTGATCGAGCTCTTGATGTCCAGGCAACCCGCCAGCACCAGCGGCTGATTGGCGACGATGCCCACCGTCTGACCGTCCATGCGCGCAAAGCCGATCAGGATGTTCTTGGCGTACTCGGGCTGCAGCTCGAAGAAGTCGCCATCGTCGACCGTCTTGAGGATCAGCTCCTTCATGTCGTACGGCTTGTTCGGGTTCTCCGGCACCAGCGTGTCCAGGCTCAGGTCCATGCGGTCGATCGGGTCACCACTGGGCCGCACCGGCGCCTTCTCGCGGTTGTTGAGCGGCAGGTAGTTGAACAGGCGGCGCAGCATCAGCAGCGCCTCCACGTCGTTGTCGAAGGCCAGATCGGCCACGCCGCTCTTGGTGGTGTGCGTGATCGCACCGCCCAGTTCTTCGGCGGTCACCTCCTCGTGCGTCACGGTCTTCACCACCTCGGGACCCGTCACGAACATGTACGAGCTGTCCTTGACCATGAAGATGAAGTCGGTCATGGCCGGCGAGTACACCGCACCGCCCGCGCTGGGGCCCATGATCATGCTGATCTGCGGCACCACGCCGCTGGCCAGCACGTTGCGCTGGAACACGTCGGCATAACCGCCGAGCGAGGCCACGCCCTCCTGGATGCGTGCACCGCCCGAGTCGTTGAGGCCGATCACCGGCGCGCCCACCTTCATGGCCTGGTCCATCACCTTGCAGATCTTCTCGGCGTGGGCCTCGGAGAGCGCACCGCCAAAGACGGTGAAGTCCTGGCTGAAGACGAACACCAGGCGGCCGTTGATCATGCCGTAGCCGGTGACCACGCCGTCGCCGGGGATCTTCTGGTCCTGCATGCCGAAGTCCACGCAGCGGTGTTCCACGAACATGTCCCATTCCTCGAAGGTGCCTTCATCGAGCAGCACCTCCAGCCGCTCGCGGGCGGTGAGCTTGCCTTTGGCGTGTTGCGCGGCGATGCGTTTGTCGCCGCCGCCCAGGCGCGCGGCGGCGCGCTTGCGTTCGAGTTCGTCGAGGATGTCTTGCATGGGTTGCTCCGGGAAAAATCAGTCAAACAAGGCCAGCAGCTGGCGCGCGGCGGCGCTCGCGGGCAGGCTGCCCGCGAGCACGCGGGCGGTGGTGTCGTCCAGGGCGGCGCGCACCGCGGGGTGCGCGCGGAAGCGTTGCTTGAGGCCGGCGTCGATGCGCTCCCACATCCACGCCCCGGCCTGCTGGCGGCGACGCGCCTGCCAGGCGCCATTGGCCTGCTGACAGTCGCGAAAGGCGCTCACCTCGGCCCAGAAGGCGTCCACGCCCTGCCCCAGCAAGGCGCTGAGCTGGATGGCGCGCGGGTGCCAGCGGGTGGTGTCGTGGTGGCCGTGCTCGGGCCGGCCCTGCAGGCCGAGCAGCCGCAGCGACGAGGTGATCTGGGCCCGCGCGCGGGTGGCGGCGTCGGGGTCGATGTCGGCCTTGTTGATCACCACCAGATCGGCCAGCTCCATCACGCCCTTCTTGATCGCCTGCAAATCATCGCCGGCGTTGGGCAGCTGCAGCAGCACGAACATGTCGGTCATGCCCGCCACCGCGGTCTCGCTCTGGCCCACACCGACCGTCTCCACGATCACGACGTCGTAACCGGCGGCCTCGCAAACCAGCATGGCCTCGCGCGTCTTGTCGGCCACGCCACCCAGCGTACCGCCGCTGGGGCTGGGCCGGATGAAGGCGCGCTCATGCACCGACAGGCGCTCCATCCGCGTCTTGTCGCCCAGGATGGAGCCGCCCGACACCGAGCTGGAGGGATCGATCGTGAGCACCGCCACGCGGTGACCGAGGCCAATCAGGTGCAGCCCGAGCGACTCGATGAAGGTGCTCTTGCCCACACCCGGCACGCCACTGAGTCCGAGCCGGAAGGCGCGCCCGGTGTGGGGCAGCAGCGCGGTGAGCAGCTCATCCGCCTGCGCGCGGTGGTCGGCGCGCGTGGACTCGAGCAAGGTGATCGCCTTGGCCATGGCCCGGCGCTGGGCCATGCCCGCGCCGCGCGCCACGCCGTCGATCAAGGCCTGCGGCATCGCTGCCCGCCCCTCAGGCCAGCGCCTGCTTGATCTGTTCCAGCACGTCCTTGGCGCTGGCGGGAATCGGTGTGCCCGGGCCGTAGATGCCCTTGACGCCAGCTTCATACAGGAAGTCGTAGTCCTGGCGCGGGATCACGCCGCCCACGAAGACGATGATGTCGTCCGCTCCCTGCTTTTTGAGCTCGGCGATGATGGCCGGCACCAGCGTCTTGTGGCCAGCGGCCAGGGTGCTGACGCCGACCGCGTGGACGTCGTTTTCGATGGCCTGGCGGGCGCATTCCTCGGGCGTCTGGAACAGCGGGCCCATGTCCACGTCGAAGCCCAGGTCGGCGAAGGCGGTGGCCACCACTTTGGCGCCGCGGTCGTGCCCGTCCTGCCCGAGCTTGGCGATCATCACGCGCGGGCGGCGGCCGTGCTGCTCGCCGAATGCGGCGATCTCTTGCTGCAGCTGCGCCCAGCCTTCGGCGCTGTCGTAGGCGGCGGCGTACACGCCGGTCACTTTCTGGGTGTCGGCGCGGTGGCGGCCAAACACCTTCTCCAGCGCGTCGCTCACCTCGCCCACGGTGGCGCGCAGGCGGATGGCGCGGATGCTCAGGTCCAGCAGGTTGCCCGCGCCGGATTCGGCCGCGGCGGTGAGCGCGTCCAGCGCGGCCTGGACGGCGGCGCCGTCGCGCTTCGCACGCACCGCCGTCAGGCGCGCGATCTGCGCCTCGCGCACGGCCACGTTGTCGATGTCCCGCGCCTCCACCGGCGGCTCGTCCTTCAGGCGGTACTTGTTGACGCCGACGATCACGTCCTTGCCGCTGTCGATCCGGGCCTGCTTCTCGGCGGCCGCCGCCTCGATCTTCAACTTGGCCCAGCCGCTGTCCACCGCCTTGGTCATTCCGCCCATGGCGTCGACCTCTTCGATGATGGCCCAGGCGGCGTCCGCCATGTCCTGGGTGAGCTTCTCCATCAGGTAGGAGCCGGCCCACGGGTCGATGACGTTCGTGATGTGCGTCTCTTCCTGGATGATGAGCTGCGTGTTGCGCGCGATGCGGGCGCTGAACTCGGTGGGCAGCGCGATGGCTTCGTCAAAGCTGTTGGTGTGCAGCGATTGCGTGCCGCCGAACACCGCGGCCATGGCCTCGATCGTGGTGCGCACGACGTTGTTGTACGGATCCTGCTCGGTCAGGCTCCAGCCCGAGGTCTGGCAGTGGGTGCGCAGCATCAGGCTCTTCGGGTTCTTCGCGCCGAAGCCCTTCATGATGCGGCACCACAGCAGGCGCGCCGCCCGCATCTTGGCGATCTCCAGATAGAAGTTCATGCCGATCGCCCAGAAGAAGGAGAGGCGCCCGGCGAACTCGTCCACGTCCATGCCCTTGGCGATGGCGGTCTTGACGTACTCCTTGCCGTCGGCCAGCGTGAAGGCCAGCTCCAGCGCCTGGTTGGCCCCGGCTTCCTGCATGTGGTAGCCGGAGATGCTGATCGAGTTGAACTTCGGCATGTGCTTGGCCGTGTACTCGATGATGTCGCCGATGATCCGCATGCTCGGCGCCGGCGGGTAGATGTAGGTGTTGCGGACCATGAACTCCTTGAGGATGTCGTTCTGGATGGTCCCGGAGAGCTTGTCCTGCGGCACGCCCTGCTCTTCGGCCGCCACCACATAGCCAGCCAGCACCGGCAGCACCGCGCCGTTCATCGTCATCGACACGCTGACCTTGTCCAGCGGGATGCCGTCGAACAGGATCTTCATGTCCTCCACCGAGTCGATCGCGACACCGGCCTTGCCCACGTCGCCGGTCACGCGCGGGTGGTCGCTGTCGTAGCCGCGGTGCGTGGCCAGGTCGAAGGCCACGCTCACGCCCTGGCCGCCGGCGGCCAGCGCCTGGCGGTAGAAGGCGTTGCTTTCCTCGGCGGTGGAGAAGCCGGCGTACTGGCGGATGGTCCACGGACGCACCGCGTACATGGTGGCCTGCGGGCCCCGGATGAAGGGCTCAAAGCCGGGCAGCGTGTCGGTGTGCGGCAGGCCGGCGGTGTCGGCCGCGGTATAGAGCGGCTTGACGACGATGCCGTCGGGCGTGGTCCAGTTCAGGGCGGCGAGGTCACCGCCGGGGGCCGATTTCTGGGCGGCGCGGGTCCACGCGTCGACGCTGGCGGGGGTGAATTCGGGGCGGTTTCCGGAGGTCGAGTCGCTCATGGTCGCGGCGGGGTCGAAGGCGTGGCGGTGGTCGGTGTGTCGGACACCGGGCGGCGGCGCGGAAATCGGCGGGCGGACTTCCGGGTGCGACGCGCGGGGCCCCACAGGCGGCGCGGAGTTTACATCATTCATAATTATTGATGCAAAATATCGTCCCACCGCCACCTGACTGCCCGCTGTCGATCCCATGTCCGCCGCCCCCCTCGCCCCCCGCGCCCTGTACGAAGAGGTCGCCGAGCGCCTGCGCCAGCGCATCTTCCGGCGCGAGCTCGAGCCCGGCAGCTGGATCGACGAGCTCAAGATCGCCGACGAATGGGGCATCAGCCGGACCCCGCTGCGCGAAGCGCTGAAGGTGCTGGCGGCCGAGGGACTGGTCACGATGAAAGTGCGGCGCGGCGCCTACGTGACCGAGGTGTCGGAAAAAGACCTGGCCGACGTGTACCACCTGCTGGCCCTACTGGAAGCCGACGCCGCCGGTGTGGTGGCGGCCGGCGCCGACGACGCGGCCCTCGACCAGTTGCGTGCGCTGCACGCCGAACTGGAGGCCGCCGTCCACGACCGCGACCGCTTCTTCGCCGTGAACGAGCGCTTCCACCTCGCGCTGCTGCGGCTGGCCGACAACCGCTGGCGCGAACAGATGGTGGCCGATCTGCGCAAGGTGATGAAACTCAACCGCCACCACTCGCTGTTCAAGGCCGGGCGGCTGGCCGACTCGCTGGCCGAGCACCGCGCCATCATGGACGCACTGGCCCGCCGCGACGGCGCGCTCGCGGCGCAGCGCATGCGCGAACACTTCCTCAACGGGCTGGAAGCCGCGGCCTAACGGGCGAGCATGGGGCCTGAGGGCATAAACCTCCTGTAAAGCCGCTGAAACGCGAGCAGGATCCGTTCGAGGCGGAGGCGGTTGACCGAGCCGCAGGCCAACTCACATACTTTTGCATGACACGTTGTTTCGAACCCAACCTCGACCCCCGCCTGCTGGACCGCGAGCCGTTCCGATTTAGCCACCGCTTGATGGAGCATCCCGCACTGAGCCTGGATAACTTGGGGCGGGTTCTGCCGGCCCTGCCGAAAGAGCAGGTGTTCTATTCGAGAAGCACGCGCGATACCGGGGAGGACTTGGATCGCCTGCACGAAAACAACCGCAATGGCCTCTCGATCGAGGAGACCATCGAGAACATTCGAGGCGCCGACTCCTACATCATGGTTCGGTCGCCGGAGACAGACGCCTCATTCGGCTCGCTGCACCGCGCCTTGCTCGAGGAAGTGAGCGCGCTGATGCGACTGAATGGAAGAAGCGGTGGTGTGCGCGAGTCCATGCTGTATCTGTTCATCGCATCGCCGAACAGCGTGACACCCTTTCACATCGACCGGTACTCGACACTCCTGCTGCAATTCCGGGGCAGCAAAACAGTCACCACCTACCCCGCTTGGGATCCCCGCGTGGCCGACCAGCAGGCGTGTGAGGACTATGTGGCCTATGCGGCACCACGCGGCCCGCGACGGCATCCGGGGGGCGAAGCGCTGGGCACCGCGTTCAGTTTCTCGCCGGGGGAGGCGTTGCACATCCCGTTCGTGGCGGGCCATCAGGTGGAGAACGGTCCGGACGATGTATCGATTTCCATGTCCATCATCTTCCAGACGGCCGAGACCGAACGACTTCGAAAAGCGATGATGTTCAACCGCCAAGCCCGAAAAGCGCTGTCCCGGTTCGGCCTACAGCCCAGTGTGGTTGGACAGGCACCCTGGCGGGACGCTATCAAGGCCGTGGCCTACAGCGGCGCCCGCCGTACCGCCCGGCTGCTCGGCTCCAGGTGACGCGGTTCTGCGCGATGGCTCAGGTCAGGGTTTGTCGCCGACGGGTGCGGCGACTTCGGTCAACGCCTGCTGCACAAATCGCGCAATTTCAGCCTCGGTAATCGGATCGATCGCGATGCGGAACCGACTGCGCAGCAGTTGCACCAATTCCTGCGACCACAACAGGTTCCACACCAAACCCGCGTGTTGGTTTGCGAGGACAGCATGGCGCGGGTGATCGCCTGCGGTGTTGGTGACCGTCAACACCTCGCCCACCCGGACCGGCTGGTCGATGGCTCGGCCAGTCTCGGGGTCGCGCTCACCCCAATGGCGGGCAAACCAGGCGCGGTCATCGAAGAACGCCAGCCGCGGGTCGGCGGCGGCCATGGCGCGCAGGGCATCGTCGAAGTGGTCGAGCCCGCGGTTCACGTTGGCTTGTTCCGACGGAGACGTCCATCGGTCGAGATAGGGAACCCAGTGGGCATTGTTGAAGATGCCCACCAGCACCACCCGCGTGCTGGGGTGCCGCTTGTGAATCAGTGCCACCGCGGCGCGGACGTGCTCGATGCATGCCGACATTCTGGCTTTGACCGCCTGGTCGTCTGGATCAGCGGCCAGTGCGGCCAGGTCGCTGTCCTTGCCGAAGTTGTTCACTCCGGTGCGGATGACCACCACACCCGACGCCCAACGCGCCGGTTGCTCGTCCATCACATCCACCAAGCGCTGTGTCTGTCGCCATCCGCCCGTGGTAAGCGACTCGCATCCCGATGCCCAGGCGAGGTTGTTTTGGTGGGTCTCCTTTCTCGGCCCACGCCACGGCAGCTGCAGCGCGTCACGCACTCGAGCCATCGACGCCCAGGGGGGTACGCCCCACACCGCCCACTCGCCCAAATCGATGCGAGACGCCCTCAGGCGCACCAGCGCCTCAGGCCATTGCAGGGTGATGGCGTGGAACTCACCACCCGGCCGGTCTCCCGACGCCGGAAAGCTCACCCGGTCCTGGTAGGCCGCTGAATCCGAATCGCCCAGCACGCCCAGCAGCAGCTTGTCGGGGTCGCTTGGTCGCGCGTGCGACTTTCGGCGCCCGTCCTGACTCAGGACAGCCGCCACGGCGATCGCCATCACCAGAATGCCCAGAAGGATCAGGGTGACGAGCTTCAGACCGGTGATGCTGCCCATGGACGCCCCACTTTTAAGACTCGGTTAACTAAAGGTGGGCAACCATCGCCCGATCGGCTATTCGGCGCAGACCCGAGAGGCGGATTCGCAAGTGAGCGCTGCGGCGCGCTGCGTCCCGACGATCCCGATGGGCCATCACACGACAGACGGAGCGCGATTACCTGGGCGGGCAAGCTCTTAGGCCGCACTCAAAATGCGCGCAAATCCCGCCTGCCGCCCACGGAGCGCTAGCCGCTCAAGCCCAAGACGGTCTTCCTTAATCCGCGATGTGCAGTTTATGACACGGTTGCTGTGTCTATTTGTGACCGGGATACCTCACTTTATGGTTACCATGAGACGCAGCGGGAGTTGCCGCCTGGGCGCGGCATAGAACTTTCAAACTCAAGAAGCGGACATCATGCGCAACCGGCCTGCCTCGGGCAACGCGCGGTGTTCATCGGGGAAACCCTTCGAGACGACACCTGAATCGCCATGGCTCTGATGATGCCTGGCCACACACCGGCCACCGAACCGCCGGCCTTGTCGAGCTGGCTGCGGTGCGCCCGGTCCAAGTGGCCTGAACGGATCGCTCTGGAAACGTCCGAGCGCCTATGGAGCTACGCGCAGCTCATGGTCGAGGTGGAGGCCTTGTCCGATACGTTGAAGCAGCGAGGCCTTCAGCCCGGTGACAGGGTCGCCATCGCCGCCAGCCGCTCGCCCGACACCGTGATCGCGATTCTGGCGGCCATCGACGCCGGCCTGGCTTATGTCCCCCTGGACCTGTCGTATCCCTCTGCTCGGCTGCGTGACATGATCGACGACGCCGGGCCTCGGCTGGTGCTGGGCGAGCCCGATGCGCTGCTCGCCCTGGAGCGCCTGATCGGTGATTTCCCCCGGCTTGAAGCCCCGAGGCCGGCGACCGAACCTATGTTCGCCGCCGAATCCGACCTGACCTACGTGCTGTTTACTTCAGGATCGTCGGGCAAACCCAAAGGGGTGGCCATGGGTTCAAGGCCACTCGCGCACCTGATCGCACACCACGCCAATGACGAGCGCCTGAGTCGTCCCGCACGAACCTTGCAATTCGCGCCGCTGTCATTTGACGTGCACTTCCAGGAAATACTGGGCTCGGTCGCCTGTGGCGGTACGCTGGTGCTGGTGCCCGAGGCAACCCGGCGGGATCCGCAGCAGTTGCACGCGGCGGTGTCGACCCTGCGCATCAACCGGCTGTTCATGCCCTACGTGGCCCTGCAAATGCTGGCTGAGGCCTCCGCGGATGCGGCTCCGCCGGCCTTGCTGGACATCATCAGCGCCGGAGAGCAATTGCAGATCACCCCCGCCATCCGGCGGTTGTTTGAGCGCCTCCCCGACGCACGCCTGCACAACCACTACGGCCCCACCGAGTCTCATGTCGTGCTGGTGCATGCGCTGCCGGCGCGGGTGGCGGATTGGCCAGCCATCCCCCCGATCGGTCGGCCCCTCCCCCATGTCGGGCTGGCGCTTCGCAACGAGCGAGGCGACGTGGAGGTTGGGGCCGACACCGGCGAACTGCTGCTGGGGGGTGACTGCCTCGCACATGGCTACCTGGGAGCCGCGGCGCTATCGGCAGAGAGGTTTCTTCCGACGGTACCCGGACTGCCTGGCCGCTGGTATGCCACGGGCGATCTGGTGCGGCGCGATGCCGCGGGTGACTTCGTGTACCTGGGTCGGGCCGACCAGCAGCTCAAGGTCGATGGCTTCCGGATTGAGCCTGGCGAGATTGAGCTGGCGCTGATGGCCCACCCGGCGGTGCGCGAAGCCGTGGTCACGGCTCCCGATCTGCCAGGCATTGGGCGGCAGCTCGTGGCGCACCTCGTGCTCCGTGAAGGAGGCAACACTGCTGAGATAAGGCCACACCTGCGCGAACGGCTGCCGGAGCACATGATCCCACAACGCTTGATTCCGGTGTCGGCCCTGCCGCTCACCCCAAGCGGCAAGATCGATCGGCGCCATCTGCCGCTGCCGACAACACCGGCAGCTGAGCCGGCGGACCCGGTACCAACCGATCCCCGGCGAGCCGTGCGGTCGCTCTGGCAGGAACTGCTGGGGCTCACATCGCTGGCCGACGACGCCAACTTGTTCGACCTGGGTGCGCGCTCCCTGCTGGTGCTGCGTTTTGCTGCGCGCCTGAAGGCGCTGGGCTTCGAGGGATTGACCATCGCCGATATCTACGACCGGCCCACAGTACAAGGCATCGCCGCTGCGCTGCAGAAGACACCGCTCAAGCGCCACGCTGGGGCCACGGACCGCTCCGGCGCATCGACAGGGATCGCCATTGTCGGCATGGCGGTCCGCACACCGGGTGCTGCGACGGTGGACGCCTTCTGGGAACAACTGCTGGAGGGTCGTGAGGGCATTCGCCACTTCAGCCCGGCAGAGCTCAATGCCTCCGTGCCCGCATCGCTGCGCGACCGACCCAACTTTGTTGCATCGCGTGGCGTGCTTGAAGACGCCGACCGCTTTGACGCCGCCTTCTTCGGCATCTCGTCGCGCGAAGCCACCATCCTCGATCCGCAGCAGCGTTTGCTGCTTGAGCTCAGTTGGACGGCACTGGAGCACGCCGCGATCGATCCCTGGGAAACGAATACCCGCGTCGGGGTGTACGCCGGCACCGCGAACAACAGCTACATCACGGCCCTTCGCCAGGAGCAACCCGGGCTGGTACAGCAATTCGGTGATTTCGCCACGATGCTGGCCAGCGAGAAGGACTACGTCGCCACGCGCATCGCCCACCGGCTGAATCTCAACGGCCCAGCGATCAGCATCCACACCGCCTGCTCCACCGGCCTGGTGGCAGTGGCGCAGGCCTGTCAGGCTTTGGCCGATGGGCAATGCGACCTCGCGTTGGCGGGCGGGGCCACCGTCATCGTCCCTCAGGAGTCGGGTTACCTGCATGTCGAAGGCGGGATGGAATCGTCGGATGGCCATTGCCGGCCCTTTGATGCAGCAGCCAGCGGCACGGTGTTCTCCAGCGGCGGGGCCGTCGTCGTGCTGAAGCGGCTCGACGATGCACTGGCCGACCGCGACGAGATCCACGCCGTGATTCGCGGCGTAGGTATCAATAACGACGGCGGTGACAAGGCCAGCTTCACCGCCCCCAGCGCCAGCGGGCAGTCCGCCGCGATCCGCATGGCACTCGACCACGCCCGCGTCGACGCCCGCAGCATTGGTTACGTCGAGGCGCATGGCACGGCCACGCCGCTGGGGGATCCGATCGAGGTGCAGGCGCTGTGCCGCGCGTGGCGGATGGACACCGCGGACACCCGCTTCTGTGGCATTGGCTCGGTCAAGGGCAACTTGGGTCACCTGGTGGCGGCCGCCGGCGTGGTGGGGCTGATCAAGGCCACCCTGGCACTACGACGGGAGCAGATTCCGAAAACCCTGCACTTCCGGCAGGCCAATCCCCAACTCGACCTCGACAACACCCCTTTTCGCGTCATCGCGGAGACCACGCCCTGGCCGCGTGGTCCATCGCCGCGGCGGGCTGCGGTCAGTTCTTTTGGCGTCGGGGGTACCAACGCCCATGTGGTGATTGAAGAGGCGCCTGTCACCGCGGCGAGCGCCGTGAACGCCGCATCGACGCCGGCCAAGGACGAATTGCCCCCCCTGTGGGTGCTGCCGCTGTCAGCGCGCAGCCCGCAGGCGCTGAAACGCCGGGCCACCGATCTCGCCGGTTACTTGAGTCGGCATCCGGACATCCCGTTGGCCGAAGTGGCGTACACCCTGATGCGCGGGCGCGCGAGCTTGTCGCACCGCGCGGGGGTGGTGGCTGAAAACCTGCCGGAGGCTGTCGCCGCCCTGCAGGGGATTGCAACGCCCATCCAGGCGCTGCATCGACCCCGCCTCGTTTTTCTTCTGCCCGGCCAAGGCTCGCAACGCGCCGGCATGGCGCGCGGCCTGTACCAACATCTGCCGGCGTTCCGCGACACACTCGATCACTGCCTCGGACAGATCAAGGCCACGCTGGGCATTGACCTGCGGCCCCTCCTGCTCGACGCAGACCCAGAGGACGCCCAGGCCAATGCCAGGCTAGCCGACACGCGGCTTGCCCAACCGGCGCTGTTCAGCATGTCCTGTGCATTGGCCCATTGGCTCGGCAGTGTGGGCGTCAAACCCGACGCCCTGATTGGCCATAGCGTGGGCGAATACGCTGCCGCGGCGCTGGCCGGCGCGATGACGCTCGACGATGCCTTGCGCGCGGTGATCGCCCGTGGCCAAGCCATGGCCGCGCAACCGCCAGGCGCCATGCTGGCGGTACGCGCCGGCCCGGATCGACTGGTCCCGCTGCTGTTGGATGGCACGGAAATCGCGGGCCTCAATGCGCCGGAACTCACGGTGGTGGCCGGTTCCCACGAAGCCATCGGTCGGCTGGTGACCGCGCTCGACGCGCACGCGATTGGTCATACCGCCCTGAACGTGTCCCACGCCTTTCACAGCGCCATGATGGAGCCCGCGCTGCCAGCGGTGCAAGCCGCGCTGGGCGCGGTTCACCTGACCGCTCCCGAGACCCGCGTGTACTCGTGCACCACCGGTGTGCCGCTGACCGCCGATCAGGCAACCGATCCGGTGTACTGGGCCCGGCAGGTCCGCGCGCCGGTGCAGTTCACCCGCGCCTTGACCGCCGAGCTGGCTGAGCCGAACACCGTGTTCGTGGAGGTGGGGCCCGGTCAGGCGCTGAGCGCCCTGCTGCGGCAACACCGTGCCGACGACGGCCCGCCAGCCCCCCATGTGACCCTGCTCGGCCATGACCGTCCGGGGCGTGATCCGGCCCGACAGGCCTTGCAGGCCCTAGGCCAGCTCTGGAGTCACGGCGTCCATGTGGCCTGGCCAGTGCCCAGAAGCATCCGCCGGGCTACCCTGCCCACCTACCCGTTCGCTGGCGAGCGTCACTGGTTCAGCCAGCAAGCCCAACAGACCCCACACCAAGTGCTGTCCACCACTCCCACCGGGACTGTGCCCATGAGTCGAAAGCCTCGCCTCGACGCCGAATTACAGCGCATCTTCGGCGATGTGTCCGGCCTATCCCTGGAAGAAATCTCGCGCGGGACCACCTTCCTCGATCAGGGCATGGATTCGTTGGCGCTGACGCAGGCCACGCTGGAAATCGAGAAGGTGTTCGGCGTCAAGCTGCGATTCCGACGGCTGCTCGAGGACCTCAACACCATCGACGGGCTGGCGCAGTTTCTGGATGACGAGCTGCCCGCCGATCGGTTCGCCCCCGCGCCGCCCCCGGCGGTCTCTCAGGCCGCGGGGGTGCAGTGGGTGCCCCAGGGGATCCCAGGCGAAATCCTCACGCCCTCCGCGCCGCGTACCCCTGGTCCGGACGCCAGCTTCCTCCAGCAAACGATTGCCCAGCAGTTGCAACTCATGTCGCAGCAACTGGCCTTGCTCGGGGGCCAGCCCCTGCCGGGGGGTGGTTTGCCGCTGCCATCCACGGGCGCAGCCCCGGCCCCGGCCGTGGCCGCCGCCCGGTCAACAGCAACAGCCTTGTCACCGTCCAGTGCCACCGGCGACCTCCTGGGCCCCGCCAAGGCGTCGCTGGTCGACAAACCCTTCGGAGCCTCGCCCCGACTCACCCTCACAGCGCAGCAGGATTTCACTCCTGTCCAGCGCGCCTGGCTCGACAATTTCATCGCTCGCTGCAACGCGAAATTCGGCCGGTCCAAGGCCTTCAGCCAGAAGCACCGGCATCGCATGGCCGACCCACGGGTGGTCACCGGATTCAACCCCCTCTGGAAGGACTTGGTCTACCCGCTCGTGGTAGAGCGCTCCCAGGGCTGCCGGATGTGGGACCTCGACGGCAACGAGTTCATCGACCTGCTGGCCTGCTTTGGCGCCAACTTCCTGGGTTACCAGCCACCAGACCTCGTTCAGGCAATGGTGCAGCAGGTGCAGACCGGCATTGAGCTCGGACCGCAGCACCCCTTGTCGGCCGACGTTGCGGACCTGATCTCGGCGCTCACCGGGATGGAGCGCGTCGCCTTCTGCAACACCGGCTCCGAGGCGGTGGTCGGAGCCCTTCGCATCGCTCGCACGGTGACAGGTCGCCAGACTGTCGCCATCTTCACCAACTCCTACCACGGGATCGTCGACGAAGTCATTGTCCGTGGCAGCAAGCAGCTGCGGCCCCTGGCAGCTGCGCCCGGCATTCCCCCGAGCGCGGTCGAACACATGCTGGTGCTCGACTACGGGAGCGAGGCGTCGCTTCAGGTGTTGCGCGAGCGGGCTCACGAGCTGGCGGCCATCATGATTGAGCCGATCCAGAACAAGGTGCCCACCTTGCAGCCTCGCGAGTTCGTGCAAAGCCTGCGGGACATCTGCGATGCAGCGGGCTGCGCACTCATCTTCGACGAATGCGTCACTGGCTTCCGCGTGGCGCCGGGGGGCGCACAAGAGTTCTATGGCATCCGCGGCGACCTCGCCTGCTACGGAAAGATCATCGGCGGAGGCCTGCCCCTGTCGGCGATCGCCGGATCGGCCCGATGGATGGATGCGCTCGACGGCGGCCACTGGCAGTACGGCGACGCGTCCTACCCAGAAGCCGGGGTGACCTACTTTGCGGGTACCTTCGTCCGCCATCCCCTCGCCCTGGCTGCGGCCAAAGCAGCACTGCTGCACCTGCAGCGCGCCGGACCCGCTCTGTACCGGGAGATCAATGCACGCACCGAGGCCCTGATACACCGCCTGAACGAGGCGTTTGCGGCGCGCGGCGCACCGGTGAAGGCCGTCCACTGCGCCTCGCTCTGGCGCCTGGCCTGGGACGATGGGCAAAAAAACGTCAGCCTCTTCTACTGGCTGGTGCGATTCCACGGTCTTCACCTCTATGAACAATTCGGTCATTTCCTGACCGCGGCGATGACCGACGATGACACCCGGCGGATCGGCGATGTTTTCATCGCGGCGCTCGACGAATTGATGGCACGGGGCTTCATCCCTCCCCGGGACGGCGCCCCCCCGCCACCGGATGGGCAGACCGACCCCGTGATTGAAGGCCCACTGACACCGGGGCAAACGGAGCGTTGGCTGGCCGGCACCTTCGATCCGGCGGCGCGGCGAGCCCTCAACGAGTCGCTCTGCCTGACACTGCGTGGCCCCGTGGACGCCGACGCGCTGGACCAGGCGCTGCAGGATGTGCTCGCGCGTCACGACGCCTTTCGCCTCTGTTTCAGCGTCGAACAACCGCGACAGCGCTTGACGCCTTCGCGCCCCTTCGAGATCGCCCATGTCGACCTGAGCGACCAGATCGATCCGGATCAAGCGCTGGACCGTTTCTGCCGGGAATCGAACGGACGCGACTTCCCCCTCGACCAAGCGCCGCTGGCCGCGGTCAGCGTGCTCCGTTTGTCCGATGGGCGCACGGTGGTGCACCTGGTCGCCAGCCACCTCATCTTCGACGGCTGGGCCTCGAGCGTGTTCAACGCCGAACTCGCCCAGGCGTACCACGCGCGCCGGTCGGGCCGTTCGCTGAACCTGCCTGATGCGGCCTCGCCACTGGCATTCGGCCTTGAAGAACAGCGCCGTTTCGCGAGCCCCCAGGCGCGCGACGATCTCGCCTTCTGGAAAGCCCGCCTGGCCAACCCACCGGCGCCGCTGAGCCTGGGGGATCGGGCGCCGGCCGGTGCCCGTCAGTACAGCGCCGACACGGAACGCACCCGCATCGACGGCCCGATGCTGGTGTCCTTGAGAGCGCAGGCCAAGGCGGCGGGCACCACCCTGTTCCAACTGCTGTTATCGGCCGTGTCGGTCGTGCTGCACCGGCGCAGTGGCAGCCGCGATTTCGTGCTCAGCGTCCCGTTTGCCAGCCAGAGCCTGCAGCGGCTGGGACCACTGATCAGCGATGGCGTGCTTGACCTTCCGCTGCGCGTGCAGATCCAGCCCGAAGACACCGCAGCCAGCCTGCTGCGGCGGGTGCGCAACGACCTGATGGATGCACTCGACCATCCCTTGATGACACAAGGCACGGTAGCTCGCGCGCTGAACCTTCGCAGCACAGGTGACCGCCCGCCGCTCACCGGTGTCTACTTCAACTTCAATCCGCTGGTGGACCTCACGACCTACGCGCCTCTGGATGCGAGCCTGCATGAAGGCACCAAGGCCGGCCTGCTGGGTGAGCTGTTCTTCAATTTTTACGAGAAGGGCGACGCGCTCAGCCTCGACCTGCACTACAGCACCGAGTTCTTCAGCGCCGAGCGCGCGCAGGCGCTGGTCGCCGAGCTGCAGGCCGAATGCTCGGCCCTGGCCGACACGCTCGATCGCCCGGTGGGAGTGGACGGCCCGTCGTTCGACCCGCGCCTGCTGACGTGGAACGACACCGCGGTACCCATGGATGCCGGGGCCCGGGTGGAGCAGTGGATCGACGCACAAGCGGCTCGCACGCCCGAAGAGATTGCCCTGGTGGCGCCGGGTGTACGGCTGAGCTACCGAGCGCTGGCGGCCCGCGCGCGCCGATACGCCCATGTGCTGCACCGGCGTGGCGTGGGTCCTGGTGCACTGGTCGGCGTATGCCTCGACCGGGGCGCCGAGCTCGTGCCGGCCTTGCTGGGCGTACTCAAGACCGGAGCCGCCTATGTGCCCTTGGACCCGCACTTCCCCAAAGAACGGCTGCACTTCATGGCGCAAGACGCTGAGCTGGGGCTGGTCATCACGGAAGCCAGGCACGCCGATCTCACCGGCATTCCCCGCGAACGGCAATTGCGGGTCGATGAAGACGCAGCTGAAATCAACCAGGCCCCGGTGACCGAACTGAGCGGCCTCGCGCCAGCGGCGGCGGACGCCCCTGCGTACGTGATCTACACCTCGGGTTCCACGGGGAAACCTAAGGGCGTCGTGGTGCCCCAGCGGGCGGTGTGCAATCTCTTGGCCAGTGTGAAGCGGGCGCCGGGTCTTGAAGCGAGGGACCGCTTGCTGGCGGTCACCACGCTGTCGTTCGACATCGCCGTGCTGGAGTTGTTTTTGCCACTGACCTGCGGCGCGCGCGTCATATTGGCCCAACGAGATGACACGATCGATGGCGAGGCGCTGTCCCGGTTGCTCCAGGCCGAGGCCATCAATGTCATGCAGGCCACTCCCACCACCTGGCATCTGCTGCTGGACACGGGCTGGCAGGCACCGAGCGGGTTTCGGGCCCTGTGCGGCGGCGAGGCCCTGACACCCGCACTGGCCGCGCAGCTGATCCACGCGGGCGTTGAACTCTGGAACCTGTACGGTCCGACCGAAACCACCGTCTGGTCCACGCTGGCTCGCGTGCAGGATGCGAGGGCTCCGATCGTCATTGGCCACCCCATGGACAACACCCAGATCTGGGTAATGGACAACATGGGCCGACCTGCCCCCATCGGCGGCGAGGGAGAGATCTGTATCGGCGGGCTGGGCGTCGCCAACGGTTACTTCAAACGCCCCGAGCTGACCGCCGAGCGCTTCGTCCCCGATCCCTTCGCCCGGACACCGGGCGCTCGCCTGTACCGCACTGGCGATCTGGGTCGCTGGCGCGAAGACGGGCAGCTTGAACACCTGGGCCGCCTTGACTTTCAAGTGAAGATCCGCGGCTACCGCATCGAACTGGGCGAGATCGAGGCCAGCCTGGAGGCCCAGCCCGGCGTGGCTCGCAGCGTCGTTCTTCCGGTGGAGGATTCGCCGGGGCAATCCCGCCTGATTGCGTTTGTCGTCCCCAGGCCGGGCGCGGGCCTCGACAGCTCGGTCCTTCGTGAGGCTTTGCGAGGGCCACTGCCAGCCTACATGGTGCCGCAGCAGATTGTGGTGCTCGACCAGTTGCCGCTGTTGCCCAACGGCAAGATCGACCGCAAGTCCCTGCCGGTGCCGACAGAGGCCGCCTCGGCCTCGGTCGGCACCGGCAAGCCGCCACGCAGTCCCCTTGAGGAGCAACTCGCCACCGCCATGGCGACGGTGCTGAAGCTGGCCGCGGTTGGCATCGACGACGACTTCTTTGCGCTGGGTGGTCATTCCCTGCTGGCCGCCCAGTTGATGGCTCGCATCAACCGTGAACTCGGCCTGCAGCTCGCCCTGCGCACACTGTTTGAGTCCCCCACCGTGGAGAAGCTCGCCGCCGCGGTCATTCAGGCGCGCGGTGCCGATGCGCCGCCGCCGCGCGAGCCGATCCTGCCGCGCCCCGAGCCGGGCACTGCGCCCCTGACCCTGATGCAGGAACGCATTCACTTTGTGGAGCGCATGCACCCGGGCCGGCTCGGATATCACGCGCCCAGCGGACACCGGCTGCGCGGGCCCATGAATCTCACGGCCTTCGATCAGGCCTTCCGCGAGGTGGTGAAACGCCACGAGGCATTCCGCACCTCCATCGTGGCGTCCGGCGCTGGCTTCGTGCAGCGCATCGACGCGTCGGCCGAACTGCGGCTGCTGCCCCCGACCGACCTCAGCGGCCTGCCGCCAGCGCAACGCGAACAGGCGCTGCTGGACGACATGAACCGCCTCACGGCGATGCCGTTCCAGCTCGACCAGGCACCACTCGCTCGGGTCCGCCTCTACAAGCTCGCCGACGACCACCACGCGCTGTTCCTGATGGCGCACCACATCCTGTGGGACGGCTGGTCGTTCGACCTCTTTTACGCCGAAATGGCGGCCCTCTACGAAGCCTTCGAACAGGGTCGGCCCTCACCGCTGCCCCCACTGGCCATCGGTTACGGCGACTTTGCTGCCTGGCACGCACGCTGGATGCAGAGCGAGGAAATCCGGCAACAGACCGGGTACTGGCAGCGCCAACTCGGGACGCTGCGGGCGCGCCCGGAGGCGCATCTCGACCGCCCGAGGCCTCAGGTCAGCTCCGGCAAGGCGGCCAACGCGTTGTTGACCGTTGACGCGGCGCAGATCGCGCTCATCCAGAACTTGGCCCGGCGCACCGGCAGCACCACCAGCATCGTGTTGCTGGCGGCCTATGCCGCCCTGATGTCGCAGTGGATGGATGAACCGATGCCGACCATCGGCCTGCCGGTGCGGGGGCGTCCCGCCGCCGAACTCGAGGGCGTGATGGGCTTCTTCAACAACACGCTGCCGCTGCGCCTGCCGGTGGACCTGTCGATGTCGATGACCGATTGGGTGCGGCGGGTGAGAAAAGAAGTCACCGACGCCATCGCCCACCAGGACGTCCCCTTCGAGCGGATCTCTCAGGAGTTGAACCTCCCCGCAGGGGCCATCTACCAGGCACTCTTCAACTTCCAGGACGTCCGCGGGCGCCAGACCCGCTGGGGCAGCCTCCAGCACGAGCGCATCCACGTGCCGCTGGACGGCGCCTCCGAGGACATGAACCTGTGGCTCGTGGAGGAGGCCCAAGGTATCTCGGGCGGGTTCAAGTACGACCCTGACATCTTCCTCGGCCCCAGCGTGGCAGCGCTGCGGGACCGCTTTGTTCAGCTGCTCGATGCCGGCACCCGATGCCCGGAACGAAGCCTGTCTCAACTGCTGGTGCCCACCACCGACCCGTTGGCCCAGGTTGTCGCCAAGTGCACCGCCGCGCCGGCGTCCAGCGCCCTGACACTGCCTGGCCGGTTGGAGGCCCATTGGCGTTCGCGGACCAGCGACATCGCCCTGCGCGGGGGGGAAACGTCCCGGACGGGTGATGACCTGAGCCAGGCCCTGGCGCGTTTCGGTACCGCCATCAAGGCCAACCTGGGTCCTGAGCGCCGGCTGGTGGTCGTGGTGTCGGATGACCCGTTCGACCACGCTGCGGCATTGCTGGCGGTCGTGTGCGCGGGAGCCGCGTGGTGCCCCTTGGCGGCGGATGATCCGCGGGGCTCGCAGGCTGGACAGCGCACCGACCTGGCCCTGTTGATCGGCGGGGTGGCGCCCGAAAGCAGCGCGCCCGCTGCCGGTCGATGGCTGGCCTTGTCGGCGCCCCCCAAGGCCCCGCGAAACATGTCAGACCCGACGCCTTGGCCGGTGTTGGATGCGGACCACGTGGCCGGGCTGCTCAACGCACTGGCCCTCGCCGTGTCAGCGGGTCCCGCAGACACCTGGTGGCTCCGGCAAGACGCCGAGCGGCCCCTGTTCACCTGGCTTCAGATTGGAGCAGCCTGGCTCTCGGGTGCCCGGGCTGAGGTGGTGCCCGCGCTCGGCGACCTGGCGTGCGCTGCCCCGGAAGCGGCCACGATCATTCACGCCTCGGCCACCGATTGGGACCGTTGGCTTGGGGAACACGGCGTCTTCGTGTCTGTCGGATCCCGGGTGGTGATGGACCGCGCGGTCGGTCAGACCGCGCGGGCATCGGCGCTCATCGCGTCAGGCCTGAAGCCGTTGACGGTGTACCGCGAGCCAGTCCTGGGCCTGCCGATCGCGGCGGGCGAGGTCAACCACCCCCACGAATGCCACCTCTTGGGTCGCCCCTTGCTGGACGATGCCCTGCAGCTGACGGATCCGGCCGGCGACCCGGTGCCCACCGGGGTTGCGGGCGAACTTCGTGTCCGGGTTGCCGATGCATTCGGCGGTTGGCAGAGCACCGGGACGCGGGCGCGCTGGCGCAGCGACGGTAGCCTGCAATATCTGGGCGGTGCCGAGGGTGCCAGCCTGGCGGTGTTGTCCAGCCAGGGGACGGCGGTTGTCGCCGGACCGGTGGCGTCCGATCCGCCGATGACGGATGCCGAGCGCAACATGCATGCCCTGTGGTGCGAGCTGTTGAAGCGGACCGACATCGGACTCGACGACAACTTCTTCGACCTGGGGGGTTATTCCCTGCTCGCCATGACCCTGGTGAGCCAGATTGAAGCGCGACTGGGCAAGCAGGTGCAGCCCGCCAGCCTGATCGAGTTTCCGACGATCCGCGGTCTGTCGGCATTGGTCGATCAGCGCCAGGGGCGCAGCGCGTTGATCAAGCTGCGGACGGGTACGGGTGGGCCCGCCGTGTTTTTCGTTCATGACATTGACGGTGAGGTGCTGCTGTACCGAAACCTCGCCATGCGACTGCATCCGCGCCATACGGTGTATGCGCTGCGTCCCCATGGGGACGATGAACTGCCGATCCTGCACACGCGCATCGCGGACATGGCGGACCACTACGCCCGCTTGATCCGAAGCGTGCAACCGCAAGGGCCCTACATCTTGGCGGGCCTGTGTGCCGGCGGCAGCATCGCCTTCGAGGTCGCGTGTCGGTTGGAAGCCCAGGGCCAGTCCATCGCCACGCTGGCGCTGTTCGAGGCCACCCATCCGGAGGCGGCGCTGCGTCCGCAGTTGCTGTCGTCGCGCCGGCTCAGCCGCTTGAACGACGCGGTTCACGGTTCAGCGCGGGGCAGTGCGTTGGGTCGCGTGGCTCGAGGAGCGGTCACGCTCACGCGCAAAGTTTTCTCGGCCGCTCGTTATGAGGTGGGCTCGCGGATCGCCCAGGCCAAACAAGACGCACAGATTCGTGCGTTTCAGAAGCGGCTCGATGCCGGGCTGCGGCCGGATCGGGGCGAGTCGCCACCCAGCGTGCGCGCCATCGTGAGGTATGCCCAGCGAACGGCCCGCGACCACGGCCACCTGAGCGGCGATCTGCTGCTGCTGCGAGCCACGCGCAGCCAGGGCCTGCCGGGCGACCAACCGTATGCAGAGCTGTTCGTCGATCCCTGTTTCGGATGGTCAGCATCGGTCGATGGGCAGGTGACCGTGATCGATGTCGATGGGGGCCATTCCAGCATGCTGCAAGAGCCATTCGTGGCTTCAACCTACGCCGTTTTGCAGGCACACATCGACGCAGCGCTGAAGCCCGCCCGGCCGACATCCTCGACCGAACCCGTCTGGCCCGGTGTGCCGGGCTCCGCCCCACCGGACGCCGCAGCCACCTGCCACGCCCATGACTTGGTCAAGACCTGACGGCAGCCCGGCACAACCGGCATCAGCGTGCAATGGAGGCGCCTCATTTGTCGCCCCATTCGACATGCCGGGCTCGACGCCGGCCCTGCCCGGGCTTGACCACCGCCCCGACCACGCACCGTATCGGTTTACGCCGCTGAGCGAGCCCGCCGATCTTTTCGTGATCCTGGTCAGCTACAACACGGCCGGCTTGCTGCACCGGTGCATCGATCACTTGCGCCGTGCCAGCGCCGCACACCGAGTAAGTGTCGCGATCGTGGACAACGCGTCCCGGGATGGATCGGTGGCTCTGCTCAAGCGTGACTTCACCGACTGCACGGTGGTCGAAAACACGATCAACGTGGGATTCGGACGGGCCAACAACCAGGTGCTGGACCGTTGCAACGCGCCATTCGTGCTGCTGCTCAACCCCGACGCCTACATGGCCCCGGATGCCCTGGACCACTGCCTGCGCCACATGGAGCAACAGCCGCGATGCGGGGTGCTCGGTTTGCGCCTGGTGAACGAAGCGGGCGAAGGCAATGGCTCAGCGCGCGACTTTCCAACGCCTTGGCGAAACTTCGCGATCCAGACCGGCCTGGTCAAACACCGTCCCGACGACCGCGCCCGGGCCCAGGGCAGGCAGGTTGTCGACTGCGACTGGGTGACAGGGTGTTTTTACTTGGTGCGCCGTGCGGTGATCGACCAGATCGGGCTATTTGACCCACGCTACTTCCTGTACTTTGAAGAGCTGGACCACTGCCGCGCGGTCCACCAGGCGGGCTGGGGGGTGCAATGCCTGCTGAGTTCCAGCGTGGTCCACGTCGGAGGCGCCAGCGCCCGGTCCGACGGTGAGCTGACCAGCGCGGGCAATCAACTCCAGGCTCTGCAAATCGAGAGCGAACTGCTCTATTTCCGCAAGCACGGAGGCTGGCTGGGATTGAGCCTAGCGCTCCTGCTGGGACTCGGCGCCGACGCGGTGCTGGGGACTAAGGACCTGTTGAAGGGACGCGGTCTGCGCAGGGCGCAGCGGCACCTGCGCCACGCCAGTACCTTGTGCCGCCTGTGCCTGCTCACCCGGGGGGGCATGCGCCCGACGCGGTAGTCCAGACCGAGGAACAGCCCGCAGCCCCTGGGGGCGTCCTTAAACCAAGGGCTCGCCTCAGGCCTTGCGCCAGAACGGATCGAGCCGCGCGGTGAAGGCGGCGAGATCTTCGAAATAGGGCAAGGCGCCGCCCGGCACTGTCTCAAAGCGCCAGCCCGGGCGAGCGGCCAGCCAATCGCGGCCGCGGAAATCGGTGAAGTCGCCGCGCGTGGCCAGGCTGGCCCACACCGGAACCTCGATCTGCTCGTACAGGGTGTTGATGTCGGCGCTGAACAGACCGCCGCTGATGAAGCTCAGCGGCGCGTGTCGCGCGCCGGGCTGGCGGGCGGTGGCGACCGCCGCGGCCCACAAACGCTCGTCGATGGTGGGGCTGCCGAAGGTGCGGCGCAGGAAGTAGCGGATCACGCCCGGCCGGGTGAGCTGGCGGAACAGCCATTCACCGCGGGTGGGATGGGCGAGCCAGCGTTGCAGCCAGGGCATGGCGAGCGTGGTGCCGGGCGGGCCGTGGCGCCGCCGCCGGCCCGACAGACCGGTGGGCGTGACGAGCGCCACCCGGCGCACGGACCCGGGCCGCTCGACCGCCGCGCGCACCACAAACTCGCTGCCGAGCGACACGCCCAGCAGATCCACGGGGGTCTCCACGGGGCCGCCGACTGCCGCGATCACCGCGTGCAGCGCATCGGTCATGTGCCGCGGGGTGTAGGCGATGGCCGGGCGGTCGCTGTGGCCGTACCCGGGCAGGTCGAGGGCCAGCACCGGGCGGCTCTGTCGGTAGTGCTCGAACAACGGTGCCACCTCCGCGACCGAGGCGGCGGCGTTGACGCTGTGGACGAGCACCAGCGGTGGCAGGCCGGACGCGGCCCCGGCGGGCGGATCGGCGCGGTAGACGGCCACGCGGCCCACGGGCGTGTCGATGGAGTGGCACGGTGCGTCCACCGGCGCGTCCAGCGGCCTGTCCAGTGGCATGTTCAGTGGCTTGTGCGGCTCGGCCGGGCGATGGGACCCGCTCATGGCTGCACCGCTGGCGCCGCATCGACCGCGACGGGCGCGGCCACCCCATCCGCGCCCTCTTCCGCGCCCTGCTCCAGGCCCACGTGGGCCTGCGCCAGACGCCAGACCTCGCGCGGCGGCAAGGGCTTGAGGCGGTGGTCGCTCCACACCTGACGCCAGCGGCGGGCGCCGCGCAGCCCGTGGCGCAGGCCCAGCATGTGCCGCGCGATCGCGTACCAAGGGCAACCGTCCTCGGCGTGGGCGCGCTCCATGTACCGGACCATCGCGTCCTCCACAGCGTCGCGGTCCACGGCGCGGGGCGCGTCGCCGAAGAAGGCGCTGTCCCAGCCGGTGAGCAGCCAGGGGTGGTGGTAGGCCTCGCGGCCCACCATCACGCCGTCGACGTGCCTGAGCTGCTCGGCGATCTGGTCGTCGGTGGTGATGCCGCCGTTGATGGCAATCGTCAGATCGGGGAAGTCCTGCTTCAGGCGGTGCACCAGCGGGTAGCGCAAGGGCGGAATCTCCCGGTTTTCCTTCGGACTCAGGCCCTGCAGCCAGGCGTTGCGGGCGTGCACGATGAACACCTGGCAGCCGGCGTCGGCCACCGTGCCCACGAAGTCACGCACAAAGCCGTAGCTCTCCTCGCGGTCGATGCCGATGCGGTGTTTCACCGTCACCGGCAGGCTCACCGCGTCGCGCATGGCCTTCACGCCATCGGCCACCGTTTGGGGCTCGGCCATCAGGCAGGCGCCAAACGCGCCGCGCTGCACCCGCTCACTGGGGCAGCCGCAGTTGAGGTTGATCTCATCGTAGCCCCAGTCTTGTCCCAGCCGCGCGGCGCGGGCGAGTTCGTCGGGCTCGCTGCCGCCGAGCTGCAGCGCCACCGGATGTTCCTCCGCATTGAAGCGCAGGTGGCGTTGCACGCTGCCGTGCATCAGCGCACCGGTCGTCACCATCTCGGTGTAAAGCAGCGTGCGGCGGCTGAGCAGGCGGTGCAGGAACCGGCAGTGGCGGTCGGTCCAGTCCATCATGGGGGCGACGGACAGGCGCCACGGCGACGCCTCGGCGGGCAGGGCCAGAGCGGTGGGGGCGGCAGGCGCCGGGGAAAGCGGGGCGTCAATGGTCATGGCAGGCGGGCGACTGTACCGCGCCCGGGGCCTCAGCGGCGCGCCAGCAGGTATTCCAGCGGCGGGCGGACCTTGACCTCGCCCGGCGCCAGCGCCGCTGCGACCGCCCACGACGCGTCGGCGGTGTCTCTCAGGGCCGGCTCGCCCAGCGGCAGGCCCTGGCGGCCCACCAGCACGAGCACTTTGGGCGCGTTGGCCTTGGCACCGCGGCGCACCACCACGCCGCGCTCGCCGCCGGCCAGCCGCACGTAGCTGCCCGGGGGATACAGACCCACCGCCTTGATGAACAAGGGCGTCAGCGGGTCGGTCGCGGCGCCCGTGTAAAGCTCGCGCGCGACTTGCTGGGACTGCAACCCGCCACGGCCTTCCCGAGGGCTGATGCAGGCGGTGTACACGTCGGCCATGCGCAGCAGGCGCAACGCGGGGCTGTCCACGCGCTCGCCGCGCGGGTAACCGATGCCATCGGGGTGTTCGTGGTGGTTGGCCACGAGGTCAAGCCAGCGGTCCTCGCGCACCCCCAGGCCGCGCAGCAGCGAGACGCTTCGCACCGGGTGTTCGCGGATCTGGGCGCGCTGCGCGGTGGTGGGCGGCGCGCTCTGGCGCGCCAGCTCATCGTGCAACCGCGCCATGCCCATGTTCATCGTGAGCGCTGCCCGAACGACCGCGTGCAACTCCGCGGGGGGCAGCTTGGCCGCGCGCCCCACGTGATCACACAGCAGGCCGCACAGCAGAGCATGGCTCGCGCTGTACGGCAGCACCGGATCAAACAGGCGCTGCACCAGCACCAGCAGGGCGGTGTCAAAAGCGCGCTCGCTGGCGTCGGTGACCGCGTCGGCGATGCGCTCGAGCCGATCCAGCCGCTCGGGAGAGGCCGCCTCCACGGGGCGGTGCAGCCAGGCGTGAAGCGCGGCGTGCAGGTCCGCCCAGCGCTCGGCCGGCGGGACGTCGGGCAGTTCGGCGGTGTCGGGCGTGGCCGCGGCCACCGCCAGCTCCCTGACGCCGGCGATGCGGGCCAGCGGCGCGTTGTCGCGCACCAGCCGGTCCAGCGTGGCGGTGTAGCCCCAGTTGAGGGCCTGCCAGTCGGCCGCCAGCACCATGGGGGTGTGCAGCATCAGGTGCCCGCGGTGCTGCTCGGAATGAATGGTTTCGCCCTTGCGCAGCAGCAACACGCCCTGCGCGTCCCAGATGTTCACGGGCACGGGCTGGTTCAGGGCGAGCGCGTCCAGGGGCAAAGGCCGGTACATGCGCGGGACTCTATCCCGGGCAGGCTGGCGCGATCGCCGGAAAAGCGGCGCGGAACGGGCGCAAAAAACCCCGCCGCGGCGGGGTGGTGGTGCGCCATCGGGCGGGGACCCGGGGTCAGCCCATGTGCAGGCCGCCGTTGACCGAGAAGTCGGCGCCGGTGGCGTAGCCGCCCTCCTCGCTGGCCAGCCAGGCGATGATGGACGCGATCTCGCTGGGCTCGCCCAGGCGCTTGACCGGCACGGTGGCCACGATCTTCTCCAGCACATCGGGGCGGATGGCCTTGACCATGTCGGTGCCGATGTAGCCGGGGCTCACGGTGTTGACGGTCACGCCCTTGGTGGCCAGCTCCTGCGCCAGCGCCATCGAGAAGCCGTGCATCCCGGCCTTGGCCGCCGAGTAGTTGGTCTGGCCGGCCTGGCCCTTTTCGCCGTTGACCGAGCTGATGTTGATGATGCGGCCCCAGCCACGCTCGACCATGTCCGGCACCACCTGCTTGGTCACGTTGAACATGGAGTCGAGGTTGGTGCTCATCACCGCGTCCCAGTCGTCCTTGGTCATCTTCAGGAACATGCGGTCTTTGGTGATGCCGGCGTTGTTGACCAGCACGTCGATCGGACCATGCTCGGCCTTGGCCTTGGTGAAGGCCTCGACCGTGGAATTCCACTCAGCCACGTTGCCCACGGACGCGTAGAACGTGTAGCCCAGCGCCTTCTGTTCGTCGATCCACTTCTGGAAATCGCGGGTGGGACCGCAACCGGCGATCACTTTGAACCCGTCGCGATGCAAGCGCTGGCAGATGGCGGTGCCGATGCCTCCCATACCGCCGGTGACGTAGGCCACTTTCTGACTCATTGGAACCTTTCTGTTGGTCGTGAAATAGACGTTTTGGACGTCAAAAGCGTTTTCATCCTATCGGGCTTGTCAGCGCTCGACAGCGAGGGAAACCCCCATGCCGCCGCCGATGCACAGCGCGGCCACGCCCCGCTTGGCGTTGCGCCGCTGCATCTCGTGCAGCAGCGTGACCAGCACGCGGCAACCCGAAGCGCCGATGGGGTGACCGATGGCGATCGCGCCGCCGTTGACGTTGACGCGGGCGGGATCAATGTCCAGCGCCTTGTTCACCGCACAGGCCTGGGCAGCGAAGGCCTCGTTGAGCTCGAACAGGTCCACATCAGCGGCCTTCCAGCCGGCGCGGGCCAGCGCCTTCTGCGACGCGGGCACCGGGCCCATGCCCATCGTGGCCGGGTCCAGGCCGCTGGTGCCGAAACTGGCGATGCGGGCCAGCGGCGTGAGGCCCAGCGCGGCCGCCTTCTTCGCGGTCATGACCATCACGGCCGCCGCCCCATCGTTGATGCCGCTGGCGTTGCCGGCGGTCACGCTGCCGGCCTTGTCGAAGGCCGGGCGCAGGCCCGCCAGGGCCTCGGCGCTGGTCTTCTTGTTGATGAACTCGTCGGTGTCGAACACCAGCGGATCGCCCTTCTTCTGCGGGATGTGCACGCCGACGATCTCGTCCTTGAAGCGGCCGGCCTCCTGCGCGGCGGCGGCCTTCTGCTGGCTGGCCAGGGCCAGCGCGTCCTGCATCTCGCGGGTGATGCCGTGGGCCTTGGCCACGTTCTCGGCGGTGATGCCCATGTGGTACTGGTTGTACACGTCCCACAGGCCGTCCACGATCATCGTGTCGGTCATCTTCCACTCGCCCATGCGCTGGCCGTCGCGGCTGCCCAGCAGCACGTGCGGGCTCGCGCTCATGTTTTCCTGGCCACCGGCGATCACGATCTCGCTGTCGCCCCAGGCCACCGCCTGTGCGGCCAGCATGACGGCCTTGAGGCCGGAGCCGCAGACGGCATTGATCGTCAGCGCCGGCGTTTCCTTGGCCACGCCCGCCTTCATCATGGCCTGACGGGCCGGGTTCTGGCCCGCACCCGCGGCCAGCACCTGACCCATGATCACTTCGCCCACCGCGTCGGCGGGCAGGCCGGTGCGCTCCAGCAAGGCCTTGATGACCACGCTGCCGAGCTCGGTGGCCGGGGTCTTGGCGAGCGTGCCGCCGAACTTGCCGACGGCGGTGCGGGCGGCGGAAACGATGACGATGTCTTCCATGAAATTCTCCAGGTCACAAACAGGTGGGGTTCAGGCTTTTGCCTTGACGTAGCGGCCGGGCGCCGGCTCGATGGCGGCGTAGGCCTTGCCGCGGCCGTAGGTCTTGGGGGCGGGGATCGGTTTGCCGGCCAGCGGCTTGAGCCAGGCGGCCCAGTCGGTCCACCAGCTGCCCGGGTGCTCGGTGGCGCTGGCGATCCAGTCGTTGACCCGCTCGGGGAAACGGTTGGCCGGGCCGATCCAGTGGCTGCGCTTGCCCTTGCTGGCGGGATTGATCACGCCAGCGATGTGGCCGGAGGCGCCCATGACGAAACGCTTCTTGCCGGGCAGCAACTGCGTGCTGCCGTAGGCGCCGCCGATGGGCACGATGTGGTCTTCGCGCGAGCCGTAGATGTAGACCGGCAGGTCAACCCGGCCGAAATCGATCTTCTGGCCGCACACCGTGGCCGAGCCGGGACGCGTGTAGCGGTTCTCCAGGTAGAGGTTGCGCAGGTACCAGGCGTAGTACGGGCCGGGCAGGTTGGTGGAGTCGCTGTTCCAGTACAGCAGGTCAAACGGCGGCGGTGTTTCGCCCTTGAGGTAGTTGCCGACCACGTAGTTCCACACGAGGTCGTTCGGCCGCAGGAAGCTGAAGGTGGTGGCCAGGTCGCGGCCGGGCATCAGGCCACCGTCGGCGAACTGCATTTCCCGGAACTTCACGAAGTTCTCATCGATGAACACGTCGAGCACGCCGGTGTCGCGGAAGTCAAGCAGCGTGGTGAGGAAGGTGGCGCTGTGCACCGGCTTCTCGCCGCGCGCGGCGAGCACCGCCAGCGCAGTGCCGAGCATGGTGCCTCCCACGCAGAAGCCCAGGGCGTTGATGTCGTCGGCGCCGGTGATGTCGCGCACCACGTCGATGGCGCGGATCACCGCGTCTTCGATGTAGTTGTCCCAGGTCTTTTTCGCGAGCGACGCGTCGGGGTTGCGCCAGCTCACCACGAAGGTGCGGTGGCCCTGCTCCACGGCGTAGCGGATGAAGCTGTTGTCGGGCTGCAGGTCCAGGATGTAGAACTTGTTGATGCAGGGCGGCACCAGCAGGAAGGGCCGCTCGTGCACCTTGGCGGTGAGCGGCTTGTATTCGATCAGCTGGAACAGTTCGTTCTCGAACACCACCGCGCCTTCGGTGGTGGCCACGTTCTTGCCGACCTCGAACACGCTCTCGTCGGTCATCGACACATGGCCCTGACGGATGTCGTGCAGCAGGTTGGCCACGCCCTTGGCGATGCTTTCGCCCTGCGTTTCGATGGCCTTCTTTTGCGCTTCCGCGTTGAACGCCAGGAAGTTGCTCGGTGCGCTGGCGTCGATCCACTGCTGCACGGCGAAGCGCACGCGCGCGCGGGCCTTTTCATCGCCTTCCACCGCGTCGGCCAGGGCCATCAGCGTGCGGGCGTTGAGCAGGTACAGCGCGGCGGTGAAGCCCGCCACCGGGTTGCTGGCCCAAGCGTCACCCGCAAAACGCCGGTCGCCCTGGGGTTTGGCGGTCAGGCCCTGGTTCCACAGGCCGACGGCGTCCTGCAGATAGCTCTTCTGGATTTCCAGCAGGCGGGCCGGATCGAGGCGCACCGCCTGACCCAGGCCTTGGGTGGCCTGGCCAAACAGGTCGCCCAGACCCGTCATGCCGGCCAGGCCCGCGCCTCCCGGCACGCCGGAGGGCAACCCGAAAGCGGCGAATGGGCCGGCCGCGCCGCCGGCACCGGGGGCCGCGGCGCTCCAGGCGCCCATGAGCTGTTGCTGGAACTGCTGGGCGGCGTTCGCCCAGTCCTGCGGCGACGTGGGGCCGGATGTCATGCGGGTCTCCTGTGGTATTGCCTGACGCCTATTATGGAAGGCGCTGGTGACGGGTGGTCCGACGGTGCATCAGTATGGGCGCGCCGGCTTCCGGCTCGCTGACGGCGGATCGGCCTGGAGCGGGAGCGCGGCGTGTACCTGGTGGTGATTGCGTGGATGTATGTGGTGCTGATGATGGCGGTGGCCGAAGCCACCAACACCACCGGCTCGGTGCTGGGCGCGATCATCACGTTCGTGCTGTACGGGCTGCTGCCGGTGAGCATCATCGTCTATGTGATGCGCACGCCCCAGCGTCGCCGCGAGAACAAGGCCCGCGAAGCCGCTGAGGCCGAGGCCGCCGCAGCGGCCGCCGCCACCGCCAACACCTCAGCCGAGCCAGACAGCAGCGGCCAGACGGCCGGTGGTGCCGAAACGGGCGGCGTCGCGGCGGTGCGAAAAGAACCGTGACGGCTGGCTGACGGTGCACCACGCGGCGCTGCCGTCGTTGCCCGCCACGCGCGTGAGCCCCGCCAGCCGCAGGCGGCGCCGCGCCAGCCCCGGCAGATCGGCCCACCACTGACCGGCTCGGCCAGCGGGCCGGAAATGCGCCGCGGCGCCAGCGTCGTCGGCGGTGAAGGCCGCGCGCACCTCATCACCGACCTCAAACGCCGCCGGCCCGATCGCCGGCCCCAGCCAGGCCACGACCTCGCCCCGCGGCTCGCCGGCCACCTCGCGCAGCTCACGCACCGTGCGCTCCAGCACCCCGGCGGCCAGCCCGCGCCAGCCCGCGTGGGCCGCCGCCACGCCCGCGCCAGACGCCAGCGCGAACAGCACCGGCAGGCAGTCCGCGACCATGATCGTGCAGGCCACGCCGGGCCCCACCGCCACCGCCGCGTCGGCCTCTGTGCCGTCGGGCGTGGCCCCATCGAGGCGACACACCGCCGTGCCGTGCACCTGGCGCAGGAACACCGGCCGCGCGGGGCGGGTGAAGCTGGCCAGGCGGGCGCGGTTGAGCGCCACCGCCGCGGGGTCATCCCCCACGTGGTCACCCAGGTTGAAGCGGTCCCAGGGCGGCGCGGACACGCCGCCGTCACGCTCGGTGCACAACGCGCGCACGCCGGCGGGTGCCGGCCAGTCCGGCACCCACACCCCGGGCACGTCGGCAGCATTCACGCGGTGGCCGCCCGGCTCAGGGCTCGAAGTCGGGACAGGCCTTGGGCTGCGCCTGCTGGAAGGCCGGGTGCTCCATGCAATGGGCAAACACCGCCATGGTGCGGTCCAGGCCGGTGAAGTCCACGTTGAACCGCTGGCCGTTGAAGATCTGCGGCACGAGCAGGCAGTCGGCCAGCGTGGGCGTGTTGCCGTGGCAGAAAGAACCCGTCGGGCCGGCCACGAGCTGCCGCTCAAACGCCTCCAGCCCGGTGCGCACCCAGTGGCGATACCAGGCGTTTTTCGGGTCTTCTTCGACCTTGAGCTCGCGCGTGAGGTACTTCAGCACGCGCAAGTTGTTGATCGGGTGGATCTCGCAGGCCACGATCTGCGCCAGGGCCCGCACGCGCGCCCGGCCGAGCGCGTCGCCAGGGAGCAGCGGCGGGGCGGGATGGGTCTCGTCGAGGTACTCGATGATCGCCATCGACTGGGTCAGGCGGGTCCCGTCGTCCAGTTCGAGCAGGGGCACGAGGCCCTCGGCAGCGATCTGCGTGTAGGCCGCCTCGCGGTGGTCGCCGCGCGCGAGGTGGACCGGCACGTACTCGTAAGGCAGCCCCTTGAGCGCCAGCGCAATGCGCACCCGGAAAGAAGCGGAGGAACGGAAATAGTTGTAGAGCTTCATGGGACACCAAGGATACCTGTACCCCCTGTGACGTGCACTAGCATGCGGCCACGTCTGAGGAGACGGAGGAGAAACGCATGAGAACCACCCGATGGGCCGCGACGGCCCTGGCGGCATCGCTGCTGGCCGGCTGCGCCACATTTCCCGTGCCGGGCTACAGCCCGGACTACCCGAGCCTGGACCGGCTCAAAACGGTGCCATTGGCGCCAGTGGCCGTGGGCGAGTTTCAGCCGCTCGATCCGGCCGCGCCAGTGAACCAGGTCACCCTGCGCGGGGCGCCCTTTGTGCCGCCGGGCGGGAGTTTTGCGGCGTACGTGGCCACCGCGCTGCGGGCCGACCTCGGCGAGCTGCGCCGCCTGGACCCCGCAGCGCCCACCCAAGTCAGCGGCACCCTGCTGCGCAACCACTTCGATATTTCCGGCTTTTCCACCGGGACCGGTGACATGCGGGTGCGCCTGCTGGTCACCCGCGGTGGTGTGACGCGGCTGGACAAGACCTACGACGCATCGATCAGCTTTCCGATCCACCTGGCCGCCAACGTGGCGGTGCCCCGCGCCCAGGCCGAATACCCCCGGCTGGTGCAGCGGCTGCTGCAGACCGTTTACGCCGATCCCGCCTTCCAGGCCGCCCTGCAACCCTGAACCCCGGAGACGCCCATGAGCCCCCTGAACCTGATGCAACGCGCCCGCCTGTGGGCCGGTGTGGCCACCCTGGCCCTGCTCACCGCCTGCGCCCACCCGATCGGCATTGGCCCGCTCGACACACCGGTGCGCGCCGAAGCGAGCCTCAGCCCGAAGAAGGCAGCCTACGTGATGACCGACGCCGACCGGGCGCGCGAAGTCACCACGCCCGGCGGCGGTGGCGACAAGGTGAGTTACTTCCCCTACCGCGACCTGGAAAAGTCGATCCGCGACGCACTGCGTGCCGTGTACAGCGACGTGTTCGTGGTGCCCAACGCCGATCCCGCCACGCTGCAGGCGCTGGGCGCCACGGTCGTCTTCACGCCCGTGATCACCACGCAATCGGCCTCGCCTTCGCTGTTCACCTGGCCGCCCACCGAGTTCACCATCGACCTCACCTGCGACGTCACCGACGCCAGCGCCCAGCGGCTGACGCAACTCAAGGTGCAGGCCCGGGGGACGGCGGAGTTCGCCGAGTTCAAGAGCGACTTCGGCCTGGCGGGGCGGCGCGCCGCGACCCGCCTGTCCGAAGAACTCAAACAGGCCATCCTCGCCCAGCCCGCGCTGCGCTGAAGCAGGCCGCTCAGGCCGCCGCACCCAGCGTCGGGTAGTCGGTATAGCCCGGGGCGCCGCCGCCATAGAAGGTGGCGCGGTCCGGGGTGTTGAACGGACCGCCGGCGCGCAGGCGCTCAACGAGGTCGGGGTTGGCGATGAACGGGCGGCCGAAGGCCACCAGGTCGGCGCCGTCGGCGAGCGCGCGCTCGGCCAGCGCGAGGTCGTACCCGTTGTTGACCATCCAGGCGCCCTGCCCGCCCGCGGCGCGGTACGCGGCCTTGAGCGCCGCGTAGTCAAACGGGCGGTCGGCCAGCTCGCGCGGTCCGCCGGTGGCGCCTTCGATCACGTGCACGTAGGCCAGCCCGTGCGGGGCCAGCGCTTCGACCACGTGGGTGAAGAGCGGCTGCGGGTCGGCGTCGACGATGTCGTTGGCCGGCGTCACGGGCGAGAGGCGGATGCCGGTGCGGCCGCCGCCGATTTCGGCCACGACCGCCGCCACCACCTCGCGCAGCAATCGGGCGCGGTTGTCGATGGAGCCGCCGTAGGCATCGGTGCGCTGGTTGGCGCCGGTCTTGAGAAACTGATCGAGCAAGTAGCCGTTGGCGGCGTGGATTTCCACCCCGTCAAAGCCAGCCTCGATCGCGGCGCGGGCCGCGCGGCGGTAGTCCGCCACGATGCCGGGCAGCTCGTCGAGGGCCAGGGCGCGCGGCTCGGAGGTGTCGACAAAGCTCGGCACGCCGTCTTGCAGCAGCACGGTCTTGGTCGCCGCGCGCACGGCCGAGGGCGCCACCGGGGCGCCGCCGCCGGGCTGCAGGCTGGTGTGCGACACGCGGCCCACGTGCCAGAGCTGGGTGACGATGCGGCCGCCGGCGGCGTGGACCGCGTCGGTCACGGCGCGCCAGCCGGCCACCTGCGCCGGCGCATACAGGCCCGGCACATCGGCATAGCCCTGGCCCTGGTGGCTGATGGCCGTGGCCTCGGTGATCAGCAGACCGGCGCTGGCGCGCTGGCGGTAGTACGTGGCCATCAGCGGCGTGGGCACCGCGTTCGGGGCGCGGTTGCGGGTCAGCGGCGCCATGACGACGCGGTTGGCCAGCGCGAGCGCGCCGGCGGTGACGGGATCAAACAGGGAAGCCATGGACAGAGCACCTTTCGAATCGTGAACAGCCGGCGACCATGCGGCCGGCGAGGGGCGCATTCTCGGCAGGCCCGCCCCACGGCGCACCCGCCCCGGGAAAACCCCGACGCGCCCCACGGCCGAATCCGCCGGCGTGGCGCCAGGGCCGGGCTTGCGCTAAGCGCGCGACAATCGCCACCCGAGCCCGAGTCTGCCCCGCGTCCCATGATCCAGCTGCGTTTTATCGCTGCCGACGGCAGCGCCCGCGACATCACCGCCGACACCGGCATCAGCCTGCTCGACGCCGCCGTGCGCGCCGACGTGCGAGGCATCGACGGCGACTGCGGCGGTGCCCTCACCTGCGCGAGCTGCCACGTGATGATCGGCGCGCCGTGGGCGGCGCAGTTGCCCGCGCCGGTGGCCGACGAGGCCGATCTGCTGGATTACGCGACCACCCCGCCCACCTCCGACAGCCGCCTGGCCTGCCAGATCCGGCTGATCGACGCGCTCGACGGCATGGTGATTCACCTACCCGAACGCCAGGCCTGAAATGGCACACTGCGGGGCATGACCACCTACGCCTTCACCCCGCCGCCCACCGTCAGCGTGCCCATCGTCGGCCGCGCCGAGCGATTCCCGGTCCACCGCATCTACTGCGTGGGCCGCAACTACGAAGACCACGCCAAGGAAATGGGCCACAGCGGCCGCGAGCCGCCGTTCTTTTTCCTCAAGCCGGCGGACACCATCGTGGTCGCCGAACCCGGCCAGACCGCGACCATTCCCTACCCCGACCTGACCGGCAACTTCCACCACGAGATCGAGCTGGTGGTGGCCATCGGGCGTGGCGGCCAGCAGATCGCCGCCGCCGATGCGATGGACCATGTGTTCGGCTTTGCGGTGGGACTCGACATGACCCGGCGCGACCTGCAGTCCGAGATGAAAAAGCAGGGCAAGCCCTGGTGCATCGGCAAGGCCTTCGACCACGCCTCGCCGATCGGCCCCATCACCCCGGTGGCCCACGCCCCCGGCGCAACCCAGGCCGCCATCTGGCTGCAGGTCAATGGCCAGGACCGCCAGCGCAGCCACACCAGCAAGCTCATCTGGAACATCGCCGAGACCATCGAGCAGCTGTCGCGCGGCTGGGCGCTGCAGCCTGGCGACCTGATCTACACCGGCACGCCCGAAGGCGTGAACGCGGTCGTGCGCGGCGACGTGCTGCACGGCCACGTGGACGGCCTCACCGACATCCGCATCCAGGTGGCCTGAGACCAACCCGCACCCCACACCCCACCGCGGCCCCTTCCCACCCCCCACCCCGGAGACCCCCCACCATGTTGTCCCGCCGTTCGCTGCTCCAATCCGGCGCCGCCGTCGCCCTGGGCGCCCCCGCCCTGACCGGCTTCGCCCAGTCCAGCGTCACGCTGAAGTTCCACACCTTCATGGCGCCGCAGTCCAACGTGTGGCTCAACATGCACAAGGCCTGGATGGACCGGGTGGAGAAGGACTCGGGCGGCCGCATCAAATTTGAGGGCTACCCGGCCATGCAGCTCGGCGGTACGCCGGTGCAGCTGTTCGATCAGGCGCGCGATGGCGTGGTTGACATCGTCTGGACGCTGCCCGGCAACACCGCCGGGCGTTTCCCGCGCACGGAGGTGTTTGAACTGCCGTTCATGATGAACAACGCCGAAGCCACGTCGCGCGCCTTCTGGGAATACATCCAGACCATGGCGCCGGACGAGTACCGCGAGGTCCACCCGATCGCCCTGCAGGTGCACGGCCCGGGCATGTTCCACATGCGCAACAAACAGGTGAAGAGCGCCGAAGACCTGCGCGGCTCCAAGGTGCGTGGTCCGACCCGCCAGATCACCAAGATGCTGGGCTACCTCGGCGCCACGCCGGTGGGCATGCCGCTGCCGCAGATCCCGGACGCGCTGTCCAAGGGGGTGATCGACGGCTGCGTGATTCCCTGGGAGGTGGTGCCATCGGTGAAGGTGCACGAGCTCACCAAGTTCCACAGCGAGTTCGCGCCAGCCGGTGGCGCGCTGTACACCACCACCTTCGTGATGGCGATGAACAAGGCCAAGTACGCCGGCCTGCCGCCCGACCTGAAGGCTGTCATCGACAAGCACTCCGGCCTGGAAACCTCCGGCTGGCTCGGCCGCACGCAACAGGCCGGTGACGCCGCCGGCCGCGAGGCCGCCGTCAAGCAGGGCAACACGATCTACACCATCCCGCCGGCGGACGCGCAGGAGTTCCAGCGCAAGGCCCGGCTGGTGGAGGTCGAGTGGGTGCAGGACATGGACAAGCGCGGCTTCAACGGCCGCCAGCTGCTGGAGACGGCCAAGTCGCTGATCGCCAAACACGGCGGCAAAAAAACCTGATCGGCTGCGCACCGAAAGCCGGGCGCGCGCCCGGCTTTTGGCCGGTCTGCGCGGACCGCGCCGCTACACTGCCCGCATGCTGCGACCGCCCGCCAAACACTGCCGCCACTGCGGCACCGCCGTCGTGATCCGCCGTCCGGACGACGGCGACACCCGCGAGCGCGCGGTGTGTCCGGCCTGCGGCACGGTGCACTACGACAACCCGCTCAACGTGGTGGGCACGGTGCCGGTGTGGGGCGACAGCGGCGAGTACGTGTTGCTGTGCAAACGCAACATCGAACCCCGCTGGGGCAAATGGACCCTGCCGGCCGGGTTCATGGAACTCGGCGAAACCACGGCCGAGGGCGCGGCGCGCGAGACCGACGAAGAGGCCGGCGCCCACATCGAGCTCGGCGAGTTGTTCACGCTGATGAACGTGGCCCGCGTCGGGCAGGTGCATCTGTATTACCGCGCCCGGCTGCTTAGCGACCGCTTCAACCCGGGCCATGAAACCATCGAGGCGCGGCTGTTCACCGAAGCGGACATCCCGTGGGACGAGATCGCCTTCCGCACGGTCAAGGAAACGCTCGAGCGCTACTTCGCCGACCGGCGCGCCGGCCGCTTCGGCTTCCACGCCTTCGACATCGCCTAAGGGCGGGGCGCTGCGGGCGCCGGTAACGGCCAGCCCAGCAACTCCGCCAAGCGGCCCAGCACCCAGTCTGCCTCCGGGCCCTGCACCACCAGCGGCTCGGTCCGCAGGCCCTGCCCCACCCGCTGCAGCACATCCTCCGGCGTGATGCCCAGTTGAAACTCCAGGTTGCGCGCGGTCTCGGTGAGCATCTGGGCCATGTCCTCGCACAACTCGTGGCGGGTGGCCAGTTCAGCCAGCGGCAGGGTCGGCTTGAGCCGGCCCGGCGGCAGGTACAGGGCCACGAAAGACGGCGGGATCACGAGCTGGCTGGAATCGTCGGGCATGGCGGTTCGGGGTGGTGGACGGGATGGCGGTGTCTTGAAACGGCGGCGCCCCGGAATCGCGGCGCCGGGCCCCTTGCTCGGGTATCGGCCGTCGCGCTGGCGCCGGGCGCCGTCCGGCGGCACCATGCACCCCTCGAACAGCAGGAGCGGCCATGGCGATCTGGTACGAACTGGGCATTTTCGCGCTCGCGCTGGCCTTTGGCTGGTGGCAGCTGCACGACGTGAAAAAAGCGCGCGCCCAGACGCGGGCGAAGCGGGAGGCAGAAGCCCGGCGCGCGGCGGCCGAAGCCGCTGCGGCGGGAGGGCCGGCGGCGGCGGGCTCGCCCGACGAGCCGCGCACACCCTGATCCACCGGCACCGCGGGCCGAAATGGCCTCAGTGGAAATCACGGCTGTGGGTGGCCAAGCGGCCGAGCAGCGGGCTGAGGTCTTCCAGGTGGCCGGCGATCAGGTTGGTGACGTCGCCTTCGCGCTGCCAGGTGCCATAGACCGCGAGCAGGCGTGAACGCAGCAACGTGTCGCGCTGGCGATCGCGCAGGCGCTTCCACACGATCACCTGCACCACGCCGGTCTCGTCTTCAAGGCTGACGAAGACCACGCCGCTGGCGGTTTCGGGCTGCTGGCGCAGCGTGACGAGGCCGGCGTGGCGGACCAGACGGCCGTGGGGCGCGGCGCGCAGCTCGGCGGCCGTGGCCAGCCGGCGTGCGGCGAGTTGCGGGCGCAGCAGGGCCAGCGGGTGGCGGCGCAGGCTCAGGCCGAGGCTGGCGTGGTCCCAGACGATGGCTTCGCCCTCGGGGGCCTCGGGCAGGTTCAGCGGTGCTTCTTCGACCGGGGCATCGCGCAGGAGCTCAGGCAGCGGTTGCAGCGCGGCGGCGTCCCAGACCTGCTGGCGGCGGTGGCCGCTGAGGCTGGTCAGCGCGTCGGCCGCGGCCAGGCATTGCAGGTCGGCCGGGCCGAGCCGGGCGCGCCGGGCGAGGTCGTCGGTGCTGTCGAACGGGGCCTGCGCGCGCGCGGCCAGCACGCGGCGCGCCACGGCCTCACCCAGGCCAGCCACCAGGCGCAGGCCCAGCCGCACCGGCGGGTGGGCGCGGCCGATGGGGTGGTGGGCGAGGTCTTCGAGGGTGCAGTCCCAGTCGCTGTGCATCACGTCGACCGGGCGCACGGCCACGCCGTGGCGCTGGGCGTCGGCGACGAGCTGGCGCGGGGTGTAGAAGCCCAGCGGCTGGCTGTTGATGAGGGCGGCGAGGAATTCGGCCGGGTGGTGGCACTTGACCCAGCCGCTGGCGTAGACCAGCAGGGCGAAGCTGGCGGCGTGGCTTTCGGGGAAGCCGTAGCTGGAGAAGCCCTTGACCTGCTCGAACACGCTGCGGGCGAAGTCGGGGTCGTAGCCGCGCGCGGTCATGCCGTCGATGAGGCGGCGCTCGTAGTGGGCCAGCCCGCCTTTGCGTTTCCAGGCGGCCATGGCGCGGCGCAGGCCGTCGGCCTCGCCGGGGCTGAAGCCGGCGGCCAGGATGGCGATCTGCATGCACTGCTCCTGGAACACGGGCACGCCCAGCGTGCGGCCCAGGGCCTGCTCCAGCGCGGGGCCGGGGTAGCTCACCGGCACGCGGCCCTGCCGGCGGTCGAGGTAGGGGTGCACGGCGCCGCCCTGGATGGGGCCGGGGCGCACGAGCGCGACTTCGATGACCAGGTCGTAGAAGGTGCGCGGACGCAGCTGCGGCAGCATGGCCATCTGCGCGCGGCTCTCGATCTGGAACACACCCACCGTGTCGGCCGCGCAGAACATGTCGTAGGTGGCCGGGTCTTCGGGCGGGATGTCGGCCAGGCCGAAGGCGTGACCGCGGCGGCGGGCGATCAGGTCGAGGCTGCGGCGCAGGGCGCTGAGCATGCCCAGCGCGAGCACGTCGACCTTGAGCAGGCCCATGGCATCCAGGTCGTCTTTGTCCCACTGGATGACGGTGCGCCCGGGCATCGCGGCGTTTTCGATCGGCACCAGCTGCGACAGCGGGCCGCGGGTGAGCACGAAGCCGCCGGTGTGCTGGGAGAGGTGGCGCGGGAAGCCGATGAGCTGGGCGGTGAGTGCGCTGAGCTGGCGCGCGACGAGGCTGTCGGGGTCGAGGCCGGCCTCGCGCAGGCGCTCGGGCTCAAGACGGTCGTCCCACCAGGTGATGCCGCGGCTGAGGCGATCGAGCAGCGCGGGCTCGACGCCCAGCGCCCGGCCCACGTCGCGCAGCGCGCTGCGCGGCTGGTAGCGGATCACGGCCGCGGCGAGGGCGGCGCGGTCGCGGCCGTACTTGGCGTAGAGGTACTGGATGACTTCTTCGCGGCGCTGGTGCTCGAAATCCACGTCGATGTCCGGCGGTTCGTTGCGCTCGCGGGAGATGAACCGCTCGAACAGCACCGACAGCCGCGCGGGGTCGACCTCGGTGATGCCCAGGCAGTAGCAGACCACGCTGTTGGCCGCCGAGCCACGCCCCTGGCAGAGGATGCCCTGGCGGCGGGCGAAGGCGACGATGTCGTGGACGGTGAGGAAGTAATGCTCGTAGCGCAGTTCGGCGATCAGGGCCAGCTCGTGTTCGACCTGCTGCTGCACCGCGGCCGGCGCGCCGGCCGGCCAGCGCCAGGCCATGCCGTCCCAGGTGAGGCGGCGCAGCCAGCTCGACGGGGTGTGGCCGGGCGGCACGACCTCGTCGGGGTACTGGTAGCGCAGCTCATCGAGCGAGAAGCGGCAGCGCGCGGCAATGGCCAGGGTTTCGGCCAGCAGGTCGGGGGCGAAGCGCTGGGCCAGCGCCAGGCGCGGGCGCAGGTGCTGCTCGGCGTTGGACGCGAGGTCGAGGCCGCAGTCGCGCAAGGGGCGGTTGAGCCGTGTGGCGGTGAGCACGTCGTGCAGCGGCTGGCGCGAGCGCACGTGCATCTGCACATCGCCCACCGCCACCAGCGGCACGGCGCACAGCGCGCCACTGTGGCGCAGGTGCTGCAGGCGCTGCTCGTCGCCGAGTTCGCGCCGGTGTTCCACGCCCAGCCAGCAACGGCCGGTGAAGTGGCGCAGCAGCCAGCGGGCCAGGGCGTCGGTGTCGTCGCGGGTGGCGTCGGGCGCGGGAATGGCGATGGCCAGGCACTCCGGCAGCGCGGCGGGATCGATGGCCTCGCGCGCCAGCCGGTACTGGCCCTTGGGTGCGCGCCGGCGCAGCGCGGTGATGAAGGTGCACAGGTGGGCGTAGCCGCGCGCGCTGGTGGCCAGCAGCACCAGGGTGAACGGCGGCTCGCCCTCGACCCGGAACTGGCTGCCCAGCAGCAGCGGCAGGCCGCACTCCCGCGCAGCCACGTGGGCGCGCACGACGCCGGCCATCGAGCACTCGTCGGTGAGGGCCAGACCGCGGTAGCCCAGCGCGTGGGCGCGTTGCACGAGTTCTTCGGGGTGGCTGGCGCCGCGCAGGAAGCTGAAGTTGGACAGGCAGCGCAGCTCCACGTAATCGGGCAGCACGGCCACCGCCGCCCCGCGGGGCGGCGCGGGCGGGGGGGCGGCAGCGGCGGGAACGCGGCGGGGCGGGGGCATGGCGAAACCGGGGGCAGCGGTGGCAACGGGTCAGCCGAAGTGGCCGTGGAGGTACCAGGCGGGGCCGGTGTCGGCGCCCTCCCCGGCCGCGCCGGCCTGGCCGGGCCGGGGTCGGGTCTGGAAGATCCACAGCAGGCCGGCGTGGTCGGACCAGGCGACCCAGTAATCGCGGGCGACGTGGCCGTGCGGCTGCTCGGCCAGGGCGCCGGGCGGCTCGCGGTCCCACCAGCCGCCTTCCACGCGCTGCGGGCCGAGCAGGAGTTGCAGCTCGCCGTGGTGCAGCGGGCGGTGCTGGCGCACCGCCAGGCGCAGCGGCCGCTCCAGCAGGAAGGCCGGCTGCGGCCCCGGCGGGCGGGGCCCGCTGCCGCGGGCCAGCGGCGGTGGCGCCGGGCCGTCGCGCCAGCGGGTCATGGCTTCAGGGCGGTGGTCTTCGTGCAGCACCGGCCAGCGCACCCGCTCGGGTCCCAGGCGCGCGGCGAGCCGCTCCAGCAGCGCGGGCAGCGGCTCGCCGCCGGCGCCTTCGTCGGGCAGCAGGCTGGCGCTGTCGGTGGGCAGGGGCTGCACCTCGTCGGCCCGCAGCCAGAGTTCGCCCACCGGCGCGGCCAGCGTGACGTGGGCGAGGTGTTCGGCGAGCAGGCGCGCGAGGTGGGCGGTGTGGCGGGTGGGGGTGGCGGTGCGCACGGTCAGCGCCCCGCCCTCACCGGCGTCGCGGGCGCGCAAGGCGTCGTGGGCCCAGCGCAGGGTGAAGGCGCTCACGCCGGCCTGCCGCGCGGTCAGCCAGCCGCCGAGCTGCAGCAGCAGGCGCTGCGCGCCGTCGAGCAGACCGGCGGCCTGCTCCTGCCGCCAGGGCAGCTCGAAGCGGGCCTCGAAGCGCTCGGGCACGCTGATCCACGCGTGGGCCTCGGGTCGCCGGCCGTGGGCCTGGTCGAGCGCGTGCAGCAGGGCATCGCCGAAACGCCGGCCCAGCGCCCCGCGCGGCAGCGCCTGCAGGTCGCCCAGCGTGCGGCAGCCGGCGCGGGCGAGCAACGTCCCGGCCGCGGCCGCCGCGCTCAGCGTGTGCAGCGGCAGTGGCGCCAAAGCCTCGGCCAGCGGCTGCGAGAAGGCCTCCCCCCCGCCGGCGCGCGCCAGCGCCAGGGCGGCCAGCGCGTGGGGCGCCCAGCCCGCCGGCGCGGCGTCCAGCGTGGCGGCCTCGGCCTCGACGCGGGCGCGCAGCGCCGCTTCGCCGCCAAACAGGCGGCAACTCGCGCGCAACTCCATCAGCACCGCCTCATCCAGCCGGGTCACGCGGGGCGTGAAGCCCAGGGCCCAGAGCGCGAGGGCGGCGAGCGCGTCATCCGGCGACGGCGACGCGCGGGTTCGCAGGGCGCACCACAGCAGCATGGTCGGGCAGTTCGGCGGGCACCGCGGCCAGCGGGATCGGACGCCGGTTCGGCGCGGGAGGGGACACGGTGGGCGACACCACCGCCGGCATCACCGCCGGCGTGCGCAGCCGCGCGGGCAGCAGCGGCGCGAGCGCGGCGGGCCAGGCCGCCAGACGCAGCGGCGCCGCCACCGGCGGTCCGGGGCGCTTGAGCACCTCCACCGACAGCGCGCCGGGCTCGGCGGCGCGCAGCCGCAGGCGCAGCGGGGCGGGCGAGGCGTCATGCTGCGCCGTCAGCGGGCGGCAGACGAACACCGGCCCCTCGCAGCCCGCGGCCAGCACCTGCAGCCGGCGCAACTGGGCGGCGCTGGCCTGCGGCAGCCAGGCGATGACGGCGCCGCAGGCGTTGGCGCGGATGAGCTGCTCCGTGGTCCACAGCCGCTCGGCCGGGGTGTGCGGCGCCAGCCACAGCAGGCGCGCCGGCGGCAGGCCTTCGGCGCACAGGCCCGGGGCGTGCGGCGGATGGGGCGGCGCCACGAAGGCCAGCGGCCGACGCAGGCCGCGCCAGCACGGGGCGAGCAGGCGGGCCAGCACGGCGGTGCTGTGCGGGGCGAGCAACTCGGTCAGCGCGTGACCGGGCCAGCCGCCGCCGGGCAGGACGGCGTCGAGCGCGGGCCAGCCGCTGGGCCAGACGCGCGGCGCGGCGACGCCAAGCCGGTCGGCGCGCCAGACGCCGGCGGGCCAGCCGGCCAGCGGGTCGGCGGTCGGATCGGGGGTCGGCTCGACCGCCGGCGGCGGGGAGGAAAAGGCAAGGGCATCCATGGCAAATACTGTACATCTGTACAGTAAATGACGGCGGCCGCCTTGTCCAGCGGCGGCGCAGAACCCGAGCGTTCCCGGCGGCCAAGGCCGGCGGCCTACCATGCCGGTATGACCCGCCACCCGCGCCCGCGCGCCTGACCCGCCCATGGCCGGCCGCATCCGCCGCCGCCTGCTCGCCGAGCGCCTGGACGCCCTGGCGCCGGCCGGCGGCGACCCGATCTGCCCCTTGTGTGGCCGGGCGATCCCGCCGGCGCAGCGCGACGCCCACCACTGGGTGCCCAAGTCGCAAGGCGGGCGCGACACCGCCTGGCTGCACCGCCTGTGCCACCGGCAGGTGCACGCGCTGTTCACCGAAACCGAGCTGGCCCGGCGCTACGCCAGCGCCGAGGCGCTGCGCGCCCACCCGGCGATGGCGCGCTTTCTGGACTGGGTGCGCGACAAGCCGGCCGACTTCAACCCGCCGACCCGGCGCAGCCGCGAGAAGGGCCGCGCGGGCGCGCCGGCCGCCGCGGCCCACCCGGCGTCGGCGCCCTGAGCCCCTCCGCATGACCGCTCCTGCTGCCACGCCAGCCCCCGCCCCCACCCCGCCCGAGCGTGTGCCGCTGGACGCGCTGGCCGCGCGCGTCTGGCAGGAACTCACCCGCGCACCACACGACCGCCACCACGACTGGCGCACCCCGGTGCTGGCCACGCAGGGCCTAGACGGTCTGCCGCAGGCGCGCACCGTGGTGCTGCGCGCGGCCGACAGCACCGCGCGCACGCTGACCGTCTTCACCGACGCGCGCAGCCCCAAGTGCGCCGAGCTGCAGGCGCAGCCCGCCGCGCAGCTGGTCTTCTGGAGTCCGCGGCTGGGCTGGCAGCTGCGGGTGCCGGTGCGCGCGGTGGTGTTCACCGAGGGCGCGCCGGTGGCCGAGGCCTGGGCGCGGGTCGGCGCCTCGCGCGCCGCGGCCGACTACCTCGCCCCCCTCCCCCCGGGCAGCCACTGGCCCGGTCGCGGCGAGACGGCGGCCGATCCGGGTCCGGGCGCCGGCACCGACGCCAGCCACCACCTCGCCGTGCTGCGGCTGCAGGCCGGCGCGATCGACTGGCTCGAGCTGCACCGTGACGGCCACCGCCGCGCGCGGCTCGATCCCGACGGCGCGCTCCACCCCCTCGTGCCCTGAGCCGCATCGACGGGCCGGCCTCCGCCCCGCCCCGTCACGTCATCCCAGCGTCACGCGGCCGACACCGCCGCGTCACCGCGTGGCATGGCGATTGCAGATACCCCCCCGGAGTCTCACCGGAGGAGGAAAAACGCACCCGCCCGGGCCCCGTGCCCGGCTGTGGTGCATCGCGTGCACCAGCGCGCGCCACCGCCGGGCCAGACACCGTCCCCCTTCTGTTCTTCACCACGGAGTCTCACCATGAACAACAACAACCGCCGCGCCCGCCGCTGGCTGGCCGCGCCCGTGCTGGGTCTGGCCGCGCTGGGTGCCCACGCCCAGAGCAACGTGTCGGTCTACGGCCTGATCGACGTCAGCGCCGGCGCCACCAAGAACCCCGGCGGCGCCTCGGTCACCGGCGTGGACAGCGGCAAGCTCACCACCAGCAACATCGGCTTCGGCGGCAGTGAAGACCTCGGCGGCGGCCTGTCCGCGCAGTTCAAGCTGGAAGCCTTCTTCCGCGCCGACACCGGCGAGACCGGCCGCTTCAACGGCGACCCGATGTTCGCCCGCACCGCCTCGGTGGGTCTGTCGCACAAGCAGTGGGGCACGATCAACCTGGGCCGCACCACCACGCAACTGTTCGTGGCCACGCTGTCCTTCAACGCGCTGGGCGACTCCTTCGGCTACTCCCCCAGCATCCGCCACTACTTCGGCGGCGGCCAGGGCGTGACCACCGGCGACACCGGCTGGAACGACTCCATCGCCTACAGCAGTCCGGTGATCAGCGGCTTTCGCTTCGGCGCCACGGTGACCAGCAAGGAAAGCGCCGCGGGCGTGGGCAACGGCGGCAACTGGAGCGCTGGTCTGAGCTACAGCGGCGGTCCGCTGGCGGCCACGGTCGTGTACCAGAGCGTGAAGAAAGACGGCGCGGCCGCGGTGCAGGACACCGAGACCACGCAGGTCGGCGCTTCCTATGACGCGGGCGTGGCGCGGGGCTTCCTGCAGGTGGGCCGGGTGAAAAACCTGACCACCGGCAACCGCTTCGACCTCACCGGCCTGGGCGTGCGCGTGCCGGTGGGCAAGGGCGCGGCGGTGGCCCAGTTCGGCCGCCTCGACCCGCGCGTCGGCGCCGAGCGCAACACGCTGTCGGTGGGCTACCTCTACAACTTCTCGCGCCGCACCGAGGGCTACGTGGTGGTGATGAACGACAAGGTCGACGGCCTGTCCAGCGGCGGCGGCTACTCGGTGGGCATCCGCCACCGGTTCTGACACCGCCCGGGCCCAGGTCCGCGCGCCGCGGTGGGCGGGCGCGGGCCGGCGCCGCGGGGTCGCCCCGCCGCCCGCCCACCGCGGCGACTCAGGCCGGGGTGGCGGCGCGGTCCGTGCCGGCCGCCGCGCGCGCCTGCAGGTAATCGACGAAACGGCGCGCCGGCAGCGGCAGCGGCACATCGGCGCGCCACACCACCGACCACTGCCGCTGGATCGGAAACCCCTCGACCGGCAAGCGCACCCAGGGCGCCGCGCCCGCCGGCGCGGGCCCGGCGTCCACCGCCAGGGCCGACACCACGGCCAGCCCCAGACCCGCGCCGACCGCGTGTTTCAGGGCCTCGTTGCTGCCCAGGCTCATGGCCACGCGCGGCGCCACGCCGTGGGTGGCGAAGTGTTTCTCGGCCACCAGCCGCGTGCCGCTGCCGGGCTCGCGCAACAGCCAGCGCTCGGTGGCCAGCCGCGCCAGCGGCACCGGCGCGCCCGCCTGCGCCAGCGGGTGACCGCGCGGCGCGATCACCACCAGCGGGTTGTCCAGAAACGGCAGGCTGTGCAGCGGCAGCTCGTCGGGCGGCAGCATCATCACCGCCAGGTCATCGGCCTGCCGGTGCAGGCGCTCGATCACCCGGTCCCGGTTTTCCACCGCCAGGTCGATCTCCACGCCCGGGTGGCTGGCGCTGAACGGCCCCAGCAGGTCGGGCACGAAATACTCGGCGGTGGTCACCGCAGCGATCCGCAGCCGCCCGCGCAGCAGCCCGCGCAGGTCGCCCAGCCGGCCTTCAAAGCGCTGCCAGCAGTCGCTGATCTCGCCCACCGTGTCGCGCAGCGCCTCGCCCACCGGCGTGAGCCGCACGCCGCGGCCCAGCGGCTCGAACAACGGCTCCCCCACCAGCTCGGCGAGCTGGCGCAGCTGCGCGCTCACCGTGGGCTGGCTCACATGCAGTTCGCGCGCGGCCTGCGTGACCGACAGGCGCCGCGACGCGGCTTCGAAGGCCCGCAGTTGCTGGGGCGAAATGCGCAACAGGCGCTTGAGCGGGGTGGGCATGGCGATGAAACGAAGGAGGAGGCCGTCGAAGCATAGCCTCACATCTATGCTTTTCATCCAAACAAAGTATTTTTCTTGATCAGTGAAGCCGCCTACGCTTCGGTCCGTTCTCACCCACCCCCGAACGACCATGAAAAGCGACGCCCCCACCCCCCTGCTCGCCGCCGCCGACCCCACGCCCGCCACCGCCGTGCCCATCACCGTGGCCCACGGCGACGGCATCGGCCCCGAAATCATGCAAGCCACGCTCAAGGTGCTGGCCGCCGCCGGCGCCCGCATCGCGCCGGAGACCATCGACATCGGCGAGAAGCTCTACCGCGCCGGCCACAGCAGCGGCATCGCGCCCGAAGCCTGGGAGAGCCTGCGGCGCACCAAGGTGTTCCTCAAGAGCCCCATCACCACCCCGCAGGGCGGCGGGTACAAGAGCCTGAACGTGACGATCCGCAAGACGCTGGGCCTGTACGCCAACGTGCGCCCTTGCGTGAGCTACGCGCCCTTCGTCGCCACGCGCCACCCGAAGATGGACCTGGTGATCGTGCGCGAGAACGAGGAAGACCTGTACGCGGGCATCGAGCACCGCCAGACCGACGAGGTCTTCCAGTGCCTCAAGCTGATCACGCGCCCGGGCTGCGAAAAGATCGTGCGCTACGCCTTCGAGTACGCCCGGGCCAACGGGCGGCGCAAGGTCACCTGCATGACCAAAGACAACATCATGAAGATGACCGATGGCCTGTTCCATCGCGTTTTCGACGAAATTCGCGCCGAATACCCGGAGATCGAAACCGATCACATGATCATCGACATCGGCGCGGCCCGGCTGGCGACCCGCCCCGAGCAGTTTGACGTGATCGTCACGCCCAACCTGTACGGCGACATCCTCAGCGACATCGCGGCCGAACTCACCGGCAGCGTGGGGCTGGCCGGCAGCGCCAACATCGGCGAACACGTCGCCATGTTCGAGGCCATCCACGGCAGCGCGCCCGACATCGCGGGCAAGGGGATCGCCAACCCCAGCGGCCTGCTGCTCGGGGCGGTGATGATGCTGGTCCACATCCGCCAGGCCGACATCGCCACCCGCATCCACAACGCGTGGCTTTGCACGCTGGAAGACGGCGTGTTCACCGCCGACCTGGCCGGCGCTGGCCGGGTGGGCCGCCCGTTTGGCAGCATGGATTTCGCCGACGCGATCATCGAGCGCCTGGGCCGCCTGCCCACGCAGCTCAAGCCGGTGCAGTACCAGAACCCCGCGGTCCCGGCCACGCCAGCCGCTGCCGCGGGGGCCGCGCCGGTCCCCGCGCGCCGCCCCGCGGCTCGCAAAGCCCTGGTGGGCGTGGACGTGTTCGTGCATTTCAGCGGCCACAGCGCCGACGCGCTGGCCGCCCGCCTGCAGTCGCGCCCGTCGGCGGCGCTGCGCCTGCAGATGATCACCAACCGCGGCGTGAAGGTCTGGCCCGGTGGCTTCCCGGAAACCTTCTGCACCGACCACTGGCGCTGCCGCTTCGTGGCCAGCGAATCCGGCGGTCAGGTCGCCGCGCGGGCCATCGTCGACCTGCTCGGCGCCCTCACCGACGCGGGCATCGACGTCATCAAGACCGAAAACCTCTGCACCTTCGACGGCGAACAGGGCTTCGCGCTCGGCCAGGGCCAGTGATCCGCCCCCGCCCGGCGGCCGGATTTACCGCCGCCGGGCGATTTCTGTCACACCTTCGCGCGACAAAGCCCGCAAGTTCCCCGCGAATCCGCCGACCTTCCTGGCATCGACCGATGCAAGGAGACAGCGATGGCGGCAAGGATCGGAGGTCGTGGATGGACCACGCGCCGGGCGTCCACCGGGGCAGCGTGGTTGGCCGGTGCGGTCGTGGCGCTGGCGGCCCCGTCGCAGGCCCAGACGAGCACGGCCACCTTCACCGTGACGGCCACGGTGCTGCCGGCCTGCACGGTGGTGGCTGGCGTCCCGCTGGCCTTCGGCGTGGTGACGCCGGGCGTGCAGCGCGACGGCAGCGTGAGCTTCACCGCCACCTGCACCCTCGGCACGCCCTACACCCTGTCGCTGGACGCCGGCACCGGCTCGGGCGCTACGGTGGCCAGCCGGCGCATGAGCAGCGCGGCCGACACCCTCGACTACGCGCTGTACCTTGACGCGGCGCGAACCTCGCTGTGGGGCGACGGCACCGCCGGGACGAGCGTGCGCAGCAGCACCGGCACCGGCCTGGCCCAGACCTTCACGGTCTATGGGCGGGTCGCCGCCAGCGCGGTGGCCCCCGCCGGGGCCTATACCGACATCATCACGGTCACGGCCGCGTACTGAGGCGCCGGGAGTCCACCATGACCCAGCCGTCCGGTCGTGCAGTGCGTGTGGCGCTGGCGCTGGCGCTGGCGTGGATGGCGGCCGCGTGGCTGGGCATGACCGCGGCACACGCGTTCCAGGTGCGCCCGGTGCGCGTCGAGCTCAGCGCACGCGCACCCACCGCGCAGCTGCTGGTGAGCAACCCGGGGCCGCACCCGGTGTTGCTTCAGGCGCAGGCCCTGCACTGGGCGCAGGACGAGCGCGGTGAGCGGCTGGAGCCGGATGCCGACCTGATCGTGAACCCGCCCATCTTCGAGCTGGCTCCCGGTGCACAGCAGCTGGTGCGGGTTGGCCTGCGCCGGCCGCTGCCGGCGGGGCGGCAGCGGACCTGGCGGCTGTGGCTGTCGCAGGTGGCGTTGCCGGCCGACGGCGCAGCGGGCGGGGTACAGATGCTGGTGCGGGTGAGCCTGCCGGTGTTCGGCGAGGGTGATGGTCTGGGCGGGCCGGAACCCGCGTGGCGGCTGGAGCCCGGCGGTCGCGCGCTGGTGCTCAACAACGGCGGTGCCCGCCACCTGCATGTGCGCACCCTGCGGCTCGTGGACGAGGCGCTGGCGCCGCTCACACTGGGCCCGTGCTACGCGCTGGCGGGCGGTCGGTGTCGCTGGGTGCTGCCGGCGGCCTGGGTCGGGCGTGCGCTCAGCGTGGACGCCGACACCGACGTCGGCCCCTGGCGCGGGCGCGTCGATGCGGTCCACGCCGACTGACCCGCGGCGCCAGGCGTGGCCCGGCGGGGCGGCCCGGCCGGGGCTGGCGCGGCGGGCGGTGGGCGTGGTGCTGGTGATGGGGTGGGTCTGCGGCGGCCCGGCCGCAGCGCAGGCTGAGCCGCCCTCGCCGCAGCCCACGCCGCGCGTGGTCGACGTGCGGCTCAACGGCGAGCCGCTGGGCGAGGCCAGTGTGGTCCTGCAGGTCGGCGATCGCTGGTTCATCCCGGCCTCCACCCTGGTCCGCTGGCGCCTGCGGCCACCGAGCCCACCCATCCCCCTGGACGGCGAACCGCACCACGACCTCGGCGCGTGGCGGCCCCGGCTGGAGCCGGCCAGCCAGTCCCTGCAACTCACGCTCGACGCGGCCGACTGGGGCGAGCGCCGCGAAGCCTGGACCAGCCCGCGGGACGACATCCCCGCGCTGCCGGCCCGCAACACGCCGGGACTGGCCCTGGATTACAGCGTGCAGATCGACCGCGACGGCGGCGGGACCCGGTCGAGCACCCTCACCGACTGGCGCCTGGTCGGCACCGCGCCTGGCCTCGTCCTGCGGCACACCGTGCTCTGGCGGCACCAACGCGCCTACCCCGGCGAGCCACGGCAGCAGCGGCTGGACACCGCGCTGCGCCACGCCGATCCCGCCCGCCTGCGGCGCAGCACGGTGGGCGACACGCTGAGCTGCGGCGGGGCTCTGGCGCCGGTGGTGCGGCTGGGCGGGCTGCAGGTGCACACCGACCACGGCCTGCAGCCCGACCGCGTGATCCACCCCTTGCCCGCGGTGCGCGGCAGCGCCGTGGTCCCCAGCGCCATCGACCTGCTGGTCAATGGGCAGTCGATGGGCGAGTCGACGGTATCGCCCGGCGTGTTCGAGTTCGACCAGCTGCCAGTGCCCACCGGCGCCGGCGACCTGCGCCTGATCCAGCGCGACGCCCAGGGGGTGGAGCGGGTGATGACCGTGCCGTACTACGTCAGCCCGCGCCTGCTGCGACCGGGGCTGCGCGAGCACTGCCTGGAACTCGGGCGGCTGCGCGTGGACTACGGTCTGCCCGCAGACCGCTACCGCGGCCGCCTGGCGGCCTGGGGCGGGCGCTGGGGCGTGTCCGACTCGCTGACCGCCCTGGCGCGCGTGGAAGCCGGCAGCGCGGTTCGCAACCTGCACGCCGGTGTCCACTGGGTACCGGGCGGCCTGGGCGTGCTGAGCCTGCAGACTTCCGTCGGCCGCAGCCCCGACGGGCGCGGGCTGGGGGCACGCCTCGGCTGGGAACGGCTCGCGCCCGACCACCACCTGGCGGTCAGTGCCGAGGCGTCGAGCCCGGCCCTGCGCCACGTCGACGGCAGCCGACCGCCCCGGCAGCGGGTGAGCGTGTTCGGCGGAGCGCGGTGGGGCGGCACGGGCGCCACCGTGGGTCATGTGTGGCAGCGCACTGCGTCCGGCGGCCCCCAGCGGGTATGGACCGCCGCGCTGCACACCCGCGCCGGCGACCGCGGCCAGCTCGGCATCACCGCGCTGCAGCGCGGCGGACGCTGGGACCTCGCGCTGCTGTTCAGCCGGCCGCTGGAGCGCGACACCAGCGTTGCCGTGCGCGTGCAGGCCGGCGCTCAGCCCGACCTGGCGGTGCAGGCCCAGCGTGCCGAACCGGAAGCCGGCGGCAGCGGCTGGCGCCTGCAGGCCGGCAGCCGCCCGGGGCGCGCGGCGTTGGGATGGAGCTGGTTGAACGACCACGGTCGCCTGGAACTGCAGGCCTCCCGACTGGGCCCGACGGGCACCGCCGCCCGCGCCTCGTGGCAGGGTGGCTGGTTGTGGCTGGGCGATCAGGCGGTGACGGGTCGATCTCTGGGCGAGGCGGCGACGGCCCGCGTCGAGCTCGACGGCCTGCCCGGCATACCGGTCTGGCTCAACCGCCGTCCCGTGGCGGTGACAGACGCCCACGGCGGAGCGTGGCTCCACGGGCTGCGGCCGTGGGAGGACAACGTGATCGGGATCGACGCCGACCGCCTGCCCATCGACGCCGTCGTGCCCGCCCACGAATGGCGGCTGCGCCCGCCCGGCGAGTCCGTGGTGGCGGCCCGCCTGCCGGTTCGCCGCGCGCGCGCGGCGCTGCTGCAGGTGCGCCTCGCCGACGGCCGACCCGTCCCGGCCGGCAGCTGGCTCGCGGACAGGACCGGCCGACGCCTGCCCGGCGCCCGCTTCGCGGCCGGCGGCTGGGTGTTTCTCAACAACCTCCATCCCACCGAAGGCAGCGCCCTGCCCGGTGGCGCCGCGCCCGCGGGCTCCCTGATCGTCGAAACCCCCGACGGCGCCTGCCGCATCGACGGGGTGACGCCCCCGTCGGACGACCCGCAACCCACCGTCGGCCCGCTCACCTGCCACGAGGTCCCGCCATGAACCGGTCACCGTGGATTCGCCTGCTGGCATTGGCCGCCTGCCTGCCGTGGCCGGCAGACGCACAAACCTGTCAGGTCACCGCCACCCCGCTGGCCTTCGGCCCTTACGCCGCGCCCCATGGACCTCGCGTGGACAGCAGCGCCACCGTGCAGGTCCAATGCACGCCCGCTTACCTGCTGCTCGGCTGTCAGGTCAGCTACAGCCTGAGCCTGTCGGCGGGCCTCAGCCCCGCCGGCGGTCACCGCCACCTGCGTGCTGGCACCGCTACCCTGCCCTACACCCTGCACAGCGATCCTGCGCGCAGCCAGCCATGGGGCGACGGCAGCGAACTGGGCCCGCCGGTGGCCGGCCGGGTCAGCACCAGCCTGCTGGGCCTCGTCTGCCTGCCCGGCAACCGCGTCCACACCCTCTACGGCCGCATCCCTGGCGGCCAGAACGTGCCACCGGGCGGCTACGCCGACCAGCTTGTGCTGACGGTGACGTACTGACGGTGACGTACTGACGGTGACGTACGGACGGTGACGTACGGACGGTGACGTCGCGACCGTGGGGTACCGACGGCGACAAGCGCCCCGAGAGAGCGCCGTGGGCATCGACGCGCCAGCCGCGAGCGTCCCGGGTGGGCCCGAAACCGTCGCGCGCCCGTCGTCGCCACGGCATTGGCCGCTGCGGGCGGCCAGCACCCCTGTCGGCAGTCCAGACCGGCCGTTGTCCGGTGTCCGGCCAGGTGCGCAGACAGAGGCCGCTATTTCTTCTCGCGGTTCTTGAAGTACGCCCGGTAGTACGCCCGAGGCTCCTCGGCCGTCTTGTCGGCGTCGGCCACCAGCCCATCGGCGCACTCCGCGATGCGGTTGGTGCCGCACGTGCCCACCAGGTTGTGCAGGTACGTCCACGTGCCGGTCTCGGGCTGCCAGGCGGAGAACACCGCCGAGTACACCGTGGAATAGCCGGACTTGTCGTCGAGCGTCACCAGGGAGAACCTGAACAGGGCATCCGCCCGCGCGCCCACCAGCTCAAAGCCAACGGACCGCCGGATCCGCTCCTTGATGGCAAAAGCCAGACGCCCGCCCACCGCCTCCTTGGCCGTGTCCTCGACGACGATGGTCATCTGCGCGGAGACGCCGGAAGAGATCAAGCACAAGGTGCAGGCGACAGCACCCGCCAGAGCGCGAACGCGCATGAACATTCCCCCAAGGTAAAGCGACATTGCCGAGGTTTGCGGTTTAGCGTACCGCAAAGATGAGGCATCTCAAGCCAGTCAGGTTGCCGAATACTTCACACGAAGGGGGCTCAGCGCGGGTCGGCGAGCGGTGAGCTCCGCCGCCGGGGCCTCGTCGTCGCCGAAGCCCCGCGCAGCCCGCCAACGAAAAAGCCCGCAACCTTTCGGTTGCGGGCTTTCGGAAGAAATGGTCGGCGTGGCGGGATTCGAACTCGCGACCCCTTGCACCCCATGCAAGTGCGCTACCAGGCTGCGCTACACGCCGACAAGCCTCGCATTATAGCCGGCCCAGCTCGGGCTTTAGCCCGGCAGGCGCAGGAGTTCGCGGATTTCGAGCAGTTCGCGGCGCAGATCGGCCGCGGGCACCACCTCGGTGGACGTCGGGCGGGCGCTGGGCGGCGCGGAGGATGCAGCGGGCGCCGTGGCGGTGATCACCCCGGTGTCGGCGTCGTCGGGCAGGTCGTCGAGCTCAATGACCTCGATGCCGGTGTCGTCGCCCTCCTCGTCCTGGCGGCGGCGCTCACGCTCCGCCTGGGCGAGTTCCTGCAGCTTGTTACGCGCGCCGCTGATGGTGAAGCCCTGGTCGTACAGCAGCTCGCGGATGCGGCGGATCATCAGCACCTCGTGGTGCTGGTAGTAGCGGCGGTTGCCGCGGCGCTTCATCGGCCGCAGCTGGGTGAATTCCTGCTCCCAATAGCGCAACACGTGCGGCTTCACGCCGCACAGCTCCCCGACTTCACCGATCGTGAAGTAGCGTTTCGCCGGGATGGGAGGGAGCGGTTTTTCCATGTAAATCAAGGCGGTTCTCACCGAACCTTGAAATTTACTCTAACTCGCGCGACGGCGGTCACGGCGGGCGGCGCGTGCGTGGAAAAACAGACACCCACCCACCCCGGTGGCCGACAGGCGGGCGCCGGGCGGTCCGGGACGGCTGGGCGGTCGAAGCCAGGTCAGGCGCCGCCGGCGGCCGCCTGGACCTGTTCCTTGAGTTTCGGGCTGGCGTGGAAGGTGACGACGCGGCGGGCTTCGATGGCCACCGGTTCGCCGGTCCGCGGGTTGCGTCCCGGGCGCGGGGCCTTGGTGCGGATCTGGAAGTTACCGAAACCCGAAATCTTGACGTCGGTGCCGTTGACTAGGCTGTCGGTGATCAGGTCGAAGAAGGCGTCGATCATGTCCTTGGACTCGCGCTTGTTCAGCCCGATCTGGTCGAACAGCAGTTCGGCCAGCTGGGCCTTGGTCAGCGCGGGGGTTTCCAGGCTTTCGACAGCGAGTTCCATGGCGGCTCCGGGGTCGGGATGGGGCGTTGGCGTGCGCCGGGTGCTCAGGCGCGCAGGCGGGCCTGGACCCGCTGCTGCAGACTGGCCAGGATGGCCTGCACCGTGGTGTCGATGTCCGCGTCGGTCAGTGTAGCGTCGTCGCGGTTGAGCACCAGCCGCACGGCCAGGCTCTTTTCATCGGGCGCCAGGCCGCCCGCGGGCGCGCCCTGCTTCGGGCGGTAGACGTCGAACAGGTGGGCGTCGCGAAGCCAGGTCTGGCCGGCGGCGTGGATGGCCGCAATGACCGCGTCGTGGGTCACGCTGTCGGCCACCACCAGCGCGAGGTCGCGCTCGACCGGCTGGTGGCGGCTGACACCGGCAAACACCGGCACGGGCCGGTGCAACACGGCGTCGAGCTCCAGCTCGAACAGGACCGGCGCGCTGGCCAGGTCGTACGACTGGCGCCAACGCGGATGCAGCTCACCCACATGGCCGATGCAGCGGCCGTCGAGATACACCGCGGCGCAGCGGCCCGGATGAAGCGCCGGATGCTCGGCTGGCCGGAATTCGGCGCGTCGGGGCGCCAGCAGCGCTTCAACATCGGCCTTCACGTCGAAGAAGTCCACCGGACGACCGGCCACGCCCCACTGCACCGGCGCCGCGGGGCCATAAGCCAGACCCGCCACGCGACGCGGCTGGTCGAAACCGGCCACGGTGGTGTCGCTGTCGGTCACCGACGGGTCCTTGCGGAACACGCGGCCGAGTTCAAACAGCCGCACGCGCTCCGCGCGGCGGTCGAGGTTGAACTTGAGCACCGCCACGAGGCTGCCCACCAGCGACGAGCGCATCACGCTCATCTGGCTGGCGATCGGGTTGAGCAGCTTGATCGGGTCGGCATTGCCCGCCAGTTCGTGCTCCCACCGGGCTTCCACGAAGCTGAAGTTGATGGTTTCCTGGTACCCGAGCTGGGCCAGTTGACGCCGCACGGCGAAGGGGCCGCGCTGAGACTCGGGACGCACCCGCGCGGTGACCGGCGCCAGCGGCGGCGTGTGGGGCAGCCGATCGAAGCCGATCAGGCGCGCCACCTCTTCAATGAGGTCTTCCTCGATTTGCAGGTCGAAGCGGTACGGCGGCGGCTCCACGGTCAGCACGTCGCCGCTGACTTGCACGCCCAGACCCAGGCGTTCGAGGGCTGCGGTCGCCTCGGCCGCCGTCACCGGCATGCCGATCACCTTGGCCGCGCGGGAGACGCGCAAGCTCACCGGTCGCCGCTCGGGCAGTTGCACCACATGATCGTCCAGCGGTCCGGCCTGTCCGCCGCAGATCGACAGCACCAGCTCGGTGATCCGCTCGACGTGCTCCCGGGTGGTCGACGGGTCCACGCCGCGCTCGAACCGGTGGCCCGCGTCGGTGCTGAAGTGGTAGCGGCGCGAGCGCCCGGCGATCGACTTGGGCCACCAGAAAGCCGCCTCGATGTAGATGTTCGCGGTGTCGTCGGACACGGCGGTGGCGTCGCCGCCCATGATGCCGGCCAGCGACTCGACCGCGTGGTCGTCGGCGATCACGCCCACGCCCGCATCGACGGTCACGGTGTTGCCGTTGAGCAGCTTGAGCGACTCGCCCTCACGCCCCCAGCGCACCTGCAGGCCGCCGTGGATCTTGTCGAGGTCAAAAATGTGCGACGGGCGTCCCAGCTCGAACATCACGTAGTTGGAGATGTCCACCAGCGGCGACACGCTGCGTTGGCCACACCGCGCCAACCGCTGAACCATCCAGTCCGGCGTGGCCGCCCGCGGATTGACGCCGCGCACCACGCGACCGGTGAAGCGGCCGCACAGGTCCGGCGCCTGCACCGCCACCGGCAGCACGTCGGCCACCGCCACCGGCACCGCCGGGAAACTGGGCGACAGCAGCGGCGCGCCGGTGATGGCCGCCACCTCCCGCGCGATGCCATGGACGCTCAGGCAGTGCGCCAGGTTGGGCGTGAGCTTGAGCGTGAACAGCATGTCGTCGAGCGCGAGCTGCTCGCGGATATCACGCCCCACCACCGCGTCGCCGGGCAGCTCCAGCAGGCCGCCGTGGTCTTCCGAGAGCTTGAGCTCGCGCGCGGAGCACAACATGCCCTGGCTTTCCACGCCGCGCAGCTTGCCCAGCTTGATGAGAAAAGGCTTGCCATCCTCGCCCGGAGGCAACTCGGCACCGACCAGCGCGCACGGCACCTTGATGCCCGCGCGCGCGTTGGGCGCGCCACAGACGATGGTCAGCGGCGCTCCCTGCCCGACGTCCACCTGGCACACGCGCAGGCGATCGGCGTTGGGGTGCTGCTCGGCCGACAAGATCTGCCCCACGACCACGCGGGAAAACGGCGGAGCGACCGGATGAAGCTCCTCCACCTCCAGCCCAGCCATGGTCAAGGTGTCGGCCAGCTGTTGGCTGGTGAGATCGGGGTTGCAGAAGGCGCGCAGCCAGGATTCGGGGAATTGCATGGTGTGTCGGTGCGCGGGTCAGCGGAACTGGGCGAGGAAACGGATGTCACCGTCGAAGAACAGGCGCAGGTCATTCACACCGTAGCGCAGCATGGTCAGACGATCGGGGCCCATGCCGAAGGCAAAGCCGATATAGCGCTCGGGGTCGAGCCCCATGTTGCGCACCACGTTGGGATGCACCTGCCCGGACCCGGCCACCTCCAGCCAGCGGCCGGCCAGCGGCCCGCTCTGGAACTGGATGTCGATCTCCGCGCTGGGCTCGGTGAACGGAAAGAAGCTGGGCCGGAAACGCAGCACCAGGTCATCGCTCTCGAAGAAGGTGCGGCAGAAATCCGTGAAGACGAATTTCAGGTCCTTGAAGCTCACGTTCTCGCCGATCCACAGGCCTTCGCACTGGTGAAACATCGGCGAGTGGGTGGCGTCGCTGTCGACGCGGTAGGTGCGGCCGGGGGCGATGACGCGGATCTCGGGCATCGAAAACCCGCCCCCACGCTCTGCCGCTTCGCGGGTCGCTGCCCCCCCTGGGGGCTGATTCGCCTGGGGGCGGCCCGGCGGCGAATCCTGCCCGGCCTCCCACAAAGCCTTGTAGCGCTTGACATGCTGCACCGCGTGGCGGATCTGCATCGGGCTGGTGTGCGTGCGCAGCAGGTTCGGCGCGCGTTCGCTGCCGCCTTCGACGTAGAAGGTGTCGTGCATCGAGCGCGCCGGATGGTCCTCCGGCGTGTTCAGCGCGGTGAAGTTGAACCAGTCGGACTCGATCTCCGGGCCATCGGCCACTTCGAAGCCCATGGAGCCGAAGATGGCCTCAATCCGCTCGAGCGTGAGGCTCACCGGGTGAAGCCCGCCCTGCCCGGCGCTTCGGCCCGGCAGGGTCACGTCCAGGGCCTCGGCGCGCAGCTGCGCCTGAAGTTCAGCGTCGGCCAGCGCCTGCCGACGCTCGGTCAGCAGCGTCTCAATCGCCTGTTTGGCCCGGTTGATGGCCGCACCCTGGGTTTTTTTCTCGTCCACCGACAGGGTGGCCATGCCCTTCATCAACTCGGTGATGCGGCCCGCCTTGCCCAGAAACTGGGCTTTGGCGTTTTCCAGGTCGGCCGGGGTCGGGGCCTGCGCGAAGGCGGCGCGGGCGCTGTCAACCAGGGCGTCCAACTCGTTCATGGGTGTGCTCGTGCGAATGCCAATAAAAAAGGGATTGAAGCCGCGCGGGAAGCCCGCCGCCCCAATCCCTTTGAGCGGCCGGCGGACAAGCCGCCGGTCCGTGGATCAAGCGGCCAGCTTGGCCTTGACCTGCTCCACGATGCTGCCGAAGGCCGCGGGATCGTTGACGGCCAGGTCGGCGAGGACCTTGCGGTCGATCTCGATCTGGGCCTTCTTCAGACCGTTGGCAAACTGGCTGTACGTCAGGCCGCAGGCGCGGGCACCGGCGTTGATACGCGCGATCCACAGCTGGCGGAACACGCGCTTCTTGGTGCGGCGGTCACGGTATGCGTACTGACCGGCCTTCATCACCGCCTGTTTGGCGATACGGAAGACGTTGCCGCGGCGGCCGCGGAAACCTTTGGCCAGAGCCAGGACTTTCTTGTGTCGGGCGCGAGCCGTGACACCACGTTTGACGCGAGGCATGTGTGTTCTCCTTGTCCGTCAGAAATTACAGGCCGGCGAACGGCAGCATCTGTGCCATGTGACCCATGTTGGTCTCATGCACATTCACCGCGCCACGCAGGTGCCGCTTGTTCTTGGTGGTCTTCTTGGTCAGGATGTGACGCTTGAAGGCTTGACCGCGCTTGACGGTGCCACCGGGACGGACGCGAAAACGCTTTTTCGCGCTGCTCTTGGTCTTCATTTTGGGCATCTTCATGCTCCTTCTTCGTTGTGCTCGTGAGGCGCCGCGGAAACCTTCCCCGGACTTGTTGGCCCCGAGCCACTTTTGTTCAGGCCCCCGAAAGGTGCCTGCGGGTCGCGCGACTTGCGCCGCGGCCCGGACTGGGCGGCCGGGGGACCAACCCCAACCACGCCAACCGCTCGCCGACGCCCGCTCAGGCGGCCGTCTGGCTGGCCGCCGGCGTTGCCGCCTCGGCCGGTTTGCCCGATGACGCGCCGCTCTTTTTGCGACCTGGCGCGATCATCATGATCATCTGGCGACCCTCGAGCTTGGGAAACTGCTCGACCACGATCGCGTCACCCAGTTCATCGCGGATGCGGTTGAGCAGGGCCAAGCCCAGCTCCTGGTGCGTGATCTCGCGGCCGCGGAAGCGCAGCGTGATCTTGCACTTGTCTCCGTCATCGAGAAAACGACGGATGTTGCGCATCTTGATGTTGTAGTCACCGTCATCGGTACCCGGGCGGAATTTCACCTCCTTGATCTCGATGACGGTCTGCTTGGCTTTCGCCTCGGCGGCCTTCTTCTGCTCCTGGTACTTGAACTTGCCGTAATCCATCAACCGGCACACCGGCGGGCTTGCCGTGGCCGCGATCTCGACCAGATCCACATCCAGTTCGCCCGCCATGCGCAGCGCCTCTTGCAGGCTCACGATGCCCAGCGGCTCGTTGTTCGGTCCGTTCAGGCGGACCTCGGGGGCCATGATCTCCCGGTTCAGGCGGTGTGCACGCTCTTCACGCTGGCGGCGGTCGCGAAAGTTGGTAGCGATGGTTCGTTCCTTGGGTGGGCAATAAAAGGCGGCTGCCACGCGCCATGGGCGCCGCAGCCGGCGGGCGTTTCAACGCAGGGTGACGGGGGACATCAGACCTTGGAAGAAATGTCTGCCGCGACGCGTTCGGCGAAAGCCTGCAGCGGCATGACCCCGAGGTCTTTGTTGCCCCGGGCCCGCACAGCCACCGCACCAGCTTCTTTCTCCTTGTCGCCCACGACAACAATGAAAGGCAGCTTTTGCAACGCGTGCTCCCGTATTTTATACGTGATTTTCTCGTTGCGCAGGTCGGTCACGACCCTAAGCCCTTGATTCTGCAGCGTTTTCGCGATTTCGCGACAGTAATCCGCCTGGGCGTCGGTGATGTTGAGCACCGCCACCTGCACCGGCGCGAGCCAGGTGGGCAGCGCGCCGGCGTGTTGCTCGATCAGGATGCCGATGAAACGCTCCAGGCTGCCAACGATGGCGCGGTGCAACATGACCGGGCGATGGCGCGCACCGTCTTCGCCGACGAACTCGGCATCGAGCCGCTCGGGCAGGTTGGGATCGACCTGGATCGTTCCGCATTGCCACGGGCGGCCCAACGCGTCCTTGAGCGTGTATTCGATCTTGGGGCCGTAGAACGCGCCCTCGCCCGGCAGGTACTCAAAGTCGCAGCCGGAGGCCTTCAGGCCCTCGGCCAGCGCCGCCTCGGCTTTGTCCCAGCTCTCTTCGCTGCCAATCCGCTTTTCAGGGCGGGTCGACAGCTTGTAGAGGATCTCGGTGAACCCGAAATCGCGATAAACCTTCTGCAACAGCGTGGTGAAGGCGGTCACCTCCGCCTGGATCTGGTCTTCGGTGCAGAAGATGTGGCCGTCGTCCTGGGTGAAGCCACGCACCCGCATGATGCCGTGGAGGCCACCCGTGGGCTCGTTGCGGTGGCACTGGCCGAACTCGCCATAACGCAGCGGCAAATCGCGATAGCTCTTGATGCCTTGCTTGTAGATCAGGATGTGACCGGGGCAGTTCATCGGCTTGAGCGCGTAGTCGCGCTTCTCCGATTCGGTGGTGAACATGTTTTCCCGGTACTTGTCCCAGTGGCCGGTCTTCTCCCACAGCGCTTTGTCGAGGATCTGCGGCCCCTTGACTTCCAGGTAACCGTTGTCGCGGTACACGCGTCGCATGTACTGCTCGACCTCCTGCCACAGCGTCCAGCCCTTGGGGTGCCAGAACACCGTGCCGGGCGAGTGCTCGTCGAGGTGGAAGAGGTCCAACTCGCGTCCGATGCGGCGGTGATCGCGCTTCTCGGCTTCCTCCAGCATGGTCAGATGCTGCTGCAAGTCTTCCTTGGTGGCCCAGGCGGTGCCATAGATGCGCTGCAGCATCTCGTTGCGGTGGTCACCACGCCAGTAGGCACCGGCCACCTTCATCAGTTTGAAATGCTTGAGCTTGCCGGTGGAAGGGACGTGCGGTCCGCGGCACAGGTCTTCAAAACCGCCCTCGCGGTACAGACTCACGTCTTCATTCGCGGGGATGCTGGCGATGATCTCGGCCTTGTAGTGCTCGCCCATGGCCTTGAAATGCGCCACTGCCTCGTCGCGCGGCAGCACCCGGCGCTCGACCTTCTCGTCTTTCGCGGCCAGCTCGGTCATGCGCTTTTCGATCGCGGCGAGGTCGTCCGGCGTGAAGGGCCGCTTGTAGGAGAAGTCGTAGTAGAAGCCATGCTCGATGACCGGGCCGATGGTCACCTGGGCGTCCGGGTACAACTCCTTGACCGCATAGGCCAGCAGGTGGGCGGTCGAGTGGCGAATCATCTCCAGACCGTCGGCGTCTTTCGCCGTCACGATGGACAGGGCAGCGTCCCGCTCGATCGAGAAACTGGTGTCGACCAGCTTGCCGTCCACCTTCCCGCCGAGCGCGGCCTTGGCCAGGCCGGCGCCTATCGAAGCGGCCACCTCGGCCACCGTGACCGGACCGGGAAACTGGCGTTGCGAACCATCGGGAAGCGTGATCTGGGGCATGGTCGGGTGAGGCTGGAGAAACAAAAAGCGCGGCCGGGGCCGCGCTGGAGAAAGGTGCTGGAAAGACGGGGACGCAGGCGCGGGCTGCAGGCCTCAAGGGGCCAGGAGCGGTGTTGCCTGAGTTCGCGGTGTCATAACCGGCGCGCCTTTCTTGCTCTTGCTGATAAAACTGCCGCGATTTTCCCATAAAAAAAGCCCGGGGCTCGCCCGGGCTGCGGTGCCGCAAACGCCGCCCGAGAGCGGCGCTGGCATCAGTGGAACTGCTCTTCTTCGGTCGAGCCGGTCAGCGCCTTCACGCTGGAGGAGCCGCCCTGGATGACGGTGGTCACGTCGTCGAAGTAGCCGGCGCCCACTTCCTGCTGGTGCGACACGAAGGTGTAGCCCTTCTCGCGCGCCTTGAACTCGGGTTCCTGCACCATTTCGGTGTAGTGCTTCATGCCTTCGCCACGGGCGTAGGCGTGGGCAAACTGGAAGGTCTGGAACCAGTTGATGTGGATACCAGCCAGGGTGATGAACTGGTACTTGTAGCCCAGCGCGGACAGCTCGTCCTGGAAGGCGGCGATGGTCTTGTCGTCGAGGTTCTTTTTCCAGTTGAACGACGGCGAGCAGTTGTAGGAGAGCAGCTTGCCCGGGCAGGCGGCGTGCACGGCCTGCGCAAACTCGCGGGCGAAGCCCAGGTCGGGCGTGCCGGTCTCGCACCACACCAGGTCGGCGTAGGGGGCGTAGGCCACACCACGGCTGATGGCCTGCTCCAGACCGTTCTTGACGCGGTAGAAGCCTTCCTGGGTGCGCTCACCGGTGAGGAAGGGCTTGTCGTTGGCGTCGTGGTCGCTGGTGATCAGGTTGGCGGCTTCCGCGTCGGTGCGGGCCAGGATCAGGGTGGACACGCCCATGGTGTCGGCGGCGAAACGCGCGGCGATCAGCTTCTCGATGGCTTCCTGCGTCGGCACGAGCACCTTGCCACCCATGTGGCCGCACTTCTTCACCGCGGCCAGCTGGTCTTCGAAGTGCACGCCGGCGGCACCCGCCGCGATCATGTTCTTCATCAGCTCGAATGCGTTGAGCACGCCACCGAAACCGGCTTCGGCGTCGGCCACGATCGGCAGGAAATAGTCGATGAACTCGGCAGAGCCCGGCTCGATGCCACGCGACCACTGGATCTCGTCGGCGCGCTTGAAGGTGTTGTTGATGCGGCGGACCATGGTCGGCACCGAGTCGTACGCGTACAGCGACTGGTCGGGGTACATGGTCTCAGAGGTGTTGCCATCGGCGGCGACCTGCCAGCCGGACAGGTACACGGCCTCCAGACCGGCTTTGGCCTGCTGCATGGCCTGGCCGGCGGTGATGGCGCCGAAGGCGTTGACGTAGCCCTTCTTGGCGCCGCCGTTGACCTTTTCCCACAGCTTCTCGGCACCGCGGGTGGCCAGGGTGTGCTCGATCGGCTGGCTGCCGCGCAGGCGCACCACATCAGCGGCGCTGTAGCCGCGCTTGATGCCCTTCCAGCGGGGGTTGGTGGCCCAGTCTTTTTCGAGGGCTTCGATCTGTTGGGCTCGGCTGAGCTGTTGGTTCAGGGATTGCGGCATGGAAGGGCTCCTTGGCGGTGGTTCATCAAACGGGGGCGGCGCCGCGACTGCGTGCCGCCGTGAGGACAAATGTAGGTCTTATAGAAGACCATGGGAAGCTCTTATGTCTTATATAAGAGACAAAATTTTCTTGTTTAAATTCAATGTTCTCCAGATCACTTTCCGCGATACAAAATTATTTTTCTTGGATTGAGAAAATTTTTTGCAGCGCAACAGCAGCACCTTTCGCTATGCGGAATTCATATTGCACGCTGTAAAAATCCCCGAACCACGCTGAGGCACACTCAACAGGATCCCGACCCGCCCGCCGAATCACCGTGACATCCACCCCCAGCGCCTTGAATCCCTGGACGGCCTGCGCCTGCCTGGCCCTGAGCATGGCGCTCGTCGGCAGCTACGTCGCCCTGTCCAAACCGCTGGTGGCGGTGTTTCCGGTGTTTCTCCTGGCGTGGCTGCGCTTTGGGATTGGCGCGGTGGCGATGGCGACCTGGCTGAAAAAGCCGCCGGGCGAACCACCGCTGTCGGCGCGCACGCGCGGCCTGCTCTTCCTGGAATCGTTTCTCGGCAACTTCCTGTTCTCGATCTGCATGCTCTTTGGCGTGAGCATGACCACGGCGGTGGCTGCTGGCGTGGTCATGTCATCCATCCCGGCGGTGGTGGCGGTGCTGAGCTGGGTGTTCCTGCGCGAGCGCATCGGCGCGCGCAGCGCCGCAGGCATCGCGTGCGCGGCGGTGGGTATCGGTCTGTTTTCACTGCAAAAGGGAGACGGCGGCGCGCCGGTGGGCGACCGCGCGTGGCTGGGCAACCTGCTGGTGTTTGCGGCGGTGGTGTGCGAGGCCAGCTACGTGGTGATCGGCAAGCGGCTGACCGACGGCCTGGGCCCCAAACGCATCTCGGCCCTGATCAACCTCGTGGGTCTGGCGCTGGTCACGCCTTTTGGGCTCTGGGCGGCGCTGAGTTTCGACTTCGCGGTGGTGAGCGCGCCGATCTGGGGGCTGCTGGTGTTTTACGGGCTGGCAGCCAGCGTGTGGACGGTCTGGCTGTGGATGACCGGCCTGAAGGGCGTCCCGGCGTCGCAAGCCGGCGTGTTCACCGTGATGTTGCCCATCAGCGCGGCGCTGATCGGCGTGATGTTCATGGGCGAGAGCCTGACAGCGCTGCAGGCACTGGCCTTCGGCATCGCCCTGCTCGGTCTGGTGCTGGCGACGCTGCCGGAGCGCCGCAGCGCGCCTTGATCCGACGCCGCCACCCGCTCAGGCGCACCACAGACCGGTCGGCTGCGTCATCCCCATCCACAAGGCCCAGCCGGACGTCAACAGCAAGGCCGCGCCGGCCAGCCGGATGCCCCAGGCGCCTGACCGGCCACCGCGCACACGGAGCATCAGCCAGGGCCCGACCGTGAGGGTCACCGAAGTGCCCAGCGAAAACAGGGCCATCACCGCAGCGCCATCCAGGGCACTGCCCGTGAGCGACGCCACCAGCAGCGCGGAATACAACAAGCCACAGGGCATGAGCGCCCAGCCCGCTCCCAGCACGAAAGGCGCGCGCGGCCCCAGCGCCGCCATCACCGGCCGCGCCCGGCGCCAGACGCCCTGCCCCAGGCCATCGATCCACGCCGGTTGCCGCGCCTGCCACAGCAACACCGCCCCGAGCAGGAGCGCCGCCACGTGGAACATCGTCCACACCGGACGCAGCACCGCGGTCTGCGCCCCAAGCCATGCCAAGGCTTCCACCGAACCCGCCGCCACGCCACCCAGCGCGGCATAGCCCCCCAGCCGGCTGGCCTGGAACGCCAGCAGCGCGCGGGTGGTGCGCGGCGCACCGGCCTTCGCAATCCCCGCGCACGCCGCGCCGCACATGGCCACGCAGTGCGGACCGCCGACCACACCCATGAACAAGGCGGTGAGAGCGAGCGAGGTCTGCATGGTGTCGCGGGCGCGGGCGGTCAGATGATGCGGGAGAAGCGCGCCCGGTCCTGGTCCACCTGCAGGTGGCGGTCGAACACCATGGCGATCGCCCGCACGAGGTACCAGCCGCGCGGCGTGACCTGCACGCCGTGGTCGCTGAGCTTGACCAGACCGGCCTGCTCCAGTTCGCGCAGCTGCTCCAGCTCCCGCGCGAAGTAAGACTTGCAATCGATCAAGTGACCCAGCTCGATCGACTCGAACAGCAACTCGCCCTGGCACATCAGCGACATGATCACGGAGCGGCGCAACAGATCGTCGCGCGTGAGCGCGAGACCGCGCACGATCGGCAGGCGACCCTGGTCGAGCAGATCGCGGTAGTCGTCGAGCGACTTCGCGTTCTGGCTGTAGGTGGCCCCGATGCGCCCGATCGCCGACACGCCGAGCGCGATGAGATCGCAATCGGGCTGGGTGCTGTAGCCCTGGAAGTTGCGGTGCAGCCGGCCCTGGCGTTTGGCCACGGCCAGCGCGTCGGTGGGCAGGGCGAAATGGTCCATGCCCACGTAGACATAACCCGCATCGCCCAGCGCGTCGAGTGACTGGCTGAGCATGGCGAGCTTGTCGCCCGGGCTGGGCAACTCGGCGGCGACGATGCGCCGCTGGGGCTTGAAGCGCGACGGCAGGTGGGCGTAGGCGTACAGGGCCACCCGGTCGGGCCGCAAGCGGTTGATCTGCTCCAGCGTGCGGGCGAAGCTCTCGGGCGTCTGCAGCGGCAGGCCGTAGATGAGATCGACGTTGACCGATTCGAAGCCGATGTGGCGGGCGTCCTGCACCAGGGCAAACACCTGCTCGGGCGGCTGAATGCGGTGGACCGCCTTTTGCACCGCCGGATCGAAGTCCTGCACGCCGAAGCTCAGGCGGTTGAAGCCCAGCCGATGCAGCGCCTGCAGGCGCTCGGTCGTGACCGTGCGCGGGTCGACCTCGACCGAGTACTCGCCGCCCGGCACGAACGCAAAGTGCCGCTTGAGCATGTGCATCAGGTCTTCGAGCTCGCCGTCGCTGAGGAAGGTGGGCGTACCGCCGCCCAGGTGCAACTGAGAGACCGACTGACCCGCGCCGAGGTGCTGCACCTGCAGCTCGACCTCGCGCGACAGGTAGCGCAGGTACTCCGCGGCGCGCTCATGGTGCTTGGTGATCACCTTGTTGCACGCGCAGTAGTAACACACCGACTCGCAGAAGGGGATGTGCACGTAGATCGACAGCGGCAGCGACATCGAACCCGCGCGGCGCTGCTCCAGCGCCTGCACGTAATCGCGCTCGCCAAAGGCTTCGACAAAACGGTCGGCGGTGGGGTAGGACGTGTAGCGCGGTCCGGGGACATCAAAACGCTGCAGCAGGTCGTCGGGAATGGCGTGGCTCAAGGCTTTCTCCGGTGTGGCTGCCACTGTGACGCAGCCACTGACGCGCTCCCTTGACGCGGATCAAGTCATGGGCATTTGACGCCGCCCCCACCGGTGGGGGTATCCTCGGGGGTGGAACATCTGTCTGCCGACCATGGACGCCCACGCCATCAAAGTCGCCTGCTCGAGTTGCAACCTGCGCGAGCTGTGCCTGCCCATGGGGCTCAACCCCGATGAAATGACCAAGCTCGACCGCGTGGTCTCCACGCGCAAGCGCGTCAAGCGCGGTTCATCGCTGTTCAACGCGGGCGACCCGTTCACCTCGCTGTATGCCGTGCGTTCGGGGTTCTTCAAGACGACCATCACCACGCCGGACGGCCGCGACCAGGTCACCGGCTTTCAGATGACGGGCGAAATCATTGGCCTGGACGGCATCGTCCACGACCGCCACTCCTGCGACGCGATTGCGCTGGAGGACGCCGAGGTCTGCGTGATGCCCTTCGATCAGGTGGAGCAACTCTCGCGCGAGTTCACCACGCTGCAGCACCACGTCCACAAGATCATGAGCCGGGAAATCGTGCGCGACCACAGCGTGATGCTGCTGTTGGGCAGCATGCGTGCCGAAGAGCGGCTGGCCGCGTTCCTGCTCAATCTCGTGCAGCGCCTGCACGCGCGCGGCTTTTCGCAGTCCGAGTTCAACCTGCGCATGACGCGCGAGGAAATCGGCAGCTACCTGGGCATGAAGCTCGAAACCGTGAGCCGCACGTTCTCGAAGTTTGTCGAGGACGGGATCATCGAAGTCAAGCAGCGCTACGTGCACATCAAGGACACCGAAGCGCTCAAGCGCATCGTCAATCCGCAGACCTGCGCGTGAGGGGTTCGTCCGGCGCGGGCGTGTTCATCAGCAGCGCCGTCAGGCCACAGGCCACCAGACACAAGCCCCAGAAGACGAAGAAGGCCAGGGTGTAAACCGCCTGCGCCGACAACGGAAGCGGCTCACCGCCCCAGTGCAGCTCGCCGGGATCGACGAGGGCGAACACCACCATCTCCAGCAGGCCCGCCACCAGAAAGGCCGGCCAGCCAATGCCCATCCACAGCCGGGCATTCACCTCACCGCTCCGCCGGCACCACGGGCGACGCTGCGTGGTTGCGCGCCTGGTGGGCCGGCTGCAGGCGCAGCAGGGCCGCCTCGCGCTCGCCGGGCGGCAGGCGGCGTGCAGCCTCCAGCTCCGCCGAGTAAGCCGCCTTGTCCAACACCGGATCGGCGTGCTTCACCGCGATCACGCCGGTGGCGATGCAGGCCACCACCACGGCGGCCGGCCCCCCGACCACCAGCCACATCGCTTTCACGCGCCACCAGGGTTCGGCTGGGGCGATGGCGGGGGTCAGGGCGTTGGTGTTGCTCATGGATGGCTCCTGAAAGCCGCTCAACGCGGCACGATGAAAGTCGAGGCTTCGCGCACGCTCAGGCGTTCGTCGCCATCGGCGCGGATGTCAAACGAGATGGGGTGCGAGCCAGTGGCGGCCACACCGGGCGGGATCTGCACGCGCACGGCGGTTGAGCGCAACTCGGTGGGCAACACCTCGACCGGCGTGGCCGGATCGATGGCGATCCCCGGCAGACCCTCGACGCTCACCCGCAGGCGCTGCGTCTGTTCGGTCGCGTTCATGATCTGCAGCCGGTAGACGTTTTCAATGCGCCCGGCCCCGACCTCGCGCGCCAGGGCGCCGCGGTCGCGGATGACGTCCACCTTCAGCGGCGTGCGCAGCCACAGGCTGGCGAACACCGCCACGGTGATGGCCAGCAGGATGCCGCCATACACCAGCACCCGCGGGCGCAGCGCCCGGCGCAGCATCTGCGATCGGGTCCAGCCCTGGGCCACACCGTTCTGCGTGGCGTAGCGCACCAGACCGCGCGGGTAGCCAACCTTGTCCATGACTTCGTTGCAGACGTCGATGCAGGCGCCGCAGCCGATGCATTCGTACTGCAGCCCGTTGCGGATGTCGATGCCGGTGGGGCAAACCTGCACGCACAGGGTGCAGTCCACGCAACTGCCAAGACCCAGCGCCGCCGGATCGGCCCTCTTGCTGCGGGCGCCCCGCGGCTCGCCACGCGCGGCGTCGTAGGTCACGATCATCGTGTCCTTGTCGAACATCGCGCTTTGAAAGCGGGCGTAGGGACACATGTATTTGCACACCTGCTCGCGCAGGAAGCCGGCATTGCCGTAGGTGGCAAATCCGTAGAACAGGATCCAGAAGGTCTGCCACGGACCGAGCGAGACGCTGGCCACCAGACCCGCGAGTTCGCGGATCGGTGTGAAGTAGCCCACGAAGGTGAATCCCGTCCACAGTCCGACCGCCGCCCACAGGCCGTGCTTGCTGGCCCGCTTGCCGAGCTTGGCCAGGCCCCACGGCGCGGCATCCAGCCGCAACCGGGCCGAGCGATCGCCTTCCACCTGTTTCTCAATCCACAGGAAGATTTCCGTGTACACGGTCTGTGGGCAGGCGTAGCCGCACCACAGGCGTCCGGCCACGGCGGTGAAGAGGAACAGCGACAGGGCCGAGATCACCAGCAGGCCGGTGAGGTAGATGAAGTCCTGCGGGTACAGCACGAAGTCGAACAGGAAGAAGCGCCGCGCTTCCAGGTCGAACAAAACCGCCTGCCGCTGGTTCCACACCAGCCAGGGCAAGCCATAGAACACGATCTGCGTGACCCACACCAGCGCCCAGCGCCACCGCGACAACAGGCCCGAGACCGACCGCGGGTGAATCTTCTGGCGCGCGGCGTAGAGGGAGATCATCACCTCGTCATCGCCCGCCGCGGCCGGGGTTGGGGTCGCGGGGGCGGGAACGATGGGAATGACGGAGCGCGGTTCGGCCATGGATCGTGGAGCGGTTCGTCGGCCACCCGTCACTGCGGCGCAGCGGTCAGCGCGGGCTTGTTCGACAGGCCCCAGACATACGCGCTGAGCACGTGGATCTGGTCGGCGTTGAGCTTGACCGACTGGCCCGGCATGTTGTTGTTGATGCCCTGCGCGACGGCGCGCACGATGGCTTCCTCGCCCCAGCCGTGCAACCAGGTGTTGTCGGTCAGGTTCGGGGCGCCCATGGCGGTGTTGCCCTTGCCGTCCTGGCCGTGGCAGGCGGCGCAGACACCGAACTTGGCTTTGCCTTGCGAGGCACGCACCCGGTCGTGCGGGCTGCCCGAGAGACTGAGCACGTAGTGCGCCACGTTGCGGACGTCCTCGGCCGAGCCCACGGCAGCGGCCATCGGTGGCATGACGCCGTTGCGGCCCTGGGTGATGCTGGCCTTGATGATGTCGGGCTCACCGCCATACAGCCAATCGGCGTCGGTCAGGTTGGGAAAACCTTTGGCGCCGCGGGCGTCGGAGCCGTGGCATTGCGCGCAGTTGTTCATGAACAGCCGCTCGCCGATGGCCATGGCCTGGGCGTCGCCGGCCAGCTGCGGGGCGGCCATGCCGTTGAAACGGGCGTACAGCGGGGCAATGCTGTCCTGCAGCTTCTTGACCTCCGCGGTGTGCTGGCCCTGGGAGGACCAGCCGAGGGCGCCGGCGTAACGGCCAAACATCGGGTACAGCAGGCCGTAGACCAGCGAAAACACGACGGTGATGATGAACAGCCAGACCCACCACTTGGGCAGCGGGTTGTTGAGTTCCTGCAGGTCACCGTCCCACACATGGCCGGTGGTGTTATCGTGGTGGGCCTTGACCTTGGTCGTGCCGCTGACCCACAGCAGGACAGCGCAGGCCAGGATGCTGACCAGGGTCAGCCCGGCCACGTAGAGGTGCCAGAAGTCGCTGGTGAAGTCGCTCATGATGGGGCTCTCGATCGGATCGGTTTCATTCGTCGCGGAACGGCAGTTGCGCGGCCTCGTCGAAGCGCGCGCTGTTGCGGCGCGACCAGGCCCAGGCGCAGATGCCCAGGAAGGTGAGCAGGCTCACGACGGTCACGATGCTGCGCAGGTCGTTGATGTCCATGGCGCGCTCCTTACTTGATGGCGGTGCCGAGCACCTGCAGGTAGGCGATCAGGGCGTCCATCTCGGTCTTGCCCTTGACGTCGGCGACCGACTGCTTGATCTCATCGTCGCTGTAGGGCGCGCCCAGCGTGCGCAGCACCTGCATCCGCTTGGGCAGGCCATCGGCCGCCACGGTGCGCTTCTCCAGCCAGGGGTAGGCCGGCATGTTGGACTCGGGCACCAGGTCGCGCGGGTTGATCAGGTGGGCGCGGTGCCACTCGTCGCTGTAACGGCCGCCCACGCGGGCCAGGTCCGGACCAGTCCGTTTGCTGCCCCACTGGAACGGGCGGTCGTACACGAACTCGCCCGCCACCGAATAGTGGCCGTAGCGCAGCGTCTCGGCCTGGAAGGGCCGGATCATCTGCGAGTGGCAGTTGTAGCAACCCTCGCGGACGTACACGTCGCGCCCCGCGAGTTGCAGCGCGGTGTAGGGCTTGAGCCCTTCAACCGGCTGCGTGGTCGACTTCTGGAAGAACAGCGGCACGATCTCGACGAGGCCGCCGACCGCGATCACCAGCACGATGAGCACGATCATCAGGAAGTTGTTGGTCTCGATCCGCTCGTGGGTGAAACCGGTGGATTTTTCAGCGTTGGCCATGGGGTTCACCTCAAGCGTGGGCGGGGTTCACGGCGGGGATGCGCACCGTCTCGGCGCGGCCGGCGCGGGCGGTCATGATCACGTTCCACAGCATCACGACCATGCCACCGAGGTACAGCAGGCCTCCGGCCAGGCGGATCACGTAGAAGGGGAACGTGGCCTTGACCGACTCCACGAAGGTGTAGGTCAGGCTGCCGTCGGGGTTGACCGAGCGCCACATCAGGCCCTGCATCACGCCAGCGATCCACATCGCGGCGATGTAGAGCACGATGCCGATGGTGGCGATCCAGAAGTGCAGTTCGATGGCGGGCACCGAATACATCTTCTTCTGGCCATACAGGCGCGGGATCAGGTAGTACATGGTGCCCATGGTCACCAGCCCCACCCAGCCGAGGGCGCCGCTGTGCACGTGGCCGACCGTCCAGTCGGTGTAGTGGCTCAGGGCGTTGACGGTCTTGATCGACATCATCGGGCCCTCGAAGGTGCTCATGCCGTAGAACGACAGGGACACGATCAGGAAGCGCAGGATCGGGTCATCGCGCAGTTTGTGCCACGCGCCCGAGAGGGTCATGATGCCGTTGATCATGCCGCCCCAGCTGGGGGCCAGCAGGATCAGCGAGAACACCATGCCGACCGACTGGGTCCAGTCCGGCAGCGCGGTGTAGTGCAGGTGGTGCGGACCAGCCCACATGTAGGTGAAGATCAGCGCCCAGAAGTGCACGATGGACAGGCGATAGCTGTACACCGGGCGCTCGGCCTGCTTGGGGATGAAGTAATACATCATCCCCAGGAAGCCGGCGGTGAGGAAGAAGCCCACCGCGTTGTGGCCGTACCACCACTGCACCATGGCGTCCTGCACGCCCGCGTAGGCCGAGTAGCTCTTGAACAGGTCCACCGGCAGGGCCGCGCTGTTGACGAGGTGCAGCACCGCGACGGCCAGGATGAAGGCGCCGAAGAACCAGTTGGCCACGTAGATGTGGCGCACCTTGCGCTGGCCGACGGTCCCGAAGAACACGATGGCGTAGGCAACCCACACCAGCGTGATCAGGATGTCGATCGGCCACTCCAGCTCGGCGTATTCCTTGCCGGAGGTGATGCCCAGCGGCAGCGTGATCGCCGCCAGCACGATGACGATCTGCCAGCCCCAGAAGGTGAACGCGGCGAGCGGACCGCCAAACAGGCGCGTCTGGCAGGTGCGCTGCACGACGTAGTAACTCGCGGCGAACAGACCGCAACCGCCAAACGCGAAGATCACCGCGTTGGTGTGCAGCGGGCGCAAGCGGCCATAGGTCAGCCACTCGATACCCAGGTTCAGTGCAGGCCAAGTGAGCTGCGCGGCGATGATCACGCCGACCAGCATTCCCACCACCCCCCACACCACCGTCATCAGGGCGAACTGCCTGACCACCCTGTCGTTGTAGACCGCCGAATCAGCGGCCGGGTTGCTCACGGACATGTGCTACTCCTCTTCAATGTCACTGCGCCGAGTGTGCGCAGGCGAGGAGCCGGCGGGGTTGATGCAGGTCAAGCGTCCTGCAGGATGGTGCGACCGATCACTCGTCGCCGAGGATGCGATGGCCCTCACGCTCGATGTTGTCGAGCTGCCCGGTCTGCAGTGCCCACCAGAACACGCCGAGGATCACGAAGACGATGACCACCGACAAGGGGATGAGCAAGTAGAGGATGTCCATGACAAACGGGCGATCGGCGGTCAGGTCTGCGCCGCAGGGCGTGGCGATGGCGCGGCGGCGTTCGCCTCATCGGGGGACAGGGGCTGCGACAAGCGCATGGCGTTGCCCACGACCAGCAGGGAGCTGGCGGCCATGCCGAGACCGGCGAGCCACGGCGGCATGTAGCCCGCGATCGCCAGCGGCACACCCACGGCGTTGTACACCGCAGCCCAGATCAGGTTCTGACGCACCACGCGCAAGGTCTGGCGCGACAGGCGCCACGTCTGCACGACCTCCATCAGCGCTCCGCTCTGCACCACCCAGTCGGCGCGCGCCTGCGTGAGCGGCGCTGCGCGGCCGATGGCGAACGCGGTGTCGGCGCGCGCCAGCACGGGTCCGTCGTTCAGGCCATCGCCCACCATCGCGACGCGGTGGCCACTGGCCTGCAGCTGTGCGATGACGCGCAGCTTGTCTTCGGGTGTCGCCTCGGCCTGCACCCGCGCGATGCCCAGGCGGCTCGCCACGCGCGCGGCCGCGGCCGGGCGGTCGCCCGTGAGCAGCATCGTGTGCAGCCCTGCGGCGTGCAGCGCCTGCATCGCGTCCCGCGCGTCTTCGCGCAAGGTCTCGACCAGGCCAAACGACGCGACCCAGCCGGTCCCGTCGCTGAGAAACACGCGCGGCGCGTCGGCCGGCAAGGCATCGGCCGTCGCGGGGTCGATCTGGGCAAAGGCCGCCGATCCGAGGCGCCATGGCACACCGCGGTCATCGGTGGCGGCCACACCCTGGCCAGCCACCTCGCCCGCCGACGCCCAGCCGGGCAGGACCGTGTCTGCGCCGGCGGCGGCCACGATCGCGCGCGACACCGGGTGCAGCGAACCCTGGGCCAGCGCAGCGGCCCAGGCCAGCGCCTGCTCGCGCGAGACGCCCGGCCGGGTGAGCACCCGGTCCACATCGAGGCGGTCTTCGGTGAGCGTGCCGGTCTTGTCAAAGACGACGGTGTCCACGCCGCTCAAGGCCTCGAACGCCTGCAGGCGGCGCACCAGAACACCGCGACGCGCCATCGCCCCGGCCGCGCTCAGCATGGCCGCAGGCGTGGCCAGCGAGAGCGCGCACGGACACGTGACGATCAACACCGCCACCGCCACCGCGAGCGAGCGCGAATGGTCGATGGGCCACCACCACACCGCCGCGATCGCGGCCGCGATCACCACCGCGATGAGGAACGGCCCGGCGATGCGGTCGGCCAGCTGCGCCAGCCGCGGCTGGTCGGTGGCGGCGCGCTCCATCAGGCGCACGATCTGCGCGAACCGCGTCTGCTCGCCCACGCGCGACACACGCAGCCGCACCAGCCCGCCCAGGTTGATGCTGCCCGCCACCAGCGACTCGCCCGTGCGCCGGGTGCGCGGGTGCGACTCCCCGGTGAGCAGCGCTTCGTCCACGGTGGCCACGCCATCCAGCAAGGTGCCATCGGCGGGAAAGGCGTCGCCGGCCGGCACGCGCACCACATCACCCTCGGTCAGGCGGCGGGCCGCCACGGTTTCCACCGAGCCATCGGCCCGCTCGCGCGCGCAGGCCGGCGGCAGGCGGTTCATCAACTGGTCGAGTGCGCCGGCGCTGCGTTCGCGCGCGCGCGCCTCCAGGTAACGCCCGCCGAGCAGGAAGAACACGAACATGGTGAGCGAGTCGAACCACACCTCGTGGCCCCAGGGGCCGGTGGGATCGAAGGTGGCGCCGGTGCTGGCGATGAACGTGATCAGGATCCCCAGGGTGACCGGCGTGTCCATGCCGACGCGACGCCGGCGCACATCGGCCCAGGCGTTGCGAAAGAACGGGCCGCAGGCAAACACCAGCACCGGCACGCTCAGAATCCAGCTGGCCCAACGCAGCAGCTGCTCGATGTCCGCCGGGATGTCCCCCGGTTCCGTGACGTAGGCTGGCCACGCGTACATCATCACCTGCATCATGCACAGCCCCGCCACGAACAGGCGCCACAGCGCCTGCCTCGTCTGGCGCAGGCCCTCGTCGATGCCCAGGGCCTGCTGCAGCGGCAGGAGCCGGTAGCCGGTGTCACCCACCGACCGCGCCAGCGCCGACAGCGTGGTGCGCGCCGGGTCCCAGCGCAGCACCAGCCGGCGCGTGGCGGCGTGGACCCGCGCGCCCGCCACGCCCTCTCGCCCGAGCAAGGCGCCCTCCACCGCGTCGGCGCAGGCAGCGCAATACATGCCCTGCACCACCAGCGTCGATTCGTTGAGCGCGCCCTCGCCCACCCCTTCGGCCGCGCGCGTGAACGCGCCCTGCTCCACCGGGTCGTCGAGCACGGCGAAATCATCGGTGACGGTGAGCGGGCCGCGGTGGTCGCTGACCCAGGGTGACGCTGTCATGCCGCGCAGCTTACGACGCACCATCCGTCGCGCCCTTGACCCACGTCAACCCACGCGCCGCCCCGCGCGCTACGCTGACCCCACCACGACCCACCGGAGACCACCATGTACCAGCGCATCCTCGTCGCCACCGACGGCAGCAAGCTCGCCCAGAAAGCGGTCGAACACGCCCTCAACCTCGCCGACCTGACCGGTGCCACCCTGGTGGCGCTCAAGGTCGTGCCGCGCTACCCGCAGACCTACTTCGAGGGCGGCGTGGCGCTCGCCGCGGCCGAGGTGCAACGCATCGAGAAACAATGGCAGGACGATGCAATGAAGACCGTCAACGCCATCAAGGATGCCGGTCAGCCCCGTGGCATCAAGGTCAAACCCGTGACCGCGCGCTCCGACCTCGTGTCCGACGCCATCATCAGCACCGCCAAGCGCCAGAAATGCGACCTGATCGTCATGGCGTCCCACGGGCGCAAAGGCATCAAGCGCCTGCTGCTGGGCAGCGAGACCCAGCAGGTGCTGACGCACTCGCACACGCCCGTGCTCGTGCTGCGCTGACCCCACGGCGGGCCCGCGGCGACCCCGCCCCGGCATGACCGGCCGGGCCGCGCGACAATGCGCGGCCCATGTCGCCCCCCCGCCCCGCCACCGCGCCCACCGCCGCCTTCACCTCGGGGTCCACCCTCGGCCACGTCGTGCGCATGACCGCCGCGGCCTCGGTCGGGCTCGCCGCGTTGTTCGCGGTGGATGTGCTCAACCTGTTCTACATCGCGCGGCTCGGCCAACCCAGCCTGACCGCCGCCGCCGGCTACGCCGGCACGCTGCTGTTTTTCATCGTGTCGCTGTCGATCGGGCTGTCGATCGCCGCGACCGCCCTGACGGCGCGCGCGCTCGGGGCCGGCGACCGCGATCACGCCCGCCAGCTGGCCGGCGCCTCGCTGGTGATCATGGCGGCCGCCATGGCCCTGGCCGCGGCGGTGGTCGCGCCGCTGGCCGGCCCCCTGCTCGGCTGGCTCGGGGCCACCGGCGAGACCGCCGCCCACGCGCACCGCTTTCTGCTGATCCTGCTGCCGTCCCTGCCGCTGCTGGGCCTGGGCATGTGCCTGGGCGCACTGCTGCGGGCGGTCGGTGACGCCCGGCGCGCGATGTGGGTCACGCTCGGAGCCAGCGGTGTGGCCGCGGTGGTGGACCCGCTGTTCATACTCGGTCTGGGCTGGGGACTCGACGGCGCCGCCTGGGCCACCTACCTCACGCGCGGCGCCATGGTGTGGATCGGCTGGCGCGCCCTGCGCCATGCCCACGACCTGTTCCGCTGGCCAGACCGGGCCCTGCTGCTGGCCACGCTGAGGCCTTATCTGGCCATCGGTGTGCCGGCGGTCCTCACACAAATCGCCACCCCGGTGGGCAACGCCCTCGTCACCCATGCGATGGCCGCCCACGGCGATGCCGCCGTGGCGGCCTGGGCGGTGATCGTGCGGCTGATCCCGGTGTCCTTTGTCGTGCTGTTCGCCCTGTCGGGCTCGATCGGCCCCATCATCGGCCAGAACCTGGGCGCGCGGCGCTACGACCGGCTGCACAGCACCCTGCGGAACAGCCTGCTGGTGGTGTTGCTGTACGTGATGGCGGTGTGGGCGCTGCTGGCGGTGGGCAGCGGCGCGATCGCCAGCGCGTTTGACGCCCACGGGCAGGCGCGCGAACTCATCGTCTTCTTCTGCCTGTTCGTGGCGGGCAGTTTCCTGTTCAACGGCGCGCTGTTTGTGGCCAACGCGGCCTTCAACAACCTCGGCTTTGCGTTCTATTCCACCGCCCTGAACTGGGGCCGCGCCACGCTGGGTGTGGCGCCATTCATCGCGGTGGGTTCCCAGCTGGCGGGTGCCACCGGCGTGCTGGCGGGCTACGGGCTGGGCGTGGTGCTGTTTGGCGCGGTCGGCGCGTGGCTGGCCTTCCGCGTGGTGGGGCGCCTGGCGCGCGAGGGCGCCCGCGCCGTCAGCTGAACAAGCCCTTGTACCGCTCGCGCAGCAGATTTTTCTGGACCTTGCCCATGGTGTTGCGCGGCAGCTCAGCCACCACCTCGCACCGCTTGGGGATCTTGTAGTTCGCCAGCCGGGTCTTCAGGGCGGCGATCAGGTCTTCCGGCCGCGGCTCGGCGCCCGGGCGGGCAATCACCAGCGCCACCCCCACCTCGCCGAAGTCCGGGTGCGGCACGCCCACCACCGCACTCTCGGCCACGCCGGGCAGCTCGTTGAGCTGGCCCTCCACCTCGGCCGGGTAGACGTTGTACCCCCCGGAAATGATGAGGTCCTTGCTGCGGCCGACGATGGTCACGTAGCCGCGCTCGTCAATCCGGCCCACGTCGCCGGTCTTGAAGTAGCCGTCGGCGGTGAACTCTTCGGCGGTCTTCTCCGGCATGCGCCAGTAGCCGGCAAACACGTTCGGCCCGCGCACCTGGATGCCGCCGATCTCCCCCACCGACAGGGGCGCACCGCCCTCGCCCACCACCCGCAGCGCGACGCCCGGCAGGGGGAACCCGACCGTGCCGCCGCGGCGCTCGCTCTGGCCGTCGTGGCGGGGGTCCGGTCCGTACGGGTTGGAGGTCAGCATGATGGTTTCGCTCATGCCGTAGCGCTCCAGGATGGTGTGGCCGGTGCGCTGTTGCCAGGCGTGGAAGGTTTCAATCAGCAGCGGTGCCGAACCGGACACGAACAGGCGCATGTGGCTGGCCTGCTCGTGCGTCAGCGTGGGCTCGGCCAGCATGCGGGTGTAGAGGGTGGGGACGCCCATGAACACCGTGGCGCGCGGCATCAGGTCGATCACCGCGCGCGGCTCGAACTTGTTGAGCCACAGCATCGGACTGCCGTTGATGAGAGCGCCGTGGATGGCCACAAACAGGCCATGGACGTGGAAGATCGGCAGCGCGTGGATCAGCACGTCATCCGCCCGCCAGCCCCAGTAGCGCTGCAGCACCTCGGCGTTGCTGCGCATGTTGCCGTGCGACAGCATGGCGCCTTTGCTGCGTCCGGTGGTGCCGCTGGTGTAGATGATCACGCCCAGGTCGTCGTCGGTGCACACCGCCGGGGTGTGGGTGTCGGCGTGGTGGGCAGCGCGCTCCAGCAGGCTGCCGCTGCGCTCGTCGGAGAGGGTGAAGACGTGGCGGGTGCCGGCCTGGAATGCGATCTTGCTGACCCAGCCGAAGTTGCCGGGGCTGCACACCACCACCGCAGGCTCGGCGTTGCCGACGAAGTACTCGATCTCACCGGCCTGGTAGGCGGTGTTCAGCGGCAGAAAAACATGGCCGGCGCGCAGCACCGCGAGGTACAGGATGAGCGCCTCCACCGATTTCTCCACCTGCACGGCGATGCGAGAGCGGGCCGGCAGACGCAGGCTCTCCAGCAGGTTGGCCATCATGGCGCTGGCGCGGTCGAGGTCGCGCCAGCTGTAGTGCAGTCCACCCCCGGCGCCCACGGTTTCCACCGCGGTCGCGTCGAGGTCAGCGGGAAAGGCCGCGCGCAGGGCGGCGTAGAGGTTGGCGTTGCTCATGGTGTCGTGGGAACGGTATCAGAGGGCGCCGAAGCGCGGGGGACGCTTGGCGAGAAAGGCGTCGATGCCCTCGCGGTGTTCGGCGCTGTCGGCGTACGCGTAAGCGGTGTCGATCAGGGCCGGTGGCGGGCCGTCGCCGGCCAGGGCGCGCAGGGTTTGCTTGTTGAGGCGGGCGGCGTGGGGAGCGAGCTGCGCGATGCGCGCGGCGCGCTCTGCGGCCTCGCTGGCGCAGCGATCGTCGGGCACCACCGCGTGGAGGAAGCCGCGGGCCTGCATCGTGGCCGCGTCGAGCACGGCGGCCTGCAAAAGCATTTCGCGGGCGGTGGCCAGGCCTGCCTCGCGCGCCACGAGCTGCGCTTCGCGAGGCGCCATGGGGAACCCGAGCTTGGCGATCGGCGCGCCGAAGCGGGCCGACTGGCCGGCCACGCGCAGATCGCAGCAGCTGGCGATCTCCACGCCCGCGCCCATGCAGGCACCTTCGATCTGGGCGATCACCGGCAGGTCGCAGGCCAGGATGGCCGACAGGCCACCCCACACATCGTCTTCGTGGAAGGCGCGCAGCGCCGCCTCGTCAAACCGGAAGTCGGGGTACTCGGCGATGTCGCCGCCCGCGCAGAACGCGCCGCCCGCGCCGGCGACGATCACCGCCCGCAGGCCTGGGCGGGCCGGCAGGTCGGCGAACACCGCGGCCAGCTCGCGCCACATGGCGCGCGACATGGCGTTGAGGCGGCCGGGGTGGTCGAGCGTGACGCGGGCGACGGCGCCGTCCACGCGGCAGTGCACGGTCCCCGGCATCCGCTCAGTCCAGCTTCGCGCCGGAAGCCTTGACGACCTGCGCCCACTTGCGCACCTCGGCCTTGACGAAGCTGTCGAAGGCGTTGCCGCTGAGGTCGGGGAAGTCGGCACCCTGGGCGTTCCACACGGCGCGGGCCTCGTCGGTGTTGACGGCCTTGCGGATCTCCTCAATGGCCGCACGCTGCACGTCGGCCGGCGTGGCGCGCGGGGCCCACACGCCGTACCAGGTGGTCACGTTGTACTCCGGCAGACCCACCTCGGCGGCACTGGGCACGTCCGGGAAAGCCGGGTTGCGCTTGTTCCCCGCCACCATGAGCGCCTTGATGCGGCCGCCCTTGATGTGACCCGCGGAAGACCCCAGGCCATCGAACATCATGTCCACGTTGCCGGCGATCAGGTCGGCCAGCGCCGGACCGGCGCCGCGGTACGGGATGTGGGTGATGAACGTCTTGGTCTGCTGCTTGAACAATTCGCCGGCCAGGTGGTGCGAGGTACCACCGCCGGCCGAGCCGTAGTTGAGCCGGCCGGGATTGGCGCGGACATTGGCGATGAACTCGGCGAAGTTGCCCGGCACCTTGCGCGGGTTGACCACCAGCACCTGCGGCACGCTGGCCACCAGGATCAGCGGCACGAAGTCGCGCTCAATGTCGTATTCCAGCTTGGGGTACATGCTGGGGGCGATCGAGTGATGCACCGCGCCCATGAAAAGCGTGTAGCCGTCGGCCGGCGCCTTGGCGGCAATGCCGGCGCCCAGCGTGCCCCCGGCGCCGCCGCGGTTGTCGATCACCAGCGTCTTGCCGGCGGTGCGCGCAAACGCGGCGGACAGCGGGCGGGCAAACGCGTCGGTGCCGCCCCCGGCCGGGAAAGGCACGATCATCGTGACAGGGCGGGCCGGCCAGGCCTGGGCGCGGGCGCCCACCGGGCCCAGCACGGCGCAGGCGGCGGCGGCGCGCAGCAGCGCGCGGCGGTTGAAGTGTGGGGTCATGGTGTCTCCGGTTCTGGTTATGGATCGCGCCCGGACGCTCCGGCGCGGGGCGGCAGCTTACGGTACCTCGGCCGGGCGGCCGTGCCGCTGGGGATTTCCCCCAGCCCGCCGTGGGCAATTCCGTTCAGACCGGGCGTCGACCGCTCCACCACCACAGGGCCACGCCGCCCGCGATCATCGGCACGCACAGCCACTGCCCCATGCTCAGGCCCAGCGCCAGGAGGCCCAGGTGGGCGTCGGGCTCGCGGAAGTACTCCGCCACGAAGCGGAACACGCCGTAACCCGCCAGGAACGCGCCCGACACCTGCCCGGTGGCGCGGGGCCGGCGGGCGTAGAGCCACAGCAGCACAAACAGCATCACCCCTTCCAGCCAGAACTGGTAGAGCTGCGAGGGGTGGCGCGGCAACTCGCCCGCGCCGCGAAACACCATCCCCCAGGGCAGCGAGGGATCGGCCACGCGCCCCCACAGCTCGCCATTGATGAAGTTGCCCAGACGGCCCGCGGCCAGACCGGTCGGCACGCAGGGAGCCACAAAGTCCATCACCTGCAGGAAGGGTCGTTGTCGCGACCGGGCAAACCAGGCCATGGCCGCGATCACCCCCAGCAGCCCGCCATGAAAGCTCATGCCGCCCTGCCACACGAAAAACACCTCCAGCGGGTGCTGCAGGTAATAGGCCGGCTGATAGAACAGGCAATAGCCCAGCCGCCCGCCCGCGACCACGCCGACCACGCCCAGAAACAAGATGTCCTCCACATCGCGCCGCTGCCAGCCGCCGGTGCCGGCCAGCGACGCGAACGGCGGGTGCGCGAGACGGCGCGTGCCGAGCCAGAGAAACAGGCCAAACGCGGCCAGGTAGGTCAGGCCGTACCAGTGGATGGCCAGGGGGCCGAGTTGCAGGGCAACGGGGTCGATCTGGGGGTGTTGGAGCATGGCGTCATTGTCGCAGCGCCGCGTGGGCAACCTGCGCGCGGGCGAAGTCGATGAAATGCCCGAGCGCCGGCAAGGCCGGCTGCGCGCGCCAGACCAGGCTGGTGTCGCAACGCGGCAGCTCGGCGCCGCGGCGCGCGGGCGCAGGCCGGTACACCACGCCCGGTCGCTGAAACTGCTTCACGCTCTGCGGCACCCACGCCAGCCCCAGCCCGGCCGACACGAGGTTGACGATGGTCTGCATCTGGATCGCCTCTTGCGCCACCCGGGGCTCCTGGCCGTGGGCCCGGTAGAGGGCCACCAGGGCGTCGTGCACCGCCGGCAGGATCCGCCGCGGAAACAGCACCACCGGCTCACGCAGCACCGCCGCCAGCGACAGCCGTGGTGCCAGGGCGAGCGGGTGATGGTGCGGCAGGGCCAACACGAGCGGTTCGGTCGCGATCGGCAGCACCGACAGCGCTCCCGCCACTTCACCCGGCGGGTGCAGCATCAGGCCGGCGTCGATCTCGCCGCGGGCCAGCCGCTCCAGCTGCACATCGCCCGTGGCCTCCTCCAGTTCCAGGGCGATGTCGGGCCAGCGCTCGCGAAAGGCCCGCACCCAGCGCGGCAGCAGCTCGTACCCGACCGTTGACACGAAGGCCACCCGCAAACGGCCCGTCTGGCCCTGCGCCGCGGCACGCGCCAGCGCCGGCAGCGCCTGGGCCCGCGCAAGCAGCTCGCGCACCTCCGGCACCAGCGCCAGCCCAGCCGCCGTGAGCCGCACGCTGCGCGGCGTGCGGTCGAACAGGCGCACGCCCAGCGCCGCCTCCAGCGCGGCGATCGCCTGCGTCAGGGGCGGCTGCGTCATGGCCAGGCGCGCCGCGGCCCGACCGAAGTGCAACTCCTCGGCCAGCACCAGAAACTGGCGCCACTGTCGCAATTCAGCCCGGACGCGAATTTCGCTCTTTTCCATACGCTGATCGTATCAATCGAAACGCCCGAATCAATTGGCGTCAGCGGGGCGGCCTCGCGCATACTGGCGCCCTCATCGCCCACCCACTCCCTCTTCCATCATGGCCAACGACAACAAGACCATCCCCATCCGTCCCGCCAACGCCCGCAGCGCCAACATCACGCAGGGCAAGTCCCGGGCGCCGAACCGCTCCATGTACTACGGCATGGGCTACCAGCAGGGCGACTTCAGCAAGCCCATGGTGGGCGTGGCCAACGGCCACAGCACGATCACGCCCTGCAACAGCGGTCTGCAGAAGCTCGCCGACGCCGCCGTGGCCGGCATTCTGGAAGCGGGCGCGAACGCTCAGATCTTCGGCACGCCCACCATCAGCGACGGCATGGCCATGGGCACCGAGGGCATGAAATACAGCCTCGTGTCGCGCGAGGTCATCGCCGACTGCGTGGAGACCTGCGTGCAGGGTCAGTGGATGGATGGCGTGCTGGTCATCGGCGGCTGCGACAAGAACATGCCCGGCGGGCTGATGGGCATGCTGCGGGCCAACGTGCCGGCCATTTACGTGTACGGCGGCACCATCCTGCCGGGCTACTACAACGGACAGGAACTCAACATCGTCAGCGTGTTTGAGGCGGTGGGCCAGAACGCCGCGGGCAAGCTCAGCGACGAAGAACTGACCGAGATTGAGAAGCACGCCATTCCCGGCACTGGCTCCTGCGGCGGCATGTACACCGCCAACACCATGTCTTCGGCCTTCGAGGCGTTGGGCATCTCGCTGCCCTACTCCAGCACCATGGCCAACGTGCATGACGAGAAGGTGCGCTCGGCCCGCGAGTCGGCCGCGGTCCTGGTGGAAGCGATCAAGAAAGACATCAAGCCGCGCGACATCGTCACCCGCAAAAGCATCGAAAACGCGGTGTCGGTGATCATGGCCACCGGCGGTTCCACCAACGCCGTGCTCCACTTCCTGGCCATCGCGCACTGCGCCGGCGTGGAATGGACCATCGACGACTTTGAGCGGGTGCGCCGCCGCGTGCCCGTGCTGTGCGACCTCAAGCCCAGCGGCAAGTCGCTGGCGGTGGAGCTGCACAAGGCCGGCGGCATTCCGCAAGTCATGAAGATCCTGCTCAACGCCGGCCTCCTGCACGGCGACTGCCTGACCATCACCGGCCAGACAATCGCCGAGGTGCTCAAGGACGTGCCGGACCAGCCGCGCGCCGACCAGAGCGTGATCCGCCCGATCAGCGACCCGATCTACGCCCAGGGCCACCTGGCGATTCTCAAAGGCAACCTGTCGCCTGAGGGCGCGGTGGCCAAGATCACCGGCCTGAAGAACCCGGTGATGACCGGCCCGGCGCGCGTGTTTGAAGACGAACAATCCGCGCTGCAGGCCATCCTGGACGGCAAGATCAAGGCCGGTGACGTGATGGTGCTGCGCTACCTCGGCCCCAAGGGCGGCCCGGGCATGCCCGAAATGCTGGCGCCCACGGGCGCGCTGATCGGCGCGGGCCTGGGCGAGAGCGTGGGTCTCATCACCGACGGCCGCTTCTCGGGCGGCACCTGGGGCATGGTGGTGGGTCACGTGGCCCCGGAAGCCGCCGCGGGCGGCAACATCGCACTCGTGCAGGAAGGCGACTCGATCACCATCGACGCCCACCAGCTGCTGCTGCAGGTGAACGTGAGTGACGACGAGCTGGCGCGCCGCCGCGCTGCCTGGACCGCACCGGCGCCGCGCTACACCCGCGGCGTGCAAGCGAAGTTCGCGTTCAACGCCGCCAGCGCCAGCAAGGGCGCGGTGCTCGACAACTTCTGATGGAGCCGGCTCCGGGGCCGGCGCTGCGTCAGCGGCGCTTGCCCTGGATGCCGAGGTTTTCGCGCTGTTTGTCGATGCGGGCCTTCTTCTTGGCGTCCATCCGCTCCATGGCCTTGCGGCGCGTGTATCCCGACGCATCAGCCCAGGCCCACCAGGCCACGGCGCCAGCGAACGGTGCCAGCACCACCCACCACGACCAGGCCGCCACCGGATCGACCTCCAGGTACTTCATCAGCAACAGCAGGATGCCTAGGCCCAGCAGGTACATACGACGCTCCGTCAACAAGCATGAAGCCCGCGCAAATCCTGTGAGCGCGGACCGTTTTCCACCGCACGTCCGGTGGGCCTCGGTAGAATGAATCGCGTTGGCAACTCACCTCCCAAGGACCCACTCCCATGAAACGTGCGCTGTTGATTATGGCCCTGACGGCCGCCGTGTCCGCCCCCGCGATGGCGGATGCGCAACTGGCGAGGACCAAAAACTGCATGGCCTGCCACGCGGTAGACAAGAAACAGGTCGGCCCCGCCTACAAGGACATCGCCAAGAAGTATGCGGGCGATGCCAAAGCCGTTGACATGCTTGCTCAGCGAATCATGAAAGGCTCCGAGCCGGGCAAGACGGTGTGGGGGACGCTCCCGATGCCGGCCAACCCGCAGGTCAACGAAGCCGAGGCCAAAAAGCTCGCGGCTTGGGTCCTCAGCCAGAAGTGAGACGCTTCTCGCCGTAAAAAAACCCGCTGGATTCAGCGGGTTTTTTGTTGGCGCGGCGCTGCATGAGCGCCGTGGTGCCGGTCAGTTGTTCTGCGACAGCTGATCCAGGATGGCCGGATTCTCCAGCGTGGAGGTGTCCTGGGTGATGGCCTCGCCCTTGGCAATGGCCCGCAGCAGGCGGCGCATGATCTTGCCGGACCGGGTCTTGGGCAGGTTATCGCCGAAGCGGATGTCTTTGGGCTTGGCGATCGGGCCGATTTCCTTGCCCACCCAGTCGCGCAGCTCCTTGGCGATGGCTTTGGCCTCGTCGCCCGTGGGGCGCGAGCGCTTGAGCACCACGAAAGCCACGATGGCCTCGCCTGTCAGGTCGTCAGGGCGCCCCACCACCGCGGCCTCGGCCACCAGATCGGTCTTGGCCACGAGCGCCGACTCGATCTCCATGGTCCCCATGCGGTGGCCCGACACGTTGAGCACGTCGTCGATGCGCCCGGTGATGCGGAAGTAGCCGCGGTCCGCGCTGCGCACCGCCCCGTCGCCGGCCAGGTAGTAGCCGCGGAGTTCCTCGGGGAAGTAACTCTTCTTGAAGCGCTCCGGATCGCCCCAGATCGTGCGGATCATCGACGGCCACGGCTTCTTCACCACCAGGATGCCGCCCGAGCCGTTGGGCACGTCATTGCCGGCCTCGTCCACGATCGCGGTCTGGATGCCGGGCAGCGGCAGCGTGCACGAGCCGGGCACGAGCGGCGTGGCGCCCGGCAACGGGGTGATCATGTGGCCGCCCGTTTCGGTCTGCCAGAAGGTGTCGACGATCGGGCAACGCTCGCCACCCACGTGGCGGTAGTACCACATCCAGGCCTCGGGGTTGATCGGTTCGCCCACCGAGCCCAGCAGACGCAACGAGCCCAGGTTCCAGTTCTTCGGATGCACCTTCTCGTCGCCCTCGGCCGCCTTGATCAGCGAGCGGATGGCCGTGGGCGCGGTGTAGAAGATGGTGCACTGGTGCTTCTCGATCATCTGCCAGAAGCGACCGGCGTTGGGATAGGTGGGCACGCCCTCGAAGACGATCTGCGTGGCGCCGGCGGCCAGCGGTCCGTAGGCGACGTAGCTGTGGCCGGTGATCCAGCCGATGTCGGCGGTGCACCAGAAGATGTCGCTGGCCTTGAGGTCGAAGGTCCAGTTCATGGTCAGGTTGGCCCACAGCAGGTAGCCGCCGGTGCTGTGCTGCACGCCCTTGGGCTTGCCGGTGGAGCCCGAGGTGTAGAGCACGAACAGCGGGTGCTCGGCTCCCACCATTTCGGCCGGGCAATCGGTCGACTGGCCGGCCATTTCTTCGTGCATCCAGGTGTCACGGCCGGCAACCATGTTGCAGGCCGTGGGCGTGCGCTGGAACACGATCACGCTCTTGATCGACTCGCAGCCGCCCAGCGCGATGCCTTCATCGACGATGGACTTGAGCGGCAGCTCTTTGCCGCCACGCAGCTGGTAGTTCGCGGTGATCACCGCGACGGCGCCGGCGTCCTGGATGCGCTCCTGCAGGGCCTTGGCCGAGAAACCACCAAACACCACCGAGTGCGTCGCGCCGATGCGGGCGCACGCCTGCATGGCCACCACGCCTTCGATGGTCATGGGCATGTAGATGACGACGCGGTCGCCGCGCTTGACGCCCTTGGCCTTCAAAACATTCGCAAATTGCGACACTTTGCCGAGCAGCTCGCGGTAGGTGACGCGGGTCACCTCGCCGCCATCGGCCTCAAAAATGATCGCGGTCTTGTGCTCGACCGGCGTGCCCATGTGGCGGTCCAGGCAGTTGTAGGACGCGTTGAGCTCGCCGTCCTGAAACCACTTGTAGAACGGGGCCTGGGAGCTGTCCAGCGTCTGGGTGAACGGCTTGTGCCAGGTCAGCGTCTCGCGGGCCAGGCGGGCCCAGAAACCTTCGAAGTCCTTCTCGGCCTCGGCGCACAGCGCCTGGTAGCCGGCCATGCCCGACACCCGCGCGGCCTGCACCGTGGCGGCGCTGGGCTCAAAGACGCGGTTTTCGACCAGGACGGATTCGATGGACGATGAAGGCACGGACATGGGTTGTCTCCTCGGGTGTTGTGAAAAACCGGATCGGCGGGCACTGTGCGCAGGCGCTCTTACAAGCCACTGACACAGGGGCGACACCTACAATACTTGGCTGGCCGCCACGGCTGTGGGGGCTTCCGGGCGCAGCGCGCCGCCATTCTCACTGCCCATGACCGATCCCGTCAAAACCCAGGGTCCGATCCGGACTTTGCCCAACCTGATCTTTGCCAGCCGCTGGCTGCAACTGCCGCTGTACATCGGTCTGATCGCGGCGCAAGCGATCTATGTCTTCCATTTCTGGGTCGAGCTGGTCCACCTGGTGGAAGCCGCGTTTGGCAGCCAGACCGCGCTGCAGAAACTGGTCACCAGCATTGGCTACAAGAGCGACGTGCAGCTCACCGGGCTGAACGAAACCATCATCATGCTGGTGGTGCTCGCGCTGATCGACGTGGTGATGATCAGCAACCTGCTGATCATGGTGATCGTCGGCGGCTACGAAACCTTCGTCAGCCGCATGCACCTGGAAAACCACCCGGACCAGCCCGAATGGCTGAGCCACGTGAACGCCAGTGTCCTCAAGGTCAAGCTCGCCACCGCCATCATCGGCATCAGCTCCATCCACCTGCTCAAAACCTTCATCAACGCGGGCAACTACGAGGTGAAGGTGTTGATGTGGCAAACCATCATCCACATCGCTTTCCTGTTCAGTGCGCTGGCCATTGCGCTGGCCGACCGGATCATGAGCGGCGACAAGCACTGACCCACTCGCCCGTTTTCCCCCGCATCCCTGCTCTCATTTCAATCAGTCGCGGCGATCCGCGCCGCCAGCCGGAGACCTCCCCATGACCACCATCCGCCAGGAAGACCTGATCGAGTCCGTTGCCGCCGCGCTCCAATACATCAGCTACTACCACCCGGCCGACTACATCGCCCACCTCGCCCGCGCCTACGAGCGCGAGCAGAGCCCCGCCGCGCGGGACGCCATCGCCCAGATCCTCACCAACAGCAAGATGAGCGCCACCGGCCACCGGCCGATCTGCCAGGACACCGGCATCGTCAACGTGTTCCTCAAGGTGGGCATGAATGTGCGATGGGAAGGCTTCAGCGGCGGGCTGGAAGACGCGGTGAACGAGGGCGTGCGCCGCGGCTACAACCACCCGGACAACCAGTTGCGCGCGTCGGTCGTGGCTGATCCGCAGTTCCTGCGCAAGAACACCAAGGACAACACGCCGGCGGTCATCGTCACGGAGCTCGTGCCTGGCGACACGGTGGAAGTCACCGTGGCGGCCAAGGGCGGCGGCTCGGAAAACAAGAGCAAGATGGTCATGCTCAACCCCGGCGACTCGGTGGTGGACTGGGTGCTCAAGACGGTGCCGACCATGGGCGCCGGCTGGTGCCCGCCGGGCATGCTGGGCATCGGCATCGGCGGCACGGCGGAGAAGGCGGTGCTGCTGGCGAAGCAGTCGCTGATGGAAGACATCGACATGTATGAGCTGCAGGCCAAAGCCGCCCGGGGCGACAAGCTCAGCCAGGTCGAAGAGTTGCGCCTGGAGCTGTACGAGAAGGTCAACGCCCTGGGCATCGGTGCGCAGGGTCTCGGCGGCCTGACCACCGTCCTGGACGTGAAGATCGCGATGTACCCCACCCACGCCGCCAGCAAGCCGGTGGCGATGATCCCCAACTGCGCCGCCACCCGCCACGCCCATTTCGTGCTCGACGGCAGCGGTCCGGTCTACCTCGACCCGCCGAGCCTGGACCTGTGGCCGAACGTGAACTGGGTGCCGGACACGCAGAAAAGTACGCGCGTGAACCTCGACACGCTGACCAAGGCCGAGGTGGCTTCGTGGAAGCCGGGCCAGACCCTGCTGCTCAACGGCAAGATGCTGACCGGCCGCGACGCCGCGCACAAGCGCATCCAGGGCATGCTGGCCAAAGGCGAGAAACTCCCGGTGGACTTCACCAACCGCGTGATCTACTACGTCGGCCCGGTGGACCCGGTGCGCGACGAGGCGGTGGGGCCGGCGGGTCCGACCACGGCCACGCGCATGGATGGCTTCACCGACATGATGCTCGCCGAGACCGGCCTGATTGCCATGATCGGCAAGGCCGAGCGCGGGCCGGTGGCCATCGAGGCGATCAAGAAGCACCAGAGCGCCTACCTCATGGCCGTGGGCGGTGCGGCCTATCTGGTGTCCAAGGCGATCAAGTCGGCCCGCGTGGTCGGCTTCGAGGACCTCGGCATGGAAGCCATCTACGAGTTCGACGTGGTCGACATGCCGGTGACCGTGGCCGTGGACGCCGGCGGCACCAGTGCCCACATCACCGGCCCGGCGGAGTGGCAGCAGAAGATCGCCTCCGGCGCGTTCAAGACCATCCCGGTGGCCAGCGCTTGAGCGATCCCCGCCCCATCGGCGTGTTCGACAGCGGCGTGGGCGGCCTGAGCGTGCTGCGCGCGCTGCGGGCAGCCCTGCCGGCGGAGGACATGGTCTATTGGGCCGACACCGCCCACGCGCCCTACGGCGAGCGCGGTGACGCGTACGTCATCGACCGCAGCTTCACCGTGACCGAGCAGCTGCGGCGCGAGCACGGCATCAAGGCGCTGGTGGTGGCGTGCAACACCGCCACGGCCGCGGCCATCCACCTGCTGCGTGAGCGCTATCCCGAACTGCCGCTGGTGGGCGTGGAGCCCGCGCTCAAACCCGCGGCCCAGCTCAGCCAGACGCGCCAGATTGGCGTGCTGGCCACGCGCGGCACCCTGGCCAGCGCCAAATTTCGCGCCCTGCACGACCGGCTGGCGGATCAGGCTCACTTCCACCTGCAGGCCTGCGACGGTCTGGCCGATGCGATCGAGCGCGACGATGGGGAGCGCATCGCCGCCCTGTGTCAGCGCTACCTGGGGGCCCTCGGACCGCTGGGCCAGGGCGGGTCGGCCATCGACACGGTGGTCCTGGGTTGCACACACTACCCCTTCGCCCAGGCCACACTGCAGGCGCTGGCCGGACCGTCGGTGCGGCTGGTGGAAACCGGCGAGCCAGTGGCCCGCCAGACCCATCGCCTGCTGGAAGCGTCGGCCCTGCTGCGTCCGATGGGCGCGCCGGGCTCGCTGGTTCTCACCGGCAACGGCAGTCGCGAAGCCCTGCTCGGCGCGGCGCGGCGCTGGCTGGGACCGATCCACTGAAGCGACCGCGGCGGCTCAACGCAGAAACCGGCCGTTGCGCGAGAGCATGGTGAGTTCGATGAAGCGCGAAGCGCTGGCGCCGGGCTCGGTGAACGAGACTTCAAAGCCCCCGACGTCGAAGCGCCGCACGCTCCACACGGCTTCGTTGAAGGTCGCCCAGTCGGCTTTTGGCCCGGCGCGACGCAAGGCCTCGACGAACACCTTGGCGTTGATGAATCCCTCCAGCCCCAGGTAAGACGGCTGCAGTTCCGTGCCCGAGGCCGCCCAGGCCTCGCGGTACGCGCGGACCACGGGCATGGTGGTGCTGTCCGGCGAGGGCATCACCTGGGACACCGCCATGCCAACGCCCTGTTCACCCAGCGCCTTCACGGTGGACGACGAGCTCAACACCGACAGCCCGTAGAGGGACAGACCGCGTGAACGGGCCCGCAGCGCGTGGACCGTGTTGATCGCCGGTTTGCCCGCGCTGGCGATCAGCACGGCCTCCAGCCGGCCGGCCGAGACCATGGTCTGGGCGGCGGCATCGGCCCCGTCACCGGAGCTCTCGACCGGCGCCGCCACCGCTTCAGGCAACCCTCGCTTGGCCAGGGCCTGTCGCACGCCTTCGAGGATTTCCGCGCCGAAGGAATTGTTCTGATAGACGACGCCGAGGCGCCGCAGGCTGATGGTGTGCAGGTGATGCACCAGCGCCTCGGCCTCCTCCGGGTAACTCATGCGAATCGGAAACACGTTGCGCGCCCCGCGCGGGCGGATCGACAGGGCGCCGCTGAAGGGGGCGAAGAAGGGGATGCCCGTCTGGGTGACCGCAGGCAGGATCGCCTCGATCATGGGCGTGCCCATGCAGTTGAACAGGGCCAGCAATTGCCGGTCGGCCATCAGGGCCTTGACGTTTTCCACCGTCCGGGGAGCGCTGTAGGCATCGTCCGCCACCCTCAGTTCGATGAGGCGCCCGTGCACGCCGCCACGGGCATTGACCGCGTCAAAGCCGACGCGGGCGCCATGGTGCATCTCAGCACCCAGCGGTCCCAAGGGGCCGGACAGGGCGGCCGACTGGCCGATCACCCAGCGAGGCGTGCCTTGGGCGCCACCCACACCGGGCCACGCCACGCCGGCGGCTCCGAGCATCAGCATGACGCGCCGGCGGGTCGTGCCGGTTCGGATCGACGGGGGACGGGCAAAGCGGGTTGGCATGGGGGCTCCAGATCAGCGGCAGTCGAGCCACCGCATTCTTGGGAACACCGCCGCACAGACCAATGGGCTCGTTCGCCCATGGACAGCCCCAGCCCCAGGGCGACGCGCGCAGGGTCAGCGCACCGCGCGCGCCTGACCGCGGGCCATGTCCACCCGCGAGAGCAGCCACAGCCCGGCCACGAAAAGCGCCGCCGTGGAGAGGATGGCCAACCGGTGGTTGCCGCCGGTGGCCCAGGTGATGGCGCCGTAGGTGAGCGGCCCCAGGATGCTGGCCACGCGCGTGGCAAAAGACCACAGACCGAAGAACTCGGCGAGCCTCGCCGGCGGCACCAGAAGGCCCACCATCGCGCGGCCGGCCGACTGGCTGGAGCCCATGCACACGCCAGCCAGGGTGGCGGCCCCCCAGAACACCGCCTTGTCGGTGCTGGCCGCGGCCAACAGGCAGGTGGCCACCCAGCCCACCAGCGTGATGGCAAGCGCGCGGCGGTGGCCGATGGCGTCCTGCCAGTGACCAAACGCCAGCGCGCCGACCATCGCGGCGATGTTGAGCACGAAGATCAGCGCCATCGTCTCCTGCGGCGCGAAGCCCACCACCTGTTCGGCGTAGATCGCCGCCAGCGCGATCGCCACCGCCACGCCGCCCTGATAGGCCACCGTGCACGCCAGCATCCACACCAGATCGGGGTACTGTCGGGCGTCGCGCCAGGTGCGACGCAGGTCGTGCCAGGCTCGGGCCAGGCTCGCGGCCCCCCCGGGTGCGGCGGGCTGTGGCACGGCCCGCTCCCGCAGCAGCACGGCGGTGACCACGGCAGCGGCCCCGAACATGCCGGCCGTGATCAGCATCGTCACGGGGACGAACGAGGCCGCGCCCTGCCCCGCCGCCTGCGCGCTGAGCACATGGGCGAGGCACAGGCCCAGCGTGAGCATGCCGCCGGCGTAGCCCAGCGCCCACCCCCAGCCACTGACGCGGCCCATGGCGGCGGGCCGGGCCAGCTCGGGCAGGAAAGCCGCCGCCAGCGATTCACCCCAGGCGAAGAACACATTGGACAGGATGATCAGGGCCACCCCCAGCGCCACCGCGCCCGGCCCCACCATCGCCAGCGCCGCCGTGCTGACCACGCTGCCGGCGGCCACCCAGAGCAGCGCCCGCTTCTTGGCACCGTGGCGGTCGGCCCAGGCCCCGATCACGGGCATGGAAAGCATGACGATCAGGTGCGACGCACTCAGCGCCGCCGTCCAGGCAAACGTGGCCCAGGGTGCACCACCGGCCACCGCGCCCACGAAGTACGCGGCGAACACGGCGGTCAACACCACCGTGGTGTAGCCGGAATTGGCGAAGTCAAACATGGCCCAGCCGAATACCTCACGCCGGCGCACGCCGGGGTTGAGGACGTTGGCCAGGCCTGACTTCACGCGCAACGCCGTCGGCGGGACGATCAGTGCAGATGCCGCGGCTTGCGGGGTCCGCCGTGGCCGGGGGCGCCGCCGTGGCCGCGCGGTGGGCGCCCCAGCTGCATCGAGTTCACCAGCGCGTCGAAGCGCTGGTGGAAGAGGCGGTCGATGGCCCCGACCACCTCGCCGAGTTCGGCGGCGTCGAAGTGGCGCTCCATGACCTGCACCACATCCTGCACCAGCAGATCCCGCTGCACCTGCATGATGGCGGCCGGCGTGGGACCGACGAAATACATCACGAAATCGTCGCGGGCCTCGCCCTCGGCGTTTTCGTCTTCGTCATCGAACTCGGTGTCGTAGAACGAAACCTCCAGCGGCGCGCCGTTGGCCGCGATGTCGTTCAGGCCCATGCAGGTGTCTTCCATGGCCTGGCGGAAATCGTCGTCGCCGTCGATGGTCCAGCACACCTGCAACTGGTGGGCCTCGGCATCAAAGCGGATGCCGGGTTCGTCTTCGTAGTTGCTTTCGGCCGCCGCCGCCAGGGAGCGCGCGCCGACGTACTGCCACATCGGCTTGAGCGCCTCCTGGATCTGCTCGTAGGCCACGTCATCGCGCAGCGGTACGTCGCCGTGCACGTGAATTTCGAAGGGGGCGTCGGTGTCGCTCATGCCATCTCACTTGGCCGGCTCGTGGCCGGCGTTGGGTCCCGCGGGACTGGTGCCTCGAACCGGGGTCGAACCGGTACGCTCCCTTTCGGGTGGCGGCGGATTTTAAGTCCGCTGTGTCTACCAATTTCACCATCGAGGCCGGGGGGTGATTGTCGCAGGTGGGCCCACCGGCACCGAGGCCGGTGTCGACCCGAGCCGCCGCCGCCGATCACGGATGACAGAAATGTCATCGAGCGCCGCCGCCGGCTTCTGACAATGCCCGCATGAAGACGCCCGCGCCCCTGCCGAATCCCGGCCTGTCAAACCCCGCCCCCGAACGTCCCCGGCCGCGCTGGCCGCGCCGGCTGACGGCACTGCTCGGCGCGGTCGCCGTCGGCCTGACGGTGGCCGGCTGCGGCACCGCGCGGGGGCAGGCCGAGTCCCCGCCCCTGGCCGGCATGCCGCCTGTGCCCTCCGTGAGCGATCAGCAGGCCCGGCTGGACCGCCTCGACGCGGAAATCGACATGCCCGACGCCAGCCGCTGGCGCTCCGTGTGGCTCGACTGGACCGACAACGCGCGGCAACGCGCGGTGCCGGCGCGGCTGTATCTGCCAACGGCGCTGTCGGCGCCCGTCCCGCTGGTGGTGTTTTCCCACGGCATTGGTGGCTCGCGCGAGGGCTACAGCTACCTGGGCACCCACCTCGCCGCCGAGGGCTTTGCGGCCTTGCACCTCCAGCACGTGGGCAGCGACAACCGGCTGTGGCGCGGCAACCCGCTGGAACTCCTGGCGCGGCTGCAGACCGCGGCGCAGGACGCCGAGGCCGTGGCCCGGGCGCAGGACGTGAGCTTCGCCCTCGACCGGCTGCTCGCCGAACCCGCGTGGGCCGGCGTCATCGACGCGCAACGCATCGTGGCCGCCGGCCACTCCTACGGCGCCAACACGGCGCTGCTGGTGGCGGGAGCCCGGGTAACGCGCGGCGGCGCGCCGGTTCGACTGGCGGACGCCCGCGTGCGCGCCGCGGTGCTCATCAGCGCACCACCGTTCTACGGCGAAGCATCGCCGGCGCCGATCGTGGGCGAGCTGTCGGTGCCCACGCTGCACATCACCGCCACCGGCGACACGATCCAGATCCCCGGCTACGAATCGCCGTACAGCGACCGCCTCGCGTTGTTCGAGGCCAGTGGTGGGCCGCGCAAGTGGCTGGCGGTGTTTCGCGACGGCTCACACAGCATGTTCACCGACCGCCTGGGCACCGGCGGCACCCAGCTGAACCCGGCGGTCAAGCGCGCCACCCGCGAACTGGTCAGTGCGTTTTTGCGCAGTGATCTGGGCGCCGACCCCCGGGCGCTGCAGACGTGGGAAGCGCGCCACCGCGACTGGATCGCCCGCACCGCCGTCCACCCCGCGCCCACCGACCCGGCGCGCACTGACCCGTCAACCCTGGCCGCGCAAGCCCGCTGAGGCCGCGGCTTCGCGCCCGCCGCCACCGCCCCACCGCCGCAGTCAAACGCCGCCGCGGGTGGCGTCCCTGGGCACGTACTGGGCCACCAGCGCCTGCAAGCGACTGACCACCTGGTCCACCGTGTCGGGCTTGTGCAGCACATCCCGGGCCCCGGCGGCGGCCGCGCGGCGACACAAGTCGTCGCTGACATAGCCCGAGGTGATCACCACAGGCACATCGGGCCACTCGGCCCGGATCTGCGCCGCCAGCTCCACCCCCGACACGCCGGGCATGTTCTGGTCGGTCACCACCAGGGCAAAAACGCCCGGCGATCGGCGCAAGTGCGCCAGGCATTCGTCCGCTCCATGGGCCACCGTTACCGCCCGCCCGGAGCGCTCGAACGCCCGACGCACCAGATCGCCTATGGCGGTGTCGTCGTCCACGTAGACGACCGGTCGGTCCGGGACGTTGGCCACCGGGGGCCCGCTCGACGGCGGTGCCGTGGCCGGCAACGCCGCCGTGTCCGGCGCCGCCGGAAAAAGCATCACGAATCGTGCGCCCTCGCCCGGTGCGGAGACCAGGCGGATGCCGGCACCGTGCTCACGCAGGACACCATGGACCACCGCCAGACCCAGGCCTGTGCCGGTGCCCGGCGGCTTGGTCGTGAAAAACGGTTCGAACACGCGCGCCTGGGTGGCCGCGTCCATGCCGCAGCCGTTGTCCTCCACCGTCAGTCGCGCGTTGCGCAGCGGCCACCGCGCGCCGGGCGCCCCGCCCGGCCACAACACGCCCTCGTCGGGCCCGGGCGCGGGCACGGCGTCCAGCGCCACCCGGATGCGCGGGGCCGGCGCGTCGCGGCAGGCCTGCCAGGCGTTGGTGCACAGATTCAGCAGGACCTGCTCCAGCTGGGTCAAGTCGCCCAGCACCGCCGGCGTGTCCGGGTCGATGTCGATTTCCAGGGCCACGCCGGCCGGCAGCCCGGCCCGCAACAGGCCTTCGGTTTCGCGCAACACGCGCCCGAGATCGAGCGGTTCCTTGTGCGCGGCGCGGCGCCGCGTGAAGGCCAGGATCTGCTGCACCACGTTGCGCGCCCGCCGGCCGGCCTTGCGCACCTCCTGCAGGCTGGTGTGAGCCGGGTGATCCGGCGGCACGTCCTCCAGCGCCAACTCGATGTTGCCCATGATGGCCGCCACGATGTTGTTGAAATCGTGGGCGATGCCGCCGGCCAGCGTGCCCAGCGCCTCCATCTTCTGGGATTCGCGGAGCTGGGCCTCCAGTTGCGCCCGCGACGCTTCCGCGCGCCGACGCTCGCTGAGGTCCACGTCCACGCAGAACATTTCGGGATCCTGTCCCTCGCGCGCCAGCAGCACGTGGCTTGAATAAACCGACACGGCGCCACCGTCCTTGTGGCGCAGGTCCAGTTCTCCGGGCGGGATCGGATCGCCGCGGGTGAACATCGCGTGCACCGCTTCCTGGACCGCGGGCTTCATCTCGTCGGGAATGATGAGATCGAGCAAGCCGCGTCCCATCGCCTCGTCGGGCGAGTATCCATACAGGGTTTCAGACGCACGGTTCCAGTAATGCACCTTGAGGTCGGTGCCGTAGCCCTGCACCGCCACGTTGGGTACCTGGTCCAGCAGGCGCCGAAACCGCTGCTCGGCCTCCAGCCGCAAGGCCTGGGCGTGGCGGCTGCTGGTCACATCCAGCACAAACACGTGCCACACCAGGGCGCCTTCCGGGCTGCGTTCAGGTCGGCCCACGCCGTGCAGCCATTTCGTGCGTCCTGACGGCGTGGCAATCCGCCATTGGTGCGACCAGTCCGTCAGCGCGGCGGCGCTGGCGTCCACGCTGGCGCGCATGGCCAGCCGGTCGTCTTCGTGGACCATCGCCCACAGCGCCCCCATGTCCAGCGCCACAGCCTGGGGATCGAGCTCCCAGATATCCCGGCAGCCCGGGCTCATGAAGTCCAGGCGCGATCGTCCGTCAAGCTCCACGCAATAACGGAACAAGGCGCCCGGAATCTTGCGCGCCAGGTTCTCCAACATGGAATCGCGCGCGGCCGAAGTGGCGGACTGGGGTGCTGTCATGGTCGCGGATGGAATACCCTTGCCCCCATCGTGACACAGGCGCTCGGCAAATGCTTGTTTTTGATCAAGATGGCGGGACTTGATGTCAGCCTGACCGTGGCACCGAGCGACACCGCGGCAGAGCCGGGTACCGTGCACCGACCTCCGGGAGATCTTGATGCAGCGCACCATGACCATCGGCGACGCCGCCCGCGCCGCCGGCGTTTCCGCCAAGATGATCCGCCACGCGGAACAGACCGGGCTGCTGCCCAGCACCGGCCGCTCCGCGTCGGGCTACCGGCAATTCACCGACCACGATGTGAATCTGCTGCGCTTCATTCGTCGGGCTCGCCTGCTCGGGTTTTCTACCGCCCAGATCGCCAGCCTCGTCGGGCTGTGGAGCGACTCACGGCGCAGCAGCCGAGACGTCAAGCGTGTGGCCGAAGAACACCTGCAGGACCTGGATGCGCGCATCGACGAGCTGCAGGCGGTTCGCGATGCGCTGGCCGATCTTGTGGCGATCTGCCAGGGCGACGACCAGCCTCACTGCGCCATCATTGACCGCTTGAGCGACGGACCACCGGATCAGGCTGCGCCGCCCCAGGCATCCCGCCAGCACCAGCCTCCCCGCCAGGCGCGCCCCCCGGCCGGCAGCGCCTCTTCCGCGGGGCGCGCGGCCGCGGACCTGATGGCGTGGTCACGCCGCGTGGGGAAACCATCGACCTGAGCCACAGAGCGGGTGCCACCACGCCGCACCCATGAGGCCATGGGTGCCCAAGCGGACGGAGAGGAAGGGTGGAGGCGCGATCCGGAGTCGAACCGGACTAGACGGATTTGCAATCCGTTGCATAACCGCTTTGCTATCGCGCCGAAACCGGCTGAAAAAAAAGGAAGCCGGGCTTCCTTTTTTTGCGGTGTTTGGAGCGGGAAACGAGGTTCGAACTCGCGACCTCAACCTTGGCAAGGTTGCGCTCTACCAACTGAGCTATTCCCGCGGGATTTCTTCGGTCAGCTGCTGCACTCGCATTGAAAGAGCGGCTGTCGTCAGAAGCTGGCATTGTAGCGCAAAAACAGGGCGCTCCTCAAGCGCCCCGTGTTCGCAGATCAATGCTTCACCGCATCGGGCGCCACCGCGCCGCGCTGCGCGGCCGCCGCCATCTGCGCGGCCACCTCTTCGTCGGTCAGCGGCACCGGTTGGCGCTCCAGCGCGATGGCCAGCACCTTGTCGATCCACTTCACCGGGACGATCTCCAGGCCCTGCTTGACGTTGTCCGGAATGTCGGCCAGGTCCTTCACGTTTTCCTCGGGGATCACGACCGTCTTGATGCCGCCGCGCAGCGCCGCCAGCAGCTTCTCCTTCAGGCCACCGATGGCGGTCACCTCACCGCGCAACGTGATCTCGCCGGTCATGGCCACGTCAGCCCGCACGGGAATGCCGGTCAGCGACGACACCAGCGCCGTGGTCATGGCGATGCCAGCGCTCGGGCCATCCTTGGGCGTGGCGCCGTCGGGCACGTGGATGTGGATGTCGCGCTTCTCGAACAACTCATCCTTGATGCCGAGGCTCTGGGCGCGGCTGCGCACCACGGTGCGGGCGGCCTCCACCGACTCCTTCATCACATCGCCCAGGGAACCGGTGCGCGTGATCGCTCCTTTGCCCGGCATGATCGCGACCTCGATGGTCAACAGGTCGCCGCCAACTTCGGTCCACGCCAGCCCCACCACCTGACCGACCTGGTTCTGCTGCTCGGCACGGCCATAGGTGTACTTGCGCACACCGAGGAAGTCGCTCAGGTTGTCCGGCGTGACGACCACGGTGGCGGTCATCTTCTTCAGCAGCAGGCCCTTGACCACCTTGCGGCAGATCTTGCCCAGTTCGCGCTCGAGCGAGCGCACACCCGCCTCGCGGGTGTAGTAGCGAACGATGTCGCGCACCGCGTCCTCGCGCACATCGATCTCGGCGTCCTTCAGGCCGTTGTTCTTCACCTGCTTGGGCAGCAGGTAGCGCATGGCGATGTTCGTCTTCTCGTCTTCGGTGTAGCCCGACAGGCGAATGACTTCCATCCGGTCGAGAAGCGCCGGCGGAATGTTCATCGAGTTCGAGGTGGCCACGAACATCACGTCGGACAGGTCGAAGTCGACCTCGATGTAGTGGTCGCCAAAGGTGTGGTTCTGCTCGGGGTCCAGCACCTCGAGCAGCGCCGACGACGGGTCGCCGCGGAAGTCGGTGCCCAGCTTGTCGATCTCATCGAGCAGGAACAGCGGATTGCGCGTGCCAACTTTCGACAGACTCTGCAACACCTTGCCCGGCATGGCGCCGATGTAGGTGCGGCGATGGCCTCGGATCTCAGCCTCGTCGCGCATGCCGCCCAACGCCATGCGCACGTACTTGCGCCCGGTGGCCTTGGCGATCGACTGCCCCAGCGAGGTCTTGCCCACGCCCGGCGGCCCGACGAGGCACAGGATCGGGGCCTTGACCTTGTCCACGCGCTGCTGCACCGCGAGGTACTCCAGGATGCGGTCCTTGACCTTTTCCAGACCGTAATGGTCGGCGTTGAGCACCGACTCGGCGTTGCTCAGATCGTGCTTGATCTTGGTCTTCTTGCTCCAGGGCAGGTTGACCAGCGCGTCGATGTAGTTGCGCACCACCGTCGCTTCGGCCGACATGGGCGACATGAGCTTGAGTTTCTTGAGCTCGCCCTCGGCTTTCTTGCGCGCCTCCGCCGGCATCTTGGCGGCCTTGATCTTCTTCTCGATCTCCTCGATGTCGGCGCCCTCTTCGCCTTCACCAAGCTCCTTCTGGATCGCCTTGACCTGCTCGTTCAGGTAGAAGTCGCGCTGGTTCTTTTCCATCTGGCGCTTCACGCGCCCACGAATCTTCTTGTCGACGTTGAGGATGTCGACCTCGCGCTCGAGCTGCTCAAACAGGTTCTCCATGCGCTTGACCACGGGGTCAAGGTCGAGCACCACCTGCTTGTTTTCGAGCTTGAGCGGGAGGTGCGCCGCGATGGTGTCGGCCAATCGGCCGGGGTCGTCGATGCTGGAGATGGAGGTGAGGATCTCGGAAGGGATCTTCTTGTTCAGCTTGACGTACTGGTCGAACTGCTGCATCACCGCCCGGCGCAGGGCTTCCAGTTCGTTGGGCTGCGCGCTGGCGCGCTCGGCGGCCGGATCAATCGGCGCCACCTGCGCCACGAAATGGTGCTCGCCGTCGCGGATCGACAGGACCTTGGCGCGCTGCACGCCCTCCACCAGCACCTTCACGGTGCCATCAGGCAGCTTGAGCATCTGCAGGATCGTGGCCACGCAGCCCATCTCGAACATGTCGTCCGTGGAGGGTTCGTCCTTGGCGGCGGCTTTCTGGGCCACCAGCATGATGCGCCGCTCGGCCTCCATCGCCGACTCCAGCGCCTTGATGCTCTTGGGCCGCCCCACGAACAAGGGGATGACCATGTGGGGGAACACGACCACGTCGCGCAGGGGCAGCAGCGGCAACTCGACCGGCGTGCTGGGCAAAGGGGTTTGTCCACTCATAGGAAACCTCGACAAATGGTCCGGATGGGTCTGGCGGTGACAGGTTCAAGCCGGCGGCCAGTGCGCGCCCTCGAACCGCCCGGCCTCAGGCCTGCTTGGCCGCTTCCCGATACACGAGCAGCGGCGGCTTGTTCTCTTCGATGGTGGACTCATCCACCACCACCTTCTCGACGTTGCTCATGCCCGGGAGTTCGAACATGGTGTCGATCAGCGCGTTCTCCAGGATGGAGCGCAGCCCCCGGGCGCCCGTCTTGCGCGCCAGCGCCTTGCGGGCGATCGCCTTGAGCGCACCCGGGCGGACCTCCAGGTCAGCCCCTTCCATCGACAGCAGACGCGCGTATTGCTTGACCACCGCGTTCTTGGGCTCGGTCAGGATCTGCACCAGCGCATCCTCGCTGAGCTCGGCGAGGCTGGCGATCACCGGCAGACGGCCGACGAGCTCAGGGATCAGGCCGAACTTGATCAGGTCCTCCGGCTCGATGCCCTGGAAGGCCTCGCTGATGGAGCGTTGCTGCTTGCTGCGCACCACCGCGCCGAAGCCCATGCCCGAGGCTTCCGTGCGGTTCTCAATGATCTTTTCCAGACCCGCAAACGCACCGCCGCAGATGAACAGGATGTTGGTGGTGTCGACCTGCAAGAAGTCCTGGTTGGGATGCTTGCGGCCACCCTGGGGCGGCACGCTGGCCATGGTCCCTTCCACCAGCTTGAGCAAAGCCTGCTGCACCCCCTCGCCCGACACGTCGCGGGTGATCGACGGGTTGTCCGACTTGCGGGTGATCTTGTCGATTTCGTCGATGTAGACGATGCCCTGCTGGGCGCGCTCGATGTCGTAATTGCAGCTCTGCAGCAGCTTGGCGACGATGTTCTCGACGTCTTCGCCGACGTAGCCGGCTTCGGTGAGCGTGGTGGCGTCGGCCATGACGAAGGGCACGTTGAGCATGCGGGCCATGGTCTGGGCCAACAGCGTCTTGCCGGACCCGGTGGGGCCGATCAGGAGGATGTTGCTCTTGGACAGCTCGACGTCGTCTTTGCGCGCCGCCTGCTTGTGGCGCAGCCGCTTGTAGTGGTTGTAGACCGCCACCGCGAGCGCGCGCTTGGCCGCGTCCTGACCAATGACATAGTGGTCAAGGTTGGCCTTGAGCTGCGCGGGCGTGGGCAGATCGTCGGTGCTGGGCTTGGCGGCATCCAGCCCGGGGAGTTCGTCCCGAATGATGTCGTTGCAGAGGTCGATGCATTCATCGCAGATGAACACCGACGGGCCGGCGATCAGTTTCTTGACCTCGTGTTGGCTCTTACCGCAGAACGAGCAGTACAGGGATTTTTCGCTGGAAGCGGCTTTTTTGTCGGCCATGGAGGTGAGTTGCGCGGACGCTGGGTCACATGATAGTGGAAGGGGCGCCGGGCGCCATCGGCCGAAAAGCGTGGAATTGCCCCGTTGTTTGGCCCAAGGCCGGTATCCCGGGGTCGCGGCGCTTCACGGCCGACCGGCGGCGCGCGCCCGTCAGGCCGCCGCGCCAGGCCGCTTGTCGATCACTTTGTCGATCAGGCCATATTCCATCGACTCGGCGGCGGTGAGGTAGTAGTCGCGCTCGGTGTCGCGCTCGATCTTCTCCAGCGGCTGTCCGGTGCGCTCGGCCAGGATCTTGTTCAGCTGCTCGCGGGTCTTGAGGATCTCCCGGGCGTGAATCTCGATCTCGGTGGCCTGGCCCTGGGTGCCGCCCAGCGGCTGGTGGATCATGACCTTGCTGTTGGGCAGGGCGAACCGTTTGCCTTTCGCGCCGGCGGCCAACAGGAAAGCGCCCATGCTCGCCGCCATGCCGATGCACAGGGTCGACACATCGGGCTTGATGAAATTCATCGTGTCAAAAATGGCCATGCCGGCACTCACCGAGCCGCCGGGCGAGTTGATGTAGAACGAAATGTCCTTGTCGGGGTTCTCGCTCTCCAGGAACAGCAGCTGGGCGACCACGAGGTTGGCCGACTGGTCATTCACGGGGCCGACCAGAAAGATCACACGCTCTTTGAGCAGGCGCGAGTAGATGTCATAGGCGCGTTCGCCGCGACCCGATTGCTCAATCACCATGGGCACCATGCCCAGGCCCTGAATGTCCATTGCGCTCATGCGTTTCTCCGTCGTTGTTGCATTGCCACGGGGCTACTGTAACCAAGCCACCGCCGCCCCGAGGACATGGGGGGCAAAGCGGCAAAAAAAAGGGCGGATCGCTCCGCCCTGCTGTTGCGATCTGCCGATCGGCAGCGGTCAGGCCTGCATCAGCTCGTCGAAGCCCAGCGCCTTGTCAGAAACCTGCGCTTTGCCCAGCACGAACTCGGTGACGTTGTTCTCCACCACGATCGCTTCGACCTCGGCCATGCGACGGTTGTCGCTCTGGTACCAGCGCACCACGTCGGCCGGCTTCTCGTAGGAGGCTGCCAGCTCTTCGATGTGGGCCTTGATCTGCTCGGGCTTGGCGAACAGCTCGTGCTGGCGCACCAACTCGGCCACCACCAGACCCAGACGCACTCGGCGCTCGGCTTGGGGGCGGAACAGCTCTTCGGGAATCGGGGCCTTGTCGGCGTCCTTGATGCCGCGCTGCTTGAGGTCGGCGCGGGCGCCCTCAACCATGCGGTCCAGCTCGGCCTGAACGACGGATTTCGGCAGGTCCAGCTCGGACACGGCGATCAGCGCGTCCATCACGGCCGCCTTGTTGCGGGCCTGCAGACGGAACTTGACCTCGCGCTCCAGGTTGCGCCGGATGTCGGCGCGCAGGCCTTCCACAGAACCATCGGCGATGCCGAGGGATTGGGCCAGATCGGCATTGACCTCGGGCAGGTGGGCGGCCTCGACCTTGTGCAGCGTGACAAGGAAGTCGGCGGTTTTGCCGGCCACGTCCTTGCCGTGGTAATCGGCCGGGAAGGCCAGCGGGAAGGTCTTGCTCTCGCCGGCCTTCATGCCGCGCACGGCGTCCTCAAACTCCTTGAGCATCTGACCGTCGCCGACGATGAACTGGAAACCCTCGGCTTTGCCGCCGTCGAAAGCCTCGCCGTCGATTTTGCCCTCGAAGTCGATGCTCACCCGGTCGCCGTCCTGCGCAGCCTGATCCTGGGCGCGCTGGGCAAAGGTGCGGCGCTGCTTGCGCAGGATGTCGACGGTGCGGTCGATGGCGGCGTCGGTGACGTCGGAGGTCAGGCGCTCGACGGTGGCGGTGGCGAGGTCACCGATCTTGACTTCGGGGTACACCTCAAACACGGCGTCGAAGGTCAGCTGGCCTTCCGGGGCGCCCTCTTTCTCCGTGATGCGCGGCTGACCGGCCACACGCAGCTTGGCTTCGTTGGCGGCGCTGGCAAAGGCTTCGCCGACCTTGTCGTTCATGACCTCGTAATGCACCGAGTAGCCGTAGCGCTGGGCCACGACGTTCATCGGCACCTTGCCGGGGCGAAAGCCGTCCATCTTGACGTCGCGCGCCAGGCGCTTGAGGCGGTTGGCCACCTCTTTCTGGATCACCTCGGCCGGCAGCGTGAGGGTGATCTTGCGCTCCAGCTTTTCCAGGGTTTCAACGGTCACGGTCATGGTCATCTCCAAAAAGAGGGCGGGGCCAGCCAGCCTGTCTGGCCGGCCCGGGAAACGGGGCTGTGGTGAGTCGTGGTGCGCGGGGGGGGACTCGAACCCCCACACCATTGCTGGCGTCAGGACCTAAACCTGGTGCGTCTACCAATTTCGCCACCCGCGCGCCGGCTTGTGCATCCGCCCGCGGCGCCGGGCGCCAACCCGGCCACGCGGCACCGGTGGCCACCTCACGGCAACCTTCGATTGTAGCCGCCCGGGGCGCCGCCGGGTCGCGGGTGGGGCTCTGCCGGGATGTCAGCCTGGCGTGACGCCCGGCGTGTCACGACGGATCCGGAACCACGCGGCGTACATCGCCGGCAGGGCCAGCAAGGTGAGCACCGTGGCCACGATCAACCCGCCCATGATCGCCACCGCCATCGGCCCCCAGAACACGCTGCGCGACAGCGGAATCATCGCCAGCACCGCCGCCGCGGCGGTGAGCACGATGGGGCGCATCCGGCGCACGGCCGCTTCCACGATGGCCTCCCACGCCGGCACGCCACGCGCGCGGTCCTGCTCGATCTGGTCGATCAGGATCACCGAGTTGCGCTGAATCATGCCCATGAGCGCAATCACCCCCAGCAGGGCGACGAAGCCGAAGGGCCGGTTCAGCAGCAGCAGCGCCAGCGCCACGCCGGCAATGCCCATGAATCCGGTGAGGAAGGCCAGCATCGACCGGCTGAAACTCTGCAGCTGGATCATCAGCAGCGTGAACACGATGAAGAGCATCACCGGAAGACCGGCGGCGATGGAGCTAGATCCCTTGCTGCTCTCTTCCACAGCGCCGGCGACTTCAATGCGCACGTCGTTGCGCCCTTCGCTGCGCCAGCGCGCCTGCAAGCCATCGAGCACGGGTTTGAGCTGGGCCGTCACCGTGGCGCCCTGCAGCCCTTCCACCACATCGCTTTGCACCGTGATGGCGTACTCGCGGTTCTCGCGCCACATGACACCCGGCTCCCAGCCAAACCGCGGCTGGGCGATTTGCAGCAAGGGCACCGGCGGCCCGCTGGCGGTGGGCAGGTAGGCGTTGGCCAGGTCGGTCATGGCGTCGCGCTCGGACAGTGGCTGGCGCAACACGATGTCGATGAGTTCATCGCCTTCGCGGTACTGGCCCACGGTGGTGCCGGACAGCAGCGTGCGCGCCGCCTGGGCGATGCTCTGGCTGGACACGCCGAGGGCGCGCGCCTTGGTCTGGTCGATGTCCAGCGTGAGGCGCTTGACCGACTCGTTCCAGTTGTCGTTCACGCCCCGCGTGTTGGGGTTTTCGCGGAACACCTGCTTCACCTCGTCGGCCAGGACGCGCAACGACGCAGGATCGCCGCCCACCACACGGAACTGCACCGGATACGGAACGGGCGGTCCGTTGGGCAGCAGCTTCACGCGACCACGGACCTCGGGGAACTCGGCGGCCAGCAGCGCCGGCAGCGCCTGGCGGATGCGCTCGCGTTCCTTCAGGTCACTGGGCAACACGATCATCTGCGACACGTTGGTCTGCGGGAAGATCTGGTCCAGCGGCAGGTAGAACCGCGGCACGCCCGACCCGACCCAGGTGGTCACGCTGTCCACGCCCGGCTCGTTCTGCAAGCGCTGCTCGAGCCGGCGGCTCACCGCATCCATCGCCGCGATGCTGCTGCCTTCGGGCAGCCAGATGTCGACAAGGATCTCTGGCCGGCTGGAATCGGGGAAGAACTGCTGCTGCACCTTGCCCATGCCGACGATGCCCAGCACAAAGGTCAGGATCGTCAGGCCGATGGTGATCCAGCGGTGCTGCACGCACCAGTCGACCAGCCCCCGAAAGCGCACGTAAAACGGCCCGTCGAACACCTCGTGCGGCTCGTCGCCCGCGCCGTGCGGCTTTACCTTGAGCAGCTTCACGCCGAGGTAGGGAACAAACATCACCGCCACAAACCACGAAATCACCAACGCGACCACCGTCACGGCAAAGATCGCGAAGGTGTATTCGCCGGTGGTGGACTTGGCCAGCCCGATCGGCAGGAAGCCGGCCGCGGTGATCAGCGTGCCGGTGAGCATCGGCATGGCGGTGGCGTCCCAGGTGTAGGTGGCCGCGCGCACCATGTCGTGGCCCTCCTCCAGCTTGCGGACCATCATCTCCACCGCGATGATCGCGTCGTCCACCAGCAGGCCCAGCGCGATGATCAGCGAGCCCAGCGAGATCTTGTGCAGACCGATGCCCCAGTACTGCATCACCAGAAAGGTGATCGCCAGCACCAGCGGAATGGTGATGAACACCACCAGCCCGGGGCGGGCGTCGATCGTGTAGCGGCGCCAGCCGGTGCCGCCGGGGCGCTTGTGCAGGCCCAGCGACAGGAAGCTCACCGCCAGCACGATCACCACCGCCTCGATCAGCACCTTCACGAATTCATTGACCGACCGCGCCACCGCGCGCGGCTGGTCCTGCACCTGCACCAGCGACATGCCCGCCGGCAGCGTGGCCTGGATCTGAGCCACCGTCCCCTGCAGCGCCCGGCCCAGCGCAATGATGTCGCCACCCTTGGCCATGGAGATGCCCAGCGCGATGCTGTCCCGCCCGTCGTGGCGCACCAACACCCGGGCCGGATCGATGCTCCCGCGCACCACCGTGGCGATGTCGCCCAGCCGCAGCTGGCGCCCGGCGGGCGTGCGGATCGGCATGGCCTGCAGGGCCTCGACCGAGTTGAACGCACCGCCCACGCGCACCTGCACCACGTCGTTGGGCGACTGCACCGTGCCGGCCGACACCACCGCGTTCTGCTGGCCCAGCTGCTCCAGCACCGCGTTGAGGTCCAGGCCCAGCGTGGCGGCGCGCTGCTGCGACAGCTCGATGAAGATCCTGGCGTCCTGCACGCCAAACAGCTCCACCTTGGCCACGTCCTTCACGCGCAGCAGCTGCTGGCGCACCGCGTCGGCCGCGTCCTTGCGCTCGGCGTCGGTGAAGCCCTCACCCTGCAGCGCGTAGATCACGCCGAAGACGTCGCCGAACTCGTCGTTGAAAAACGGACCCTGCACGCCGGCGGGAAGCTGCCCGCGGATGTCGCCCACCTTCTTGCGCACCGTGTACCAGAGCTGGGGCACCTCGTGCGGCGGCGAGGAGTCCTTGACCTGGAAGATGATCAGCGCCTCGCCCGGTTTGGCGTAGCTGCGGATCTTGTCGGCGTAAGGCACCTCCTGCAGCGTGCGCTCGATGCGGTCGCTCACCTGCTCGGCGACCTGCTGCGCGGTGGCACCCGGCCAGAACACCTGCACCACCATCGCGCGGAAGGTGAAGGGCGGGTCTTCGTCCTGCCCGAGCTGGAAATAGGCGGCGATGCCCAGCACCATCAGCACCACCATCAGGTAGCGGGTGAACGCCGGGTGGTCGATCGACCACTGGGACAGGTTGAATCGCGAGGTCACGCTCATGGCCGCCTCACTGCGCCGCGGCGACAAAACGCGTCACCTTCTGGCCCGGCGCCAGCACATGGCCACCAGTCACCACCACCTCGTCGCCCGGCTTGAGGCCACTGGCGATGACCAGCTCGTTGCCATCGGCGGTCGCCACCGTCACCGGGCGCGGCTGCACGGTGCTGCTGCCCGCGTCGAACACCCAGACCATGCTGCCGCGGCGGTCGCCTTCGGTGGATTGCATCAACGCGCTGGTCGGCAGCTTGATCGCCACCGGGGCTGCCCCGCCGGTCGCGGCCAGCGTGACCGTGGCGGTGGTGCCGAGGGCCACCGGCGCATCGGCGGGCAGCGAGACCTTGACCGCGAAGGTGCGCCCGGCCGCGTCGGCGCTGGCCGCCACCTCCCGCACCACGCCCGCCAGCGGCGCGGCAGCGCCACCCGAGGACCACAGCCGCACCTGCGCGGCCTGCCCCACCTTCACCTGCGCCACGCGGTCCTCCGGCACGCCGAACACCACATCCCGCGCGCCGTCCCGGGCCAGCACCACCACCGGCGCGCCCGCCGACACCACCTGCCCCGGCTCGGCCAGCACCGCCACCACCACGCCCGCCGCGTCGGCGGTCAGCCGCGCGTACGCCGCCTGGTTGCCCTGCACTGCGCCCTGCGCCTGCGCCTGCTGCAGCGTGGCTTCGGCCGCGCGCAGCGCGGTCTGGCGGCGGTCGAGTTCGGCACCGCTGACGAAGCCCTGGGCGACGAGGTCCTGCGTGCGCTTGAGATCCGCGGCGGCCAGGTCACGCTGCGTGCGCGCGGCCGTCACCGCGGCCTGCGCCGCCTGGCTGGCCAGCGCCAAGTCCTGCGCGTCCAGCGCGGCCAGGAGCTGGCCCGCGCCCACGCGTTGCCCCACCTCGGCCGGGCGCTGCACCAGCTTGCCGCCCACGCGAAAGCCCAGCCGCGATTCGGTGCGCGCGCGCACCTCGCCGGCGTATTCGGCGGTGGCGCCGATCGCGCCGGCACCCACGGTCATCAGCTTGACCGCGCGCACCGGCTCGGACGCTGCCGGCGGGCGGGAACAGGCCGCCAGCAGCACGGCGGCGGTCACGATCAGGACAAAATGCGGCGTTTTCATCGCAGAAACCCTCGAAATGGCGCCCCGCAAGCCGGGCTGGAATTAATGACTGACCGGTTAGTAAACAAAATTGTAGGGGAAAACCGCGACACGCCGATGCCGCTGGGCGGCACGGTCGGGCACTACGAGAATTTCCCCGTGGCCTCCTGGCTCTGCCCGGCCCACCTGCGCGCGGCGGTCGCGGCGATCTACCACTTCGCCCGCACGGCCGACGACATCGCCGACGAGGGCGACTCGCCCGCCGAGACCCGCCTGGCCGACCTCGCCGCCTACCGCGAGGCGCTGCAGCACACGCTGGACGGCCGCCCCGTGCCACGCTGGAGCGCCCTCTTCTTCGCCCTGGGCCGCGCCATCCGGGCGCACGACCTGCCCGCCGCCCCGCTGCACGACCTGATCAGCGCGTTCGAGCAAGACGTGCGCCACACCGCCGCCGGTCACGTGTACGCCGACCTGCCCGAACTGCTGGCCTATTGCCGCCTGTCGGCCAACCCGGTGGGTCGCCTGCTGCTGCACCTCTGGGGCGTGCGCGGCGAGGACGCGCTGCGCGAGAGCGACGCCATCTGCAGCGCGCTGCAGCTCATCAACTTCTGGCAGGACATCGGCCGCGACCTGCCGCGCGGGCGCTGGTACCTGCCCCGCGACGCCCTCGGCCGCCACGGCCTGACGCCGGACCGCTTCGCCAGCGGCGACCCGGCCGACGACGCCGCGCGGGTGGCGCTGGTGACCGAGTTGTGCGCCCACGCGCGGGGGCTGATGCAGATGGGCGAACCGCTGGTGCACCGCGTCGGCGGACGCGCCGGCTGGGAGTTGCGGCTGGTGGTTCAGGGCGGGCTGGGTGTGCTGGACGCCATCGCCGGCATCGGCCACCGCAGCTGGGCGCAGCGGGTGGCGCTCTCGCGCCGCGACGCACCGCGCCTGGCGTGGCGGGCGCTGTGGATGTGACAGCGGCGCCAGGATCGCCCGGCCAATCGCCGACGGGCGGTCGTTAAACCGCCCAACTGTCAACTTTTCGTGACATACTGGGCCGTCATGGGACAGCCCTTTCCTTTTTCCGCCATCGTCGGCCAGGACGAGATGAAGACCGCGATCCTGATCGCGGCCGTGGACCCGGCCATCGGCGGCGTGCTGGTGCTGGGCGACCGCGGCACCGGCAAGTCCACCGCGGTGCGCGCGCTGGCCGCGCTATTGCCGCCGATGAAGGCGGTCGCCGGCTGCCGCTACGGCTGCGATCCGGCCGACACCGCGGCGCGCTGTGACCAATGCGCCGCGCTCAAGCCCGGTGGCCGCGCCAAGGCCGTGGAAACCCGGCCGGTGCCGGTGATTGACCTGCCGCTGGGCGCGACAGAGGACCGCGTGGTTGGCGCGCTCGACCTGGAACGCGCCCTCACGCAAGGCGTCAAGGCCTTTGAGCCGGGCCTGCTGGCGCAGGCGCACCGCGGCTTTCTCTACATCGACGAAGTCAACCTGCTGGAAGACCACCTCGTCGACCTGCTGATCGACGTGGCCGCCTCCGGTGAAAACGTGGTCGAGCGCGAGGGCCTGTCGGTGCGCCACCCGGCGCGCTTCGTGCTGGTCGGCAGCGGCAATCCCGAAGAAGGCGAACTGCGCCCGCAACTGCTGGACCGCTTCGGCCTGTCGGTCGAGGTGCGCACGCCCGACCGGCTCGACCAGCGCATCGAGGTCGTGCGACGCCGCGACGCCTTCGAACACGACCGTGATGCCTTCGTGGCCCAGTGGCATAAGGCCGACGCGCGGATTCGCCGCCAGATCGTGGCGGCGCGACGGCGGCTGCCCGGCGTGACCGTGCCCGACGCGGTGCGCGAGCGGATCTCCGCGCTGTGCATGGCGCTGGGCACCGATGGCCTGCGCGGCGACCTCACGCTGCTGCGCGCGGCACGCGCCCTCGCCGCGCTCGACGGCGACGAGGCCGTCACCGCCGCCCATGTGCGCCGCGTGGCCCCGCCCGCGCTGCGCCACCGCCTGCGCCGCAACCCGCTCGACAACACCGGCTCCAGCGCCCGGGTCGAGCGCGCGGTGACCGAACACCTGGGCGCATGAAACCGCCGCCCGCCGCCGCGCGCACGGCCTGGGCCGACGACGCGCTGGCGCGGGCCACGCAGGACGCCGCCCGCCTGGGTGCGGACGACGCGCTCGCCGCCGCGCTGCTCGCGACCGACCCCCACGGGCTGGGCGGCGCCTGGCTGCGCGCCGCCGCCGGCCCGCGCCGCGATGCCTGGTTGGCGCTGCTGCGCGCCCTGCTGCCCATTCCCGCGCCGTGGCGCCGGGTGCCGGCCCACGCGACCGACGCTGCCCTGCTCGGCGGGCTCGACATCGCCGCCACCCTGTCGGCCGGCCGACCCGTCGCCCAGTCGGGCCTGCTCACCGACGCCGACGGCGGCGCGCTGCTGCTCGCCTCGGCCGAGCGGGTGGGCGCGGGCGTGGCCGCGCTGCTCGGCGGCGCGCTCGACCGCGGCGCCCTCGCCCTGCAGCGCGAAGGGCTCGCCGGCGAGGTGCCGGCCCGCTGGGCGCTGATCGCGCTCGACGAGGCGCCCGACGACGAACCCGGCCTGCCGGCCGCGCTGGCCGACCGGCTGGCGCTGCGCCCGCGCCTGCAGCCGCCGCACGACCTCGTCGATGACGCCGACGACCCCGACGCCGAGGCCATCGACTGGCAGCCCGGCGACATCGCCCGCGCCCGCCAGCGGCTGGCGACGGTCGTGCTCCCGCCGGCCATCGCCGACGCACTGTGCGCGGCGGCCGCCGCGTGGGGCGTGGACGGGCTGCGAGCGCCGCTGCTCGCGGTGCGGGCCGCCCGGGCGCTGGCCGCGCTGAGCGCCGCCCCCGCCGTGGACGCCGGCCACGCCGAACTGGCGGCGCGGCTGGTGCTCGCCCCGCGCGCCACGCGCCTGCCCGCCCCCGACACGCAGGACAGGCAGGACGAATCACGAGACGAATCACAAGACGATCCCCCCGACGACGCCCCGCCCGACGAGCCGCCCCAGCCCGACACCGAGGCCCCGCAGGACACCACGCCCGACACCGCGCCCGACGAGCCCACCGCCGCCCGCGCGCTGGAAGACCGCCTCGTGGAAGCGGTGCGCGCCGCGCTCCCGGCCGACCTGCTCGCCGCCCTCGCCCAGGCCGCCGCCGGACCGCGCACGCGGGCCGCCGGCAGCGCCGGCGCGTGGCAGAAAAACACCCCCCGCGGCCGCCCGGTCGGCACCCGCCGCGGCGACCCGCGCCGCGGTCAGCGGCTGCACCTGCTCGACACCCTGCGCGCGGCCGCCCCCTGGCAGACGCTGCGACGCCGGGCCAGCGGCCGCGATGGCCTGCAGGTGCGCCCCTCCGATTTCCACGTGCAGCGCCTGCGCCAGCGGCGCCCCAGCACCACGGTGTTCGTCGTCGACGCGTCCGGCTCCTCGGCCCTGCACCGGCTGGCCGAGGCCAAGGGCGCGGTCGAGCTGCTGCTGGCGGACTGCTATGTGCGGCGCGACCGCGTGGCCGTGATCGCGTTCCGAGGTGCGGGCGCCGAGCTGCTGCTGCCGCCCACGCGCTCGCTCGCCCGCGCCAAGCGCGAACTCGCCGGCCTGCCCGGCGGTGGCGGCACACCGCTGGCCGCCGGACTCGATGCCGCGCGCGAACTTGGCGAGCGGCTGGCCCGCGGTGGCGACAGCCCGCTGCTGGTGGTGCTGACCGACGGCAAGGCCAACATCGCCCGCGCGGGCGCGCCCGGCCGGGCGCAGGCCGCGGACGACGCCCGCGCGGCCGCCGAAGCGCTGCGCGCCGCCGGCCTCCCGGCCCTGCTGATCGACACCTCGCCCCAGCCGGCCGAGACCGCCCGCACCCTGGCCGTGCACCTGGGCGCCACCTACCTGCCGCTGCCCCACGCCGGCGCCGCGGGCCTGTCGCAGGCGGTTCAGCGGCTGGGCGGCGCCGGGCGATGACGCCGCTGTCCAGCCGGCAGGGCCCGCTCGACTGGGCGGTCGACGGCCCGCACTGGCCCCACGCGGGCCGCAGCGGCTTCGTGACCGCGGGTGGGCTGCGCTGGCATGTGCAGACCTGGCCCGGCCCCGCCCCCGACGCGCCCGCGCTGCTGCTCCTGCACGGCACCGGCGCCTCGACCCATTCGTGGCGCGGCCTCGCACCGCGGCTGGCGGCGCGCTGGCGCGTCATCGCGCCCGACCTGCCCGGCCACGCCTTCACCGGCCTGCCGCCAGGCGGCGCCGCCGACCCGCGGCTGAGCCTGCCCGGCATGGCTGGCGCCGTGGCCGACCTGGTGGCCGCGCTGTCGGTGACGCCCGATCTCGTCGTGGGCCATTCGGCGGGCGCGGCCGTCGCGGTGCAAATGGCACTGGCTGGGCGTTGCACGCCGCGCCGTCTGGTTGGGCTCAACGCCGCCCTGCTGCCGCTGGGCGGGCTGGTCGGCCCCTTGTTCCGGCCACTGGCGCGGCTGGTCGCGGCGGCGCCGGGCGTGCCGCGGCTGGCGGCCTGGCAGACCCGCCAGCCGGCGGTGCTGCGCGGGCTGATCGACAGCACCGGCTCGCGCCTGGACGCGGAGGGCACCGCGCTGTACCGCCGGCTCGTGGCCAGCGCGGTCCACCACGAAGGCGTGCTGGGCATGATGGCCCAGTGGGACCTGCCCGGGCTCGCCCGCGCGCTCCCGGGCCTGGCGGTCCCGCTGGACCTGCTGGTGGGCTTGGCCGACGCCACCGTGCCCCCGGCGCAGGCCGCCGAGGTGATGCAGCGCCTGGCCCCGGCCGTGCGCGGCGCGCTGCACGCGCTGCCGGCCCTCGGTCACCTGGCCCACGAAGAAGACCCTGCGGCGGTGGCGACGTGGCTGCTGGGTCGCTGATCGTTCGTTGATCGTTCGCTGATCGCTCGCTGACTCCCCCGCTGAACGGCCGTCGCCAGACCGGTCAGGTGGTCAGCGAGGGCAGCGCTGGCAGGCTCACCTCGAAGCGGCTGCCGCGGTCGGGTTCGGAATGCACCGCGATGCGCCCGCCGTGCAGCTCGGCGATCTGCTGGCACAACGCCAGGCCCAGCCCCGTGCCTTCGTACTTGCGGCGCAGGTTGAGGCGCTGGAACGGACGGAACAGCTTGCCCAGGTCGCCCTCGGCGATGCCGATCCCGTTGTCCGCCACCGTGACGATCACCCGGTCGCCCTCGGTCCGGGCACTCACCTCGATCCGCGGTTGCCGGCCTGGCGGCATGAACTTCAGCGCGTTGGCCGTGAGGTTCTGGAACATCAGCGACAGCAGGCTCGCGTTGCCCATCACCCGCGGCAGCGGGCCGACGCGCAGCTCGGCGCCGGAGGACTCGATGCGCCCGGCCAGCGCCAGGCGCAGGTCGGCAAACAGCTCGTCCAGCGCCACCGGTTCGGGCTTCTGCGGGTCGCGCGCGTGCAGCTGCGCGTAACGCAGCACGTCGTCGAGCAAGGTGCGCATGCGGCCGCTGCTGCGCTGGACCAGATCGAGATAACGCTGGGCGTCCGGCGAGAGCCGGTCGCGTTCCTCGGCGATCAGGCCGGTGAACTGGGTGACCGTGTTGAGCGGCTCTCGCATGTCGTGGGAGGCGATGTGCACGAACTGCTCCAGCCGGTCGTTGGCGTGCTTGAGGTCGCGCGTGCGCTGCTCCAGCCGCGACTGGCCATCGCGGGTCTGGGCAATCGCCGCGGCCAGCAGATGGCATGGGGCCAGCGCGCCGGCGCAGGCGAGGTACACGAACACGTCCTGCCAGGCGGCGGTCACCGGCGGCGGCACCAGCACCCCAAAGGCGAGACAGGCGGCGAAGATGACCGCCACCGCCAGCGCGGCCAGCGCGGTGCCGGTCTGCTCCAGGCTCACGGCCGCGAGCATCAGGGGGATCGCCAGATAGACGAACGGATACGGCAGGTAGGCCAGCGACAGCACCGCCACCGACCCGCACAGCAACACCGACGACAACACCGGCACCGACAGCAGCTCGTCGCGCACCTCGCTGCCGGGCCGCTGCAGCACCAGCGCGGCCAGGGGCAGCACGGCCAGCGCCCCCAGCGCCGCGCCGGTGAACCAGCGCAGCCAGCCCTCGGGCAGCGGCACACCATCCACCAGACCCAGGGTGAGTGCGCCGACCGCCGCGCCCACGGCCGACGGCAGCAGCCCGCCCCACAACAGCAACACGCCCATGCGGCGCGGGCTGCGCACGTCGTGCGCGTGCAGGCCGCGCCGGCGCAGCAGGTAAGCCGCCAGAAAAATCTCCACGAGGTTGGCGGGCACCAGCCGCATGGCGTGCCACCAGCCCTCGCTGGCCGGCCAGTTGGCCAGCCCGCCCGCCACCACCAGCGCCGCGACCACGCCCAGCCGCGCGCCGCGCGGCGCGAAGGTCAGCGCGGCCACCCCCACCGCGTTGGCGAACCACAGCGCGGCGATGCTCCCCGGTTGCTCGGACAAGCCGATCGACAGCCAGCCCAGCCCCAGGTAGAACAGCCCGGTGAGCGACGCCCAGCGCCAGGCGTCGCCCTGCCCGGCGCGCCACGCCTCAACCATCGCGCGCTCCCACCCGCCGCCACGCCAGGGCGAGCGCCAGCGCCAACGCGCCCAGCCCCAACCACGCCGGCCACTGCCGGCGCGGCGCCATCGCCTCCACCGGCAGCGACGCCATCCACCGATCGGTGATGGCGCGCCGCTCCGCCGCCGGCAGGGCGGCCAGCGCGCGGTCCAGGGCTTCCACCACCTGCGGCTGACCCAGCCGCACACCAAAGGACAAGGGGTAGCTGAAGCCCACCCGGCCCACGCTGCGCAACGCGCCCAGGCCATGGCGCTCGATGATCCAGGCGGCGCTGGCCGCGTCGACCACCGCCGCCGCGAAATCGCCGCGCGCCACCCCGATGAGGGCCACCGTGTCGTCGCTCACCGCCCGCCACGCCACGCCGGGGTGGGCCTCGCGCATCGGGCGCTCCACCGCATATCCCGCACCCACCGCCACCGGCTGCCCCGCCAGGGCGGCCAACCCCCGGTCGGCCACACGGGCCGGCGCGTCGTCGCGCGCGAGCAGGATGGCGGGGACCTCGACATAAGGCCGGGTGAACGCCAGAAACGCGGCGCGCTCCGGCGTGGGCCGCAGGGACGTGATGAGATCGGCCTCGCCGCGCTGCAGTTGTGAGAGCAGGGTCGCCAGCGGCTGCGGGGGCAACGGCTGGATGCGCAAGCCCGCGCGGGCGGCCGCGGCGTCCAGTACGTCGATGGACAGGCCACGCGGGGTGCCGTCCGCGTCCACAAACACGAAGGGCGGGTAGTCGCGCTCCACCGCCAGGCGCAGCTCGGCAGCGGCCGCGCTCACCGTCAGCGCCGACAGGCACCAGGCCCAGGTCAGCGCATGGCGTCTCACGGCAGCCCCAGGCGTTCCATGAGGCCCCGGAGTTGCGCGGGGGTCACGGGCTTGGTGAGGTAGTCGCGCACGATCGGGTGGCGGCGCGCGCGCGACTCGTCCAGCGGGTTGGGCGACGAGGACAACACCGCCACCGGCGGGGGTGGCGCGGGACGCGACTGCAGCGCGTCGAGCAGCTCAAACCCGTCCATCGCGGGCATGTTGATGTCCATCAGGATGAGCGCCACCGCCGGGCCGTCATCGAGCGTGGCCAGCGCGTCATCGGCGGTCTCACAGGCCTCCAGGGCCACGTCCAGCCCCGCCCGCTCGAACATGAGCCGCGTGTACAGCAGATCGCCCTCGCTGTCGTCGACGAGCACCACCCGGTGTGTCATGAAACGTGTCTTCCCTGAACTTTTGTTTCAGAGGATGCTAGCGCCAAGGCAATCCCGCGTGGTGCGGTGGGATGACCACAAACGGGGGACAGCCAGTCGCGGTCGGGTCAGCGCGACCGCTCAGGGCCGCACGCGGTCGATGCGCAGCCGAAGGCCCTGCGCCGGTACGGCCACCGCCCGCGCCTCGCCCACCCAGTCGCCCGCCTGCGGCAGCGGCTGGCCGCTGCGGCTGACCCGCGCCTCGATCACCACGCGCTCGTGGCCCGCCAAGCCCTGGCCCGCGACCATCGCCTGCGCGGGCCCCAGCAGGAAGGCGCTGGCCGCCGCGCGCGCCGGCTGGCGCCACACCGCCAGCGGCGGTCCGCCGCCCTGCGCGCGCCGGGCCACCACATACAACACGTCGTCGGGGCGGAGGTCGGCCGCGAGCGCGGGCGCGATTTCCACCGAGCCGCGCAAGCTCGGGCCCTCGGGCGGCGCCGTGGCGGTGGCGGCCACGGGCGGCGCGCCCAGCGCGGCGAGCGAGGCGGCCAGGCCCTGGGCCAGCGGGCTGCCCGGTGGCGCGTGGCGCAGGGCTTCGGTCCAGAGGCGCTGTGCCTCGACCAGGTCCTGGCGGGCGTGGGCCGCGGCTCCGGCCAGCGCCAGCGCCTTGGGGTGGTTCGGTGCCACGGTCAGGGCGCGCGCGATCAGCCGCTCGGCCTGTGCAGCGCGGTCCGCGCCGGGCACCAGACCGAGCAGGTCGGCCCGATCGGCCAGCCAGTCGGGCTGGTCGGGCTGGCGCTCCAGCGCCTCGCCCAGCGACCGCTCGGCGTCGGCCCAGCGCTGCAGGCCGGCCTGGGCGCGGGCCAGCATGGCCCAGGCCACGGCGTCTTCGGCGCGGCCAGCCGGCTGCGCCGCCAGCGAGCGGGCCATGCGGTCCACCATGTCGGCCACATCGTCGCGGGCGACAGCGCTGTCGGCGCGGGGCGCCGCGAGGTCGGGCCGGCCATGCACGAGGTAGGCGCCGAGGGCCACGGCCACGGCCAGCGCCAGCCCCACGGCGCCGGGCAGGCTGCCACCGGGGCGGGTCATCACCGGCGCGCGCGGCACCGCCTCGGCCAGCGCGCGCTGCGCGATTTCGGCCAGTGCGCGGGCGTGGTCCGCGTCGTCCAGCACCCCGGCGCTGCGCTGCGCCGCCAGCGCGCGCCGCTGTCCGCGCAGCAGGTCGAGCGCGTCCAACGCGCCGCTTTCGGCCGGCGGGGGGCGGCGCCAGGCCCGCCACAGCGGCCAGCCGCTGGCGCCGACCAGCAGCAAGGCGGCGAGCAGAAAAGGCAGCGCGGCGGACAGGCCGGCGGCGGTGGTGCTGAGATCGGTCATGGCGGACTCCGGGGTTCGTCCAGCAGGCGCTGCGCGCGGCGCCAGTCGGCCTCGCTGAGCGCGGGCGGTGGCGCGGGCCGGCGGTTGCGCCGCACGAGCAGCACCACCGCAGCCAGCAGCGCGGCAAACGGCCCGAGCCACAGCAGGCCGGTGCGGGCCGACCACGGCGGGCGGTAGAGCACAAACTCGCCGTAGCGCGCGACCATGAAATCGCGCACCTCCGCGTCGCTGCGGCCCGCGGCGAGCTGCTCGCGGATCTGCGCGCGCAGGTCCTGCGCCAGCTCCGCGTGGGAAGCGGCCACGGTTTCGTTCTGGCAGACCAGACAGCGCAGCTGCTCGCCCAGGGCCTGGGCGCGGGCGTCCAGCGTCGGATCGGCCAGCGCCGCGCCGGCCCACAGCGCCACGGTGAGCAGGGCTGCGCGGCGGATTCGCCCGGCCGCCATCACCCGGCCCCCGGCGCGAGTTCGCGCAACAGCGGCAGCACGCGCTGCTGCACGGCCTCGGGCGTCAACGGGCCGGTGTGCTTGAGGCGAATGACGCCGGCGCGGTCGATCACGTACGTCTCGGGCACGCCATACACGCCGAAATCGAGCCCCACGCGGCCGGCGCTGTCCTGCACGGTGGCGCGGTAGGGATTGCCGTGGCGCGCCAGCCAGGCGCTGGCGGCCGCGGGCTGGTCCTTGTAGTTCAGCCCGATCACCGGCACGCCGGCCTGGCGCGCGAGGTCGATCAGCACCGGGTGTTCCGCCTGGCAGGCCACGCACCACGACGCCCAGACGTTGACCACCCAGACCTGCCCGCGCAGGCTCTGGCTGGACAGCGTGGCCGGCGTGGCGGGCGTGGCGGCCAGCAAGGGCAGCTCGAAGGTCGGCGCGGCGCGGCCCACCAGCGGGGACGGCACGTCGCGCGGGTCGCGCTGCAGCCCGGCGCCCAGCAGGCCGACCAGGGCCAGAAACACCAGCAGCGGCCAGACGAAGCGCCTCATGCGAAATCCCCCACCGCGGCAGGCGCGGGCTGGGCGGCCGACGCGGGCGCGCGGCGGCGGTAGCGGGCGTCGGCCGCCGCGAGCAGGCCGCCGAGCGCCATCAGCAGGCAGCCGATCCAGATGCCGTTGACCAGCGGCTTGTGGTGCAGCCGCAGGCTCCAGGCGGTGTCGCTCACCGGCTCCCCGAGGGCGACGTAGAGGTCGCCGCGCCAGCCGCGGTGGATGGCCACCTCGGTCATCGGCATGCGGCTGACGTTGTAGACGCGTCGCTCGGGCCGCAGCGTGGCCACCGGCTCGCCGTCCTGCGTGACCGCCACCCGGGCCCGGACCGCGCTGTGGTTGGGGCCTTGCACCACATCGAGGGCTTCCAGCGTGAAGCGGCGGCCGGCGACCTCGGCCCACTGGCCGGGCTCCAGGCGCACGTCGCGCTCGGTCTGGAAGGTGCTGACCACGGTGACCGCCAGCACGAACAGCGCCACGCCGCCGTGCGCCAGCTGCAGGCCCCACCAGCGCGCCGGCGGCCAGCGCTGCGGCATCTCGCGCAGGCGCGGCCACGCGCCGGCCACGGTGGCGGCGGCGAGCCAGGCGGCCAGCGCCAGGCCCAGCCCGGCCAGCGGCGTGAGCGCCTGCAGGGCCAACGCGGCGGCGGCCGCACTCACCAGCGCCACGCCAGCGGCCACGCGCAGGCGCCGCCCCAGCTCGGGCAGGGCCGCGCGGCGCCAGCGCGCCAGCGGCCCCACGCCCATGAGAAACAGGGCCGGGGCCATCAGCGGCACGAACACCGCGTTGAAGTACGGCGGGCCGACCGACAGCTTGCCCAGGCCGAGCGCGTCCAGCGCCAGCGGGTAGAGCGTGCCCAGCAGCACCGCGCCCGTGGCGCACAGGAGCAGCACGTTGTTGGCCAGCAGGAAGGTCTCGCGCGACACCGCGGCGAACGGTCCGCCCTCGCCCAGCGACGGCGCGCGCCACGCGTAGAGCGCCAGCGACCCGCCCACCACCACCGCCAGGAAGCCGAGGATGAACACCCCGCGCGCCGGGTCGGTGGCGAAGGCGTGGACCGAGCTGAGCACGCCGGAGCGCACGATGAAGGTGCCCAGCAGCGCGAGCGAAAACGCCAGCAGCGCCAGCAGCACGCTCCAGCGCGTGAGCGCGCCGCGCGTCTCGGTGACCGCCAGCGAGTGCAGCAGCGCGGTGCCCACCAGCCAGGGCATGAAGGACGCGTTTTCCACCGGGTCCCAGAACCACCAGCCCCCCCAGCCCAGCTCGTAATAGGCCCAGAAGCTGCCCAGCGCGATGCCCAGGGTGAGGAAGGCCCAGGCGGCGGCGGTCCAGGGCCGCGAGGCGTGGGCCCAGGCGGTGTCGACGCGCCCGCCGAGCAAGGCCGCGACCGCAAAGGCAAAGGCGACCACGAAACCCACGTAGCCCATGTAGAGCATCGGCGGGTGGATCGCCATGCCCGGGTCCTGCAGCAGCGGGTTGAGGTCCAGCCCGTCCGGCGGGGCGGGCAGCAGGCGCTCAAAGGGGTTGGAGACGAGCAGCGTGAACAGCAGGAAACCGGCGCTGATCAGGCCCATCACGCCGAGCACCCGGGCGCGCATGGCGGCGTCCAGCCCGCGCACCGCCCACACCGAGACCGCCACGCTCCAGCCGGCGAGGATCAGGGCCCAGAGCAGGATCGAGCCTTCGTGGTTGCCCCAGACCGCGCTGAGGCGGTAGATCAGCGGCAGCGTGGTGTGGGAGTGCGAGGCGGCGAGCTTGACGCTGAAGTCGGAGATGACGAAGGCGTGGGTCAGGCCGGCGTAGGCCAGCAGCAGCAGCACGGCCTGCACGCGCGCCGCGGGCACGGCCAGCGCCATCGCACCGGCGTGGCCGCGCGCCGCGCCCCACAGTGGCACCAGCCCTTGCAGCAGCGCGGCGGCCAGGGCGAGGGCCAGCGCGAGGTGGGAGAGTTCGACGATCATCGCGCGGCCTCCGGCGCCACGGTGCCCTGCCCCGCGCGGGCCCGGGCCAGCGCGTCGGCGGCCTCGGGTGCCATGTAGTTTTCATCGTGCTTGGCCAGCACCTGCTCGGCGCGGAACACGCCGTCGGCCCCGAGCTGTCCTTGCGCGACCACGCCTTTGCCCTCCTGAAACAGGTCGGGCAGCAGGCCGGTGTAGGTCACCGGCACACGCTTGACCGTGTCGGTGACCATGAAGCGCACCGTCAGGCCCTGCGCGCCGCGCACGACGCTGCCCTCCTCCACCAGTCCGCCGACGCGGAAGGTGCGTCCGGCCGGCACCTGCTGGGCCAGCACGTCGCTGGGGCTGTGGAAAAACACGAGGTTGCTGCGGAAGGCGTTGAGCACCAGCGCGCTGGCGGCGCCCACGGTGCCCAGCCCCACGACCAGGGCGAGCAGGCGGCGGCGGCGCGGCGTCATGGCGCGCTCTCCCGGCGCGCGCGCTCGGCCGGCGCGGCGGCGAGCGAGCCGGTGAGCGAAGCGGTCACCGCCTCGTCGTCGCGCTGGCGCCGCTGCAGCCGCGCGCGCAGCACGAGCAGCGCCACCTCGGCCACCAGCACCGCGGCGCACATCGCCAGCGCGCCCCACACGTAGCGGCCGTGGCCGCCGAGTTCCCACCAGTCCGATGCGTTCATGACCCCACCTCCATCGAGCGTTGCGCCCACGCGGTGTGCGCCTCGCGCTCGCGCAGCTCCAGCCGCGCGCGCGCCAGCGCCACCGCGATGCAATACGCCCAGGCGGCCAGCGCCATGAGCACCATGCCCGCCAGCATGGGCGCGGCCATGCTGGGGGGTTTGTTCAGCGTGACCGAGGCGCCCTGGTGCAGCGTGTTCCACCACTGCACCGAGAAATAGATCACCGGCAGGTTGACCACGCCCACGATCGCCAGCAGCCCGGCGGCGCGGTCGGCGCGCCGCTTGTCCTCGATGGCGCCGTGCAGGGCCATGAAGCCGAGGTAGAGGAACAGCAGCAGCAGCTCCGAGGTGAGGCGCGCGTCCCACACCCACCACGCGCCCCAGGTCGGCTTGCCCCAGAGCGCGCCGGTCCACAGCGCCAGAAAGGTCATGAGCGCGCCGGTGGGCGCCAGCGACACCGCCAGCACACTGGCCAGCCGCGCGTTGAACACCAGCCCGACCGCGGCCCAGAAGGCCATGGCGGCGTAGACGATCATCGACATCCAGGCCGTGGGGACGTGCACATAAATGATCCGGTAGGCCTCGCCCTGCACCGCGTCGGTCGGCGCGACGACGAAGCCGACGAACAGGCCGGCCACGGCCAGCAGCGCCGCCACCGCGCCGTACCACGGCACCAGCCGCGCCGCCAGCCGGTCGAAGCGGGCCGGGGCGGCGAAATGGCTCCAGCGCAGGGGGCGGGCGTTCATGGGCGGCTCCGGGGGGACTGACGGGTCATGGCGGACTCATTCGGTGGCGATGCGCAGGGCGGCGGCGGTGGCCAGCGCGGCGCCGGGGGCGGCGAGCAGCAGGGCCGCGCCGAGCAGGGACAGGTGGGGCGTGGCGCCCAGGCCGGCGGCCTGCGCCTGCACCGCGCCCGCCCCGAAGATCAGCACCGGCGCCAGCAGCGGCAGCACCAGCAGCGCGCCGAGCAGGACGCCGCCGCGCAGACCCAGGGTGAGGGCCGCGCCGAGCGCGCCCAGCAGCGCGATCACCGGCGTGCCCAGCGCGAGCGACGCCATCAGCACCAGCGTCTGCGAACCATCCAGCCCGAAGGGCAGCGCCATCAGCGGGGCGGCCAGCACCAGCGGCAGCCCGGTGGTGACCCAGTGCGCCGCCACGCGCGCGAGCACCAGCAGCGCCAGCGGGTCGGGCGACAGCATCAGGCCGTCGAGGGTGCCGTCGGCGAGGTCGTCGGCCCACAGGTGCGACAGCGGCAGCGTGGACGCCAGCAGCGCCGCCACCCACAGCACGCCGGGGCCCAGCGCGGTGAGCTGCGCCGGCGACGGGCCCACGCCGAGCGTGAACAACACGATCACCAGCGCGCACAGGACCAGCGGGCCCAGCGCGTCGGCGCGTCGGCGCCAGGCCAGGCGCAGGTCGCGCGCGAACAGCGCCCGAGCGCCGTCGAGCAGGCCGGGTTCGGCCGCGCGGGCGTCGGACACCGGGGGGTGGGCCAGCGCGGGTGCCTGCGGCGTGTTCACAGCGCCAGCTCCCGCGCGGCCACGCCGTCCAGGGCCAGCGGCCAGTGGCTGGTGACCACCGCGCAGCCGCCGCGCGCGAGGTGGGCGCGCAGGAGGCCATGCAGCCAGCCGGTGGCGGCGGCGTCGAGCGCGTTGAACGGCTCGTCGAGCACCCACAGCGGCTGCGCGCGGGCGAGCGCCAGTCGGGCCAGCGCGGCGCGGCGCCGCTGGCCTTGCGACAGCCGGCCCACCGGCACCCGGCACAGCGGCGCCAGACCCGCCTCGGCCAGCGCCTGAGCGGCCTGCGCGGGCGCCACCGGGTGTCCGGCCAGCCGGGTGGCGGCGAGCAGGTTGTCGGTGGGGTCGAGGCCGTCTTTCAGGCCGGGCTCGTGGCCCAGGAACAGGCGGTCGCGGGCGAAGCGCTCGCGCTGCTCCGCCAGCGGCGCCCCGCGCCAGCACACCCGGCCGGCGGCCGGCGGCAGCAGCCCGGCCATCAGGCGCAGCAGGCTGGTCTTGCCGGCGCCGTTGGCGCCCGTCACCCGCAGCAACTCACCGCCGCCCAGGCGCAGGCTCACCGGCGCGAACAGCGCGCGCCCGCCCCGCTCGACGCGCACGGCGTCGAGGCTCAGGTCGGGGGTGTCGGACATCGTGACGCCTTGATTTGTCAATTTACATTGACACTTATATCATCGGACCATGGTTGACACAACGCCGCCGAGCGATCCTGCCCCCGCCCGGCGCCTGTGCACCGACTGCGGTCTCTCCCGCACCGCCGAGCCCGACCGCTGCGGGCAGGCCTGCCAATTTCTCCACCCGGACTACCCCGCGCTGGAAACCGCCGCCCACGGCCGGCCGCGCCAGACGCAGGGCGACGAACGCCTGTTTGGCCCCACGCAGGCGATGTGGCAGGCCGCGCTGCGCCAGCCGCTGGCCGGCGCGCAGTGGACCGGGCTGACCACGCGCCTGGCCGAGCGGCTGCTCGAACGCGGCGAGGTCGACGCCGTGATCGCCATGGCGCCCCACCCCGACGACCCCTGGCGGCCCCTGCCGGTGACCATCACCCGCGCCGCCGACATGGCCCGCTGCCGCGGCATGCGCATGGGTTTCGCGCCGTTGCTGGCGCAGGTGGAGCCGGCGCTGGCCGCCGGCCACCGGCGGCTGGCGGTGATCGGCATTCCCTGCCAGGTGCACGCGCTGCGCGCCATCCAGCCGCAGCTCGAGCGCGAGCACGGCCTGCAGCGCCTCATCGTGATTGGCACGCCCTGCTCCGACAACACCCACACCGAGCGCTTCCACGAGTTCCTCGCCCTGCTCGACGCCCACCCCGAAGACATCACCTACTGCGAATTCCGCGCCGACTACCACGTCGAGCTGCGCTGGCGCGACGGCCGCGTGCGCACCATCCCCTTCCTGCAGCTGCCACTGTCCACGCTGCCGGGCGACTTTTTCCCGCTCACCTGCCGCACGTGCGTGGACTACGCCAACAGCCTGTCGGACCTCACGGTGGGCTACATGGGCGGGCGCGGCGAGCAGTGGCTGCTGGTGCGCAACCCCACCGGGCAGGCCGTGCTTGACGGTCTGGGCGACGAGGTCCGCCTGCGGCCACCCGGCAGCGCCGGGCGCCGGGCGGGCGCGGTGCGGGGCTTCCTGGCCAACCTGCAGCGCGCCGCCGGTGGCCTGCCGCTGCGGCGCATGCCCGGCTGGCTGCGGCCGGTGGTGGGCTGGCTGATGCCGCGGGTGGGCCCGCGCGGGCTGGAGTTCGCCCGCGCGCGGGTGGAAATGAAGGCGCTGGAGACGGTGGTGCACCTGCACCGCGAGGCGCCCGCGCGGCTGCGCTCCATGGTGCCGGCCCACGTCGCGGCGGTGGCGCGCGAACACGGGCTCGACCCCGAGCCACCACCCCGGCGCTGAAAAGACCCCGGGGCGGGCGTTGACATTTGCTGGTGTCATGTTAGATTGACACTGTGATTGTCAGCACCTGTTGACAACGCCCACGCCGCGAGGGCCCCATGGACCTGCTGTCACGCCTCCAACACGCGCTCGACGCGACCCTGCGGCACGCCGAAGACCCCGGCACCCCCCCGCGCCTGCAAGGCGCCCTGCGCCACGCCGTCTTTCCCGGCGGCGCGCGCATCCGCCCGCAGCTCTGCCTGGCCGTGGCCAGCGCCTGCGGCGACGACGCGCCCGGCCTGAGCGACGCCGCGGCCGTGGCCATCGAGCTGCTGCACTGCGCCTCGCTGGTGCACGACGACCTGCCCGCCTTCGACGACGCCGACACCCGCCGCGGCCAGCCCACGGTGCACAAGGTCTACGGCGAACCGCTGGCGCTGCTGTCCGGCGACGCCCTGATCGTGATGGCCTTCCAGGCGCTGGCCCGGGCCGGCGCCGAACACCCGGCGCGGCTGGCCGGGCTGGTGGCCACCGTGGCCAACGGGGTCGGCGCGCCCCACGGCATCGTCGCCGGGCAGGCCTGGGAGTGCGAACCCACCGCCGACCTCGGCCGCTACCAGCGCGCCAAGACCGGCGCGCTGTTCGTCGCCGCCACCCGCGCCGGGGCGCTGGCCGCCGGCGCCAACCCCGCCCACTGGAGCGCGCTGGGCGAATGCCTCGGCGAGGCCTACCAGGTGGCCGACGACATCCGCGACGTGCTGCTCGCCAGCGACCAGCTCGGCAAACCCGCCGGCCAGGACGCCGCCCACCACCGGCCCAGCGCCGCCAATGACCTCGGCCTGCGTGGGGCGCTCGACCACTTCCACGGCCTGATGCAGGCCGCGGTGGACGCCGTGCCGGAGGGGCCGGCCCGCGGCGCCCTGCAGGCGCTGGTCAGACACGAGGCCGAGCGCCTGCTGCCGGCCAGCGCGCTGCAGCGCCTGGGCCGCCTGCCTGTGGCCGTGGAAGCCACGCCGGTCCGCCGCGCGGTGGCCTGAGCCCATGGACACCGCCCCCGCCGGCAACCCGATGCCCCCGGTGACGCCCTCGTGGCGCGCCCGCTGGGCGCGGCAGGTCGACCGCTGGATGACCAGCCCCGCGCTGGGCGCCTGGGCCGCGGCCAACCCGCTCACCCGCGGCCTTGTGCGCCGCCGCTCCCACGACCTGTTCGACCTCATGGCCGGCTTCGTGCACAGCCAGGTGTTGCTGGCCTGCGTGCGGCTGCGGCTGTTTGAGCGCGTGCTGGCGCAGCCGCAGACCGTGGGCGAGATGGCCGAGGCGCTGCGACTCCCCGCGGCCATGCTGCAGCGGCTCACCGACTCGGCCGTGGCGCTGCGCCTGCTGGAGCGCCGCCCAGGCGGCCGCCTGGGCCTCGGTCCGCTCGGCGCGCCGGTGGCCACGCACGCCGGCATCCGCGACATGGTCGAACACAACGCCACGCTCTACGCCGACCTGACCGACCCGATCGCTCTGCTGCGCGACCCCGACCGCGCCCGCATGCACGCCTGGTGGCCCTACACCGACCACCGCGACGGCGAAGCGCAGCCGCCCGCACCGGCCGAGCATTTCGAGCGCTACTCGGCGCTGATGGCCAGCTCCCAGCGCTTCGTCATCGACGAACTGCTCGCCAGCCATGATTTCCGCCCCCACCGCACCGTGCTCGACGTCGGCGGCGGCCTGGCCGGCTGGCTGATCGCCCTCGCCCACGCCCACCCCCACCTGCGCCTGATCCACATGGACCTGCCGCCGGTGTCGGCGCTGGCGGCCGATCGCATCGCCACCGCCGGCCTCACCGAGCGCATCACCACCCACCCCGGCAGCTTCACGCAGGACGAGCTGCCCACCGGCGCGGACCTGGTCACGCTGGTGCGCGTGGCCCACGACCACCCGGACGCCACGGTGCTGGCCCTGCTGCGCCGCATCCACGCCGCGCTGCCGCCCGGCGGCGCGCTCCTGCTGGCCGAACCGATGGCCGAGGCCAGCGGCAGCCCCGCCCCGCCCGACCCGTACTACCACTTCTACCTGCTCGCCATGGGCTCCGGGCGGCTGCGCACCCCGGAAGCCCTCACCGCGCTGCTGCGCCAGGCCGGTTTCGCCACCGTCGACCGGCCGAGCAGCCGCCTGCCGTTGCACGCCACGCTGCTGCTCGCGCGCCGCGCCGGCGCACCGGCTGTCGGACCGGCCGCGGGTTTTCCCGCCGAGACACGCGATAGCGTCAATTTAAATTGACAGTTGTGTTTGTCACGCGTTAAATACACCTCATGAAAGCCAGCGCCATCGTCTTCCAGAGCCCCTGCCACCTGTCGGTGCGGGCGCTGCCGCTGCGGGCCCTGACCGACGGCGACATCGACGTGGCGGTGGAACACAGCGGCATCAGCACCGGCACCGAGCGCCTGCTCTGGGACGGCAGCATGCCGCCCTTCCCCGGCATGGGTTACCCGCTGGTGCCCGGCTACGAAACGGTGGGCCGGGTGCGCCGCGCCCCGGCCAACAGCCCGCTGCGCGAAGGCGACCGAGTGTTCGTGCCCGGCTCCTACAGCTTTGAAGGCGTGCACAACCTGTTCGGCGGCGCCGGTTCGCGCCTGGTGGTGCCCGCCGACCGGGTGGTGCGCCTGAAAGAAGGCGTGGCCGACGGCGCGGCCGCCGTGCTGCTGGCGCTGGCCGCCACGGCCTATCACACGGTGAGTTACGGCGGCACCCGCGATCCCGACACACCGCCCGACCTCATCGTCGGCCATGGCGTGATGGGCCGCCTGCTGGCGCGCCTGACCGTGGCCGCCGGCGCGCCCGCCCCGGTGGTCTGGGAAACCCAGGCCGCGCGCCAGGGCGGGGCCGACGGCTACGCCGTGATCCACCCGGACGACGACGACCGGCGCGACTACCGCGCGGTCTACGACGTCAGCGGCGACGCCGCGATCCTCGACCGCGTGATCCCGCGCCTGGCCAAGGGCGGCGAGGTCGTGCTGGCGGGCTTCTACACCCAGGACCTGCGCTTCGCCTACGCGCCGGCCTTCCTGCGCGAGGCCAGCATCCGCGTGGCCGCGGAATGGAAGCGCGCCGACCTGCTCGCCGTGACCGAACTGGTCAACACCGGGCGCCTGTCGCTCGACGGCCTGATCACCCACACCGAAAGTCCGCTGCGCGCCCACGGCGCCTACGAGACGGCCTTCGGCGACCCCCACTGCCTCAAGATGGTCCTCGACTGGAGACTCGGATGAACGCACCGGAAATCAGGGTCCACCCGGCCCATTACATGGACCGGCTGCGCGACGAAGCGGCCCAGGAACCACCGCCCGTGGCCACCGGCGAGGTGAAGAAAGAGACCCAGATCATCGCGATCTACGGCAAGGGCGGCATCGGCAAAAGCTTCACGCTGGCCAACCTCAGCTACATGATGGCGCAGCAGGGCAAGAAGGTGCTGCTGATCGGCTGCGACCCGAAGAGCGACACCACCAGCCTGCTGTTTGGCGGCAAGGCCACGCCCACCATCATCGAGACCAGCAGCCGCAAGAAGCTCGCCGGCGAGCCGGTGTCCATCGGCGACGTCTGCTTCAAGCGCGACGGCGTGTTCGCGATGGAGCTCGGCGGCCCCGAGGTCGGCCGCGGCTGCGGCGGACGCGGGATCATCCACGGCTTCGAGACGCTGGAGAAGCTCGGCTTCCACGACTGGGGCTTCGACTACGTGCTGCTGGATTTCCTAGGCGACGTGGTCTGCGGCGGCTTCGGCCTGCCGATCGCCCGCGACATGTGCCAGAAGGTCATCGTGGTGGGCAGCAACGACCTGCAGTCGCTCTACGTGGCCAACAACGTGTGCAGCGCGGTCGAGTATTTCCGCAAGCTCGGCGGCAACGTCGGCGTGGCCGGCATGGTGATCAACAAGGACGACGGCACCGGCCAGGCACAGGCCTTTGCGGCCAACGCCGGCATCCCGGTGCTGGCCAGCATCCCGGCCCACGAGGACATCCGCCGCAAGAGCGCCAGCTACGAAATCATCGGCAAGCCCGATGGCGAGTGGGGCCCGCTGTTCGCCGAACTGGCGAAAAACGTCGCCGAGGCGCCGCCGCAGCGGCCCAAGCCGCAGACGCAGGACGAATTGCTCGGCCTGTTTTCCGCCGAGGTCACCGGCCGCGACTTCCAGATGGAGCCGGCGACGCTGTTCGACATGTGCGGCCGCCAGGACCTGGTCAAGCCGTCGCTCGAAGTCGTGTACGACCAGGCCTGATCGATGAACCAGCCCGTCATCCCCATCGTCCCGGTGGCCGTGCCCACCGCGCTGGAAGGCGACGGCATGGGCTGCCACGCCGGCGGCGAGGCGCTGCTGGGCGCGGCCCGCCAGGCGGGCAAGAGCGAGGTGCTGGCGCGCTACGCGGCCGACTACCCGACCGACGCCGCGCGCGGCCCGCACGACCAGCCGCAAAGCATGTGCCCGGCCTTCGGCTCGCTGCGCGTGGGCCTGCGCATGAAGCGCACCCTGAGCATCCTCTCGGGCAGCGCCTGCTGTGTCTACGGCCTGACCTTCACCAGCCACTTCTACGGCGCGCGCCGCAGCGTGGGCTATGTGCCGTTCAACAGCGAGACGCTGGTGACCGGCAAGCTGTTCGAGGACATCCGCGAGGCCGTGCACGCGCAGGCCGACCCGGAGAAGCTTGACGCCATCGTCGTGACCAACCTGTGTGTGCCCACGGCCAGCGGCGTGCCGCTGCAGCTGCTGCCCAAGGCCATCAACGGCGTGCGCATCGTGGGCATCGACGTGCCGGGCTTCGGCGTGCCGACGCATGCGGAGGCCAAGGACGTGCTGGCCGGCGCGATGCTGCGCTACGCCCGCGACGAGGTGATGGCCGGCCCGGTACCGGCGCCGGCGCGCGGCCGCGGCGACCTGCCCGCTGTCACGCTGCTGGGCGAAATGTTTCCGGCCGATCCGGTGGGCATCGCGCAGCTGCTCGCCCCGATGGGCCTGGCGGTCGGCACCGTGGTGCCCACGCGCGAGTGGCGCGAGCTTTACGCGGCGCTGGACGGCGCGGTGGTCGCCGCCATCCACCCCTTCTACACCGCCAGCGTGCGCGAATTCCAGGCCGCGGGCCGCCCCGTGGTGGGCTCGGCGCCGGTGGGCGTGGACGGCACACACGCCTGGCTGGCCGCCATTGGCGACGCGCTGAACATCGCGCCGGCCGCGGTGGGCGCGGCGCAGGACCGCGCCACCAGCGCGATCCGCGGCCTGCTCGCGCAGCAGCGGATCCAGGGCCGCATCACGCTCTCCGGCTACGAGGGCTCCGAGCTGCTGGTTGGCCGGCTGCTCGTGGAGTGCGGCGCCGATCTGCGCTACGTGGGCTCCGCCTGCCCGGCCACGCCCTGGAACGCGGCCGATGCCGCCTGGCTGCAGGCCCACGGCGTGCAGGTGCGGTTCCGCGCCTCGCTGGAAGACGACATCGCCGCGGTGCACGAACACCGCCCCCAGCTGGCGATCGGCACCACGCCAGTCGTGCAGGCGGCCAAGCAGGCGCGCATCCCGGCGCTGTACTTCACCAACCTGATCTCGGCGCGGCCGCTGATGGGCGTGATGGGCGCGGGCTCGCTGGTGCCGGTGATCAACGCCGCCATCGCCAACCAGGCCCGCTTCGACCGCATGAGCGATTTCTTCGGCCAGACCGGCGAGGGCGACCGCGCCGGCGTCTGGACCGACGAGCCCGAGCTGCACCCCGAGTTCCGCGCCGAGCACAAGCGGCGCATGGACAAGGCCGCCAAGCGCCGCAAGGCAGAAGAGACGGGGCCCTGACATGCTGATCCTCGACCACGATCGCGCGGGCGGCTACTGGGGTGCCGTGTACGTGTTCACCGCCATCAAGGGCCTGCAGGTCGTCATTGACGGCCCGGTGGGTTGCGAAAACCTGCCGGTGACCAGCGTGCTGCACTACACCGACGCGCTGCCGCCGCATGAACTGCCGATCGTCGTGACCGGCCTGGCCGAGGAGCAACTCGGCCGCGAAGGCACCGAGGGCGCGATGAAGCGGGCCCACGCGGTGCTCGACCCCGAGCTGCCGGCCGTGGTGGTCACGGGATCCATCGCCGAGATGATCGGCGGCGGCGTCACCCCCGAAGGCACCGGCCTGCTGCGCTTCCTGCCGCGCACCATCGACGAAGACCAGTGGCAGTGCGCCAACCGCGCGCTGATGTGGCTCTGGACCGAGTACGGCATGAAGAAGGTGCCGGCCCGCGAACACCGCCCCGGCGTTCGCCCGCGCGTGAACCTGATCGGCCCGAGCTACGGGGTGTTCAACGGGCCGAGCGACGTGGCCGAAATCAAGCGGCTCGTGCAAGGCATCGGCTGCGAGGTGAACCTCGTGTTCCCGCTGGGCAGCCACCTGGCCGATGTGTCGCGCCTGGTGGAGGCCGACGTGAACATCTGCCTGTACCGCGAATTCGGACGTGGCCTGTGCGAGATGCTGGAGCGCCCGTACCTGCAGGCCCCGATCGGCCTGCACAGCACGACCGCGTTCCTGCGCGAGCTCGGCCGCCTGACCGGGCTGGACCCCGAGCCCTTCATCGAGCGCGAGAAGCACACGACGATCAAGCCGGTGTGGGACCTGTGGCGCAGCGTGACGCAGGACTTCTTCGCCACCGCGAGCTTCGGCATCGTGGCCGGTGAGACCTACGCCCGCGGCCTGCGGCACTTCCTGGAAGACGAGCTGGGTCTGCCCTGCCGCTTCGCGGTGTCGCGCAAGGCAGGCGAGAAAACCGACAACGCCGCGGTGCGCGAGCTGGTGCACACGAAGACGCCGCTGGTGCTGTTTGGCAGCGTCAACGAGCGCATGTACCTCGCCGAAGCGGGCAGCACCGGACCAATGCGCGCGGCCTACATCCCCGCGTCCTTTCCCGGCGCCATCATCCGCCGCGCCACCGGCACGCCCTTCATGGGCTACGCCGGGGCGACGTATGTGGTGCAGGAGGTGTGCAACGCGCTGTTTGACGCGCTGTTCCACATCCTGCCTCTGGGCACCGACATGGACCGCGGCGAGGCCACGCCCGCCCGCGAAAGCGCCCGCAACACGCCCTGGGACGACGCCGCGCAGGCCCGTCTGCAGGCCATCGTGGCGGGCCAGCCGGTGCTGGTGCAGATCAGCGCGGCGAAGCGGCTGCGCGATGCCGCCGAGCAGCAGGCGCGCACCCGCGGCGATGGCTGCGTGCAGACCGATCACGTCAATGCGGCCGGGCGAGCGCTCGGCCTGGGAGTGCCGGCATGAGCCAGACCCGCACCCCTCACCCACACGGTCCGCGCCGCGCGCGGACCACCCCGATGTCGAGGCGTTCTGCCCCGGCTGCCCACGGTCGCGCGGGTTGGGCGCACCACAGGCCAACCGGCCTTTAACGAGAAGGAGCCATCCATGTCATCTCGGACTTCCATATCCGGCCTGACGGACGACGAAGCTCAGGAGTTCCACCAGTACTGGGTCCAAGGCTTTGTGGGTTTCACGGCGATTGCCGTGGTCGCCCACTTGCTGGTCTGGTTCTGGCGGCCCTGGCTGTAAGTCAATCCGTTTCCCGCTCATGAGAGGAGAACTGCCATGAACGACGTCACCCATGCCGGCCACAAGGCCCCCGTCCGCGGGGACCGGCTGTCATTTGCGCTGATCTTCGCCCCGTGTTTCGTGTTGCTGCTCACGCTCGCGCTGCTTGGCCAACTGGTCGGGCTGCACTGGCAGGTGTGGCTGCCCGGTGCGGAGCACAAGGCCAGCATCTTTGCCGGCGTCCATGCCGCGGTTTACACCCTCATGTCCCACATCATCTAAGGAGCTCACATCATGTGGCGAATCTGGCGTTTGTACGACCCGCTGCGGGCCATGGTGGTCCAAGGCGTTTTCCTGTTCACCCTGGCGGCGATGATCCACCTCATCCTGCTCAGCACGAACAAGTTCAACTGGCTCGACGGTCCGAAGGCCAAGCCCGCCAACGCGGCGGTGATGCCTGCGGCGACCCCCGCGGCCAAGACCTCGTAGTCCCCACGAGGTCCGCAGGCCCGGTCGCACCCGGCGGTGCACCGAGCCTGCGCCCTCACCCCCCTTTCCTTGCTCTCGTCCCGAACAACGACTACCCCTGACTGGAGGGCCGAACCATGGCCATGCTGAACTTCGAGAAGAAATACCGGGTCCGCGGCGGCACCCTCGTCGGCGGCGACCTGTTCGACTTCTGGGTGGGGCCGTTCTATGTCGGTTTCTTCGGCGTCACGACCATCTTCTTCGCTGTGCTGGGCACAGCGATGATCCTGTGGGGTGCCTCACAGGGTCCGACCTGGAACCTCTGGCAGATCAACATCGCGCCCCCCGACCTGTCCTACGGCCTGCGTTTCGCGCCGTTGATGGAGGGCGGCCTGTGGCAGCTCATCACGGTCTGCGCCATCGGCGCCTTCGGCTCGTGGGCGCTGCGCGAGGTGGAGATCTGCCGAAAACTGGGCATGGGCTACCACGTGCCCGCGGCCTTCTCGGTGGCCATCCTGGCCTACGTCACGCTGGTGGTGATCCGCCCCGTGCTCATGGGCGCCTGGGGCCACGGCTTCCCGTACGGCATCTTCAGCCACCTCGACTGGGTGTCCAACGTGGGCTACCAGTACCTGCACTTCCACTACAACCCGGCACACATGCTGGCGGTGACCTTCTTCTTCACCACCACGCTGGCGCTGTCGCTGCACGGCGCCCTGGTGCTGTCGGCCACCAACCCGAAGAAGGGTCAGCCGGTCAAGGCGCCCGAGTACGAAGACACCTTCTTCCGCGACATCATCGGCTACTCCGTGGGCACCCTGGGCATCCACCGCCTGGGCCTGTTCCTCGCGCTGGCCGCCGTCCTGTTCAGCGCCCTGTGCATCGTGATCAGCGGCCCCTTCTGGAGCCGCGGCTGGCCGGAATGGTGGGGCTGGTGGCTGAACCTGCCGATCTGGGCCCAGTGGCCGCTGAAGTAAGCAACGGTCCGCACTCGAGGAGAACACCATGGCGCAATACCAGAACCTCTTCACCACCGTGCAGGCCGTCGGGCCGCTGCACCACGGGGTGGAACTCGGCCACGGCAACAGCCCCCGCACGGGCGAGCCGTTCCTGCTCTACTGGGCCGGCAAGCTGGGCAACGCCCAGATCGGCCCGATCTACCTGGGCGGTCTCGGCATCGCCTCGCTGATGCTGGGCCTGCTGGCCTTCAACATCATCGGCTTCAACATGCTGGCCTCGGTCAACTACGACCCGATCCAGTTTGTGCGCCAGCTCTTCTGGCTCTCGCTGGAGCCGCCGGGCCCGAACCACGGCCTGGGCCTGGCGCCGCTCAACCAGGGCGGCTGGTGGCAGATCGTCGGTCTGTTCCTGACCGCCTCGATCCTGCTGTGGTGGGTGCGCACCTACCGCCGCGCCCGCGAGCTGGGCATGGGCACGCACGTGCCCTGGGCTTTCGCCGCCGCCATCTGGCTGTTCCTGGTGCTGGGTCTCTTCCGCCCGGTGCTGATGGGCACCTGGAGCGAGGCCGTGCCCTTCGGCATCTTCTCCCACCTGGACTGGACGGCCGCCTTCTCGCTGCGCTACGGCAACCTGTTCTACAACCCGTTCCACGCGCTCTCCATCGCCTTCCTGTACGGCTCGGTGCTGCTGTTCGCGATGCACGGCGCCACCATCCTGGCGGTGGGCCGCTACGGCGGCGAGCGCGAGATCGAGCAGATCACCGACCGCGGCACCGCCAGCGAGCGCGCCGCCCTGTTCTGGCGCTGGACCATGGGCTTCAACGCCACGATGGAATCGATCCACCGCTGGGCGTGGTGGTTCGCCGTGCTGTGCCCGCTCACCGGCGGCATCGGCATCCTGCTCACCGGCACGGTGGTGGACAACTGGTACCTGTGGGCCATCAAACACGGTGTGGCGCCACCCTACCCCGATGTGTTTCCCGCGGTGACCGACCCGGCCCTGAACCTCGGAGGCAAGTGATGAACCGCAGCACCACCCCCCACCCTGCCGGTCGCGCCCGCGCCTGGCTGACCGCCGCGGCCCTCGCCGGCCTGGCCCTGCTCAGCGGCTGCGAGCGCCCGCCGATGGAAAGCGTGCAACACGGCTACCGCGGCACCGGCATGGTTCAGGTCTACAACCCGCGCACGCTGCTGGAAGTGGATGCCGCCAACGTGCTGCCGCCGGCCCAACCGCCGGCCGACGCCAGCGGCCCCAAAGCCGGCGCGATCTACCAGAACGTGAAGGTGCTGGGCGACCTCAGCGTGGGTGAGTTCACCCGCCTGATGGTGGCCATGACCGCCTGGGTCTCGCCCGAGCAGGGCTGCACCTACTGCCACGCCGGCGCCAACTTCGCGGACGACAGCCTCTACACCAAGGTGGTCGCCCGCAAGATGATCCAGATGACGCAGCACATCAACAGCGACTGGAAGCCCCACGTCAAGGAAACCGGCGTCACCTGCTACACCTGCCACCGCGGCCAGAACATCCCGCAGAACATCTGGTTCACCGCGAAGAGCGAGCCCTACGGCTCCAACTTCATGGGCGACAAGGCCGGCCAGAACACGCCCGCGCCGTCGGTGGGCCTGAGCACCCTGCCCTACGACCCCTTCACGCCCTACCTGCTCGGCGCCGAGCCGATCCGGGTGAACGCGAAGAACGCGCTGCCCATCAGCGGCCAGCAGGGCGAAAGCATCCGCCGCACCGAGACCACCTACGGCCTGATGATGCACATGTCGCAGGGTCTGGGCGTGAACTGCACCTACTGCCACAACTCGCAGAACTTCGGCAAGTGGGAGGGCGGCCCGCCGCAGCGCGTGACCGCGTGGCACGGCATCCGCATGGCCCGCGACATCAACCTGGCCTACATGGAGCCGCTGACCAACGTGTTCCCGGCGCACCGCAAGGGCGAGCTGGGCGACGTGGCCAAGGCCAACTGCGCCACCTGCCACAACGGTGCCTACAAGCCGCTGCTGGGCCAGTCGATGCTCAAGGACCACCCGGAGCTGGCCGCGTACCGGCCCTACACCGCCGCCGCTGCCGCGCCGGCGGCCCCGGCCGACGCCCCCCCGGGCGCCGCGCCCAAGCAGTGAGCCCCACCGCGGTGGCCGGCCCGGAGCGTTCGATGGAACTGGTCCTGGCCCAGCCCCGCGGTTTCTGTGCCGGGGTGACCCGCGCCATCGACACGGTGGAGCGGGCCTTGGCGCGTCACGGCGCGCCGGTCTACGTTTTCCACGAGATCGTCCACAACCAGTGGGTGGTCGATGACCTGCGCCAGCGCGGTGCGGTGTTCGTCGAAACCCTGTCGGCGGTGCCGGCCGGCGCGGTGGTGGTGTTCAGCGCCCACGGCGTGGCCCAGGCGGTGGTGGACGAGGCCGGCCAGCGCGGCCTGCGCGCCATCGACGCGACCTGCCCGCTGGTGAGCAAGGTGCACCAGCAGGCGCAGCGCTTTGCGCGCCAGGGACGGCGCCTGATCATGATCGGCCACGCCGGCCACGAGGAGGTGGTGGGCACGACCGGGCGGGTCCACGCGCCGGTGGCCCTGGTCGCTGCGGCGGCCGAGGTGGCCAGCCTCGACCTGCCGGTGTCCGCCCCCGCGGCGTACGTGACACAGACCACCCTCAGCCTGGACGACGCGCGCGAGACCATCGCCGCGCTGCAGGCCCGGTTCCCGGACCTCGCCGGCCCCGACACCGACGACATCTGCTACGCCACCCAGAACCGCCAGAACGCGGTCCACGCGCTGGCCCGCGAGGTCGACCGGGTGCTGGTGGTGGGCGCTCGCAACAGCAGCAACAGCAACCGCCTGCGCGAGGTGGCCGAGCGCGCCGGCGTGCCGGCCCGGCTGGTGCAGGACGCCACCGAGATCGACCACGACTGGCTGCTCGGCGCCCGGCGCGTGGGCATCACCTCCGGCGCCTCCACGCCGGAGCTGTTGGTCGAGCAGGTGATCGACGCCCTGTGCGCGCGCGGCGCCCGCGCGGTCACCCACCTGGGCGGCGTGCGCGAGGACGTCAGTTTTCGGCTGCCCGCCGATCTGGCGGTCTGACATGAACGCCGTCGCCCCAGACATCGTCACCCTCTCCGGGGTGGTCGTGGTGGTGCTGGTGAACTACCTGCGCCCCCACCAGGGCTGGGGCTGGATGCGCCTGATGCAGGGCCCGGGCGCGTTGCGCGATGTGCCGGGTCTGGCCTTCGCCAAGGTGATGGGCAGCGGCCACGGCGGCGGCTTCGGCCTGCGACCCAGCGCGACCCACCAGGGCCTGATCGCCCTGTTCGACCACGCCGACCAGGCCACGGCCTTCCTGCAGGGCGACACCGTGGCCGCCATGCGCGAACGGGCCGGGGACTGTTGGCGCGGGGTGCTGGAGGTGGTGTCGGCGCGCGGTCAATGGGACGGGCAGGCCTGGGGACCGACCTCGGCCGACCAGCTCGGCGCATGGGAGCCCGCCGCCAACGACGACGACGGTGATCCCCGCCCGCTGGCCGTGCTCACCCGGGCCAGCATCCGCCCGGCCAAGGCCATGGCGTTCTGGCGCAACGCGCCGCCGGCGCAGAACGCCATGCTCACCGCGCCGGGCTGCCGCCTGGCGATGGGCCTGGGCGAAGCGCCGCTGGTGCGCCAGTGCACGTTCAGCGTGTGGGACGACACGCCCGCCATGCTCGCCTATGCCCACGCCGGCGCGCACCGCGCGGCGATCGAGGCCGCCCACCGGCAACAGTATTTCGCCGAGTCGCTGTTCGCGCGCTTTCGGGTGCTTCACCAGGAAGGCCAGTGGCCCGCGCCGCACACCCTGCCCCAACCCACCGGAGTCCGCCATGACTGACACCGAACGCGTGGTCGTCGTGGGCGCCGGCATCGGCGGCCTCGTCACCGCCCTGAGACTGGCCCACGCCGGGCTGGACGTGACCGTGGTCGAGGCCGCGGCCACACCCGGCGGCAAGCTGCGACAGATCGAGGTGGACGGCGCCCCCATCGACAGCGGCCCCACCGTCTTCACGCTGCGCGGCGTGTTCGACAGCCTGTTCGACACGGTGGGCACCCGGCTCGAATCCGAGCTGCGGCTGAACCCGCTGCCGGTGCTCGCGCGCCACTGGTGGGCCGAAGGCGGCACGCTCGACCTCTACGCCGACGCCGAACGCTCGGCGCAGGCGGTGGCGAACTTCGCCGGCGGCGACGAAGCGCGCCGCTTCGAGGCCTTCTGCCGGCAGGCGCGCGAGGTCTACCGCACGCTGCAAGGCCCTTACATGGACGGCCCGCGCCCCACGATGGCCGGTCTGGGCCTGTCGCTGGGCTGGCGCGGGATGGGCGTGCTGGCCGGGCTGGGGCCGATGAGCAGCCTCTGGAGCAGCCTGGGCCGCCATTTCCGCGATCCGCGCCTGCGCCAGCTGTTCGCCCGCTACGCCACCTACACCGGCTCCTCGCCGTGGCAAGCGCCGGCCACGCTGATGCTGATCGCGCAGGTCGAGCTCGACGGCGTGTGGTCGGTCGACGGTGGCATGCACGCCCTGGCCCGCGCCCTGGAGCGCCTGGCCCGCGCGCGCGGCGCCCGCTTCCGCTACGGCCAGCGCTGCGAGCGCATCGAGCTCACACGCGGGCGGGTCAGCGGCGTGTTGCTGGCGCAGGGCGAGCGCCTGCCGGCCGAGCGCGTGGTGTTCAACGGCGACGCCGCCGCCCTGCGCGGTGGCCTGCTCGGTCAACCCGTGCAGCACGCGGTGCCGTCGCGGGCGCCGCCGCGCTCGCTGTCGGCCGTCACCTGGTCGGTGCACGCGCCCACCCGCGGCCTGCCGCTGGACCGCCACAACGTCTTCTTCCACAGCGACTACGCCACCGAGTTCCAGGACATCTTCGGCCACGGCCGCCTGCCCTCGCGCCCCACGGTGTACGTCTGCGCGCAGGACCGTGGCGCCGGCCTGCCCACGCCCGAGGGCGCGGAGCGGCTGCTGTGCCTCGTCAACGCGCCCGCCGTCGGCGACGGGCCCTCACTCACGCCGGAGGCGATCGACGAATGCGAGACCACCAGTTTTCAATTGCTGCGCCGCTGCGGTCTGAAGATCCGCCACGCGAATCCCCCCGCGGTGCGCACGACGCCGGCGGATTTCCACCGCCTCTTCCCGGCCACGGGTGGAGCGCTCTACGGGCAGGCGACCCACGGCTGGATGTCGCCGTTCCAGCGACCGGGCGCGAACACGCCGGTGCCGGGCCTGTTTCTGGCGGGGGGCAGTGTGCACCCGGGACCGGGGGTGCCGATGGCGGCGCTGTCCGGCCAGCGGGCGGCCGAGGCCGTGCTGGCGAGCCTCGCTTCGACCAGCCGGTCCCCCCGGGTGGCTACCTCTGGTGGTACGTCGATGCGCTGAGCGACGACGGCCAGTTCGGCCTGACGATCATCGCCTTCGTCGGCAGCGTCTTTTCACCCTATTACGCCTGGGCGCGCCGCGGCGGCGCCACGACCGACCCGGAGGCGTTTTGTGCCCTCAACGTGGCGCTCTACAGCCGCCACGCCCGGCGCTGGACCATGACCGAGCGCGGCCGGCGCCACAACGCCCGCAGCCGCACCGACTTCGTCATCGGGCCCAGTCACCTGCGCTGGGATGGCGACGCGCTGATCATCGACATCAATGAAGTGGGTGTGCCGATCCCGCACCGCGTGCGCGGCCGGGTGGTCATCCACCCGCAGCAGCTGTTCACTTTCAGCACCCCGCTGGACGCGGCCGGCCGTCACCGCTGGGGCCCGCTGGCGCCGCGGGCGCGGGTGACCGTGAGCCTGGGTTCGCCCGCCCAGCAATGGCAGGGCACGGCCTACCTCGACAGCAACGAGGGCGACGAGCCGCTGGAGCGCGCCTTCACCGAGTGGGACTGGTCGCGCAGCCCGCTGGCCGACGGCAGCACGGCCGTGATCTACGACGTGGAGCCCGGCCAGGCGCACGAGCGGCTGCTGGCCTTGCGTTTCCGCCCGGACGGCGGCGTCGAGCCGTTCGACGCGCCCCCCATCCACCGCCTGCCGCGCACGGCCTGGCGCCTCGACCGCCGCCTGCGCAGCGAACACGCCCCGCGCGTGCACGAGTCGCTCGAAGACACGCCCTTCTACCAGCGCGCCACCGTGCACCACCGCGTCCTGGGGGAAGACAGCCTGGCCTTTCACGAAACGCTGCACGTGCCCCGGCTGGTCTCGCCGGTGGTGCAGGCCATGCTCCCGTGGCGCATGCCGCGGCGGCGCTGAAGCCCGTGGGCGGCCATCGCTCCCGGTCGTTGCCCGGCCATCGGTGTCCCCCGTTGATGGGAAATAAAAAAGCCCGCTCGCGCGGGCTTTTTATTGCAACTCGCCGGATCGAAGAATTACTTCTTCTTGCAGGCTTCCTTGTCGGCGTTCTCTTTCTTCGAGCAATCCACCTTCTCGTCCATCTTGCCGCCGGCGTGGGCAGCGGCGAAGGCGGGGGCGGAGGCCAGGGCGAAGGCGGCGACGATAGCGGAGATCAGCAGTTTCATGGGATTGTCCTCGGGTAAAACAACGTTGTCTCGAACATTGCAGAATGGGCGAATTCCCGAATCTGCAGGCGCTATTCTCTGCCCAATACCGACCCGTGTTTGTTAACGCCGAGTTAACCGTGAAAATTGCTCTGGATTGTTTTGGATTCAAGGGAAAACCCTTGGGTTTATCCCTGAACCGGGCAGTTAGCGCGGTATTTGTCACGCTGCTGGCGGGCGGAGCCAGCGCGCAGGCCCGGTTTTCGCCCCCGCCGGCCCAGGTGGTGGTGCCGCAGTCGGTGTTTGCGGCGGCCGGCGGCGCCGAGATGCGGGCGGCCGAGCGCGCCTGGCGGGCCAACCCGCGCGACGAAGCCACCGCGCTGCGCTATGCGCGGGCGGTGTTTGTGCTGGGCCTGAGCGAGGGCGATCTGCGCTGGTACGGCGCGGCCAAGGCGGCGATCCAGCCGTGGTGGGACGCGCCCCGCCTGAGCGCCGAGGGCCACTACCTGCGCGCGCTGGTGCGCCAGGGCTTTCACGACTTCGCCGGCGGGCTGCGCGACCTCGATGCCGCGATCGCCCTGGACCCGGCGCCGGCGGAATACTGGTCGTGGCGCTTCTCGCTGCACCTGCTGACCACCCAGCTCGACCGTGCCCGGGCCGACTGCGCCGCCATCACGCAGCGCCTGGGCGCCGACGAAGGCAGCGCCTGCGAAGCCACGCTGGCCTACCGCACCGGCCGCGCCGCCGAGGCCGTGCCGCGCTGGGCGCGGCTGGTGGCGCTGCCCGATTACCAGGGCGGCCTCACGCAGGACTGGCTGCGCTACCACCAGGGCATGACGCTGGCCGCGGCGGGCCGCGTGGACGAGGCGCTGGCGGTGTGGCGCGCGCACCTGCAGCGGCGTCCGCGGGCGCACCTGGTGCGCCTGTCGCTGGCCGAGTGGCTCAACGCCACCGGCCGCGCGGCCGAGGCGCTGGCGGTCAGCACGGTCGACGCGCTGCCCAGCGACTCGCTGCTGGTGCAGGCCCTGATCGCCGCGCGGGCGCTGGGCGACCCGCGGGCCGCCACCTGGCAGGCCCAGATTGCGCAGCGTCTGGACGCCAGCGACCGCCGCGGCGACACGCTGATCGAACGCTCGCAGCTGATGTTCCTGATCCGCGCCGGCCGCGACGTGGCCCGCGGGCTGGCGCTGGCCGAGGCCAGCTGGGCCGAGCAACAGGAGCCGGCCGACGCGGTGCTGCTGGCCGAGGCCGCGCTCTCGCTCAAGCGCCCGCAGGCCGGCCGGCCGGTGCTCGAGTGGATGCGTGCCACCGGCTACACCGACCCGCTGCTCGCCCCGCTGGCCGAGCGGCTGCGCGCCGGGAGCGGCTCATGACCGGCTGGCGAGCCCGCGTTGCCCACGTCACCCGCGCGCTGGCCGCGGCCTGGCTGGTCGTGGCGGCCACCGGCGCGCTGGCCCACTCCAGCAGCAACAGCTACCTCGCGCTGGAGGCCCAGGACGGCCGACCGGTGCTGCGGGTGGACATCCACCTGCGCGACGTGGACCTGCGCATCGACCTCGACGCCAACCGCGACGGGCAGGTCACCTGGGGCGAGACGCTGGCCCAGCGCGACACCCTGATCGACTGGCAGCGCCAGGGCCTCGCCGCGCGCAGCGACAGCGGCGCCTGCACCCTGCGCCCGCGCGACCTGCTGGCCAGCGAACGCGGCGACGGGCTGTACCTGAGCACCGCCTTCGACCTGGACTGCCCGCAAGACCGGCTGGACGGGTTGACGCTGCGCTACACGCTGCTGTTCGATCAGGACAACCTGCACCGCGGCCTGCTGCGGCTGGACTGGGCGGGCCAGCAAGCCAGCGCCCTGTTCAGCCCCGACCAGCCCGAAGCCGCCCTGCTGGCCGCCGCGCCCGGCGCGTGGCCGGTGTTGCGGCGCTACGTGGTCGAGGGCGTGTGGCACATCTGGATCGGGCTGGACCACATCCTGTTCCTGCTCGGTCTGCTGCTGCTGACGCCGCTGCAGCGCGAGCGCGGCTGGGTGGGGCGCTGGGCGGCACGGCCCGCGCTGCGCCCCGCGCTGTGGGACGTGTTCACCGTGGTGACGGCCTTCACGGTGGCCCACAGCCTCACGCTGGCGCTGGCGCTGTTCCGCGTGGTGGAGCCGCCGCGCGCGATCGTGGAAACGCTGGTGGCCCTGTCGGTGGTACTGGCGGCGCTGAACAACCTGCTGGGCTGGTTCGCGCTGGACCGCTGGCGACTGGCCTTCGTGTTCGGCCTGATCCACGGCTTCGGCTTCGCCACCGCGCTGCTCGATCTGAACCTGCCCCGCGCCCAGCTGGCGATCGCCCTCGGCGGCTTCAACCTCGGCGTGGAGGCGGGGCAGCTGGCCATCGTGGCGGCCTTCATCCCGCTGGCCTGGTGGCTGCGCCACACGCGCTTCTACCGCTGGGGCGTGGTGGGCATCGGCTCGCTGGTGATCGCCGCCGTGGGCAGCGTGTGGCTGCTCCAGCGGCTGGGGGTCGTCTCATGAGGCCCTGCATCCAAGCCGCCGCCGCGCGCGTACCCTGCCAAGATCAGCCTCCCTTGTCCCCCGCCGCTCGGCGACCCATTGATTCCCTTTAGTTTCCTTTTTCCCGGAGACCCCCATGCGCCCTGACCGCCGCCCCGCCGCCGTTTTCGCCCTGCTCGCCTGCCTGCCGCTGCTGCTGGCCACCCCGCTGGCCCACGCCCACGCCGACGCGGCCAACCTCGCCGGTGGCTTCGCCAGCGGCTTTGTGCACCCCATCGTTGGCTGGGACCACGTGGTGGCCATGGTGGCCGTGGGCTTGTGGGGCGCCTTCATGGGCGAGCGCGCGGTCTGGACGCTGCCGGTCGTGTTTCCGGCGGTGATGGCGCTGGGCGGGGTGCTGGGCCTGCTCGGGGTGCCGGTGCCGCTGATCGAGCCGGGCATCGCGGCCTCGGCGCTGGTGATCGGCGCCATGATCGCGCTGGGCACCAAGCCGCCGTTGTGGCTGGCCGCGGTGGTGGTGGGTGCGTTTGCCATCTTCCACGGCTACGCCCACGGCACCGAGCTGCCCGAGGCGGCCAACCCGGTGATGTACACGGTCGGCTTCATGATCGCCACCGGTCTGCTCCACCTCGGCGGCATCGTGCTGGGCATGGCCGTGCGCTGGCCGGCCGGCGTGGCCGCGGTGCGCGGCACCGGCGCGGTGATCGCGCTGGCGGGGCTGGGCTTCCTCACCGGCCTGCTGTGAGCGGCACGCGAGCGCTGCGCTGGATCGGGGCCGCCGCGGCGGCGTGCCCCGCGGTGGCCTTGGCCCACGGCGAGATCCCGGGCGCCACGCCCTTCTACGCCGGGCTGCTGCACCCGCTGCTGGCGCCGGCCCACCTGCTGGCGCTGCTGGGTCTGGGCCTGTACCTCGGCCGCACCGAGGAGTCCCACAAGGATGGCGCCGTGACCGCGCTCGCCGTGGCCCTGGCGGTGGGCGGGGCGCTGTCCCTGCCGCTGGGCGACCCGGGCACCGACCGCTGGCTGCTGGCGCTGTCGCTGCTGGCGGCGGCGCTGGTGGCCGCGCTGCGCCCGGGCGCGGCGGTGCCGGGCTCGGCCTTCAGCGCGGCGCTGGCCGCGGCCGTGGGGCTGGCGGTGGGGCTCGGGTCGGGCGATCCGGCCTTCACCCCCTGGAACCGCTTCCTCGCCATCGGCGGCAGCGCGGTGGGCGCCCTGCTGCTGGTCGGTCAGCTCGGGTTCTGGATCGACACCCTCGGCCGCAGCGGTCTGGCGCGCAGCGTGGGCATCGGTGTGCGCATCGTCGCCGGCTGGCTGGTGGCGATCAGCCTGCTGATGCTGGTCATGGCCTTCGTCACCCCCGGCGCACGCTGAGTCACCCGGCTGGCCTACCATCCGGCGCATGGCCGACCCGCAGGCATCCGCCCCCGCTTCCCCTCCCGCTGCGCCGCCCGCGCCCACCCGCGCCGAAGCCTTCCGCTTCTGGCTCAAGCTCGGCTTCGTGAGTTTCGGCGGCCCGGCCGGCCAGATCGCGCTGATGCACACCGAGCTGGTGGAGCGCCGCCGCTGGATCAGCGAGCGCCGTTTTCTGCACGCGCTGAACTACTGCATGCTGCTGCCCGGCCCGGAGGCGCAGCAGCTCGCCACCTACCTGGGCTGGCTGCTGCACCGCACCGCCGGTGGCCTGATCGCCGGGGTGCTGTTCGTGCTGCCTTCGCTGCTGCTCATGATCGGGCTGAGCTGGGTGTACCTGCGCTTCGGGCAGGTGCCGGCGGTGGCGGGGCTGTTCTACGGGCTGAAGCCAGCGGTCACGGCCATCGTGCTGCACGCCGCCCACCGCATCGGCACGCGCGCGCTGCGCAACCGCTGGATGGTGGCCCTCGCCGCCGCCGCGTTTGTGGCGCTGGCGGTGTTTGACGCGCCCTTCCCGGCCATCGTGCTGGCCGCGGCGCTCATCGGTGCGGTGGGCGCGCGGGTGGCGCCCGCGGTGTTCGAGCCCGCCGGCGGCCACGCCACCCGCGGCCTGGCGCAGGCGCCGGCCGTCATCGACGACGACACGCCCACCCCGGCCCACGCCCGTTTCAGCCGCGCCCGGCTGGCGCGCGTGGTCGGCGCCGGCCTGGCGCTCTGGGCCACCCTCCTGGGCGCGGTGGTCGCCGCCTTCGGCTGGGACGCCACGCTCACGCGCATGGGCCTGTTCTTCAGCCAGGCGGCGCTGGTCACCTTCGGCGGCGCTTACGCGGTGCTGCCCTACGTCGTGCAGGGCGCGGTCGACACCCACGGCTGGCTCAGCGGGCCGCAGATGATCGACGGCCTGGCCCTGGGCGAAACCACGCCCGGCCCGCTGATCATGGTGGTGGCCTTCGTGGCCTTTCTCGGCGGCTGGCAGCACGCGATCCTCGGCCCGGACGCGCTGCTCGCCGGCGGCGCGCTCGCCGCGCTGCTCGTCACGCTGGTCACCTTCCTGCCGTCCTTCGTGTTCATCCTCGCCGGCGGTCCGCTGGTCGAGGCCACCCACGGGCGCCTGGGCTTCACCGCGCCGCTGACCGCGATCACCGCCGCGGTGGTCGGCGTGGTGCTCAACCTCGCGCTGTTCTTCGCCAGCCACGTGGTCTGGCCGCGGGGTCTCGACGGCCCCTTCGACGCCGTGGCCGCCGGCTTGGCGGTGATCGCCGCGCTGGCGCTGTTCCGCGGGCGCGTCGGCGTCATCCCGCTGCTGGCCGCCAGCGCCGCAGCCGGATGGGCGCTCACCACCGTGTGGCCGGCGCTGCTGCCGGCCGCCGGCTGAGCCACCCGCCGGAACCCGCGCGACACGCCCCGCTCCAACCCCCACCTCACCGTCCCCTCACCACCCACCCATCAGCCGCCCACCACCATGCGCCGCCGCACGCTCGCCCTGACCGCTGCCGCCCTGTTTGCCACCGCCGCCCAGGCCGAAGCCCCGCCGCGCGAGCGCATCGGCGCGCTCGACTGGGACCGCCACGAAGTCACCATCGCCGCGTTCGCCCGCTTTGCGCAGGCCACCGGCTTCGTCAGCCGCGCCGAGCGCGAGGGCGGGGGCTTCGAATACGCGGGCGGCTGGACGCGCCGCGCCGGCTGGACCTGGCGCACGCCCGAAGGCCGTGCGCCCGCCAGCGACCGCCTGCCGGCGGTGCACCTCAGCTTCGACGAAGCCGCCGCCTACTGCCGCTGGGCGGGCGGACGCCTGCCCACCGCCGCCGAGTGGGACGCCGCCGCCTACACCGAGCAACGCGCCCAGCCGCCCGCCCCGCTGCAGCGCGGCACCACCTACGCCTACCCCACCGGCGCCGCGCCCGCGGGCGCCAACACCAGCGCCAGCGACCCCTGGCCCAGCGCCAGCCCCGCCGGCGCCACGCCCGCCGGTGTCAACGGCCTGCAGGACATGGGCGCCAACGTGTGGGAGTGGGCCAGCGACGCGCGCGGCAGTGGCCCGGACACCGAGCGGCGCACCATGGGCGGCTCCTGGTGGTACGGTGCCTCGCAAATGCAGGCCGGCGTCAACGCGTGGAAGCCCCAGGGCTTCTACGCGGTCTACATCGGGCTGCGCTGCGTGTACCCCCGCTGAGCCGCAGGTCGCCGCGCCGTCAGCCGGTCCGGCACGGGTCAGAAAATGAACAGTACACTTATTAGTTGAACCGGCGAACCCCAGCCGCGCATCCCCACACAACCACCCGAGGAGACCCCATGACCCGCCACGCCTTCATCTGCGACGCCATCCGCACCCCCATCGGCCGCTACGGCGGCGCGCTGTCCAGCGTGCGCACCGACGACCTGGGCGCGATTCCGCTGAAGGCGCTGATGGCCCGCAACCCCGGCGTCGACTGGGCCGCGGTGACCGACGTCATCTTCGGCTGCGCCAACCAGGCGGGTGAAGACAACCGCAACGTGGCCCACATGGCCAGCCTGCTGGCGGGCCTGCCGCTGGAAGTGCCCGGCGCCACCATCAACCGCCTGTGCGGCTCCGGTCTTGACGCCGTGGGCACCGCCGCGCGGGCCATCAAATCGGGCGAGGCCGGGCTGATGATCGCCGGCGGCGTGGAGAGCATGAGCCGCGCGCCGTTCGTGATGCCCAAGGCCGAGAGCGCGTTCTCGCGCGCCAACGCGGTGTACGACACCACCATCGGCTGGCGCTTCATCAACAAGCTGATGAAGGAAAAGTACGGCGTGGACTCGATGCCGGAGACCGCGGAGAACGTGGCCACCGATTACCGCATCGAGCGCGAGGCGCAGGACCGCATGGCCCTGGCCAGCCAGCGCAAGGCGGTGGCGGCGCAGCAGGCCGGCCACCTCGCGCGCGAGATCACGCCGGTGACCATCCCGCAGAAGAAGGGCGATCCGGTGGTGGTCAGCGTGGACGAGCACCCGCGCGAGACCAGCCTGGAAGCGCTGGCCAAGCTCAAGGGCGTGGTCCGGCCGGACGGCACGGTCACCGCCGGCAACGCCAGCGGCGTGAACGACGGGGCCTGCGCGCTGCTGCTGGCCGACGAAGCCAGCGCCGCGAAACACGGTCTCGCCCCCAAGGCGCGCGTGGTCGGCATGGCAACCGCCGGCGTGCCGCCGCGGGTGATGGGCATCGGCCCGGCGCCGGCCACCGAGAAGGTGCTGGCGCTCACCGGCCTGTCGCTGGCGCAGATCGACGTGATCGAACTCAACGAAGCCTTCGCCGCGCAGGGCATCGCCGTGCTGCGGATGCTGGGCCTGGCCGACGACGACGAGCGCGTGAACGCCTGGGGCGGCGCCATCGCGCTGGGCCACCCGCTGGGCGCCAGCGGCGCGCGCCTGGCCACGACCGCTGTCAACCGCCTGCATGCCACCGGCGGCCGCTACGCGCTGTGCACCATGTGCATCGGCGTGGGCCAGGGCATCGCGGTGGTGCTGGAGCGCGTGTGAGCCTCGGCGCCGACGCCGCGCTGGACCTGCCGCTGCGCGCGCTGGCCGCGCGGCTGGCGCGTCGGGAGTGGTCGGCCGAGGCGCTGGCCGCTGCCTGCGCGGCCCGCGTGGCGGCGCACGAGCCGACGCTGCGGGCCTGGGCGGCCTTTGACGCGACGGCGCTGACCGCGGCCGCGCGCGCGCTGGACGCCGGCCCGGTGCGGGGCGCGCTGCACGGCGTGCCGGTGGGCGTCAAGGACCTGATCGACACCGCCGACTGGCCCACCGCCTATGGCTCGCCGCTGTACGCCGGCCACCGGCCCGCGGTGGACGCGGCCTGCGTGGGCCAGCTGCGCGCGGCCGGGGCGCTGATCGCGGGCAAGACGGTGACCACCGAATTCGCCGCGATGCACCCGGGCCCCACGCGCAACCCGCGCGCCCCGGCCGGACGCACCCACACGCCCGGCGGCAGCTCCAGCGGCTCGGCCGCGGCGGTGGCGGCCGGCCTGGTGCCGCTGGCGCTCGGCACCCAGACCGCCGCCTCGGTGGTGCGGCCCGCGGCGTTTTGTGGCGTGGTGGGCTACAAGCCCACCTATGGGCTGCTGCCGGTCACGGGCGTGAAGCTGCAATCGCCCAGCCTGGATACGGTGGGCGTGTTCACCCGCGCCGTGGACGACGCGGCCTTCGCCGTGGGCGCGATGAGCGGTCTGGACCTGACGCCGCAGCGCCCCGCGCGGCTGCGGGTCGGGCTGTGCCAGACCCCCTGGTGGCTCTCGGCCGACGAACACGCGCGGCGCGCCTGGGCCCGGGCGGGCGAGCACCTGGCGGCGCGCGGCGCGGCCGTGAGCGCGGTCGACCTGCCGGCCGACTGGGCGGCGCTGGCCGAGGCCCAGCGCGACCTCATGACCTATGAAGCCGCCGCCGCGTTTGCCCCGGAGCGGCGCAGCGGCGTGGAGCGCATCAGCGCGGCCTTCCGCGCGGTGCTGGACGCCGGCGCAGCGATGCCGCTGGCGCGCATCGCCGCCGCCCACGCCCGGCTCGACGCCGCGCGGGCGGCGCTGCCCGGGCTGATGCGCGACGTCGATGTGCTGGTCGCGCCCAGCGCGCCGGGCGCAGCCCCCGAAGGCCTCGCCGGCACCGGCGACCCGCTGTTCAGCCGGCTGTGGAGCGCCCTTGGCGTGCCCTGCGTGCAGGTGCCGGTGGATGCCACCGACGACGGCCTGCCGCTGGGCGTGACCGTGGTGGCCCCGCGCTGGCACGACGCGCTGGCGCTCGGCGCGGCGCAGTGGCTCGAAGGACCGGCCGGCGCCTGAGTCCGCGCCGGGCTTGACCGGCGTCAAGCCGCCTGCGGGGGGCGCGTGCTGCAATGGCCACATGCCCGATCCCTCCCCGCCGGTGTTTGTGGCCCGGGGCCTGACCAAGACCTACGGCGATGGCCCGACCGCCGTGCATGCCCTGCGGGGCGTGGACCTGGACATCGCGCGCGGCGAATTTGTGGTGCTGCTCGGCGCCTCAGGCAGCGGCAAGAGCACGCTGCTCAACATCCTGGGTGGTCTTGACAGCGCCACCAGCGGCTCGGCGCGCTGGAGCCACGGCGGCACCACCCACGAGCTGACCGGCGCCAGCGATGCCGAACTCACCCGCTACCGCCGCGAGCACGTGGGATTCGTCTTCCAGTTCTACAACCTGATCCCCAGCCTGACCGCGCGCGAGAACGTGGCGCTGGTGACGGAGCTGGCTGAGGACCCGATGCGACCGGAAGACGCGCTGGAACGGGTTGGCCTGGGACACCGGGTGGACCACTTCGTGTCCCAGCTCTCCGGGGGCGAACAGCAGCGCGTGGCGATCGCGCGCGCCATCGCCAAGCGCCCGGCGGTCCTGCTGTGCGACGAGCCCACCGGCGCGCTGGACTGCGCCACCGGGGTGCTGGTGCTGCAGGCGATCGAGACGGTCAACCGGGACCTCGGCACCACAACCATCGTCATCACCCACAACGCCCCGATCGCGGCCATGGCGGACCGCGTGCTGCGGCTGGCCGACGGCCGTGTGGTGGCGACCGAACTCAACCCGGCCCAGCAGCCCGCGTCCGGCCTGCGCTGGTGAGACACGCGCCATGCACGCCCTGACCATCAAGCTCGGCCGAGACCTCCGGCGCCTGGGCAGCCAGGTGCTCACCAACGCGCTGGTGGTGGCGATCGGCGTGGGCGGCTTTGTCGGCCTGTTTTCGGTCCACGCCTCGCTGCTGCAGGCCCGCGACGACTTCTACGCCACCCACCGGCTGGCCGACGTGTTTGTGACCGCCCGGCGCGCGCCCCTGGCGCTGCGCGAGCGGCTGGCCGACCTGCCCGGCGTGACCGCGGTGCAGACCGGGCTGTCGTGGGACGCCACGGTGGATCTCGGCGATCCCGGCGCGCCGGTGACGGGGCGCTTTGTCGCGCTGGGCGGACCGCCCGGCGCGCCGGGCGAACAGCGCCTCAACGCCGTGCGTCTGCGCGACGGTCGCTGGCCCCAGACCGACGGCCCGCTGGAGGCGGTGGTCAGCGAGGCTTTTGCCCACCAGCGCGGGCTGCGCCCGGGCGCGCGGGTCAGCGCGGTCATCAACGGGCGGCACCAGTCGGTGCGCGTGGTGGGGATCGCGATTTCGCCCGACACGGTGTTCGCCTCGGCCGGCGGCGCGCCCGACGACACCAGCTTCGGCATCTGGTGGGTCGATGCACGGCGCCTCGCCGCCCTGCTCGACATGGAGGGCGCCTTCAACACCGCGGCGCTGCAGCTCGCGCCGCAGGCCTCGCCCGGCGCCACCATCGAAGCGGTGGACCGCCTGCTCGCCCCACACGGTTCGCTGGGCGCGGTCGCGCGCGCGGACCAGCTCTCGGCCCGGGTGGTCGACGACGAGCTCGACCAGCTGCGGGTGATGGGCACGGTCCTGCCGGGCCTGTTCCTCGCGGTGGCGGTGTTCATCCTCAACGGCGTGCTGGCCCGGCAGGTCGCCACCCAGCGCGCGCAGATCGCGGCGCTCAAGGCACTGGGCTACCCGGACCGCCGGATCGGCACCCACTACCTGCAGTTTGCCCTCGCCATCGCCGCGTTGGGGGCGGTGGCCGGGCTGTTGCTCAGCGGGGTCATCGGCCGGCTGATGCTGGGCCTGTACGAGCCGGTGTTCCGCTTCGACGCCCTGGCCTACCGCACCGAGCCCGCGCTGGTGGCGGTGGCGCTGCTGGTGGCGGCGGGCGGCGCGGCGCTGGGGGCGTGGACCTCGATCCGCGCGGTGCTGCGCCTGCGGCCCGCCCAGGCCATGCAACCGCCGGCCCCGCCGCGCTACCGGCGCACCCTGGCCGAGCGGCTGGCTGGCGCCCGGCGCCTGAGCCCGCGACTCACGATGATCGTGCGCGACGTCGAGAACCGGCCCTGGCGCAGCGCCTTCACGGTCGGCGGGGTCGCGCTGGCCATGGCGCTGCAGATCGCCGGCGCCTTCTGGCTCGACGCCATCGCCCACATCGTGGATGTGCAATTCCGTCAGGTGCAGCCGGGCGACGTGATCGTGCATCTGGAGCCGGGCGTGCCGGCCAGCGGCCTGGCGTCGCTGCAGCGCCTGCCCGGCGTGTGGCGGGCCGAGGGCTACCGCACCGAGGCCGTGCGGGTGACGGTGGGCCACCGCCGGCAGGACGCCACGCTCACCGGCCTGGCGCCCGATGCCCAGCTGCTGCGCGCGGTGGATGCGCGCCACGGTCCGTTCACACCGCCGCCCGACGGCATCGTGCTCTCGCAGCTGCTCGCGCGGGCCGTCGGCGCGCGGGTGGGCGACCGGGTGAGCGTGCAGTTCCGCACCGGGCGCCAGGCCAGGGTGGAGCTGACGGTCGTCGCAGTGGCCCACACGCTCATGGGCCAGCAAGCCTGGATGGACCTGCCCGCATTGCGCCGCATCACCCGCGACGGCGCCGCATTCACCGAGGCCGCACTGCTGGTCGACAGCCAGGCGTGGCCTGCGTTCTGGGCGGCGGTGAAGGGCCTGCCCGGCGTGCAGGGCGTGTTCGACAAGCGGGCAGCGGCGCAGGCCTTCGACGAACGCACGAAAGCCAACATGGGCGCCTTCAGCGCCATCCTGACGCTCTTTGCCGTCGCCATGGCGGTGGGCATCACCTACAACGCCGCGCGGATCGCGCTGTCCGAGCGCGCCTGGGACCTCGCCAGCCTGCGGGTGCTGGGCATGACGCGCGCCGAGGTGTCCTGGCTGCTGCTGGGTCAGCTGGCGGTGGAGCTGTTGCTGGCCTTGCCGCTGGGCATGGCCGCCGGCTGGGCCCTGGCCACGCTGCTGATGCGGCTGATGTCGTCGGACAACATCGATTTCCCCGTCGTGATCGCGACGTCCACCTACGCGTGGGCCGCGGTCATCGTGCTGGCCGCCGGGGTGGCCAGTGCCCTGCTGGTGCGCCGCCGCGTCGATCGACTCGATCTGGTGGCCGTGTTGAAAGTGCGCGAATGAACGAGAAACTGCCCTTGCACCGCCGCCGTTGGCCCTGGCTGGCGGGCGTTGGCGCGTTGGCCGGCATCGGCCTGCTGGTCTGGGCCCTGCGACCCGCGGCGCTGGCGGTGGAGACCGCGGCTGCGGACCGGGGGCCGGTGACGCTGGTGATCGAAGAAGAAGGCGTGCTGCGCCTGCTGCAGCGCCACACCGTGGCCGCGCCCACCAGCGGCGAGTTGCAGCGGCCGGGGCTGCGCGTGGGCGACACGGTGGCCGCAGGCGAGGCGCTGGCGGTGCTCCGGCCGGTGGCGCCAGCGATGATCGACAGCCGCACGCGCACGGTGTTGCAGCAGCGGCTGGGCAGCGCGCAGGCGGCGCAGGCCGCGGCCGAGGCGCAGCAGGCGCGGCAGCAGGCCGCGCTGGCGCAGGCCGAGGCCGATGTGCGGCGGCAGACCGAACTGGCGCGGGCGCAGTTTGTGGCCCCCGCGGCGCGCGAACAGGCCGAGCTGGCGCGGCGGCTCGCCGCGCAGGCGGTGGCGGCGGCCGACGCGGAGCGCCGCGTCGCGGCCTTCGGGCTGGCCGAGGCGCGCGCCGCCCTCGCCCGCGCCGACACGCCGGCCAGCGACGACGGTCTGTGGACGCTGCGCAGCCCGGTCGACGGGCGGGTGGTGGCGGTGCACCGCGAGAGCGCCGGCCCGGTGAGCGCCGGTCAGCCGCTGATGGACATCGGCGACACGACCCGTCTTGAAGCGGTGATCGACCTGCTGTCGTCTGACGCCGCCCGGGTACCGCGCGGTGCGTTGGTCACGCTCAGCGCCGGCCCCGGCGTCCCGCCCCTGTCGGGTCGGGTGGCGCTGGTGGAGCCGGTGGCGTTCACCCGCGTGTCGGCGCTGGGCATCGAGGAACAGCGCGTGAAAGTCCACGTGGCGCTGCCCGATGCCCTCCCCGCGGGCGGTGCGCTGGGTGATGGCTACCGGGTGGACGCCCGCGTAGTGGTTCAGGCCATCGACGGGGCGCTGCGTGTGCCGGTGGCCGCTCTGCAGCGCCAGGGCGATGGGTGGGCGGTGTTTGTGGTGGACGATGGCGGGCAGGCGCGGCTGCGGGCGGTGGCGCTGGGCCCGCGCAGCCAGGACCACGCGGTCGTGGAACGCGGGCTCGCCGACGGCGAACGCGTGGTGCTGTTCCCGGGCAATGGTGTGCGCGACGGCGCGCGGGTGCGGCAGCGCTGACGACCGTCCAGTGTGGGGCGGCGCCGGCGTGTACAGTGCCCCGCCATCGACCCACCACGCCACCGCGCCATGGACCTGCCCTCCCACCAGCTGAGCATGACCGTGCTCATGACCCCCGACATGGCCAATTTTTCCGGCAACGTGCACGGCGGCACCGTGCTCAAGCTGCTCGATCAGGTCGCCTACGCCTGCGCCAGCCGGTATGCCGGCCGCTACGTGGTCACGCTGTCGGTGGATCAGGTGATGTTCCGCCAGCCGATCCATGTGGGCGAGCTGGTCACGTTTCTCGCCTCGGTCAACCACACCGGCACCTCGTCGATGGAGGTCGGCATCAAGGTGGTGGCGGAAAACATCCGCACGCAAGTCGTCCGCCACGCCAACAGCTGCTTCTTCACCATGGTGGCGGTGGACGATGAAGGCCGTCCGGCGGCGGTGCCGCCGTGGCAACCGGTGACGCCGGACGAGCAGCGGCGCCACGCCGCGGCGCGCGTGCGGCGCGAACTGCGCCAGGAATTCAACCGCCGTTTCGACGCGCTGCGCGCCCCCGCGGCCTGAGGGCGGCGATGGGTCAGCGCGCGCCGCGCCCGTTGAGCCGTTCGCTCAGGCGTTGCTGCTCCAGCCGCTCAAAGAGCTCGATCATCCACACCACCCGCTCGCGCACCGGCCGGGCCAGCGCCGGCACCACCGCCGCGGCGCTGGCGTCGTCGCAGTGGTCGATGAGGTAGCGGATCGCCGGCAGCGGGGCCGGCGCATGGCGGGCTTCGGGGGCGCGGGTGCGACCGGCAAGCCACCAGGCCTGCGTCAGCAGCACCAGCTTGCGCGCCGCCGGCACCACCGCGCGGCGGCTCACCGGGTCCAGCCCGTCGCGGCGCAGTTGGGCGCCGATGTCGGCGTAGATCAGCCGCGCGGCCAGGATGGCGGCCTGGCAGTCGCGCGGCAGGCAGGCCACGCCGCCGGTGGCCTGGGCGTACAGCCGCTCGGCCTCGACCAGCAGGCGCTCGACGACACGCTGCAAGGGCGGCGTGCAGACCGGCGCGGCGAGCCAGGCCTCGGGGTCCAGGCCAGCCTCCCGCAGCCACTGCCGCGGCAGATACAGGCGACCGAGCCGCGCGTCGTCGCCGACGTCGCGCGCGATGTTGGTGAGTTGCATGGCCACGCCCATTTCGCAGGCGCGCGCCAGCGCCACGGGCGAGCGGGCGCCCATGATCCAGCACATCATGGCGCCCACACTGCCGGCCACGCGCGCGCCGTACCCGTGCAGGTCATCGACGGTCTCGTACTGCCGGCCGCGCGCGTCCCAGGCGAAGCCGTCAAGCAGCGCGTCCAGCAGCGGACGCGGCAGCCGGTGGCGCTGCACGACGGCGGCCAGCGCCCGGTCTTCGACCGCGTCGCCCGGGCGGCCGGCGTACACGGCGTCGAGCCGCCGGCCCAGCAAGGCGAGGCTGTCGTCCACGCTGTGCGGCGGGTCATCGACGAGATCGTCGGCCACACGGCAGAACGCGTAGAGCGCCACCGCGTCCGGCCGCACGCGGGCGGGCAGCAGCCGGGCGGCGGCGAAAAAGCTGCGCGAGCCGGTACGCATGAGGGCCAGGCAGGCCTGCAGGTCGCGGTCGGCGTCGCTGACCGCGGCACCGCCCGGCGGGGCCTCGTGGGTGGCGGCTGGGGTGGCGGTTGGCTGGGTCATCGGGTGGCGGCCGGTGTGGGGTTGTCGCGCTGGAAGACGGCGGCGTCGGGCACCACGCTGTCCAGCGCCTTGGCCGACATCAGCACCCCTGGCACACCAGCGCCCGGGTGCGTGCTGGCGCCCACCATGTAGAGGCGGTCCACGTCTTCGCTGCGGTTGTGCGGGCGGAACCACGCGCTTTGCAGCAGCAAGGGCTCCAGACCGAAAGCCGCGCCTTTGTAGGACAGCAGGCGGTCCTGGAAGTCCTGCGGCGTGGTGATCAGGGACGCCGTGAGGCGCGACTCGAAACCGGGCAGCACGGTGCGGTCCAGCACCTCGGCGATCGCCTGCCGGAAGGTACCGGCGCGCAGGCTCCAGTCGGTGCCGCTGTCGAGGTGGGGCACCGGCGCGAGGGCGTAGAAGGTGTCGTGGCCGGGGGGCGCCATCGAGGCGTCGTGGGCGCTGGGCCGGTGAAGGTAGAGGCTGAAGTCGTCGGCCAGCCGGTGGCGCTTGAAGATGTCGGTCAGCAACTCGCGGTAGCGCGGGCCCAGCAGCATCATGTGCTGCGGCACCTGCTCGTAGCGCCCGCGCACGCCGAAGTACCAGACGAACAGGCTCATCGAGTAGCGCCCGCGCGCGATGCGGGCGTCGCTCCAGCGGCGGCGGTGCTCGGGCGCGACAAGGTGTCGGTAGGTCCAGGCGGTGTCGCCGTTGCTGACCACGATGTCGGCGGCGATCCGCTCGCCGCTGGCCAGCGTGACGCCGGTGGCACGGCCGCGGTCGACCTCTATGCGGCGCACCTCGGCGTGGCAGCGCAGCGTGCCACCCTGCCCTTTCATCAGGCCGACCAGGCCTTGCACCAGACGCCCGGTGCCGCCCTCGGCCCAGTGCACGCCGTGGCGGCGCTCCAGCGAGTTGATCAGGCTGTAGATGCAGGTCACCGAAAACGGGTTGCCGCCGATGAGCAGGCTCTGCAGGCTCATCGCGATGCGCAGCTTGGGGTGGCGCAGGTGGCTGGCGACCATGCCGTGCAGGCTGCGCCAGCCCCGCATGCGCAGGATGGCCGGACTGGCCTTGATCAGGTCGCCCACCGTGTCGAAGGCCTTGTCGCCGAGCGCCTCGAAACCGAGGCGGTAGCAGTGGTCGGCCTCGGCGGTGAATCGGTCGTAGCCCGCCAGGTCGTCGGGGCTGATGCGGCGGATCTCGGCGCGCTGGCGCTCGGGGTCACCGCTGTAGTCGAAGTGGTCGCCGTCGGCAAACCGGATGCGGTAGAACGGGTCGAGCGGGCGCAGGGTCACGTCATCGGCCAGTCGCCGGCCCGCCACCTGCCACAATTCCTCGAAGAGGTAGGGCACGGTGATGATGGTGGGGCCGGCATCGAACACGTGCCCCCCCTGATGGTGCACATAGGCCCGGCCACCGGGCGCGTCGAGCTTTTCCAGCACGGTCACGCGCCAGCCGCGTGCGCCCAGCCGCACCGCGGCGGCCAGCCCGCCGAAGCCGCTGCCGATGATGACCGCGTGGGGCCGGGTGTCGGGTCCGGCCGGTTCGCCGAACCCGGTGTCTTCGCCGCGTCGCCAGGCGTTCATGCGCCTTCTCCCTTGACGCCGCTGCGCGCGGCCATGGCCCAGCCCCAGAGTTTCTGCATCGGCACCGGGAACACCATGATCAGGTGCTCCACGATCGCCAGCCCCAGCAGCGCGGCCAGCAGCACCCAGCCGGTGCTCACCTCGGTCTGCCCGGTCGCCAGGCGGTGGACCATCCAGGCCCACACCACGCAGGCCACGCCCACCGACAGAAAGAAAAAGGCGCTGATGGAGCCGCGCCGGAAATAGGAGGCGAGGTAGGCGAGGTGGCGCGGCAGGTACTGCTCGCCGACCTCGGGCACGCCGAAGAACAGGTTCATCTTGGCCGAGAAGCGCATGCACCACAGCAGCGCGAACGTGCAGATCGCCACGTGGCTGGGCTGGCCTTGCTGCATCAGCAGCAGCACGGCGAAATTCGCCAGCAGCGCCAGCTCGTGCCACAGGATGGCCTGCACCGAGTGCACAAAGCGCGACCAGCCGCAGCTGCCAGGCGGCAGCGGGCCGCGGCGCGGGCCGGTGAGCCAGCCCGTGAGGAAGGCCAGCTCGTGCCAGCTCCACATCAGGATCACGCTGGCGAAGGCCAGGTAGGCGTGTGCCGGGGTGGCCGACTGCATGCTCACCGCGGTGGCCCAGAAACTCAGTCCCAGCAGCGCGGTGCCCAGCCCCATGCTCCAGCCGAAGGTCGCCGGGCGACGGCGCACCAGCCACAGGATCGCGCCCGTGCCGAACCACCAGCACAGCAGCGCAAACAGGGCCGGGGCGGCCAGGGAGCCGGGCAGTCCGGTCATGGGGCGGGCCGGTGCGGGCTCACCACGTGGGCTGCAGCCGCACGTCCTTGGGCAGGTCGTGGCGCTTGACGGGCAGGATCAGCAGACGCCCGAAGGTCAGGGCGGCGCGCGCCGCGCACCAGCCGCGCTGCAGCGTGCCGATCACGCCGCCGCGCGCGACCGCGCGGTCGTTGGCCTGGGAGATCGCCAGCAGGCGGTCCAGGCCGGCACGGAAAGCCGGGTGGTCGATGTCGAGCTCCACCGGGAACACCTGCCGGCAGATCTCGCTGGTGATGCGGAAGACCTCGTAGTCGTAGGTGGTGGCCTCCAGGCCCATGGCTTCGTGCATCAGCGGGCGGGTGTGGTCGCGAACGTACATCGTGGCGTACACGGCCAGGATGAAGAAGCGGATCCACCAGGTGTTGGCGCCGCGCAGCAGGTGCGGTTGGGCGCGCATCATCAGCGCGAAGGATTCGCCGTGGCGGAATTCGTCGTTGCACCAGCGCTCAAACCAGCGAAAGATCGGGTGGAAGCGCTTCTCGGGGTGGCGCTCGAGCTGCCGGAAGATGGTGATGTAGCGGGCGTAGCCGATCTTCTCGGACAGGTAGGTCGCGTAGAAGATGTATTTCGGCTTGAAGTAGGTGTAGGCCTTCACGCGCTTGAGGCTGCCCAGGTCGATGCCGAGGTTGAAGTCCTTGAGTGCCTGGTTGATGAACCCGGCGTGGCGCGACTCATCGCGCGCCATGTAGGCCATCAGCTGCTTGATGTCGGGGTTGCTGATGTGCTTGCGGATCTCGTTGTAGAGGATGCAGCCGGAGAACTCCGAGGTGCAGGAGCTGATGAGGAAGTCCATGAACTCCTGGCGCAGCTCGGGCGAGAGCTGCGGCAGCAGCGCCCGCAGTTCCTCGGCAAACGCGGCGTCGCGCTTGAAGTGGTCCTGGTTGTTGTCGCCCTCGTACTCGGCCATCATCGCGTCCCATTCGGCGCGCACCGGCGACACATCCAGCCGGTCCATGGCGTCGAAGTCGGTGGTGTAGAAGCGCGGCGTGAGCATGGTGCTGCGCGCGGCGCGGGCGGTGGCGTCCTCGGTGTCGCGCAAGGTGTCCATGAGCGCGGCGACGTGGTCGGTGTTGCTGTCGAAATCGGTGGTGTTCATCGGGAAGCTCCGGAAACAGGGTCGGTCGAGCCCACCGGCCGGGCGTCGCGAAGCACGGCGAACACGGCGAGGTTGGTGGGTCCGAACGACTCCAGGGAAATGCGCTGCCCGGTCGCGGGATCGGACAGCACCAGCCGGCCGTCGCGGTGGGCGGTCAGCACGAAGGGCTGCTGCGGCCCGAGGCCGCTTTGGGCCCGCGCGCGCGCCAGGGCGCGCAGCGTGCCGCGGGCGAAGCCCTGCTCGCCCTGAAAACGGTGGACCTCCGCGCCCTGCGGGCCGGCGGTCGGATCGATGACGGCGATGTCGCCGTTGGGCCGGTCTTCAAAGCGCAGGCTGCGCTGCCACAACACGTCGGTGACCGCGGCCTCGGCGCGCGGGGCATTGACGTGTTCCCAGCGCTGCCAGGCCACCACGGCCAGCGTGGCCAGCATCAGGCCGCCCAGGGCCCAGACGGGCCAGGGCGTGACCGGGCCGAACGGCGCGTCGTGGTGGCTCATGCGGTGGCCGCCGGCAGGCGGTCCTCTCGGGTGTCGACCGCCATCGGCGCCGCCGGCGTGGGCCGCAACGGCACCACGTTGCTGCCGGCGGGACGCGCAGGGGCGGCCGACACCGCGGCCACCGGCGCGGCCTGCAGGGCCGTCCAGTGGCGCTGGATCAGCGCGCCCACGGCCGCGGCATCGGGCACGCAGCGCAGGCTCGGCTCGGGGCGCGCCAGGCGCCAGGCCCGGGCGTGCGGCCACAGGTTGGCGTAGCCGATGCGTTCGCGCCCGGCGAGCTGCAGCGCGATGTCGCCGCGGCCGCCGGACAGCGGTCGCAGCGAGGCACCCGCCAGACAGCGCAGCGGCAGGTTGAAGGTCAGCGTGAGCACGATCCCGATGCGCATGACCACGCGACGGTCGGTCACGGTGTAGAGCGCGGTGCGGGCCGACAGCCACGCGGTGGTGGCCAGCAGCGCCAGCGCCAGACCCGCCAGCACCGCGCTCGTGACCAGCGGCGCGATCGCGAACGGGCTGGGACGTCCGACCAGATAGGCCGCCTGCACCGCGAGCATCAGCCCGAAGTAGATCGCGATCTTGCGCACATGGAAGGCATGGATAGCCAGGGACCGCCAGTCCGGCCGGCCCTGCCAGAGCAGCTGCTCGCCACGCGGCAGCGGCTCGGGCAGCCCCGGGGCGGCCTCAAACTCGTGCTCGTGGCTCGCGTTCATACCAGCGGCTCCTGGCGCTCGGGCGTGGCATACAGCGTGCCCGCGCCGTAGTAGGCGCTGATCTTTTCTTCTTCGAGCAGGGTGATCTGGTCGGGGTGGCGGGTGGTGGGCACGTTGGCGAACTGGTCGGCCAGCAGCGCGTGCACGTGCACACCGCTTTTGCGGATGCGGGCAAACGGCACCGGCAGCAGCACCGTGCGCCCATTGGGCAGCGCCACTTCAAGGTAGCGGAACATCATCTCGGAGCGGTCAACCCACAGGTCCTTGACCTGACCGGCCACTTCACCGTCGGCCCCCGTGACCGGGAGGCCGCGGGGATCGGTGTCCTGGCGCGCGATGCCGAAGTCGCCGGCGCTGCGCAGCGGCACGATCTTGGCTTCGTTCTCGATGGTCATGTCCGGGTGGTCGGCGCGGGCCGCCCAGGCGCCGGGGCCCACACCGGCCAGCAGCGGATCGCCGACGGGCTCCAGCGGCGCGCCGTTGAAGCGGTGGGCGGGCCGGGCGCTGTAGGCGCCGTCGGGCCGATTCACATCGGGAGCGATGGTTTCACCGCCGTGCAGCAGCTTGAAGGTCTTGGGCTCCGGGACCGGCCAACCGTCGATCTTGGGGCCGTTTTCCCGGCCCGGGTCCATGGGATAGCCCTCGCGGTGGCTTTCGCGCTGGAGGTAATAGATGAGGCCGAAGAAGAAGAACCAGAACGCGTAAAGCACGAGCTGGGCCACGTCGACGTACTGGGTGATGGCGCCTGTTTCCATGGTGGTCTCCTGGGGGGATGGCGGGGAACGCGGTGAGGGTGGGTGAGCGTGATGGGGCGGGGTCAGCCGGGCAGTTCGGCCAGCCCCATCGGCTGACCGGGTGAACGGGGTGCGGGCGGGCTGTGGCGGCGGGCCAGCGGGCCCAGCGCGATCAGCACGACGAACAAAAGGTAGATCTCCAGGTGGAACACCACGCTGTAGGCGGTGGCCGGCGAGTCGAGCGGCCCGCCGAGCCAGCCGGCGTCCACCGCCGCGGCCACCAGGTCGCGCAGCACGCCACCCAGCGCCATCGCCAGGCCGGCGGCGGTGGCCTGCACCGCGCCCCACGCGCCCAGCACCAGGCCGGTGTGTTCCCGCTCGGGCAGTTCCATCGCGGTCAGCAGCATGCCCACCGAGAACAATCCTCCGCCGAAGCCGATGAGGGCTGCGCCGATCTCGTACAGCAGGGGCGAGGACAGCGGCGCCGAAAAGATCACGCAGGCAAAGGCCGGCAGCCCGGTGAGCGCGCCCGCGGCGGCCACGCGGATCGTGTCCAGTCCGCGGCCAAGCAGGCGGGTCGACAGCGCAAAGGCGAGCAAGGCCCCGCCGGCGCTCAGCGCCGTGACTGTGCTGGTCAGCCCCACGTCGAGGCCGAGCACCTGCCCGCCGTAAGGCTCCAGCACGATGTCCTGCATGCTGAAGGCCACCGTGCCCAGCCCGACGGTCCACAGGAAGCGGCGCATCTGGGGGATGGCCATCAGGCGCTGCCAGCTGCGCGAGAAGCCATCGGCCTCGCGCGCGCCGCGCCGCGTGCCGCGTGCTTCCTGCTTCCACAGCGAGGTCAGGTTGAGCAGCACGGTGAGCACGGCCGCACCCTGCACCACCTGGATCAGGCGCTTCGGGCTGAAGTCCGCCAGCAAGGTGCCGAGCAACGCGCTGCCGGCGATCAGGCCGACGAGCAGCATGGCGTACAGCAGGGCCACCACGCGCGGGCGCTTGTCGGCAGGCGCCACGTCGCTGGCCAGCGCGAGGCCGGCGGTCTGCGTGATCTGCATGCCCGCGCCGACCAGCAGGAACGCCAGCGCCGCGCCGATGCGGCCCGCCCACACGCCCAGTGCGCCCGGGGGCGGGTCGGACAGCAACAGCAGGGCAAACGGCATGATCGCCAGCCCGCCGAACATCAGCAGGCTGCCCATCCACAGATACGGCAGGCGGCGCAGGCCGAGCGCGGAGGGGTGCGTGTCGCTGCGGTAGCCGATCAGCGCCCGCAGCGGTGCAAAAACCAGCGGCAGCGCCACCGACACCGCCACCCACCAGGCCGGCACGCCCAGCTCCACGATCATCACGCGGTTGAGCGTGCCCACCAGCAGCGCGGTGGTCATGCCGATGGCCAGCTGGAACAGGGAGAGCCGCAACAGCCGCCCCAGCGGCAGGTCGGGGCTGGCCGCGTCGGCGAACGGCACGTACCGCTGGGCGATCTGGGCCGCCCAGGCCGGCATGAGCCATCGGGTGAGCGTCTTCACCGGCTCCACTCCCAGGCGTGCGAGGTGTAGAAGCCGCTGGCCACGCGGCGCTGGCGGCCGGGCGCAAAGCCCAGCGGCGCCACCTGCGGCGCGAGCGCCGCGGCCAGCAGCGGCTGCGACACCGGCGTGAGCGCAGGCGATCGGTCGCTGCGCGGGAACAGGCGGCCCACGCGGTGCATCGCCGCCAGCAGCGGCGTGCGCGGCGCGAAGGTGAACAACAGGCTGCCACGCGTGCGCAGGCCCAGCCGCTGCAGCGCGGCCACGATGTCGGGCACGTCGTAGTGGATCAGCGAGTCCATCGCCACCACGTGGTCGAACTGGCCAAGCGACGGGTCCAGCATGTCGCCCGAGGAGAAGAGCAGCGTGCCCGCACCGCGGGCCTTGGGCGTGGCGGCCCAGCGCTCGCGCGCCAGGTTGACCAGCGTGGGCGAGAGGTCGATGGCCACGACGTCGGCGCCGCGCTGCGCGGCCTCCATCGCCAGCGCGCCGGTGCCACTGCCGGCGTCCAGCAGCCGCAGGCCGCGCAGGTCGGCCGGCAGCCACGACAGGAGGGTCGCGCGCATGTCGTCGCGCCCGGCGCGCACGGTGGCGCGGATGCGGCCCACCGGCGCGTTGCTGGTCAGGCGCGCCCAGGCCTGGGCGGCGGTGCGGTCGAAGTAGGTCTCGATCTGCGCGCGGCGCTGGAGGTAGGGAGAGTGGTCCATGGTCTGAGCGGCTCCGGGGGTTCAGTCGTAACCCAGCAGGTCGAAGATGTCGCGGTCCTTCATCGGCACCGCCGGCAGCGGATCGCCGCCGCGCCACAGCACATCGGCCAGGCGCATGTACTCATCGCGCACGGCCTGCACGTCGGGCGAGTCCTCCATCTCGAACAGCGTCGACTTTTTCAGCCGGCTGCGGCGGATGGCGTCGAGGTCGGGGAAGCGCGCCGCCAGGCGCAGGCCGGTGCGGTCGTTGTATTTGTCGATCTGGTCGGTGGCCGCGCTGCGGTTGGCGATCACGCCGCCCAGGCGCACGCCGTAGTTCTTGGCCTTCGCGCCGATGGCCTGCACGATGCGGTTCATCGCGAAGATCGAGTCGAAGTCGTTGGCCGTGACGATCATGGCGCGGTCGGCGTGTTGCAGCGGGGCCGCAAAGCCGCCGCAGACCACATCGCCCAGCACGTCGAAAATCACCACGTCGGTGTCCTCGAGCAGGTGGTGCTCCTTGAGCAGCTTGACGGTCTGGCCGACCACGTAGCCGCCACAGCCGGTGCCGGCCGGCGGCCCGCCCGCTTCGACGCACATCACGCCGTTGTAGCCGGGGAAGACGAAGTCCTCGGTGCGCAGTTCTTCAGGGTGGAAATCCACCGCCTCCAGCGCATCGATCACGGTCGGCAGCATCTTCTTGGTCAGGGTGAAGGTGCTGTCGTGCTTGGGGTCGCAGCCGATCTGCAGCACGCGCTTGCCCAGGTGGGAAAACGCGGCCGAGAGGTTGGAGCTGGTCGTGCTCTTGCCGATGCCGCCCTTGCCGTAGATGGCGAACACCTTGGCGGTGCCGATCTTCAGGCTCGGGTCAAGCTGCACCTGCAGGCTGCCTTCCCCGTCTTCACGGGGCGGCACCGGCCGCGCCGCGCGGCGCAAGTCGGTCAGGGGGACGCTGGTTTCCATCATGCGGTGGCTCCTTCGATCACGCCTTCCAGGCGGTCTTCCAGTTCTTCACTGGCTTGCCGCAGGGCTTGCAGCGTGCGGGCGTCGGGGCTCCAGAACTGTCGTTCCGAGGCCTCGATGAGCCGGTTGGCCATCCGCGCGGACGCGGTGGGATTCAGTTCTGCCAGGCGACGACGCATCTCGGGATCGAGCACGAAGGCCTGGGTGAGCTGTTCGTACACCCAGGGCTGGACCTGGCCGGTCGTGGCCGACCAGCCCAGGGTGTTGGTGAGGTGGACTTCGATCTGGCGCACGCCTTCGTAGCCGTGCTTGAGCATGCCTTCGGTCCATTTGGGGTTGAGCATGCGGGTGCGGGTTTCCAGCGCCACCTGCTCGTTGAGCGTGCGCACCGTGCCGCCGCCGTGGGCGTCGCGGGTCTGGTCGCCGATGTAGACCGGCGCCATCGCGGCGGTGCTGCCCTGCGCCTGGGTCTTGGCGCGCTGGATGGCGCGGCTGATGCCGCCGAGGGTGTCGAAATAGGTGTCCACCGTGGTCACGCCCAGTTCGACCGAGTCGAGGTTCTGGTAGGCGAGGTCCACGCGGGTCAGCGCATGCTGCAGCAGCGCGCCCTGGGCCATCGGCCGGCCGGCGCGGCCGTAGGCGAATCCCTTGCGGCGGGTGTAGGTCTCGGCGAGTTCATCGCCATCGTCCCAGCGGCTGTTGTCGATCAGGCTGTTGACGTTGGCGCCATAGGCGCCTTCGGCGTTGCCAAACACGCGCAGGGACGCGGTTTCCAGGTCGCCGCCGTGCTCGGCCTGCCAGGCCAGCGCGTGGTCGCGCAGGTAGTTCTGGTCGCGCGGCTCGTCGGCGCTCGCGGCGAGGAACGCCGCCTCGGCGAGCAGCTTGATCTGCAGCGGCAGCAGGTCGCGAAAGATGCCCGAGAGGGTGATCACGACGTCGATGCGCGGGCGTCCCAGTTCGGCCAGCGGGATCAGGGTGGCGCCGGCCAGCCGGCCGTAGCTGTCAAAGCGCGGGCGCGCGCCCATGAGCGCCAGCGCCTGCCCGATCGGGCCGCCTTCGCTCTTGAGGTTGTCGGTGCCCCACAGGACCATGGCAATCGACCGCGGCAGTGGGTGGCCGTCGGCGGTGTGCCGGGCGAGCAGCCGCTCGGCTTGCCGCGCGCCATCCTGCACGGCGTAGGCGCTGGGCAGGCGGAAGGGGTCAAAGCCGTGGAGGTTGCGGCCGGTGGGCAGGATCGACGGCGTGCGCAGGAGATCGCCGCCCGGCGCGGGACGCAGGTAGCGGCCGTCGAGGGCGCGCAGCAGGCCGTCGATTTCGTGGTCGTCGGCCAGCAGGCGGTCGGTCGCGGCGAGGTCGGTCAGCAGCGCGGCCTGGGCGTCGTCGGCCGGCGTGGGCGGGACGCCGTCCACCACGGCCTGCACCCACTCGCGCGGCAGGCGCTGGCCGTGCGCGGCCTCGGCGTGGCTGAGCAGCAGGTCGACCCGTTCGGCCGGCGTCGGTGCGCGGCCCACCACGTGCAGCCCGTGGGGAATCAGCGTGTACTCCACCTCCAGCACGGCCTCGGCCAGGCGGGCGATCGCGCGCTCGGCGTCGTCGCCCCAGGCGGGCTCGGCCGGGGCCAGCTCCAGCGTGGCGGCCAGGGCCTGGATCATGGGCACGAGTTCGGCGCGTTCGCGCTGGGCCTCCGGCTCCAGCGAGCGGAAGCGCTCCAGCGCCTCCTTCAGGTCCACCAGACCCTTGTACAGACCGGCCTGGGCCACGGGCGGTGTGAGGTAGCTCACCAGGGTGGCGGCGGCGCGGCGCTTGGCGATGGTGCCTTCGCTGGGGTTGTTGCTGGCGTAGAGATAGAGGTTGGGCAGGTCGCCGATGAGGCGGTCGGGCCAGCAAGTGGCCGACAGGCCGGTCTGTTTGCCGGGCATGAATTCCAGCGCGCCGTGGGTGCCGAAGTGCAGCACCGCGTGGGCGCCGAAGTCCTCGCGCAACCAGCGGTAGAACGCGGAGAACGCGTGGGTCGGCGCGAAGCCGCGCTCGAAGAGCAGGCGCATCGGGTCGCCCTCGTAGCCGAAGGCGGGCTGGATGCCGACAAACACATTGCCGAAGCGTTCGCCCAGCACGAAGATCGACGCACCGTCGCTTTGCTGCTGGCCGGGCGCCGGGCCCCAGGCGGCCTCGATCTCGGCGAGGTGGCGCTCGCGGCGGACGTGGTCGTCGGCCGCGATGCGGGTGTGCACGTTGGCCATCGCGCCGAAGCGGGCGGCGTTGCCCTCGATCAGCTGGCGGCGCAGCGCGTCCACGCTGGCCGGCACCTCGACGGTGTAGCCCTCGCGCTGCATGGCCAGCAGCAGGTTGTGCAGCGACTCGAACACCGAGAGGTGGGCCGCGGTGCCGGTGGCGCCGGCGTTGGGCGGGAAGTTGAAGATGACCGCGGCCACGCGGCGCTCGGCGCGTTCGCTGCGACGCAGGTCCACGAGCTTGCCCACCCGCGCGGCGAGCATGTCGGCGCGCTCGATGCAGCTGTGCATGTCGTGGGCATCGGGCGCGCGCTCGAAGCGGCAGCCCTGGCTGCAGCCGGTGCAGGTGTGGTGCGCCGCGTTGCCACGGCCGCCGAACACCATCGAGCCGGTGGCGCCGTCCAGCTCGGGGATCGCGACCATGATGGTGCTCTCCACCGGCATCAGCCCGCGCGGCGAGCCGCCCCACTGGTCCAGCGTCTGGAACTCCAGCGGATGCACCGCGAGGTAGGGCACGTCGAGCCGCGCCAGCACGTCTTCCGCGGCTTTGGCGTCGTTGTAGGCCGGGCCCCCGACGAGCGAGAAGCCGGTGAGCGACACCAGCGCGTCGATGGTCGGGCGCCCGTCCTGGAAGAAGAAGGCCTCGATCGCCGGTCGCTGGTCGAGCCCGGTGGCAAACGCCGGGATCACGCGCAGCCCGCGCGCCTCCAGCGCCGTGATCACGCCGTTGTAGTGTTCGGCGTTGCCGGCCAGCAGGTAGGAACGCATGAGCAGCAGGCCCACCGTGCCGCGACGGCCGGTGGTGGCACAGCGCGGGAGCGCCTGCACCCGCTCGGCCATGTGGGCGACCGCCTCCACCGCGTCCATCTTCGGGTGGTAGACGCCGACCTCCGGGTAATTGACCGGATCGGCCGGCCGGGCCACACCGCGCAGCGCCGCGCGCGGTCCGCTGGCGTAGCGGTCCACGAGGTAGTGGACCAGGTTGACCATGTTCTGTTCGGACCCAGCCAGCCAGTACTGCAAGACCAGGAAATAGGCCCGCACGTCCTGCGCCGTGCCGGGGATGAAGCGCAGAAGCTTGGGCAGCATGCGCAGGGTTTTCATCTGCTGGGCGCCGGCGCTGGCCGATGGCCCGTCTTTCCCTGCCTTGCCGGCGTTGCCGCGCAGGCGCTTCAAAAAGGCGAGCGCGCCGCTGGCCGGTGCACTCATGTCGAAGCGGCCCATGCGGGTCAGGCGGGTGACCTCGGCGGCCGACATCGCGCAGACCATGGCGTCGCAATGGTCCCGGCGGGCGCGCAGCGCATCGATGATCGGCAAGAAGTGGTCTTCCATGAAGAGCATCGTGACGATCACGATGTCGCCGCGCGCGATGTCGTCGCGGCAGCGCGCCAGCGCGGCCGGGTCATCGCCCCACTCGGCCGCGGCGTGGACCGTCAGCGTCAGCCCGGGCAGGTCGCGCGAGAGCCGCCGGGCGGCCCGCTCGGTGGCGCTGGCGGAATGGCTGTCCATCGTCACCAGCACCGCGCGGGTGGCGGCGGCGGGGGCGCGGCCTTCAGCGGCTGAAGTGGGCTTTGGCATCGTAGAGGGTCTCCAGCGTGATCAGCGACAGGCCGCGGTCGCGAGCGAACAGCTCGGTGTTGCGGCGGGCCTTGCCGCGCACGAAGAAGGGGATCTTTTTCAGCTCGCGCTCGGCGTCGTCGCCCCACACGGTGGCGGTCGGGGCCGAGGACGCGCCCGCGGGCGCGGCGGTGGGGGCGGCGGGTTCGGCCGCCGGTGGCGGGGTCTCGCGCGGGCGGGCCACCGTGCCGCCGAGGTGGGACGGGGCGGCGTCGGCGTGGAACTCGCTGTCCTCGCGGAACATGCCGATCAGGTGTTCTTCCAGCCCCATCATGAGCGGGTGGACCCAGGTGTCGAACAGCACGTTGGCACCTTCAAAACCCATGACCGGCGCGTAGCGGGCCGGGAAGTCCTGCACGTGCACCGGCGCGGAAATCACCGCGCACGGGATGCCCAGGCGCTTGGCGATGTGGCGCTCCATTTGCGTGCCCAGCACCAGCTCCGGCTGCGCGGCCGCGATCGCGGCCTCGACGTCGAGGTAGTCGTCCGTGATCAGCGGCTCCAGTCCCAGGCCGCGGGCGGCCTCGCGGATGTCGCGGGCGAATTCCCGGGTGTAGGTGCCCAGCCCGACGACCTCGAAACCCATGTCCTCGCGGGCGATGCGCGCGGCGGCCACGGCGTGGGTCGCGTCGCCAAAGATGAACACGCGCTTGCCGGTGAGGTAGGTCGAGTCGACCGAGCGCGCGTACCAGCGGGCCCGGTAGGCGGCCTGGCGCAACACCGGCTCGGGATCGATACCGGCCAGGGCCGCGACCTCGCGGATGAAGTCCAGCGTGGCGCCGGTGCCCATGGGCACGGTGCGGGTGGATGGCTGGCCAAAGCTGCGCTGCAGCCAGGCGGCGGCGGTGCCGGCGATCTCGGGGTAGAGGACGACGTTGAAGTGGGCCTCGCCCAGGCGGGCGATGTCCGCCGGCCGGGCGCCCATGGGCGCAACCACGTTGATGTCGACGCCCAGCTCTTCCAGCAGGCCGCGGATTTCACGCAGGTCATCGCGGTGGCGGAAGCCCAGCGCGGCGGGGCCGAGGATGTTGCAGCGCGGCCGGTCGCCGGGTTGGCGTGGCGCGGCGCGGCGCGCCGGGTCGGCCAGCGTGCGCACGATCTGGTACAGCGTTTCGGCCGCGCCCCAGTGTTCTTTGCGCTGGTACGACGGCAGCTCCAGCGGCACCACCGGCACGGGCAGCGCCAGCGCCCGGCACAGGCCGCCCGGGTCGTCCTGGATCAGCTCACCGGTGCAGGAAGCGCCGACCACCAGCGCCTCGGGGCGGAAGCGCTCCCAGGCCTCGCGTGCCGCGGTCTTGAACAGCTCGGCGGTGTCGCCACCCAGGTCGCGCGCCTGGAAGGTGGTGTAGGTGACCGGCGGGCGCTCGGCGCGGCGCTCGATCATGGTGAACAGCAGGTCGGCGTAGGTGTCGCCCTGCGGCGCGTGCAGCACGTAGTGCACGCCTTTCATGGCGGTGACCACGCGCATGGCGCCGACGTGCGGCGGGCCTTCGTACGTCCAGAGCGTCAGCTGCATCTCAGGCCTCCAGCCACCGCTCGGGCGCGGCCTGCGGATCGGGTCCGAGACGCTCGCGGCGCCGCAGCGGACGGGCGAACAGCTCGGCGAGGTCGCCGGCCTGCTCGTAGCCCTGGATCGGGGTGAACACGAGTTCAATCGCCCACTTGGTGGTCATGCCTTCGGCCTCCAGCGGGTTGGCCAGCCCCAGACCACACACCACCAGGTCAGGCTGCAGGGCGCGGCAGCGGTCGAGCTGGCGGTCCACGTCCTGGCCCTCGCTCAGCGACGTCTCGGCGGGCAGGCGCTCCAGTTCGGCGCCGAGCAGCGCGCGGTGCAGGTAGGGCGTGCCGACCTCGGTGAGCCGCATGCCGGTTTCGCGGGACAGAAACCGCGCCAGCGGAATCTCCAGCTGCGAATCGGGGAAGAAGAACACGCGACGGCCTTCGAGCGCGGGGCGCTGGCGGGCCAGCGCGGCGCGGGCGCGCTCGCGGCCGGCGCCGGTGACGGCCTCAAAGCGCGCGGCGCTCACGCCGAACGCGGTGGCAGCGGCCTGCAGCCAGGCGGTCGTGCCCTCCTCGCCCAGCGGAAACGGCGCGTCCAGGCGCTGCGCCCCGCGGGACTCCAGCGCCCGCGCGGTGTCGGCGAGGAAGGGCTGGGCCAGCAGGAAGCGCGTCTGGGGGCCGACCGGCGGCAGGTCCGCGGCGCGCCGCGGGGGGAAGAAGTGCACCGGACCGATGCCCAGCTGGGCCAGCAGGCGAGCGAACTGGTCCTCGACCACATCGGCCAGCGCCCCGACCACCATGAGGGCCGGCGCAGCCAGCCGGTCGTCGGCCGGCAGCGTGGGCACGAGGGCCGCCAGACACGCGTCCTCGCCCTGCGTGAAGGTCGTCTCGATGCCGCTGCCGGAGTAGCTCAGCACGCGGGTGCGCGGTGCGGTGCGGCTGTTCAGGCGCTGCGCCGCGCGCGTGAGGTCGAGCTTGATCACTTCCGACGGACAGGAACCGACCAAAAACAGCAGCCGGATGTCCGGGCGCCGCTCCAGCAGGCGGTTCACCACGCGGTCGAGTTCGTCGTGGCAGTCGGCCAGCCCGGCGAGATCGCGCTCGTCGATGATGGCCGTGGCAAAGCGGGGCTCGGCAAAGATCATCACGCCGGCGGCGCTCTGGATCAGGTGCGCGCAGGTGCGCGAGCCAACCACGAGAAAAAACGCGTCCTGGATCTTGCGGTGCAGCCAGATGATCCCGGTCAGGCCGCAGAACACCTCGTGCTGGCCGCGCTCGCGGCGCACCGGGGCGGTGCTGCAACCCGCGCCAGCGGCCTCGGCGCGGATCGGGATGGTCGCGGTGTTCATGCGGGGCTCCCTTGCAGACGCGCCGCCCGCAGCTTGATGAGGAACTGGGCCGCGTTGATGACGTAGGCGGCATAGGCGGCCAGGGCCAGCCCCATCAGCGCCCGCGGCGCCAGCCAGCCCGCGACCAGCGCAGCGAGGTAAGCGGTGTGCAGCGCCAGCACCAGCATGCTGAACACGTCTTCCCAGAAAAAGGCCGGTGCGAACAGGTATTGCCCGAACACGACCTTCTCCCACACACAGCCCGTGACCATGATCAGGTAGAGCAGCAGCGTCTTGATCACCACCGACACGGTGGCGGCCGCCTCGCCCTGGCCCGTGGCCAGAAAGCGCAACACCAGGGCCAGACTGACCAGGAAGACCAGGAACTGCAGCGGCGCCAACACGCCTTGCACCAGCGTCCAGCGCGTGCTGTCCCGGCGCTGGCGCTGCGCCGGCGTGTACAGCGGCGCGGCGCGGCGGAGAACCGGGGCGGAGGCGGAGGTGGAGGCCATGGACCCAATTTAGGCGCTTGGGGCCACGGTGTCAATCTAAATTGACGTTCAATTAAATTGACATTCGAGGCGGAGGGAGTAAAGTCGGCGTGACGGCCTGCACAGCCCGGTGTGATCAACTCCCGTGACACCGACTCCAGGCCCAGCCCGGTCCGCCGCTGTTACACACCTGTCAGGCAGGCGTGGCACGATGGCCGGCAACGGATGGCTCCGGCCCTGAGACAAGGCCCCTGCCGATCGGCAATGCGCGTCACGCGCGGAGGACTTGGAACATGGGCTCGTACTCTCGACTCAGCCCCCCGAAGCCGGGGGACTACCTGAGCCCCCAGCCGGGGGAGTCTTACCTGCCGGATCTCGACGGCATGCTCGACGGCATCCCCGACACCCTGCCCCCGACGGACACCGTGCGGTCGGTGTTGCTGAGCAAGGCCGTTGAATACGAAATCATTCCCCGGCTGATCCTGGCGCATCGCGAGACACCGGCCTGCGCGCCCTCGCCCTATGCCCCGGTGACCCGGGTACAGCCGGAAGACGTGGCGCTGTTTGCCGAGCTCGTGCTCCACGAGGACGATGCGGTGGTGCAGTCCGCGGTCGATGACATGCTCGCGCGCGGGATCCCGGTCGAAGGGATCTTCATGGACCTGCTCGGGCCCGTAGCCCAGCACCTGGGCGTGCTGTGGGAGCGCGATCTCTGCGACTTCACCGCGGTGACCATGGGACTCGGACGGCTTCAGCAGGTGCTGCGCCACAACAGCCAGGGGTTTCGCCAGCTGCAGGAGGCGGTGCCGGTGGCGCCGCACGGGCGGCGGGTCCTGCTCGTGCCCAACCCCGGTGAGCAACACACCCTGGGCCTGTCGGTGGTGAGCGAGTTTTTCCACCGCGCCGGCTGGGAGGTGGACATCTGCCTGCTGTCCGACCAGCCGGTGTCCGAGCGTGTCCACAGCACCTGGTACGACGTGGTCGGTTTCACCCTCGGATCGGTCGGTGGGATCGCACGGCTGGGCATCACCATCGCGCAGGTGCGCCGCTGCAGTGTCAACCCCCACGTCTCTATAATCGCCGGCGGTGCGGTGTTCGGTCTCATACCGGGCATCGCCGACCAGATTCAGGCCGATGCCATCGTCTCCGATGGCGCCCAGGCCCCGCAGGTCGCCGACCGCCTTCTTGCCGAGCGATCCGGCAAGAAGTAAGTCGAAAGAATCAGTTATAACAAGCGACACCCCTACCCGGAAGCCCACCATGCCCCAGGCATCGCCCGTTCCTGCCGAGCACCTGTTCGCCGCGCCGGAACGCCACCTCGCCGGCCTGGGTGCCGATGCGGTGGCCGACATCGTCAGCGCCGCGGCCGATGTGGTGCTGGTGGTGGACCCAGCGGGTGTGATCCGTGATCTGGCGTGCCGCGCCGACGACGGCATGGGCGAGCGCTGCCGCGACTGGATTGGTCGCGCGTGGCGCGATTGCGTCACCCAGGAAAGCCGCAACAAGGTCGAGGCCCTGCTCGCCGACGCGGCGACCGATGCGGCCGGTCCGCGCTGGCGCCACGTCAACCAGACCCTCAGCGACGGCGGCGACTGGCCGGTGTCGTTTGCGGTGGCGGCCCTGGCCCGACCCGGCGTGCAAGACGGCTGGCGCCTGGCCTTCGGCCGCGACCTGCGCAGCCAGGTGGCGCTGCAGCAGCGGCTGGTGTCGGCCCAGTTGTCGATGGAGCGCGACTACTGGCGCCTGCGGCAGGTGGAAACGCGCTACCGGCTGCTGTTCCAGATGGCCAGCGAGCCGGTGCTGATCCTGCAGGGTGCGCTGGACAAACTGGAAGAGGCGAACCCGGCGGCCTACGAGTTGTTTGGTGAGCGCATGCGCGCGCCAAACTGGACGCTGAGCGACAGCCTCGACGAGCGCAGCGTGGGCGCCCTGCGCGACATGCTGGAGCGCCTGCGCGCCACCGGCCGGGCCGACCCCTGCACCGTGCGGCTGGTCGACGGCACCGACGACATGACCGTGGCGGCCTCGCAGTTCCGCCAGGACAACGTGGTGCACTTCCTGCTGCGCTTCACCCGCCCGCAAGACAGCCTGGCGCCCAGCCTGACCAGCGGCCGCCAGCAGCTGCTCCAGGTGACCGAAGCCGCGCCCGACGCGGTGGTGGTCACCGACCTCGATGGCCGCATCCTGAGCGCCAACCGCAGTTTTCTCGACCTCGGCCAGCTGGCCAGCGAGGAGCAGGCGCGCGGCGAACCGCTCGATCGGTGGCTGGGCCGCACCGGCGTGGACTTTCGCGTGCTGCTGACCAACCTGCGCCAGCACGGCTCGGTGCGGCTGTTTGCCACGCAGCTGCGCGGCGAGTACGGTGCCACGGCCGAGGTCGAGGTGTCGGCGGTGGCGGTGCAGAGCGGCCTGCAGCGCTGTCTGGGATTCACCATCCGCGACATGGGCCGCCGCCTCAGCCTGGATGGCCGGGCCAACAAAGAGCTTCCGCGCTCGGCCAGCCAGATGACCGAACTGGTCGGCCGGCTGCCGCTGAAGGACATCGTGCGCGAGACCACCGACCTCATCGAGCAGCTGTGCATCGAGGCCGCGCTGGAGCTCACGGGCGACAACCGCGCCTCGGCCGCCGAAATGCTGGGCCTGTCGCGCCAGAGCCTCTACATCAAGCTGCGCCGCTTCGGCATCCTCGACGGCGCCAGCGACGAGCCCAACTGAGGGCCCGCCGGCCCGGCCGGCGATCGGTAAGTGTCAATTTTTGTTGACGCTATTTGATGTAAAGCGTACAACGGCGCATGGCCCGCCCTGCCCTGTCCGCCGTCACCGAGCTGTTCAAGCCCATCACCTGGTTCCCGCCCATGTGGGCCTTTGCCTGCGGCGTGGTCGCCTCCGGGCAGCCGCTGGCCGAACGCTGGTGGCTGGTGCTGGTCGGGGTGGCGCTGGCCGGGCCGCTGGTCTGCGCGACCAGTCAGGCGGTCAACGACTGGTTTGACCGCCACGTGGACGCGATCAACGAGCCGCAGCGCCCGATCCCCTCCGGCCGCATGCCAGGTCGCTGGGGCCTGTACCTGGCGGTGGGCTGGACGCTCTTGTCGCTGCTCGTGGCCACGGCGCTGGGCCCGTGGGGCTTTGGCGCGGCGGCGCTCGGCCTGTTGCTGGCCTGGGCTTACAGCGCCCCGCCGCTGCGCCTGAAGGAAAACGGCTGGTGGGGCAACGCGGCCTGCGGGATCAGCTATGAGGGCATCGCCTGGATCACCGGCGCAGCCGTGATGGCGGGCGGCGCCATGCCGGGCGGCGAATCGCTCGTCCTGGCCGCGCTGTACAGCGCGGGCACCCACGGGATCATGACCCTCAACGATTTCAAGGCCGTCACCGGCGACCGGCTGATGGGCGTGCGCTCGCTGCCGGTGCAGCTGGGGGTGGACCGCGCGGCGCGCGTGGCCTGCTGGTTCATGGCCCTGCCGCAGGTGCTGGTGATCGCGCTGCTGTGGCAATGGGACCGACCGCTGCACGCCGGCGGCGTGGCGGCGCTGCTGGCGGTGCAGGCTGTGCTGATGCGCCGCTTCCTGGCCGATCCGGTGCCGCGCGCGCTGTGGTACAGCGGCTTTGGCGTGCCGCTGTTTGTGGCCGGCATGATGGTCAGCGCCTTCGCGCTGCGCAGCCTGGGGGTCGGGGCATGACGCCCTTTGGCTGGGGATCGGTGGTCCGCCTGGGGCTGGTGCAGGCCGCGCTGGGCGCCATCGTGGTGCTCACGACGTCCACGCTCAACCGGGTGATGGTGGTCGAACTCGCGCTGCCGGCACTGCTGCCGGGCGTGCTGGTGGCGCTGCACTACGCGGTGCAGATCGCCCGCCCGCGCATGGGTTTTGGCTCTGACGTGGGCGGCCGACGCACGCCCTGGATCGTGGGTGGCATGGCGGTGCTGGGCGCCGGCGCCGTGACGGCCTCGCTGGCCACCGTGGTGCTGGCGCAGGACCGCGCGCTGGGCATCGTGCTGGCGGTGGTGGGCTTTGTGATGGTCGGGCTGGGGGTGAGCGCGGCCGGGACATCCCTGCTGGCGCTGCTGGCCAAGCGCGTGCCCGACGCCCACCGCGGGCCGGCCGCCACCCTGGTCTGGATGATGATGATCGTGGGCTTCGCGCTCACGGCCGGCGTGGCCGGCAAACTGCTGGAGCCCTATTCGCCCGAGCGACTGCTGGCGGTGAGCGCGGGCGTGGCGGTGCTGGCCTGGGTGCTGGCGGTACTCGCCGTGCGCGGCGTGGAGGGACGCGGCAACCCACCAGCGGCGGTGGCCTCGGGCGGCGAGCGTCCGGCCTTCCGCGCCGCGCTGGCGGCGGTGTGGGACGAGCCGGTGGCGCGCCGCTTCACAGTGTTCGTGTTCGTCTCCATGCTGGCCTTCAGCGCGCAGGACCTGATCCTGGAGCCCTTCGCGGGCACCGTGTTCGGCTATTCGCCGGGCGCCTCGACCCAGCTCTCCGGCGTGCAGCACGGCGGGGTGCTGCTGGGCATGCTGATGGTGGCCGGCAGCGGCCTGCTGGCCGCGCGCTTCCCCGGGCGGCCGGCGCTGGTCCGGCTGGCGTCGCTGCGCGGGTGGACGGTCGGTGGCTGCCTGGCCTCTGCCGTGGCACTGGGTCTGCTGGCCGCGGGCGGTGTGCACGGGGCGCCGTGGCCGCTGGCGGCGACCGTGTTCGCGCTGGGCGCGGCCAACGGCGCGTTTTCGATCGGAGCCATCGCGTCCATGATGCGGCTGGCCGGGGCCGGCGGCAGTGGCCGCGAAGGCCTGCGGCTGGGCCTGTGGGGCGCCGGGCAGGCGGTGGCTTTTGCCCTCGGCGGTCTGGTCGGCACCGGCGCGAGCGACCTCGCGCGGTTCCTGATCGTCGATGCCGGCGCGGCCTACGCCATCGTGTTTGCCCTGGAAGCCCTGGCCTTCGTGGCCGCCGCCGCGCTGGCCTGGCGCATCGGTCTGACCTCCGCCCCCCGCCGCCCGACGGCGCCGCAGTCCGCGGGACTTCCCCCGCGCGGCCTGCCTACGAGACAACACCCATGAACCACGAGTCCGCCGACTACGACGTGGTGGTGATCGGCGGCGGCCCCGCCGGCGCCACCGCCGCCCACACCCTGGCCCGCGCCGGACGCCGCGTGCTGCTGCTCGACCGCGCCGGGCGCATCAAGCCCTGCGGCGGTGCCATCCCGCCTCGCGCCATCCGCGACTACGACATCCCCGACAGCCAAATCGTCGCCCGCGCCCGCTGCGCCCGCATGATCGCGCCCTCGGAACACCGGGTGGACATTCCGATCGACAACGGCTTCGTCGGCATGGTCGACCGCGGTCCGTTTGACGAATGGCTGCGGGCACGCGCCGCCGCCGCGGGCGCGGAGCGCCGGACCGGCCGCTTCACCGGCCTCTCGCGCGACGCGCAAGGGCGCGCGGTGGTGCAGTTCAGCGCCGCGGCCGGCGACGGCGACGACGAAAACACCGCCGACCGCCGATCGACACACACCGTGACCGCCCGCGCGGTGATCGGTGCCGACGGCGCCAAGTCCGCCGTGGCGCGGCTGGGCGGCGTGCCGGGCGCCGAGCGCACGAAATACGTGTTCGCCTACCACGAGATCCTGCAGACGCCGGCCGCGGCCGAGCGACCGCCGGGCTACGACGAGACACGCTGCGACGTCTACTACCAGGGGCGCTTCTCACCCGATTTCTATGGCTGGGTGTTCCCACACGGGGACACGCTGAGCATCGGCACCGGCAGCGCCGACAAGGGCTTCTCGCTGCGCGACTCGGTGCAACGCATGCGCGCCGCCACCGGCCTGCAGGGCGCCACCACGCTGCGCCGCGAAGGCGCGCCGCTGCCGCTCAAGCCGCTTCCGCGCTGGGACAACGGCCACAACCTCGTGCTCGCAGGCGACGCCGCCGGCGTGGTGGCCCCGGCCTCGGGCGAGGGCATCTACTACGCCATGCTGGGCGGAGAACTGGCCGCCGACGCGGTCCACGCCTTCCTCACCTCCGGCGCCGCGGCCGACCTCAAACAGGCCCGGCGGCGCTTCATGCGCGAGCACGGCACGGTGTTCTGGGTGCTCGGCGTGATGCAGTGGTTCTGGTACCGCAGCGAGCGCCGGCGTGAGCGATTCGTGAAGATCTGCGAAGACCGCGACGTGCAGCAGCTCACGTTCGAGTCCTACATGAACAAGAAGCTCGTGCGCAAAAAGCCCATGGCGCACCTGCGCATCTTCCTCAAGGACGTGGGCCACCTGCTGGGTCTGGCCAAGGTCTGAGTGTGACCACGGCCACGCTGACGCTGCTGCTGGACGCGGTGATGGCGCTGACGGTGCTGGAGGGCGCGCTGCTGTGGGCGCTGCACCGGGGCGGCCGGCAGGTGCCGGCGCCGGGCGAGGTTTTGCCCAACCTGGTGTCGGGCCTGTGCCTGATGCTCGCCTTGCGTGCCGCGCTGGCGGGCTGGCCGTGGGGGCTGGTGTGGGCCTCGCTCGCGGCCTCGGGAATCATCCACGCGGGCGATCTGTGGCGGCGCTGGCCGCGCCGCTGACCGCCCGCGAATCCGGCGATCAGCCGGCCTTCTTCACCCAGGCGCTGCACCAACCCTTGGTGGCCACCTGCTTGCCCGGGAAGATGCCGCAGCCGCCAGCGGCGTCGGTCGGCTTGCCCACGAAGAGCTGGCAGTTGCCGCAGATCTGGCCGGCGGCGTACTTCGGGTACTTCTTGGTGTCGGTCTTGGTGGCGTCGGCCACATAACCGAGGCTGACGGCCTGCGGGTCCTTTTCATTGACCATCGGCGCACCCTGCGCCATCGCAGCCGAACCGGCCACCAGCGCGGTGCCGCCCAGGGCCACTTGCATCATGAAAACGCGACGATTGGATTCACTCATGGGAACACCTCGTGGGGAAATGGTTGTGAAGCAACGCAGTTGCGAGCAACTTGCCAACGCATGCTACGAGCCGCAGTCTGAAGCGAAGGTTAAGGTGTCGAAGCGCTTGACAAAGACAGTGCGGCATTGCGCGCCGCCGGCTGCGTACACTCCCACGACCGCCCCGCCCCGCTCCCCATGACGCCCCAAGAGTACGTCCAGCAGAAAGCCGCCGCCTCGGGCAGCAGTTTTTATTACGCCTTCCTGTTTTTGCCACCGCCCCGGCGCGCGGCGATCACCGCGTTCTATGCCTTCTGCCGCGAGGTGGACGACGTGGTGGACGAGGTGAGCGACCCGGGGGTGGCGCAGACCAAGCTCGCGTGGTGGCGCCAGGAGGTGCAGCGGGCCTTTGCGGGCGAACCGACCCACCCGGTCCTGCGCGCGCTGCAGCCGCTGGCCGGCGAGTACGGCATCGAGGCCCGCCACCTGCAGGCGGTGATTGACGGCTGCCAGATGGACCTGGAACAGAACCGGTACCTCGACTTCGCCAACCTGCAGCGCTACTGCCATTTGGTGGCCGGCATCGTGGGCGAGGTGGCCGCGCGCATCTTCGGCCAGACCGAACTCGCCACCACCGAGTACGCCCACCGCCTCGGGCTGGCGTTCCAGCTCACCAACATCGTGCGCGACGTGGGCGAAGACGCGGTGCGCGGGCGGATCTACCTGCCGGTCAACGAGTTGCAGAGTTTCAACGTGAAGGCCCACGAGTTGCTCAAACGCGGCCCGGCCCCGGGGACCGACGCAGGCGATTTCGAGCGCCGCTTCCGGGCGCTCATGGCCTTCCAGTGCGAGCGCGCGCGGCGCACTTACGACGAAGCGCTGGCGCTGCTGCCGGCCGCGGACCGGCGCAGCCAGAAGCCGGGCCTGATGATGGCCAGCATCTACCGCACGCTGCTCACCGAGATCCAGGCCGACCCCATGCTGGTGCTCACGCGGCGCGTCAGCCTGACCCCGCTGCGCAAGTTCTGGCTGGCGTGGAAGGTGCAGGCGCTGGGTCGGCTGTGAGCGGACTGCGCGTGGCGGTGGTCGGGGCCGGCTGGGCCGGGCTGGCCGCGGCCGAGGCCTGCGTCCGCGCCGGCGCCGCGGTGACGCTGCTGGAAGCCACCGCCCAGCCGGGCGGCCGCGCGCGTGCCCTCGCGGTGCCCCACAGCGACGGCACCGCGCTGCCACTCGACAACGGCCAGCACATCCTGATCGGCGCCTATGTGGACACGCTGGCGCTGATGGAGCGCGTCGGCGTGGATCTGGGCACCGCGCTGTGGCCGATGCCGCTGGCCCTGCCGTTTGCCGACGGCGGCGGGCTGGACACGCCACGCTGGGCCGCCGGCTGGCCGGCGCCGCTGGCCGCCCTGGCCGCCATCGCGACCGCTGGCGGCTGGGACGGGCGCGACCGCGCCGCGCTGGTGGCGCGGCTCGTGCGTTGGCGGCTCGGTGGCTTTCGGGCGCCGGCCGGGGCCACGGTCAGCGCGGTGTGCGCGGGGCTGCCGCCGCGGGTGGTGGACGACCTGATCGAGCCGCTGTGCGTGTCGGCGTTGAACCTGCCGGCCGCCCAGGCCAGCGGCGCGGTGTTCCTGCGCGTGCTGCGCGACGCATTCACCGGCCGCGGCCACGCGGGCTGGGCGCCGTCGGCGCTGCTGCTGCCGCGCACGGACCTCGGCGCCCTGCTCCCGGCGCCGGCCCTGCGCTGGCTGGGCGAGCGCGGCGCGTCGGTGCGGCTGGGGACGCGCGTGACCGGCGTGACGCGCGACGGCGGCGGCTGGGCGCTCGCCTTGGGCGACGACAGCTTGCTCGCCGACCGCGTGGTGTGGGCCACCGGGGCGGCCGCCGCCGCGAAGGGGCTGAGTCCCGTGGCGCCGGCCTGGGCCGCGCAGACCGGCGCCCTGCCCCACACGGCGATCGCCACGGTCTGGGCGCATCACGCGGGCGGTCTCGGCCGGCCGATGGTGGCGCTGCGCGGCGGGCCTGCGCAGTTCGCCTTCGACCGCGGCGCGCTGGCGCCCCAGGAGCCGGCCCTGCGCGGGGTGCTGGCCTTCGTGGCCAGCGCGGCCGAGGGCGAGCGCGACACCTTGCAGGCCGGCGTGTTGGCGCAGGCGCAGGCACAGCTGGGGCTGGCGGTCACGCCGCTGCAGACCGTGGTGGAGCGGCGCGCGACCTTTGCCTGCACACCCGGCCTGGTCCGCCCCGCGCCGGTCGTGGCCCCAGGGCTCTGGGCCGCGGGCGACTACGTGGATGGTCCCTACCCGGCCACGCTGGAAGGCGCGGTGCGCAGCGGGCGGGCAGCGGCCGCTGCCGCGCTCGCCTGAGCCACCGAACTCAGCCGGCGCGGCGCAGCCCGGTGTAGGCCGGGCGCTCCATGCAGCGGCGGATCCAGTCGTGGGTCAGCGGATGCGCGGCCATCAGCCGGGCGGCCGGCCGCGCCCAGTTGAGCACGGCGGCGGTGCACAGGTCGGCCACGGTGAAGCGCGCCGCGGCGAGGTGGGCGTGGCCGGCCGCCTGCTGCGCCGCGAGATGCGACTCGATGACGCCCAGCGGTACCGCCAGCCGCTTCTCGGCCGCGTCGGCCAGTTCGGGGCGCCGCCGCGCCTCGGGCATGGCCATGCGGTGCATCAACACGGTCAGCGCGTCGGCCTCCACCTCATTGGCCGCCCAGAAACTCCAGCGCAGGGCCTCGGCGTCTTCCCGCGGCGTGGCCGGGGTGATGGACGTGCCGTCGGCGGGGCCGTGGTGGCGGGCGATGTACAGCGCGCAGGCCATGCTCTCCCACACCACCACCTCGCCCTCGGGGCGTCGGTCGATGACCACCGGGATGTGGCCATTGGGGTTGAGGGCGAGGAAGGCCGGCGTGCGGGTGGCGCCGCCTTCAAACGGCGTGGGCACGTGCTCGTAGGCGACGCCGAGTTCGGCCGCCGCCCACAGGGGGCGGATGGCGCGGGAGGCGACGATGCCGTGGATGGTGAGACTCATGCAGAAAACTCCCGGGGATCAGGCTGCCATTCAGGCGGTGAGGCCGAGCTGGGCGCACAGCGCGCGCAGATCGGTGACGGTGGTGTGGGGATGCAGGGGAGCGTGTTCCCAGGGGGCGCCGGGGCGGTTGAGCCAGGCGGCCTGCAGGCCGGCGCCGAGGGCACCCACGGCATCGAGGTGGGCGTCGTCGCCGACGTGCAGCACCGCCTCGGGCGGCACGCCCGCGGCGGCGGCGGCGGCGTGGAAGATGCGCGGGTCGGGCTTGCCGACGCCGAATTCGCGGGCGCTCAGGCTGGCGCGGAAGTGCGCGCCCAGGCCAACGCGCGCCACGTCGGCATTGCCGTTGCTCACGGCCACCACCGGGAAGCGCGCGGCCAGCGCCTGCAGCGCCGGCAAGGCGTCGTCGTACAGCACCACTCGCTGGCGCTCGGCGAAAAACACCTCGAACGCCGGCTCAGCGAGCGCCGGGTCATCGCCCGCGCGCTCCAGCACCGCGCGGATGGACTCGCGGCGCAGCGCGCTGAGGTCGTGGTGCAGGTCGGGCCGCTCGGCGTGGACGCGCTGGCGCGCCGCGCGCAAAGCCGCCGGATCGCCGGCCAGCGCGGCCGCGGCGGGCGCGTGTTCGTGCAACCAGGCGGACAGCGCGCGCTCGGCACGCTCGATGGTCGGCCAGATCGGCCACAGCGTGTCGTCCAGATCGAGGGTGATGGCGCGGATGCGCGCCACGTCCAGCGCCGGCGGGCGGGCGGCTACGGGGGTATTCATGCTTGCGGGAGAATAGCGCATGGCATTCAACCGCGAACCGCACTTCCAGCACGGCCAGGCGCCGCGCACGGCCATCGTGCTGTGCAACCTGGGCACCCCCGACGAGCCCACCGCGCCCGCCCTGCGGCGCTACCTCGCCGAGTTCCTGGGCGATCAACGCGTGGTGGAGATCCCCAAGCCGGTGTGGTGGCTGATCCTGCACGGAATCATCCTGCGCGTGCGGCCCAAGAAGTCGGCCGCCAAATACGCCGGCATCTGGACGCCCGAAGGCTCGCCCCTGAAGGTCTGGACGGAGAAGCAGGCCACGCTGCTGCGCGGCTACCTCGGCGAGCGTGGCCACGTGGTCACCGTGCGCTACGCGATGCGCTATGGCAACCCGGGCATCCCCGCGGTGCTTGATGAGTTGAAAGCCGAAGGCGTGACCCGCCTGCTGGTGCTGCCGGCCTACCCGCAGTACAGCGCCACCACGACGGCCAGCGTGATGGACGGCGTGATGCAGTGGGCGCTGAAGGTGCGCAACGTGCCCGAGCTGCGCTTCATCAACCGCTACCACGACGACCCCGGCTACATCGAGTCGCTGGTGCGCCGCGTGCGCGAGCACTGGCAGGCCCACGGCCAGGGGGATCGGCTGGTGATGAGTTTTCACGGCGTGCCCGAGCGCACCCTGCTGCTGGGCGACCCGTACCACTGCGAGTGCCACAAAACCGCGCGCCTGCTCGCCCAACGCCTGGGGCTGCTGGCCGACCGCGTGACGGTGACCTTCCAGTCGCGTTTCGGTAAGGCGAAGTGGCTGGAGCCCTACACCGAACCCACGCTGATCGCGCTCGCCCAGCAGGGCGTGAAGCGGGTCGATGTGATCTGCCCCGGCTTCACCAGCGACTGCCTGGAAACGCTGGAGGAGATCAACATGGAGGCCCGCGAGGCGTTTCTCCACGCGGGCGGCGAGCGCTTCGAGTACATCCCCTGCGTCAACGACTCGCCCGAGTTCATCCGCGCGCTGGCCGACCTGGCCGAGCGCCACCTGCAGGGATGGCCCACGCGCGAGCTGCCCGATGCCGAGGCGCTGCAGGCCAGCCGCGACCGCGCCCTGGCCATGGGGGCACCGCGCTGATGGGTGCCGCCAGCGCGCCGGCCGCCCCCCGCGTGCGGCTGGACAAATGGCTCTGGGCCGCGCGGTTCTTCAAGACACGCGCCCTCAGCGCCGAAGCCATCGACAAGGGCCGCGTCATGGTCAACGGCGCACCGGCCAAGCCCGGTCGCGAGGTGCGTCTGGGCGACACGCTGTCGCTGCGCACCGGCCCGGACGAGCGCGTCGTGGAAGTCCTGGGCCTGAGCGATGTGCGCGGCCCCGCCCCGGTGGCCGCCACGCTGTACCGCGAAACAGCAGCGTCGCTGGCCCGGCGGCAGGCCGCCGCCGAGGCCCGGCGTCTCGCCCCCGAACCCGCGCTCACCCAGGCCGCCGGCCGACCCACCAAGCGCGACCGCCGCACACTGGCGGGCTGGAACGAGCGCTGGAGCGCCTCGGCCGACGGCTGAGCCGTTGCGCGCCGCTCACGGACTGCGGCGCAACCCGAGCCACATGACCGTGGCCACCACCAGCAGCGCGCCGGCCACCTGCACCGCCGCCATCGCCTGCCCCAGCACCGCCCACGCCAGCACCAGGGCAAACACCGGCTCCACATTCATGATCGCCGAGTTGCCCACCACGCCCAAGCGCGGCAACACGGTGAACATCACGGTAAAGGCCGTGCCATACAACACCGTCAACCCGGCCAGCCCCCACCAGCCGGCCAGCGACTGCGGCCATGCCGGCCCGCCCTGGGCCGACAGCACCGCGCCGGCCAGCAGCGCCACGATGCTCAGCGTGCAAGCGCTGCGCAGGCGGCCGTCCAGGCCCCCGGTGGCCTGCTGGGTGAGCACCAGCGCGCCACCAAACGCCGCCGCCGCCAGCATGGCAAACCCGATGCCGGTGCCGATGGCGGCCCAGTGACCGGACAGCCCCGCGCCGGACGCGACGCCCGACACGTCCAGCGCCAGCGCCAATCCCACCAGGAGCACCGGCATGGCCCGCAGCACGCGCGGCTCGGGCCGCTGACCGTAGACCACACGCGCCCACAGCGCGGTCCACAAGGGATAGGTGTTGAACGCCAGCAGCGCCAGCGCCACCGGCACCCGCGCAACCGCCGCGTACAGGCACAGGCTCTGCACGCCGATCAGCAGCCCGATCACCGGCAGTGCACGGCGCTGTCGCGGCGTGAAGGTCAGGGGCACGCGCCACAACACCAGCATCACGGCCAGCACCAGCGCGGTCACCGCACTGCGACACAGCACCGCGGTGACCACGCCCGCGCCCGCGTCAAACGCCAACCGCGCCGCCACGTGATTGGCCCCCATCAGACAGGCCACCGCCAGCAGCGTGGCAAACGCCGCAGGGCGGAGCGCGGCAGAGGCGGTCATGGCGGCAGACATCGGCAGCGACGGTAACGGACGTCCCGGAAAAACAAAAGCCCCGCAGCCGGGGGCTGCGGGGCGGGGACTCTGGCGGAGTGAGAGGGATTCGAACCCTCGATGAGGCTCTACACCCCATACTCCCTTAGCAGGGGAGCACCTTCGGCCACTCGGTCATCACTCCAGAGGAGACGCGCATTATGCCTCAATTCACCCGCCTCCCCGGGCCGCGTCAGGCCAGGCTGGCGGGTGCCGCGGCACTCAGCGAGCGAGGGTGTCGGCCGTCTGATCGAGATCGAACTCGCGGTGCAGCGCGCGCACCGCGAGTTCCATGTACTTCTCGTCGATCACCACCGAGGTCTTGATCTCCGAGGTGGAAATCATCTGGATGTTGATGCCTTCGGTGCTCAGGCAGCGGAACATGCGGCTGGCCACGCCCACGTGGCTGCGCATGCCGATACCCACGATGCTGACCTTGCAGATGCGGTTGTCGCCCACCACGTCGGCCGCGCCCAGCGCCGGCACCACCTGTGCCTTGAGCAGGTCGAGCGTCTTTTGGTAGTCGTTGCGGTGGACCGTGAAGCTGAAGTCGGTTTTGCCGTCCTTGCTCAGGTTCTGGATGATCACGTCGACCTCGACGTTGGCATCGGCCACAGCGCCCAGGATCTGGGCGGCGATGCCGGGCTTGTCCGGCACGCCAAGCACGGAGACCTTGGCTTCGTCGCGGTTGAAGGCAATGCCGGAAACGACGGCTTGTTCCATGGTTTCGTCTTCCTCAAAAGTGATCAGGGTGCCGGAGGCGGCCTCTTCGGCCAGGTCAATGTCCCAGGGCGTGAAGCTGGAGAGCACGCGCAGGGGCACGCGGTACTTGCCCGCGAACTCCACCGAGCGAATCTGCAGGACCTTGGAGCCCATGCTGGCCATCTCCAGCATTTCCTCGAAGCTCACGCGCAGCAGCCGCCGCGCCTCCGGCACGACGCGCGGGTCGGTGGTGTACACGCCGTCGACGTCGGTGTAGATCAGGCACTCGGCGGCCTTCAGCGCCGCCGCCACGGCCACCGCCGAGGTGTCGCTGCCCCCACGGCCCAGCGTGGTGATGTTGCCGCCTTCGTCGACGCCCTGGAACCCGGTGACGATCACCACCTTGCCGGCAGCCAGGTCGGCGCGCACGCGCGCGTCGTCGATGCTCTCGATACGGGCCTTGGTGTAGGCGTCGTTGGTCCGGATGGGAACCTGCCAGCCTGCGTAGCTCACCGCCTCCAGGCCCTCGGCCTGCAGGGCGATGGCGAGCAGCGCCGACGATGCCTGCTCGCCGGTGGCGGCCAGCATGTCGAGTTCGCGGTAATAGGGGGTGCCCGGCTTGGCCGGCGCCACTTCCTTGGCCAGGGCCAGCAAGCGGTTGGTTTCGCCGCTCATGGCGCTGGGCACGACCACCATCTGGTGACCGGCTTTGTGCCATTTGGCGACACGGCGGGCGACGTTGCGAATGCGCTCGGTGGAACCCATGGAGGTGCCGCCGTACTTGTGAACGATCAGGGCCATCGGAGAGAGGGGGATGAGCGGGTCGGAAAGGCGGGCTGGCTGGCGGCACCGCAGGGCGGTGTGCCAGGAGGTCCGCCGCCGGGCAAAACCTTGGGATTATACCGAGGGGGTGTACGACAAGCGCTCGCCGTCGCGCACCACGTGGCCAGCCGCCACGCGCAGGTGCAATCGGTGGCCGCGGGTGCGGCAGGCCGCGACCTGGTCGAGCAGTTCGTCCAGCTGCGCGGCGCTCGGGGCGACGCCGTGAACGGTTCGCAACCAATGCCGCAACGCGTTGGCCTGCCGGTCGCGGTCCAGGGTCTGCAAGGCCGCGATCGCGGGCGGGGCGCCGGTGCGGGCGAGGTCTTCGCGCGCCAAGGCATCCAGCAGGCGCTGTGCCTGGGCCGCGTGGGCGGCCGTGCGGGCGAGCGCGGCATCGGCGCCGGGGAAGGCCTCGCGCCAGCCGGGCAGTACGTGCTGCCGCAGGCGGTTGCGCGTGAATCGCGGGTCCGCGTTGCTCGGGTCGTCGATCCACGACTCGCCCGCTTCCCGCAAGGCTGCGCGGGTCACCGCGGGGTCCAGTCCGAGCCACGGTCGGGCGAAGCGCACCCCGTGGCGCTCAAAGCCCACCGGCATGGCGGCCAACCCGGGCAGCCCGGCACCGCGGCTCAACGCCAGCAGCACGGTCTCCGACTGGTCGGCCGCGTGGTGGCCCAGCAGCACCACCGCCCCGGTGGGCGCCAGACCGGCCAGCGCGCGGTAGCGCGCGCGGCGCGCGGCGTCTTCGGGGCTTTCGCCCGGTGCGGGTCGGGCTGACACGTGGGCCACGCGGACCGGCAGCTCCCAGCGGGAAGCCGCTCCGCGCACATGGGCCTCAAAGGCATCGGCCGCCGCTTGCAGGCCGTGGTGAACGTGGAGTGCGACAACGGCACCGGGCCAGCGCTCGGCCGCGGTCTGCAACAGCGCGAGGGAATCGGCGCCGCCGCTGCAGGCCACTGCCACGGTCGTCGGCGCCGCCCGGGAATCGTCGGCAGATCGCCGCACCCAAGCGTCGAGGGCCGCGCGGCAGGCCGCGCGGGCGCTGCCGGCGCCGGGGGCCTCAGCGCTTGTCGCGCGCTTCGGCTTTGGTGTCGGTGAATCGGCCATAGCCGTCGAGCCGCGCGTGACGGCGCTCGATCAGCTCCTTGACCTTGAGATCGGCGAGCTGGCGCCACGCGTCGTTCAGCGCGCGCTTGAGGAAAGCAGCCATCTGCTTGTGGTCGCGGTGGGCGCCACCGACCGGCTCGTTGACGATCTTGTCGACCAGGCCGAGCGCCTTCAGGCGATGGGCCGTAATGCCCAGCGCCTCGGCGGCGTCGCTGGCGCGCTCGCTGGTCTTCCACAGGATGGAGGCGCAGCCTTCGGGGCTGATGACGGAGTACACCGAGTACTGCAGCATCAGCACCTGATCGGCCACCGAAATGGCCAGCGCACCGCCGGAGCCGCCCTCGCCGATGATGGTGGCGATGATCGGCACCTCCAGCTGGGCCATCTCGAAAATGTTGCGGCCGATGGCTTCGGACTGGCCGCGCTCCTCGGCGTCGATGCCGGGGTACGCGCCGGGCGTGTCAACGAAGGTGAAAACCGGCAGCTTGAATTTCTCGGCCAGCTTCATCAGGCGCAGCGCCTTGCGGTAGCCCTCCGGCTTGGTCATGCCGAAGTTGCGCAGGCCACGCTCCTTGGTGTCCCGGCCCTTCTGGTGGCCGATCACCATGCAGGGCTGCCCGTTGAAGCGCGCCAGCCCCCCGACGATGGAAAGATCGTCGGAGAAATGGCGATCGCCGTGCAGCTCGGTGAAGTGCGTGAAGATCTCGCGCACGTAGTCCAGCGTGTACGGCCGGTCGGCGTGGCGGGCGATCTTGGTGATCTGCCACGGCGTGAGGTTGCTGTAGATGTCCTTGGTGAGTTGCAGGCTCTTGTTGGCGAGCTGCTCGATCTCGGCGGAGATGTCCACCGCTGATTCGGTCTGCACGTAACGCAGTTCCTCGATCTTGGATTCGAGCTCGGCGATCGGCTGCTCGAAATCGAGAAAGTTCTTCTTGGCCAAGGTGGGCTCCTTTGCCCGGGCGGCTGCGCCCGGCAGAAAACCGTCAGTAACTGACGGGAACGGGGTCCAACGACCGCCAAATATACCAAGTGGCCACGCTGCAATACGGGGCCCACGAGCCGGCCACCTCACGGATTTCGCTGCGGCTGACCGGCTCGCCGGAGAAGTAGGCGCGGCTGATGCCGTTTTGCAGGCCAATGTCGTCCAGCGGCAGGACATTGGGACGCATGAGGTGAAAGATCAGGAACATCTCGGCGGTCCAGCGACCGATGCCGCGGATGGCCACCAGCTCGCCGATGATGGCCTCGTCGTCCATCTCGGCCCACTGCTTGACGTGGACCTGGTCGTTGACAAAGTGCAGCGCGAGGTCGACGAGGTACTCGACCTTGCGGGCCGACAGACCCGCAGCGCGCATGTCATCGACCTTGAGCTTGAGCACCTGCGCCGGCGTCATGCGGCGCGGCAGCGCCTCGAAGCGCTCCCACACCGACTGGGCGGCCTTCACCGAGATCTGCTGTCCCACGATGCTGCGCGCCAGGGTGACGAACGCATCGCCGCGGGACTGCAGGCACACACCCGGGTGCTGGGGGATGAGCTTCTTCATCACCCGGTCGCGCTTCATCAGGTGCCGGCAGGCGTCGGCCCAATAGCCCGGCGCGTCGTCCCCCCACACCGGTGCCGCGGACGGGGCCATCAGGCACGCTCCCAGGTGGTGCCGGCGGGGCCGTCCTTGAGCACGATGCCCTGTGCGAGCAGCGACTGGCGGATGCGGTCGGCTTCGGCGAAGTCCCGGGCTTGCTTGGCGGCAGCGCGGGCGGCGATCTGGGCGCCGATGGCGGTCTCATCCACCGCATCGCCAGCACCACCGCCCTTCAGATACGCGGCCGGGTCGGCCTGCAGCAGCCCCAGCAGACCGCCGAGCGCGCGCAGCAGCCCGGCGCGTTGCGGATCGCGGCCGCGGTTGACCTCCCCCGCCAGTTCAAACAGCACCGCGAGTGCCTCGGGCGTGTTGAAGTCGTCGTCCATCGCCGCACGAAACCGGGCCGCGGCCGGGTCGGCCCAGTCGGGCACCACCGGGTCGGCGCTCACCTGCGAGAGCGCGGTGTACAGGCGCTTGAGGGCGGCGCGCGCGTCGTCGAGGTGGGCGTCGCTGTGGTTCAGGGCGCTGCGGTAGTGTGCGCGCAGCATGAAGAAGCGCACGGTCTCGGCGTCGTACTTGGCGAGCACGTCGCGGATGGTGAAGAAGTTGCCCAGGCTCTTGGACATCTTCTCGTTGTCCACCCGCACGAAGCCGTTGTGCATCCACACACGGGCCAGCGGCTGGCCGGTGGCGCCTTCGCTCTGGGCGATCTCGTTCTCATGGTGGGGGAACTGCAGGTCGGCACCCCCACCGTGGATGTCGAAGGTCTCGCCCAGCATGTCGCAGCTCATGGCGGAACACTCGATGTGCCAGCCGGGCCGGCCGCGGCCGTAGGGCCCGTCCCACTGGGCTTCCGCGGGCTCCTCGGGCTTGGCGGCTTTCCACAGCACGAAATCCAGCGGATCGTGCTTGCCGTCGTTCACGGCCACGCGCTCGCCGGCGCGCAACTCGTCCAGCGACTTGCCCGACAGCTTCCCGTAGCCCGGAAAGCGGCGCACGGCGTAATTCACGTCGCCGTTGTCGGACCGGTAGGCCAGACCGCGCTGCTCCAGACGCCCGATGAGGGACAGCATCTGCGGCACGTAGTCGGTGGCGCGGGGTTCATGGGTGGGCCGCTCGATCCCCAGCGCGTCCGCGTCGCGGTGGAGCTCGTCGATCATGCGGTTCGTCAGCGCGGTGATGGTTTCGCCGTTCTTGAGGGCGCGGGCGATGATCTTGTCGTCGATGTCGGTGACGTTGCGCACGTAGGTCACGCGCCAGCCGATCGCCTTGAACCAGCGCTGCACGATGTCGAAAGCCAGCATGGCCCTCGCGTGGCCGAGGTGGCAGAGGTCGTACACGGTCATGCCGCAGACATACATGCGCACGTGACCGGCTTCCATCGGCTCGAACGGCTCCAGCCGCCGCGTCAGCGAGTTGTGGATTTTCAGGGTCATGGAAACGGGAGCGGGGGCGTGAGGGGCGATGGGCATGAACGCGCGGCGGGTCAGCCCGGCAGAGATGGTCGGCGTGGCCGGTGGCCGGATACCCCTCAGATACAATGGGTCGGAGTATAGCCAGCCGGGCGCGCGCGGCCTGTGCCGTCCGGCATTCGAACGCCCTTCCGCAGTCGCCTGCACCACCGCCGAGGTCCCATGCTCCGAGCCGCGCTTCCCCAGGATTCCTCCCCCCTCTCCGGTCTGCGCCGCCTCGGTGTGGCGGCTGCCCTTGCCGCCTTGCTGACTGCGCCTGCGCTGGCGCAGGGGGACGAAGTGGCGGAGGTGAATCGCCTGCTGCGCGCCGGTCAGTACGCCGAAGCCCTGGGCAAGGCCGATCAAGCGCTGGCCGCCCGGCCCAAGGACGCGCAGCTGCGTTTCCTCAAGGGCGTGATCCAGAGCGAAAGCGGCAAGACAGCCGATGCGGTGATCACCTTCACCCAATTGACCGAAGACTTCCCCGAACTGCCCGAGCCCTACAACAACCTCGCGGTGCTCTACGCCGGCCAGGGCCAGTTTGACCGGGCGCGCGTGGCGCTGGAAATGGCGATTCGCACCAACCCCAGTTACGCCACGGCGCATGAAAACCTGGGTGATGTGTACGCCAAACTCGCCAGCCAGGCGTACAGCAAGGCACTGCAACTCGATGGCAGCAACACGGGTGTCGCGCCCAAGCTCACGCTGATCCGCAACCTGTTTGCTGGCCCAGGTGCGGCGCGTCCGGCATCGGCGGCCATGAGTGCGCCGGGTTCGAGCGTGCGCGCGGCGGCGCCTGCCGCGGCCGCACCGGTCGCCGCGCCCGCGCCCAGCGGCGCCGCACCGGCTGACGTGCAGCGCGACGTGCAGGCGGCCATCCAGGCCTGGTCGCAGGCGTGGTCTGCCAAGAACATGGGCGGCTACCTCGGCGCCTACAGCCCCGACTTCGTGCCCGCCTCCGGCCAGACGCGCAGCGCCTGGGAAGCCGAGCGCCGCAACCGCATCGAACCGCGGTCGCGCATCGCCGTCAGCGTCAGCGACCTGAGCATCACCGGCGATGCCACGCGTGCGACCGCGCGTTTCCGCCAGGACTACAGCTCCGACGGCCTGAACATCGTCAGCCGCAAGACCCTGGAAATGGTCAAGGTGGGCAACCGCTGGCTGATCGTGCGCGAGACCTCGAGCTCCTGATGCCTTCGTCCGCCGCGCCATCCGGGACCGCCGGTGTGGCGCTGCCATGGCGCTGGGTCGTGCGCGGTGGAGGCGTGGCGCGGCGGCCCGGCCGGGTAGCCACCACCATCGGGCTCGCGGTGCTGGCCGCGCTGTGCTTGCCGCTGGCGCTCGGGTGGCTCGACGCGCCGCCCCCCGCCGAGTCCGCCCCCAGCGCGCCGGTCATCCTGCTGGAACCCGGCAGCCCCGAAGGCGACGTGCCGCGCGACCCCGCCGGCCGCAGCACGGACACCGGGCTGGTCGCGCAGCCGCTGTCGGCGGCCAAGCTCGCCCAGCTCAAGCCCAGGCTGGGTGATGCCGAAGCGCGGTTGCTCGCGATCTATCAGCTGATCGCGCTGGGCGACCACCGCCACGCGCTGGCGGCGACCGAAGCGCTGGTGGCCGACCACCCCAATTACGCGCTGGCGCAGCTCCTGCGCGGCGACCTGCTGAGCCTGCAGGCGCGGCCGGTGCGCCGGCTCGGCGATGTGCCGGACACGCTGGCGCTGAGCGCCTCGCGCGCGCTGGGCACGCTGCGCGAAGAATCGCGGCGCCGCCTGCAAGCCCTCATCGAACGGCCGCCCGAAGGCGCGGTGCCCGATCAGTTCCTGCGCCTGCCGCCGGGCACGCGCCACGCCATCGCCATCGACACCAGCCGTTCGCGGCTGTACCTGTTCGAAAACGGCGCGCGCGCGGGCGACGAACTGCCGCGCCTGCGCCTGGTCAGCGACTTCTTCATCACCGTCGGGTTGCATGGCGTGGACAAGCGGGTGGAGGGCGACAAGCGCACCCCGCTGGGCGTCTACCACATCACCGGGTCGCACGACCCCGAAGCGCTGCCCGACCTGTATGGCACCGGCGCGCTGCCGCTGAACTACCCGAACGCGCTGGATGTGCAGCGCGGGCGCACCGGCAGCGGCATCTGGCTGCACGGCACGCCCAGCGACCAATTCGTGCGCGCGCCGCAGGCCTCCGACGGCTGCGTGGTCTTGGCCAATCCCGACCTGGACCGGCTGCTGGCCACGGTGAGTCCGCGCCAGACGCCGGTGGTGATCGCGCGCGAACTCGTCTGGGTCGCGCCCGAGGCGCAGCGCGAGGCCGTGGCAGCTTTCGACACCACCTGGCGGGCGTGGCTCTTGGCCCGTGAACGCGGCGACACCGACGCGCTCAAAACCTTCCACGCACCGCGCGCCAGCGTGGCCCGCGACACCGCGCCCGGCCCGGTGGGCGAGGTCTCGCTGCTGCGCTGGCAAGACACGCCGGACGGACCGCCCACGCTGGTGGTGACCTTCGAGGTCAGCACCCCGCAAGGCCCGCAAACGCGGCGTCAATACTGGAGCCGCGACAATGCGCGCTGGCTCATCACCTACGAAGGAGTGATCGGATGACTCTCGCCCGCCGCCGACTGATCGGCCTGTTCACCGCCGCCAGCCTGGCGCTTCCCCTGGCCGCTGCCGCCCAGGACAAGGCGCCCCGCGTGCGCCTGACCACCTCGCTGGGCGACGTGATCGTCGAGCTCGACCCGCAGAAGGCGCCCAAGACCGTGGAGAACTTCCTGCAGTACGTGCAGGACAAGCATTACGACGGCACGGTGTTCCACCGCGTGATCGGCAACTTCATGATCCAGGGCGGCGGCTTCACCGCCGACATGCAGCAAAAGCCCACGCGCGCCCCGGTGCCGCTGGAAGCCACCAACGGCCTGAAAAACGACCGCGGCACCATTGCCATGGCACGCACCTCCAACCCCAACTCGGCCACGTCGCAGTTCTTCATCAACGTCGTGGACAACGCCGGCCTGAACGCCCCGTCGCCCGACGGCTTCGGCTACACCGTGTTCGGCAAGGTCGTCGCCGGCATGGACGTCGTCGACAAGATCCGCGCCGTGCCCACCGGCAACCGCGGCCCGTTCCAGAACGTGCCGCAAACCCCCGTCACCATCCTCAAAGCCAGCCTGGAGAAATGAACATGGCCCAACCCAAAGTCGAACTGCACATCGCCGGTCACGGCGTCATCACCCTCGAACTCGACGCCGAAAAGGCGCCGCTGTCGACGGCCAACTTTCTCGCCTACGTGAACAAGGGCCACTACAACAACACGATCTTCCACCGCGTGATCCCCGGCTTCATGATCCAGGGCGGCGGCTTCGAGCCGGGCATGACGCAAAAGCCCACCGACAAGCCGATCAACAACGAGGCCAACAACGGCCTGAAGAACGAGGTCTACACCATCGCGATGGCGCGCACCAACGACCCGCACTCCGCGACCGCCCAGTTCTTCATCAACGTCACCAACAACGGCTTCCTCAACCACACCGCGCCCAGCGCCCAGGGCTGGGGCTATGCCGTGTTCGGCAAGGTGGTCGGCGGCACCGACATCGTCAAGGCGATCGAAGGCGTGCCCACCGCGCGCAAGGGCTTCCACGACGACGTGCCGAAGACCGACGTGGTGATCGAAAAGGCGGTCGCGCTCTGACGCACGCCCTGCGGCGCCCCGGGGCGCTTTGCGCATGAACGACACCGCTTCGCTCATCCACGCCCCGCCCCACTGGCGCACGGTCGATCTCATCAGCGACCTGCACCTGCACCCCGGCGATCCCGCCACCGCCACGGCGTGGCGGCGCTACCTGGACACCCCCGAGGCGCCCGACGCCCTGTTCATCCTGGGCGACCTGTTCGAGGTCTGGGTGGGCGACGACGCGCTCGACGCGCCCGGGCCCGAGAGCGAGTTCCTGCGCGCGGCTTGCGCGGCCCTGCGGCGCTTCGCCGCCCGCGCGCCGGTGTACTTTCTGGCGGGCAACCGCGACTTCCTGCTCGGACAGGCGGCCTGCGCCGCCGCCGGCATGCGCGCCCTGCCCGACCCCAGCGCGCTCGACTTCGCGGGTCATCGCTGGCTGTTGAGCCACGGCGACGCGCTCTGTCTCGACGACCACGACTACCAGGCCTTCCGGGCCACCGTGCGCAGCGCGGGCTGGCAACAGGACTTCCTGGGCCGACCGCTCGCACAGCGCCTGGCCGTGGCCCGCGACCTGCGCGCCCAGAGCGAGGCCCGCAAGCAATCGCTCGGCCACGACCCCGCGCTGTGGGCCGACGTGGACGCCTCGGCCGCGCGCGACGCGCTGCGCGCCCAGGGGGGCACCACGCTGATCCACGGCCACACCCACCGCCCCGGTGACCACGATCTGGGCGACGGCCTGCGCCGCGTGGTGCTCAGCGACTGGGACGCTGGCGCACGCCCGCCGCGCGCCCAGGTGCTGCGCCTGAGCCCAGCCGGCATCGCGCGCCTGGATCTCCCGGTGGAGGCCGCATGAGCCTGTGGCTGGACCTGCGGCGCCGCTGGCGCCGGCCAGTGACCGTGCCCGACGCGCTGTGGCGGGGCGTGCTGGCCGAGCATCCCTTCATCGCCGGACGATCCTCCGCCGACCGGGAGCGCCTGCGCACCCTGTGCGCCCACTTTCTGGCGGAGAAGGAATTCCACGGCGCCAACGACCTGCGCGTGACCGACTCGATGGCCTTGGCGATCGCCGCGCAGGCCTGTCTGCCCTTGCTTGGCATGAGCCTGCCCGGCGGGCGCCCGCCGCGCCATGACCACCAGCTGCTCGCCTGGTACGAGGACTTCGTCGGGGTGGTGGTGCAGCCGGGCGCGGTGCTGGCGCGGCGCAGCGTGCGCGACGCCACCGGCGTGGTGCACGACTACACCGAAACCCTCGCCGGCGAGGCCATGGACGGCGGTCCGTTGATGCTCAGCTGGGACGAGGTGGCGCGGGCCGGCGAACTGGCGGCGCTCGGCCACAACGTGGTGATCCACGAATTCGTGCACAAGATGGACATGCACGACAGCGTGCTCGGCGACCACCCGGACGGCGCGCCGCCGCTGCCCCGCGGCTTTCTCGGCACACACCGCCCGGCCGACGCGGCGCAGCGCTGGCGCGACACGATGCGCGAGGCGCACGACCGTTTCCGCGAGGCGGTGTCGCTGGCCGAGCGCTTCGGTGGCGCGGCCCCGTGGCTCGACAGCTACGCCGCGCAAGACGCGGCGGAGTTCTTTGCCGTCACGAGCGAGGCCTACTTCGTGAACCGGCCGCGCTTCGCGACCGAGTTTCCCGACCTGATGCCGCTGTACGACGGCTTCTACTTCAGCGCTTCAGCAGCGCCTTGAGCACGGCCTGCAGCCGGCGCGCAGCGCCGTCGTCGTGGGGCGAGGCCAGCACGCGCGCCACATCCTGCGCCCAGGTGTCGGCGGGCGCGGCCTCGTGGCGGCGCGTGAGCAACTGCAGCTGCAGCAGCCGGCGGGCGCTGAGCTGATCGGCCGGCGTCGGCACGTCGGCGGCGATTTCCAGGCGCAACAGCGTGTCCGCGGCGCCAGCGGCCGCACCCGGCGCCGCCGATGAACCCAGCGCCTGCACCCAGGCCTGCCGGGCGGCGGGCGCGACCCGGCTCCCCAGGGCCGCGGCGGCGGGCAGCTGGGTGGCGTCGCGCGCCGCCCAGGCGCCCAGCACCTGCGTCACCACGGCGCCGTGGGCCTGCTCGGCCAGTCGGCGCAGACCAGCCTGCGCGTTCTCCAGGGCCTGGCGCTGCGCGCGGAACGCGGCGTCGCCCAGTCGCGGGCCACGCGGGGCGCGGGCGTCCCAGCGGTCACCCGATCGGTCCGCGCGTTCACCCCGGTCGCCGCGCGGGCCGCGGGCGTCGCGGTCGTCCCGGCCCCGGCCGGGGCGCGCATCGGCCCGCGCGGGCGCGGCTTCGGCGCGGCGGGCACCGGGTCGGTCGTCGCCCCGCACGGCCACCAGCTTGCGCGGGGCGGTCTCGGTCGGCGCGGCCGGTGCCGCGTCACCGCTGACCGCGGCCGCGGGCGTGGCATCAGCGGCCGCGGTGGCCGGCGCTGCCTGAGCCGCCTGCTCCAGCGCCGCCATCGCCGCGCGAATGCGCGCCGCGTCGCCCGCGGCGGTGGCCTCGTCGAGCGCGCGCGCCGCGTCAATCACGGCCTGGTCGTGGGCGCTGAGGGCGGCGTGTTGACGCTGCCGGTCTTCGTGCTTGCGGGCGAACGCGGCATCGATGGGCGCGCGGAAGGCCTCCCAGAGCTTCTGTTCCTGCTTGCGGTCCAGCGGCACCGCGTGGGCCTCTGCCTGCCAGCGCTGCTGCAGGGCCTTGACCGCGTCCAGCCGCAGCGGCGACGCCTCGGCCAGCGCCGTGGCCTCGGCAATCAAGGCCTGCCGGCGCGCCACGCTGTCGGCCTGCGCCGCCTCCAGCCGGGCGTGGGCGGCCTGCATGGCGGCCTTCCAGCGCGGTTGCATGTCGGCAAACGCCTTTTCACTCAGGTGCCCGGCCTCGCGCCAGCGTTCGGCAAAGCCGTGCAACTCGCGGATCTGGGCTTTCCAGTCGGTGTGGTCGGCGTGCGCCGCGGTCCATGCCTGCAGGGCGTCGATGATGGCCTGCCGCTGGGCGCGCGACTGCTCGTTCTGGGTCTTGATCTGGGCCAGCCAGGCTTCGACAACCTGGTACGCCTGGTTGCAGGCGTCGTCAAACCGTTTCCACAGGGCGTGGTTGGGCACACCGCCCTGATCGGTGGCTTTCCACTGCTCGCGCAGGCCGCGCAGGGTTTCCTGCATCTTGCGGCCACCGAGCCGCTGGCCTTCGGGCGCGCGCACCAGCGCCTCGGCCTTGGCGACCAGCTCTTCGCGCAGCTGGTCGGCGCGCCAGCGTTGCCAGCCTTCGAGCTCGCCGGCCTGACCGAGCGCCGCGTGGGCGCGGGCTTCCAGGGCCGCGGGAATGAAACGGCCATGGCTCTTGAGCTGGACACGCAGGTCGGCCGCCACCTTCGGCGTCGTCTTGCCATGGCCCTGAGCGACCTCCGCCTCCAGCGCGGCGATGGCCTGCTCCACCTCGGCCACGGCGCGCTGGCGGCGCTCCTGCTGGGCCTGGGCGTCGGCGGCCTGCTGCTCGGCGGCAGCGGCCGGCTCCAGCCCGCGGGCCGCGCGCAACTCGTCGGCCCACACCGGCACGGCGGGCAGCGGCGCCTGCGGATCGCTGTCGGCGGCCACGGCCTGGGCCAGGGCGGCGTCGAAGGCGTCCCAGACCAGCTGGAGTTGCTGGCGCGAGCCGTCGAGCAAGGGCGGGAACTTGGGCTCCACGCTGGCCCAGTGCGGGTTGTCCGTCAGGCCGGCCACCTGCGTCTGCCACTGGGCCACGTCCGCCCGCAGCGCGTCGGCGGCCTGGCGTGCCTCGCGCCACGGCTTGGTCGAGAGGATTTCAATGCGCTGGGCAATCAGCACCGCCGCCTCGCGCTCGACCTGCACCGCGTGTTGCAGGTCTTCAATGGCCTTGACGCGCTCGGCGAGCTGCTGGCGCAGCGTGGCCAGCGGCTCGCGGGACAGCGGCGCGCCGGCGCGGGCGGCGTCGCGCTGCCAGGCCAGGGCGTCGGCGAGGTTCAGGCGGGTCGGCGCCAGCAGCGCCTCGGCGCGCTGCGCCCACTCGGCCGCCATCTGTTCCTGCGTTTTCTGGCGGCGCAGCTCGTCCAGCTTTTCTTTGAGGGGTTTGGCCGCGCCTCGGTCGCGGTGCGACATTTCCTTGAACACCTCGTTCATCTGCTCAACGCCGGGCTCGGTGGCGAGCCACTCGCGCAGGCGCGCGGCGCGTTCACCGGAGGTCGGTGCGGAAAACGCACCGCCGGTGAGCGCGTCGAGCGGGTGCGGGGTGGCGGGCGGCTTGGGCGGGGTCGGCGTGTTCACGGCGGGCTCGGCGGCGGGTTTGCGCAGGGAGAACAGGGACATGAGGCAATGGGTCGTGGGCGCGCCGAGGCCGGCGCGCGAAGCCGCGTATTGTCGCCGGCTTTGCGCTGGCCGCGCCCCGCGCCAACGCCCCACGCACCGCCGGGTCCCGGCCCGGGGAGGGCTCGGCGACCGGTTCAGCGTGTGGTCAGCGCGTGGCCAGTGTGAGTTCCGCGCGCGGCGCCCAGTCAGCACCCGCCGCACCGACCCGCGGCGCCCCGAGGAACAGGCGCTCTTCCCCCAGGCCTCGCGCGGCAAGGTAGTCCTTCACTGCCACCGCGCGCGCCACCGCGAGGTCACGCAGCGCGTTGTCGGTGACGGGCACCGCCGCCATCAACAGCTTTTCCATCTCGGGCACCGGCAGGTCTTTGGCCAGGCCCACGAGGTTGCGCGGCTTGGCGATGTCGGCGCGGCGATAGACCTCCTTGAGCAAGGCCGGGTATTCGTCCGCAGACACCGTGACCACCGGCGGCACCGTCCCGCCAGCGCGGGCCAGCGCGCGGCGCTTTTCGGCGCGCACCTGCTCGTCCAGCCGCGCCCGGCGCACGCCGTCGCGCTCGCGCTCGGGATCGCTCTGGCCCTGCACCGTCAGGCGCAGCGCCGGCCGGTTGGTCAAGGCCTTGGCCACGGCGTCCAGGCGCTCGCGGCCGGTGGCGTCGAGGTCGGCGGTGCCGGCCGGAAACGCCACCTGGCTGAGCTCCGGTCCGCCGCCGCCCAAGGCGGAGGCGATCAGCGAGAACGGGGCGGTGATCGCCTTGCCGATCAGGTTGAAGATGACTTTGACGATCACCGGACCGAGCCGGAACTGCGGGTCGTTGAGCGAGCCGCTGATGGGCAGGTTGATGTCGATCACGCCGTCACGGTCGGCCAGCAGGGCCACGGCCAGCTTGACCGGCAGGTTCGGCGCGTTGCTGCCTTCGATGCGCTCGCCGAAGGTGAGTTGGTTGAGCACGATCTGGTTGCTCGCGTTGAGCTGACCGTCCGGGTCGACGCGGTAGGCCAGATCGACGCTGAGCTTGCCGCGCTCAATGCCGTAACCGGCGTACTTCGCGCTGTAGGGCGACAGCGGCGGCAGCTCCAGGTTGCGCACCTGCGCCTTGATATCCAGCGCCAGCGGCCGGGCCAGCGGGTTGAGGCGTCCGCCGATGTCGAGCGCCGCCGTGCCTTCGGCGCGCCCCTTGAGCGACAGGTCGGCCAGCGCCGGCGGCTCACCGGGGGCGGCCGGCTGGCTGGCGAAGGCGCTGAGCGTGCCGGTCAGTTCGCTCAGGTTGGCGGTGTAGTTGGGCTGGATGAAGCGATCGGAGAAGCGCACCCGGCCGTTGACGAGGCTGACCGGACCGAAACGGATGTCGGGAGCGGCGCCGGCCACCGGGGACGGCGCGGCGGGCGCCGCCGTGGCAGCGGCAGTGGCCTTGGTGACGGCAGGGGCGGCCGGGCTGACGGCGGCCGTCGCCGGGCCGGCGTCGGCGGCGGGGGCCGGCGACCCCGGCGTGGCGGCCGGGCGGACCAGATTCTGCAGGTTGATGCGGCCCTGCTCGTCGATGAGCACGCGGGCGAAGTAATCGCTCAGCGCGGTTTCCGCCACCGACAGGCGCAGCGGCTGGCCGGGTTGGGCGCGGGTCTTCAGACCGCGCATCTGCAACGACTTCCACGACAGCAACTCTTCCGCGGGTTCGCGGGTGTGGGCGAGCAGGTCTTCGATGGCGAGGTCGAGGGCCGCGTCGTGGCGCAGTCCGTCGGGGCCGAGCTCCAGCTCCACGGTGCCGCGCGCGCTGGCGTCGGCGCGCAGCAGTTCGAGGTTCAGGCGCTCGCTCACGTACGGCTCGAGCGCGTGCAGCGGAAACCGGTCGACCTGCACCCGCTGGCGCAGGCGCAGCGGCGATGCGGGGCCGGGAGGCTGCACCGTGCCCTCCAGACGCAGGCGGCCGGGATCGCCACCGCGGGCCCCCGCCACGCGCGCCTGCAGCGACACCGTGGCGGCGACCGGGCGGTCGGCCAAAGGCTGCAAGTCCTGCGCCTTCAACGACAGCGCCGACACCCGCAGGCTCACCGGCCGGGCGGGCTGTCGGTCATCGAAGCCCAGCTGGGGCGCGTCCAGCGTGAATTCGCGCACCCCCACGCGCCACGGCGGCGCCGTTTCGCCCGTCGGCGGGTCACCGCCGCCATCGGCCGCCGCGCGCCACCAGTCCTGGGCCATCCAGCGGCCGGCGCTGTCGCGCTGCACGGCGGTGCGCAAACCGGCCACAGAAAGCTGCCCCAGCGAGACGTCGCGACCGACGAGGTCCACCCGGGCGTCGCTCAGCGCGATCCGGTCGGCGGCGAGAAGCGGCTGGCGGTTCGGGCCCAGCCGGAGGGACTGCACCTCCAGCGTCCGGGCCTGCACCGACAGCACCGGTGACTCCGGCGACAGCGGCGCTGGTGCCTCGCTGCCGCCTCGGCCCGCCCGCCAGCGCAGCGCCACGTCGCCGGCCATCCGGGCGTCGAGCGCCGGCACCAGCCGGGTGGCGAGGTACGGGGCGTAGGGCGCGGGCACGAGGTCGCGCCAGCTCAGGTCGAGTTCGGCCTCGCGGTCGCTGGCGCGGCCCTGCCCACGGACGGCGGCGTCGGCGACGCGGGCCTCCAGCGACACGGCCGCGGGTTCCGTCATCGGCCACCGCAGCGCCTGCACGGACAGCGCGATGTCCCGCACCGGCACGGCCGCGGCCGGCCGGATGGCCTCGTCCCGCCAATCCACGCGGCCGTCGGTCACGGCCAGCGACGCCAGCGTGGCCTGCCAGGCCGGAACGGCGGGCGGGGTGGACGTCGGGCTGACCGGCCGGGGCGGCGCGATGGCCGCCGCGTGGCGCTGCCAGTTCAACCGGCCCTGGGCATCCCGGGCGACCGCGAGGCTGACTCCGTCGAGCGTCACGGCCCCGACGCTGGCGCGGCGCGCCAGCGGCTCGATTCGATCGAGCACCACGGACAGCCGTCGCCACCCGAGCACCGGAGGCGCACCCGGGGCGACGCCGGCCTCGTCGATCGCCAGTCCATCGAGGGACACGGTGCCGCTGAGGGCCACCTGAGGCGTCTCGCGCTGCTCAAAGGCCAGGCGAAGATCGGCGTCCAGAACACCCGCGCGCAGGCGCAGCGGCCAGGCCGCCGGCCAGTAAGCCTGGTAGCGAGCCAGGTCCACGCCCTGCAGCCGCAGGCGGGCCTCGGTGCGGTGGCTGTCGTCGAACGGCAGCGTGGTGGCCTCGGTGTCGAAGCGGTCACCGTTGAGATCGAACGCGAGCCGCGGCTCGGTGGTGACCGTGCGGCGCGAAGGCAGGTTGCTCAGGAAGGGCACCGTGAGCGTCAGATCGCTGAGCCGATGCACCGTGGCGGCCGGGCGGTCGTCCACGGTGATCTCGCCGCCCGTCAGCGCCATATTAAATAGCGCGAACCGCAGCGGTTCTCCTGGGGGCGGCGCGTCGGCGGGCGGCGCCAGGCGGGCCAGCACGTCGTCCACATCCCAGCGCCCCTCGCCCAGGTGGGCCAGGCGCAGGCGCGGCGCGGTGAGCGTGAGGCCGTCGACCACCGGGCCACCGCGCAACAGCGACGACAGTTCTGCGTCCACCCACAGGCGTTCCAGGCTGAACTGGTCGGCGGTGCCGTCGGCCGTGGACACCCGCAAACCCTCCAGGCCCAGCGACATCGACCACGGCCGCACGATCACGCGCTCCACCGACACTGCACGCCCCAGCCGCTCGCCCGCCAGGCGCTCGAGCTGCCACTTCACCACCGGTGGCATCGCCAGCCACAACAGGACCCACAAGCCCAGAACCGAGAGCACCAGGGCGCGCCAGCGCCGCCGCCAGGGCGTGGCGCCCCAAGCGCGCCAGCCGGCGGACAGAGAAGTCAAAAGGGTGTCAGCCATGGCGAGAGTGTCGCCGAGGACCAGACGCACGGCATGGGAATCCCACCAACAAGAAGCCCCGGCGGGCCAGGGCCTGCCGGGGCGGGTGACGGTGCGACAGGAGCACGACCGTCGGGGTGGGCCTGCCGGGAGAGTCGCGTCCCGGTGGCCACGGGGGCAAGGTATTGCCCCCAAGGGGGCTGGCTGGGCGGCTGCACCGCCGGGGCCAGCAAACGCCGACTTCAAGCCGGCGATGCCAGCGTACGCCCGCCACCGCAGGCGATCAAGGGGTTGCCCGCCGGGCGGTCATGAATGTTTTCGATGGACAGACGGCCCACCATGAACACCGTGAAAAACGCCGCAATCGACCATCAACGGTGGTCCCAACCCGACGAACGGCAAAAGCATCCCCACACGCCCGGACAGACGGTGAACCCGCCGGAAACCCGCATGAACACTGGGCTGGCGCGCTACAGGCGACGTTCCAAACGGGGCTGAACAGCGTTTTGTTCAGATCGATAGGTAATAAAAAGAAGCCACTTAAACATTGACTCGATATGTTTGCCTGCCTACCATTCGCCCCGCTTTGCCCGTGAGGGTAAACCCCAGCCGCTGCCGTGAACGGCCACGGCGGACCCGCAGCACTGCGGTGATCCGCCGATAGCGACCCAATCCAACGGGACCGATGCTCGCACCGGCCCCGCCATGAAAGGAAGCGACCATGACCGCGAAAACGACCGCGCCACAGAAGAGCACGTCCAGTGCCTTGGCCGCCCTGAAGACCGCGTCGAGCGACGTGTACCGGGGATTCATTGAGATCACGCACAACAGCCTCGCGCTGCTCGGCACCGCCCTGGCGGTGGCCGTGCTCGTGCTGGGCTTCCGTGCCGACCTGCGCGCCAGCGCCGAGCAACAGCTGCTCGGCTGGCTGCTGGAGCGCCAGGAGGCCGCGCAGGAGCCGGTAGCCATCGCCGCCGAACCCACCGCGGTGGACCGCGTCACGGCGCAGCCGGTGGCCGAGCTGCCGGCCGACCAGGCCAAGGTGACGCAGTGGCTGAGCCGCAAATACCGCGTGGCGCCCGAGCCGCTGGCCGCGCTGGTGGCCGAGGCCTTCGACATCGGCGCCCGCGTCAACCTCGACCCGACGCTGATCCTGGCCGTGATGGCGGTGGAATCTCGCTTCAACCCGTTCGCCCAGAGCCCGGTGGGCGCGCAGGGGCTGATGCAGGTGCTGACACGGGTGCACACCGAGAAGTACGAGGACTTTGGCGGCCACATGGCGGCCTTCGACCCGGTGGCCAACCTCCGCGTGGGCGTGCAGGTGCTCAAGGAAGCGGTGCAGCGCGCCGGTTCGATCGAGGGCGGGCTGCGGCTGTACGTGGGCGCGGTGTCCACCGACGGCAGCTGGTACATCGACAAGGTGCTCGCCGAGCATGCGCGCATCCAGAGCGTGGCGCTGGGCCGTGCGGTGCCCCGACCGGTGCCCACGCCGGTGCCGGTGCCGCCCACGGCAACGCCCATCCCGGTGATCCAGCCCGCGGCCAAGCCGACGGAGGCTGAGCTGGAGGCGGTGGTCCCCGCCACCGCACCGCCCGCCCCCACCTCCCTGCCCTCCTGAGCAGGCGCCGGGGACTTCGCCGACCGACGGCAGGGCTCAGGCTAAAATCCCACCCGTGCGCAACTGGCGATAGGCCGCCATCCCCCGGGATCGGCGGCTGACGTGGCCCCCCGCTCGACCCTCTGGTCGTCGGGACAACCACTGGGAAGCGCACCGCCTGAGCCGCTGGCCGGGCGTTCAGCCGTTCGCCTGGGCAGCCCTTGTCAACGCGCAAGGATTCACGTCTCACAGGACTGCCATGTACGACCGCCGCACCCTCATCGAACAGACCGACCCCGAGTTGTGGGCCGCCATCCAGGCCGAAAACGCGCGCCAGGAGCACCACATCGAGCTGATCGCCAGCGAAAACTACGCTTCGCCCGCCGTGATGGCCGCGCAAGGCACCCAGCTGACCAACAAATACGCCGAGGGTTACCCCGGCAAGCGCTACTACGGTGGGTGCGAAAACGTCGACATCGCCGAGCAGCTCGCCATTGACCGCGTCAAGCAGCTCTTCGGCGCCGACGCCGCCAACGTGCAGCCGCACTGCGGCGCTTCCGCCAACGAAGCGGTGTTCCTCGCCTTCCTCAAGCCGGGCGACACCATCATGGGCATGAGCCTGGCCGAAGGCGGCCACCTGACCCATGGCATGCCGCTGAACATGTCGGGCAAGTGGTTCAACGTGGTCAGCTACGGCCTGGACAAGCACGAGGCGATCGACTACGACGCCATGGAAGCCAAGGCGCGCGAGCACAAACCCAAACTGATCGTCGCCGGTGCCTCGGCCTACTCGCTGCACATCGACTGGGCCCGCTTTGCCAAGGTGGCGCAGGAGGTGGGCGCGATCTTCATGGTGGACATGGCGCACTACGCTGGCCTGATCGCCGCCGGCGTGTACCCCAACCCGGTGCCGCACGCCGATGTGGTGACCTCCACCACCCACAAGAGCCTGCGCGGCCCGCGCGGCGGCATCATCCTAATGAAGGCCCAGCACGAGAAGGCCATCAACAGCGCCATCTTCCCCGGCCTGCAGGGCGGTCCGCTGATGCACGTCATCGCCGCCAAGGCGGTGGCCTTCAAAGAAGCGCTGAGCCCGGCGTTCAAGGCCTACCAGCAACAGGTGGTGAAGAACGCCCAGATCGTCGCCGAGACGCTCACGCAGCGTGGCCTGCGCATCGTCAGCGGCCGCACGGAAAGCCACGTCATGCTGGTGGACCTGCGCGCCAAGGGCATCACCGGCAAGGAAGCCGAGGCCGTGCTGGGCGCCGCCCACATGACCATCAACAAGAACGCGATCCCCAACGACCCGGAAAAACCGATGGTCACCAGCGGCGTGCGCATCGGCACGCCCGCGATGACCACGCGCGGCTTCAAGGACGAGGAAGCCCGCATCACCGCGCACCTGATCGCCGACGTGCTGGACAACCCGCGCGACCCGGCCAACATCGAGGCCGTGCGGGCCAAGGTCAACGCCCTGACCGCGCGCTTCCCGGTCTACCGCTGATGGCTGGGCGGGCGGCGCTCCGAACCGCGCCCGCCCGCTCTGCTCGCCACGCGCCATGAAGTGTCCCTTTTGCGGTCATCTGGAAACCCAGGTCGTGGAGACCCGGGTGTCGGAGGACGCTGACTTCATCCGGCGCCGGCGCCAGTGTGGCCACTGCGAGAAGCGCTTCACCACCTACGAGCGCCCTGAGGTGAGTTTTCCGGCGGTGGTGAAAAAGGACGGCCGCCGCGTCGACTACATCCCCGGCAAGCTGCGCGCCTCGTTCGCGCTGGCGCTGCGCAAGCGCCCGGTGAGCACCGAGCAGGTCGACGCCGCCATCGAGCGGATTGAAGAAAAGCTCCTCAACCTCGGCGCCCGCGAGGTGCCGGCCTCGCGCCTGGGTGAGATGGTCATGCGCGAGCTGCGCAAACTCGACAAGGTGGCCTACATCCGCTTCGCCAGCGTCTACCGCAGCTTCGAAGACATCGACGAGTTCCGGGCGCTGGTGGACGAGGTCAAGCGGTGAGCCGCACACTCAAGGACAAACACCCGTCCTGAGCGAACTCACCGCAGCACGGCCCGAGGCGGTCAAACTGACCTCACGGCCTTGGCGATCGGCTGTTCTCGGCTGCGGACACAGACGGAAACTCGCGACCGTGGCTCCCACGCCCACCGCCTGAAACTCCACCATCCCCGGTGGCCCCTCCAGGGAGATACCCGCGGGTAGCGCCGCCTGCACCAGGATCACGGAATTGGAGCCGGGGTGCAGCACGATCCAGCCCTGCTCCCACCCGCCAGAAGCGGCGCATGTTGCGCCATCGACCGAGCGGCAAAGCCGCACCATGTCATTTCGCTTGATGGCTTCGCTGCGCCCGAGCTGAATCGACGCCAACAGGGTGTTGGCCAGGCTGGTCAGGCGCTGGCCAATGATCACGTTGCGAAAGCTCGGTGCCGCCAGCGCGAGCAAGACAGCCACGAGGGACACCGTCACCATCAACTCAATCAGCGTAAAGCCCCTGGACCGAGCCATGAAAGTGCCGCCTGATCCGGACCACGACATACCTGCGTTCACTGCCGGAGGAACCAGAAAACGCGGTTCAGCGGCTTCACCGAGGTGGACGGCTCCGGAGCCACCTGACTTTCCAGCGGCGATTCGGTGCGGCAGCCAATGCAAAACGAGACCACACGCCCATCTTCCAGCTTGACTTGGCCCCCAACCGGCGAAGGTGGCAGACCTCCGCCCGCGACCTCGCCGTAGGGCAGCGCTTCATTCGAGGCGCTGAACGCATTGAGGTAGTTGATGTTGTACACGCGGGTGGTGCCGAGGTTGGCTCGGCACGTTTCGGCATTGACCAAGGGCGCTTGGCTCGTGCTGAAAGTGGTCACGCCAAAGAGCGTCAACGCCGAGGTGACCACCTGCTCGCCCGAGGTCAGACCGAGGTACCACCCTTTCTTCGCCGACAGGGCGGCGTCGGTGGGCTTGATACCGGCTGTGATCGGTGCGAGTGAGTCGCGGCACAGCAGCGCGTTCCCGAGTCCGCAGCCTGCGGCCGTGGCCTCGGCATCCAGCCAGGAGGCATCACCCGGCCGGTCCTGCAGCATGAAGAAATGATTGGCCACGGCGCGCGTGGCCGCCGAGTCGGCCGTGGGCTTCTCGCGATCACCCGAACCGAGCAGGATGCTGTAAGTCACACCGTCATCGGCCGTGACCACGCTGGGCGCGAACATGAACTTCCGGGTTGAGGGGCGGAAGGAGCAATCACCTTCCGCGGGGTCGTCACAACCCAGCGCCGCAATCTTGCGGATCGTCCAAGCCGCCGACGCTCCAGCAAATCGCAACCGATACACGTTGCCGCCCAGATCAGCGGCATAACCCATGGTCACCCGGCCGGCGCCGTCCCGCACGAGGGTGACATCACCGATCACCGCACGGTCGGTGTCGAAGGCCTTCACGAGCGTACCGGCCACGGCATCGATCACATAGATCTTGTTGCCCTTGCTGGCTGCGGTGCAGCTGTGGTTCCGACGAGTCGTCACGCCAGCCACGGTGGTGATGGAATCGGTGTCTTCACATCGGTCATACCCCCCACCCGCGATCACCAGAGGGCTCGCGGTGGAGTACCCCTCGACGATCATGGGCTTCAGGGAAGACCAGGTTTGCCCCAAGCCGGAGAAGCCGGTCGAACATCCGGTGTCATTGCCGAGGTTGGGACAACCCCACCGCCACAGCAAGCTCGGCGACAGCGGATTGGTGACATCAAACGCGTAGATCACCCGCCCTCCACGGCGCAGGGTGACGAAGAGCAGCTTGCGCGGCGTGCCGGCCACGGTACCCTGGTAGGCGGTGATGGCGCCGTCCACCCCGTAATCCTTGGGAGCCCGGTTGGCGTCAGGCGCGCCGGGCAAGGTGATCGACGGCGCGTTGTCATAGAGACGCTTGATACGGCCGTAGAACTCCGGCGGCAGGAATGTCCACAACTCCGCGCCAGCGGCCACGGTGGCGCCACCCAGGGTTTGCGTCGCTCCTTGGCTGCCCGCGACTGCGCGCAGCATGCCGTCATTGCCACCATAGAAGACGACCACACTGGGCTGGTCGTCGGTGCCGTAGTTGACGGCCACAGGCCGGGAGTGGACGACATCGCCGTGAACGGAGGGGCGCATGGCGGTGATGGGCTTGACCAGCTCTGCATCGCCGTTGCGGTCGTTGAGGCCACGAGCCCAGTTGATGAGATTGGTCCGCTGGGCGGCGCCGCTCGCGCCCAGCAGCGAAGCCGTCACCGCGGTGTTGGCGTCATCGAACGAGGTCAGCGTGGTACAGGCATCGCCGGGGGCGCACGTGCGCACCACCCGGTTGGCGGGTGCCAACTGGCGGAGCCAGTGGGCCTGGGCGCCTTTCTCCACGATGTTGCCGTCTGGGGAGTTGGACACCTCAGTGGCGGGGGAGCAATCGCCGCGGGGTTGCTCGGACCAGTAATCGTCGGCTGTCGCTGGGGTCCAGAAGGACCGCGCGCAACCCGAAATGAAGCCGGTCTGCGGGTTGATGGCCGGGGTGCCGGTAGCGTCGACCGTGCGCAACTGGTTGTCGATCATGGCCAGCCGGTACTGTTTGAGATTCCCGTACCAGCGCGGCCTGAAATTCTCGTCAGGCCGGAACTGCCCCACGAAGACCTGGTTCAGATAAGAACCTTGGGTGTTGACGCTGACTGGAAGACTGACGGACGCGAATGCCGTGTTGACGGCGATGATGCTGTTAATCGCGGTGCTGAAGGCTGCGTTCAGCTCGTTGAAGTTGTTGGTGGGGAAGTAACCACCACCACCCACCTCCTGAGACCCGAGCTTCTCCAGGTGAGCAGCGTACTCCGCGTTGCAGGTGGGACCCAGTACACCGATGCTGTAGGTGTTGGTCCCTTGTGCCCGCAGGTAGGCCGCCCAGTTCAGCGCGTAAGCGCCCCGCCCTTCTGCGGTCTCCAGCACCACATTGCTGGCGCTGCAGCTGGTGCGGAGACTGCCGGTGATGGACTGGCGCTGCTTGTCCGTGGCTGGCGGGGACGCGTTTTTCAACGCGGTGGCGCTTTGCCCGAACAGCGGCAGCCTGGGGCTGTTGGCCTCGTTGGTGAGATCGCCCGGGGCGTTGTTGTTGCGGTAGGCGTTGCCGACGAAGATGATGCTCTTGCCGCCACACTGCGAGGGCGGCGCCACATTCGCGTAATTGCGCCCGGACACCCCCGTTCGCCCATTCAGGTAGGCCCAGGCCTCCTGCATCACCGCGCCATTGGCCGAGTTGTTGCTCGTGATCACGTAGTTGGCACCGTAAGCCGCGGTGGATTTCGCCCACTTTCGAATCCATTCGAGCACGCGGGGTGCGTTGGTGGCGTTAAACCGTGTGAACGGGAGCATCAAGCATCCCCCGGTGTTGCCAACGCAGCTCTGGGAAAAACTGTCGCTGGCTGCGTTGTAGGAACGCATGCCGGTGGCGTTGAAGCCCATCACCGCGATGTTGAACTCCGCCGCCCGCGCATTGGCCGCGCGGGCCGAGGCGGCGTCGGATTGCAGCTTCTTCAGCGCGCTGTACAAGGCGCACTGCTCAACAGCGGCCGCCGTGCCATCCAGCGCGGTCGGATGCGCTCCCGCACCAGAGGTATCCACCGCCCCGGTGGTTGGGTGGATGCTGCATCGCAGGCCCACCACGTTGGCCGCGAAGTTGGCACCGTTGTCCAACACCATGACGATGTTGGCGACGCCCCCCTCCGATCCTGCGCCAGCGGCAAAAATGTCAATGTCTTCCGCCCACAGGGCGGGTGAAGTGATGAGCAACGACGCGCCCAGCAGGACCAATGAAGCGCGGTAAGAGTTATTTCGGATCACGGAGGTCTCCCAGAGCTCAGGGTGGAATGGGTCCGCAGCGGGCGACCCGGTCGGACTGCGACAGACGACGTCGCACCCCCTGCCGGAGTTCAAGGGCTGTGCCTGTCGCAGCGTCGTTGACGACCGCGGTCAATTCGAAATCGACATCCCAGGTGCTTTCGGTGGAAATGGCAGGCTGGAACTCGACATCGCTGGGCGGCGGTGGTGCAGCACGGACTGCACGCAAGCACACGGGCTCGGCAACCTGAACCACGTAGCTGATGGGCTGGGTGTTGTCGTTGTTGAATGACACCGTCGTTTGATAGCCGCCTGGCGCGGCCGCGGTAAACACCTCGGCCGTGCTGATGAGCTGCTCCATGTAGCGGTTGGCCGCGGCGATGGCTTCACTGCGCGACTGCTCGTTGCCGACCGCCTTGGCGTTGGTCAGGCTCAGGGTGGATGCACTCACCACGATGAACGTGAACACCACCAGCACGATCAGGCTGACGATCAGCGCAGCGCCGCGGGCATGGCGCCGTGACGCCGGATGGGACTCCGCCGCGCGCGACCTGGGCATCACGGTGTCTCCCGTCGACCAGACACGTTGGTCAGGCGAATGGTCTTGCTGAAGACATGGCGGCGGATGTCATCGTTGAACGGCCCCATGCTCACGCCGCCAAGGTTGTACGTCTTGGTGTCCACATGACCGGGCGTACGCTGATCGGCGCGCACCAACACATGCACAGTCACCGATACGGCGTTCATCCATTGGGCAGCGGTGCAGGGCGAAGCCGTGGTGCAGCGCACATAAGCACCATCCGGGATGCCATCCCCTCGGTTGCGGGGACTCGTCTCGGCGCCCGCACTCGCCCAATCGATGGCCCGGGTGAAGTCGACGGCCTCGCCGGCATCGCTCACGGTGTCAAAACCGTAGGCGATGCGAATCGCCTCCACGCCATCAATCATGGCCTGCGCCGACTCATGGGCCGGCTGCCCGCCGACCACCCCGAAGTCGGAGCGCATCAGCGTCGGAACGCCCGATACATCACGGACGTAGTAAATGCGCGAGACAAACTGCCGGATCTCAGAAGGGCCGTCACAACGCACGTTCTGGAAAGCCAGTCCACTGATCCCAAACTGGTAGCCGAGTGCGCCGAGCGTTGAACCGCAACGCTGTACCTGGACAAAAAGCCGCTGGTTACCGGCCGGCGTCGCGGTGAGACAGTTGGCGCCACACTTCTGGGCGTGGCGCAGAAAAATGATGTCTGAGTCAGGACGCGGGTTTTGAATTGGCCCACCAGCGCCCGCGCAGACCGGGGCGGGGGGCGATGACGCGGGATTGGGGATGTCGATGCTGTGCAGGGCGATCCCGACCAAGTTGTTTCGATCCGTGGCGGTCCAGCTGCCAAACGGAGCACAGGGGTCGGCCACGGCCGACGGAACATCGTCCGGCACATCGGCATTGATCAGGTCATCAAAGCGCGGAACAAAGCCGCCCCAGTAGCCCGCATGGACAAGGTCAGCCTCTAGCAACTGGAGGGTGTATCGCCCGTTTTCGATCAATCGGTTGGAGACGCTCAGTGCTGTGTTGTTTCGGTTGATGTTGATCAGCAGCGTCACCAAGGCCGCCACCAGCAGCAACCCCAGCGCCACCGACACCATCAACTCGACCAGGGTGAGTCCCGCCTGAGAACGGGTGCGCGCTCCCAACGGCTTCCTGGGCTTCACGACGCCGCTCCCAGGTTCGCGATTCGCACGATGGTGGTGACATAGCGACGACAACGGTCTTCCACGCAGCCGCTTCCATCCGCAGCGTCATACTGATTTACGCCACAAGCGATGGACGAGGGAGGGGCCGACAAGGGCGTCAGCCCCTGCCACACCACGGTCACCCGGTACTCCACCGAAGGTTCCAGCTCTTCAATACAGCCGCGCCCGCCGATCATCGCGCCCACCCGCTGCGTGCCGCCCTCTTGCGTTTCAGACGCACCCTGCAACGCGGCACACCAAGCGGCGAGGTCGCGACTGACCAGCGTGGCGTTGTCGCCCGGGCACGTCATGCCTGCGCCGAGGGGAGCTGCGGCGGTCGCTTGTCCGGCGTATTGCGCGGCCGATTGGCGGTTCAGCGCCAATCGGTGTCCCATGTCACCCACCAGAAGCAACGCTTGGCTGCGCTGGTACGACTCCACCTCCGAGGTCTGCAGCCGGGCATGCATTCCGCCCAAGCCCAGCAGACCCAACAAGATGAGCACCACCGCCACGAGGACCTCAATCAACGATGTACCCCGCTGGCTCACGGCAAAGCGGCTTTCGATCGTCACCATTTCTCGGCCGGCGTCTTTCTTCCCGCGCTGTTCAGGGCGAGAACACCATCGCGGATCTGAGGACCGATGGGGCTGAAGGCGATGACAAAGCTGGGGGCCGGGCCATTGCCCAGGGTCACGTCATACGTGTACCGAGCGGCCACATCCTCGGGCAACCGGTAACCACTGCTCTCCAGCGCAGCCTTGGTCGCGTAGGCGCGATTGGCCAGCAAGAACTGCTGCTGCCGGTTGGCCAGATCCAGCATCTGGGCTTGTGCCGCCGCCCTGTGCCCCCGGATGACATGCTGCTGGTACGAGGGATAGGCGACCGCCGCCAAAATCGCGACGATGGCCACGGCGATCATCAACTCGATCAAGGAGAAGCCCCGAAACCTTGGAAACCTCATGTGATGCCCCTTTACAGTTCGATGCTAGGTTGCGGCGCAAAGCAGTCCCGAGCGGCCTAGACAAGCGGGCCATATGTAATACCGAATGGCTATTTATGGGACATTTTTAGCATCAAAGTGAACATTCCTAGCTCCAATCCGATGCGGGACGCGCTCACCTTGGCGGCCAGCGCGATCAACCTGTCCAACCCGAACCCCAGAGTGGGCTGCGTCATCGTGGGCGCGGACGGGCGCGTGCTGGGCGAGGGCCACACGCAGGCCGCCGGCGGTCCGCATGCAGAAATCGTCGCATTGCGACAGGCACAGGCCGGCGGCAATTCACTGCGCGGCTCCACCGTGTACGTCACGCTCGAGCCCTGCGCGCACCACGGACGTACTCCGCCCTGCTGCGACGCGCTGATTGCAGCGGGCGTGACCAAGGTCGTGCTCGCCACCATCGATCCCAATCCGCTGGTGGCCGGGCAGGGGATTCAGCGGATGACCGCAGCGGGCGTGGAGGTGCTGGTCCTGCCGGCGAGCGACCCGCTGGCTGTTGAATCACGCGAACTCAATATCGGATTCTTCAGCCGCATGCTGCGCCAGCGACCCTGGGTGCGGGCGAAGGCGGCCATCTCCCTGGACGGCAAGACCGCCCTGGCGAATGGGCAGAGCCAATGGATCACCGGAGAGGAAGCCCGATCAGACGGCCACACCTGGCGGGCGCGATCTTGCGCGGTGCTCACGGGGGTTGGGACCATACGGGAGGACGACCCCCGCCTCGATGCCCGCGTGCCCGGTCTGTCGCGACAACCCCACCTGGTCATTGTCGACAGCCGCCTCGAAACACCGCCCACAGCCCGCGTGTTCGATCCGTCCTCCAGCGGGCTTGCGCGCGAAGTCTGGATGTTTCACGCGAGCGCCGCGGCAGAGAAGGCCGTCCCGCTGGCGGCGCGCGGTGCGGTGCTCACGGAGTGCTCAGGCCCTGGAGGAAAAGTCGGGCTTTCTGCCATGCTGGAGACACTTGCCGTTCGTGGCGTGAACGAACTCCACATCGAAGCCGGTCATGCCCTCAACGGCTCTCTCTTGCGAGAAGGCCTGATCGACGAATGGCTGATCTACCAGGCTCCCGTGCTCTTGGGCGACGACGCCATGGGCCTGGCCCGATGGGCAGGACCGCCGTCACTGGACAGTGCATCCCGCTGGCGCTTCCTCTCTGCGGTGGCTTTCGGCCCAGATATGCGCCTGATCGCCCGCGCCGTCGGACACGACGACTTCCTCAAGCGCACGCCCTAGTCTCCACCCCGGCGCGTCAGGGGCCGCTGCCGGCCAAAAATCCCGTGCGCTTTCGCACACCTGCCACAGACCCATCCCTCGACGGCAGCGTTGAAGGGATGAGCGCATCCGGGTTTGCATGTAGTTCTTAAAAATTAACTCTAGAATCGATCGACACCTTTAGTAGTATTTTGGTGATCGATCCATGACCATCTTTGCAACACAACACGCTGTCTCCACGGCCGGCCCGGCCCGGGGGGTAACGCTGATCGAGCTGATGGTCGGGGTCGCGGTACTCGCGGTACTGCTGACGCTCGGTCTGCCGTCCTTCCAGGATCAACTGGCTTCCTGGCGGCGGGACTCGGCCATTCAGGCCTTCACCAACCATGTGCAGATAGCGCGAACGACGGCACTGCGCACATCACGGCCCGTGGTCATGTGCACGAGCAGCGACGGACAGGGCTGCGACAACACCGCCTCCACCGGTGACTGGCGGCAAACCTGGCTGGTATTCGTTGACACAAACGGCAACGGCGGCTTGGACGCGGGAGACCGGCTGGTGGCGGTGCGCGCACCCCAGTCTGGTCTGGACCAAATGGCAGGCAATGCCGCGCGAGGCCGATTGGCGTTTCGACCCTCCGGGCTGCTGGCCAGCGGAAGTACCACCATCACCGTGGTCGCCTCGTCAGCGACTGACAACGTCTCACCCATCGCCATTCGCGTCAACACGGTCGGACGCGTCTCGGTGGGGATGCCATGAAGACACCGCTGGCGATCGGTCGATCTCCTGCGCGCTGTCAACAGCGGGGCGCGGGACTGGTGGAGGTGCTGGTCGCCTTCCTTCTGATTTCCCTGGCAACCCTGGGCGTGGTCCGCCTGACGGCCAACAACATCGGCATCGACAAGGGCACGCAGCTCAGGCTTACCGCCCTCTCCCTGGCCAACCAGTACGCAGAGCGCGCCCGTCTGAACGTTTACGGGTTCGATCTGGGCCTGTATGCGATATCGCCGCAGGATGCGGTTCCGCCAGACCAGGTGATCAACGCCGACGCCGATGACTTGGCCGCTGCCACCGCCGTGGCGGCAATGGACCGCCGCGGCTTGCAGCTGGCAGCCGCCCAGGCGCTGCCCGGCGGCCGGGTGCTTGTCAGGACCAACCCGTCGGCCGCAGCGCGCAACCTCGACCTCTGGCTGATCTGGGGCGAAGCCGCCACATCCCTGTCCGCCGATCTTGCCGCGCCCAACGAGAGTCGATGCCCGGCCGGCGTGACCGGCAGCCAGTGCCTCTATCTGAAGGTCAGCCTGTGACGCCGCCGTTGAATCACCCGTCCCAGCACGCCAAGGGCTTCACGCTGGTGGAACTCATGGTGGCGCTGGCTTTGGGTCTCGTCCTCATCTTGGTGGTGACCTCCCTGTACCTGTCCACCGCGGCGAACAGCCGGACAACCCGGCTCATGGCCCAGATGAACGAAGACGGCGCGCTGGCGTTGGAGATCCTTCAGGAACAGCTCCAGCTTGCCGGATTTTCGACGCAGGCGCCGACCGGCGCCAGACAGTTCACCGGCTTGGCCCTGCGTGCGTGCGACGGAGGCTTCACATCCGCCACAGAACGCGGCGCTTTTGACAACCTGACCTGCAACGCCGCAGCAAGCGCGCCGGACGCACTCGCCATTCGGTATGAGGCCACAGTGCTCAACACCAGCGCCGTGACGGACAACGGGGGCGTGGTGCGCCCGTCCAACTGCAGCGCCACCGGGATCCTTGCCACGGCTGTCCCATCGGGCACACCCGCTGCGCTGGCCGACAACCGATTTTTCATCGCGCCGGATGCCCAGAACGGCAACACCCCCACCTTGTATTGCAGGGGCTCCGACGGCCCCAACAGCTTCAGCCCGTCGGCAGCGTTGATCCCAAACATTGAAGATCTGCAGTTGACCTTTGCAATCACGAGGCTGCCGGTGACAGGCGAGGTGATCCCGCATCAAGTCACCGCCCATGTCGCCGCTGGGCATGCCGCGCTGGCCGTTGCTGCCGGCTGGCCGAGGGTGGCCGCCGTTCATGTGTGTCTGCTGGCTCGTACCGCCACCCCCATTCCCACGGGGGACAACAGCGCAGCCGACTTCAACCGGTATCTGGACTGCGACGGCGTGGTGCGCATGGCTGCTGACGGTAGGGCTCGTCGGGCCTATCGAACCACTGTCTATCTCCGAAACACACGCCCGGGCCTCCCTGCCGCGTTCAACAACAGCGACGGCACAGCCAAGAACCCCTATAGCCACCTCAGTAACGATGGATCCTGACATGACGCCCTACAAGCCGCCCCATCAATCGCCTCTCCACCGCCACCAAGGTGTGGTGCTGCCCGTCTCCCTGATTCTGCTCATCGTGATCGCCATGGCCGGGCTGGTCGCGGCCCGGGGCAGTGTCGCCCACGATGCGGTGGGTCACAACCTGAGGACCCGCGAAGTGGCGACCCAGCACGCGGAATCGGCGCTGCGACACTGCGAAGGCATCGCCAAGGACCTCAAAGACAACGGGGGTGCCACGTTCCCGGTCGAAACGGCCCGCATCCCCGCCGCGGTACTCAACGGCGCGGATGACGATGGCAGTCAGTGGCGTCGCCTCGCCAGCTGGCAGCCAGAGAGCCCGCTGCTGATCACGGTCCCGGTGGCGTACGACCGGGATGCGCGGGCCACGGTTCGCTCCGGGCCAGCGCCACAGTGCGTGATTGAACGCCTGACCCAGGACCGCTTCCTGATCACAGCGCGTGGTCTGTCGGCGGACGCCACGTTCGACAACGCCGGGCAGCTCCTGAGCGGCAGCGAGATTTGGCTCCAGTCGATCCTCTCGCCGACCCTGCCTGTCTTGGCCGAGGGGGGCGGCAATGTGTGACATGAATACCATCGCTGTGGCCCACGCCACGCACCGATTGCGAGCCCTTGTCCTGCTGATGGGTGCGTTGCTTCCAAGCCTTGCTGCGCACGCCCAGCCGGCCCAGCGCCCGCTGCTCAGCACCACCGTCACGGCGCGGCCCAATCTCATGATCACGCTGGACAACTCGGCGTCCATGACCAAGCCCTACGGTGACGACTACACGGTAGGCCAGCACAAAAAGGTCGGCGATGCGGTCTGGATCGCCCAGCGCGCGGCCGAAATCAACCGCCTCTACTACAACCCCCGCATCACCTACCTGCCGCGGAAGGACGCCGCCGGGCGCGACGTCACACCCACCGACGGCGTGGTGTTCGTCTCCAACCAAAGCAGTGCCTCGTTCGACCGCAAGGTGCACTCGTCGGCGACGGTCGCGACAGCCGATGCACCCGTGGTGGACGTGCACAGCAGCTTTTCCCCAGCGCCTGCGGTGCCCAGTGGCTGGCATCAGGTTTCGAGCGAAACTGACGACGCGATCTACGCGCCCGTGCATGTCGCCCACCGAGCCACCGATAACCCTCTGTCGGCGCCCGCATTCACCTACGCGGTCTGCACCACCTACACCAGGTCCACAAACAGCCAAGCCTGCAGTGCCTGGAATCAGGTGGATCTCAGATACGGAGCGGCCGGCACTGTCAGCCTTCCTTTCGACAACAGGCGCACCGACTGCGGCCCGCGTCCAGCCACGACCTGCAGCACGGCGCAAGAGATCAACAACGTCCTCAACTGGTATCGCTACTACCTGTACCGGATGTCCGCCAGCGTGACCGCGATCGGACAAGCGCTGGCCGATCCACGCCTCGAGGGGCGCCTTCGCATCGGCTACAACACCCTGAACTTTCCCCGTGACCCCAACACCCTCATCGCGGGCGCTTCGCCGGCTCGCCCTCAGACGGTGCGCGGCGTGCGCCTCTGGAAGAGCGGCTCGCCGGACAACGCGCAGTTGTACGACTGGCTGACCAATCAGTTGCCCATGGGCGCCACTCCCTTGCACCGCGCCATCGAGAACATCGCCACGTACCACCGTGTCCCGGCGGTCGCCGTGGAAAACCCCTGGGCGGTCAACCCCGCAGCCCGTGAAAGTGCCACCAACCCCGAGCTCTCATGCAGGCGCTCTTACCACCTGCTGCTGTCCGACGGTGCATGGAGCACCAGCGCCACCACCAACCAGGGCGAGAATCACGACAGCAAGCTGGGCGACCGCGTTGAAGATCTTGATCTCAAAGGCAATGTCACCAGCTTTCAATACGATCCGAAGGGGGACCCGCGTGCGACCAGCGATCCCAACCGATCGCTGCACATCACCTACCCCGGTCCGGGCACCGGCGGTCTAGCCGACCTGACTGCCAAGCACCGCTGGCACACCGACTTCAGGCCGGTTCTGAAGAACCAGATCCCCACGTCACGCACACAACCGGTGTTCTGGCAAGACATCACGACCTACACCGTGGGTTACATGATCCGACCGTCTGGCGAAGAATTCGGAGCCAACAGCGGCCTCACCTTCGCGCAAATCAACGACTACGAAACGCGGTTCCTTCTGAAGACCCTGGACTCCACCATCACGCCCTCGTGGCCCAGCGGAGAGCTCCGCAACGCCACAGAAAGCGCCCGCGTCGATGACTTCATCCAAGCCGGCTTCACCGGCGGCGGGCGAGGCTTCAGCGTGGACAGCGCCGAAGGCATCCGCGGTGTGTTTGACACCGTCCTCGCCGACATCCTCGGTCAGGTGGGCGTGGATGCGGGTATCGCGCTGGACGCGGACACCGAAAAAGTGAACACCACCGGCGGGGTGATGAAGTACCTTGTGGACTACAACACCCGCGACAACAGCGGCAACGTGCGTGCCCAACTGCTGGATGGCACAGGACAGCCCCGAACCTGGACCACGGATATCAACAACAACCTGCTGGAGGCCAAAGACAGCGCCAACTATTGGAGCGCCAGCCTTCAGGTTCCTCGGCATGACCTGCGAAGGGTGTTCAGCCTGCGGCAGGACAACACCGCCTTCGATTTGGTGGGGCGGGTCGACTCACTCCCCACTGAGACCAGAGCGGCCCTCAAGGCGGGCCCCCAGGGATACCGGGTGAAGGACGACGCGTCGTTTGTGAATTACCTCCGTGGGGACCGGTCCATGGCATCCCTGCTGGACAACCGGGGACAACTGCTCCGCGTGCCATCGTCTACGCTGGGGTCTATGGTGAATTCGCCACCCCTGTACGTGGGTGGTAGGGGCTCGCTGGACTATGACCGCTTCGGAAACGTGGACGGCAGCACCAGTTACGCCGCCTACCGGAGCCGCCTGGCCAGCGCGACGCCCTCGCTGTACGTGGCGACCAACGCCGGCGCCGTGCACGCCCTGGAAGCATTCACCGGCAAGGAACTTGCCATCTTCATGCCACGCCGCAGCCTGACACCGCTGATTGACATGGCCGTGCCGACCACGGGATTTCGCTATGTGCTGGATGGCCCGATGACGCTGCAGGACTTCTACGTCGCTGGCGATTGGCACCAAGTCATCACCGGGTCAGGCGGTCGCGGTGAGAAGCTGGTGTACGCCCTGCGAGCGCCAGTCAACGCCAACAACTCCCGGACCCCGAATCTCAGCGACTTCTGGTGGGAGGCTGGGCCCGACACGCTTGACACGGCCAACGTCAAGACGGGTCACATGAACAACCCACTGCGGGGAGGTCAGACCGATTCAGGGCACTGGGTCGTGCTGGCCAACAGCGGGCACCACAACGGAATGCCCGATGGCAGCCGTCACGGCTTGCTTGTTCTGAATGCTCGGACGGGCGCCCTCCTCCGCAGCATTCCCCTGCCGACCGGCTTCAGTGCGGGCCGCGGGTTGGGTGCCGTCACGCTCATCCTGAACACACGGCAACGCATCGTCGGCGCCTATGCAGGCGACGCCAACGGTCAACTGTGGCGCTTCGATCTGCGCGGCCAGCCCAACGATTGGCGCGTGTCCTACAACAAGCCTTTGTTCGTCACCCAAAGTCGCCGCCCGATTTACGCGGGGCCGGCCTGGCAGGCCCATCCTAAGGGCGGTGCGATCGTTGTCGTCGCGACCGGCATGCTCCTGGACGAGGCTGACGCCGCAGAAGTGTCCGGAGAGGAGGCCATTTATGGTGTCTGGGACCCGACCTCGCCCAGCCAGAACGACGACGTCAACTTCACCACGGTGACATCCGAGCAACTCCTTGTCCAAAGCATGCTCAGTATCGTGGGCTCCCAAGGAACCGACGAGTTCTACAGCGCCACCGAGAACAAGATCGATTGGAAAGTCCACCGGGGATGGCGATTTGGACTGGGGACCGTGCTGACTGGCGAACGCTCCATCCACCAGATTGCCAACGTGGGATCCAGCGTGATGGTGTCCACCGTCGCGGTGGATGCGCGGAATCCCGCGGAGTCCTGCGCGACCATGACCGCGCCATCGAGCACTTACCTGTTCAACGCGCTCGATGGGCGATACAAGCCATCGTTCGACATCGACGGCGACGGCCGTCTGGACGGCGCATCCATCGTCATCAATCGCGACGGCGGGTATGGCCGGAACTCCGGTATTCGCTGGATGACGTCGTCGACCTCCTCATTGGAACGGCAGGCCACCGGCACCGGCCGGGAATCGAGCACCGGCTGCGAGAGGGTTCGCTTCCAGTTGGTAGGCACTGGGACCGGCTCAAACAACGGCGGCGTGGACTGCGAGACCCCCGGCTGGAGCCGCCAGCAGTACCAACTGCTGCAGGCACCCCAATGAAGGCGGGTCTGACTGCCAGCGCGCGGCGGGCGCGTGGCTTCACGCTGATGGAGGTGATGATCACCGCCGCGATCATCGCCATCCTGGCGTCGCTGGCCTACCCCAGCTACCGCGACAGCATCCAGCGCGCCCGCCGCGCCGACGCCCAGCGCGCGCTGATCGAGGCAGCCCAGTTCATGCGCAAGTTCCACAGCGCCCGCGACACCTACGCGGGCGCCACGCTGCCGGCCGCGCTGCAGCAGTCGCCGCGGCCCGGCGACGGCGCTGCGGCTTATCAGATCCGTCTGGTGGAAGGCAATAACCGCCTCACGGTGGCGACCGCCGCCCAGACCTTCACCCTGGTCGCGGTGCGCACGGGCACCATGGCCGGTGACCGCTGCGGCGACCTGCAGGTGGCCGACACCGGCGCGACGCAGCTGATCGGCGCCCAGGCCGGCCAGACCCTGGCCGGCTGTTTCCGCGGCCAGTGAGGCCGCAGAAACCTCGCCAGCACGGGTTTGCGCCCGTGCCGCCGGCCCCGCGGGCAAAGCCTGCGAAAATACGGGGATGTTTACCGGCATCATCACCGGCGTGGGGCGCATTGCCGACCTGCACGCGCTGGGCAGCTCTTTGGACCACGGCAAGCGACTCACCATCGAGACGCCAGCCGGCTACCTCGACGACGTGGGTCTGGGCGACAGCATCGCGCTCAACGGCGCCTGCATGACCGTCACCTCCCTCGACGCCGCCCACCACCGCTTCACCATCGACATCTCCGCCGAGTCGCTGGCCCGCACCACCGATCTCGACCGCACCGGCACCCGGGTCAACCTGGAAAAGGCCTTGCGCGCGCACGACCGGCTCGGCGGCCACATCGTCTCCGGCCACGTGGATGGCATTGGCCGCGTCAGCCGGTTCGCCCAGGTGGGCGAGAGCTGGGACCTGCGCGTGGTCGCGCCGACGTCGCTGGCGCGCTACCTGGCTTACAAGGGCTCGGTCGCGGTCAACGGTGTGAGCCTGACCGTCAATGCCGTGGACGACCGCGACGATGGCTGCGAAATCCGCATCAATCTCATCCCGCACACCGTGGAGCACACCGCGCTGGGCGACCTGCGCGACGGCAGCGCGGTCAACCTTGAAATCGACACCGTGGCGCGTTATGTGGAACGCATGCTGGCGGCCGGTGTCCTGTTGCCCTCTTCGAAAGTCCCCGCATGAACGCACCCCACACCCTGGCGCCGGTGGCCATTTCCCCGGTGGACGAGATCGTGGCCGAGCTGCGCGCCGGCCGCATGGTGATCCTGGTGGACGAAGAAGACCGTGAGAACGAAGGCGATCTGGTGCTGGCGGCCGATCACGTCACGCCCGAGGCCATCAATTTCATGGCCCGCTTCGGCCGCGGTCTGATCTGCCTCACGCTGACCCGCGATCGCTGCGAACGCCTGAACCTGCCGCCCATGGTGCCGCGCAACGGCACGAAGATGGGCACGGCCTTCACGGTGTCGATCGAAGCGGCCGAGGGCGTGACCACCGGCATCTCCGCGGCCGACCGCGCGCGCACGGTGCAAGTCGCCGTGGCGCGCGACGCGCAGGCCAGCGACCTGGTGCAACCCGGCCATATCTTTCCGCTGCAGGCGGTGGAAGGCGGCGTGCTGATGCGCGCCGGCCACACCGAGGCGGGCTGTGACCTCGCGGCCATGGCCGGCTGCACGCCGGCGGCGGTGATCTGCGAGATCATGAAGGACGACGGCACGATGGCGCGGCTGCCCGACCTGCAGCAGTTCGCCGCCGAGCACGGCCTGAAGATCGGCACCATCGCCGACCTGATCGAGCACCGCAGCCGCACCGAGAGTCTGGTTGAGGACCTCGGGACGCGTCCGCTGCAGACCGCGTTTGGCGAGTTCACCGCCCGCGCCTTCCGCGACAAGCCCAGCGGCGCGCTCCACCTGGCCCTGGTCAAAGGCCGCTGGGACGCCGCCGACACGGTCGATGTGCGCGTGCACGAGCCGCTGTCGGTGCTGGACGCGCTGGAGGTCGGCCGCTCGATGCACAGCTGGAGCCTGGAGGCCAGCCTGCGGCACCTGGGCGAGGCGGGCCGCGGGGTGGCTGTGCTGCTCAATTGCGGCGAGACGGCGGCGCAGCTGCTGGCCCAGTTCGAAGGTACGGCGCGCTCGGCGCAGGCGCCCGAGCGCGGCCGCATGGACCTGCGCACTTACGGCGTGGGCGCGCAGATCCTGCGCGCCTGCGGCGTGCACAAGATGCGCCTGATGGGCAACCCGCGCCGCATGCCGAGCATGACCGGCTACGGCCTTGAAGTCACCGGTTTTCTGGCCCGCACGGCCTGAGACCTTTCCCTGGATTGTTGGAAACGGACCCGCGACCATGTTTGGCGCTGACAAAGGACAAGCCGGCCCCCTGGACGGCCGCAAACTGCACATCGCGATCGTGCAGGCGCGCTTCAACGAAGCCATCACCGACGCGCTCTGTGCCGCGTGCCATGCCGAGCTGATCGCGCTGGGTGTGCAGGACAAGCACATCCGCCACGTGAAGGTCCCGGGCGCGCTGGAGGTGCCGGTGGCGTTGCAGGCGCTGGCCGAGCGCGACGAATACGACGCGCTGATTGCGCTGGGCTGCATCATCCGCGGCGAGACTTACCACTTCGAGCTCGTCGCCAACGAGTCCGGTGCCGGCGTCACCCGCGTGTCGCTGGACCAGGGTGTGCCGATCGCCAACGCGATCCTCACGGTGGAAAACGAAGCGCAGGCGCTGGCCCGCCAAACCGACAAGGGCCGTGACGCGGCGCGGGTGGCGGTGGAGATGGCCTTGCTGCTGCAGGAGATCGCGTGATGGCCGACAAACCGCCCGCCGGTGCCCCGCGCGCGCCCCGCAAAGCCGCGGACAAGTCGCCGCGCACCCGCGCCCGCGAATTCGCCCTGCAGGCGCTCTACCAACACCTGGTCGGCAAGAACGACCCCGGCGAGATCGATGCCTTCACGCGCGACCTCGCCGGTTTCCACAAAGCCGACAGTGTGCATTTCGACGCGCTGGTGCACGGCTGCATTGCCCAGGCCGGGGCGCTCGATGCGCTGATCGCGCCGCGGCTGGACCGGCCGGTGGCCGAGCTCTCCCCCATCGAGCACGGCGTGCTGTGGATCGGGGCCTACGAGTTCAAGCATTGCCCCGACGTGCCCTGGCGCGTGGTGCTCAACGAATGCATTGAGCTGGCCAAGGACTTCGGCGGCACCGACGGCCACAAGTTCGTCAACGGCGTGTTGCACCCGCTCGCGTCGGACCTGCGCCCGGTCGAGGTGGCGGCCAAGCGATGAGGATCGCGCGGCGCGCGGCGCGCATCGAACCTTTTTACGTCATGGAGCTGGCCAAGGCCGCCGGGCGACTGGCCGCCGACGCCGGACCGGGCGTGCCGCCGATGATCCTGCTCAACATCGGCGAGCCCGACTTCACCGCCCCCCCCGCGGTGCAGGCGGCCGCCGAACGGGCCATCCGCGACGGCCGCAGCCAGTACACGCAGGCGCTCGGTCTGCCCGCCTTGCGCGAGGCCATCAGCGGCTGGTATGCCCAGCGTTTCGGCCTGTCGATCGACCCGGCGCGCATCGCGGTGACGGCGGGCGCCTCGGCCGCGTTGCAGCTGGCCTGCCTGGCCCTGATCGACGCCGGCGACGAGGTGCTCATGCCCGACCCGAGCTACCCCTGCAACCGGCAGTTCGTGCAGGCCGCCGAGGGGCGGGCGGTGCTGGTGACCACCGGACCCGCCGAGCGCTTCCAGCTCACGGCCGACCAGGTGGAGACGCACTGGGGCCCGGCGACGCGCGGCGTGCTCCTGGCCTCGCCGTCCAACCCCACCGGCACCTCGATCGCGCGCGACGAGCTCACCCGCATCGCGCGCGCCGTAGCCCGCCGCGGCGGCGTCACCCTGGTCGATGAGATCTACCTGGGCCTGAGCCACGACGACGCCTTCGGCCACAGCGCGCTGGGTTTGCCCGACGGGCTGGGCGACGAGGTCATCAGCGTCAACAGCTTCAGCAAGTACTTCAACATGACGGGCTGGCGCCTGGGCTGGCTGGTGATGCCGCCGCCGCTGGTGCCGGTGGTCGAACGGCTGGCGCAGAACCTGTTCATCTGCCCCAGCGCCATCGCGCAGCACGCGGCACTCGCCTGTTTCGAGCCGGACACGCTGGCCGAATACGAACGGCGGCGCGCCGCCTTCAAGGCGCGGCGCGATTTCTTCATCCCGGCGCTCAACCGGATCGGGCTGAACGTACCGGTGATGCCCGATGGTGCGTTTTATGCCTGGGCCGATGTGAGCGCCCTGTGCGACCGCTGGGGCATCCCCGCGGCGTCGGCCGATGGCGCGTCCGGCGGCAGCTGGCAGCTCGCCTTTGAGCTCATGCAGCGCTGCCGCCTGGCCACCACCCCCGGTCGCGACTTCGGCCAGGCCGATCCGGGCCGTTACCTGCGTTTTTCCACCGCCAACGCCCTGCCCCAACTGCAGGAAGCCATCGCCCGGCTGGAGGCCGCGCTGGCATGAACACCACCGCCGCCGCCCCGCCTCTCGCGGCACCGACCGGCCCGGCCGCCGCGCCCTTCGCCTGGCCGGTGCGCGTGTACTGGGAAGACACCGACGCGGGCGGCATCGTCTTCTACGCGAACTACCTCAAGTTCTTCGAGCGCGCCCGCACCGAATGGCTGCGCGCGCTCGGTGTGGAGCAGCAGGCCCTGCGGGAGGCGACCGGCGGGGTCTTCGTGGTGAGCGAGACCCGCCTGCGCTACCACCGGCCGTCGCGGCTTGACGATTTGCTCTCGGTTACAGCCGCGCTGGTCGAAGCGGGCCGCGCTTCGCTGACAATCGCGCAGGGCGCCTGGCGCGGCGGCGAATGTCTGTGTGAAGGCACGATCCGCATCGGCTGGGTCGACGCCGCCACGCTGCGGCCCCAGCGCTTGCCCACCGCGGTGCTACAGGCGCTGTCGCCCCCGGATCGCGCCTGACACGACCGGGACGCCTGACATCTGGCTGGCGGACCACGAAACCTCCGCGCGTTTTTTGCCTCTACGACTGCCATGACCCATGACTTTTCCATCGTCCAACTCATGCTCGACGCGAGCTGGGTTGTCCAGGCCGTCGTGCTGCTGCTCATCGGCATGTCCGTGATGAGCTGGGCCGTCATCTTTCGCAAGCTGATCACGCTCAAGCGCGTGCGCGCGCTGAACGAGGACTTCGAGCGCGACTTCTGGTCGGGCACCAGCCTTGCCGATCTCTACAGCGCGGCCGCGCAGAACGGACGGCAGGGCGCGCCCATGGAGCGCATCTTTGCCAGCGGCATGCGTGAATTCCAGAAACTGCGCGAGCGCCACATCACCGACGGGGGCAGCCTGCTCGACGGCGCGCGCCGCGCCATGCGCGCGAGTTTCCAGCGCGAGCTGGATGCGCTGGAGTCCCACCTGTCCTTCCTCGGTACGGTCGGCTCCATCACGCCGTACGTGGGCCTGTTTGGCACCGTGTGGGGCATCATGCACGCATTCACCGGCCTGGCCGCGCTCACGCAGGTCACCCTGGCCACCGTGGCGCCCGGCATCGCCGAAGCGCTCGTGGCCACCGCCATCGGCCTGTTTGCGGCGATCCCGGCGGTCGTGGGCTACAACCGCTTCGCGCACGACATTGACCGTGTTGCCAATGCGATGGAGACCTTCATGGAAGAGTTCTCCAACATCCTGCAACGCCACGCCGCGGCCCAGACCGCGCCGGGCCGCTGACGCGCCATGGCCCGCCTCGCCGCCCGCGGCCGCGGCCGCCGCACGATCAACGAGATCAACATGGTCCCGTTCATCGACGTGATGCTGGTGCTGCTGATCATCTTCATGGTCACGGCCCCGCTGATCGCACCCAGCCAGATCGCCCTGCCCAGCGTGGGCCAGGCCGCGCGGCAACCCGACCGCTTCATCCAGGTCGTCATCGACAAGGACGAGCGACTCCAGGTCCGCGAAGGCAACAGCAGCGCCGACAGCCCCGAGGTGCCGATGGGCCAGCTGGTCGCCCGGGTCAAGCAGCTGCAGGGCAGCGGCACCGAGCCGCCGCCGGTGATCATCAGCGCGGACAAGAACGTGAAGTACGACGTCGTGGTCCGCGTGATGGGCCAGCTGCAAAGCAATGGCATCGCCCGCGTGGGGCTGGCGGTGCAAACCAGCCGCTGATCCCGGCCGCCCCATGCTTCACAGCACCTTCGAGCGCACCGACCTGCAGCCCCCGCGCACCGACCGCTGGGGTCGTCCGCTCGGGCTGGCCCTGCTGGTGCACGCCGGTCTGATCGTGGCCCTCACCTGGGGAGTCCAGTGGAACCGCGACACGGTGGTCCCGGCGGTGGAAGCCGAACTCTGGTCGCGTCTGCCGCAGCAGGCCGCGCCGCGGGCCGTGGAACCGCCGCCCCCGCCCCCTCCACCGCCCGCGCCCGCGCCAGCTCCCCGCCCTGCTCCGCCGCCGCCCGCGCCGGCCGCGGCCCCGGCACCCTCTCAGGCCGAGATCGCCGTCGCCCGGCAGAAGGCCGAGGCCGAAAAGCGCGCCCAGGAGAAGGCCGCCGAGGCGAAGAAGGCCGCCGAGCGGCGCGCGGCCGAAGCCAAGCTCGCGGCCGAACGCAAGGCCGCGGAGGAGAAGAAGGCAGCGGCCGACAAAGAGAAGGAGCGCCAGCGCCAGCTGGCCGAAGACAGGCGCGAACGCGAACGGCGGGCCGCCGAGGAGCGCCGCGAGGCCCAAGTCAAAGAACAGTTGCGCCAGGATCAGCTGCAGCGCATGCTGGGGCAGGCCGGCGCCACCGGCGGGCCGCAAAGCACCGGAACCGCCCAGCAGTCCAGCGGGCCCTCGCCGAGCTACGGCGGCCGCGTGGCGGCGCGGATCAAGCCCAACGTGGTGTTCACCGATGTCGCGCCCGGCAATCCGCGCGCCGAGGTTGAGGTTCGCACCCTGCCCGACGGCACCATCACCGCCCGCCGGCTGGTCAAGAGCAGCGGCAACCCCGCGTGGGACGAGGCGGTGCTGCGGGCGATCGACCGCACCGGCAGCCTGCCGCGTGACACCGACGGGCGGGTACCGCCCTCGCTGGTGATCGGTCTGCGACCGCTCGACTGACGGGGCCGCCCGGCGGCCGCCGCGGCGTCAGTCGAACACGATCTCCGCCCGCTGGCCATCGGCCTGGGCGGCCCAGCCGGCCAGCGCAGCGTCGGTCGGGAAGAAGAGCGCGCGGTCGTCGAGCTGGAGTTCGCACTGCGCGCCGTTGCGTTGCAACGCCAGCCGCACCGGCAGACCACGCACCAGCTCGCCCTGCTCGGTCTGATCGCGCCGCGGCGGGAACTCGCGCACCAGGCGGGCCACCGCCGGCGGATGGCCGTTGACCGCCACGCGCAGGTACTTGCCGAAACGGCAGCGCGCGGTGGGCAGGTCCCAGATCTGTTGCACCTTGAGCCGCAGTCCACCGGAGAAACGGTCGGGCTGGGCCAGCGCCTGCACCACAAGCAGCTCGTCGTCCTTGAGCAGCGCGCGGTGGGTGTTGATCAGGTGCTCGTCGGCGCTGACCTCCAGCACCGCGGTTTTGTCGTCGAGCTTGAAAAAGGCCAGGCGACCCCGCTGACCGTTGATGACGCGGAAGTCGGACACGATCCCGGCCAGCAGCACCGGATCGCGGCTGTCGACCACATCTGCCAGCCGGGTGCGGGCGAAGCGGCGCACCTCGCGCTCGACTTCATCGAACAGGTGCCCGGAGAAGTAGAAGCCAATGGCGGACTTTTCATGGGTGAGTCGCTCTTTCACGCCCCACGGCGTGACCGCCACCAGCGGCGGCTCTTCGCCGCTGGCACCGTGGCCTGCCTCGCCATCGCCCCCGAGCAGATCGAACAACCCGCCCTGGTGGGCGTTGGCCTGCGTCGTGGCGGCGTACTCGAACGCCACATCCAGCGAGGCCAGCAGCTCGGCGCGGTTGAGGTGGATCGCGTCGAACGCGCCGGCCTTGATGAGGGCCTCGACCGTGCGCTTGTTCAGCCGCGTGCGGTCCACGCGCAAGCAGAAATTGAACAGGCTGGTGAACGGACCGCGCTCCTGACCGTTGGGCCCTTCGCCGCGGCCCTCCCGCGCGGCCACGATGGCCTCGATCGCCTGCTGGCCCGTGCCCTTGATGGCGCCCAGCCCGTAGCGGATGAGCTTGTCGTTGACCGGCTCGAAACGATAGACGCCGCGGTTCACGTCGGGCGGCTCGAAGGCCATGCCCATCTTCAGCGCGTCTTCGACCAGCACCTTGAGCTTGTCGGTGTCGTCCATCTCCACGGTCATGTTCGCGCAGAAGAACGCGGCCGTGTGGTGCACCTTCAGCCAGGCCGTGTGGTAGGCCAGGAGCGAGTAGGCGGCGGCGTGCGACTTGTTGAAGCCGTAGCCGGCAAACTTCTCCATCAGGTCGAAGACCTCATCGGCCTTCTGCTCGCTGATGCCCTTCTCCGCCGCGCCTTTGCGGAAGATCAGGCGGTGCTCGGCCATCTCCTCGGGCTTCTTCTTGCCCATCGCGCGACGCAGCAGGTCGGCGCCGCCGAGCGAATATCCGCCCAGGATCTGCGCCGACTGCATCACCTGCTCCTGGTAGACCATGATCCCGTAGGTCTCGGCCAGCACCGGCTCGAGCAGCGGATGCGGATACTCCACGACCTCGCGGCCGTGCTTGCGCGCAACGAAGCTCGGAATCAGGTCCATCGGGCCCGGGCGGTAGAGCGCGTTCAGCGCAATCAAATCCTCGAGCCGCGTGGGCTTCGCGTCGCGCAGCATGCCCTGCATGCCCCGGCTTTCAAACTGGAACACGGCCTCCGTCTGCCCGCGCGAGAACAGCGCGTACACCTTCGGGTCGTCCAGCGGCACGTTTTCGTACGCAAAGTCGGCCATCGCCGGATGGCGCTGGCGGATGAAGTCGCGCGCGATCTCCAGGATGGTCAGCGTGGCCAGCCCCAGGAAGTCGAACTTCACCAGGCCGATGGCCTCCACGTCGTCCTTGTCGTACTGGCTGACCGCGGCGTCGCTGCCGGGCTGGGCGTAGAGCGGGCAGAAATCGGTGAGCTTGCCCGGCGCGATCAGGACGCCGCCGGCGTGCATGCCCACGTTGCGCGTCATGCCCTCGAGCTTCTGCGCCAGCTCGATCAGGTTCTTGACGTCCTCTTCCTTCTGCACCCGCTCGGCGAGCAGCGGCTCCATCTCCAGCGCGTAGTTGTTCTTGTCACCGTCCTTCTTGGACACCGGCGGGTATTGCAGGGTCACGCTCATGCCGGGCTTGTTGGGCACGAGCTTGGAGATGCCATCGCAGAAACCGTAGGACAGATCCAGCACACGCCCCACGTCGCGGATCGCGGCGCGCGCGGCCATCGTGCCGAAGGTGGCGATCTGGCTGACCGCGTCCTTGCCGTAGCGCTCCTTCACGTAGTCGATCACGCGGTCGCGGTTGCTCTGACAAAAGTCGATGTCGAAGTCGGGCATCGACACCCGCTCCGGGTTCAGGAAACGCTCGAACAGCAGGTTGTAGCGCAGCGGATCGAGGTCGGTGATCAGCAGCGCGTAGGCCACCAGCGAGCCGGCGCCCGAGCCCCGGCCGGGCCCCACCGGACAGCCGTTCTCCTTGGCCCACTGAATGAAGTCCGACACGATGAGGAAGTAGCCCGGGAAGCCCATCTTGAGGATGGTGTTGAGCTCAAACTCCAGCCGCTCCTCGTAGCGCGGGCGCTCGCGCTCTCGCTCGGCTTCGTCGGGATACAGGTGGCGCAGCCGCGCCTTCAGGCCCTCGTGCGACACGTGGCGGAAATACGCCTCGGTCGTCATCACCTCACCGTTGACGGGCGGGACCGGGAAGTTGGGCAATTGCGGCTTGCCCAGCACCAGCGTGAGGTTGCAGCGCCGCGCGATCTCCAGCGTGTTGGCCACCGCCGAGGGCACGTCGGCAAACAAAGCCGCCATGTCGGCCGCCGGCTTGAACCACTGCTCGCGGGTGAAGCGGCGCACGCGCCGGCTGTTGCCCAGGATCTCGCCCTCGGAGATGCACACCCTCGCCTCGTGGGCCTCGTAATCATCGGGTCCGAGGTATTGCACCGGGTGCGTCGCCACCACCGGCAAGCGCAGGCGCGCCGCCAGGCGCACCGCCGCCACCACATGGCGCTCGTCCTCGGCGCGGCCCGCGCGCTGCAGCTCCAGGTAGAAGCGGTGTGGAAACATCGACGCCAGTTGCAGCGCGATGTCACTGGCCCGCGGCGCGTCGCCCGCCAGCAGCGCCTGCCCCACCGGCCCCGCCTGCGCGCCCGACAGCAGAATCAACCCGCCCGACAGCTCCTGCAGCCACGCGCGCTGGATCACCGCCTGCCCGCGGCCGTCGTTGCGCGTCCAGGCCCGCGCCAGCAGTTCACACAGGTTCAGGTAACCCTGACGGTCCTGCACCAGCAACAAGGCCCGCGGCAAGGCCGGCTGATGCGAACCGGGCATGGCTCCGGGCGTCTCGTCGGTCAATCCCTGCAGCACCACCTCCGCGCCGATCAGCGGCTTCACCCCCGCTCCGCGCGCCGCCTTGTAAAACTTCACCGCCCCAAACAGGTTGCTCAGATCGGTGATGGCCAGCGCCGGCTGCCCATCGGCCGCCGCGGCGGCCACCGCCTCATCGATGCGCGTCGTGCCATCGACGACGGAAAACTCGGTGTGAAGGCGCAGGTGGATAAACATGGGTGGATTTTAGGGACGCGCGCCCCGCGTCCGCGCGTCCCCGACTCCACACGGCGCCGACGCGTCAGACGTTCAGGGACACATCAGGGGGCGCTGCGGCATTGATCCGCCCCAGCCCCGGCGCATCCGCCATCACCTGACAGGCGGGAAAACCCGCCAGGGTCTGCGACGTCAGGTTGTATTGCTCACACACGACGCTGATGCGGCGCGCGCCGTGCTCCATTGACTCCACGCGATGAATCGTGGTGCCCAGGAAATGGATCAGGTCGTCTGTGCGGGGTTGTATGCGCCTTTCGTTGACATGGCCCGTGTTCAACACCAGCGCGCCGCCCCGCATGTCGAGAGGCACCTCCGCGTAATAAACGCTCACGAGGTTGGGAATGATGCGGACGTTCTCCGGCGTCAAACGGCAATCGATGTGTGCCTGAACCTCGGAGCCATCGACCAGAACCAGTGGATTAATGTAGAAGGCATTGCAATCGCCAAACAGCACCCGGTCCAGGATCGGCTGAAGGAAGGGGAAACGCGCAGCCACCGTCTCCAGACCATCGCGGCGAAACACCACCGAAAAGCCTTGGGTCCGGATGAATTCCGGACCCAAGGCGCTGTTGCCAAAAAACGGCGAGCCGAGGATGCCCTCAATCAGTTGCATCCGGCTCGCGTCGCCGAGGGCATTGCCGAACACGGCACAAAAGGGCTTATCCATGACCGCTCCCTTCTTGCGCCAGCGCGTTGATCAGGTCAGTTTCCAGGTCGCCATAGGTGACCTGATTGATGGAGTCCTGAAAGTCCCGCAGCATGGCGCGGACCATGTCCTCGTGGCCTTCCTGGCAGGCCCGCTCCAGCACCGCCGCGGTGTACCGGATGTGATGTCCCTCGTCCTGTGCAATCGCGTCGAAGAGCGGGGTCAGCGCGGGCACGCTCTCATGCGGCGCGTGCGCGAGGGTGACCGGCTTGGTCAGCATGCACAGAAACAAGGCCTTCACTTCGTACAGGTTGATCAGCAGCATCGAGCTGAGCAGTTCCTCGGGCGACGGAGGATCAAGCAGCGCGGTGCGCACATCCACCCGCTGCAGATCGGGCGTGTTGGATGCCAGGTCCTGCCGCAGGGCGGGGCTCTCCAGTTGCGGAAAGGTCTTGAGCAGCGCCGTGGCGAATAGCTTGGAGTGCTTGGCTTCGTCGGTGGCGTGACGTCTCAGCGACTGCCCCATCCGGGGATCGGGCAGGCTGGAGGCGTACTGCCACAGGCGCGTGGCGCTGTAGCCCTCGGTGTATGAGTCGGACGCCAACAGGGATGCGACCCAGGTGGCGTCTCGGCCCCTCCGTCGAAAAAGATCGCCGAAGGACGTGGTGGCGTAGGCGGGTTGCACGTCAGCAAAGGCCGAATCGATCAGCGCCCGGTACCGGGGCAGATGGGGTTCGCCCGTTGCGTCCAGCGCCCGCCAGACCACCTGTCCCGCCAACGATCTGGGAGTGGACTTCATGATGGAATGAACGTCACTTGGACTTGTCGATGTGCAACTGAATGGTCACCTTGTCGTGAATGCTTTTGGGAATCGGGGCGTTCTCGATGGAAAAAGCCGTTTTTCCGAAGAACGCAGAACTGGGCACCTGAACCGCCTTGCCGGCGGCGATGGCCTTGAGATCGGCTGGGGAAAGCTCGAAATTGATCTCTTTGCTTTTTGCATCAACCTTGGCGTTGCTCATGGATAGACCTCTTGAGGAAGTTACACAAACCGGACCGAAGTCCGGCGGGGGAGACGACCCGACGGAGCGGGCCTTTCGCCGGGCGGCGAATCGGAAACACGGGTGAGCCGAGGGCCGCTTTCAAGCGGCCCAGGATGGCCTGTCGATCAAATGATGTTCACCCCGCTGCTTGGGACAAACAGGTATCCGTAGAAGGCGTACGTCACCAATTGATCGCTGCCGGCGGACGGGTTGCCGGGCGAAACAGGGCCCTGGTTGACGGTCCAGTTCGCGGTGCTGGGATCCGTGATGGGCTTGCCGGCGAAATCGAAGTTCGTCACCTGGTCGTTGCCATCCTTCTGCGACCAGCTGTCACAAGCACCCCACGAGTTGTCGCACCGCGCCCAGTGGTAATCCCCCGGCCAGTTGGCATCGCCGGCGGGCGAAATCATCAGCGCGACGAAGTGGCCAGCGAGGTTCCCGGCGCCCAACAACCCCGGCGGCGTGGTGCCTTGGTGGACTGACTTGAAGGCCATCAGGTCGGCTTTGGTGGTGCCCACGAACTGAAGACCGTCTTTGACGGCGTAACCGCTGACCGTGGCACCGACACTGGCGACCGTGCCGGTCATGTCGGCCGCCGTGAGCAGGAACCCGCTCGCACGGCCGGGCTGGGGGAAGGTGTTGCTGGCGATGTTGCAGCCGTAGGCGTAGCAGTTGTTGTTGGGCTGGAACTTCGCAGACATGAAGTTGCCATGGCAGTCGCCGCCCGGGTTGTAGCCGGCTGCCGCGGTGCCCACGACCGTCGAGCTGTATTGCGGCACACCGATGACCCGCGTCGGTGGGGGCGAGGTGATCGTGACGGGCACCGTCGTCGGCGCCAGGTAGTGTTCATCGGGCGCGGCACCGCCCAGCGCGGGTGCGGTGGTCTGGTGGAAAGCATCGTGCGGGCCGATCTGGCCGCTGAACTTGAAACTACGGACTGGCGCATTCATGGGTCTCTCCTGGGTCATGGTTGGGAAAACAGCAGCGCGGTGGTGGTGTGGTTCGCGTAATTGAACAAACGCAGGTTGACGCTCTGGTCGCTGGTCGAGCCACTGAGCTCGCAGCGCGATGGAGCGCCATCGCTGACGCCCGTGTTGCTGGCCCACAGCGGGGCGTTGTTGCGGCTGTAAAAGACCAGATTGCCGTCGTTCTGCATGGTCAACACACCTGGCAGGTCGTCTGGCGACAAGCCAGTGGCCGCGGTCCAGAGGCGCTTGCCATCGCTGGTCTGCAGGACGGGACCGGCGACCGGGTCGTTGCAGAAGGAGGCGCTGCCATCGGGGGTGCTGATGCTCTGGTTCACGCGAAGGGAGCCATTCCCTCGGCTGTCCAGGCGGCTGGTGCTGCGCATCTCGCCCAGCAGATTGAGCTGAAAAAGGCTTTTGACCACATCCAGGCCCCAGTCCTGGTAAGCCGCTGCGGTGAGAAGCACGGAGAGCTTGGCCAAGGCGGCCATCGGGGTCATGTCGGCGGGGCTGAGTGCACCGACCTGTGGCAACCAGGCCCCGGCCGCATAGGCGTTGTCGTTGACGACGCCGCTGATGACCTGCGTGCAATCGACCACCACCACGCCCGCGCGGTTCGCCGCGAGCAAGGCCTGGTAGGTGGCGCCATTGCTGGGCGTGTCCGGATCGCCCGACGGAAAGTTGCCTTCGCCGTAGGACTCGAGGATCAGGCCCTTGACCCCGATGGCCGGGTCCACGCAGGAGTTGATCAGGCTGGCCAGCAGTCCAGCGCGCGGGCTGTTGTTGTCCGGGTAGCCAGGCGCGCCCCCGACGCTGGGGAACGAAAACCACGCGGGGAAGGCATTGAACTGGATGACGGGGTAGCGGTTGATGTTCGCGGCCGCAAACGCGAGTTGCGCTTGGGCAAGGGCTCTCGCCGTCGGATTGTCCAGACTGACCGAGGCGCTGACCGGTCCCGGCAACACGTGCGTTGCCTCGATCGTCAGCTCCACGCCGTACTCACCCAGGGCGGGGTAATTGGGGGAGGAAAAGGCGTTGAACTGGCTGGCGTTGGTCTTGAGGACACGGGCACCGCGGAAGATGCGGTTCTGGAAATACACGCAAACCTCGGGGATGCCGCTTTGCGCGGCGGCCACCGCACCGCAAAAGTTCTGAAAGGCGTCGGTGTTGCAGATCAGCGCGGTCGGGGGCTTCGACGGGTCCGGTCGATAGAACATCGGCAATTGCGAACCGGTGATCACCACCGGCTTGCTCAGCGCCGCAACCAGGTCACCGTGGCGGTCGAAGGCATTGAGCAGAAACGGCAGCGCGGCTCCGCTGAAGTCCATGCTGTCGGTGCCGTGCAGCACGACCCAACCATCGAACTCGTCGTAGTGCTTGAGGATGTAGCCCGCGATGCGGCACCAGTCGCTGGGCTGGAGGTTGGTGCTGTCCAGCGTGTGGGTGCCCGATTCCGGAAAAGGAAGATCGACCACGTAGTGCAGACTCAGTGCGGGATCGCTCTGCGACAGGATGGGGCTGATCAGGTTTTCGCAGGCAAAGGCAAACTCGACCGCCGACATCGGCGTCAAGGGTGTGCCGGCGCAGCTGATGGTGCCGCCCGTGTTGATCACTGCAAGGTGCATGACTTTCTGTGTGGTTGCGTTGGGTGGATTCGTGGCGCGGCGCGCACGACGGACCGCCGCCGGCGGCCATGCCGGAGCGCATCGCGCCTGGAGCGCGGTTCTGCGTGGTGGGGCTAAGCCCGCGCGTGTGTGACGCCGCGAAGCGGCAACACCGGCTGGGCGTATGTGACGACAGGCGTTGTCGTCTGGATGGGTGCTCGTTCGCCGAGATCGACGCGTCGCGACGAGGGCGGTGAAATCACCGCCCCTTCAAGAGCGGATGGGGCAAAGGCCGCGGCCCCTCCGGCCGGAGCGGGTCGACCCGCGACCCGGCCGACACCCATTGGTTGTGTGGACATACTGCTGCTCCCATGTGCCCTGTGGGCTGTATCTCGTACGGTCACGACCACCTGCGGCCCACGCAACCCCTTGCGACAGTGCACGCCTTGCTGAGATGCCCAGATTTCTGCGTCCAGGCGATCCGCAGGTCTGTTGATCGGTACAGGGCTTGTGCGGAAAGCAACCGCGCACATCGATCATCGACAACCTGCGCCGGTCACAACGCCTGATGGCGTAGGCTTCATGACCGACCACAAAATCGTCGCATCTTGGGGGGATGCTGTCAGCCACCCGGTCCTGATGCTTTGATGATGGATTGCAGCCGCACCGCATCGAACGGCGGCATCGGCGTCCGGCCAACGACGGACACGCATGCCCCGCCAGAACAACGACCGCTAGAGGGACATGGGGGTTGATGATGGCGACGTCACTTGGCCATGCCAGGATGTTCATCCTCTTGCGCCGACGCGGCAAATCGAGCGCACCGGCAGGGCCGCTTGGCACTTTAGGCCGCGACTGGACCTTCGGCGCCCCGCCGCATCAGTCCTTGAGGATCGACAGCACCTCGGAACGGAACTCGCGGTTGTAGAGGATGGCCACCACGATCACGGTGGCGAGCACCATGCTCACCGGCGAGATGAACCAGGCCAGCAGCGCAAAGGAGAAGTAGTAGGCGCGCAAGCCGTCGTTGAAGGTTTCGGCGGCGGCGCCGACCATGGCCGCGGCGCGGTCGACGAACTGCTGTCGGTCGAATTCGCCGCGTTCAAACGCCTCGGGCGGCGGCATGGAGCCGATCACGAGCGCCACGAAGGTGTACTGGCGCATGCACCAGGAGAAGCGAAAGAATGAGTAGACGAAGATGGCCACCAGCACGAGGATCTTGAACTCGAAGACCAGCAGCGTGGTGGCCTGGGCGAAGGGGATCTCGCTCATCAGCTCGGTGGCCTTGTCGGTGGTGCCGAGCAGCGCGAACAGACCGCCGATGATCAGCAGCGAGGTGGAGGAGAAGAAGGCCGGCGTGTTGGACAGCGTCTGGGTGATCAGGCCGTCGAGCATGCGGGGGTCGCGGGCGCTGGCCTGGCGCATCCAGTGGCCGCGGTAGCGGTTGGTGGTGACCAGCAGCGAGGGACGGCGGCGCGCCAGCACCTTGGCAAACCAGGCGTAGCCGGCCCAGAGACCGAAGAAGGCGACCAGCGCGAGCCAGTCGCCCCAGGGCAGGATGCTGAATATCTTCATGGGCCGGATGCTACCCGCGCACCCGGCGCCGCGGGCCGGCCCACCAGCCGGTCCGGCAGGCCGACCTGGGTTGTCCGGCCAGCGATCGGCCGGTCAGGCCTTGGCGAAGCGGGCGGCGGTGGCGGCGACGCGCTGGCCGAACAGCTTGGCCGTTTCCAGATCGCCGGGCAGCATTTCCGCGGCGCTGGCGTCGGACGGGGTCTGCGCCATGGCGCCGCTGAACGAGCCGACGTAGTTCACGTCGTTGCGCTGGGCGGCCTTGCTGTTGCTGGGCATCAGGCCGGTGCCAACCCAGATGCCGCTGTGCTGCATCGACAGGGTGAACAGGTAGTGCAGCGTGGAGAGCTTGTCGCCGTTCATGGTGGCGCTGTTGGTGAAGCCGGCGAAGACCTTGTCTTTCCACTTCTGGGTGAACCAGGCCTTGCTGGACGCATCGGCGAATTTCTTGAACTGCCAGCTCACGGTGCCCATGTAGGTGGGCGAGCCCATGATGATGGCGTCGGCAGCGTCGAGCGCTTCCCAGCCGCCGGCGGGCAGGTTGCCGTCGGCGTCGATGGCGATGAGTTCGGCGTTGGCGCCTTCGGCGACGGCTTGCGCCATGCGCTGGGTGTGGCCGTAGCCGGAGTGGTAGACAACAACAACGTGGGTCATGGTGGACTCTCTGGTGAAGGCAGCCAGGGCTGCGGGATGGAAGAAAGAATCAGTGGTTCAGCGGCTGAAGGCGGCGTCGAGCGTGCCCATGGCACCACGGTGGAACGCCTGGGCGTAGGCCACGATGTCATCGCGGCTGTTGCCCACGAACGGCCCGTGCGGCACGGTGGGTTCGCGCAGTGGCTGGCCCGACAGCCACACACCGCGCGCGCCCGCCGGGCCGGCGCGCATTGCCAGCACGCCCGGCGGCCCTTCGACCGCCGCGGGCGCCGCCGGCACGACGACAACCACCTGCCGGTCGCGGGCCGCATGATCGCCGGCGGTCAATGACCCTTCGGTGACCACGAAAAAGCCGTTGTGTGTAGGCGGCACGGGCAGATCGAAGGCGGCGTGGGGCGCCAGCGCGATGCCGAGCACGGTCACCGGCGTGGCCCAGCGGTCATCGCGGGCGATGGGTGAGACATGGCCATCGAAAGCGCCGGCCACGAGGGTGAGGTTGGCGCCGTCGCGGGCCAGCACCGGCATGTCGCCGCGCGCCACCTTGAACACCGCCGCCGGGTCCTGTTTGCGGTGGCGGGCCATGTTGACGAAGACCTGCAGGCCGATCGCCGCGTGGCCGGGCTGGCTGGGCGTTTCTTCGTGCACGATGCCGCGCCCGGCCTGGGTCCAGTGCAGATCGCCGGGGGCGATCACGCTGTCATCGCCCTGCGAATCGCGGTTGCGCACACCGCCGGGCGAATCGGCGAGCAGCAGCGTGACCGCGCTCATGCCGCCGTGGGGGTGCGGCAGGAAGTAGTTCTGCGGCATGTGGAAAAAATCCAGGCCGAGGAACGGATCGATCAGGCCGGGCTGCGCCGGGTGGAACAGGTGGGCGTGGGTGTGGGCGTCGAAGCGGTGCAGCGGCATGTCCACCACGGCGTGCACCGCGCGGCGCGTGAGCAGTTCGGCTCCGCACATGGCCATGGTCCTTCAGGCGCGACGGGCGTCGAGGCTGAAGCGACCGGCGCCGAAGGCCACCAGCGCGAGCAGACCGCCGACCACACCGATGTTCTTCATGAACATGAGTTGCTGCACGAAGGCCTGGTCGGCCGGCACGGCCCAGAAGGCGTGGAAGAACACGGACGCCACCAGCGTGAACACCGCCAGCACCAGCGCGGCGATGCGGGTGCCGAAGCCGACCAGCAGGGCGAGCGGGCCCACGACCTCGACCACGATGGCCACCGCCGCGGCCACGCTGGGCAGGGGCAGACCGGCCGAGGCGATGTAGCCGACGGTGCCTTCAAACCCGCCGATCTTGGACAGGCCCGCGGGCAGGAACAGGGCGACCAGCAGGATGCGGGCCAGAAGGGCGAAGGTGTTGGAGAGGGTGGTGTTGTTCATGGAAAGCTCCTGAGAAGGGTTGAGAAAAAACGGATGGGCTCCCGGGCGCGGGGCACTCAAGGCGCCAGATCGAACACCAGCACTTCGGCGGCGTCGCCGTCGTGCAGGGTGAGCCGGGATTCGGCGTCGATCACGGCGGCGTCGCCGCCGGCCAGCGCGTGGCCGTTGAGGGACAAGCGGCCGCGCACGAGGTGCACATAAGCCTTGCGCGCCGGGTCGAGGGCGAGTTCGGCGCGCTCGGCGCCATCGAACAGGCCGGCGTAGAGCCGGGCGTCGGCGTGCATGGTCACCGAGCCGTCGGCGCCATCGGGCGAGGCCACCAGACGCAGGCGGCCGCGCTTCTCGGCGTCGGCGAAGGATTTCTGCTCGTAGCCGGGCTCGATGCCGCGCTCGCTCGGCTCGATCCAGATCTGCAGGAAGTGGGTGGTGGCGTTGGGTGCGTGGTTGAACTCGCTGTGGCGCACGCCGGTGCCTGCGCTCATGCGCTGCACGTCGCCCGGCGGGATGCCTTTGACGTTGCCCAGGCTGTCCTTGTGGGCGAGGTTGCCTTGCAGCACGTAGCTGATGATTTCCATGTCGCGGTGGCCGTGGGTGCCAAACCCGGTGCCGGGCGCGATGCGGTCTTCGTTGATCACCCGCAGGTTGCCCCAACCCATCCACTGCGGGTCGAAGTAGTCGGCAAACGAGAAGGAATGGCGGCTGTCCAGCCAACCGTGGTCGGCGTGGCCGCGGGCGTCGGACGGGCGGATGCGGATCATGGTGCGGGGCTCCTGAAAGGGGTGATGCGGTGCATCGATGGGGGTGAATTCTGGGCAGCCACCCGCCCCGGCGGTGCGCAGCGCTTTGATGGCATCATTCAAACGGTTTGAATGATGGAGCCGCCCGATGCCTTCGACCCACGCCCCGCGCACCGCCCTGTCGGCCGAAAACCTGGCGCTGATCGAGGCCGTGGCGCGGCTGGGCAGCATGGCCGCCGCCGCCCGCGAGCTCGGCATGGTGCCCAGCGCCCTGACCTACCGGGTGCGCCAGATCGAAGACGCGCTGGACGTGCTGCTGTTTGACCGCAGCGCCCGCCGCGCCGTGCTGACGCCCGCCGGCGCGGAGTTGCTGCGCGCGGGCGAATACCTGCTCGGCGAGCTCGACGCCGTGGCCCAGCGCGTCAAGCGCGTGGCCACCGGCTGGGAACCGCAGCTCACCATCGCCGCCGACGCCCTGATCGCCCGCGCCACGCTGTTCGAGCTGTGCGAAGCCTTCTACGCCACCGGCGCGCCCACCCGCATCAAGCTGCGCAGCGAAACCCTTTCCGGCACGCTGGAGGCGGTCCAGGACGGCACGGCCGACATCGCGCTGGGTGTCTCGCCCGAGGCCTCGGCCCCGGACCTGCAGACGGCGCCGCTGGGCTCGGTGGCCTTCGTGTACGCGGTCGCGCCCCACCACCCGCTGGCCGCGGTCGAGGCACCCCTGTGCGACGAGGAGCTGCGCCGCCACCGGGCGGTCGCCGTGGCCGACAGCACGCAGCGCGGCCGCGGCGTGAGCCACAACCTGTTGCCGGGCCAGGACGTGCTCACCGTGCCGTCCATGCAGTTCAAGCTCGAAGCCCAGCTGCGCGGCCTCGGCGCGGGCTTTCTGCCGCTGCCGCTGGCCCAGCCGTACATCACGGCCGGGCGCCTGGTGGTGAAGGCCACCGAGCAGCCCGACCGCGAGATCCACGTGGCCTACGCCTGGCGCGCGCCGCGCGGGGCCGCCGCCCAGGGCGCGCGGGCCTTGCGCTGGTGGCTCGAGCGCCTGCAGCACCCGGCCACACGAGAGGCCCTGCTGACCCACCACCACCAGCACTGAGCGGCCCGCCGCGCTGCTACATTCCCCCCATACTCCCCACGGTCTCCGAACCCGGATACCCCCAACCCGCGAGCGACCCGCCATGCCCGCCCGACGCACCGCCACCGCCTCCTCCCGCCACATCGCCATCATCGGCGCCGGCATCGCCGGCGTCACCGCCGCGCGCACCCTGCTGCAAGCCGGCCACCGGGTCACGCTGATTGAAAAGAGCCGCGGCTTGGGCGGGCGCATGTCCACGCGCCGCACCGAGTTCGGCGGCTTCGACCACGGCGCGCAGTACTTCACCGTGCGCGATCCGCGCTTCGAGCTGGCCCTGCGCACCACCGCCACCAGCGTCGTGCGGCCCTGGAGCGCCAGCACGGTGCGCGTGCTCGACGAGCTCGGCCATGTGCTGGCCAGCGCGCCGCCGCCGACCGAACCGCACTTCGTGGCCACGCCGGGCATGAACGGCCTCGTGCAGCTGTGGGCCCAGCCGCTGCTCAACCCCGCCCAGCACGGCAACCCGCCCGCGCAGGCGCTGTTGCAACTGCGCGTGACCCACATCGAACGCGACGCCCTGCACCCCACCCAGTGGCAGCTGCGCGCCGAAGACGCCGAGGGCGGCCAGCGCGTGCTGGGCGGCTTCGACCAGGTCGTGCTGGCCATTCCGCACCCGCAGGCGCACGACCTGCTGCTGGCCAGCGGTCTGGCGGCCGCGCTGCGCGCGGCGCTCGCCTCGGTGCACGTGGCGCCCTGCTGGACGCTGATGGTCGCCTTCCCGCAGGCCATGCAGCCCGGGCTCAGCCACATCGGCCCGCAATGGAACGCCGCGCGCAGCACGCACCACCGCATCTGCTGGCTCACCCGCGAATCGAGCAAACCCGCGCGCGACCCGATCGAGCGCTGGACCGTGCAGGCCAGCCCGGTCTGGTCGGCCAAGCACCTGGAGGACGACGCCGAACGCGTGAAGGCCAAGCTGCTCAAGGGCTTCGCCGAAATCACCGGCATCCGCGCCACGCCCCCGCACGCGGTCGTCCACCGCTGGCGCTACGCGCAGACCCAGACCCCCCTGGGCCGCAGCCACCTGCTCGACGCCGACCTCGGCATCGGCCTGTGCGGCGACTGGTGCCTGGGCCACCGCGTGGAGGACGGCTTCGTCTCCGGCCTCGAACTCGCCCTCGCCCTGGCCTGACCCCGCGCCCGGCGGCGCCCACGCCCGCATGCGCTACCGCGGCCGCTTCGCGCCCTCCCCCACCGGCCCGCTGCACGCGGGCTCGCTGGTCGCCGCCCTGGCCAGCTGGCTCGACGCCCGCGCCCACGGCGGCGCCTGGCTGGTCCGCCTCGAAGACGTGGACACGCCGCGTTGCGTCCCCGGCGCCGACCGCACCATCCTGGCCCAGCTCGCCGCCTGCGGCCTGTTGAGCGACGAGCCGGTGCTCTGGCAGTCGGCCCGCGGCGCCGCCTACCAGGCTGCGCTCGACCACCTGATGGCCCAGGGCGATGCCTACCCCTGCGCCTGCTCGCGGCAAGACATCGAGGCCGCATGGACCGCCCGCGGCGTGCCACGCGAGCGGCACCAAGGTCTGCCCTACCCCGGCACCTGCCGCGACGGCCTGCACGGCCGGCCCGCGCGGGCCTGGCGCTTTCGGCTGCCCAACTCGGCCAACACGCCGGGCGCGACCCAGGTGGACTGGTCCGACGCCCGACTCGGCCCGCAGACGCAGGACGTGGCCGCCGCGGTGGGCGATTTCGTGGTCCGGCGCGCCGACGGCCTGTGGGCCTACCAGCTGGCGGTGGTGGTGGACGACGCCGCGCAGGGCATCACGCATGTCGTGCGCGGCGAGGACCTGGCCGACAACACGCCGCGCCAGATCCTGCTGCAGCGCGCCCTCGGCCTGCCCACCCCCGCCTACCACCACACCCCGCTCGTGATGGGCCCCCAGGGCGAGAAACTCAGCAAGCAGAACGGCGCCGCGCCGCTGCAACTGGACGACCCGGTGGCCGCCCTGAGCGCGGCGGCGGCCGTGCTGGGCCTGCCCGCGACCAGCGCCGCGACCCCCGCGGAGGCGCTGGCCGGCTGGGTGGGCCGCTGGGCCAGCGCCTGGGCCGCCCGCGCGGGCCGCGCCTACAATCCGGCGCCCCGCCCCGAGCCCACACCATGACCGACCCGCGCCACGCCCAGCCCCGCACCCCGCCCGCCGACGTCGAACACCTGCGTCAGGTGAAAAGCTACGTGCTGCGCGCCGGACGCACCACCGCCGGACAGGCCCGCGCCTACGAGGTCTGGGGGCCGCGCTTCCTGCTGCCCTACCGGCCCGAGCGGCTGGACGCCACCGCCGCCTTCGGACGTGCGGCGCCGCTGATCCTGGAGATCGGCTTCGGCATGGGCAACGCCACCGCCCACATCGCCGGCGTGCGGCCGCAGGACAACTTCCTCTGCTGCGAAGTCCACGAACCCGGCGTGGGCGCGCTGCTCAAGCTCTGCGGCGACCACGGCCTGACCAACATCCGCATCGTGCGACACGACGCGGTGGAAGTCATGGACCACATGCTCACCGAGGGCAGTCTGGACGGCGTGCACATCTTCTTCCCCGACCCCTGGCACAAGACCCGCCACCACAAGCGCCGTCTGATCCAGGGACCCTTCGTCAACCGGCTGGCTCGCACGCTCAAGCCCGGCGGCTATCTCCACCTGGCCACCGACTGGCAACCGTACGCCGAGCAGATGGCCGAGGTGCTGCGCGCCGAACCGCTGCTGCGCAACACCGCGCCCGACGCGCTCGGCGGTTTCGCGCCCAAGCCCGATTACCGACCGCTGACCAAGTTCGAGAACCGCGGACTCAAGCTGGGTCACGGCGTGTGGGACCTGGTCTGGGCGCGGGTCTGACGGCGCGCGCATGGCGCACCGGCCCAAGAACCCGGCCATCCCCACGCGCGACGGCGTGTCGCCGAGCTGTGTCGCGGTGCCGCACCGCAAGCCCATGCCCTGGGCCAGCGTGCTTGATTTCCTCGCCGAGCGGCTGCCCGCCCTCGACCGCGGCGCCTGGGCCGCGCGCCTGAGCGCCGGTCTGGTGGTCGATGACAGCGCGCAGCCGGTGAACGCCACCCGCCCCTGCGAGGCCGGCGAGCGGCTGTACTACTGGCGCGCGGTGGACAACGAGCCACAGCCGCCCGGCGAGCCGGTGGTGCGGTTTGCGGACGATCGCCTGCTGGTGGTCGACAAGCCAGCCTTCTGGCCAGTCACGCCCGGCGGGCGCTACGCCCGCCACAGCCTGATGGCCTGGCTCAAGCGCCACACCGGCGAGCCCGACCTCAACCCGCTGCACCGCATCGACCGCGAAACCCGGGGCCTGGTGGTCTTCAACCGCCGGCCCGCGGACCGCAATGCCTACCACGCGCTGTTCCGCGACCGGGCGGTGCACAAGGTGTACGAGGCCATCGCGCCACGCGATGAGGCGCGGGCGTGGCCGGTGGTGCGGCGCACGCGCCTGGAGGAAGACGTGGAGGCCTTCTTCCGCATGGTCGAGACCGACGGACCGCCCAACAGCGAGACCCTCATCGAGCCCTTGGAGGCGCATGGGCCCTGGGCGCGCTACCGGCTCACGCCGCTGACGGGCAAGCGGCACCAGCTGCGTGTGCACCTGCTCGGGCTGGGTCTGCCGATCGCGGGCGACCAGTTCTACCCGCGGGTGCGCCGTGGCCCCGACGACCCCGACGACCACCACACGCCGCTGCGTCTGCTCGCGCAGGCGATCGGGTTCACCGACCCGGTGACGGGCGAGCCGCGCCACTTCACGAGCGGCCTCGCGCTCGACTGGCCGGACGCGCCGCCCGAGGGCTGAGCCCCCGCGCTGCGGCCAGTCCGGCGGTCAGACCAGGGGCCTTCAGACCCGGTCGGCCACCCAGCCCGGCACGGACGCCAGCGCCTGCGCCAGACCACTGGCGTCGGTCCCGCCGGCCATGGCCATGTCGGGCTTGCCGCCGCCCTTGCCGCCGACCTGCTGGGCGACGAAGTTGACCAGCTCCCCGGCTTTGACCTGCCCGGTGCGGTCGGCGGTCACGCCGGCGGCGAGCTGGACCTTGCCGCCGTCCACCGCCGCCAGCACGATGGCCGCGCTCTTGAGCTTGTCCTTGAGCTTGTCCAGCGTCTCGCGCAGGGTCTTCGCGTCGGCGCCGTCCAGCGTCGCGGCCAGCACCTTCAGGCCCTTGACGTCGACCGCCCGCGCCATCAGCTCGTCGCCCTGGCTGGAGGCCAGCTTGCCTTTGAGCGCGGCGATCTCGCGCTCCAGCAGCCGCTTCTCCAGGATCAAGGCCTCGACTGCAGCGAATACGGCACCTCCACCGCTTGGAGCGCGAAGCAAGCCAGCGACTGAGCTGAATTCCCCCAGTTGGTTATCGATCATCGCGAGAGCGTTAGCTCCAGTCGTAGCTTCAACACGCCTCACCCCAGCGGCAACACCAGACTCAGAGTAAATCTTGAAGACGCCGATATCGCCGGTCCGGTCCACGTGCGTACCGCCACATAGCTCTCGGCTACTGCCGATATCGAGCACACGGACCGTATCGCCGTACTTTTCACCGAACAACATCACGGCACCAGTTTCCTTTGCCGCCTCAATATCCATCACGCGTGCAACGGTCTTGGCATTTTTGATGATCTCGGCGTTGACCTTAGCTTCGACCAATTGGATCTGTTCGGCCGTAAGCGGAGCGTTGTGGGTAAAGTCGAATCGAGTCTTCTGCGCATCGACCAGCGAGCCCTTCTGCTGCACGTGGCTGCCCAGCACCTCGCGCAGGGCCTTGTGCATCAGGTGGGTGGCGCTGTGGTTGCGCACCGTGGCGGCGCGGCGGGTCGTGTTGACGCGCGCGGTGACGGTGTCGCCGACGGCCAGCGTGCCGGCCGTGATCTCGCCGTGGTGGCCGAACACGTCGGCCTTGATCTTCTGGGTGTCGGCCACGTCAAAACGGGCCGAACCCGCGACGATCTCGCCCTCATCGCCCACCTGACCGCCGCTCTCGGCGTAGAACGGCGTGGTGTCGAGCACGACCACCCCGCTCTGGCCGGCGCCGAGCTGGGCCACGGGCGTGCCGTCGCGGTACAGCGCCACCACCTTGGCCGGCGCTTCGAGGTGCTCGTAGCCCACGAAGGTGTTGCCCGCGCCGGTGTATTCGAGCGCGCGGTCCATCTTGAACTTGCCGGCCGCGCGGGCCTGCGACTTCTGGCGCTCCATGGCGGCGTGGAAACCGGCCTCGTCCACGCTCACGCCGCGCTCGCGGCAGACGTCGTTCGTGAGGTCCAGCGGGAAGCCATAGGTGTCGTGCAGCTTGAAGGCGACGTCGCCGGCCAGGCTGGTCTCGCCGGCGCCGAGCGCCGCGTCGAGGATTTCCATGCCGTTGGCCAGCGTTTCGTAAAAGCGCTCCTCTTCCGCCTTGAGCACGTCCGTGATGCGCGCGGCCTGCGCGGCCAGGTTGGGGTAGGCCTCGCCCATCAGGGCCACCAGGTCGGGCACCAGCTTGTGGAAGAACGGCGCCTTGCGGCCGAGCTTGTAGCCGTGGCGGATGGCGCGGCGCACGATGCGGCGCTGCACATAGCCGCGGCCTTCGTTGCTGGGGATCACACCGTCGCTGACCAGAAAGGCGGTGGCGCGCAGGTGGTCGGCGATCACACGCAGGGACGGGCTGTTCAGGTCGGTGCAGCCGGTCTCGCGGGCGGCGGCCTTGATCAGGCGGTCGAAGATGTCGATCTCGTAGTTGCTGTGCACGTGCTGCAGGATGGCCGCCAGCCGCTCCAGACCCATGCCGGTGTCCACGCAAGGCGCTGGCAGCGGTTCGACCGAGCCGTCTTCCTTCATGTTGAACTGCATGAACACGTGGTTCCAGATCTCGATGAAGCGGTCGCCGTCTTCGTCGGGGCTGCCCGGGGGGCCGCCGGGGATGTGCGGGCCGTGGTCGTAGAAGATCTCCGAGCAGGGGCCGCAGGGGCCGGTGTCGGCCATCATCCAGAAGTTGTCGCTCTTGTATTTGCCGCCCTTGTTGTCGCCGATGCGGATCACGCGCTCGGGCGGCAGGCCGATTTCCTTCGTCCAGATGTCGAAGGCCTCGTCGTCGTCGATGTAGACAGTGGCCAGCAGGCGCTCTTTCGGCAGCTTGTAGACCTCGGTCAGCAGCTCCCAGCCCCACTTCAGGCTCTCGCGCTTGAAGTAATCGCCAAAGCTCCAGTTGCCCAGCATCTCGAAGAAGGTGTGGTGGCGGGCGGTGTAGCCCACGTTCTCGAGGTCGTTGTGCTTGCCGCCGGCGCGCAGGCAGGCCTGCACCGAGGCGGCGCGCACGTAGTTGCGCTTGTCGGTGCCCAGGAACACGTCCTTGAACTGGACCATGCCCGAGTTGGTGAACATCAGCGTCGGGTCGTTGCCCGGCACCAGCGGGCTGGACGCCACCACGGTGTGGCCTTTGGAGGCGAAAAAGTCCAGAAAGCTCTTGCGGATGTCGGCGACGGAAACGGGGCGGGTCATGGTGGCCTTGGCGAGGGTCGTGTGTCGGGGTCCGGGCCCACAGCGGGCTGGAAACCCATTATTTTCCAACACCCGCGGGTGGTCCGTCCGGGCGCGTCACCACCGGCACTGCGGGGTCGGGGGCAAAGGGCTATTCTGTCGGGCTTGGCTGCGGCCCCGTGCCCCATCGGCCTGGATGGACAAGCCAGCCCCCACGCCCTGCCCCGGAGACAACCCATGGACATGAAAACCTCCCCCCTGGCCCTGCTGAACGACCCCACCCTGCTCAAGACCGACGGCCTGGTCAATGGCCAATGGCTCGCGGGCGGCAGCCGCTTCGACGTGCTGGACCCGGCCACGGGCCAGAAACTGGCCGACGTGGCCAACCTCGGCCCGGCCGAGGCCCAGACGGCGATCGACGCCGCCAACGCGGCCTGGCCCGCCTGGCGCAACAAGACGGCCAAGGAGCGCGCCATCATCCTGCGCCAGTGGTTCAACCTGCTGATGGCGAACCAGGACGACCTCGCGCGCATCTTGACCGCCGAGCAAGGCAAGCCGTACGCGGAGGCCAAGGGCGAGATCGCCTATGGCGCGAGCTTCGTGGAGTGGTTTGCGGAAGAAGCCAAGCGCGTCAACGGCGAAACCCTGCCGACCTTCGACAACAACCGCCGCCTGCTGGTGCTCAAACAGCCGATCGGCGTGTGCGCGGCGATCACGCCGTGGAACTTCCCGCTGGCGATGATCACCCGCAAGGTGGCGCCTGCCCTGGCCGCCGGTTGCCCGGTGATCATCAAACCGGCCGAACTGACCCCGCTGACGGCGCTGGCCGCGGCCGAACTGGCGGTGCGCGCCGGCATCCCGGCGGGCGTGATCAACATCCTCAGCGCCGACGCGTCCCACAGCATCGCGATCGGCAAGGTGCTCTGCGCCAGCGACGTGGTGCGCCACCTGTCCTTCACCGGCTCCACCGAGGTCGGGCGCATCCTGATGGCGCAAAGCGCGCCGACGGTGAAGAAGCTCAGCCTGGAACTCGGTGGCAACGCGCCGTTCATCGTGTTCGACGACGCCGACATCGACTCGGCCGTGGAAGGCGCGCTGGCCAGCAAGTACCGCAACGCCGGCCAGACCTGCGTGTGTGCCAACCGCTTCTATGTGCAGGCCGGGGTGTACGACCAGTTCGTCGAAAAGTTCGCTGCCAAGGTCAAGGCCTTCAAGGTGGGCAATGGCTTCGAGCCGGGCGTGGTGCAGGGTCCGCTGATCGAGGACGCCGCGGTGGAAAAGGTTCAGCGCCACGTGGCGGACGCGGTGGCCAAGGGCGGCCGCGTGGTCACTGGCGGCCAGAAACTGCAGGGCCAGTTCTTCGAGCCCACGGTGGTGGCCAATGCCACGGGCGACATGCTGTGCGCCCGCGAGGAGACCTTCGGCCCGCTGGCGCCGGTGTTCAAGTTCGACACCGAGCAGGAAGCCATCGAGGCCGCCAACAACACCGAGTTCGGCCTGGCCAGCTACTTCTACAGCCGCGACGTGGGCCGCATCTTCCGCGTGGGCGAAGCGCTGGAGTACGGCATGGTCGGCATCAACGTCGGCATTCTCGCGACCGAGCACGTGCCCTTCGGCGGCGTGAAGCAGTCTGGTCTGGGCCGTGAAGGCTCGCACCACGGCATGGACGACTACGTGGAGATCAAGTACCTGTGCGTCGGTGATGTGTTGAAGTGATCCCCCCCGCGCCGGCCTGCGGCCGTCACCCCCCGGGGGGCGGCTGCTGCGGACCGGCGGAGCCGGATCCGCGCAGCCCTCGCCTGGGGGCCAGTCCTCCACCGCCACGTCTTGTTCCCATGCAGTATCACTGGCACAACCCTTACCCGGTCTCGCGCGCCCCGCTGATGGCGCGCAACGCGGTGGCGACCTCGCAACCGCTGGCCGCGCAGGCGGGCTTGCGCATGCTGCTCAAGGGCGGCAACGCGGTGGACGCCGCGATTGCCGCGGCGGCGGCGCTCACGGTGGTGGAGCCCTGCTCCAACGGCCTGGGGAGCGACAACTTCGCCATCGTGTGGGACGGCGAGCGCCTGCACGGCCTCAACGCGTCGGGGCAGGCGCCGGCCGGCTGGAGCGCCGATTACTTCCGACGCAAACACGGCCAGATCCCGCTGCGCGGCTTCGACGCGGTCACCGTGCCGGGCGCGGTGTCGGGCTGGGTGGCGCTGTCGGAGCGCCTGGGCGCCCTGCCGTTTGCCGACCTGCTGGCGCCGGCGATCGAACTGGCCGAGGCGGGCCACGCCGTGGCCCCGGTGATCGCGGACAAGTGGGCGCGGGCCGTCCCGCTCCTGCAGAACCAGCCCGGCTTCGCCGACGCGTTCCTGCCCCGCGGACGGGCGCCGCGGCCCGGCGAACGCTTCGCCTTTCCGTCCGCCGCGCGGGCGTTGCGCGCGATCGCCGAGACCCGGGGTGAGGCCTTCTACCGCGGCGAGATTGCCCAGGCCATCGAGTCCTTCGCCCGCGAACACGGCGCCCAATTGCGCGCCAGTGACCTCGCGGCCCACCAACCGCTGTGGGTCGATCCGATCTCGGTGGACTTTGCCGGTCACACCGTGCACCAGCTGCCGCCCAACGGTCAGGGCATCGCCGCGCTGATGGCGCTGGGCATGCTGGAGCAGCTGGACATCGGCCGCTTCGGGCCCGACAGCGTGGAAGGCACGCACTGTCAGATCGAAGCCATCAAGCTCGCCTTCGCCGACACCTACCGCTGGGTCGGCGACGAACGCTTCATGACCGAGGTGCGCGCGGCCGACCTGCTCGACCCCGCCTACCTGCGCGAGCGCGCACGCCTGATCGACCCGACACGCGCCATCGATCCCGGTCCCGGCCGCCCGCCCCAGGGCGGCACCGTGTACCTCACCGCCGCCGACGCCCAGGGGCGCATGGTCAGCTTCATCCAGAGCAACTACCTCGGTTTCGGCAGTGGCGTGGTGGTGCCGGGGTGGGGCGTGAGCCTGCAAAACCGCGGCCACGGCTTCACCCTGCAGGACGGCCACCCCAATCAGGTGGCGCCGGGCAAGCGGCCGTTCCACACCATCATCCCCGGCTTCCTCAGCCGGGACGGCGCGCCCGTGATGGCCTTCGGCGTCATGGGCGCCAACATGCAACCGCAAGGCCATGTGCAGACGCTGGTGCGCATGCTGGTGCACGGCCAGCAGCCGCAGGCCGCCTGCGACGCGCCGCGCTGGAAGTGGGGCCAGGGCCTCGACGTGGATTTCGAACCCACCATGTCACCCGCCCTGCGCGAGGGCCTCAAAGCGCTGGGCCACCGCTTCGAACCCGCCGCCGACACCTACCTCGACTTCGGCAGCGGCCAGTTCATCGCCCGCCTGAGCGACGACCTCGCCGACGGCTTCGTCGCCGCCAGCGACTCACGCCGCGACGGTCAGGCGGTGGGATTCTGAGCGCCCGCGACCGCACTACAATGGCGGCCACGCGGGTGTAGTTCAATGGTAGAACGGCAGCTTCCCAAGCTTCATACGAGGGTTCGATTCCCTTCACCCGCTCCACACTCCCCCGCCTGATCGCCAGCCTCCGCCTCGGAGGCTTTTTTGTGCCCAGGCGTCGCCGTGAGCGCGCTCACATCCCCACGCCAAGCAGCGCCAACACGCCCAGCACCGCAAAGATCAGGGCTGCCACCGCGTGGACCCACCGGATCGGCACGCGGCGGGTGATGGCGTCGCCGAAAAAGACCACCGGCGCGTTCGCCAGCATCATGCCCAGCGTCGTGCCGATCACCACGGCCACCAGCGGTTCGTACTGGGCCCCCAGCGCGACGGTGGCGATCTGGGTCTTGTCACCCATCTCGGCAAGGAAAAACGCCCAAGTGGTGGCGGCGAACACCCCCAGGCTGCGCACGGGGTTGACGTCGTCATCGTCCAGCCGGTCGGGGATGAGCATCCAGACCGCCATGGCAATGAACGACACGCCCAGGATCCAGCGCATCGTGTCCGGCCCCACGGCGGCCATCACCCACGCGCCGGCCGCGCCAGCAAGCGCGTGATTGAGCACCGTGGCCACCAAGATGCCGGCGACGATCGGCCATGGCCGCTTGAAGCGCGAGGCCAGGACGAGGGACAGCAGCTGGGTTTTGTCGCCCATTTCGGCCAGGGCGACGATGCCGGTGGACAGCAGAAAAGCTTCCAAGAAACACTCCAACGGCCGGCAGAAACGCAATGACCGCTGCGCCTCCCCGGCGCGGTCGGAGGCGAAGCGGTCAAAGGTCTTGCCAGGCGGGACGCTGCCTGCGCCATGGCTGGAGGGCCAAGTCTGTTGACGCGGGCCCCGGCGCGCGAGGCGCCGGGCGGCTACTCCCCAATGACAGGGTGAGGGCAGTATACCCCCGCCCCCATCAGACTCAGACCAGCGTGACGCCGGTCTTGGACTGGATGAATTCGCGGGTCACGCCCGGCGCCAGCTCGACCAGCTTCAGGCCAGCGGGCGTCACGTCCATCACGCCCAGGTCGGTGATGATCCGGTCCACCACGCCCACGCCGGTCAGCGGCAGCGTGCAGGCCGGCAGGATCTTCAGGTCCTCGGTGCCGTCTTTCTTGCGGGCCACGTGCTCCATCAGCACGATGACACGCCCCACGCCCGCCACCAGGTCCATGGCACCGCCCATGCCCTTGACCATCTTGCCGGGAATCATCCAGTTGGCCAGATCGCCCTTCTCGCTGACCTGCATCGCGCCCAGGATGGAGAGGTTGATCTTGCCGCCGCGGATCATGGCGAAGGACTGCTCGCTGCCGAAGATCGACGAGCCCTTGATGGTGGTCACCGTCTGCTTGCCGGCGTTGATGAGGTCGGCGTCGACCTCGTCTTCCATCGGGAAGGGGCCGATCCCGAGCATCCCGTTCTCGCTCTGCAGCCACACTTCCTTGGTGGTGGGCACGTGGTTGGCCACGAGCGTGGGGATGCCGATGCCGAGGTTGACGTAGAAGCCATCCTCGAGTTCGTGGGCCGCGCGCGCGGCCATCTGGTCTTGGGTCCAGGGCATGGTGTTCTCCTGCGTGTCGGTGGGCGGCGGGCTCAGACGCCCGCCTTCTCCGTGATCGTGCGCTTTTCGATGCGTTTCTCGGGCGTGGGGTTGTGCACGATGCGGTGCACGTAAATGCCCGGCAGATGCACCTGGTCGGGATGGATGTCGCCGTTTTCGACGATCTCTTCCACCTCCACGATGCACACCCGTCCGGCCATGGCGGCGGCCGGGTTGAAGTTGCGCGCGGTGTAGCGGAACTGCAGGTTGCCGCTGCGGTCAGCGCGGTGGGCCTTGACCAGGGACACCGCGGGCACGAGCGAGCGCTCCATCACGTAGGTTTCGCCGTCGAACTCGCGCAGCTCCTTGCCCTCGGCCACGATGGTGCCCACGCCGGTCTTGGTGAAAAAGGCCGGGATGCCCGCACCGCCGGCGCGCAGCTTCTCGGCCAGCGTGCCCTGTGGCGTGAACTCCAGCTCCAGCTCACCGGCAAGGTACTGGCGCTCAAACTCCTTGTTTTCGCCCACGTAGCTGCTGATCATCTTCTTGATCTGACGCGTTTCCAGCAGCTTGCCCAGGCCGAAGCCGTCCACGCCGGCGTTGTTGGAAATCACGGTCAGGTTCTTCACGCCGCTGTCGCGCAGCGCGTCGATCAGGGCTTCGGGAATGCCGCACAGGCCAAAGCCACCCACGGCCATGAGCTGGCCATCGGCAACCACGCCTTGGAGCGCGGCGGCCGCGCTCGGGAAGATCTTGTTCACGGTGAGGGCTCCTGAGGGGACTCGGGGAAAACCGCAACGATACTACGTAGCGCGTTACGTAGGATTGCGTAAAGACCAACCCGCATGGACATCGACTACCGCCTCGCTTTCGACATCGCCCCGGTGGGGCTGGCGCTGTCCCGCGACCGGACCATGGTCGACTGCAACCAGGCCCTGTGCGAGATGTTTGGCGCCACCCGCGAGCAGCTGGTCGGCCAGAGCTTCCAGCTGCTCTACCCCAGCGCCGACGAGTACGAGCGGCTTGGCGCGCGCATGGCGCCGGTGCTCGGCAAGAGCGGTACGTACGCCGACGACCGGATCATGAAACGCGTGGGCGGACGCCACGCCGGTGAGACCTTCTGGTGCCACGTGACGGGCCGCGCGGTCGACCGCAGCGCGCCCCACGCCGCCGGCATCTGGAGTTTCGAGGATCTGAGCGCACGGCGCCCGGTGCGCGCGGAACTGACCGCCCGCGAACGCGAAGTCGCCGCCCTGCTGATGGACGGCCTGACCAGCAAGCAGATCGGCAGGTTGCTGGCCATCAGCCACCGCACGGTGGAGGTGCACCGCGCGCGGCTCATGCGCAAGTACCGCGCCCACAGCACGCCCGAACTGGTCAACCGGCTGCTGGCGGGTTGAACGCCCGCCGGGGGCTCACTGCGGCTGGAAGCCGCTGTCCTGGATGATGCGCGCCCACACGGCCCGGTAGGCCGCTTCGCGCTTGCCAAGTTCGGCGCCGGTCATGTAGCCGACCGTCAGGCCCATGCCGGACAGCTTGTCGCGCACGTCGGGCTGCGCAATCACCTTGCGGATCGCCTGGCCGAGGCGGTCCACCGCCGCGGCCGGCGTGCCGGCCGGGGCGAACACGCCGTAGTACGGCACTTCCTCAAAGCCCTTCAGGCCCAGCTCCGCCAGCGTCGGCACGTCGGGCAGCGCGGCCTGCCGCTGGGTGCCCATCACGGCGACCACCCGCAGCTTGCCGGCCTTGTGGTTCTCGATGAAGTCGGGCACCGAACCCACGCCAGCCGGGATCTGGTTGCCCAGCATGTCGGCCATCATCGGCGCGCTGCCACGGTAGGGCGCGGCCACCAGATCGAGCCCATGGTGCTTGGCCAGCATCTGCACGGCGAACTGCGGGGTGGACGCGGGGGCGGGAATGCCGACCGTGCTCTTGCCGCCGGCGGCTTTCACGCCATCGACCCAGGCCTTGAGATCCTTGGCGGGCGTGCCGCCCGACAAGGCAACCGCGTTGACAAAGGTCGCAAAGCCGGCCACTGGCAAGAAGTCCTTGGCCGGATCAAAGCCGGGCGCCTTCATCGTCATGGGCAGGATGGACACGCTGTGGTCGTGGCTGAGGAACACGGTCTGGCCGTCGGGTGCGGCGGCCTTCAGCGCCTGGGCCGCGAGCTGGCCGCCAGCGCCCGGCCGGTTGTCCACCACCACCGGGTGACCCAGTTCGTCCTTGAGCCGCTCGGCCAGGATGCGGGCGATGGCGTCGGTGCCGCCGCCGGGCGGGAAGCCGACCAGCACGCGGGTGGTCGGCCCGGTCTGGGCGTGGGCAGCGCCCAGCGCGGCGACCAGCAGGGCCGCCAACAGGCCGCGGCGGGACCACCCAGCGGACGACGAAGACAGAAACGGTTTTTTCATGGCGGTGCTCCGGGGGTTGTCGATCAGGGGTTCAGGCGGCGGGCGGGGCTTCCACCACCGACGCCGCGGTGCGAAAGGCCTCGACCGCGGTCGGTACGCCGCAATACACCGCGGCCTGCAGCAGCACCTCCTGGATCTCGGCTGGTGTGGCACCGTTGTTCAGCGCCCCGCGCACGTGGCCCTTGAGCTCGTTCTGGCGGCCCAGCGCGGTGAGCATCGCCACGGTCACGAGGCTGCGGGTCTTGAGGTCGAGACCGTCGCGCTGCCACACATCGCCCCAGGCCTTGCGGGTGATGTGCTGCTGGATCGGTTCGGTGAAAGGCGTCATGCCGTCGAAGGCGGCCTGGACGAAGGCTTCGCCCATCACCTGGGTGCGCATGGCCAGGCCACGCTGGAATTCGGGATCGTCGGGAAGGGACATCGGGTGTCGGCGCGATGGTCAAGGGGAGCCGCAACGATAACCCAGCCCGCCCGACCGAACCACCGCGGAACACCACCGACGAACCACCGGTGACAGCCCCGCGCAAGACCACCGCGCACAATCGGGCCGCGACCGCGCCTTCCCACGCCAGCCTCCCGAGGAGACCCCATGACCCGATTCCCGCTGCCCGACCTCAACACCCTGCCCGAGGACCTCCAGGCCAAGATCCTGGAGGTGCAGGCCAAAGCGGGCTTCGTGCCCAACGTGTTCCTCGCTCTGGCGCGTCGCCCCGCCGAATGGCGCGCCTTCTTCGCTTACCACGACGCGCTGATGGCGCCCGAGACGGTGGGGCGCGACAGCGGTCTGAGCAAAGGCGACCGCGAGATGATCGTCACCACCACCAGCGCAGCCAACCAGTGCCTGTATTGCGTGGTGGCCCACGGCGCGCTGCTGCGCATCTATGAGAAAAAGCCGTTCGTGGCAGACCAGGTCGCGGTCAATTACCGCAAGGCCGACATCACGCCGCGGCAGCGCGCGATGCTCGATTTCGCGATGAAGGTCTGCGAGGCCTCGCACACCGTGGACGAGGCTGACTTCGCCGCGCTGCAGGCCCATGGGTTCAGCGACGATGACATCTGGGACATCGCCGCCATCACCGCCTTCTTCGGCCTGTCCAACCGCCTGGCCAGCTTCAGCGGCATGCAGCCCAACCCCGAGTTCTACCTGATGGGCCGGGTGCCCAAGGCGCGCTAAGGGACGCCGCGCGCCGGCTCAGCCACCGAGGTGCGCGCGCATGCGTTCGGGCAGCGGCGCGGACCGCTGCTTCGGGAAATCCACCCACACCGTGGTCGCGCCACCCGAGGCGTACACGGTGTCCGGGTCGTCGGTGCGGGCGAGCGTGCACCAGCTCTCGAAACTGCTGCGACCCGGGTCGCTCACGTACATCACGGTCAGCACATCGCCGGGAAACTCCAGCTGGCGGTGAAACGTGCAAAAGGCGTTAACGATCACCGGCCCCTCGCCGCGCGGGTCGGGCTCGCAGCCGATGCTGCGCATCCACTCAATGCGCACGGTCTCCAGGTAGCGGAAGTAGACGGTGTTGTTCACGTGCCCCATCGCATCCATGTCACCCCAGCGGATGGGAATGACCATGCGGAATACCTCGGTCTTGTGGGCGGGCAGCTCAAATTTCATCGGTGGGCCTTGATGGTGGCGAGGATGCCCAGCACGAACAGCGCGCAGGCCAGCCCCTGCCAGGGCCCGGGCCACTGCAGGGTCCAGGCGAAGGTGTAGAGCAGACCGAACACGGTCTCGCTGACGATCAGTTGGCCGGCCAGGCTCGGGCTCAGCCGGCGGCTGGCCACATTCCACAACACCGAGGCGACCCAGGCCGCCCCGATGCCGGTGACGGCGCACACCGCCACAAACCAGCCGAATCCGTCGGTCGCGACCAGGGTGGACACCGGGCTGCCGGCCACCGCCCACAAGCCCAGGGCGCCCAGGCCCGCGGCCGCCCCCAGCCAGTTGGCCCACAGCGCCGCATCCACCTCGGGATGTCGGGCCAGCCAGCGCGCATTGAGCAGGCCAAACGCGGTCCAGCTCGCCATGGCCAGCACCGCGTAGCCGACCCCCAGCGCCAGATCACCGCCGCCGCCAGCGCCGCCATGGCCGGTCTGGTCCACCATCAGGCCAATGCCGGCGGCGGTGAGCACCAGCCCGGGCACCAGCGAGCGCCAGCGCAGGCCATGCGGCTTGCCCAGCACCATGATCCACAGGGGGATCGTCCCGATGATCAGCACCGGCAACGCCGGGCCGGCGGCCTCGATCGCCAGCACCAGCAGCAGGTAGTAGCCGGTGTAACCCAGCACGCTCAAGCCCAGCGCGGCCAGCGCCTGCGACCCGGTCGGCCAGCGGGCGCGCCCGCGCAGCGCCGCCACCAGCAGCAACAACACGGACAGCACGCCGCAGGCCAGGTAGCGGCCCACGGTCAGATCCACATGACCGAACTGCGGCACCAGCAACGGCGCTACAAAGGTCGTGCCCCAGAACGCGCCCGCGCCCAGACCCGCCGCGATGCCCAGCCGGGACACGCCGCGGGCCCGGCCGGGCGGGATTGCCGGCACGACCCCCGGTGGGCCGACGGTGAGAGCGCTGCGCGAAGAATCCATGGAACTACACGCCGAAACCGTCGTCGGCGGCGATCACCGCACCATTGACGAAGTGGCTCTCAGCCGCGCACAGCATGACCAGCAGCGCGTCGAGGTCGGCCGGCGAACCCACGCGCTTGCGAGGCAGCATCTGGATCAGCTTTTGGCCCTGCTCGGTCTGCCAGTGGTGGTGGTTGATCTCGGTGTCGATGTAGCCGGGGCAGATGGCGTTGACGTTGATGCCAAAGCGGCCCCACTCCACCGCCATCGCCTTGGTCATCTGCACCACCGCCGCCTTGCTCATGCAATACACGCCGATCTGCGGCAGCACCTTGAGCCCGGCCATCGACGCGATGTTGACGATGCGCCCGCCCACATAGGTGCCGGGCGCGGCGCCCTTGGCGCGGGCCAGCATCCGCTTGGCCACCTCCTGCGCCACAAAGAACGCGCCCTTGGTGTTGGTGTCAAACACGAAGTCGTAATCGGCCTCGGTCACGTCCTGCAGGCGCTGCGTGGTGCTGACACCGGAGTTGTTGATCAGGATGTCGATCGGACCGACCTCGGTTTCCGCGTGCGCGATGGCGGCCTTGATCGACGCCAGATCGGTCACGTCCAGCGCCACCACGTGGGCATCGCCGCCCCCGGCCTCGATGTGGGCCCGCAGGTTCATCAGCCGATCGGTGCGCCGGCTGGCCAGCACCACCGCCGCACCGGCCTTGGCCAGGGTCTTGGCGAACTGTTCGCCCAGGCCGCCAGAGGCGCCGGTGACGAGGGCCACGCGGCCGGAAAGGTCAAGGCTGTAGGCCATGGGTGTCTCCTGTGGGTGTCGGGAAAACGCAGAAAGCGATCGGTAATACGAACGACCGTTCGATTTTGTGCAACTGCCGCATAAAATGCGGTCCGCTCGGCGACAAAGGCCGCCAGCGGCTGCCCGCAGGATGCCGGGCAACCAACCCATTATCCGAGAGACTCCCCATGACGCATGACGAGATCCTGGCCCAGTTCGGTCCCCGCGAAGCCATGGAATACGACGTGGTGGTGGTCGGTGGTGGCCCGGCCGGCCTGTCCACCGCCATCCGCCTGAAACAGCTGGCCGCCGAACAAGGCACCGAGGTCAACGTCTGCGTGCTCGAAAAAGGCTCCGAGCCCGGCGCCCACATCCTCTCCGGCGCGGTCATGGACCCGCGCGCCATCACCGAGCTCTTCCCCGACTGGAAAGAGCGCGGTGCGCCGCTGAACCAGGCCGTCACCGGCGACGACTTGCTGGTGCTGTCGGAAACCGGCGCGCAGCGCACGCCCGACTGGCTCATGCCGCGCAATTTCCACAACGACGGCTGCTACGTGATCAGCCTGGGCGCGGTCACCAAATGGCTCGGTGAGCAAGCCGAGGCGCTGGGCGTGGAAATCTTCCCCGGGTTCACCGCGGCCGAGGTCTTGTACGACGACACCGGCGCGGTCAAGGGCGTGGCCACCGGCAACCTGGGCCTGGGCAAGGACGGCGAGCCGACCGAGAACTTCCAGATCGGCATGGAGCTGCACGCCAAGTACACCGTGTTTGCCGAAGGCGCGCGCGGCCACCTGGGCAAGCAGTTGCTCGCCCGCTTCAAGCTCGACGAAGGCAAAGACGCCCAGACCTTCGCCATCGGCATCAAGGAACTCTGGGAGATTCCCGCCGACCGCGCCAAGCCCGGTCTGGTGGTGCACACCGCCGGCTGGCCGCTCGACGACAACACCTTCGGCGGCGGTTTTCTCTACCACCTCGAAGGCAACAAGGTCACGCTGGGTTACGTGATCGGGCTGGACTACCAGAACCCGTGGCTGAGCCCCTTCGAGGAAATGCAGCGCTGGAAAACCCACCCGGCCATCAAAGCCCACATCGAAGGCGGCAAGCGGCTGGGCTACGGCGCCCGGGCCCTGAACAACGGCACCCCTCAGGCGCTGCCCAAAACCGTGTTCCCCGGCGGGGCCCTGGTGGGGTGCGACGCCGGCTTCCTCAACGCCGCCCGCATCAAGGGCAGCCATGCGGCCATCAAGAGCGGCATGCTCTGCGCCGAGGCGGCGTTTGAGGCGCTGGGCGCCGGCCGCCAGCGCGACGAGCTCAGCGGCTTCCCGGCCCGGTTCGAGAAGAGCTGGCTCCACGACGAGCTGTGGACCTACCGCAACTTCAAGAACTGGTTCAAGAAGAGCCCGCTGATGGGCAAACTGATGACCGGCGTGGAGCACTGGTTCCTGCCCAAGGTGGGCGTTGCCGTGCCCCCCTGGACCATCCACAACACCACCAAGGACCACACCAAGCTGCGCCCCGCGGCCGAGATGCCGAAGATCAGCTACCCCAAGCCCGACGGCGTGATCACCTTCGACCGGCTCTCCAGCGTGTTCATGTCGAACACGAACCACGAGGAGAACCAGCCGGCCCACCTCACGCTGAAAGACGCCACGGTGCCGGTCAAGATCAACCTCGCCACCTACGCCGGTCCCGAAAGCCGGTACTGCCCGGCGGGCGTGTACGAGTACGTGGAAAAGGACGGTCAGGACCAGCTGGTGATCAACGCCCAGAACTGCGTGCACTGCAAGACCTGTGACATCAAGGACCCGACGCAGAACATCGTGTGGGTCACGCCCGAAGGCGGCGGCGGACCGACCTACGCCGGGATGTGATTCAGGCCCCCACGCTCCGCCGCTGCGCGGGTCGCTGCCCCCCGGGGGGGCTGATCCGGCTGGGGGCGGCCCGGCGCCGGATCGTCAGGCCCCCACGCTCCGCCGCTGCGCGGGTCGCGAGGCCTTGCAGGCCGCGGCGCTGCCGGAGTCAGCGCCTCTTCGCCCCGTCCTGACCTGCGCAGGCAGGCCAGGAGCCGCGGGGCTCAGCCCCTCGGGGGCTGATCCGGCTGGGGGCGGCCCGGCGCCGGATCGTCAGGCCCCCACGCTCCGCCGCTGCGCGGGTCGCGAGGCCTTGCAGGCCGCGGCGCTGCCGGAGTCAGCGCCTCTTCGCCCCGTCCTGACCTGCGCAGGCAGGCCAGGAGCCGCGGGGCTCAGCCCCTCGGGGGCTGATCCGGCTGGGGACGGCCCGGCGCCGGATCGTGGGGCATCGATTTCGGCGTCACAGGCCTTAGAATCCAGCCCGTCAGGAGAGAGCCCCGCACGCCGGGGCCGCCGAAGGCGCAGGCGCCGCGCAGACCGCGTGGCCCGCCGAACGCTCAGGCAAAAGGACTGGCAAGCGGTGTCCGCGAGGGCGCCGTTCCCCCCTGGAGAGAGACCTTCCCGGCGAACGCGCCGGAGGGGGTCCACCGAAGGAGCAAGCGCGGCATCGCCCGCGTGAATCTCTCAGGTAAAGCGGACAGCGGGGCAGCACACGGATGAACCGTGTCCCGCCCCTCGGGGCAGGCCCTGCCCCTCAGACCTACCGTCTGACCTATCGTCTGACCCACTGTCCGCTTGCCCGCCGTGTCCGACTCCACCGACCTGTTGACCACCCCTTTGCACGCCCTCCACCTGGAGCTCGGCGCGCGCATGGTGCCTTTCGCCGGCTACAGCATGCCGGTCCAATACCTCGCCGGCCTGATGGCCGAGCACCACCACACCCGCCAGGCCGCGGGTCTGTTTGATGTGTCCCACATGGGCCAGCTTCGCCTGGTGGGGCCCGATGCGGCCGCGGCGTTCGAGTCGCTGATGCCGGTCGACGTGATCGGCCTGGCGCCGGGCAAACAGCGTTACGGGCTGTTGCTCAACGACGAAGGCGGGATCCTCGACGACCTGATGTTCGTGAACCGCGGACACGACCTGTTCGTCATCGTCAACGGCGCCTGCAAACACGCCGACCTGGCGCACATCGTGGGCCGCATCGGCGCGCGCTGCGCGGTGGAGCCGCAGTTCGACCGGGGCCTGCTGGCGCTCCAGGGACCGCAGGCCGTGACCGCGCTGCAGCGGCTGGTGCCGGGCGTGGAGCGGCTGGTGTTCATGACCGGCGACGCCTTCGTCTGGCAAGGACGCCCGCTGTACATCACGCGAAGCGGCTACACCGGCGAGGACGGCTTCGAGATTTCCGTGGCCGCGACGGATGCTGAGGCCCTGGCCCGCGCGCTGCTGGCCGAACCCGAGGTCAAACCGGTCGGGTTGGGCGCCCGCAACTCGCTTCGCCTGGAAGCCGGTCTGTGCCTCTACGGCAACGACATCGACACCACCACCACCCCGGTGGAGGCGGGCCTGAACTGGGCCATGCAGAAGGTGCGTCGCAGCGGTGGCGCGCGCGCCGGGGGCTTTCCGGGCGCGGCCCGCGTGCTGGCCCAGCTGGACGGCAGCGCCCCGCCGGCGCGGGTGCGCGTGGGCCTGATTGCGCAGGAGCGCGTGCCCGTGCGCGACCACACCGAACTGGTGAACGAGGCCGGCGAGCGCATCGGTGAAGTCACCAGCGGCCTGCTTGGCCCCAGCATCAACCAGCCCGTGGCCATGGGCTACCTGCCGCCGTCGATGGCCACCCCCGGGACCCGGGTCCTCGCCATGGTCCGCGGCAAGGCCGTGCCGATGGCGGTGGCGCCCATGCCCTTTGTGCCGAACCGCTACCACCGCGGCTGACCCCGATTTTTTCCACCTCCCTCCCACCCGCAAGGACTCGACCATGACCACCAAGTACACCGAAGACCACGAATGGATCACCGTGGACGGCGACATCGCCACCGTCGGCATCACCCACCACGCGCAAGACGCCCTGGGCGACGTGGTGTTCGTGGACCTGCCCGAGGTGGGCGCCGCGATGGACCAGAAGGCCGTCGCCGGCGTGGTGGAGTCGGTCAAGGCCGCCGCGGACGTGTACATGCCGGTCAGCGGCACCGTGACCGAGGTGAACGAGGCGCTGCGCGCTGATCCCTCGCTGGCCAACAGCGACCCGCTGGGTACCGGCTGGTTCTTCAAGGTCAAGCTGTCGCAGCCCGCGCAGCTCGACGCCCTGCTCGACAAGACCGCGTACGACGCCTTCTCCGCCAACGCCTGATCCCCGCCACCGGGCGCTTGCGCCCGGGCACCGGACCCTCATCACCACCGTCCAAGGCAAGCCATGCTCATGCCCTCCGCCAAACCGCTGGGTGACCTCGAAAACGCCAGCGAATTCATCGCCCGCCACATCGGCATCACCGAGGCCGACGAGGCCCACATGCTGTCGGTGATCGGCGAGTCCTCGCGCCGCGCGCTGATCGACAGCATCGTGCCGCCCTCGATTGCCCGGCGCCAGGGCATGAAGCTGCCCCCGGCGGTGACCGAAGCGGCCGCGCTGGCCGAACTCAAGGGCATTGCCCAGCAGAACCAGCTACTCAAGAGCTTCATCGGCCAGGGCTACCACGGCACGCACACCCCCGGTGTCATCCTGCGCAACATCCTGGAGAACCCCGCCTGGTACACCGCCTACACGCCCTACCAGGCCGAGATCTCGCAGGGCCGCATGGAAGCCCTGGTGAACTTCCAGACCATGGTCTGCGACCTCACCGGCATGGCGATCGCCAACGCGTCGATGCTCGACGAAGCCACCGCCGCCGCCGAGGCCATGACGCTGGCCAAGCGCTCGGTGAAGGCCAAGGGCAACCGCTTTGTGGTGGCTGGCGATGTGCACCCGCAAACGCTGGAGGTCATCCGCACGCGCGCCGAGCCGATGGGCATCGAGGTCGTGACGGCCGAGAGCCAGGCGGACTGGGACGCGCTGATCGCGGGCGACGATTACTTCGCCGTGCTGGAACAGTACCCGGCCACCTCCGGCCGCCTGGGCAGCGACACCGGCGACACCCTCAAGGTACACGCCAAGGGCGCGGCCTACATCGTGGCGGCCGATCTGCTGGCGCTGTGCCTGCTCAAGCCGCCGGGTGAGTGGGACGGTGGCGGCAAAGACGGCGGCGCGGACATCGTGGTCGGCACGACGCAGCGCTTTGGCATGCCGATGGGCAATGGCGGCCCGCACGCCGCGTTCATGGCCTGCCGCGATGAGTTCAAGCGCAGCCTGCCTGGGCGCCTGGTCGGCGTCAGCGTGGACAGCCATGGCAACCCGACCTACCGCCTGGCGCTGCAAACCCGCGAGCAGCACATCCGCCGCGAGAAAGCCACCAGCAACATCTGCACCGCGCAGGTGCTGCCCGCGGTGGTGGCGAGCATGTACGCCGTCTACCACGGCCCGCAAGGCCTCAAGCGCATTGCGCAGCGCGTGGCGGCCTACACCGCCATCCTGGCCCAGGGCCTGGAGCAGCTCGGGCAGCGCCTGGAACACGCGCAGGTGTTCGACACCGTGACCGTGCTCGCCGGCGGCGAGGCCGGGCAGCGCCTGACCCGCGCCCGCGCGGCCGGCATGAACCTGCGTGACCACGGCGATGGTCGGGTCGGCATCACGCTGGACGAAACCACCACCCGCGCCGATGTGGAGGCGCTGTGGGGCGTGTTCGCGGCCGACGGGGCCGCGCTGCCGTCGTTCGCCGCGTTTGAGAAGGGCGTGGAGCCGCGCATCCCCACCGAGCTGCGCCGCACCAGCGATTTCCTGACCCACCCGGTCTTCCACGCCCACCACAGCGAGACCGGCATGCTGCGCTACATCCGCGCGCTGTCGGACAAAGACCTCGCGCTGGACCGCAGCATGATCCCGCTGGGCTCGTGCACCATGAAGCTCAACGCGACCAGCGAGATGATCCCCATCACCTGGCCCGAGTTTGCCAACGTCCATCCGTTCGCGCCGGCCGACCAGCGCCAGGGCTACGCGCTGCTGGACGCGCAACTGCGGCAGTGGCTGTGCGAAGCGACCGGCTACGCGGGCATCAGCCTGCAGCCCAACGCCGGCTCGCAAGGCGAATACGCCGGCCTGCTGGTGATCCAGGCGTACCACCGCGCGCGCGGCGAAGGCCACCGTAACGTCTGCCTGATTCCCAGCAGCGCCCACGGCACCAACCCGGCCAGCGCCCAGATGGTCGGCATGCAGGTGGTGGTGACCAAGTGCGACGACAACGGCAACGTGGACATGGCCGACCTGAAGGCCAAGTGCGAGCAGCACAGCAGCCACCTGGCCGCCGTGATGATCACCTACCCGTCCACCCACGGCGTGTTTGAGACGCAGGTCAAGGACCTGTGCGCGCTGGTGCATCAGCACGGCGGCCGCGTGTATGTGGACGGCGCCAACATGAACGCGCTGGTCGGTGTGGCCGCGCCCGGCGAGTTCGGCGGCGACGTGAGCCACCTCAACCTGCACAAGACCTTCTGCATTCCGCACGGCGGCGGCGGTCCGGGCGTGGGCCCGGTCTGCGTGGTGGAAGACCTCGCTCCCTACCTGCCCGGCCACGCCACCGGCGGCATCCCGGTCAACGGCGTGGGGGCGGTGTCGGCCGCACCGCTGGGCAACGCCGCGGTGTTGCCGATCTCGTGGATGTACATCCGCATGATGGGCGCCGAGGGCCTGCGGCGCGCCACCGAGGTGGCGATCCTGTCGGCGAACTACGTCAGCGTGCGGCTGCGCGAGCACTTCCCCACGCTGTACGCGAGCGAAAACGGTCACGTCGCCCACGAGTGCATCCTCGACCTGCGCCACTTCAAGGACACCTGCGGCGTGATGGCCGAAGACGTGGCCAAGCGCCTCATGGACTACGGCTTCCACGCGCCCACGCTGTCGTTCCCGGTGGCCAATACGCTCATGGTCGAGCCCACCGAAAGCGAGACCCTGGCCGAACTCGACCGCTTCATCGACGCGATGATCGCCATCCGCGGCGAGATCGCGCAGGTGGAGCGCGGCGTCTGGCCCACCGATGACAACCCGCTCAAGCACGCGCCGCACACCGCGGCCAGCCTGCTCAAGGCCGAGTGGCCCCACGCCTACCCGCGTGAGGTGGGCGCGGCGGTGCTCGACCAGCGCCGCCACGCCAAGTACTGGCCGCCGGTGGGCCGGGTGGACAACGTCTACGGCGACCGCAACCTGTTCTGCAGCTGCGTGCCGCTGAGCGAGTACTGATCCGACCGAAGCCCCCGGGCCGCCCGGGACTCAGCGCACTGCCGCGCCGGCCTGGGCCAGCCAGCGCGGCAGCTGCTGACGCAGCAGGCGCAGGGCCGGCGCCGGCGCGCGGCGGCTCAAGGTCACCAGACCGAATCGCCCGCTCGCATCCAGCGCGGGCTGCACCGGCAGCGCCACCAGATCGGGCGCCACGGCGCACACCGTGAGCACGATGGCGTCGCTGCGCCGGGCCGTGTCCACCAGCGTCAGGGTCTCGTCCGAGCGCAGGGTGACGAGGTCATCGGGATTGGCCGCCGGACCATAGCGTTCGATCAGCAGACGGGCCACCTCGTCGCTCAGGGGCGTGGAGGCGATCGGGTGGGCGCGCAGGGCCTCAAACGGCACCGGCTCGCCGACCCGGGCCAGCGGATGGTCGGGCCGCACCAGAAAACCCGCCGGCAGTTCAAACACCTGCGAGACCTGCAAGTCCGCGGCCGGCCGGACCGAGCGCACGTCGACCACCGCCGCGTCCAGCCGCTGCTCGCGCACGGCCTGCACCAGCACCGCCGTGTTGCCGCGGGCAATGTCCAGGTGCAGGCGCGGATGGTCCGCGGCCATGGACAGGGCCATCGGCACCGACAGCAGCGCGCCCGGCGCCGAGCTGAGCCCCACGCGCAGGCGCCCGGCCAGCCCAGCCGCCATCGAGGCGCCCAGCCCGCGCAGTGCGTCGGCCTCCGCCACGAGACCCCGCGCCCGCTCCACCGCCTGCTCACCGAGCGCGGTCAAGGCCACGCGCCGGCCGAGCCGGTCCACAAGGCGGCCGCCCAGCTCTTCTTCCAGCGCCTGGATGCTGCGCGACAGCGCCGGCTGAGACAGGCACAGCAGGCGGGCGGCCTGGGCGTAGGTGCCGGCATCGGCCAGACCGAGGAGATGGCGAAGCTGCACAAGGGTCACGACTCAACCTTCAATGCATGGTTTAACAACCTTCAATGCATTGGACTGTAGCGTTTCTCGTCACTAGCATGCAACAAAGTTCATGTCGACACCCAAGATCACGACATCACGCCGCCGAATCACGCAGGAGATTGCATGTTCCCGACCGCGCTGGACACCGATGCCGACCTCGCCCCCTTCGTGGCGTTGCGGCGCGACCTTCACCAGCACCCGGAACTGGCGTTTGAGGAGCACCGCACCGCCGGCGTGGTGGCGCGGTCCCTGCGCGAGTGGGGGTATGCGGTGACGGAAGGCGTGGGGGGCACCGGCGTGGTCGGCCAGCTGCGTCGCGGCACGGGCGCCGGCCGGTTGGGCCTGCGCGCCGACATGGACGCGCTGCCGATCGAGGAAGCCAGCGGCCATCCCTGGGCCAGCCGGCGCATGGGCTGCATGCACGCCTGCGGCCACGACGGCCACACCGCCATGCTGCTGGCTGCCGCGCACCGCCTGGCCCGCGACGGCGGTTTCGACGGCACGGTCAACCTGATCTTCCAGCCCGCGGAAGAAGGCGGCGGCGGCGCGCTGCGCATGATGGACGACGGGCTGTTCGAGCGCTTTCCCTGCGACGCCATCTTTGCCATGCACAACATGCCGGGCGTGCCGCAGGGGCAGCTGGTGTTTCGCGCCGGGCCGATGATGGCGTCGTCGGACTATGTCACTGTGCGCCTGCACGGCACGGGCGGCCACGGCGGCCTGCCCCACCGCGCCAGCGACCCGATCGTGGCCGCGGCGTCGATCGTGATGGCGCTGCAGACCGTGGTCTCGCGCAACGTCGATCCCCTGCAGCCGGCCGTCATCACGGTGGGCGCCATCGAGGCCGGCCGGGCCAACAACGTGATCCCCGCGCTGGCGCGGCTGGAGCTCAGCGTGCGTGCGCTGGACCCGGCGGTGCGCCAGCTGCTGCAGGACCGCATCCGCGCGCTGGTGACCGCGCAGGCCGACAGCCTGGGCGTGCGCGCCGAGATCGACTGGCGGCCGGGCTACGCGGTGCTGGTCAACGACCCGACGCAAACCGCCCGGGCGCTGGCCGTGGCCGAACGCCACTTCCCGGCCAGCCAGGTGCAGCCGCAGGGCCCCATGCTCACCGGCAGCGAAGACTTCGCGTTCATGCTGGAACGCGTGCCGGGCAGCTACCTGCTGATCGGCAACGGCGCGGGCGACTCGGCCGGCGCCTGCATGGTCCATCACCCGGCCTACGACTTCAACGATGCCAACATCGCCACCGGCGCCCGCTACTGGGTGGCGCTGGTGCGCGACCTGCTTCCCTCCCCCCAACCCTGACCGCAGGAGATCCCGATGAACGCCACCCATGTCCTTCGCCGCTGGCTCGCCGGCGCGTCCCTCGCGCTGCTCGCCGGCGCGGCCCAGGCCCAGGCCTTCCCCAGCAAACCGGTCTCGCTCGTGGTGCCCTACCCCGCGGGCGGCCTGTCCGACGTGATCGCCCGCGGCGTGAGCACCACGCTGTCGCGCCAGCTCGGCCAGCCGGTGGTCGTGGAGAACACCGCCGGCGCCAGCGGCTCCATCGCGGCGCAAAAGCTGCTCAACAGCCCCGCCGACGGTCACCAGATCTTCCAGGGTTCGCCCAACGAACTCATCCTCGCCCCGCTGGCGATCGCGTCCATCAAGTTCAAGAGCGAAGACTTCCGGCTGGTGCAGATGATCGCCACCGCCCAGATCGCCTTCCTCGCCCGCAAGGATATCCCGGCCAACACGGTCGACGAGCTGCTCGACCACGCGCGCAAGGCCGCCGCGGCTGGCCGCCCGATCACGTTCGCCAGCGTCGGCCCCGGCTCGTTCTATCACCTGCTCGGTGAGCACCTGTCGAAGGTCACCGGCATCCCGATGGTGCACGTGCCCTACAAGGGCGCCGCCCCCGCGGAGCAGGACCTCATGGCCGGCCAGGTCGACATCTTCCTCGCGCCCTACGGCAAGAAGTACGACGAGATGCACAAGCAGGGCCGCGTGAAAGTGCTGGCCATGCTCAACAGCCAGCGGCTCGACGGCGTGAAGGACTACCCGGCGATCACCGAAAGCAAGGCGCTCAAGGACTTCCAGTTCAACATCTGGACCGGTTACTTCGTGCGCAAGGACACACCGGAACCCGTGGTCGTGGCGCTGCACAAGGCCATCACCGACACCCTGTCCGACCCGGCCGTGCGCACGCACCTGGAAAACAACAGCCAGCTCGTGGCCGCGCCGCTGCCGCTGAAAGCCGTGGACAAGGCCTACACCGACGGCATCGCACAGTTCCGCGGCATCGCCCGATCGATCAACCTGCAGGCGCAATAACCCCCGGGGACGCGCGCCGAGGGTGCGCATACCCCACCCGCCACGGTTATCATCGTGGCCTCCTCCTTCGGGAGGGCACCGCATCGGGAGAGCCCGGCCTGTTCGCAGGCCGGCGCCGAAGGAGCAACCGCCCCGGAAACTCTCAGGCCCCAGGACCGGTCGGTGCAGTCAGTCAGACTCTGAAGAGCGACCGGTGTCGTCATCCGGTCCACCGCAGGAGCAAGCGGCGCCCCGCGCCGCGAATCTCTCAGGTTCCAAACAGAGGGGGCGTCCACCCGGTCATCCGGGCCGGGCGGACTGTCCATTCCCCCGACGTGTTCTGGAGCCTGCTTCCATGTCCTCGATCGCCATCATCGGCGGCGGTATCACCGGCGTCACCACCGCGTACGCCCTCGCCCGCCGCGGTTTTTCCGTCACCCTGTTCGAGCGCCATCGCTACCCGGCGATGGAGACCTCCTTCGCCAACGGCGGCCAGCTCTCGGCCAGCAATGCCGAGGTGTGGACCCACCCGTCCACGCTGTGGAAAGGGCTGAAATGGATGTTCCGCCCGGACGCGCCGCTGCTCGTCAACCCGCGCCCCACCTGGCACAAGCTCAGCTGGTTTGCCGAGTTCGTGGCCAGCATCCCGCGCTACCGCGACAACACGGTCGCCACCGCGCGCCTGGCGATCGCCGCGCGCCAGCACCTGTTCGCCTGGGCCGAGGCCGAGGGCATCGACTTCGACCTCAAGCGCGAAGGCATCCTGCACATCTACCGCGACCGCGCCGGCTTTGACCACGCCGCCCGCGTGAACGCGCTGCTGGCTCAGGGCGGTCTGGAGCGACGCGCCGTCACCCCCGACGAGATGAAGGCCATCGAACCCACGCTGGCCGGCCGCTACCACGGCGGCTTCTACACCGAGAGCGACTCCACCGGCGACATCCACCGCTTCACCGTGGGTCTGGCCGCCGCCAGCGAGCGCCACGGCGTGGTGATGCAGTGCGACACCGACATCGAGCGCGTGGCCAGCGACGGCCGCGATGCCCGGGTGTGGCTGCGCGGCGAGGCCGACGCGCGCCGCTTCGACGCGCTGGTCGTGTGCGCCGGCGTGGGCAGCCGCGCGCTGGCCGCCCAGCTCGGCGACCGCATCAACGTCTACCCGGTCAAGGGCTACTCGATCACCGTCAACCTGCTCGACGAAGCCAGCCAGCAGGCCGCGCCGACGGTGAGCCTGCTCGACGACGAGACCAAGCTGGTGACCAGCCGCCTGGGCGCCGGCCGCTTCCGCGTGGCGGGTACCGCCGAGTTCAACGGCGTGAACCGCGACATCCGCGCCGACCGCATCGAGCCGCTGGTGCGCTGGGTCAACCAGTGCTTCCCCGGCGTGAGCACGCGCCAGGTCGTGCCCTGGGCCGGCCTGCGCCCGATGATGCCGGACATGATGCCGCGGGTCGGCCCCGGCCGGCAGTCCAACGTCTTCTACAACACCGGCCACGGCCACCTCGGCTGGACCCTGTCGGCCGCCACCGCGCAGGCCACGGCCGACGCCGTCAGCGGCTGGCAGGCCGCGCGCGAGCCGCGACTGCACGCGGTGCCGCCGCGGACCGCGCCCGCCGCCTGACGCGGCCCGTCGCCCCGCCGGCCGGGGACCAACCCCGAGCCGGTCAGGGCTCTGTGGGGGCCACTACACTGCGCTCCTCCGTGGCCCCCCGATGAATTCCCCCGCCGTCCGCGTGCTCAGCGTCATCCCCCCGATGACGCAACTCAACACGCCCTACCCCTCCACCGCCTACCTCACCGGCTTCCTGCGCGGTCGGGGCATCGACGCGGTGCAGACCGACCTGGCGCTGGCCCTGGTGCTGCGCCTGTTCACGCCGGCCGGGCTCGACACCATGCGCGCCCACGCGCTGGCCAGCCCCGAGGCCGAACGAAGCGCCTCGCTGCACGCCTTTCTCGACCAGTTCGCCCGCTACCGCCGCACCATCGGCCCCGCGATCGCCTTCCTCCAGGGCCGCGACAGCACGCTCGCCCACCGCATCGCCGCGCGCGAGCTGCTGCCTGAGGGCCCGCGCTTCGCCGCGCTGGCCCAGTACGAACACCTGGACGACGGCAGTGGCGATCCGCTGGGCTGGGCCTTCGGCGTGCTGGGCACGCACGACCGGGCCCGCCACATCGCCACGCTCTACCTCGACGACCTCGCCGATGTCGTCCGCGACGCGCTCGACGAGCGCTTCGCCTTCGTGCGCTACGGCGAGTCGCTGGCCAGCAGCCAGCCCAGCTTCGATCCCTTGGCGCAGGCGCTGGCGGCACCCACCACCCCGGTGGACGCCCTGCTGCAATCCCTCGCGGTCGACGCGGTGGATCAACACCGCCCGACCCTCGTGCTGCTGTCCGTGCCGTTCCCGGGCGCGGTGTACGGCGCCTTGCGCATCGCCCAGGCGGTCAAGGCCCGATGGCCCGAGCTGCCCATCGCGCTGGGCGGCGGCTACGTCAACACCGAGCTGCGCGAACTCCAGGAACCGCGCCTGTTCGACTTTGTGGACTACGTGACGCTCGACGCCGGCGAGCGCCCCCTGCTCGCGCTGATCGAACACCTGCAAGGCCGCCGCGGACCGCAGCGGCTGGTGCGCACCTTCCGGCGGGACGACACCGGCACCGTGCGCTACGTCAACCTCGCCGAGCCGGACGTTGCGTTTGAAGACGTGGGCACGCCCACCTGGGACGGCTTGCCACTGCGCGACTACCTCAGCCTCGTGGACATGCTCAACCCGATGCACCGGCTCTGGAGCGACGGGCGCTGGAACAAGCTCACCGTGGCCCACGGCTGCTACTGGAAGAAATGCAGCTTCTGCGACGTCGGCCTGGACTACATCGGCCGCTATGAAACCGCGAGCGCCAGCACCCTGGTCGACCGCATCCAGCGCATCGTCGACGAAACCGGCCAGACCGGATTCCATTTCGTCGACGAGGCGGCGCCGCCGAAAGCGCTGAAAGCGCTCGCCGAGGAGTTGCTGCGCCGCGACCTGGCCATCAGCTGGTGGGGCAACATCCGCTTCGAAAAGACCTTCACCCCCGACCTTGCCCAGCTGCTGGCCGACAGCGGCTGCATCGCCATGAGCGGCGGCCTGGAGGTGGCCAGCGACCGGCTGCTTGCGCTCATGAAAAAGGGCGTGACGGTCGAGCAGGTGGCGCGCGTGACCAAGGGCTTCAGCGACGCAGGTATCCTGGTGCACGCTTACCTGATGTATGGCTTTCCCACGCAAACGGTGCAGGACACGGTGGACGCGCTCGAATACGTCCGCCAGCTGTTCCTCCACGGCTGCATCCAGAGCGGCTTTTTCCACCGCTTCAGCTGCACCGTGCACTCCCCGGTGGGGCTCGACCCCGCGGCGTACGGCATCTCGCTGATCCCGCTGCCGCCGGTCACCTTCGCCAAGAACGACATCGGCTTCATCGACCCCACCGGCGTCGACCACGACGCGCTCGGCATCGGCCTGCGCAAAGCGCTCTACAACTACATGCACGGCACCGGGCTCGACGAAGACGTCCGTGCCTGGTTCGACCACCTGCCCCACCCGGTCCCCAGACCGACGGTGAAGAAACACTTCATTGAGCGCGCGCTGCGCCCCGCGACGGCGCGCTGAACGCCCACCCATCTGGCTGTCGGCCCACCACCATGACCCTGAAGATCACCGTGTATTCCAAGTCCGCCTGCCCGCAGTGCGATTCGGCCAAGCAGTTGCTCAAGGCCCGCGGGCTTGATTTCGAGGAAGTGAAGATCGATGACGAGGCCGAGCGGCTCGCGTTCTACGCGAAGTGCGGGCCTTCGGTGCGGCAGATGCCGCAGATCTTCATCAACGACCAGCGCGTGGGCGGGCTGGCCGGCTTGCAGGCGGCGCTGGCCCAGCTCGGGCGCTGAGGCCGGCCGCCGACGCGAGGCCGATCAGGACGATTGACCCGGCGCGGGCGGCGTGGTGTCCACCTGGCCGTTTTTCACCGGCAGCGTGGCGCCGGGTTTGAAGCTCGTGCGCACCACGCCTTGCTGTTCGCCGTAGCGGTAAGTCACGTCGTAGCCCAGCAGGCGCTCCGTGCGTTCGTTGACCACCTTGCAGCGGCGCTCCATCGTGGTGACGGTGTCGTTGCGCTGCATGTTTTTCTGCACCTGGTTGCCCGCGTAACCACCCGCCACCGCGCCGGCCACGGTGGCCACGGTCTTGCCGCTGCCGTTGCCCACGGCACTGCCCAGCAGGCCGCCAGCCAGACCACCGACCACCGTACCGGCCACGCGGTGCTGGTCCTGCACCGGCGCCTGGCGGCGCACCGCGACCTCCTCGCAGCGCTCGCGCGGGGTGACCACCGTGTCAGTGACTTCCTTCACGGCGACCACATCGGCCACCTTGGGTTTGGCCAGGGTCTGGTAACCACCGACCGCACCGGCGCCGAGCACCACCATGGCCAGACCACCGATCGCCATGCCTTTGAACATCGAAGCGTCCATGCGCTACCTCCTTCGGGTTGGGATGGCGCAGCCTAGCGGGGCCGGCGCGCGGGCCGGTTACCGGAGGTTTCGCGGCGAGGGCCGCGGATACACCCGCTCACAAGACTTGGGCGGGCGGTGACACAGCGCACCCGGGTGGCGCGCTGCGGCGCTCACGTGGCGTCGAGCAGGACCCAGCGGGCGTGGTCCTCCAGCAGCTCGCTGCCCCAGCCCGGTCCGTCGGAGGGCACGCGGTAGCGGCCGCGGGTTTCGCGCGCCACCCAGCGACCCAGCGCGGGCGCCCACCACAGCGTGTCGTCGCGGGTGGTGGTGGCACGGCTGTGGTCGTCGTGCTGCAGGCGGATCAGGCGGTCGACGCGCCAGGTGTCGAAGGTGCCGGCCGGCACGGACACGCGCTCACGGCCCGCCACGACCAGCGAGGACTGGATCCAGAAGGCGAACGAGCCGCCGTCCATGCGGTAGCGGGTGTGCTCGGTGGGGCGCCGGCCGGGGCGCTGCGGGTCGGTCACCCACAGCGCCAGCGGCTGCTCCAGGTTGAGCGGGTAATCCCACACGGCTTCGCGCTGCACGCGGCCCCAGCCAGCGTGGATCTCGGCAGGCAAAGCCTGGCCGCTGAGCGCGGAACGGCGGTCGATCACCGCGCGCTCATGCATGGCGCCCGCTGCACTCACCGTCTCGACGATCTCGTCGGTGACGGCGCTGTTGAACGCGTTGAGCCGCCGGTAGCGCCACCGCTGGCCAACGGCCGGCGCCCGCAGCACGGCATCGCCCGCCGCCGTGTCCAGCGGCCGGCGGTCCAGCGGTGGCAGGGGTTGCAGGGCGCAGCCGGCGGCGGGCAGCGCGGCGGTGGCGATCAGCAGGTGTCGGCGGGACACGGTCATGGCGTTCTCCCCGGGAAGGATGGTGGTGCGCCCGCGGGCGCTCAGGCAGCCCCGGCCGCGATCTGGCGCAGCGCCTGCTCAAACACGGCCGCGGGTTGTCCGCCGCTGATGAGATGGCGTTCGTTCACGATCACCGCCGGTACCGAATGGATGCCGTGGCTGGTGTAGAAGTTCTGCCGCTCACGCACGGCCTGCACGTATGCGCCGCTGGCCAGCACCCGCGCGGCCTCGTCGGCGTCCAGACCGGCCTCGCGCGCGCAGGCCACGAGCACGGCCGGGTCGGCCATGGGTTCGCGCCGCGTGTGGCAGGCCGCGAGCAACGCTTTCTTGAGCGCGCGCTGCTGACCGGGTGCGCCGGTCACGGCGGCCCAGTGCAACAGGCGGTGCGCGTCGAAGGTGTTCCAGATGCGACCGCGACCATCGGGGTGGAAGGCAAAGCCGACCTCGGCGCCGCGGGCCCGGATCGTGTCGCGGATCTGCGCCTGCTGGGCCGGGGTGGAGCCGTACTTGCGCGTGAGGTGCTCGCCAATGTCTTCGCCCGCAGGGCCCATGGCCGGATTCAGCTCGAAGGGCTGGAAGGTGAGGGTCGCGTCCACCTCACCGGCGAGCGACTGCAGCGCCTGCTCCAGCGCGCCCAGCCCGACCGCGCACCACGGGCAGGACACGTCGGAGACGAAATCGATGGTCAGGGAAACAGGCTCAGAGGGGGACGGCGTATTCATGCGCCGATTCTCGCGCTGCGGCGCGCCCGAGCGGTCCGTGGGGTCGGTGACAATCGACGCTCCCCCACCGATCCGCCCGCCCGCATGACCGACCGCTACGCCGTGATTGGCCACCCGATTGGCCACAGCAAATCGCCCCAGATCCACACCGCGTTCGCCGCGGCAACCGGACAAGACCTTCGTTACATCGCGGTCGAGGCGCCGGTCGACGGCTTTGCCGACACCGTGGCGCGGCTGCGGTCGGAAGGCTTCCGCGGCGTGAACGTGACCCTGCCCTTCAAGCTGGAGGCGCGGGAGCTGGCCACGTACCCGAGCGAGGCCGCCGTGCTGGCCGGCGCGGCGAACGCCCTGCGCTTCGAGGGAGGGCGCATCGAAGCGGAGAATTTCGACGGGGTGGGTCTGGTGCGGGACATCGGTGTCAACCTCGGCCACGCGATCGCCGGGCGTCGTGTGCTGCTGCTGGGCGCGGGTGGCGCCACGCGCGGCGCCATCCTGCCGCTGGCGGCGGCGCGCCCGGCGGTGCTGGCGGTGGCCAACCGCACCGCCGAGCGGGCCCACGCCCTGCGGGCCGACTTCGCGGGCCACGTCGCCCTGCGGACGGGTGGCTTCGACGACCTCGCCGGCCACGCCTACGACATCGTGATCAACGCCACTGCGGCCGGCCTCAGCGGCGACGCCCTCGCGCTGCCCGATGGCGTGTTCGCTCCCGGCGCGCTCGCCTACGACATGGTGTACGGCAAGGGCCTCACGCCCTTCCTGCGCCAGGCGCGGGCAGCGGGCGTGGCGGCGGTGGCCGACGGCGTGGGCATGCTGGTCGAGCAGGCGGCCGAGGCCTTCGCCTGGTGGCGCGGCGTGCGGCCCGCCACACCGGCGGTGATCGAGCAGATCCGCGTGCCGCTGGTTTAAGCTGTTTGACTTCGGAGATCCGCCCATGCCCGCCATCCTGTTGCTCAACGGCCCCAACCTCAACCTCCTCGGCACCCGAGAGCCCGCGGTGTATGGCGCCACCACGCTGGCCGACGTCGAGGCCCGCTGCCGCGACACCGCACAGCGGCTGGGCTTCACGCTGGAGGCCCTGCAGAGCAACCACGAAGGCGCGCTGATCGACGCGCTGCACGCCGCCGGGCGCCGGTTCCAGGCTGGGGAGCTGGCCGGCGTGGTGTTCAACCCCGGCGCCTTCACCCACACCTCGGTGGCCTTGTTCGACGCCATCAGCGGCGTCAAGCCGATGCCGGTGATCGAGGTCCACATCAGCAACGTGCACGCCCGCGAGGCCTTCCGCCACCATTCCTACGTGTCGCCGGCAGCCGCCGGCATCGTGGTGGGCTTCGGCGTCGATGGCTACCGGCTGGCCATCGAAGGGCTGGCGGCTCGCACCTGAGCCCCGGCTCGCGCCACGCGGCGCATCCGCCACTGGGCTCACGAACTGATGGCCGTCGGTGGGCGGTGGGCAGAGGATCGGGACCTCTGCCCCTCCACCATCATGTACGCCCAACTGACCTACGCCCCGCAGCAGCCGCTGCCCTGGATCGCCCAGTTCTTCGCGATCACCGACGTCACGACCCATCTCGACCAGGGTGCCGCCGGTTACCGGAAAAAGCTGATCCAGGTGATCCTCGCCACCGATTACCCGGGGCTCGATGCCGCGGAACGCACCCGCATCGACGGGGAGGCTGCGGCGTTGCTGTGCAGCCTGCCGGCGGAGGGCAAGAAGCCCGGCATGCGCGAAGCGCTGCAATTTGAGGCTTACCTGGCGCTGGCCCATTTCAGCGAACCGCCGGCGTTTCGCGCGCAGCGGGAGCAGGCCATCCAATCGATCGTGGATCGATACCTGGGATGGCAGGGCGACCAGGTGTTCTATCCCCGAGCGCCGCAGGCCGGCAGGGAAAGCCTGCTGACGCAGCTCCGGCAGCACATCGGCGCACTGGCCCGGCATGCGGTGCTGGTCCCCGATGCGCTGCAAGACATCATGCTGCAAACCGTGGTGCTCGAGGCGGGTTGCCAGAACGTGTGGATAAACGAAGCGCACGCCTTTCCCAGCCTGTTCGAGGTCATCGCGCCCCTCCAACGGCAACTCGGCTGGGGGATCAAGACACCGACCGGCCAGGTGCTGTACGAAACCGCCTTGTCGCTGGAACACGCGCCGTCGGCGGACTACCTGAACACGCTGCGCGCCCTGACGCCCGCCGTCATCAAGCGGATCGTGGAGGAGTCCATGACGCAACTGACCGCACGACTGGCCACCCACCTGCCCGCGACGCGCTGCGCGGTTGTCTGGCGCAGCCTGCAGGCGGTCAACGCCCTGGGCGCGGGCGCGGTCGCGCAGGCGGACGATCGGGAAGATGTCGTGAGGAAAGCGGTCGACGACGAGCTCAGCCTCGTGCAGCAGCGACTCAAGGCGGTCGCCAGCGCCAGCTTCGCGGCCCTGGCACGCGGTGTTCGCATGGACGCAACCACCCTCAAGGCCAACCGCCAGAGCGAACAGCGGTGGCGAAACGACATCGCACGCGCCGAGCGGGACGGCCCACCGCGCACCCAGGCATCGCCACACGCGCCAGCCGGCGCCTCCGGAGCCCCCACGCCGACGGCGCTGGCATCGTCCCCGTCGGATCCGGTTCACGCACGGTCTGTCGAATGGCTGGTGCGCTGGATCAGCCAGGATGACGCGCCAGACGGCGCGCGCAGGCCCCTGGACAGGCCGCGGATCGCGGCGGCGGTGAATGCCACGCGGCGGGCGCGGCGGACCGCGCCAGCGGCACGCGCCGAGCCCCAGGCCAACCCACCACAGGAAGCGGACAGCGCCGCCGATGACTGGACCGACGCCGACGTCGAGGAGGTGATCGATGAGGGACTGCGAGACACCGTCCGGTTCGTTCGGGATGAGCTGCGGGACACCCTCGAACGCGCCCAGCTGCTCGGCGCGGCTCCCGCTGCGCTGGCCGACTGCCAGGCGCACCTGGAACGCCTGAGCCCATCGATCGAACAGCCTCGCCTGGATGAAGTCAGTGCCCGGCACGATGTGGCCGCCGCCGAGGACGCGCTCAGGGCGCTGCGCGCCGACCTGCGGGCGATCGTCGTGGCCCAGCAGTTCCGTCAGCGCTTCGACCGCGCGCTGCGGGAGGCGCTGCGCTCCGAGGCTTTGATCTGCGGCAAACGGGTGGGCGGCGTGATCAAGTGCCGCGTACCCGACGAGGCCTGGGCCTGGGTGAAGGACACCTACGGCGCGACCTTCCTGCCCGTGGACAGACTCGACTTCGGCGACGGCCTGCCCGCGCCCCTGGGTGACGACCGGGCGCTGGCGCTGTATGTCACCGGCAGCAGCACCAGCGGCTATTCGTTCAACGTGTCGGTCCACCTGTGGATACGGCGGGCCGGACGACCAGGAAACGCCAGCGCGCAGGCGGTCTGGGGATCGCCGATGAACCACACCGACTGGGTGGACACCCGCGTCCCCTGCGCCGTGCTGCACGTCGAGCGGATGCACTGAGTTCACCGGCCCCCGGCCGGGCCGGCCGGCGCCGCGTCCGCCGCGCGACACCCCGGGGGACACGTGTCCCCCGACGCGCCGGGACAATCGGGCGGTGCACACCCGCCATTTCGTCCAGCTGCTCGGTCTGTCTGCCCTGTGGGGCGCGTCCTTCCTGTTCCTGCGCATCGCCAGCCCCGCGCTGGGGCCGTGGGTGCTGGCCGGCGGGCGCATCGCGCTGGCCACGCTCACGCTGGCGCTGATCATGCGCGCCTTGCGACACGACTGGCCCTGGGCCCAGTGGCGCGAACTCACGCTGCTCGGGCTGCTCTCGGTGGCCGCGCCGTTCCTGTTGTACGCCTGGGCCGCGCTGCGGCTGCCATCGGGCTACAGCGCGTTGCTCAACACCACGGTGGTGCTGTTTTCCTGCCTCGCCAGCGCGGCGCTGGGCGAAGACCGCCTGCGGCTGCGGCAAGTGCTGGGCTGCGCCTGCGGCTTTGCCGGCGTGGCGCTGATTGTGCGGCTGGGTCCGGTGCAGCCCGACACGCCCACGTTGCTGGCCGCACTGGCCTGCCTCGGCGCGGCCGCGTGCTACGGCCTGTCCACGCCGCTGATGAAACGCGCCACGACGCGCCTGGCCCCCCTGTCGATTGCGGCTGGCATCCATGCCGCGTCGCTGGTCGTGGTCACACCGGGTGCGCTGTGGATGCTGCCGGCCGCCCAGCCCACGCCACTGGCCCTGGGCGCGATGGCGGTGTTGGGCGTCGTGACCTCCGGTCTGGCGTACTGGATCCACCTGCGGCTGATCCGCCACGTCTCGCCGGTGGCAGCCGCCAGCCCGGCCTTCCTGATCCCGGTGTTCGGCGTGACCTGGGGACACTGGCTGCTGGGCGAGGCGGTGTCGCCGGGCATCTTTGCCGGTGGCGCGCTGGTGCTGCTGGCCACCGCGCTGGTGACCGGCTTCATCCCCTGGCGCCGAAGCGGCGCTGCAGCGCCCACAGCCTGAGCGCGCACATCGCCGCCACCACCGCGCAAGCCGCGGCCAGCCAGAAGACGCTGGCCAGCCCGGCGGCCGAACTCAGCAGTCCGCCGCCCACGCCGCCCACCACGCCCGGCAGGCCATAGCCCACCACCGTGTACAGCGCCTGCCCGCGGCCGCGCAGCGTGCCCGGGAAATGGGCGGTGATCCAGGCGATGCAGACCGTGTGGTGCGCGGCGAAGGTGATGGCGTGCAGCGCCTGCGCCAGCACCAGCACCCCCACCACCTGCGGCCAGCCCGCGGTCATGCCCATGCGCAGCGCCATCAGCGCCGCGGCCAACACCAGCCAGCCGGGCAGCGTGAGCCGCGGCAGCCAGCGGCCCTGCGTGAAGAACCACGCCACCTCGATCGCCACCGACAGCGCCCAGAGCAGGCCGATCACGGTCTTGCTGTAGCCCAGCGAGTCCAGGTAGAGCGACAAAAAAATGTAGATGAAGATGTGGGCGAGGATGTGGAAGAACACCGCCGCGAAGAACCAGCGCACCCGCCGCTGGCGCAGCACCGGCGCGATGCGCGCGCGCTCGTGCACCGGCACCACGGGTTCGCGCGCCGACGGCAGGGCCCAGGCGCTGAGCGCCACCGCCGCCAGCGTGGCCAGCGTCCAGCCCGGAAAGCCGCCCAGGCCGAAGTGCTCGAACCACGCACCTGCCAGCACCACCGTCACCAGAAACCCCAGCGATCCCCACACCCGCACGCGCCCGTAGCGGGCGGCGTCGAACGCGCCTTCGCGGCTGACCACGGCGGCCAGCGCGGCCTCGCTCATGGGCATCATGCCGCTGGTGTGGGCGAACATAAGCAGCAGCACGACGAACACCCCGGTCATGCCCAGGTCGAACCACAGGCCCAGCGACACCACCAGCGCCGCGGTGGCGCCGTACCGCAGCAGCCGCACGCGGTCGCCCGTGTGATCGCTCAGCCACCCCCAGCCGTAGGGCGCAAACAGGCGCGTGGCCGATTGCACCGAGGTCAGCACGCTGATGGCCAGCAGGCTGAAGCCCAGGTCCTTGAGCCACAACGGCAGGTAGGGATTGAAGAAACCGATGTGCGCGAAATAGCTCGCGCTCAGGGCCGAAAAGGCCAGCAGATGGTGACGCTGCGTCACGCGCGCTCCCGAGAAGCCCGACGGCGGTGTCGACGCGCCCGTGGCTCAGCCGCGGCCGCGGGCGGCGATGTCGGGTGTGGGCGGCGTCACATCGCCGCACTGCGCGCGGTGGCGCAGCGCGTGGTCCATGACCACCAGCGCCAGCAGCGCCTCGGCGATCGGCGTGGCGCGGATGCCCACACAAGGGTCGTGGCGACCCTTGGTGATGACCTCCGTGGCCGTGCCCCCGGTGTCGATGGTGTCGCGCGGCACCAGGATCGAGCTCGTGGGCTTGATGGCGATCGACACCTCCAGGTCCTGGCCGGTGCTGATGCCACCGAGCACACCGCCGGCCTTGTTGGCCGCGAAGCCATCGGGCGTGAGGCTGTCGCCGTGGGTGCTGCCGAGGTCGGTCACGCTGGCGAAACCGGCGCCGATCTCCACGCCCTTGACCGCGTTGAGACCCATCATCGCGTGGGCGATGTCCGCGTCGAGCCGGTCGTAGAGTGGCTCTCCGAGGCCCAGCGGCATGCCGGTGGCGGTCACGCGCAGGCGCGCGCCGCAGGAGTCGCCGCGCTTGCGCAGGGCGGTCATGTAGTCCTCCAGCGCCGACACGTCGGCCACCGGGGCAAAGAAGGGGTTGTTGGGCACGTGGTCCCACGACTCAAAGGGAATCGCCACCTCGCCGATCTGCGTCATGCAGCCGCGGATGTCGACACCGAAGCGCTCGCGCAACCACTTGCGCGCCACCGCGCCGGCCGCCACGGTGGGCGCGGTCAGCCGCGCCGAACTGCGTCCGCCGCCGCGCGGGTCGCGGATGCCGTATTTCTGCCAGTAGGTGTAGTCGGCGTGGCCCGGGCGGAAGGTGCGCAGGATGTCGCCGTAGTCCTTGCTGCGCTGATCCGTGTTGCGGATCAGCAGGGCGATGGGCGCGCCGGTGGTGAGCCCCTCGTAAACGCCGCTGAGGATCTCCACGGCATCGGGCTCGTTGCGCTGGGTGACGAACTTGCTGGTGCCGGGGCGGCGGCGGTCCAGATCGGTCTGGATGTCGGCCTCGGTCAGCGAGAGGCCCGGTGGGCAGCCGTCGATCACGCAACCGATGGCCGGGCCATGGGATTCACCGAAATTGGTGACGCAAAACAGGGTGCCGAGTGTGTTGCCGCTCATGCGGCCCGATTATCCCCGAGCGCCAGGTGCCGTCTCGCCCGCCGGCTCTTCCTCGGGCCAGTCGCGGATGTAGGCCTTGAGCATCTTGTTCTCGAAGTTCTGGCTGTCCACGACCGCCTTGGCCACGTCGTAGAAACTGATCACGCCCATCAGCATGCGGTTGTCCATGACCGGCATGTAGCGGGTGTGTTTCTCCAGCATCATGGGACGCACCTGCTCCAGCTCCGTGCCGGGCGTGCAGCTCATGGGGTGGTCGTCCATCACCGTACGCACCACCTTGCCGCCGAGCTGGCCGCCGTTGCGGGCCAGGGTGTGGATGACCTCGCGGAAGGTCAGCATGCCCACCAGCTCGCCGTGCTCCATCACGGCCAGCGAGCCGATGTCGTACTGGGCCATCGTCTCGACCGCCCGTTCCAGGGTTTCATCGGGGGACACGGTGTAGAGCGTGCCGCCCTTGACGCGCAGGATGTCGCTGACTTTCATGTGGTGCTCCTCGGGGCCGCGGTGTCGCCCGCGCAAACGATGGGGAGGCCAATATAGCCCACAATAAAACGCAAAACCACACCGAGGAACCCCGCCATGGCAGGCCACGCCGACCCCGGCTTTGACACGCTCGCGCTTCACGCGGGCGCCAGCCCCGACCCCACCACGGGCGCGCGCGCCGTGCCCATCCACCTCACCACCTCGTTCGTCTTCGAATCGAGCGACCATGCCGCGGCGCTGTTCAACCTGGAACGCGCCGGCCACGTCTACAGCCGCATCAGCAACCCGACCAACGCGGTCTTCGAGCAGCGCATGGCGGCCCTCGAAGGCGGCATCGGCGCCATCGCCACGGCCAGCGGCCAGGCGGCGCTGCACCTCGCGGTGGCCACGCTCATGGGCGCCGGCTCGCACATCGTGGCCAGCACCGCGCTGTATGGCGGCAGCCAGAACCTGCTGCACTACACGATGCGCCGCTTCGGCATCGAGACCACCTTCGTCAAGCCGGGCGACATCGACGGGTGGCGGGCGGCCGTGCGGCCCAACACCAAGCTGTTTTTCGGCGAGACGGTCGGCAACCCGGGACTGGACGTCCTGGACATCCCGACGGTCGCGCAGATCGCCCACGAAGCCCGGGTGCCGCTGCTGGTCGACTCGACCCTGACCACGCCCTACCTCGTCAAGCCGCTGGAGCTGGGCGCCGACCTCGTCTATCACTCGGCGACCAAGTTCCTCAGCGGCCACGGCACGGTCATTGGCGGCGTGCTGATCGACGGGGGCAGCTTCGACTGGGAAGCCGCCGGCCACTTCCCCGAACTCAGCCAGCCCTACGAAGGCTTCCACCACATGGTGTTCACCGAGGAATCCACGGTGGGCGCCTTTCTGCTGCGGGCCCGGCGCGAGGGCCTGCGCGACTTCGGCGCCTGCATGAGCCCCCACACCGCCTGGCTCATCCTGCAAGGCATCGAGACGCTGTCGCTGCGCATGGAGCGCCACATGAGCAACACCGAGAAGGTGGTGCAGTTCCTGGCGAGCCACCCGCTGGTCGGCCGCGTGGGCCACCCGCTGATCGAGTCGCACCCGAGCCACGCGCTGGCCAACCAGCTGCTGCGCTTCGGCGCGCGCGGCGCGGGCTCGGTGTTCAGCTTCGACATCCGGGGCTCGCGCGCTCAGGGCCGCGCCTTCATCGAAGCGCTGAAAATCTTCAGCCACCTGGCCAACGTCGGCGACTGCCGCTCGCTGGTGATCCACCCCGCCAGCACCACCCACTTCCGCATGAGCGACGAGGCCCTGGCCGGCGCCGGCATCGGCCCGGGCACCATCCGGCTGTCGATCGGGTTGGAAGACGCGGACGACCTGATCGACGACCTCAAACGCGCGCTCAAGGCGGCGGAAAAGGCAGGTGCGTGATGGAACTCACCGTCAATGGCGCCACCACCTACTGCTACACCGGCGGCAAGCCTTTCGACGCCGCCAAACCCACCGTGGTGTTCATCCACGGCGTGCTCAACGACCACAGCGTCTGGATTCTGCAAAGCCGCTACCTTGCCCACCACGGCTTCAACGTGCTGGCGGTGGATCTGCCGGGGCATTGCCGCAGTGGCGGCGAGGCGCCGGCGTCGGTGGAAGCCGCAGCGGATTTCATCGGCGCGCTGCTGGACGCCGCGGGCGTGGCGCGCGCGGCGCTCGTGGGCCACAGCTGGGGCTCGCTGATCGCGCTGGAAGCCGCCGCGCGGCTGGGCGAGCGCATCACCCATCTCGTGCTGGTGGGCACCGCCTTCCCGATGAAGGTATCTCCGGCGCTCATCGAGGCGTCGCTCCATGAGCCGGAGAAGGCGCTGCGCATGGTCAATGTGTTCAGTCGCAGCACACTGGCAGCGCCCCCCTCTGCCTTGGGTCCGGGCACCTGGGTCTTTGGCGCCGGCATGGCGCTGGGCCGGCGGGTGCTTCGCAGCAACCCGGTGGTCAACGTGTTCCACCGCGGCTTCGTCGCTTGCGACAGCTACGCCAATGGCGAAGCCGCGATCGCCGCCGTCGCCTGCCCGGTCCTGTTCGTGCTGGGCGAGCAGGACCAGATGACCCACCCCAAGGCCGCACAAAGCCTGATCCGTGCCGCGCAGTCCGCGGGACGGCGGTTCACCGTCGCCACGGTGCCGGTGGGTCACCACCAGATGACCGAGGCGCCGGACGCCACGCTGGCCGCGCTGCTGGCTTTCCTTCGGCAGGGTTGACGGGGTGGCAGACAGCGGCGACCGCGGGCCGGTGACCGCTGGCGCGATCACCCCGCCGATGAGCGCGCGCCGGGCCGCCGTCATCGCGCAAGACTTCGACCTGCGCGCCCTGCCGGCGGACTTCCTGGCCAACCCGTACCCCGTGTACGCCGCGCTGCGCGAGCGCAGCCCGGTGCGGACGCTGCCCGACGGCTCGGTGTTGCTGACGCGCTGGGCCGATCTCGTGGCCGTGTACCGCGACGCGGCCACCTTCGTGTCCGACAAGCGCGAGGAATTCGCGCCCAAGTACGGTGCCGGCTCGCCGCTCTACACCCACCACACCACCAGCCTGGTGTTCAACGATCCGCCGCTGCACACCCGCGTGCGCGGCCTGATCATGGGCGCCCTTACGCGCCGCGCGATCGCCGACATGGAGGACGGCCTGGTGGCGCTGGTCGACCGCCTGCTCGACCGCCTCGCGATGCAGGGCGGCGGCGACCTGATCGAAGACTTCGCGGCGGCCATCCCGGTGGACATCATCGGCAACCTGCTCGGGGTGCCGGTGGACGAGCGCGGCCCGCTGCGCGAATGGTCGCTGGCCATTCTGGGTGCGCTGGAGCCGACGCTCACACCCGCCCAGGCCGACCGGGGCCACCGCGCCGTCACCGACATGAGCGACTACCTGCGCACGCTGGTGGCGCGGCGCCGGCGCGCCCCGGGCGACCCGCGCCACGATGTGCTGACCCGCCTGATCGAGGGCGAGTCAGGCGGCGAGCGCCTGAGCGAGACCGAGCTGCTGCAGAACTGCATCTTCCTGCTCAACGCCGGGCACGAGACCACCACCAACCTCATCGGCAATGCCCTGGTGGCGCTGGCCGAACACCCCGCAGCGCAAGCCCGGTTGCAGCACACCCTCGCCGAGGCCGACCCCACCGCCGCCCTGGACCGGGCGGTCGACGAGTTCCTGCGTTTCGAGTCGTCGAACCAGCTGGGCAACCGCCGGGCGGCGCGCGACGCCGTGGTCGGTGGCGTGGCCTTGCCGGCGGGCACGCGGATCACGCTGGGCATTGGCGCGGCCAACCGGGACCCCGCGGTGTTTGACGAACCCGACACGCTGCGCCTGGACCGCGAGCCCAACCGGCACCTCGCGTTCGGTTTCGGCATCCACCAGTGCGCCGGCCTGAGCCTGGCGCGGCTGGAGGGGCGGGTAGCGATCGGGCGGTTCCTCGCCCGGTTCCCGGGCTGGCGGCTCACCGCCACGCCCACGCGCGGCGGCCGGGCGCGCTTCCGGGGCTTTCTGGCGGCGCCGTTCAGCGCGGGATGACCGGCGCCGCGGCAGCGTCAGCCTGCGCCCGTGGCGGCGCGTCCGGCGGCAGCAGGCCGGTGGTGATCGCCTCGGCCAGCGACAAACCGGTCCACTGGCTGCGATCCCAGAAGCGCAGGGTGCTCGGTTGTCGGGCCAGCAGCAGTCGTTCCACCAGCGGCGCCACCGGCGTGTCCACCGGGTCCACCAGCAACACATAACGCTCGCCCGGCTCATCCAGCCGGCCCAGCCAGTCCAGCGCCACCATCACCGCCACCGGCTCCTCGAGCTGCAGCGCGTCCACGCGCAGGGCCTGTGCCAGCGCGGCCAGACTGAGGCCGCGCGGCGCATCCGTGCCCCCCGGCCGGAGGCGCTCCACCACCTCCAGCGCCAGCTGAAAGCGCCAGCCCGGGGTGTCGCCGCGCCGCGCCACGCCGGTGAGCAGGCTGGGCAGGTAGGCCGAGACGACCGCACCCAGCAGCACGATCACCCACGCCACGTAAAACCACACCAGCAGGATCGGCACGGTCGCGAAGGTGCCGTACACCACCGAAAACGTGGGCACTTGTTTGATGTACCAGGTGAGCGCGCCCTTGGCAAACTCCAGCGCCACCGCCACAAACCCACCGCCGACCAGGGCGTGGGTCCATTGCACCCGCGTGTTGGGCACATAGCGGTACAACGCCGCCACGCCGCCGGCCACCAGCACAAACTGCAGCGAATCCAGCAACAGCCGCGCGGTGCCGGCAAAACTGCCATTCACGCTGCGCGAGGCCGTGAGCGCGTAAGAGGTGACCGCCACACTGCCGGCCAGCAGCAGCGGCCCCAGGGTGAGCACCGCCCAATACACCAGCACGCGCTGCGCCAGCGGCCGGGGCTGGCGCACGCGCCAGATGTCGTTGAGTTTGCGGTCGATCGTGAGCACGAGCGCCAGCGCGCTGATCAGCAGCACGATAGCGCCAGCCGACCCCATCTGCCCCGCCTTGGCCGCAAACTGGCTGAGGTAGGTGAGCACCTGCCGCGCGATGTTCTCCGGCACGAGGCTCTGCACCAGCCAGCGCTGCAGCGTGATCTGCAGCCGGTCAAACACCGGGAAAGCGCTGAACACGGCCAGCACCACGGTGAACAGCGGCACCAGCGCGATGGTGGTGGTGAAGGTCAGGCTGCTGGCGGTCACCCCCAGCTGGTCTTCGCGGAAGCGCTCGCGCAGCGTGAGCGCGGTGTTGCGCCACGGGAAATTCAGGGCATTGCGCCAGAAATCGCGCAGCAGGGATTCGGCCGCGGCGCGCCGCTCGGACAGGTTCATCCCGGTATCATGCCAGCCCACTTTACGAGGCTTTGATGACCGCCACGCCCGCCACCCCGCCCGCCGCGCCCCCCGCGTCTGTCCACACCACCCGCTGGCTCGCGGTGGGCAGCCTGCTGGGCCTCATCGCGGTGGGTCTGGCCTGGGAAATGTGGGTGGCGCCGCTGCGCCCGGGCGGCTCGTGGTGGGCGCTCAAGGTGCTGCCGCTGGCCATTCCGCTGGCCGGCCTGCTGAAGAACCGGATGTACACCTACCGCTGGGTCAGCCTGATCGTGTGGCTGTACTTCACGGAGGGTGTCGTGCGGGCCACCAGCGGCGAGAGCGCGCCGTCGGTGTTGATGGCGCTGCTGCAGACGGCGCTGTGCATCAGCCTGTTCGTGGCCTGCGCGCTGCACGTGCGCATCCGCCTGAAGGCCGCCGGGCGCGACGCGGTCGCTGCCGATGCGGCGGCCGCCGCCGAGGCCGCGGAGCGGGCGGTCCAGCGATGAGCACCCCTGGCGACCTGATCGACGCGCTGCGCGCCGCGCTCGGCGCCGATCACGTGCTGACCGCCGACCGCCACGACCTGACGGGCTTCGAGCAGGACTGGCGCCACCGCGCCCGCGGGCGCGCGCTGGCCGTGGCCCGGCCGGGCACCACGGACGAGGTGGCCGCGGTGGTGCGGGCCTGCGCCGCGGCCGGCGTGAGCCTGGTGCCGCAGGGCGGCAACACCGGGCTGGTGGTCGGCTCCGTGCCGGACGACAGCGGCCGGCAGGTGGTCCTGAGCCTGCAGCGGCTCAACCGCGTGCGGGCGCTGGACCGCGCCAACCTCACCCTCACGGTGGAGGCCGGCTGTGTGCTGCAGGCCGTGCAGGAAACCGCCGAGGCCGCCGGCCTGCTGTTCCCGCTCAGCCTGGCCGCCGAGGGCAGTTGCACCATCGGCGGCAACCTGGCCACCAACGCCGGCGGCACGCAGGTGCTGCGCTACGGCAACGCGCGCGACCTCTGCCTGGGGCTGGAGGTGGTGACGGCGTCGGGCGATATCTGGCACGGCCTGTCCGGCCTGCGCAAGGACAACACCGGCTACGACCTGCGCGACCTGTTCATCGGCAGCGAAGGCACGCTGGGCGTCATCACCGCCGCCACGCTCAAGCTCTTCCCGCGCCCCGCGGCCACGCTCACCGCCTGGGCCGCCGTGCCGTCGATGCAGGCCGCGGTCGATCTGCTGGGCCTGGCGCAGCAGCGTCTGGCCGCCGGGCTGACCGGCTTTGAGGTGATGGGCCGGTTTGCCCTCTCGCTGGTGGCGCGCCACCTGCCGCAGCTGCGTGTGCCGCTGTGGCAGGACCATCCTTATTGCGTGCTGCTGGAAAACAGCGACAGCGAGGGCGAGGCGCACGCGCGCGGCGCCTTCGAGGGCCTGCTTGAGGCGGCGCTGGAGCGCGGACTGGTGAGCGACGCCGTGGTCGCCGAATCGATGGCGCAGGCGCAGGCGCTCTGGCACATCCGCGAAGGCATCCCGCTGGCGCAGGCCGAGGAAGGCCTGAACATCAAACACGACATCAGCCTGCCGGTCTCGCGCATTCCGGCGTTCTGCGACGAGACCGACGCCCGGCTCTCGCGCGAGATCCCCGGCGTGCGCCTGGTGAACTTCGGCCACCTGGGCGACGGCAACCTGCACTACAACGTGCAGGCGCCGGCCGGTGGCGACGCGCGCGCCTTTCTCGCCGAACAGGAAGCCCGGGTCAACCAGCTGGTCTACGACGCCGTGGCTGCCCACGGGGGCTCGATCAGCGCCGAACACGGCGTGGGGAGCCTCAAGGCCGCCTGCCTGCCCCACTACAAAGACCCGGTCGCGCTCGACATGATGCGCGCCGTCAAGGCCGCGCTCGACCCGGCCGGTCGGCTCAACCCGGGCCGCGTGCTGGCCTGACCGGGCACCGTCCCCCCCCACCACCATGACCGACACCCTCGCCCACCGCCCCGTGCGCTCGCAGTACGAAGACTTCATGCGCCACGTCTACACGACCGGCGTCACCAAGACCGACCGCACCGGCACCGGCACGATCAGCGTGTTCGGCCACCAGATGCGCTTCGACCTGCGCGAGGGCTTCCCGCTGGTGACCACGAAGAAGGTCTTCACCAAGGCCATCATCGTGGAGCTGCTGTGGTTCTTGCGCGGCGACCGCAACGTCAAGTGGCTGCAGGAGCGCGGCTGCACCATCTGGGACGAGTGGGCCGGCCCGGACGGCGACCTTGGGCCCGTGTACGGCGTGCAGTGGCGCAGCTGGCCGACGCCCGAGGGCGGCCACATCGATCAGATCGCCGAGGTGGTCAAGCAGCTCCAGACCACACCCGACTCACGCCGCATCATCGTCAGCGCCTGGAACGTGGCCGACCTGGGCAAGATGGCGCTGATGCCCTGCCACGCGTTCTTCCAGTTCTACGTGGCGCCGCCGACCGCGCCGGGCGGCCGGGGCACGCTGAGCTGCCAGCTGTACCAGCGCAGCGCCGACATCTTTCTGGGCGTGCCGTTCAACATCGCCAGCTACGCGCTGCTGACCCACATGCTGGCGCAGCAGTGTGATCTCGACGTGGGTGAGTTCATCTGGACCGGCGGCGACTGCCACATCTACAGCAACCACCGCGAGCAGGTGGAGCTGCAGCTCTCGCGCACGCCGCACCCCTACCCCACGCTGCGCATCAAGCGCCGCCCGCCGTCGATCTTCGACTACGAGCTCGACGACTTCGAGATCCTCGACTACCAGCACCACCCCGTCATCAAGGCGCCGGTGGCGGTCTGAGGCGCGGCTGTGCTCAGTCGCCCGCAGCTGATCGGGCTGGTCGCGCTCACGCTGATGTGGGGCGTGAACTGGCCGATGATGAAGCTCTCGCTGCAGCAGATGACGCCACTCATGTTCCGGGCGAGCACCATGCTGCTCGGCGCGGCCTGGCTGTTTGTCTATGTGGCGCGGCGCGGTGAACGGATGTGGCCCACGCGCACCGAGTGGGCCACGATCGCCGCGCTCGGTCTGCCCAACGTGCTGGGCTGGCACACGCTGTCGATCTTCGGTGTGCAGGCGCTGGCCTCGGGTCGCGCCGCCATCCTGGGCTTCACCATGCCGATCTTCACCGTGCTGATCGGCGCGCTGTTCTTCGGTGAGCGCATCACACCGCGCGTGCGGCTGGCCGTGCTGGCCGCGGGCGCGGCAATCGGCCTGCTGCTGTGGCACGAACTGCAGCGCCTGAGCGGGCGTCCGGCCGGCGTGGCCTGGATGCTGGGGGCGGCGGTCTGCTGGGCCTGGGGCACGCTGCTGTTCCGCCGCGCGCGACTCACGCTGTCGGCCATGGTCGTCACGGTCTGGATGCTGTTGCTCGGCAGCGCGGTGCTGTGGGTGCTGGCGCTGGCGCTGGAGCCGCTGCCGGCGGTGTCGAGCTTCACCGCGCCGATGTGGCTGAGCCTGGCGTACGGCGTGCTCATCAACTACGGCGTGGCACAGTTGATCTGGTTCGGTCTGGCGCGCGACCTGCCACCGGCCACCAGTGCCATGAGCGTGATGGCCATCCCGCTGGTGGGCACGCTCAGCGCCGCCCTCATCGTCGGCGAGGTGCCGCACTGGCAGGACTGGGTGGCGGTGGGCTTTGTCATGCTGGCGATTGCGGCGGTGCTGTGGCCGGCGCGGGCCGCACAATCCGACCATCCGGCGCCTCCTCGCCCCTGACCTTCTGGCCCGACGCCATGACCACCCCCCGCCTGCACCTGATCCTCGCCCGCGCCGCCAATGGCGTGATCGGCCGCGACAACGCCCTGCCCTGGCACCTGCCCGAAGACCTGGCCCATTTCAAGCGCACCACACTGGGGCATCCGGTGCTGATGGGCCGGCGCACCTGGGACTCGTTGCCGCCGCGCTTTCGGCCACTGCCGGGCCGGCGCAACCTGGTGCTCACCCGCGACGCGGCCTGGGCCGCCGAGGGCGCGCACCGCGTGACCTCGATCGACGACGCGCTGGCAAAGGCTGGCGCCGACGGCGCAGCCGAGCTGTGGGTGATCGGCGGCGCGCAGGTGTATGCCGCCGCGCTGCCGCGCGCTCACCGAGCGGTCATCACCGAGATCGGCCGCGACTTCGATGGCGACGCCCACGCGCCGGCCTTTGGGCCCGACTGGGTGGAAACCGCGCGCGAGCCCCAGGTGGCCGCCAGCGGCCTGCCCTTTGCCTTCGTGACCCTGGAGCGCCGGCCCTGACCGGCGGAGAAACCGCATGACCACCTTCGCCACCTGGAACGTCAACTCCCTGTCCGTGCGACTGCCGCAGGTGCTGGACTGGCTCACCGCCCATCCGGTGGACGTGCTGGCGCTGCAGGAGCTCAAGCTCACCGACGACAAGTTCCCCGCCGCGGCCTTCGCCGAAGCGGGCTATCAGGCCCAGTGGTTCGGCCAGAAAACCTACAACGGGGTTGCCCTGATCAGCCGGGCGCCCGCGCTGGAGGTGGTGAAAAACATCCCCGGCTTTGCCGACGAGCAGTCGCGTGTGATCGCCGGCACCGTCGACGGCGTGCGCGTGATCGGCGCCTACTTCCCCAACGGACAGGCGCCGGGCAGCGACAAGTTCGCCTACAAGATGGCGTGGCTCACGGCCCTGCGCGAGTGGGTGCGCGCCGAGCTGGCGAGCCACCCGCGTCTGGTGCTGATGGGCGACTACAACATCACCTTCGACGACGCCGACGTGTGGGACCCCGAGGGTTTGCGGGAATCCATCCACTGCACCACCGAGGAGCGCACCCACCTGCGCGCGCTGATCGGGCTGGGCCTGCACGACGCGCACCGTCTCTTCCCGCAGCCGCCCAAAAGCTTCAGCTGGTGGGACTACCGGCAACTGGGCTTCCAGAAGAACCGCGGCCTGCGCATCGATCACATCCTCATCAGCGACGCGCTCAAGGCCGCGGCAAGTGCCTGCGTGATTGATCGGGCGCCGCGCAAGAACCCGCAGCCCAGCGATCACGCGCCCGTGGTGCTGACGATCACGTAACCCACGGGGCCACCCCCTCCAGAAGCACCGCTGAACCGGCTTCGCCGGGCCGCAGGCGCTGTCCCCCTCTCAGGGGGAAGGCGCGTCAGCGCCGCAGGGGGTCATTCCAAGTTGAGTTCCTGGATCTTGCGGGTGATCGTGTTGCGGCCAATGCCGAGCTTGTGGGCGGCCTCGATCCGCCGGCCGCGGGTGGTGGCCAGCGCGGTCTGGATCAGCCGCGTTTCAAAGCGGCGGGTCAACACGTCCCACACATCGGTGCGGCCGGTCTCCAGCAAGGCCTGCGCCTCGGCCTGCAGCGCCTGTTCCCAGCCGGGCGGGCCAGCGTCGTCGCCCGCGGCGTGATTCGGGGTGGCCGGCGTCGGCACGGGCTCGCCCGCGCGGGCTGCGTCAGGCGCGGCGGGCGGCGCCCAGGCCGGTGCAGCGGATGAACCCAGGGGCGCGCCCAGCACCTCGGGCGGCAGGTCTTTCACCTCGATCACCTGCGCCGGCGCCATCACGGTCAGCCAGTGGCACAGGTTCTCGAGCTGACGCACGTTGCCGGGGAAGTCGAAGGCGCTGAGCAGGCGCAACGCACCCTCGGCGATGCGTTTGGGCTCCACGCCGAGCTGCTTGGCGCTCTGCTGCAGGAAGAAGCGCGTGAGCATCGGGATGTCTTCGCGCCGCTCCCGCAGCGCCGGCAGGCGCAGGCGGATCACGTTGAGGCGGTGGAACAGGTCTTCGCGGAACCCGCCCTCGCGCACCCGCTGCTCCAGGTTCTGGTGGGTGGCGGCGATCACGCGCACGTTGGCACGCACCGCGCTGTGGCCACCGACGCGATAGAAATGCCCATCCGACAGCACGCGCAGCAGCCGGGTCTGCAGGTCAAACGGCATGTCCCCGATCTCGTCGAGGAACAGCGTGCCGCCCTCGGCCTGCTCGAAGCGACCACGGCGCATCGTCTGCGCGCCGGTGAAAGCGCCACGCTCGTGGCCAAACAGCTCGGATTCCAGCAAGTCTTTGGGGATGGCTGCGGTGTTGATGGCCACGAACGGGCCGCCGGCGCGCGGCGAGTGCTTGTGCAGCGCGCGCGCGACCAGCTCCTTGCCCGAGCCCGACTCGCCGGTGATCAGCACCGTCACCTGGCTCTGGCTCAGGCGGCCGATCGCGCGGAACACATCCTGCATGGCCGGCGCCTGGCCGAGCATCTCCGGCGCGGCGCTCAAGCGCTCCTCGGCCACTTCCTCACGCTGGCTTTCCTCCACCGCGCGGCGAATCAGCTCCACTGCCTTGGGCAGGTCAAAGGGCTTGGGCAGGTATTCGAAGGCGCCGCCCTGGAAGGCGCTGACCGCGCTGTCGAGGTCGGAGAAGGCGGTCATGATGATGACCGGCAGACCGGGGAAGCGCTGCTTGACCCGCTCGAGCAGATCGAGCCCGGAGCCACCCGGCATGCGGATGTCGCTGACCAGAATCTGCGGCCCCTCGGGGTCGCCGGCGTCGTCGAGCGCCTTGAGCACGTCCTGCGGGTTGGTGAAGCTGCGGGTGGGCAGGTTCTCGCGCAACAGCGCCTTCTCCAGCACGAAGCGGATGGATTGATCGTCGTCCACTATCCAGATCGGCTTCATGTATCGGTCGTCCCTTCGTGTGGCGCGTCGCTCGTGTCGGTGGGTGAACTCAGGGCAGCGGAATCAGGATCTTGAAGTCCGTCATCCCCGGCACGCTCTCACACTCGATCAGGCCATGGTGCTGTTGCACGAAGGTCTGGGCCAGGGTCAGTCCCAGTCCCGAACCACCTTCACGCCCCGACACCAGCGGGAAAAAGATGCGGTCCTTGATCGAGTCCGGCACGCCGGGCCCGTTGTCGATCACATGCAATTCCAGTGCCAGCCGATAGCGCTGTTTGCCGAAGGTGACCTGCCGGCCCACGCGGGTGCGAAAGACGATCTGTGCATCGCCCGCGGCGATGCGCTCGGCCAGCGCCTGCGCCGCGTTGTGGGCGATGTTGAGCACCGCCTGAATGAGCTGCTCGCGGTCTCCGCGAAACTCGGGGATCGAGGTGTCATAGTCGCGCACCACCCGCAAGCCGCGCGGAAACTCGGCCAGGATCAGCGCGCGCACACGCTCGCAGACCTCATGGATGTTCACATCGCCGACGACATGCGGCCGGCGGTGCGGGGCGAGCAGCCGGTCCACCAGCGACTGCAAACGGTCGGCTTCGTGGATGATGACCTGCGTGTACTCGATGAGCTCGCGCGAATCGAGCTCCATCTGCAGCAGCTGCGCCGCGCCGCGGATGCCACCCAGCGGGTTCTTGATCTCGTGGGCGAGGTTGCGGATCAGTTCCTTGTTGGCCTGCGCCTGGTCGAGCAACCGCTCTTCGCGCTCCTGCCGGGTTTGCTGCTCCAGCGGCAGCAGTTCCACGACCACTTCCTGCGGGTTGTCGGTCTGCGCCACCACCACGTGCACCGGCAGCGGGTCGTGGTTGAGGCGCCGCAGGTGCGCGTCGTAGCGCAGCGCGGCAAATTCGTTGCCGCGTGCGCCGGTGAGGGCGTTGTCCAGCAGCAGCGGGTCGGTGAAGCAGTCCTGCATGCGCGCGCCGGTGATGCTGCGCCGGGACATGCCCAGCGCATCTTCGAGCGCCGCATTGGCAAACTGCACACGCCCCTGCAGGTCCACCACGGCCACCAGCGTGGCCAGCAGGTCGAGCGAGTGGAATCGCCCGTGCGCGGCGCTCATTGGGGCGCCGGGCCGAGCCGGCCGAGCTCGCGCTGCAGGCCGGCCACGTCGGCCTCGGCGCGGCCGACCGCGGCCTTGAGTTCGGCCACACGGTCGAGGTAGCGCTGGTGATTGCGGCCCTCGATGCCCTCCTTCTCGGGCTGGCCGTTGGCGTAGGCCTTTTTCGCGTCGTCCAGCCGCTGCTGCGCCTTGCGCAGTTCGGCCTCGAGAATGGCCCGCGCATCGCTGTCGCGGGCGCGCTGGGCCGCGCTGTCGTTGCGCGGCGTGGCGGGCGGCGGCGAGCCCGCGGCGGGCGCGGGCCGGGGCGCGGCGGCACCGGACGGCCGCGTGCCCTCGATGATGGTGATGTTGCCGCCATCCATCACGGTGCAGCCTTTGGCCTTGGCGACCTGCGCGTTGTTGGTGTATTCGTTGCCGCAGCGGTAGATGCGTTCCTGGGCCTGCGCTGGCGCGGCAGCGGCCAGCAGGCCGGCGGCGATCAGGGGAATCGACAGGGGCAGCACGGTGTCTCCGGTGGCAAATGGACAAGGTGGCAGTATGACCCAAGCCGGGGCGCAAAGTGCCCACCGGCGCGTGGCGCCGACGGGCTCGCCCCTGGCCAAAAAAAAGGACGGCCGAGGCCGTCCTTTTCCGGAGTTGCTCCGGGTCTGAGCGCCGAAGCGATCAGAGCGAGTAGTACATGTCGTACTCGACCGGGTGCGGCGCCATGCGGAAGCGGGTGACTTCGCCCATCTTCAGCTCGATGTAGGCATCCAGCATGGAATCGGTGAACACGCCACCCTTGGTCAGGAACGCGCGGTCCTTGTCCAGGTACTCCAGCGCTTGGTCGAGGCTGTGGCACACGGTCGGCACCAGCTTGTCCTCTTCCGGCGGCAGGTGGTACAGGTCCTTCGTGGCGGCTTCGCCCGGGTGGATCTTGTTCTCCACGCCGTCCAGGCCGGCCATCATCAGGGCCGAGAAGCACAGGTACGGGTTGGCGGAAGGATCCGGGAAGCGCGCTTCGATGCGGCGGCCCTTCGGGTTGGCCACGTACGGGATGCGGATCGAGGCCGAGCGGTTGCGCGAGCTGTAGGCCAGCTTCACCGGGGCTTCGAAGCCGGGCACCAGGCGCTTGTAGCTGTTGGTGCCGGGGTTGGTGATGGCGTTGAGCGCGCGGGCGTGCTTGATGATGCCGCCGATGTAGTACAGGGCGAAATCGCTCAGGCCGGCGTAGCCGTCACCGGCGAACAGGTTTTTGCCGTCTTTCCAGATCGACTGGTGGACGTGCATGCCGGAGCCGTTGTCACCCGCGTAAGGCTTGGGCATGAAGGTCGCGGTCTTGCCGTAGGCGTTGGCCACGTTCCAGACCACGTACTTCAGGACCTGCGTCCAGTCGGCGCGCTCGACCAGGGTCGAGAACTTGGTGCCGATTTCGTTCTGGCCGGCGCCGGCCACTTCGTGGTGGAACACCTCGACCGGGATGCCCAGCGATTCGAGGATCAGCACCATCTCGGCGCGCATGTCCTGCGTGCTGTCGACCGGGGGCACGGGGAAGTAGCCGCCTTTGGTGGTCGGACGGTGGCCGCGGTTGCCGCCTTCGAGCTGCTTGCCGCTGTTCCACGGGGCTTCGTACTCGTCGATGGCGAACATGACGTTGCCGGGTTCGTTGCTCCAGCGCACGCCATCAAAAATGAAGAACTCGGGTTCCGGTCCGAAGTAGGCGGTATCGCCCAGGCCAGAAGCCTTCAGGTAGGCCTCGGCGCGCTTGGCGATCGAACGCGGGTCGCGGTCGTAGGCCTTGCCGTCGCTGGGCTCGACCACGTCGCACTGCAGGAACAGGGTGGTCTCTTCGAAGAACGGGTCGATGCGCGCCGTGTTCGGGTCGGGCATGAGTTGCATGTCCGAGGCTTCGATGCCCTTCCAGCCGGCGATGGACGAACCGTCGAAGGCGTGGCCGGAGGTGAACTTGTCTTCGCCAAAGGCGGAGATCGGCACGGTGACGTGCTGTTCTTTGCCACGGGTGTCGGTGAAGCGGAAGTCGACGAACTTGACGTCGTTGTCCTTCACCATTTGCAACACGTCTGCGACGGTCTTGGCCATCAAATGCTCCTGTACGGGGGGTTGGAATCGGAAAAACGGACGCCGGGGGTTTAGCAGCTTCCGTGCCACGACCGGGGCGGCGGGCCGGACCCTTCGGGCACAGCCGATCGATTATCACCCACCCCACCGACCCAGGGCGTGACCGTCCGTTTTGGGGCGCCTTCGGTCGCCACAATCGCCCCCGCCGCGCCGCCGCGGGGATCACATATCCGCGATGACGCATTATTTTGGTGCATTTGCACCGCAACAGCTCACTGATCTCGCACCATTTCGGGGCCCAGTGTCGCTCCATGGGCCCGCAAGCCCTCCAACAGGGCGGCAAAAGCCGTCTCGACCGGATCGACAGCGCCCTTCACGCCCAGTTCGATGTGGCGGCCCCAGGTGGGATGGTCCACGCTCGGCAGGCTGAAGACCTTGACCGGGTGGGTCGCCTCGATGCGCTCCATCAGCGGCGTGAGCGATGCCTCCATGGCGCCCTGAACGATCACAGAACGCTCGCGGCCGGCGTTCTGGCGGTGCAGGTGGGGGTAGAGCGTATCCAGTGCCCACTCGATCATCGGCCAGGCCATCACCGGGAAACCGGGCACGAAGTGCACCGTGGCGCCATTCGGACCGTCGCAGCTGAAGCCAGGGATCTTGTTGTAGGGGTTGGGGATGAGTCGGGCGCCGGCGGGAAAAACACCCATGTTGAGGCGGTGCACGTTGTCGGGCCGGTCGGGCTCAAAGGCCACGCCCTGCTCGGCCGCCACATCGCGCATGCGCTCTTCGATGAGGGCGCGGGCGCCCGGGTGCAGCGCGAGATCCTGCCCCAGGGCCGCTGCGGCGCACTGGCGCGTGTGGTCGTCCGGGGTGGCGCCGATGCCGCCACAGGAGAACACGATGTCGGTCCCGGCCAGGGCGTCGGCCAACGCTGCGGTGATGCGCTGCCGGTCGTCCCCGACCACGCGCGCCCAGGCCAGCGACAGGCCGCGGGCCTTGAGCAGCTCGATCACGCGCGGCAGGTGCTTGTCCTGGCGCTTGCCGGAGAGGATTTCGTCGCCGATGACGATGAGGCCGAAAGCGGGAGCGGTCATGACTTTCAGGGCGGGGGCAGGGTCGGGGTGGGTGGCGCCGCGGACGACGCGGTCGCTTCGGCCGGCGGCAGATCCAGCGCCGGCGCAGGGGACTCGGCCGGCGAAACCGCCGCCCGCCGCTGGGCGTCCAGCGCGGCCAGGCAGTAGTGGGCAAACCACAAGGACGCGAAGGCAAACACCAGCGTGTAGATCCAGATCGCCACGGGCACCAGCAGCGGCGCCAGCGCGACGAACATCGCGCCCGACGCCCACAGCAGGCTGGGCGCGGCGCCGAGATAACCGCTGAGCACGCCCATGGCGAGCAGGGCGCCGCGGTGCTCGCGCAGCAGCTGCCGACGCTCATCGGCGCTGGCGTGGCTGGCCAATGCGTCGTAGGCGAACACGCGGTAGGTCAGCCAGCCCCAGATCAGGGGCGGCAGGATCAGCACCAGCGGCGGGATCAGCCACAGCGGCAGCGACACGACCAACACCACCAGCGCCACGAACGTGGAGCCGAGCGACCAGAAGACGCTGGCCACCAGCGAGCCGCCTTCGCGCCGCTGCAGCGCGGCAAACCGGCGCTGGGCCACGAGCTCCACCATCGCTGGCGTCATGAATACCGCCACCAGCAGCAGACACAACAACACGATGGCCGGCGTGGCCAGCACCAGCACCACCAGCGGTGCGAACACGGTGCGCAAGGAGCCCATGCCGAGGCGTTCAAGCCAGCCCAGGAAGGCCTGCACCAGCTCAAAGGCTTCAAACCAGGCCGCCACGCCCGCCACCGCCGCGTCCCAGAAAAAGTAGCCGAGGGCGAAGGAAACCACCGCCATCAGGATCACCGGGAGGAACGACAGGCCGATCACGCGCGGGTGCAGGCAATAGCCCACCGCGCGCCAGAAGGCATCAAACATCAAACGCATCGGCCGAGAATACAACGCGACACGCGCGCGTTGCCGGGCGACGTAGCATGCCCCGCATGGACCGCATTTCCATTCATGGCGTGTCACTGGAAGTGGCGCGCATCGACGGCCCCGCCGAGCGCGCACCGCTGGTGTTTCTCCACGAAGGGCTGGGCAGCGTGGCCCTGTGGACCGCACGATCCCGCCACTGGCCGGCGGAGCTGTGCGCCGCCACCGGCCGGGCTGGCTGGGTCTATTCCCGCCGCGGTTATGGCCGGTCCGACCCGGTCAGCGACGTGCGCGGCCCGCCACGCGTGGACGGCTTCTGGCACGTGGGCCGCCACGAACCTGACTATATGCACCGCGAAGCCTGGGACGTGTTGCCGGCCTTGCTGGCGGCGCTCGCGGTGGAACGGCCGGTGCTGATTGGCCATTCGGACGGCGCCACCATCGCCCTGCTCCACGCCGCGCGCCATCCGGTGAGCGCCTGCGTGGCCATGGCGCCCCACGTGTTCGTGGAGCCGGAGTCCGTGGCGTCCATCGAACAGGCCCGCCAGGCCTGGACCCAGGGCCTGCGCGAGCGCCTGGCGCGTTACCACGACGATGTGGACGGCGCCTTCTGGCAGTGGAACGACGTGTGGTTGAGCGACGCCTTCCGCGGCTTCAACATCGAAGCGGCGTGCGCCGACATCCGCGCACCGCTGCTGCTGGTGCAAGGGCTGGACGATGAGTACGGCACGCTCGAACAACTGCGCCGCATCGAACGCGCCGCCCCGCACGCCCGCACACTCGAACTGCCCGCCTGCGGCCACAGCCCGCACCGCGACCAGCCGGATGCCGTGACGCGAGCGATCACTGACTTCCTGGCCGACGTGGCCTGAAACGTCGCGTTTCACGCGAATTTGCAGCGAAAATTCCCCAAGTAGTTCACAAGAACTCATTCTGGCGGGGAGGTGGGGACGCGGGCGCGAGGGCGTTTGTCTACACTTTGACACATCCCACGCTGCCGAATCCACCCATGAACTGGCAATCCCCCTGGCTGCTCGCCCTGATCGCTCCGGTGCTGATCGCACTGGGCGCCGGCGCGCACGCCTGGTGGCAGGCCCGCCAGGCCCGGCAGCGGCGCCGCATCCCGAAACACTGGCCGCTGACCCCCCGTCCGCTGGCCAACAGCGAGGAAGCCCGCGTCTGGCACTGGCTGGCCCGCGCGTTCTATGACCACCACGTCATGATCAAGCTGCCGGTCACGCGCTTCACCCTGCCGCGAGACCAGGAACAAGGCGCTGACTGGTACAAGCTGCTCGCCGGCGTGTACTGCACGTTCACGATTTGCAAGGCCGACGGTCGCGTGATCGGGTGTCTGGACGTGCCCGGCAAAGCGGGCATCCCGCGCAGCACCCGGACGTTGAAACACTCGCTGCTGAGCCAATGCGGCCTGCCGTACTGGGTGGTTCGCTCCAACAGCCTGCCCACGGTGGCCGAAATCCGCGCCGAGTTCCTGGGCGAGTCGGCGCTGAGCCAGTCGATGCGCGAGCGCGAACTGGAAGAGCGCGCCATCGTGGCCGCCCAGGCCAACCTGCGCAGCGCCCTGACCCGCCAGCGCAACACGCGCGGCCCCAACAGCGACTTCAGCCCCCTGTCGAACTGGCCCGCGAGCACCCAGGGCGAGACCCGCGCCAGTGACCTGCCGTCGCAGTGGCACGACAACAACTCGTTCCTGATGCCGCTGGACAGCCGCCGCGGCGACCTGCTGTAAAGGGCGGCCACGCCGCCCTGACGCCCGACCTGACTCCGGTCCGGACGCACCTTCAGCGCCGCCGAAGCGACGCCACCTCATCCGCCGACAACCACCGCCAGGCGCCAACCGGCAGATCGGCGGGCAGCACCACATCACCGATGGCACTGCGGTGAAGCGCCTCCACCCGGTTGCCGGCCGCGGCCACCATGCGCTTGACCTGGTGGTATTTGCCCTCGGTCAGCGTGAGTCGCAGGTGCGTGGGGGCGGGCAATTCGGCGCCCGCCGCCCGCACCGGCCGCGGTTCATCGTCGAGCACCACGCCGTCGATCAGGCGCTGCGCCAGCGTCGCATCGGCCGGATGCTTGAGGGTGACCTCATAGACCTTCGGCACGTGGTGTTTGGGTGAGGTCAGGCGGTGGATGAACGCGCCGTCGTCCGACAGCAGCAGCAGCCCGGTAGTGTCGTGGTCGAGCCGGCCCACCGCCTGGACGCCGGCCGCCGCGCCCCCGCCGCGGGCGCGCAAAGGCCCCGGCAGCAGCGTGTAGACACTGGGGTGGGCGCCCGGCTTGTGCGAACATTCGAACCCGGCCGGCTTGTGCAGCATCAGATACGCGCGCTCGTGGAACTCCCAGCGCTGGCCCTGCACCCGGAACACCAGGCCCGCCGCTTCCCAGCGCGAGGCCGGGTCGGTGCAGGGCTCGTCCTGCGGGCCGACCGCCACCCACCCCTGCTGAATGAGTCCGATACATACCCGCCGGGTGCCGAAGCCCTGGCTAAACAAGATGTCCTGCAACGTCAATATGCTCATGGCGGCGATTGTCGCGTGGCGCCACCCGGGGGCGCGGCCGTGCCGGGGCTGATGGAGCGCCTGCGGGCGCGCATCCCCGACGCGCACACGCTGCGCCAGCAACGCTGGGTGCGCTGGATGGGGCCGGTGCTGCAGGACCCCCGCCTGTGGCATTTCAGCCGCCGCGGCATCGCGCTGGGCGTGGCGCTGGGGGTGTTCTTCGGCTTGCTGATCCCGGTGGCCCAGGCGCCGGCGGCTGCCGCCCTGGCGGTGGCCATGCGGGCCAACCTGCCTATGGCCGTGGTCAGCACCCTGGTCACCAACCCGATCACCTTCGGCCCCGTCTACTACGGCGCCTACAAGCTGGGCCGCTGGGTGCTGCCGGCGTCGGCCGAATCCGCCACGCCGGTCATCACGCCCACGCAGGGCCTGCCCGAGGCGGCCCAGGACGAGAAACGGTCCTGGTCGGAGCGGCTGAGCGCCGCCGGTGAGTTCCTCACGGGCGTGGGAAAGCCGCTGGTGGTGGGCCTGGCCATCACGGCCACCGTCTCCGGGCTTCTCGTCTACGCGCTCATCAGCGCCGTCTGGGCCCTGCGCACCCGCCTGCAGCGCCGACGTCGCCTGCGCCAGCGGCAGACCCCTCCGCGCTGAAGGGTCATGCGAGGGCGCCGCGCCCCCGCAACGGCGGTCACTCGACCGGCGCGCCCGCCTCAAACCATCGCCGGATCAGGTCCCGCTCGGCCTCGGTGATCTGGGTGGCGTTGTTCATCGGCATCAGCTTGAGCACCGCTGTTTGCTGGTAGACCGCCTGCGCGTGCTGGCGCAGCAGCTCCGGCGTGTGCAAGGCCACGTTTTTCTGCTGCACCTGCGCGTTGTGGCACAGCACGCAGCGCTGCTCCACGACCGCCCGCACCGCCGCAGCGCTCACCGGGATGGCGGGGGCGACATCTGCCTTGGGCGCCGGCGCCGGAGCGCGCCACACCACCAGCGCCACGATCACCGCCACGCCCGCCAGCGCCACCTCCCACGGTGTGCGTCGCCCCTGGGCGTGTGCCCGGTGGCGGGCGACGAAGCTGTGGCGGATCAGGGCGCCTGCCAGCATCAGCGCGACCAGCACCAGCCAGTTGTGCGGCCCCTGCACCAGCCAGCCATAGTGGTTGGACAACATGGCCACGATCACCGGCAGCGTGAAGTAGGTGTTGTGCACGCTGCGCTGCTTGCCGCGCTGCCCGTACACCGGGTCCGGCGCCTCGCCCGCGCGCAGTTGGGCGACCACGCGCCGCTGCCCGGGAATGATGCAAAAAAACACATTCGCGCTCATCGCCGTGGCAAGCATGGCGCCCACCAGCAGGAAGGCCGCGCGCCCGGCAAACAGCTGACACGCCAGCCAGGTGGCCGCCACCACCACCAACGCCACCGCGACGCCCACGCGGCGGTCGCCACCCGGCCCACGGCCCAGCGTGCGGCACAGCGCGTCGTAGATCAGCCAGAAGCCCACCAGAAACCCCAGCGAGGCGGTGATCGCGGCCGCGGGGGACCAGTCGTGCACCGACTTGTCGATCAGGAAGGTGCTGGCGTTAAACAGGTACAGCACCGTGAACAGCGCAAAGCCAGTCAGCCAGGTGGAGTAACTCTCCCAGTACGACCAATGCAGCTTGTCCGGCAACGCCCGCCAGCGGGGCGCCACGAGGTACTTGTTCGAGTGGTAGAAGCCACCGCCGTGCACGGCCCACATCTCGCCGTCGACGCCCTTGGCCTTGAGCTCGTCGTGTTCGGGTGCGGTCAGGCTGTTGTCCAGCATGACGAAGTAGAACGACGAGCCAATCCAGGCGATCGCCGTGATGACATGCAGCCACCGCAACAGCAGGTTGGCCCAGTCCAACAGGTACGCATCCATTCCCATCTCCGGTCAGCGAAACACCGCCGGCGTGCGGCCAGCGGCGTCATCGCTCACCACGGCGGGTCCTGTGAGGCGTTGAAGGTCGCGTGTCTTGCCACCCGGCGCCAAGCCGGGCGCCACCCGCGGCGACCAGCCGCCACTGTAGCCCATTGCCACGCGGTTGCGGGGCGGTTGCGAAGCGGTTGTGCACAGCACCACGCCGGGCGACTATGCTGCGGGCTGCACAACCCCGTAGCACGGAGATTCCATGACGTTGTTGTTGTTTGTGGCGGGCCTGATCGGCCTGATCGCCGGCGCCGAGCTGCTGGTGCGCGGCGCGTCCAAACTGGCGCTGTCCTTCGGCATTTCCCCCCTCGTGGTGGGCTTGACCATCGTCGCGTTCGGCACCAGTTCGCCCGAGGTGGCCGTCTCCACCGGCGCGGTGCTCAACGGCCAGACAGACATCGCGCTGGGCAACGTCGTGGGGAGCAACATCTTCAACGTGCTGTTCATCCTGGGTATCTCCGCCCTCATCACGCCGCTGGTGGTCAACATCCAGCTGATCCGCCAGGAGGTGCCGATCATGATCGCGGCCTCGCTCATCCTGCTGCTGCTGTCCCTCGACGGCCGCGTGAGCTGGCTTGATGGCCTGCTGCTGCTGACGATGATGGTGGTCTACACCGTGTTCCTGGTCGTTCAGTCACGGCGGGAGACCCAAGCCGCCCGCGACGAATACGCCGCCGAGGTGAAACCCGCCAAGGCCGGCGCCTGGGACGATCGCCTGCCCGTGCAGCTGCTCCTGATCGCGGTGGGTCTGGGCCTGCTGGTGCTCGGATCCGACTGGCTGGTTCAGGCCGCGATCGCGATGGCCAAGGCGCTGGGCGTGAGTGACCTGGTCATTGGCCTGACCATCGTGGCGGCCGGGACCTCCATGCCGGAAGTGGCCACCTCGGTGATGGCCGCCATCAAGGGCGAGCGCGACATCGCCGTGGGCAACGTGGTCGGCAGCAACACCTTCAACATCCTCGGCTGCCTCGGCGTGGCCGGCCTGGCCAGCGGCAGCAGCGGCCTGGGCGTGCCCGCGGCGCTGATGGCCTTTGACATGTGGGTCATGCTCGCGGTGGCGCTGGCGTGTCTGCCGGTGTTTCTCACCGGCCGGGAAATCGCCCGGTGGGAAGGCGGCGTTTTCCTTGCCTACTACGCCGCCTACGTCGTCTGGCTGATTCTCCAGGCGCAACAACACGCCGCCCTCCAGCCCTACTCGGCGGTCATGCTCGGCTTCGTGGTGCCACTCACGGTGGTGACGCTGGTGGCGGTGATGATCCGTCGGGGCCACGCGACCCGCTGAGGCCTCGGCAAGAACCCGGCTCACTCGTCTTTGCCGAAAAGATCGCGGGTGTAGACCTTGCTCGCCACGTCGTGAAGCGCCGACGTGGCGCGATTGCACACAATCAGATCACAAGCGCTCTTGAACGCCGCGAGATCCGGCTCCACCGCGGCGCCGCGAAACGTGGACGCCTGCAAGGAAGGCTCATGGACGACGAGGGACACACCAGCCGCCGACAAGCGGTCCATCACATCCAACACCGATGAGCTGCGGAAATTGTCCGACCCGGCCTTCATGATCAACCGGTAGATGCCCACCACCCGGGGGCGCCGCGCCAGGATGTCCTGCGCCACAAAGTCCTTGCGGGTGGCATTGGACGCCACGATGGCCCGGATGAGCTGCTGGGGAACATCGCTGTAGTTGGCCAGCAGCTGCTGAGTGTCTTTGGGTAGGCAGTAGCCGCCGTAGCCGAAACTGGGATTGTTGTAATGGCGCCCGATGCGAGGGTCGAGACCGACACCGTCGATGATCTGGCGCGTGTCCAGGCCATGGGTAGCGGCATAGGTGTCGAGCTCATTGAAATAGGACACCCGCATGGCGAGGTAGGTGTTCGCAAACAGTTTGATCGCCTCGGCCTCGGTCGAGCCTGTGAGCAACACAGGAACCGACCGCTCCACGGCGCCCTGTCGCAGCAAATCAGCAAACGCCTGGCCCCGCGCCGATACCTCCCCCACGACAATCCGTGAAGGATGCAGGTTGTCGTGCAGCGCGTGCCCTTCGCGGAGGAACTCGGGCGAAAACATCACCTGGCCCCGCCCGATCCCCGCGTTGATCGAGCGGGTGTACCCAACGGGTATCGTCGACTTGATCACCACAGTGGCCTCGGGATTGATCGCGAGCACATCCCTCACCACCGACTCGATCGAACGGGTGTCGAAGCGGTTGGTCTCGGGGTTGTAGTCGGTGGGCGTGGCGATCACCACATAGGACGCACCCTCGTACGCCTCAACGGGATCGCACGTCGCACGCAGCGCCAAAGGCCGCTCGCGCAAAAACGCCGCCAACTCGGGATCATCGATGTGCGACACCCGCGCGTTGATCGCCTCCACCCGCTCAGGCGCGATATCAAGCGCCACCACGTCATGGTGCTGGGCCAGCAGGACGCCGTTGGACAAACCCACGTAGCCAGTGCCCGCCACCGCAATCTTCATGTTTCCGCTCCGGACCGGGCGCCCTGGAAGGACGTCCCCATGAACGGCGATGCTCAGCGGCAGCGTTGTCAGGCAGATGACGACAGCTTGACGGGACGGTGAAACGCCTCCAGAGGACCGACACAAAAAAGCCCCCAGACGTCGCCGCCTGGGGGCTGATGGATGGTGGAGCTGGGGGGATTTGAACCCCCGTCCGCAAGCCTTCTTCGCGCAGTTCTACATGTGTAGCCGTCTGGTTTGGATCTCGCCGTCCGGGTCGCGCAGCGGCACGCTACCCGGCAAGCCAGCAGCCTTGAATCTCGTTCCGGGACAAGCTGCCCGCCACAGAACCAGCCGATGTGAATGCCCTCACAGCCTGGACGCCTTGCGGCACCCTTGCCCAGCCCATCGGCCTGCTGTTGTGAGGCTCACCGGTGTTTAGGCGGCGAGTGCGAAACGTTCGTCGTTTGCAGTTACTTTTTTTCTGCGGTTTAACGAGGTGACAGAACCTCGACATGCCCTGCTGCGTGTCCGAACCCACGTCGAAACCAGTGCAGCCCCTGAGGTTGCGTAGTTTAGGGCAGTTCGAGCAGCTTCAAGAGGGCCGTCGGGCTGTGGATCGTCGCGTCGGCACCCCAGTCGTGCAACGGCACGCCCGCGCCGTGATAACCGTAGGCGGCGGCCACGGTGCGCATGCCGGCAGCGCGGCCGGCCTGGATGTCGCGCAGGTCATCGCCGACGTAGATGCACTCGCCGGGCTCGATCCTCAGGCGGCGCGCGGCCTCCAGCAAGGGAGCCGGGTGCGGTTTGGCGTGTGGTGTGGTGTCGCCGCACACGAAGGCCGAGGCGCCATTGAACAGCGGCATTGCCCGCGCCAGCGGGTCGGCGAAGCGGTGCGCTTTGTTCGTGACCACGCCCCACGGCAGCCCACCAGCGACCAGGCGGTCCAGCAGATCGCTGACCCCGTCAAAGGCGCGGGTCAGCCGGGTCAGACGGGCCTCGTAGGCACAGTAGAACAATTCCCGCTCCGCCTCGTACGCGGCATCGTCCGGCGTGAGGCCGAAGGCAACCTGCAACATGCCCCGCGCGCCGGCGCCGGCGTGGGGCCGGTACCGCTCGAAAGGCAGGGACTCCAGCCCCTTGGCCCGCCGCAGGTCGTCGGCGGCCCCACCCAGATCGGGCGCGCTGTCGATGAGCGTGCCGTCGAGGTCGAACAACACCGCGCGAACGCCGCGCCACGCGGTCCCGGCGGTCATGCCTTGCGGGTCGCGAACAGGTAGTTCACGCTCGTGTCGTCGCTGAGCCAGTAGCGCCGGGTCAACGGGTTGTATTCCATCCCCCGCGTGCGTTCCAGCAAAAGACCCGCCTGCCGGGCGTAGCCAGCGAGTTCGCTCGGGCGAATGAACTTGGCGTACTCGTGGGTTCCCCGCGGCAGCAGGTTAAGCACGTACTCGGCGCCGACGATGGCAAAAAGAAAGGACTTCGGGTTGCGGTTGAGCGTGGAGAAGAAGACCCAGCCGCCCGGCTTGACCAGGGTGGCGCAGGCCTGCACCACCGATGCGGGATCCGGCACGTGCTCGAGCATCTCCATGCAGGTCACCACATCGAAGCCGCCGGGCTGATCCGCGGCCAGCTGCTCGGCGCTGATCTCCTGGTAGCGCACGCCTTGCGTATTCGCCTCCAGGGCATGGAGCTGGGCGACCTTGAGGGCCTTGGTCGCCAGATCGATGCCCAGGACGTCGGCCCCGCGCCGCGCCATGGCATCCGCGAGGATGCCGCCGCCGCACCCCACATCCAGCGCCCGCAGCCCGCGCAGACCGCCGGTGAGCTCTTCGATCCAGCCCAGGCGCAAGGGGTTGATCTGGTGCAGGGGCCGGAACTCGCTCTCCGGATCCCACCAGCGGTGGGCCAGATCGGAAAATTTGGCCAGTTCGGCCGGGTCGGCGTTGAGCTTGTCTGTCATCGGCAAATTATCGTCATGGCAACAAAAAACCGCGCCGAAGCGCGGTTTTCTGGAGCCGATCGCAGGGCGATCAGTTCTTGCGGGTGCCCACCACTTCGATCTCGACGCGGCGGTTCTTGGCGCGGCCTTCGCGGGTGGCGTTGTCGGCCACCGGCTGGGTCAGGCCCTTGCCTTCGGTGTAGATGCGGTTGCTCTCGATGCCTTTGCTCACCAGGTAGGCCTTCACGGCTTCAGCGCGGCGAACCGACAGCTTCTGGTTGTAGGCGGCGGCGCCGGTGGAGTCGGTGTGGCCCACGGCGATCACGACTTCGAGGTTGATGCCTTTGACCTTGCCAGCCAGATCGTCGAGCTTGGCCTTGCCCTCGGGCTTCAGCACGGCCTTGTCGAAGTCGAAGAAGGCGTCAGCGGCGTAGGTCACCTTGGTGGCGGCCGGGGCAGCGGCGGCCGGAGCGGCAGCGGCCGGCTTCGGAGCAGCGGCCGGAGCGGGCGCCGGGGCCGGGGCCGGGGCGGCCTTCGGCACGATCGCGCCGTCGCAGCCTTGGGCGGCGGTGGCCGGGGTCCAGTTGGCATCGCGCCAGCACAGTTCGTTGGTGCCGTTCTTCCACACCAGCTCGTTGGTGCCGTTGCGCCAGTTGTCGATGGTTTGCGCACCGGCGGCCGTTGCCATGGCGGCGGTAGCGATCAGCATGGCCACTTTGTTGAGTTTTTTCATGGTTTTCCTCTGGGTAAGCCGCAGCCGGGCTGCGTAGACAACAGAAAAGGACGCCGGGCTGCCTTGCAATCCGACGGCCCGGGCATTGTGCCACAAGGCAATTGACGCCCCAGCGAGGGGCATGCCCAAGCCTGTGACTGCGGGGACCCCGGGCGGGTTCCGTTGTCGAATCACAACAGGAAGGCGGTCCGGGGCCCATCCACCCCTCACCGTAAAATGGCCGATTGCCCCAGTACCTGCCCGGCCCCATGTCCCAGTTCGCCAAAGAGACCCTGCCCATCAGCCTCGAAGAGGAGATGCGCCGCTCCTACCTCGACTACGCCATGAGCGTCATCGTGGGGCGGGCGCTGCCCGACGCCCGCGACGGCCTCAAACCGGTGCACCGGCGCGTGCTCTTCGCGATGCATGAGCTCAACAACGACTGGAACCGGCCGTACAAGAAGTCGGCCCGTATCGTGGGTGACGTGATCGGTAAGTACCACCCGCACGGCGACTCGGCGGTGTACGACACGATCGTGCGCATGGCGCAGGACTTCTCGCTGCGCCACATGCTGGTCGACGGTCAGGGCAACTTCGGTTCGGTGGACGGCGACAACGCCGCAGCCATGCGGTACACGGAGATTCGCCTGTCGAAGATCGCGCACGAAATGCTGGCCGATATCGACAAGGAAACCGTCGATTTCGGGCCGAACTACGACGGTTCGGAAAAGGAACCCCTGGTCCTGCCTACGCGGTTGCCGAACCTGCTGGTCAATGGCAGCGCCGGCATCGCGGTGGGCATGGCCACGAACATCCCGCCGCACAACCTCAACGAGGTGGTCGACGCGTGCCTGCACCTCCTCAAGAACCCTGAGGCCTCCATCGACGAATTGATGGAGATCATTCCGGCGCCCGACTTCCCCACCGCCGGCATCATTTACGGCATCCAGGGCGTCAAGGATGGCTATCGCACCGGCCGGGGCCGCGTCGTGATGCGGGCCAAGTGCCACTTTGAAGACATCGATCGCGGCCAACGCCAGGCGATCGTGGTCGACGAGTTGCCCTACCAGGTCAACAAAAAGACGCTGCAGGAGCGCATCGCCGAGCTGGTGCACGAGAAGAAGATCGAAGGCATCAGCCACATCCAGGACGAGTCTGACAAATCCGGCATGCGGCTGGTGATCGAGCTCAAGCGCGGTGAAGTGCCGGAGGTCGTGCTCAACAACCTCTACAAGCAGACGCAGCTCCAAGACACCTTCGGCATCAACATGGTCGCGCTGGTCGACGGCCAGCCGCGCCTGTGCAACCTCAAGGACCTGATCCAGGTGTTCCTGGAGCACCGCCGCGAGGTGGTGACCCGGCGCACGGTGTTCAACCTGCGCAAGGCACGCGAACGCGGGCACGTGCTGGAAGGCCTGGCCGTGGCGCTGGCCAACATCGACGAATTCATCCGGATCATCCGCGAGAGCCCCACGCCCCCGGTGGCCAAGGCCGAGCTGATGAACCGAGGCTGGGACAGCCAGCTGGTGCGCGAGATGCTGACGCGCGCCACGCAGGACGGCGGCACGGTGAACGCCGACGACTACCGGCCTGACGGTCTGGATCGGGCGTACGGCATGCAGGGCGACGGGCTGTATCGGCTGTCGGACACCCAGGCGCAGGAAATCCTCCAGATGCGCCTGCAGCGCCTGACCGGCTTGGAGCAGGACAAGATCGTCGCCGAGTACAAGGACGTGATGGCCGAGATCGACGACCTGCTCGACATCCTGGCCAAGCCGCAACGCGTGTCGGTGATCATTGCCGACGAGCTGACCGCGCTGCGGCAGGAATTCGGTCAGACGAAACTCGGCGCGCGGCGCAGCGAAATCGAGCACAACGCCCAGGATCTGGCCACCGAAGACCTGATCACGCCCACCGACATGGTGGTCACGCTCAGCCACGGCGGATACATCAAAAGCCAGCCGCTGTCGGAATACCGCGCGCAAAAGCGGGGTGGCCGGGGCAAGCAGGCCACCGCCACCAAGGAAGACGACTGGATCGACCAGCTCTTCATCGCGAACACGCACGACTACATCCTGTGTTTCTCCAACCGCGGCCGTCTTTATTGGCTCAAGGTGTGGGAAGTGCCGTCCGGTTCGCGCGGCTCGCGCGGACGGCCCATCGTCAACATGTTCCCGCTGCAGGACGGCGAGAAGATCACCGTGGTGCTGCCGCTGACCGGCGAATTCCGCAGTTTCCCGGCGGACCACTACGTCTTCATGGCCACGAGCATGGGCACGGTCAAGAAGACCGCGCTGGACGAGTTCAGCAACCCGCGCAAGGCCGGCATCATCGCCGTCGACCTGGATGACGGCGATTTCCTGATTGGCGCCGCGCTCACCGACGGCAAACACGACGTGATGCTGTTCAGCGACGGCGGCAAGGCGGTGCGGTTTGATGAGAACGACGTCCGTCCGATGGGTCGCAATGCCCGCGGGGTGAAAGGCATGTCGCTGGACGATGGGCAAAGCGTGATAGCGATGCTGGTGGCCGAAGACGAGCAGCAAAGCGTGCTGACCGCCACGGTCAACGGCTACGGCAAGCGCACCCCGATTGGTGAGTACACCCGCCACGGCCGGGGCACCAAGGGCATGATCGCCATCCAGCAAAGCGAGCGCAACGGCAAGGTGGTGGCCGCCACCCTGGTGCACACCGACGACGAGATCATGCTGATCACGGACAAGGGCGTGCTGGTGCGCACCCGGGTCGCCGAGATCCGCGAAATGGGCCGTGCCACGCAAGGCGTCACGCTGATCGCGCTGGACGAAGGCGCCAGCCTGTCCGGGCTGCAGCGCATCGTCGAAAACGATGCCAACGACCTGCCCAATGGCGACGCTCCGGAGGCAGACGCCGGCAGCGAAGGCGTTGGCGCGTGATGGCGCGTCCGTACAACTTCTCGGCTGGGCCGGCGGCCATGCCGGAGGCGGTGCTCGCCCAGGCCGCGCGCGAAATGCTCGACTGGCGCGGCACCGGCATGAGCGTCATGGAGATGAGCCACCGCGGCAAGGCCTTCGTGTCGATTTGCGAACAGGCCGAAGCTGACCTGCGCACGCTGCTGGCCATCCCGCCCGAGTTTCACGTGCTGTTCATGCAGGGTGGCGGGCTGGCGGAAAACGCGATCGTGCCGATGAACCTGTCGCGCGGTGGCGCGGTGGATGTGGTGGTCACCGGCGCGTGGAGCCAGAAGTCGCTCAAGGAAGCGGGCAAGTACGCCACCGCGCGCGCCGCAGCCAGCAACCAAGCCGATGGCCACACGCGACTGCCCGATCCCGCCAGCTGGCGCCTGGGTGCAGACAGCGCCTACGTGCACCTGTGCAGCAACGAAACCATCCACGGCATCGAGTTTCACGCCCTGCCCGACCTGAAGGCGCTGGGCTGCAACGCGCCCCTGGTGATCGACTTCTCGTCCAACGTGGCGTCCCGACCGGTGGACTGGTCGCGCGTGGGCTTGGCGTTTGGCGGTGCCCAGAAGAACCTCGGCCCGGCGGGCCTCACGCTGGTGGTGGTGCGAGATGACCTGCTCGGCCACGCCCTGCCGGTCTGCCCCAGCGCCTTCAACTACCGCACGGTGGCCGACAACCGGTCGATGTTCAACACGCCGCCGACCTACGCGATTTACATCGCGGGTCTGACCTTCCAGTGGTTGCTGGCCGAGGGCGGCGTGGCCGAAATGGAGCGGCGCAACATCGCCAAGGCGAAGCGGCTCTACGACTTCATCGATGCCTCTGGCTTCTACGAAAACCGCGTGGCACCGGACGCGCGCTCGCGCATGAACGTGCCGTTCTTCCTGAAGGACGAGTCGCGCAACGAGGCCTTCCTGGCGGGCGCCCAGGCGCGGGGGTTGCTGCAGCTCAAGGGCCACAAGTCGGTCGGGGGCATGCGCGCCAGCCTGTACAACGCGATGCCGATCGCTGGCGTCGAGGCGCTGGTGGACTACATGCACACCTTTGAACGGGAAATGGCCTGAGCCATGGCGGCAGCACAACCCCAGCAATCCGAGGCGCTTGGCGCCCTGCGTGTGCAGATCGACGCGCTCGACCGCCAGTTGCTCGAACTGCTCAATGAGCGCGCGCGCGTCGCCGAGCAGGTCGGTGAGCTCAAGCGACAGGAAGGTTCGCCCTTCTTTCGGCCCGATCGTGTGGCGCAGGTGATCGACAAGATCCAGGCCGCCAACCCGGGGCCCCTGCTCAACCAGCACGTGGCGGCCATCTGGCGTGAAATCATGTCGGCCTGCCTCGCGCTTGAAACGCCCCAGCGGGTCGCGGTGCTCGGCCCGCAAGGCACGTTCTGCGAGCAGGCCGCGGTGGAGTTTTTTGGCAGCGCGGCCAACCTGATCTACTGCGCCAGCTTCGACGAGGTGTTCCACGCCACGGCCGCCGGCACCGCGCAGTTCGGCGTGGTCGGCATGGAAAACTCCACCGAAGGCGTGGTCACGCGCTCGCTGGACTTGTTCCTGCGCTCGCCGGTTCACGTGGTCGGTGAGGTCAGTCTGCTGATCCGCCACAACCTCCTGCGCCGCGAGTCATCGCTGGACAACATCCAGGTGGTGATGGCCCACCCGCAGGCGCTCGCGCAGTGCCAGGGCTGGCTCAGCCAGCACCTGCCCCACGCGGAGCGGCGTGCAGTGGCCAGCAATGCCGAGGGCGCGCGGCTGGCCGCCGAGGACCCCAGCGCCGCCGCACTGGCCAGCGAACGGGCTGCCGCCCAGTTCGGACTGCACATCGTGGCCCACGCCGTGCAGGACGAGGCCTACAACCGCACCCGTTTCGCGGTGATCTGCCTGCCCCAGACGCTGGCCATGCCGCCCGCCTCGGGACGCGACTGCACCAGCCTGGTGGTGTCGGTGCCCAACCGGCCGGGCGCGGTGCACGACCTGCTCGTCCCACTCAAGCAACACGGCGTGTCAATGACGCGTTTCGAATCCCGTCCGGCCAAGTCCGGTCAGTGGGAGTACTACTTCTACATCGACATTGCCGGCCATCCGAGTCAGCCCCACGTGGCCGCCGCGCTCGACGAACTCAAGAGCCTGTGTGCCTTCTACAAGGTGCTGGGCGCGTACCCGGTCACCGACTGACCGGACCGACCCTCCGCCGGACTCCTTCACATGCCCATGTTTGAACAACTCGGACTGATCGGCTGCGGCCTGATGGGCGGCTCATTTGCCCTGGCCCTCAAACGCGCCGGCTTGGTCAAGCGCGTCGTTGGCTACAGCAAGTCGCCCTCCACCACTGAGCGCGCGCGCCAGATGGGGGTGATCGACATTGAAGCGCCGTCGGCGCTGCTGGCGGTGTCCGGCGCGGACATCGTGCTGCTCGCCGTGCCCGTGGCCGCCACCGAGCCCACGCTCAAGGCCATCCGCCATCTGGTCAACAAAGACGTGCTGATCATGGACGTCGGCTCGACCAAGCGCGACGTGATCGACGCCGCACGGCGCGTGCTGCGCGACCAGGTGGGCGTGTTCGTACCGGCGCACCCCATCGCCGGCAAGGAGCTGGCCGGCGTGGAACATGCCGACGCCGACCTGTACACCGGCCGGCAGGTGATCCTCACGCCGATTGAGCGCACACAGGTCACTCAGCTGGAACGCGCGCGCCAGCTGTGGACGGCGCTGGGTTGTCAGGTGAAGGAAATGTCCCCCGAGGCCCACGATGCGGCCTATGCGGCCGTGAGCCACTTGCCCCACATGATTGCCTTCGCGCTGATGAACGCGATCCAGGCACAGGCGCAAGCCGAGGACTTCCTGTCGCTGGCCGGCCCGGGCTTTCGCGACTTCACCCGGATCGCCGCCAGCGATCCGGCGGTGTGGCGCGACATCCTGTTGTCCAACCGGGAGGAGTTGCTGGCCCAGTCACGCCTGTTCCAGCGCTCCCTGCACGCGCTGGAAACCGCCCTGAACGCCGGCAACCCCGACGCGCTGGAAACCTTGATCGAACAGGCCAGCCACGCCCGCGCCCGATGGCGCATGGGCGCCAAGCCCCGCCCCTGACGCGCGCCATGTACGACATCGCCCACCTCGACCTGCCGCCGCTGCAGGCCGCCGGCGGCACGGTCCGCCTGCCCGGCTCCAAGAGCATCTCCAACCGCGTGCTGCTGCTTGCGGCGCTGAGTGAGGGCCACACCGACGTGGTGGACCTGCTCGATTCCGACGACACCCGTGTGATGTTGACCGCCCTGGCGGCCCTCGGCTGCCCGACCGAAACCCAGCCGGACGGCAGCCTGCGCGTGCACGGCCTGGGCCCCCGGTGGCCCGTGCGCGAAGCGTCGCTGTTTCTCGGCAACGCCGGCACCGCGATGCGGCCGTTGACAGCCGCCCTGGCGCTGATGGCAACACGCGACGGCGGCCGCTACGAACTCAGCGGTGTGGCGCGCATGCACGAGCGGCCGATCGGCGATCTGGTGGACGCGCTGCGGCAGCTGGGCTGTTCCGTGGACTGCCTGGGTCAGCCGGGCTTCCCGCCGCTGCGGGTGGGCGATGGCCTCGCACAACCGCTCGCGCTGGACGCCCCCATCCGGGTGCGCGGCGACGTGTCCAGCCAATTCCTCACCGCCCTGCTGCTTGCGCTGCCGCTGGTGGCCGTGGAGCGCGAGATCACGATCGAGGTGATCGGCGAGCTGATCTCCAGGCCGTACATCGAAATCACCCTGAACCTGCTGGCCCGGTTTGGCGTGACCGTGCAGCGTGAAGGCTGGTCGCGTTTCACCATCCCGGCGGGCAGCCGGTACCGGTCGCCCGGGCGCATCGCCGTCGAGGGTGATGCCTCGTCGGCCAGCTACTTCATTGCCCTCGGCGCCATCGCCCCGGCAGCGCCCGCGACCGACGGCATCGTCATCGAGGGCGTGGGCCTCTCCTCGATTCAGGGCGACATCCGCTTCGTCGAGGCCGCGCGCCAGATGGGGGCGGTGGTGGAAGGGGAAGACAACCGGCTGCGCATCCGCCGCGGCGCCTGGCCGCTCAAGGCCATCGACCTCGACTGCAACCACATCCCCGACGCGGCCATGACCCTGGCCGCGATGGCCTTGTTCGCCGACGGTCCGAGCACCCTGCGCAACATCGCGAGCTGGCGTGTGAAGGAGACCGACCGCATCGCGGCCATGGCCACCGAATGCCGCCGCCTGGGTGCGTCCGTCGACGAGGGACCCGACTGGCTGCGCATCCATCCACCGGCGCGCTGGACGTCGGCCCACATTCACACCTACGACGATCACCGGGTGGCGATGTGCTTCTCGCTGGCCGCCTTCAACCCGGCTGGCGTGACCGTGCGCATCGACGACCCCAAGTGCGTCGCCAAGACCTTCCCGGACTACTTCGAGACGCTGTTCCGCGTGTGCACGCCGGCGCCGGGCGCGGTACCGGTGATCTGCATCGACGGTCCCACCGCGTCCGGCAAAGGCACCCTGGCGGCCGAGCTTGCCGCGCGACTGGGCTACCACCTGCTCGACTCCGGCGCGTTGTACCGGCTCGTCGGCCTCGCCGCCGAGCGCGCCGGGCTGTCGACCGACGAAACCGCGTTGAGCGACCCGGACCACGCGGACCGCTTGGCCGCCCTGGCACGCGGACTGCCGGTTCGCTTCGCGCCCGGCCGGGTGTGGCTGGGCCCAGAAGACGTCACCGAGGCGCTGCGCACCGAGGCCGCCGGCATGGCGGCCTCGCGGGTGTCGGTGCTGGCCGGTGTCCGGCAGGCGCTGGTGGCCCTGCAACACGACTGCCGCCGCCTGCCCGGGCTGGTGGCAGACGGGCGCGACATGGGCACCGTGATCTTTCCCGATGCGCCCCTGAAGGTCTACCTCACCGCCAGCGCCGTGCAGCGGGCCGAACGGCGCTATAAGCAATTGATTTCAAAGGGAATCCCTGCTAGACTCGATGACCTTCTGGCGGACCTTCAGGCGCGGGATGCGCGCGACACGCAGCGCACCCATGCCCCCCTGAAACCCGCCGGAGACGCTCTTCTGCTCGACAACTCCGCGCTGGACATCGACGCTTCGGTGCAGCGGGTGCTGGCGTGGTGGAACGAGCGGCAGGCGGTGCCAGTTCGCTGACGCCGCGCCGGCCCCAACGACCCCGCCGGGCATCCCCGCCCGCAGGTCCGAGGGTTCTACCAACCAACCCCGCGGTGTTTCGCACCGCATTCGCAACACCGCCCGACCGTCCCTGCCGCGCCCAATGATTTGGGCACAGCCGCGCCGACGCCTGGCGGTATCAGGAAACCCCATGTCTGAATCTTTTGCCGCCCTGTTCGAAGAATCCCTCAAGCGCGCTGAAATGCGCTCGGGTGAAGTCATCACCGCCGAGGTCGTTCGCATCGAACACAACCACGTGGTGGTCAACGCCGGTCTGAAATCGGAAGCCTACGTGCCGCTGTCCGAATTCAAGAACGACCAGGGCGAGCTCGAAGTGCAGGTCGGCGACTTTGTGTCCGTCGCAATCGACTCGGTGGAAAACGGCTTCGGCGACACCCTGCTGTCGCGCGACAAGGCCAAGCGCCTGGCGTCGTGGATGGCGCTGGAAAAGGCGCTCGAGTCCGGGGAATTCGTGACCGGCACCACCGGCGCGAAGGTCAAGGGCGGCCTGAAGGTCATGGTCAACGGCATCAGCGCCTTCCTGCCGGGCTCGCTGGTCGACAGCCGTCCGACCAAGGACCTCACCCCGTACGAGAACAAGACCCTCGAATTCAAGGTCATCAAGCTTGACCGCAAGCGCAACAACGTGGTGCTGAGCCGCCGCGCCGTGGTGGAAGCCTCCATGGGCGAAGAGCGCGCCAAGCTGATGGACACGCTCAAAGAAGGCGCCATCGTCCACGGCGTGGTCAAGAACATCACCGAGTACGGCGCCTTCGTCGACCTGGGTGGCATCGACGGCCTGCTGCACATCACCGACATGGCCTGGCGCCGCGTGCGCCACCCCAGCGAGGTGGTCACCGCCGGTCAGGAAATCACCGCCAAGATCCTCAAGTTCGACACCGAAAAGCACCGCGTGTCGCTGGGCCTCAAGCAGATGGGCGACGACCCGTGGCTGGGCGTGAGCCGCCGCTACCCGCAGGGCACCCGCATGTTCGGCAAGGTCACGAACATCGCCGACTACGGCGCATTCGTGGAGTTGGAGCCGGGCATCGAAGGTCTGGTGCACGTCTCCGAAATGGACTGGACCAACAAGAACGTGGCCCCGAGCAAGCTGGTCTCGCTGGGGGACGAAGTCGAGGTCATGGTCCTCGACATCGACGAGGACAAGCGCCGCATTTCGCTGGGCATGAAGCAGTGCAAGGCCAATCCCTGGCACGAGTTTGCTGAAGGCACCAAGCGTGGCGACCGCGTGAAGGGCCCGATCAAGTCGATCACCGACTTCGGCGTGTTCGTCGGCCTGGCCGCTGGCATCGATGGCCTGGTGCACCTGTCCGACCTGTCCTGGAACGAGCCCGGCGAAACCGCCGTGCGCAACTACAAGAAGGGCCAGGAAGTCGAGGCCGTGGTGCTGGCGATCGACGTCGAACGCGAGCGCATCAGCCTGGGCATCAAGCAGCTCGACGGCGACCCGTTCACGACCTTTGTGTCGGTGAACGACAAGGGCTCCGTGGTGACCGGCAAGGTCAAGACCGTGGATGCCAAGGGCGCCGAAATCGATCTGGGCAATGACGTGCTGGGCTACCTGCGCGCCTCCGAGATCAGCCGCGACCGCGTGGAAGACGCCCGCAACGTGCTGAAAGAAGGCGACGAAGTCACCACCGTCGTGGTCAACGTGGATCGCAAGACCCGCAACATCCAGCTGTCGATCAAGGCGAAGGACGCGGCCGACCAGCAGGAAGCCATGGCCAGCCTGAGCCAGAACTCGGGCAACGCCGGCACCACCAGCCTGGGTGCCCTGCTGCGCGCCAAGCTCGACAACAGCAACAACGGCCGTTGATGACCGCCCTCCCCCAGCAGGCGCCGGCTTTCGCAGGCGCTTGCGGGGGCGTGTGACACCCCCCCCAGCTCGCCCATGACCCGCAGCGATCTCGTCGAAGCCCTGGCGGCCCGCTTCAGCCAGCTCACCCACCGCGACGCGGAGTACGCCGTCAAGGCGATTCTCGACGCGATGGGGGACGCGCTGGTCAAGGGCCACCGGATCGAAATCCGCGGGTTCGGCAGCTTTTCCGTCAATCGCCGCTCGCCGCGCGTGGGACGCAACCCGCGATCCGGCGAGAGCGTCATGATCCCGGAGAAGCGGGTGCCGCATTTCAAGCCGGGCAAGGCCCTGCGCGAGCAGGTGGACGCCCGCACGGCCCAGCTTCTGGCGGAGCCCGACGGCGAATCGCCCCGGCGCTGACCGCCCCCTCGCTACAATGCCCTTCGACCACGGAGGGCCCGTTGCGATACCTCATGTGGCTGCTCAACGCAGCCCTTTTTTTTGTGCTGTTCGCCTTCGCGCTGAACAACCAAGACCCGATCACGCTGCACTTTTTCTTTGGCGCGCGCTGGCAGGCGCCGCTGGTGCTGGTGGTGCTGCTGTCGGTGTTGGTCGGCGTGTGCCTCGGCGTGATCGTGATGCTGCCCTTGTGGCTCAAGGCCCGTCGCGCGCGTGCGGTGCGGCCGTCGGTGGCGGGCGAATCGACGCTGCAACCGCCGTCCAGCATGCTCAGCGGCGACAGCTCGATGCTCCCCCCCGACCGCGTCCCGCCCCGCCATGGATCTTGACCTGACCTGGCTCCTCTGGGGCCTCCCGCTGGCCTTCGCGGCCGGCTGGGCCGCGTCCCGCGTGGACCTGCGGCAATGGCGGATGGAGAGCCGCCAGGCCCCCAAGGCCTACTTCCGCGGCCTCAACCACCTGCTCAACGAACAGCAAGACCAGGCCATCGATGCATTCATCGAAGCGGTGCAGGGCGACCCGGACACGGCCGAACTGCACTTCGCGCTGGGCAACCTCTTCCGCCGGCGTGGCGACTACGACCGGGCTGTTCGTGTGCACGAGCACCTGATGGCGCGGGCCGACCTCAGCCGGCAGGAACGCGACCGCGCACAACACGCACTCGCGCTGGACTTTCTGAAGGCGGGTCTTCTCGACCGGGCCGAGGCCGCCCTGCATCGCCTGGAAGGCACCGCCTTCGAAGCCGAAGCCCGGCTGGCCTTGCTGGGCATTTACGAGCGTTCACGCGACTGGCCTCAGGCGCAGGCGGTGGCGGAGAAACTGGATCAGGCGCAGCCCGGCAGTTTCACCGCCCGCCTGGCGCACTACCTGTGCGAACAGGCCGATGCTGCCCTGCGGGATGGCCAAGGCGATCGCACCAGGGCGCTGCTGGACGAGGCCGTGCACCGCGCCCCCAGCCTGCCACGTCCCTGGGTGGCTCGGGCGGCGCTGCGCGCGCAGCGCGACGACGCCACGGGCGCCCTCGATGATCTGCTGGCGCTGGCTCGGCACGCGCCGCAGGCGCTTCCGCTGGCCGCCGCCCACCTGGCAGACCTCGCCAGCAAAACCGGACGTTCAAACGAGGCCCGGCAAGTGCTGCAAGCCGCCCAGGCCCGCGCGCCCTCGCTCGACGTCACTGAGGCCCTGGCACGGCTGGCGCCGGACCCCGCTGCGGCCCGGGACACGCTGATGGCGCACCTGCAGAGCGAACCGTCGCTGGTGATCGCCGCCCAGTGGCTGGCGGGCGAGCCCTCCTTGTCCGGCGACGCAGCGCCGGCGGTCCGGCGCGCGCTGGATCAGGCCTGCGGCCCGCTGCGCCGCTACCGCTGCGCCGCGTGCGGCTTCGAAGCACGTCAGCACTTCTGGCAATGTCCCGGGTGCCAGGCCTGGGACAGCTACCCCGCGCGGCGCGTCGAAGAGATCTGATCTATTCGCCGTGGGACGGGTCCCCCGGGCCCCGAAGGAAAGGCCACGCGGTGTCCGGTAGACCGGACACCGCGGGCCCGTGGGCCCATCGGCGGGGCAGGCGTCAAGGATTGCCGTAACCGCCACCGCCCGGCGTGTGGATCTCAAAAATGTCACCGGGCGCCATCTCGGTTTGGCCGATGTGTGCCAAGGTCTCTTCGCGACCGTCCGAGCGGACCACCCGGTTGACGCCCGGAGCGCCGGCCTGACCGCCCGCCATGCCGAAAGCCGGATGCACGCGCCCGTTGGACAGGATGCTGGCCGTCATGGGCTTCAGGAAACGGACGCGGCGCACCCCACCATCGCCACCGCGCCAACGGCCTGCGCCCCCGGAGCCTCGACGAATCTCGTAACTCTCCAGGCGCACCGGAAAACGGAACTCCAGGATCTCCGGGTCCGTCAGGCGCGAGTTGGTCATGTGGGTCTGCACCACCGCCGTGCCATCGAATCCTTCGCCGGCGCCGCTGCCGCCGGAGATGGTTTCGTAGTACTGGTGGGTGGCGTCGCCGAAGGTGAAGTTGTTCATCGTCGGCTGGCTGCCCGCCATCACGCCCAGCGCGCCGTACAGCGCGTTGGTGATGCAGGTCGACGTTTCCACGTTGCCCGCCACCACCGAGGCCGGCGGGTTGGGGTTGAGCATGCACCCCGGCGGAATGATCACCTCCAGTGGCTTCAGACAGCCGGCGTTGAGCGGGATGTCGTCGTCCACCAGCGTGCGGAACACGTACAACACCGCCGCCATGCAGACCGCGCGCGGCGCGTTGAAGTTGTTGGTCTGCTGCGGGCTTGTGCCCGTGAAATCGATCGTCGCCCCACGCTGCGCCGCGTTCACCCGCACCGCCACACGGATCTGGGCGCCGTTGTCCAGCGGCAGGGTGAATTCACCGTCCTTCAAGCGCGTGATCACGCGCCGCACCGACTCTTCGGCGTTGTCCTGCACGTGGCGCATGTAGGCCTGCACCACGTCCAGCCCGAACTGATCGACCATGCGGCGCAGTTCCTGCACGCCCTTCTCGTTGGCGGCGATCTGGGCCTTCAGGTCGGCCATGTTTTGCTGCGGGTTGCGGCTGGGGTATTCGCCGCTCTGCAGAAGCGCAACCATCTCGGCCTCACGCAGCCGACCGCCCTCGACCAGCTTCACGTTGTTGATCTGCACGCCCTCTTCCTCGATGCGTGTGGAGAACGGCGGCATCGAGCCCGGCGTGGTGCCGCCGATGTCGGCGTGGTGGCCGCGTGAACCGACATAGAACGTCGGCTGGGCGCCGTCGCCGACATACACCGGCGTGATCACGGTGACATCGGGCAGGTGCGTGCCGCCGTGGTACGGGTCGTTGAGCACGTACACATCACCGGGCTGCATGCGCCCCTCGTTCTCGCGGATCACCGTCTTGATGCTCTCGCCCATCGAACCGAGGTGGACCGGCATGTGCGGTGCGTTGGCGATCAGGTTGCCCTCTGCGTCGAACAAGGCGCAGGAGAAATCGAGACGCTCCTTGATGTTGACCGAGTAAGCGGTGTTCTGCAGCTGCAACCCCATCTGCTCGGCGATGTTCATGAACAGGTTGTTGAACACCTCCAGCAGCACCGGGTCCACGGTGGTGCCCGCCGCGTGGCGCACGGTGCGGGGCACGCGACGCTCGAGCACGATGTGGTCGAGCGCGGTGAGCTGCGCCTCCCAGCCGGGCTCCACCACCGTGGTGGCATTCTTCTCCGCGATGATGGCCGGGCCCGGCACCACATCGCCCGGCCGGAGATCCTCGCGGACCACCAGCGCGGCATCCAGCCAGCGCCCTTCGGCGTACATCTGCACCGTGTCGCGCCGTGGCACCTCGCGAGGCTCATGCAGGCTGTGGCGCGGTTCGGCCGGTGCATCACCTGGCACCACGGCCTCCACCGACACCGCCTCCACGATCAAGCGTTTGCCCGGCATCAGGAACGCAAAGCGCTGCCGGTACGCGGCTTCAAAAGCCGCCTCGACCGCGTCGGGCGGGCCGAAAGGCACGACGAGCGCCGCGTCGCTGCCCTCGTACCGCACATGCACCCGGCGATGCACCGTCACTTCACCATCGCTCACGCGCTGACGACGCAACTCATCGCCCGCCTGCAGGGCCAGCGCATCAAGCGCGGCCCCGAGCGCCGCCATCGACGATGGGCCCAGGGCCTGCTCGATGGCCCGCTCGCGAATGACGTTCTGATCAGCCAGGCCCATGCCGTAGGCGCTGAGCACACCGGCCAGCGGGTGCACAAACACCCGCGTCATGCCCAGCTCGTCGGCCACCAGGCACGCGTGCTGCCCACCGGCGCCACCAAAGCACTGGAGGGTGTAGCGCGTGACGTCGTAACCGCGGGCCACGGAGATTTTCTTGATGGCGTTCGCCATCTGTTGCACCGCGATACGGATGAATCCCTCGGCGACGTCTTCGGCGGTGCGCCCGGTCTGCTGCGCCAGCTCGGCGAAGCGCTCACGCACCACGGCCGCGCTCAGGGGCTCATTGGCAAGAGGTCCGAACACGCGCGGAAAGTGGGCCGGCTGGATCTTGCCCAGCATCACATTGGCATCGGTCACCGCCAGCGGGCCGCCACGGCGGTAACTCGCGGGTCCGGGGTTGGCGCCGGCGCTTTCGGGGCCGACGCGAAAACGGGAGCCGTCAAAGCTCAGGATGGAGCCGCCACCCGCGGCCACGGTGTGGATGCTCATCATCGGCGCCCGCATGCGCACGCCGGCCACCTGCGTCTCAAACTCGCGCTCGAACGCGCCCGCGTAGTGCGACACGTCGGTCGAGGTGCCGCCCATGTCGAAGCCGATCACCTTGTCGTGACCGGCGAGCGTCGCCGTCCGCGCCATGCCCACGATGCCGCCCGCCGGGCCGGACAGGATGGCGTCCTTGCCCTGGAACCGGTGCGCGTCGGTCAAGCCGCCGCTGCTCTGCATGAAGAACAGCGGCACGCCCGGCATCTCGCTGGCGACCTGCTCCACATAGCGACGCAGGATCGGCGAGAGGTAGGCATCGACCACCGTGGTGTCGCCACGGCTGACGAACTTCATCATCGGACTGGTTTCGTGCGAGGTGCTGACCTGGGTGAAGCCGATCTCCCGCGCCAGCCGGGCGGCGGCGGCCTCGTGGGCGGTGAAACGGTAGCCATGCATGAACACGATGGCCACGCTGCGTAGGCCCGCGTCGAAAGCCGCCCACAGCCGCTCGCGCAGATGGGCCTCATCAAGCGGCTGGACGACGCTGCCGTCGGCCTCCAGCCGCTCCTGCGCCTCGATCACGCGGCTGTAGAGCAACTCAGGCAGCTGGATGCGGCGGTCAAACAGCCGCGGGCGGTTCTGGTAGGCGATGCGCAGCGCGTCGCGAAAGCCGCGGGTGGTGACCAGCAGCGTGGGCTCCCCTTTGCGCTCCAGCAGCGCATTGGTCGCCACCGTGGTGCCCATCTTCACGCAGGCCACCTGCACCGGCGTCACCGGCTCACCGGCCTTCAGGCCGAGCAGATGGCGAATGCCGGCGACCGCGGCGTCGCGGTATTGCTCCGGGTTTTCGGACAGCAGCTTGTGGGTGGTCAGGGTGCCATCGGGCCGCTTGGCCACGATGTCGGTGAAGGTGCCGCCGCGGTCGATCCAGAACTGCCAGCGGTTGTCGGGAGAGTGATTCATGGTGGTCAGAGCGATGCGGCGCTGCGCGCAGCTTGGTCATAGATGCCGGAGAGCACACGCAGCAGCCGCGCGAGTTCGCCGATGTCGTGGTTGAGCGCGTCGTCCGCCTTCAGCGCATTGATCAGGCAGCCCTCGCGGATCTCCCGGTACCGGGTGACGAAGGCTTTGCCGGCCTCGGTGGGGCCGTAGGTGACTTCCTTGCCGTTTTTGCTGGACACCACCACGCCCAGCCCCTGCAGCTTCTTGAGCGAGTAGTTGATGAGGTGCGTGTCCTCGACGTTCATGATGAAGGCGATATCGGCCAGCCGCTTGTCCCGCGCGCGGTGCGTCACGTGGTGCAGCACCAGGACGTCGAGCGCGGTGAGGTCCTTCAGGCCCGCGGCGCTCATGCAGTGAACGATCCAGCGGTGAAAGGCGTTGCCGGCCACGATCAGGCCGAACTCGAACTCGCTCATCTCGGCGCTGTGGGGCGACACCAGGTGTGCCGACGAGACGATGGGCGCATCGACCGGGCCGGTCGACGGCGTGACGGGGGTGGGAGGGGCTTTGCCGCGCACCATGGTGGGCTCCTCGTGGTCTGGAATGGGGCGCAGTGTAGGGTCTGTTCTGACAATTTGCCAACATTTTGTTGACGTTAAGGGAAAACCCCGATCACACTTTATCGCCACATCATTAGAGTCCGCTCACCCCTTCCGCCCCAACCACAGGAGCTCTCCCCATGAAACGACGCCTGTTCAGTCTCACCCTGGCCGCCGGTGCCCTGGCAGCCTCCTTGCCTGCCGCCGCCCAGACCACCTGGGACCTGCCGTCCGCCTACCCGGCGACCAACTTCCACACCGTCAACCTCGCCACCTTCGCCAGCGACGTCGAGAAAGCCACCGGCGGCAAGCTGAAGATCACGGTGCACGCCAACGCCGCGCTGTTCAAGGCGCCCGAGATCAAGCGGGCGGTGCAGGGTGGGCAGGCCCAGATCGGTGAAATCCTGCTGGCCGCGTACCAGAACGAATGGCCCATGTTCGGCGCCGACGGCATCCCCTTCCTGGCCACCAGCTACGACGAGTCCCGCAAGCTCTATGCCGCGCAAAAGCCGATCCTGCAAAAGAAGCTCGCCGAGCAGGGCCTGATGCTGCTGTACTCGGTGGCCTGGCCGCCGCAGGGCATCTACAGCAAGAAGCCGCTGGCCAGCGCCGCCGATCTCAAGGGCAGCAAATGGCGCGCCTACAGCCCGGCGACCTCGCGCATCGCCCAGCTCGTGGGAGCACAGCCGGTGACGGTGCAGGCCGCCGAGCTCTCGCAGGCGCTGGCGACCGGCGTGGTCGAGACCAACATGACCTCCGGCGCCACCGGCGTGGACAGCAAGCTGTTCGAGCACCTGAAGTTCTATTACGACGTGCAGGCCTGGCTGCCGAAGAACGCGGTCATCGTCAACAAACGCGCCTTCGACGCGCTGGACAAGGCCAGCCAGGACGCGCTGCTGAAGGCCGCCGCCGAGGCCGAGACCCGCGGCTGGGCTGCCTCGCAGAAGGTGAACACGGATTCGCTGGCCACGCTGCGGGCCAACGGCATGAGCGTCGAGCCGGGCAGCGCCGCGCTGCGCTCTGACATGCAAAAGGTCGGCGCCACGATGCTGCAGGAGTGGCTCTCGCAGGCCGGCGCCGAAGGTCAGCAACTGATGGACGCCTACAAGAAGTAAGCCCCACCGCCTGAGCCCCGTCCGGTCAACCGGCGGTACCGGACGCCCGCCGGTACCGCCGGGGCCGGGCGTCGCGACGGGCGCTCCACCGGACGCTTCCATGCGCAAAACCCTTGACGCCCTTTACCTCGGCGCTGGCTGGCTGGCCGCGCTGTTCATGATCGGTGTGCTGGTGATGGTCCTCGTGTCCATCGTCAGTCGCCTGGCGGGCGTGTACGTGCCCGGCACCGATTCGTACGCCGGCTACGCCATGGCCGGCGCCGGCTTCCTCGCCCTGTCCCACACGCTCAAGCACGGCGAACACATCCGCGTGACGCTGATCATCGGACGCCTCACCGGCAGCGCGCGGCGCGCGCTGGAGCTCTGGTCGCTGGCGGTGGGCACGCTGCTGGCGGGCCTGCTCTGCTTCTACAGCTGGCGCCTGGTGTACCAGTCGCGCCTGTTCCACGACATCTCCACCGGCACCGACGCGACCCCGCTGTGGATTCCGCAGCTGCTGATGGGCGTGGGCGCCACCATCCTGCTGATCGCCCTGATCGACGAGACCGTGCTGGAATGGCGCGGGCAGCGCCAGCAACACAGCGGAGACACCCGCCATGAATGACCTCCTGATCACTGGCTTGCTGGTTGTCTCGCTGTTCCTGCTGCTGGGCAGCGGGGTGTGGATCGGCCTCACGCTGACCGGCGTGGCCTGGATCGGCATGGAGCTGTTCTCCAGCCGCCCGGCCGGCGACGCCATGGCCCTGACCATCTGGGGCTCGGCCAGCAGCTGGACGCTGACCGCGCTGCCGCTGTTCATCTGGATGGGCGAGATCCTGTTCCGCACCAAGCTGTCGGAGAGCATGTTCCGGGGCCTCGCGCCCTGGGTGAACGCCCTGCCCGGCCGCCTGCTGCACACCAACATCGTGGGCAGCACGATCTTTGCCGCGGTATCGGGCTCCTCGGCCGCCACCTGCGCCACCATCGGCAAGATGACCATCCCGGAGCTGACGCGCCGCGGCTACCCGCCGGAAAAGATCGTCGGCTCGCTGGGGGGCGCCAGCACGCTGGGCCTGCTGATTCCGCCCTCGATCATCATGATCGTCTACGGCGTGGCCGCCGAGGTGTCGATTGCCAAGCTGTTCGTGGCCGGCGTGATCCCTGGCCTGCTGCTGGCCGCGCTGTTCAGCGGCGCCATCGTGGTCTGGGCGCTGCTCAACCCGACGGCCGTGCCGCGCAGCGACGAGCGCCTGGGCTTCGTGGACAAACTGCGCGAGAGCCGTCACCTGATTCCGGTGGTGCTGCTGATCGGCGGCGTGATCGGCACCATCTACACCGGCATCGCCACCGCCACCGAAGCAGCGGGCGTGGGTGTGGTGGGGGCGCTGATCCTGTCGGCCTCGCAGGGTTCGCTGTCGTGGCAGAGCTTTCGCGACTCGCTGCTGGGCGCCACGCGGCTGTACTGCATGATCGCGCTGATCCTCGCCGGCGCGGCCTTCCTCACGCTGGCCATGGGCTACATCGGTCTGCCGCGGCACCTCGCCGAATGGGTGGGCGGCCTCGGTCTCACCCCGGGGATGCTGCTGATCGCACTGGCGCTGTTCTACATCCTGCTCGGCTGCTTCCTGGACGGCATCTCGATGATCGTGCTGACCATGGGCGTGATCCTTCCCACCGTCACGGCCGCGGGCATCGACCTGATCTGGTTCGGCATCTTCATCGTGATCGTGGTGGAGATGGCGCAGATCACGCCGCCGGTGGGCTTCAACCTGTTCGTGCTGCAAGGCATGACCAAGCGCGATATCGACTGGATCGCCAAGGCCTGCCTGCCCTACTTCTTCCTGATGGTGCTGGCGATCCTGCTGCTCTACTGGTTCCCGGGTCTGGTGACCTGGCTGCCATCGAGGATGTGAGTCCGCCCGCCGGCTAAGATCACGACCCCGCCTCGCGCGGGGTCTGTGTTTTCTGGAGTGCCTCTTTCGTGTTCAAGAACCTCACGCTCTACCGCCTCGCCCCCGGCTGGTCGCCCACGCCCGATGCCATGGAGCGCGCGCTGGACGACCACCGCTTCGCGCCCTGCAGCGCCACGCAGGACAAGGCGGTGGGCTGGGTGGAGCCGCGCGGCGAGGCCCACGGCCCGCTGGTGGAGGCGGTCGCGGGACAACGCATCCTCAGGCTGCAGATCGAGACCAAGGCCGTGCCCGGGGCCGTGGTGCGCCGCAAGGCGCAGGAAGCGGCCGACCACATCGAAGCCACGACCGGCCGCAAGCCCGGCAAGAAGGAAACCAAGGCGCTGCGGGAGGACGCCCGCCAGGCCCTGCTTCCGCAGGCCTTCGCACGGCAACAGTCGGTGTGGGTCTGGATCGACCCCGAACGCGGCTGGCTGGCCACCGACGCCAGCAGCAGCGGCAAGAACGACGAAGTGATCACCGCGCTCGTGCGCGCCTTCGACGGCCTGGCGGTCTCGCTGTTCAACACCCAGGTCACGCCGCAGAGCGCCATGACGCAGTGGCTCAGTGCCACCGACCCGGCCGACTGGCCTGAGGGCCTGGCGGTGGAGCGCGAGTGCGAACTGCGCTCCAGCGACGAGGAACGCTCGGTCGTGCGCTTCACGCGCCACCACCTGTTCAACGACGAGGTGCGCCGCCACGTCGCCGAGGGCAAGTTGCCGACGCGGCTGGCCATGAGCTGGGAGGGCCGGGTCGGCTTCGTGCTGACCGAGAGCATGGCGCTGAAGAAGATCGCGTTTCTGGAGGGTGTGTTTGAAGAACGCACCGGCGGCGACGAGGAGACCTTCGACAGCAACGTGGCCATCGGCACCGGGGAACTGCGGCAGGTGCTGGACGCGCTCATCGCCGCGCTGGGCGGCGAACTGCTGCCGGGACAGGCCCCGCTTGCCGCCGCAGCGTCTGCCACGGGCCTGGCCACTGACGACGACGGCCCGCCGTTCTGACCATGGCGTCTGTCCTGGCCCTGTGTCTGGGCGCCTGCGCCGGCGCGCTGCTGCGCTGGCGTCTGGGTCTGTGGCTCAACACGCCGGGCGCCCTGCTGCCCTGGGGCACGCTGGCGGCCAACTGGATCGGCGCCTACGCCATCGGCCTGTGCATGGCTTTCTTTCAGGCCCAGCCGCAACTCGACCCGGCGTGGAAGCTCGCCATCGTGACCGGTCTGCTGGGCGCCCTCACCACCTTTTCGACGTTCTCCATCGAGGTTGTCACCTTGCTGCAGCAAGGGCGCCTCGCGCTGGCCACAGGCGTGGCCACGCTGCACCTCGCCGGGTCGCTGCTGCTGACCTGGCTGGGTCTCAAGACCCTGGCCTGAAGCGTCAGCCGGTGGTCACGGCCACCGACACTGACACGCCACTGCGCACACTTTCCGTCACCGTGCAGAAGGCCTCGAACTGGGCCAGCACGCGATCAAGGTGCTCCATGCCGGCGCCTGGTTTTTCCAGGTGGATGTCGACCGCGATCTGCGTGACGCGCACGCGCCCTTCGGCATTGCGGCCTTGGGTCAGCGTGGCGCGGGCCGTCACGAGGCCGGGGTCCTGCTTGAACTTCGCGAGTGAAAACAGCAGGCTGGAGCACAGGCAATTGGCGACAGCGGCGCCCAGCAGATGCTCCGGAGACGGTCCGGCGCCCTGGCCGAGCGGCTCAGGCAGATCGCCCGTCACCGGGCCGAGTCCGTCGCCAAAATCGACCAGGAACTGGTATCCCTGCTGGCGGGTGACGGTGAGGCTGAGGGACTGACTCATGGTCTGCTCCGATGCAAAGCATCGAGCGTAACGCCTGCGGACGGCCGCTCTGTGCGCCACCGCACCGATGCGGCGGCGCGAATGCCCCACGCTGCGAGATCAGCACGGCCACAGGCGTCTCCGCCGGGCGGCTCTTCGCCGATCACCAGAGGGCTTCCCCATGAACTATCAGGAACGCGACACCCACGGGATGTACGCCTCACACACCTCAGGCAGCGACGGGCCACAACTGATGGGAGCCCACACACTGCAGGGCAACCCCGTGCTCAACCGACGCGGCGAAGCACTCACCGAGCTGAAGGACATCGTGCTCGACATGCACTCCGGCCGGGTGCTTTTTGCGGTGATGTCGGTCGGGGGCTTCATGGGCATGGGAGAAAAGCTGTTTGCGGTGCCCTGGTCGGCGCTGAAGATCGACGCGGCGCGCAAATGCTTCATTCTGGATGTGGAAAAAGACCGTCTCACCGGCCACACCTTCGAAAAGGACCACTGGCCCGACATGACCGATCCGGCGTGGGTGAAGCAGGTGCGCGACTTCTACCGGCAATACACGCCGCTCGGCGCGTCATCGTGAGCACCACCGGAACACGCGGGGCCGCGCGACACCCGCGCACCACGGCGCGGCCGACGCCCTCGGCCGCTGCACCGGGCGAGCGGGGCCAGACAACCGGTGCCGACACGCCCTCCACCGTGATGCAGCTGCACCTGCAACTGCGCTATGAGGTGTCGGCGCCCGGGGCAGATTTCGTGTTCAACATTCATGCGGCGCACACCGCCTGTCAACGGGTCAGCGCGGAGATGCTGCAGATCAACCAGCCCGTGGCCTGGCACCTGGAAACCGAGCCGCACAGCGGCAACCGTTATCTGCGCTTGCACGCCACCGAGGGTCCGTTGGTGGTGCAGTACGGCGCCGTGGTGGCGCTGACCCACCTGCACCTTGACGCCAAGGACCTGCCCGAACGACCGGTGGGCGAGCTGCCCTCCGTCGTGTTGCCCTACATGCGCCCGAGCCGCTACTGCGAGTCGGACCGGCTCGCGCGATTCGCACAACGTGAGTTCGGACGCCTGCCAGCCGGCGCTGGCCGTGTGCAGACCATTGCCCGATGGGTGCAGAACCACATCAGCTTCCGCTCGCGCAGCTCGGTCGGTTCAACGTCGGCGGTGGACACGCTGATCAGCCGCGAAGGCGTGTGCCGCGATTTTGCGCACCTGATGATTGCCCTGTGTCGGGCGCTGAACATGCCCGCGCGCTTCACCACCGGCACGGACTACGGCGCCGATCCCGCGCTCGGACCGCCCGACTTTCACGCCTACGTGGAGATTTTCCTCGGACGGCACTGGTGCATCTTCGACCCCTCGGGCACGTCCATCCCCGACGGCCTGGTGCGCCTGGGCACCGGACGCGACGCGGCCGATGTCGCTTTCGCCACGATGTTCGGGCCGGTGATTCCGAAACGCCCCGAAGTCAGCGGTATCGCCATCGTCGGGGGCGCCACCGCAGCAGCCATGCCGCTGGAGACGATTCTGTCCACCGACGGCCCGATTTCGTCCTGAGAAACCACGGGGCGGCCCGGCTGGACCCACGGAGCGCCACCGTGGGGCAGCGAACAGACCGCCACACACCGGACCGGCGACCATGGGCGTTTCACCCCATCGGCATCCAACTCAACACCACCATGAAACACCCAGCCCTGCGATCGAAGCGACGCCCCCCGGTCCCGCACGCCGGCACCGAGCCCCCGGCACCCGCCATGCCCGCACCCGGGCAGCCTCTGGGCTGCGGACCCAACGGCCGACAGCGCATCGAACAGGACGCGCTGGGTGATGTACCGGTGGCAGAGACCGCGCTGTGGGGCGCCCAGACCCAGCGGGCCCTGCACCACTTCTCCATGCATGCCGACCCGATGCCTTACCCGGTGATCGAAGCGCTCGCCCTGATCAAGTCCACCGCCGCCCGCGCCAACGCGGCCCTGGGCATGCTCGACGCGGTGCAGGCGGAGGCGATCGCCCGCGCCGGGGAAGAGGTGCTGCGGGGCCGCCACCGCGAGGCATTCGGTGTCTCGGCCTGGCAAAGCGGCTCGGGCACACAGACCCACATGAACATGAATGAGGTGCTGGCCAACCGCGCCTCGGAACTGCTCGGCGGGGGCCGCGGGTCGGCCCGCACGGTGCATCCGAACGACCACGTCAACCTCGGCCAGTCGTCCAACGACATCATGCCCAGCGCCGTGCACCTGGCCGTGCTCCAGGTCTCCCGAGAACAACTCACGCCCGCCATCGAGAGCCTGGTGACCACGCTGGCGACCCACGTCCAGGCGTTCAGGGCGGTGGTCAAGACCGGACGCACCCACCTGCAGGACGCGGTCCCGCTGACCCTGGGGCATGAGGTCGCGGCCTGGAAAAGCCAGCTGGAGACCGCGCACCACCACTACCGGCAGGCGCTCTCCTCGCTGAACCATCTCGCGCTCGGCGGTACCGCCGTCGGCTCCGGACTGAACGCGCATCCCCGGTTCGGCGGCCTGGTGATCCGGGCCCTGGCCGAGGCCACCGGGCACCCGTTGCGCCCCGCGGTCGATCCCTACGCAGCCCAGGCGGCTCATGACGACCTGCTGGCCGTTCACAGCGCCTTGCGGGGGCTGGCGGTGGTGCTGATGAAGATCGCCAACGACATCCGCCTGCTCGGCAGCGGCCCGCGCTGCGGGCTGGGGGAACTGCTCGTACCGGCCAACGAACCGGGCAGCTCGGCCATGCCGGGCAAGGTCAACCCCAGCCAGTGCGAGGCCTTGGTGATGATGGCCGGTCAGGTGCTGGGCAACGACGTGGCGATGGCGTTCGCCGGGACCAGCGGCCACCTGCAGCTCAACACCGCCCTGCCACTCATGGCGCACAACCTCATGCACAGCCTGCAGCTGTTGGCGCATGGCATCCGCGACTTCGACCGTCATTGCGTGCAGGGACTCGAGCCCAACCACGCGCGCATCGCCGAGCATCTGGCGAATTCGCTGATGCTCACCACCGCGCTGGTGCCACACCTGGGCCACGGGCCGGCAGCGCGGCTGGCCCAGCAGGCCCTGGCACAAGGGCTGAGCCTGCGTGACGTGGCGATCCACCAGGGAGGTCTGACCGCCGAGCAGTTTGATGCCTGGGTGTGCCCGGCCCAGATGGCCGGCCTGGGCAGTCGCGCCGACGCAGCGACCTAACCGCCGCCGCGCTGCATGTACAGATCGAAGCGGCGCATGAAGGCGTAACGCTGCGCGGCGTCCAGGCCATCGAAGGCGAAGCGAACGCGCAGGACCGGCATGCGCATCAGCGCGATCGCACGCGGTGGCTGCGGCTGCCAATCGATGCGCAGGCGGCCCGCGCCGATGGTGGCCTCAGCCAGCCCATCACCCAAGGTCCACGGGTGATCGCCCATGGCAGCCGGCAGCCAGCCCAGCCACTCGGACACGGTGCAGCCCATGTCGCGCTCGAAGCGCTCGGCGTAGGCCGACTGCACGCCTCAGCCCCCGGCGATCGGTGGCCAGATGGCCAGCACATCGCCTTCGTTGAGCGTGGCGGTCAGGCGATGCTCGGGCGCGATGTACTTGCCATTGACCAGCACCAGATGCACCAGCTTCGGCGGCAGACCGAAGGGCTCAATGATGCGGGCGATGGGCGTGGCCGGGTCGATATCGAGCTCGACCTGGTTGGCGCGGCGGGCGTCCGGCGGCAGGTAGTCGGTGAGCGTGGCGAACAGCTTGAACGTGATTTTCATGGGTGTCATTGTGTGCCGCGCCAGCAGACCCGCCTGATGGCGGCGTGCGGTGTCAACGTCGGCGCGCGTCCTCCGCGCCAGCCCACTGGCCCTGCGCCTGGGCGGCGCCGAGGTAAGCATCCATCAGGCGCGTCGGATCTTCCTTGAGCTTGTCTTTCCACGGACCCAGACGCACCTGGCCCTCGACCAGCCCGCGCATCACGCCAACGTGTTCGGTCCAACCCACCGAGTTGCAGCCCACCATCACGTCGTCCTTGAACTGCAGGCTCAGGTGGCGGCCGGCGGCCTTGTCGGTCAGCTCCACGTGTTCGCCACCGGGCACGCCTTCCCAGTTGCCGAAGCTCGTGGAGATCATGCCCAGCGTGTCGAGCACGTTGATCTGCGTCACGCCCTTGAGGTCGGCCTTCTGGCCCACCATGTTGAGCGCCGCCACGCGCGCCTGCTCGGCGGCGTTGGGCTGAATCGCGCTGACGATGGTTTTGCCGCTGACCTTGTCGAAGGCCTCGGCGCAATCGCCGGCGGCGTAGATGCCCGGCACGTTGGTCTGCAGGTGTTCGTCGGTGAGCACGCCCAGCAAGCAGGTCACACCCGAGTCCTTGAGGAAACCGATCGCCGGGCGCACCCCCGTGGCGCTGATCACCAGATCCACCTCCACCGTCTCGCCGGACGACAGCTTCACCCGCAGGCCTTTGCCGGCCGGCGCGTCGCCGCCACCCAGCCCCAGGGCACCGGCGATCTTGGCGACCACGCCCACCGGCGCGGCGGGAGCGGCGGCCGACTCGATGGCTTCCACCTTCGTGCCGGTGAACACGCGCACGCCCTGCTTCTCGCACCAGTCCTTGATCATGCCGCCGGCCGTGGGCCCCATCATGCGCGGCACCATGCGGTCGCCCATCTCCACCACACTGAGGGCCACACCGCGCTGCTTGAGGGCCTCCATGATGATGCAGCCGATGAAGCCCGCGCCCATCTGCAGCACGCGCGCGCCCGGCTGCGCGAGCTTCATGATGGCGCGCGCGTCTTCCAGCGTCCAGCAGGGGTGCACGCCGGGCAGGTCCATGCCGGGGATCGGCGGACGCACCGGGTGAGAGCCGGTGGCGATGAGCAGCCGGTCGAACGACAGCGTCTGGCCGTCGTCGAGGGCGACCGTGCGCGCCGCCGCGTCCACGCGGGTCGCACGTGCGCGGCGCTGGTCAACGCGCAAGTTCTGGAAGTGCGCCGCGCTCTTGCGCAGGTAGGTGCCCGGCTCCTGGATGTTGCCGATCAGCAGGTAGGGGATCGCCATGCGCGAGTACGGCGGCTCCGGCTCATCGCCCACGAGGGTGATGCGGTCGTTGGGGGCGTGTTTGCGGATGGTCTCCGCGGCAATGACGCCAGCGGGGCCGGCGCCGAGGATCACGTGATGCATGTGCGTCTCCTGGGATGACGAAGGGGGGTGCGGGACCGGGCAGGGCTGAAACGACTGGCGGGCCCGAGGCCCGCCACGCCGCGGCCTGGCCGCGTCAATCCCGGCCGCGCCGCGGCCGGGTCATCCCGTTTCACAGACCCAGACGGGCCTTGGTTTCCGCGGTCGGACGGCCTTCGCTGTCCCAGCCGCGCACGGCGTAGTACTTCGGGAGCATCTCGGGCAGCTTGCTGACCATGCCTTTGGAAGCGCCGGTCTTGGCAGCTTCGGTCAGCAGACGCTTGGGCAGCGAGTCGTCCTTGGCGGTGAAGCCGGCGGCGTTGTTGAACTCGCGCTCCATGTTCCAGATGCGCTCGCCAATCTTTTCCAGCTCCTCGGTCGTGTAGGCCTCGTCGCACGCGGCTTGCAGCTGCGGGGCGAGGTCGGCCACGCCCCAGGCGAAGGTGGTGAACACGCACAGGCCCGACGAGTCGAACGCGGCGGTGGCATCCTGGAAGGCCTTCACGAGTTCGGGCTTGCCTTCGCTCTCCACCGGGTCGGTCTTGACCGGAATGCCCAGCACCTCGGAGGCGATGGTGTAGCCGCGCAGGTGGCAGGCACCGCGGTTGGAGGTGGCGTAGGCCAGGCCGATGCCCTGGATGGCGCGACCGTCGTAGGCGGGGAATTCCTGGCCTTTGACGCTCATGGACAGGTCGGGGTGGCCGTACTTCTTGGTCAGGCGGGCCGAGCCGAGGGCGATCTCCTTGCCGAAGCCTTCGCCCTTGCCGGTCATCTCGGCGAAAGCGGCCAGCGCAGCGGCCGATCCGAACGGCGCCTCGATGCCGATCTGCTCCTTGGTGAGCACGCCCATCTCGTACAGCTCCATCACCGCGCCGACGGTGGCACCGAAGCTGATCGGGTCCATGCCGTACTCGTTGCACAGCAGGTTGGCGTACTGCAGCGCTTCCAGGTCGTTCACGCCGTTGGCCGCACCCAGCGCCCAGGCCGCTTCGTACTCCAGGCCGCCGGAGGCGCCCCAGTACTGCGGCTTGTTCTGCACCGTGAAGTGGCTCTCATCCATCTTGCTGATGCGGCCGCACGCGATGGTGCAGCCGAAACAGGCCTGGTTGGTCACCAAGTGCTTCTTGCCGTCGGTGGCGCGCGGCGTGGCCATGGCCTCGGCCGAGATGTCCTTGGCGCCTTCGAACTGCACGTCGCGGTGGTTGCGGGTGGGCAGCGCGCCGACTTCGTTGATGACGTTCATCAGCACCTGGGTGCCGTAGGTGGGCAGGCCCTGGCCGGTCACGGCGTTCTCGGCGAGGATCTTCTTCTTCTCGAAGGTCGCCTTCATGAAGCCCTTCGGGTCGCGGATGTTGCCCACGCCCTTGGTGCCGCGCACCGCGATCGCCTTGAGGTTCTTGCTGCCCATCACGGCGCCGACACCCGAGCGGCCGGCCGCGCGGTGGAGGTCGTTCACGATGGCGGCGTACAGCACCTGGTTCTCACCGGCCTGGCCGATCGAGGACACACGCACCAGCGGATCCTGCAGGGAGGTCTTGAGGATTTCCTCGGTCTTCCAGACGGTCTGGCCCCACAGGTGGGTGGCGTCGCGCAGCTCGGCCACATCGTCGTTGATGTAGAGGTACACCGGCTTGGGCGACTTGCCCTCGAAGATGATCATGTCCCAGCCGGCCATCTTCAGCTCGGCGCCCCAGTAGCCGCCCGAGTTGGAGCAGGCGATGGCGCCGGTCAGCGGGCCTTTGGTGATCACGGTGTAGCGGCCGCCGGTGGAGGCCATGGTGCCGGTCAGCGGGCCGGTCGACCAGATGATCTTGTTGTCGGGCGACAGCGGATCGACCTTGGGGTCGACTTCGCTGATGAGGTATTTGCTGCCCAGCCCGCGCGAGCCGATGTAGGCGCGCGCCCACTCGCGGTTCAGCGGCTCGGATTTGACAGTGCCGGCGGTCAGGTTGACGCGGAGGATTTTTCCAGCCCAAGACATGTGTGTGCTCCTAAAGTCTCGTCGGGTGGGGATCAGGCGGCGCTGGGCTGGTTGCCCAGCTTGTCGGCCCACTGCTTCATCTTGTCGATGCCGGTCCAATTGGCGTCGATGAAGGTGATGGCGCTGGTCGGGCAGGCCTCGGCGCAGGCCGGTTCGCCGCCGCACAGGTCGCACTTCTGGACCTTGCCGGTCTCCTGGACGTAGTTGATCGTGCCGAAGGGGCAGGCGATCGTGCAGACCTTGCAGCCCACACAGGTGGTCTCGTTCACCACCTTGGCGCCGGTGGCCTTGTCCACCGTGATGGCCTCCACCGGGCAGGCGTGCAGGCACCAGGCCTCGTCGCACTGCGTGCAGGTGTACGGGACTTTCTTGCCGGTGTGATGGAAGTCAAACACCTTGATGCGCGACTTCGAGGTGGCGTAGGTGCCATAGTTCTCGAAAGAGCAGGCCATCTCGCACTGCAGGCAGCCGGTGCATTTGTCCGGGTTGATGTGAAGGATCTTTTGCATCTGTGTCTCCAAGTGGGGCAGAGGCCGCGCAGCAAGGTCTTATGCGCATCTCTGCATACGATTGTTCGGGGCCGTCGCCCAATTGCATCAGGGGTTAACCCTGACGCGCTCGCGGCCATCGGAAAAAGTCTCAGATTGCGACAGGCAGTTGAAAACGATTCTCAGGCGCCAGGCCGGCGTCTTGCGAAACAATGGGGTCTGGCCCACGACACCGCCTCTGGCTCCATGGAAAACCTCGATGTCACTGTCCTGAAAACCCTCCAAGGGTGGCGCGCGCAGGGCCGGCGTGCGCTGCTGGCCACCGTGGTGCGCACCTGGGGGTCGTCGCCGCGGCCGGTGGGGTCCACGATGGCCCTGTGCGACAACGGCGCCGTGGTGGGCTCGGTGTCGGGTGGCTGCATTGAAGATGACCTGATCTACCGCTACAGCCGCTCGGGGCAGGCGGCCATCGCCTCCGACACCCACCCCGAAGCGATCTCCCACGACATTCCGCATGGCCCGCCACAGCGCGTGGTGTACGGCGTCCATGCCGACGAAGCCCACCGCTTTGGCCTGCCCTGCGGTGGCACGCTGGAATTGCTGCTGGAGTTTGACCCGGACGCCGACAGCCTGAAGGCCCTGCTCGACGAGCTGGCGCGCGGCCATCTCGTGGAGCGTCGCACCGAGATCGCGACCGGCCAGGTCACCCTACACCCGGCCCTGGCCCCCACGCCCCTGATCGACGACGGCCGCCACCTGCACAACACCTTCGGCCCCGAGTACCGGATGCTGCTGATCGGGGCCGGGCAGCTCACCGAGTACCTCGCCACCATGGCGCTGTTCAGCGGCTTTGCGGTGACGGTGTGCGACCCGCGCGCCGAGTACCGCGGCGGCTGGAACGTCCCGGGCGTGACGGTCACCGCCGAGATGCCCGACGACGCCGTGCGCGCCTTCGGCCTGGACCGTCGCAGCTGCGTGATCGCGCTCACCCACGATCCCAAGCTGGACGACCTCGCCCTGCTCGAAGCGCTGGGCACCGAGGCGTTCTACATCGGCGCCATCGGCTCGCGCCGCAACAACGACGCGCGCCGTGCGCGCCTGATCGAGCACTTCGGCCAGACCGAGGCCAGCCTAGCCGCGCTGCGCGGGCCGATCGGGCTGTACATCGGCAGCCGGACGCCGCCGGAGATCGCGGTCAGCGTGATGGCCGAGGTGCTGGCGGTGAAGAATGGGGTGGCCCTGCCCCGCGACATGCACGTGGCGCCCGCCAAGGACGCGCTGGATGCCCCGGCCAGCGCGCCTGTGTGTTTCGCCGGACGGGGATGAGCCGACCGGCCGGGGCCACGGTCGTGGTCGTGCTCGCCGCCGGCGCGGGCCGGCGGCTGGGCGGTGTGCCGAAGGCGCTGGTGCGGCTGGGCGAGCGCACCGTGCTCGACCGCGTGCTGGCCGCCTCGGCGGCCCACGCGGACGCTGGCGTCTGGATCGTGCTGGGCCACCACGCCGAGGCCATCGTCGATGCGCTGCCTCGTCCCTGCGCGTCGGCCGGCCCATGGCACACGCTGCGCCTGGCCGATCCGGGCGATGACACCGCCCCGTCGCTGCACGCCGCGCTGGCAGCGCTGCCCGCAGGGGTGGGCCGCGTGGTGGTGCTGCTGGCCGATCAACCGCTGATCGGGGCGGACGATCTGCGCGCGGCCCTCGACGCCTTCGACCGCCGTCCCGCCGGCACCCACGTCCTGGTGCCGCACTGGCAGGGGCAACCCGGTCACCCGGTGGTGCTCGATGCCACCGCCCTGGCCGCCCTGCGCGCGCGGGGCCACGGCGGCGTGAAAGCCTGGCGGCGCGACCACCCGGCGGCCGTGCTGCTGTGGGACGCACCCAACGACCATCCCACGGTGGACATCGACACCGTCGAAGACGTCGCCCGCGTGGCCGAGCGGCTCGGCGCACTGGCATGGGCCTTGCCTGACGCTCCCCGGTCACACCGCGCGTGAGCGCGGTGTGTTGCACAACGGAGCAGCCCACTCGGCTTCCCGGCGCCGCCGGCCTGAACGCTGCTGTAATGCCCGCCGTGGACCCTCGACCCGATCACCCCGCCATGCCCGCGATCCCGACCACGCCCTCGCCGCACCTCGCCGCCCAGCGGCTGGCCCAGATCGACCGCGCCCGACGCGCCGTGTTGTTCCGCGAGACCGACGGGCCCACCCCGGTGGCCCCGTGGCTGGAGCGCTCCTGGCGACGCTGCCTCGGGATGGGCCTCGATCCGTCCCGACCGATCGCGTTTGAGGCGGTGTCGGCCGCCGCCACCCGCAACGCCCTCGACGCCAGCCGCCCGCTGCTGCAAGCCGCCGCCCCGGTGATCCGCTCGCTGTCCCGGGCCATGGCCAACACCCGCTACTTCGCCATCCTGACCGATGCCCGCGGCGTGGTGATCGACGTCAACGGGCCCGTGGACGGCCAGGACCCGCGCGCCGCGCAGATCGCGCGCGTGGGCGTCGATCTGTCCGAACGGGCCGTGGGCACCACCGCGATTGGCCTGGCCCTCACCGACCACCAGTCGGTGTGGCTGCACCGCGGCGAGCATTTCTTCGACGCCAACAGCGTCTACAGCTGCGCCGGCGCGCCGATCTGGGGGCCGGACGGGCGCTGCGTGGGCATGCTCGATCTCACCGGCGTGCAGGTCAGCGAGCAGCCGGCCCTCAAGCACCTCGTCACCCAGTCGGCCCGCAGCATCGAGAACGCGCTGGCCCTGGCACAGCCGCACGCGCTGCTGCTGCGCCTGAACTGGCCCGGCCGCATGCTGGGCGACGACAGCGACGGGCTGGTCTGCGTGGACCAGGACGGCCTGATCGTCGGCCTGAACCGACCCGCCGCCGACATGCTGGACATCCCCGCAGGGGTGGCACCCGGGCATTGCAGCAGCTACCTGGCCGCTGCGGTGGACGCGCTGTTTGACGCCGCGCAACAGCAGGCGCCGGCGACCGAAGTGCCTCTGTGGTCGGGGTTGCGCCTGCAAGTCCTCGCGCAAAGCGGCCGCGCGCGGGCCGGTCGTCCGGTGCGCTCAGCCGGGGCCGCCCACGCGGTGCCGCTGAAAGACATGGAAGCCGCGCTGATCCGCAAGGCGGTGGACGACGCACGCGGCAATGTGATGGACGCGGCGCGCGCCCTGGGCATCAGCCGCGCCACCATCTACCGCAAGCTCGGCGCTCACAAGCGCCGTGGACCGGCCGCCTGAGCGCTCGGCTTGGCGCGCCCTGCGCCCTGCGGCACACACGCTGAACAAGCGCCGCTTTCACGCCGCTTCCACGCCACTTGCACGCCGTCTGCACGCCCGCCGCCTGCAGGCGGCCACCACACCCCCGCAGCGGGGCACCCCGCCGGATCAGGGGGCCGTGAGTGTGAGTCCGTGTTTCTGGAAGATCGCCAGCAGCTCGCCGCTGCCCCGCAACTGGCCCAGCGCTGTCTCGAGCGCCTGGCCCAATTCCTTGTGTTCGCTCTTGATGGCCATGCCCACGGTCCAGCCCGTGTCCGGCACCCCGGGCAGCGGCAGCGGCGTGAGCCGCACCTTGCCCGGAGCAACGCGGGCGCGGAAGAGCGTGGACTCGGCCTGGGCGCGCATCACGTACGCGCCCGCGGCCTTGCCTTCGATCACCGCGCGCACCGCCTCCTCCCCCGTGTTGTAGATCGACACCTGGTCGCGCAGCGCGCCGCCGCCGAAGCCCATGAGCGCACTGGCCGCGCCGGTGCCGCGCTCGGCCGCCAGCGGCAGGCCCTTGAGATCCTCGGCGCGCTGCACGTCACCCAGCCGCTGCGTGTCGTGGGCCAGCACGATCTGCTGGCGCATGTACGGCGCCAGCACCAGCACCTGCCGGTTGCGCTGCATCAGCACCCGGTCCACCGGCACCTGCATCATCACGTCGGCCGGGCCGTAGCCCAGGTAGTGACCGCGCCAGACCATGTTGCGCAGGTCGTCGTTCATGTTTTCGCCCGCGTCGAAGGGCAGCAGTGCCAGCTTGAGTCCCATCGCCCGCGCCAGCGCCTCGGCGATGGACACATCCAGCCCGGCCACGGCGTTGGCCGGCCCGTCGGAGAACGGGGCGTTGTCCTTGTAGACGGCGACCTTGAGCGCGCCGCTGGCGCGGATCTTCGCCAGGTCGGTCAGCTCGGTCTGTGCCCAGGCCGGTGCCAGACCGGCGCCCAGCAGGGCGGCGACCGCGGTGCGGCGAGACACGGGATGAGGGCCTGGGGCGGGGTGCGTGGTGTGGGTCATGGCTTGTCTCCGGCTCGGGGGCTTGTTGTTGTGGCTGTCGGCAGGAACAGAGGGACGCCCGGCGCTCAGGGCTCGCGGCGGCTCTCGAGGTAGGTCTTGATCGCCCAGACCGCTTCCTGCGTGAGCGTGCCTTCAAAGGGCGGCATGTACACGCGGCCATCGCGCACGCGACCGCGGCGCACGGTGGCCGCATAGTAGTCGTCCATCTCCTTGAAGCACTGCGTCTTCTTCGCCGCGTCGGCCAGGCCCATGCAATCGGCGTCGAGCTTGCGAAGGTCGGGCGACACACCGCCAGAGATGGCCTCCAGGCCATGGCAGCGCGCGCAATTCTGGTTGTAGGCCGAGGTACCGATGCGCAGCGCCTCCTTGTGGCCGGCGGTGCCGGTGCCATACGGGTTGCTCTCCAGCCATTTCGCGCCGAGCTGCGGCAGGGTGCTGGTGTCCACGGCCTGCGGCGTGACGTCGCCGTGGGCGTGGGCGTGGGCGGCCAGCAGGCCGACGGTGAGCGCGACGAGGCCGTGGCGCAGCGATGCAAAGCGAATCATGGGCAATGTCTCCAAGGTTGGCAGGGGCGGTCACCACCGCGACTGCCGGCCGGGTCTGCAAGAAGCAGGCCACGGGCGCACGCCCCGCGCACCCGGCACCACCCGCGCCGCCACTGTTCCAAATCGGTACACCGCGTCACACCGCGCACCGGATGCCGCCCGCGACAGGGCCCGCCACCGACACGCTGGCGACTGGCCGGCTCCTTGCTACCACCTGACGGTGCTGCAAATCGGCACGTCCTGTTGCAGTGCGGGATCAACACCTGTTGATCCCTGACACACCTTGGGCACACAATCATGACAACACCAGACAAAGACCCCGGGACAGGGGCATCGCCGGAGGGACCGGACGATCAACGGTGGGTGGCGGACTACTGGGGTGGTTGGCCGCCCAATGCAGGAGACACCATGCGCGCTGCCCCTTTTGCCCCCCCGCGAGGGCAACCGACCGCTGCGGCGCAGGCCGCGGCCGGTGCCGCAGCCGCCGCGGCGGATTTCATCGACCAGTCGCACCGCCGCTCGCAGGCTTTTGGCATTTCCGAAAGCGATCGCCCGGACTTCAGCAGCCCGCACAAGGCCGATCTGAACGAAGCGCTGGAAGAAAACCGCTTCCTGTTCCAGCACGCGGCGCCTGTGATGGAGACGCTCTATGACCAGATCGTCAACACCCACAGCATGGTGCTGCTGACGTCCGCGCGGGGCATGGTGCTGCACTCGCTGGGCGACACCGACTTCCTCGAGAAGGCCACGCAAGTGGCGCTCACGCCGGGCATGGACTGGTCGGAAAAGTCCAAAGGCACCAACGCGATCGGCACCGCGCTGACCGAGGAAGAAGCCCTCACGGTGCACGGCAGTCAGCACTTCATGAACGCGAACAAGTTCCTCACCTGTTCGTGTTCGCCGATCTTCGATCCCTACGGCCAGGTCATCGGCGCCCTCGACGTGACCGGCGACCACCGCAGCTACCACCAGCACACGCTGGCGCTGGTGCGCATGTCGGCGCAGATGATCGAGAACCACATGTTCGCCGACATCTTCCCCAAGGCGATCCGGCTGCATTTCCACACCCGCAGCGAATTCCTCGGCACGCTGGTCGAAGGCATCGCGGTGTTCTCGCCCGAGGGGCGTTTCCTGTCGGCCAACCGCAGCGCGCAGTTCCAGTTTGGGCTGCCCTTTGCCGCCCTGAAGGCCCACACGTTTTCCTCGCTGTTCGGCATCCCGATCTCCTCGCTGATCGACCTGTTCAGCGGCGCCATGCCCAACCCCAAGCAACTGGTGATGCACAACGGCGTGTCCGTGTGGTGCCGGGTGCGCATCAAGGCCACGCCGAGCTGGAGCGCACCCACGGTCACGCCGGTGCAGGCGCACGGCCCGGTGCCGGCGGGCAGCGGTGGGGCGGCGGCCGGTCGGCCCGGTGCGGCCGGGCCGGGCGGTGGCGGCTCCAGCGGCGGCGAGCCGCCACGGCCGGCGCGCAAACCGGCCTTCTCCACGCTGCAGTACCTTGACACCGGCGACCCTCAGGTGGCCGCGGTGATCCACAAGCTGCGCATGGTCGCGGGCCGCGACATCCCGGTGATGATCCTGGGCGAGACCGGCACCGGCAAGGACCTGCTGGCGCAGGCGATCCACGGCGACTCGCCGCGCGCGGCGCAGCCTTTCGTGTCGGTCAACTGCGCCAGCATTCCCGAAACGCTGATCGAGTCGGAGCTGTTCGGCTATGAGGAAGGCGCCTTCACCGGCGCGCGCAAGAAGGGCGCGGTCGGCAAGATCGCGCAGGCCCACGGGGGCACCCTCTTCCTCGACGAAATCGGCGACATGCCCAAGCACCTGCAGGCGCGTCTGCTGCGGGTCCTGCAGGAACGCAAGGTGAGTCCGCTGGGCGCGGGCAAAGAGGTGGATGTGGACGTGGCGGTCGTGTGCGCCACGCACAAGAACCTCAAGGACATGATCGCGCGCGGCGATTTCCGCGAGGACCTGTATTACCGGCTCAACGGGCTGGTGGTGCGTCTGCCCGCGCTGCGCGAGCGCACCGACTTTGAAACCGTGGTGCAGAAAATCCTGCTCACGCTGTGCGAGAACGGGCAGCACATCAGCATCGCGCCGGACGTCATGGCGCTGTTCAAACGCTACCCCTGGCCGGGGAACTTCCGCCAGCTGCACAACCTGCTGCGCACCGCGGTGGTCATGGTGGGCTGCAGCGGCGTCATCGAGCGTTTGCACCTGCCCGACGACTTCCTCGAAGAACTGGCGCAGCAGCCGGCAACCGGCCCTGCGACCAGCCCAGTGGCCGTGGCCAGCGCATCGACCACGCCAGCGGCGCCGGTGACACCCCCCGCGGCAGCGGTCGATCGGCGCGGGGAGACGACCGACGTCGCGGCCGACACCGTCCGGCCCTTCGACGTGGATGAGCCCCACAGCCTGCAAGACGTGGCCATCGGCGCCATGGCACAGGCCCTGCGCCTGCACAAGGGCAACGTGTCCGCGGCCGCCAAGGCGCTGGGTGTGTCGCGCAACACGATCTACCGCAAGAAGAACCTGCTACCGCCCGACCTGTTGCGCTGAGCCGGGCGCCGCCGGTGACGCCGGCGGTTCGCGCAGCCACTCGGCCTCCAGCTCGCGCCAGGCGCGCTGGAGGTTGAAGCCCTGGCGCCGCGCGAAGCCCGCCCAGCCGGCCCATTCGTCCATGACCACCGCGCCGGGCTCGCCGGCGTGACGCCCGTCGTCGATGGCGCGCAGCACGCGCGTGCGCAGCGCGCGCAGGTAGGCCTCGGTGGCCTCCAGCGTGCGGGCATCGCCCGCCACCGCGCCCACCACGTGACGCGGCTGCCGATCGCGCAGGCGCGGCAGGGCCTCCAGCCAGGCCGCCAGGCTGCCTTGCGCCAGCTCGGGGATGCGACCGTCGTAGGCCAGGCCCCCGACCCACAGCGCGCGCCCGGCCGCCCACCACAGCACGAGGTCGCTCTCGGTGTGGCCGCGCTCCTCGGCCACCACCTCAATTACCAGCCGGCCCACCGTGAGGGTGTCGCCCACGGCCAGCGCGCGGTCGGGCCAGCGAATGCGGGTGCCGGCGAGCGCGGTCTCCCCCGCGCGCTCGCGCAGGCTGGCCAGGCAGTCGGGGCAGCGCGCCATCATGGTCTCCCGGGTCGCGGTCGTGGCCCACACGGGCACGCCCTCGAAGGCGGCATTGGCCATCACGTTCTCCGCGTGCCCGTGGGTGTTGACCACGCCCACCACCCGCGCGCCGAAACGGCAGCGCAGCGAGGCGATGACCCGCTGCCCGTGGCGCAGGCTGGGTCCGGGGTCGATGACCAGGGCCTGACCGCTGTCGACCACCGCGGTGGTTGGCACGACATGGCCGCCATTGCCGGGGTTGACCTCCTCGACCGGCGCGTCCCACACCCACACGCCGGCGACCGCGGCGTCCAGCGCGCGCCACGGGGCATCCTCGCCCGGCGCGCAGGCGGCGTGGGCGATGGGGCTGCCTGCCACACCGATCCCCATGGCCATCGCCATCGCGACGGTGGCCCCGCGGGCCCAGCGGCGACCCATCGCTCGCCAGCCCGTCATCGGGGCTCTCCGGGCGCGCGCGCCACGCGGCGCAGCGCCGTCGCATTGGCGGGCTCGTGGGCAAGGTGGCCCGCGGGGGTGAGGTGCAAGGCGGCGGGACCGCCGTGCGCCACGCCCCGGGCCGCGCCGCGCTGGCTCACGGCCGGCGGGCAGATCGCATCAAACCGGCCATGCACCCAGTCCACCCGCACACCCGCCTGCGCCAGCACCACCAGCGCCCGCGGCAGCGCCACCGGGCGCACACCCGCCCGGCCCCGCAACACCGCTGCCTGCACGCGGAACTTGGCCCACGCACGCCGGTCGCCGCGGGTCGGGCGTGGCGCATCGACCGACGCCGACCCGCGCCGCACGGCGCGGTGCAGGCTGCGCCACGCCGCCGCCGCGGCGCGGGCCAGGTCCCCATCGCCCGCCGACCGCGCGGCGAGCACGCTGCGCCGCGCCCCGCGCTCCGCCATGGCCTGCTCCCGCCAGGCCCAGGTCCGCGTGGCGCGCAGGCTTGCAACAGACGGTGTTGCAGACTGGAGCAACCGGCCCAGCCGCTGCAACACGAGGGCGGTCGGCGCATCGCCACCGAACGGGTCGGCCGAGGGCGCCGGACCTATCGTTTTCCCGTAGGCCGTGCGCGGCCGGAACAGACCGTCGAGTTCGCGACGCGACAGCGAGAACGCGCCACGCAGCACCACCCGAACCACGCGCTGCGGGTGCGTGCCCGCATAGGCCAGCGCGAGCGTGGCGCCCCAGGAGCCGCCGAGCAAGGACCAGCGCTCAATGCCGAGGTGCTGGCGCAAACGCTCCAGGTCGTTCACCAGCGTGGCCGCGGTCTGCGCGCGGGTGGTGCCGCGCGGGCGGCTGGCGCCGCTGCCGCGCTGGTCGGGGAGGATGGCCCGCTGGCGCGTGAGGTCCAGCGGGGCGGCCAGACCCTCGTGCGCGCCCGCGCCGGGCCCGCCGTGCAGCACCAGCCAGGACTCGCCGTCGGCCGGCCCCAGCGCCTGCCAGGCCAGGGACAGGCCCGCACCGAGCGCGAGATGGCCGCGGCGGGCGGGGGTGGGCTGGGCGGAGCGCGTCATGGTGGCATCAATATTGCAGCAGGCGCTGTGATCCGGGGGCGCCTGCGTCACCGTGTCAGCAGTCAGTTTTCATGCCAACCCTTCTGGAGACACACCATGCAATGGACCACCCCGGCTTTCACCGACCTGCGTTTCGGCTTTGAAATCACGATGTACATCGCCAACCGCTGATCCGGCGGTCTGCGAATGACGGCGCACGGGTGGCTGCCACGCGTGCGCCTTTTTTCTGGGCCAGCCGGCGCTCGACCGGCGGCCCGACGGAGGAGATGGGGTGAGTGAACGCATGCGCATCCGGGTGCTCGGGTCGTCGGCCGGGGGCGGCTTTCCGCAGTGGAACTGCAACTGCCCGCAATGCGACGGGTTGCGCCGTGGCCGCATCCGCGCCACACCGCGCACCCAGTCGTCGATCGCGGTCACGGCCGACGGCAGCGACTGGCTGCTGGTCAATGCCTCGCCCGACATCCTGACCCAGATCCGCGACAACCCCGAGCTTCAGCCGGCGCGGGCGCTGCGCGACAGCGGCATCGCCGCGGTGCTGCTGATGGACGCGCAGATCGACCACGTCACCGGCCTGCTGATGCTGCGCGAGCGCCGCACGCCGCTGCCCCTGCTGGCCACGCCGGAGGTGCTGTCGGACATCGGGACCGGATTTCCCATCACCCGCATCCTCTCGTACTACTGCGGCGTGGTGCCCACCGAACTCCCCATCGACGGCAGCGCCGTCGACATCCCGGCACTGCCCGGCTTGCGGGTGCAAACCATCGCTCTGGACTCCCAGCCGCCGCCCTACTCGCCTTTCCGTGGCCGGCCGCGGCCGGGCGACAACGTGGGCCTGCTGCTGGAGAACCCGACCACGGGCGCGCGCGTGTTCTACGCGCCGGGTCTCGGGGCGGTCACGCCCGCGCTGCACGCGCTCATGGCCTCGTGCGCGGTGGTGTTGGTAGACGGCACCTTCTGGACCGAGGACGAAATGATCCGCGGCGGCCTCTCGGCCAAGCCCGCGGCGGAGATGGGCCACCTGCCGCAAAGCGGCCCGGGCGGCATGATCGAGCAGCTCGACCGGTTGCCGGCCGGTGTGCGCAAGGTGCTCATTCACATCAACAACACCAACCCCATCCTGGTGGACGACGGCCCCGAGCGCGCGGAACTCACCCGCCACGGCATCGAGGTCGCCTTCGATGGCATGGACATCGCTTTCTGAGGGCCGCATGGACATCGCCCGTTCCTCCACGACCCACGCCGACGACCACCTCCCCCCCTGGAGCCGCGCCGAGTTCGAGGCCCAGCTGCGCGACAAGGGTCGCGCGTACCACATCCACCACCCGTTCAACGTGCGCATGAACGGCGGCGGCTGCACGCCCGACGAAATCCGTTGCTGGGTGGCCAACCGCTTCTACTACCAGATCTGCATCCCCCGCAAAGACGCGGCGATCCTGGCCAACATGCCCGACCGCGCGCATCGCCGGCTGTGGATCGAGCGCATCCTCGACCACGACGGCCACGGCGACTTTGAGGGCAGCCACGCCGGCGGCATCGAAGCCTGGACGCGGCTGGGTGAGGCGGTGGGGCTGCCGCGGGATGAGCTGTGGTCGCTCACCCACGTCGTGCCGGCGGTGCGCTTCGCCTGCGACGCCTATGTGAACTTCGCCACCCGCGCGCCGTGGCAGGAAGCGGTGTGTTCCTCGCTCACCGAGATGTTTGCGCCGCAGATCCACAAAGACCGCCTGGCCACCTGGCCCACCCACTATCCGTGGATCCAGGCCGAGGGGCTCACCTATTTCCGCAGCCGCATTCCGCTGGCGGGGCGCGACGTGGAACACGGCCTGCGCGTCACGCTGGACCACTTCACCACCCGAGCCGCACAACACCGTGCGCTCGACATCCTGCAGTTCAAGCTCGACATCCTGTGGACCATGCTGGATGCCATCGAAAAGGCCTGCCCATGAACGCTCCGGAACCCCGCCACGAAAACGCCCTGCCCGAACACCCCCGCCTGTCGCGGCGCTTCCGCCTGCAGTTTGAGGAGGCGCAGCAGCGCCACGTGCTGCTCTACCCGGAGGGTATGGTGCAGCTCAACGACACCGCCGCGGAAATCATCCGCCGCTGCGATGGCAGCCGCACGGTGGACGGCATCGTCAACGACCTGGAGACCACCTACCGGGTGCAGGGCATCGCGCCGCAGGTGCGCAACCTGATCGAGGAAGGCCTGCGCCGTGGCTGGATCGAGTGACGCGGCGACCGCGCGCGCGGTGGGTCCGCCGCTGTGGCTGCTGGCCGAGCTGACCTACCGCTGCCCGCTGCATTGCGTGTTTTGCTACAACCCGACCGACACCCGCAGCCTCGGTCCCGAGCTCAGCACCGCGCAGTGGGTGGACGTGATGCGACAGGCGCGGGCGCTGGGTGCGGCGCAGCTTGGTTTCTCGGGTGGCGAACCGCTGGTGCGCGACGACCTCGAAGAGCTGGTCGCCGAGGCCCACCGCCTGGGCTACTACACCAACCTCATCACCTCCGGCGTGGGCCTCACCGAGGCCCGGGCGCAGCGCCTCAAGGACGCCGGGCTCGACCATGTGCAGCTGTCCTTTCAGGACAGCACCCGCGAGCTCAACGACTTCCTGAGCCACACCAAGACCTTTGAGCTCAAGCAGAAGGTCGCGCGCCTGATCAAGCAGCACGACTGGCCCATGGTGCTCAACTGCGTGCTGCACCGGCACAACCTGCCCCACGTGGGCAAGATCATCGAGATGGCACTGGCGCTCGACGCCGAGTACCTCGAACTCGCCAACACCCAGTACTACGGCTGGGCCTGGACCAACCGGGACCAGCTGCTGCCCACGCGTGCGCAACTGGAAGAAGCCGAGGCCGTGGTCAACGACTACCGCGCGCGCATCGGCAACCGATGCCGGGTGTTGTTCGTGGTGCCGGACTACTTCGAAGAGCGGCCCAAGGCCTGCATGAATGGCTGGGGTTCGGTCTTCCTGTCGGTGGCACCCGACGGACTGGCCATGCCCTGCCACAACGCACGCGACCTGCCGGGGCTGGCGTTGCCGCGCGTGACCGACACGCCGCTGGCCGACATCTGGCGCCGCAGCCATGCGTTCAATGCCTACCGCGGCGAAGACTGGATGCAGGAGCCCTGCCGCAGCTGCGACGAGCGCCACAAGGACTTCGGCGGCTGCCGCTGCCAGGCCTTCCAGATCGCCGGTGACCCGGCCGCCACCGACCCGGTGTGCAGCAAGAGCCCCCACCACGCCCGCGTGGTGGCCTTCGTCGAGCAGGCGCCACGGCGCCGCGAGATTCCCATCGTGTTCCGGCAAAACCCATGAGCGCCCACCACCGCATGCTCGGTGCCGCCGTGGTCAGCCGCCTGCACGGCGCCGGCCACTCGCCGCTGGCGCTGGAGCGCGCGCCCCACGGCCTGTTCCTGCTCTGGGCGGCCTACATGGGACTGCTGCTGTTTGCCAGCGTGCTGCTCTGGCGCGCGGGCGCATGGCACCGGCTGGTCGACGCCGACCCCACCGGCCTCACGCTGGTGATCACCGCGCTGTTTGCCGCCTGCTCGATCTGGGTGGGCCGGCGCGCCTGGGCCCTGGGCGAACAGCGGCGCCGGCTGGACGCGTGGATGGCCCACGGCGCCGCCAGCGGCGAGGCACCGGACTGGGCCGCCGAGTACCGCCGCGGCGGCGGTGCGCCCGGTGCCGACCGCGGCACCTGGCTTCAGGTGCTCGGTGAGCGGGCGCACGGCCCCCACGAAATGGCGTGGTGGCTCAACGGCATCCAGCTCAAGCTCGGCCTGCTGGGCAAGGTGATCGGTTTCTCCATCCTGGCGCTGCAACTGGGCAGCGCGCAGAGCTTCGATCCGGCACAGGCGTCCAGCCTGCTCAAGACACTGACCGGCGGGCTGGGCATCGCCCTGCTGACCACGGTGACCGGCCTGACCGGCAACATCCTGCTGGGCCTGCAGCTGATGCGGCTTGACCGCTTCGCCGACGCGCTGGTCGCCGACGCGATCGCCTCGGCGCCGCCGGGCGTCACTTCGGGAGGGGCGCATGGCGCTGGGCCGACCGGTTCGTGACACCGAGACCGACCCGTTCTACGACATGTTGTTCAACATGCTGATCGCGTTCGTCTTCTGCTTCGTGATCACGCTGCTGGCCTTCAACCCGCAGGCGCGCAAGCGCGGCGACATCCCGGCCAAGGCCGAGTTCATCATCACCGTGAGCTGGCCCGACAACAACCCCAACGACATCGACGCATGGGTCAACGAGCCCAGCGGCAAGACGCTGTGGTTCCGCCAGCGGGACGCCGGGCTGCTGCACCTCGACCGCGACGACCGCGGCGAGAAGAACGCCAGCGTGCTGGTCAACGGCCGCGTCGTGAGCAGCCCGATTCGCCAGGAAATCGTCACGCTGCGCGGCATCGCGCCGGGCGAGTACGTCGTCAACGCCCACTACTACGACAGCCGCGACCAGCAGCCGGTGGACGTGTCGGTCAGCGTGGTGAAGGTGAACCCGGAAGCGCAGATCGTGTTCACCGGGACCCAGCAGATTCCCCGTAAGGGCGACGAGCGCACCCTGGTGCGCTTCACCCTCGACGACCGCGGCACCGTCACCGACCTCAACACCCGACCGCTGACCATCGTGCAACGCGCGGGGCTCTGAGGCCAACGACGCCGCACCACGACACCACCACCCCATGATTCCCACCGTCACCACGCAACTCACCTGGCTGGTCATCGTGTATGCCCTGCTGGCCTTCCTGCTGCTGGTGCTCTGCCTGGCCACCCGCTGGCACTGGGCGGTCAAGCTCGGCGGCGTGGGCCTGGTCAGCGGCTTCTACCTGCTGGCCCACGGCACGCTGATGGGCATCGCCGGCTGGCCCAGCGACGACCGGCTGCCCGAGCGCTTCGTGCTGCTGGCCGCGGTGTTCGACGAGCCCAGCCCCGGCCGCGGCCACGAGGGTGCGATCTACATCTGGGTCAACCCGATGAAGGACAACGCGCCGCTGGCGATGCCACGGGTGCACCGCCTGCCTTACGAGAAAGACCTGCACCGCATCCTGGGCGACGGTCTCAAGAAGGCGCGCGACGGCAACACCCAGATGGGCAGCACCGAACCGATCCGCGGACCCGGCGGCTTTTCGTGGCTGCGCCCGCCGGGCAACGACAAACTCCAGATCAAGCTGAGCGACCTCCCGCGCGCGCAGCTCCCCGAGAAATGAGGGCCCCCCCTGCGCCGCTGCGCGGCTTCCCCCCCCGAGGGGGGGACGGCGCCGCTGGACCGGCGGAGCCGGATCCAGGGCGCCCCCGAACGGGCGCGCTTTGCGCGGCCCGGATGGGTGCGTGGCTGAGGAGTCGCCCGCCTGCGCCGCTGCGCAGCTTCCGCCCCCGCTGGAGTGTGCACTGCGCGGGCCTTTGGGCTTTGCTGCTGGCGGGGTGTGCGCCTTCGGGGGGGGACAGCTGGTTTCCGCTGGTGGCGGGGTGGTCGCAGACGTATGAGGTGCGGGTGGAGAGTGAGGAGCCGCGGGCGCCGGAGGCGTGGACGCTGCGGGTCGGGGCGCCGGTGGCGTGGGACGGTGAGTCGCTGCCGGTGCGGCACCACTCGCAGGGTGTGAATTACCTGTTCAAGGTCGACGAGCAGGGCATTCGCCGGGTGGCCACGCGGGTGGACATCGACGAGGAGCCGACCGCCGACAAGGAACCCATGTGGGTGCTGAAGGCGCCGTACGCGGTGGGCACGGAGTGGACAACCACCACGGTGCCTTACCTGATCCTGCGCAAGAACGAACACCCGCGCGAGCTGCGCCACAGCCATCGCGCGGTGATGACCTGGCGGATCGAGGCGGTGGACGAGACGGTGGAGACGCCCAAAGGCCGCTTCAGCCCGTGCCTGAAGGTGGTGGGCCGTGCCTCGCTGAACCTCTACACCGACCCGGTCAACGGCTTTACGAACGTGCCGCTGGTCAGCCGCGAGTGGTACTGCCGGGGGCAGGGACTGGTGCGCTTCGAGCGCGAGGAGAAGGTGCCGGCGGGCTTTCTGGTGGGTGGGTCGCTGACCGCCGAGTGGGTGCGCTGAAAGCAGCCCATGGCGCCGGGTGGGCGTCAAGCCCACAAAAGTGCTCAAGTCGGTCGGCGCGTGGCCGATAGCACAGGTCCCAAGGTTTCAAACGCCCACCCCGCCATGAACACCGACCCCAGCGCGCCCCGGCGCCCACAGATCCTGATCGTTGACGACGATCCGGGCATGGTGCATGTCCTGGCCCGGGCGATGATGGACATGGGTCAGCTGCATTTCGCGGTGCGGGGCAACGACGGCCTGCTCAAGGCCATGGACCTGATCCCGGATGTGATGCTGGTGGACGCGGAGATGCCCGATCTGAACGGCTTCGACCTGATCCGCCGCCTGCGCGACAACCCGGCCACGGCCCACACCCGCGTCATCATGGTCAGCGCCCACACCGACGCCGCCCGGCGCAGCAACGCCTATGCGGTGGGTGTGGACGATTACCTGAGCAAACCGGTCGACCGCGACGCCCTGCGCGAACGCGTGGGGCAACTGCTGCAGCCGCAGGAGATGGAAACGCTGGAGCTCTCGGGCGACTCGCTGTTCAGCGGCTTGCCGCCGGGCGCCGAGGCCGAGGCACCGGCCAAGCCCGGCGCCGACGGGCCGGCGTGGTCGGGCGAGGTGTTCCAGCAGGTGTCGGTGATCCTGGAGGCCACCACGCGCCTGCGCACCCGCCTGCGGGCGCAGGGCGACAAGAACACCCTGGAAGTCGACCAGATTGAAGAAGCCTGTGCCGAAATCGTGCAGTACCTGGTCTCGCTCACCGACGATCCGGTGACCCACTGACGCACCGCGCCACAGACCCCGAACGCCGCTGCCACGGCGACGCGCCAGCTACTCGATGCGCAGCTGCGTGAGCCAGCGCGCGCCGGGCGCGAACGCATCGCGGTCGGCCGGCCCGTAGGGCGGCACGTCCAGCCGCTCGGGCGGCACACCCAGGCGGTTGAGGTCGATGGCTTGCGGCTCGCCGACGAGTGCATCGGCGGTGACCGTGAACCGGAAGATCACCCCATTCCAGAGCTTCGCCCCGTAGTCGCGCGGCTGCTTGAAGAAAAACAGCAGGCTGTGCTCCAGCCAGTCCAGCGATGAGGGGCCCGCCACCGACGGCTGCTCGTAGGGATAGGGCACGGCGCATGTGATTTCCGGCCCGCCGGGCAGGCACTTGAACTCCCGCATCGACAGGAAATGGTCCTGCAGGACCCGCGGGTCCAGCCGCACCCGGAAGTGCGCAAGACCGGACGGCTGGGGGGTGAAGGCCACCGCGCCGATGCGCGTGCGCTGGCCGTCGGCCGTGACGGCGATCACAGGGCGCTCACCGCGGAAGTCGAAGCCCCACGCCGCGCCGGCTGACCCGGCCAGGGCCAGCACCAGTCCGGCGGCGCGCGCCCGCGTCACGGCTTGACCGTCAACACCCAGACCGACAGGGTCTTGAGATCACCGGCGCTCAGGCTGGCGTGCGGCGGCATCGGAATGCGGCCCCACTTGCCCTTGGAGCCGTTCTGAATGGACTGGGCCAGCGAGGCGGCTGCGTCCTTGTCACCGGCGTACTTGGCGGCGATGGCGGCGAAGGCCGGGCCCACCACCTTCTCGCCGTTGGCGTGGCAGGAGTAGCAGCCGTTGGCCTTGGCCAGTTCGACGGCGGCAGCGGCGTCCAGCGCATGGGCGGCGGGCGCGAGGCTGGCGGTGGCCACCAGGGCCATCAGGATCGGGAAACGGTGCATCGGCATGTCATTCATCCAAAAAAAAGGGTGGCGGGCTTGCGCCGCGCCACCCCTCACCCACACAACTTACTTCATCAGCTTGAAGGTCCAGACGGAACCGCCCTGCTCCAGGAAGTTCACCTTCTTGGCGACCTCACCGCCCCACAGCGGCACGGCGCCGCCCCAGCCGGAGACCACGCTGATGTACTGCTCGCCGTCCTGCTGCCAGGTGATGGGCGGGGCCACCACGCCGGAGCCGGTCTGGAACTGCCACACCACCTTGCCGGTCTTGGCGTCGGCGGCCTTCAGGAAGCCCTCGGGCGTGCCCCAGAACACCAGGTCGCCGGCGGTCAGGACACCGCCCCACAGCGGCGCGCTGTTCTTGACTTCCCAGACCACCTTGCCGGTCTTGGGATCGATCGCGCGCAGCGAGCCGATGTGGTCGTCGAACAGCGGCTTGATGGTGAAGCCCGCGCCCAGGTAGGCCGCGCCCTTCTTGTAGGTGATCGGCTCGTTCCAGATCTCCATGCCCCACTCGTTGGTCGGCACGTAGAACAGGCCGGTCTTCGGGCTGTAGGCCATCGGCATCTGGTTCTTGCCGCCCAGGAAGCCCGGTGCGGAGAACACGGCCTTGCCCTTGGTGCCGTCGCCGCCGGCCGCGGTCGGGTCACCCGGGCGGTTGTCGTCGACGTAGTTCGGGCGGCCGGTCTTGAGGTCGATGCCGGTGGCCCAGGTCACTTTCTTGACGAACGGGAAAGCGTTGATCAGCTTGCCGGTGGTGGCGTCGTTGACGTAGAAGAAGCCGTTGCGGTCGGCCTTGGCACCGACGCGCTTGCCGTCCATGTCGAAGGTGACGAACTCGTTCACACCGTCGTAGTCCCAGCCGTCATTGGGCGTGTTCTGGTAGTGCCAGACGATCTTGCCGCTCTTGACGTCGATGGCCACGGTGGAGGCCGAGTACAGGTTGTCGCCCTTGCGCACGTGGCTGTTCCACGGGCCGGGGTTGCCGGTGCCGAAGTAGGCCAGGCCGGTCTTGGGATCGTAGGTGCCGCCCAGCCAGGTGGCCGCGCCGCCGGTCTTCCAGGTCTCACCCGGCCAGGTGGCGTTGGTGGTGCCGGAGATGCCGTTTTCCTTGCCGTCCTTGTAGCCCATGTGGCCTTCGACGACGGGGCGGGTCCAGACCATCTTGCCGGTCTTGGGATCGCGCGCTTCCACGCGGCCCACCACGCCGAACTCGCCGCCGGACACGCCGGTCAGCAGCAGGCCTTCGGCGATCAGCGGGGCGGCGGTGTAGCTGTAGCCGGCAGAGTAATCGTCGATCTTCTCGCGCCAGACCACCTTGCCGGTGTTCTGGTCGAGCGCCACCAGCTGGGCGTCCAGGGTGCCGAAGATGACCAGGTTGTCGTACAGCGCGGCGCCGCGGTTGATCACGTCGCAGCAGGGCATGATGCCTTCGGGCAGACGGTGCTCGTACTTCCACAGCTTCTGGCCGGTCTTGGCGTCCACCGCGTAGATGCGCGAGTAGGACGCGGTGACGAACATCTTGCCGTTGTGGACCAGCGGCTGGCTTTGCTGGCCACGCTGCTTTTCACCGCCGAACGACATCGACCACACCGGCACGAGCTTGTTGATCGTCTTGCTGTTGACGGCGTTGAGCGTCGAGTGGCGCTGGCCTTGCGTGCCCATGCCCCAGCTCAACACGTTGTTGGTGGACTGCGCGTCGTCGGCGATCATCTTGTCGGTCACGCCTTGCGCGCCGACTTGGGCCGCCGCGGCCATGACCAAAAGGCTCAATAGAGTACGTTTCACTGGGTTGTCTCCTGCTCGTGAGGCGTTGAGGGCGGTCGCTGCGCGGACGCAGTGCCACGGGTGTTGCCGACGACCCGCCGGTCGCGGTGCACGAGCGCTCAGGGGCAACATCCGTGCCAGGGAAAAGTTCCCGCCCACCGGCCAAAACCCTCCGGAAAAACCCTGAGCCCGACCCCGGTGCAGCGCCTGCGACGCCGCGCCCAGCGCGCCACGCCGTGACGCTGGCGTGACAGTGTTCAGAAACGGATCAACCGCGCGAACAGGCGGCTGCAACAGTCGTGAACTGACCGGTCACCGGCTGGCCGGCGCAGACAGCGCGCGCAGCTCATAACGGGGATACCACTGCGTGAGCGTGCGGTGCAGTTCGGCCGGTTGCGCCGCCCAGCGGGCAAAGCGCGGTGGCACCGGCGTGCGCAGCAGCTCGGCCAGGTCGGTGCCGCGCTCGGCCTGCTCGCGCATGAGCCCGGTCAGCCAGCGCAGCCAGTCGCGGGTCTGCTCGATGCCGGCCAGGCCACTGTGGACCGGGCCGTGGCTGGGCACCACGGTGTGGAAGCGCCCCGCGGCGTGCCAGCGGGCAAGCTGGTCGAGGCTGGCGAGCCAGGCGTCGAAGTCGGCGTGCGGGGTGGTGGGCACCCGGTCTGCAAACACCAGCCCGCCGGCGTAGAGCACGCCGGTCGTGGTGTCGATGACGACGAGGTCGTCGTCGGTGTGGCCGCGCAGGCGGTGCAGCTCCAGCGTGTGGCCGCCAAGACGGCGCGTCTGGGTGCCCGCCTCAAGCACGACCGGCTGTCGTGACGGCGTGGACTCGGTGCCCTTCATCCAGTCGCCGCACAGCCGGTACAGGTTGTCGGCGTAGGCCCGGCCTTCGGCCTGCATGCCCGCGATGCTGCCCGGCAGGGCCTCGGTGGGGACATCGGCCCACGCCTGGTGGCCAAAAAAGTAGTCGGGGTGGAGGTTCAGGCTGAGCACCGACACCACCGGCTCGCGGACGGTGGCGGCGACGGCGCGCCGCTGCTGCTCGCCATACAGGCGCGACGGTCCGGTGTTGATGACCACCACGCCGGCGCCGGTGGCAATGAAGGCGGTGTTGATGATGTTGCACCCGTTGGCCCGGCTGAAGTCGTCGACCGCGCCCTCAATCACCCAGGTGCCGCGGGCCAGCGCGCGCGGCTGCAGGTCGTAATGCAGGCGCGCCGCGTCGGGCTGGAGGCGTGGCGCGGCGTTGGGCAAGGGGCCTTGCGCGTGGGCAGCGCAGGCGAGCGCGAGGCCACCGGCCCACGCGGCGATGCGGCCCGGCCGCCCGGTCACGACACCACCTCGGCGTCGATGCGGTTGCCGTTGTTGTCGCGCCCGTGCAAGCGCAGGCCACCGCGCACGCCGGTGGGCAGCTCCAGCGTGATCAGCGGGTTTTCGGCCACCGGCTCGTGCAGCGCGAGGCGCCACAGTGGCTGGCCGGCGCCGTCGTCGAGCTGCAGGCGCTCGATGAAGAAAGCCGGGATGCCGGCCACCAGGCCGGTGTCCATCGGGTGCATCACGCGCAGGCGCAGGCGCCGGCTGCCATCGATGAGGTTGTCGAACCAGCGGGCCTGCACCTGGTTGAGGGTGCGGCTCCACGAGCCATCGGCGCGGGTCGCGCCGGGCACCGTGCAGCCGCCGCCGGCGGCCTGCACCCAGGTGCCGCCCACGTGCCAGCGGCCGTCGCGGGTGCGCACCATCGCCCGCACCGGCGAGGCCTGCTCCATGCGGATGCGAAAGGCGATCATCGGCAGCGCGCGCAGCGGCTCGAAGTCGAGCACTTCCCGCACCGGGTTGCGGTCCACGACCACAAAGATCCGCTCGATGCCCCCACCTTCCCGGGCCAGTGCGCGCGCATCCACCTGCAGCGGCACCGCCATGGCGTCGTCGGCGAAGGCCGGCCCCTTGACCAGCACCTCGGGCGCAAACCGCATCGGCGCCTGGCCGAGGTACTGACGGCGCAGCGTGGGCCACTGCATGGAGCCCAGCGGATCGCCGCCGGTGTGGTCTTCCGCGGCGCGCACGCCACCCGCGCCCAGGGCGGCCGCGGTCAGCAGCGCCCGGCGCCGGATCGTGGGAGTCGGTGTGAAACCAGCCATCGGGAAACGCCTTCCTGCGCCGCACACCGGCGCGTCAGCCCTTGTTGCGAATGACGCCGCGCTGCGGGTCGTAGCCCCAGAGCGCCAGCCCGAAAAACACCACCGTGCAGCCCAGCACCACGGCCCACGCGGTGGCAGAGAACTGCCCGACCGACGCGAAGCGGATCGCCTCCACCGCGTGGGTGAACGGATTGACCTGCGCGATCTTCACCAGCCACCAGGCGCCCGACTCCTCCAGCTTCCAGAGCGGGTAGAGCGCCGGGCTGATGAAAAACATCGGGAAGATCACGAAATTCATGGTGCCCGCGAAGTTCTCCAGCTGTTTCACGTACACCGACAACACCAGCCCCAAAGCCGCGAGCATCACCGCTGCTGCCACCATGGCCAGCAACAGACCCGGCAGCAACGCCCACGACAGATCGACGCCAAACGCCCACGCGATCGCCAGGAAAGCCAGCATCTGCAACACCGACAGGCTGGTGCCGCCCAGCAGCTTGAAGGCCAGCAGCCAACCCCGCGGCAAGGGCGCGGTGAGCAGCAGGCGCATCATCCCCATCTCCCGGTCATAGACCATGGACAGCGAGCTCTGCATGCCGTTGAACAGCGCCACCATGCCGAGCAGCCCGGGCACCATGTAGACCTTGTATTCGATGTAGGTCTCGTAGGGCGGCACGATGGCCACGCCAAACACGTTGTGGAAGCCGGCCGCGAACACCACAAACCACAGCAACGGCCGGACCAGCGCCGAGCCCAGGCGCGAGGGCTGGCGCAGGAAACGACCGATCTCGCGGCCCACCACCGCACGCAGCGCGCGCAGCCGGTGCGCCAGCGGCGACGGGGGCGGCACCGGGGCCACGGCGGCGGTCAGCGGCTGCGACATGCGCTCTCCGCCTCGTCCACGCCCAGCGTGTCCAGCACCTCTTTCGGGTGCAGCACGCCATCCACCGGCGCGAGCCCGACCACGCCGTCGCCGTGGCTGAGAAACAGCGGCTGGCGCAGCTGGCCGTCCCAGGCGCGAAAGCTCAGCCGCTGGCCCTTGAAGCCGTCGATGAAGCTCTGACCGCTGCGCAAGCGGCGCAGCTGTTCGGCCACCGGCGCGCGTGGCGCGTCCACCAGCACCGCGACCACCGCCTTCGCCGCCGCCCACGCGGCGTAGTCGTGGGAGCGCAGCGGGCGGCTTTCCTGCCGCTGGAAGCGGCGCGTGAGTTGCGGGCCGCCGTGGCGCTCCCAGTGCGGGTGCCAGGCTTCGGCGGTCAGGCCGCTGGCACCCACGACCGGGCGTGGCCGCTGGGTGGCGTAGGGCAGAAGCCGGGCGAACTCGCCGTCGGCGTCCATCACCGCCACGACCTCGTGGTCGCGGTCGCCGGTGAGCAGGCGGGTGTTGGCCAGGTCGCGGTCGCGCGGGTCGCCGCTGAGCTTGAACGGACGGGTCTGCACGACCTTCAGGCCGTAGCGTTTGGCGCTGCGGGCAAAGGCCTGGCCCTGCAGGGCGTCGGCCGGCGTAGGCCCCTGCAGCACCAGCACCTGCCGCCAGTTGCGCGCCGCCAGGTACTGGGCCAGCGCGTCCTGCTGCATGGCCCGGCTGGGCAGGGTGTGCAGCAGGTGGGCGGCACAGTGTTCGGCGCGCAGCGCATCGTCGTCCAGGCCGGTGTTGAACACGATGGCGCCCCCCAAGGCCCCGGGCGCGGCCTGCACCAGCTGGCGCAGCGGGCCCTCGGGGAGGTCGGCCACCACGTGCTGCACGCGGGCGGCCTTGAGTTCGGCCAGGGCCTTGGGCAAGGCCGCGGCATCGGGCAAGACCACATCGCGCACCTTGAGGTCGATGCCCGCGGCGTCCAGTTCAAACGCGGCATCGGCCACCCCGAGCGTCACGCCGTCCAGCGCCCGTCCGGCCGGGTGGCCGGGGTAGGCCTTCTCCAGCCGGCGCGGCGCATGGCGCGGATCGTCGGCCAGCGACACCACCGCCAGCGTGACGGTGGTGCGGGTCTGGGCCACCGCGCCGCCGTCCGCGGCCAGCAGCGTGGCCGCCACCAGCGCGCGGGTCAGCGGGCCGAGGACCCGCCTCATTTCACCAGCACGGTGTGCGGCACGCGGCCGACCGCCACCGTCTTGAGCGCTTTGGCCGCCGCCGTGTCCACCAGCGTCATGTCGTCGGACAGGCCGTTGGCCACAAACAGGGTCTTGCCGTCCGGACCCAGCGTGAGGCCCCAGGCGCGCTTGCCGACCAGCACCTGGCGGCCGACCTTCTTGCTCGCCACGTCCACCTCGGCCACGTGATTCGCCCGGCCCAGGCCCACCCACATCGTCTTGCCGTCGGCGCTCATCGCCATGCCCACCGGCGTGATGTCGGCCTCGCGCATGCCCTGCACGGCAAACTTGATCGTGGCCTTCACGCTGTGGTCGGTGGTGTTGACCACGCTGACCGACGCATCCAGCTCGTTGGTCACCCACAGCTCGCTGCCGTCGGCCGTGAGCACGAACCGGCGCGGCCGCTTGCCCACCTTGATGTTCTTGACCACCTTTTTCTGCGCCAGATCGACGAGGTGGACCAGGTTGGCCACCTCGGAGGTGACGTAGGCGAACTTGCCGTCGCGCGTGACGATCACGCCCTCGGGCTCGCCGCCGGTCTTCACCTCGAACACCTTCTTGCGCGTGGCCAGGTCGTACGCGGCCATCACGTTCTCTTCCTCGATGGACACGTAGGCCAGCTTGCCGTCCGGGCTGAGGTCAAAAATCTCGGGGCTGTCGCCCAGCGGCACCGTGCCGCTCATCTTGCCGGCCGCCACGTCCACCACGCCCAGCTGGTTGCTGTCACCGCAGCACACGTAGATCGCGCTGCGGTCGGCGTTGAACATCATGTGGCGCGGGCGCTTGCACACGTCGATCGCGCCGGTGCGGTTGCCCTGGGTGTCGAACACATACACCTTGTTGTCCTTCTCGCTGGACACATACACCTGCGCCAGTGCGGCGGGGGTCAAGACGGCGGCGAGAAGGGCGAACGGCCAGGCGGCCAGGCGGCGGGCTTGCATGAGGTGAGTCTCCTTGATGTTGTGCAGCAGCGGGCTGTTTCTGCAACTTTGATGCCAGAAAAGCAGGAACGCTTCTTGCAGCATGGCCCCAGCGACGGCCCCATCGCTCCTGACAAACCCTAGGTCGTCCGCGGAGACACAGCCCCCATGCCCCACCGCCCCCCGTTGTCGCGACGTCAGTGCCTCGCCTGGGGCATCGGCGTCGGCGCGACCCTGGCCATGCCGGCGCTGGCCACCGCCGGCCCCTTCCCCAGCCGGCCGATCCAGCTGATCGTGCCCTGGCCCGCCGGGGGTGCCACCGACCTCACCCTGCGGGTGCTGTGCGAGGAAGCCGCCCCGCTGCTCGGGCAGCCGCTGGTGGTCATCAACAAGCCGGGGGCCGGTGGCACGCAGGTCGCGCCGCTGTTGCGCGCGGCCGAGCCCGACGGCCACACCATCGGCCAGGTGCCCATCACCGTCTACCGCCACGCGCTGATGAACCCCGTGCCCTGGGACCCGGTTAACGACCTCGCGCCCATCGTGCAGGTCTCCGGCGTGACCTTCGGCGTGCTGGTCCCGGCCAGCAGCCCCTTCCAGCGCTTCGACGATCTCGTCCAGTGGGGTCGCCAGCACCCCGGCGCGCTGCTCGTGGGCTCCACCGGGGTCGGCACCACCGCCCACCTGGCGATGGAAGAGGTGCTCCAGCAACACGGCATCCGCTACGTCCACGTGCCCTACCGCGGCACCGCCGACCAGATGCTCGGCGTGGCGGGTGGGCAGGTGATGGTGGGGGTCAATTCCACGGGCTTTGCCCCCTGGCTGGACCAAGGCAAGGTGCGGCTGCTGGCGGTCTTCAGCGCCCAGCGCAGCCCGCGCTGGCCCGACGTGCCGACCCTGCGCGAGCTGGGGTACCCGTTTGCCGTGCACCACTCGCCCTGGGGCCTGGCCGCGCCCCGCGCCACGCCCGAGGCCGCCATCGCCCGATTGCACGACGCCTTCGCCCGCGCCATGCTCAGCGAACGCCACTTGCGCGAACTCGCCCGCTACGATCAGACTCTCGATTACCTCAACACCCGCGACTACCGGCAGGCGGTGCTTGACACCGTCGAACGGGAAAAGCGTTTGCTGCACCGCATGAACCTGCTGCCGCGAGGCCACAGCTGATGCCCGACACCGCCGCATCCACCCTGCTGCGCGCCACCGACCTGCACAAGGCCTACGGCGCCAAGCCCGCGCTGCGGGGGCTCAGCCTGAGCCTGCGGGCGGGCGAGTTCGTGGCCCTGCTCGGCCCCAACGGCGCCGGCAAGAGCACCCTGCTGCAACTGCTCACCGGTCTGTTCACGCCCGACCGCGGCGAGATCGAGGTGCTGGGACACGACCTGCGCCGGCACCCCGCGCGCGCGCTCGCCGGGCTCGGCGTGGTGTTTCAGCAGGCCGCGCTCGACCTCGACCTGAGCGTGCTCGCCAACCTGCGCTTTCACACCGACCTCCACGGCCTGCCGCGCGCGCTGGCCGCCGAACGCATCGCCCACGGCCTGGCCAGCCTGGGCCTGCAGGGACAGGAGAAAGCCGTCGTGCGCAGCCTCTCCGGCGGCAACCGGCGCAAGGTCGAGCTGGTGCGCGCCCTGCTCCATCGCCCGCGCGTGCTGCTGATGGACGAAGCCACCGTCGGCCTCGACCCCGCCTCGCGCCAGCAGCTGCTCACCACCGTGAGCGACCTGTGCGCCCGCGAGGGCCTCGCGGTGCTCTGGGCCACCCACCTGATCGAGGAAGCGCGCAGCGCCAGCCGCCTCGTGCTGATTCACCAGGGCGGCGTGCGCTACGACGGCAGCACCGCCGACTTCATGGCCGCGGCGCAGGGCACCGATTTCCAGGCCGAGGTCCTGCGCCAGCTCGACGGGGGTCGCGACTGACATGCAGGCCACCGAGGTCATTCACCGCTGGATCTCCGCCTTCAACCGCGGCGAGGTCGGTACGCTGTGTGCGCTGTACGACCCCCGCGCGGTGCTCTGGGCCACCACCGCCCCCGACCCCAAAGAGTCGCCCGAAGCCATCGCCCGCTATTTCGACGAGGTGCTGGGCATGCGCCCGCCACCACAAATGCGGCTCGTCGCCAGCCGCCAGCGCACCCTGGGCGACGCCGTGGTGCTCAGCGGCATCTACGAACTCACCCTCTTCCCCGGCACCGACCCGCAGGGCCTGCCCGCGCGCTTCACGCTCGTGCTGCACCGCGAAGCGGCCGACCGCTGGGTGATCGTGGAGCACCACTCCTCGCTGGTGCCGCGGCCCCTGAGCTGATGGCGCCGCGAAGCGATCACCGCCGGGCGTTGGGAAAGAACAGCTGCTCGCCGCCGATCTGGTAAGCGGCAATCGCTGCCTGGCCGGCGGGACCGACGAGCCAATCGACAAACTTCTGGCCATCGGCCGCCCGGACGTGGGGATGCTTGGCCGCGCTCACCAGCATCACGCCGTACTGGTTGAAGAGGCGCTTGTCGCCCTCCACCAGGATGGCGAGATCGGCGCGGTTCTTGAAGTTCAGCCAGGTACCGCGGTCGGCCAGCACATAGGCGCCGCTGCTCGACGCGATGTTCAGCGCCGGGCCCATGCCGCACCCGCATTCCCGGTAGCCAGTGCCTTTGACGGCCTCGCGGTCGGTCAGCTTCCAGAAGCGCAGCTCGGCCGCGTGCGTCCCGCTTTTGTCGCCACGCGAGACAAAGGGCGCGTTCGCGGCGGCGAGCTTCCTGAAGGCAGCAGCGATGTCGGCACCCTTGGTCCCGGCCGGGTCGGCCTTCGGGCCGATCAGCACGAAGTCGTTGTACATGACCTCCAGGCGCTTCACGCCGAAGCCGTCGGCCACGAATTGCTCCTCGGCGACCTTGTCGTGCACGAACAGGACGTCCGCGTCACCGCGGCGGGCCATGTCAATCGCCTGGCCGGTGCCCAGCGCCACCACCTTCACATCGATACCGCTGGCCTGCTTGAACTGGGGCAGGATATGGCCAAACAAGCCGCTCTGCTCGGTGGAGGTGGTGGACGCCACCACGATGCTCTGGGCCAGGGCGGCCGCACCGGCCAGACCGAAGACCACGGCGGCGGCCACGCGCTTGAAAAATGTCACAGGCTTTCTCCCTGAACAAACAGATCGGCCTGCGGGCACACCGCCCGCAGGATCTCGTGGTTGAAGAAATCGGCCACCGGCAGGTCGGCCAGCAGCCGACCTTGCTCCAGGTACATCACGCGGCTGGCCAGTCGCTTCACCTGGCCCAGGTTGTGGCTGCTGAACACCAGGGTGGTCGGCGAGCCGTCTGGCTGCCCGGCGGTGGTGAACTCGGCAATCAGGGCCTCGACTTCGCGCTTGGCGTGGGGGTCGAGGCTGGCGGTGGGTTCATCGAGCAACCACACCGCGGGGCGCAGCGCCCAGGCGCGCGCCAGCGCCAGGCGCTGCTGCTGGCCGCCCGACAGCGCGCGGGCGTTGGCGTCGGCCACGGACTCGAGCTCCACCCGGCGCAGCGCCTCCCACGCCCGCTCGCGCGCCGACCGCCACGGTGTGCCTTGCAGCCACAGGCCGAGCGCGATGTTGCGCTGCGCGCTCAGGCGCAGCAGGTGGGGTCGCTGGAACAGCATGGCCTGGCGCGCGCCGCTGGCGGTCTGCAGACTGCCTGTGGTCAGGGGCTGCAGGCGGTGCAGGGTGCGCAGCAGCGTGCTCTTGCCGCTGCCGTTGGCGCCCACCAGCGCCACGCGCTCGCCCGGGGCGATGCGCAGGAAGACGCGATCCAGCGCAGGCGGGCGGCCGGGCACCAGCTGCACCGTGGCGTCGCGCAGTTCGACCACGGGCGCCGCCGCCACAGCGGCGGGCAGGCGAGGCATCGCTGTCATGCAGCCACCATCAGCGGCGCCAGCCCATCCCGGCGCTCGCGCCAGCGGCGCAGCAGCGAGACCACGCCGTTGAGCAGGAGCACCACCGTCATGAGCACCAGTCCCAGGCCCAGGGCCAGCGGCAGGTCGCCCTTGCTGGTCTCCAGCGCGATGGCGGTGGTCATGACCCGGGTGAAGCCCTCGATGTTGCCGCCCACGATCATCACCGCGCCCACTTCCGACACCGCACGGCCAAACGCCGTGATCAGCACGGTGAGCAACGCGTAGCGCTCGTCCCAGGCCAGCAGCAGCGCGCGCGTCAGCGTGCCCGCGCCCAGCGAGCGCAGTTGCTCGCCATGGGTGCGGTCCGCGTCCTCCACCACCTGACGCGTGAGCGCGGTGACCAGCGGCACCACCAGCACCGCTTGCGCCAGCACCATGGCCTGAAAGCTGAACAGCCAACCCAGGAAGCCCAGCGGCCCGGAGCGCGACAGCAGCAGGTAAATCACCAGCCCCACCACGACCGACGGAATCGCCAGAAAGGTGTTGAGCACCGTCAGCAGCGCCGAACGGCCGCGAAACCGCGCGGTCGCCAGCCACGCGCCCAGCGCCAGGCCGATGCCGCTGGCAATCAAACAGGCCGCCGCGCTCACCGCGAGCGAGCGCCCCACCACCGACCACAACACCGGGTCGCCGGAGGTCACGAGGGTGAACGCGGTGCTCGCGCTGTCGACAAAGGCACTCATGGAGACTCCATCCTCAATGGCGCAGGATTCAATCACGGGTCCGCCGCAGCGCGTTAGGAAGCGCGATTCATAAGTCACGGCCGAGGGTCTTGGTGGGCTTGATGCACACTTCCGGGCCATGCGGACCGTCGAGTTGTCGTACACCCTGCGCAGCGGCCCGGCCTCCCGGGCCGGGGAGCCGGTCGTGCTGCGCAACCCCATGATGGACGTGCTGCACGCGGTGCGCAGCAGTGGTTCGATCTCCGGGGCCGCGCGTCAGATCGGTCTGTCGTACCGCCACGTGTGGGGGCAGCTCAAGGACTGGGAAGCGGAGCTGGGCCAGCCCTTGCTGGTGTGGGAACGCGGCCAGGCCGCCCGCCTCACCGCCTTCGGCGAGCGGCTGCTGCTGGCCGAGCGCCTAGCCCAGGCGCGGCTGGCGCCGCAGATGGAAAGCCTGCGCGCGGAGATCGAGCGCGCGTTTGCCAAGGTGCTCGACGGCGCCAGCGACACCCCGGTGCGACAGGACGAGCTGACCCTGTACGCCAGCCACGACCATGCGCTCACGGTGCTGCGCGAACACACCGCGCGCCACGCCGAGGCGCCGCTGCACCTGGACATCCGCTTCACCGGCAGCGTGGATGCCATCCGCGCGCTCAACGAAGGCCGTTGCGAGGTCGCGGGCTTCCACACCCAGCCCTTCGCGGCCGCCGGCAGCCTGAGCGCGCGCACCTACCGGCCGCTGCTCAAGCCCGGCCTGCACAAGATCATCGGCTTCGCGCGGCGCGCCCAGGGCCTGATGCTGGCGCCGGGCAATCCGCTGCGGCTGCAGTCGCTGGACGACGTGATCCACCAGCGCGCGCGCTTCGTCAACCGCGCCAAGGGCACGGGCACCCGCCTGCTGCTCGACGAGTGGCTCGCCCAGGCGGGGCGCGCGGCCGACACGGTGAACGGCTACGAGCGCGTCGAGACATCCCACGGGGCCGTGGCCCTGGCCGTGGCCAGTGGCACCGCCGACGTGGGCCTAGGCACCGAGTACGCCGCGCGCAGCCAGGGCCTGGACTTCGTGACCGTGACCGAGGAGCGCTACCTGCTGGTGTGCCTGAAGACGGCGCTGGAGCAGCCCGCCCTGCAGCGCCTGCTGCAGCACCTGCAGGGAAACAACTGGCATCAGGCCCTGACCGCCCTGCCCGGCTATGTGCCCGACCACTGCGGCGAGGTCGCCTCGATGAAGCGGCTGCTGCCCTGGTGGGACTGAGCCTCAGGCCGGCAAGCGCCGGGCAATCTCGGCCACGAGCGCGCGGGCGAGCGTGAGCTTGTCGGCGCGCGGCAACTCGCGCGCACCGGCCGCATCCACCAGCAGCAGGGCGTTGTCGTCGCGGCCGAAGGTATCGGGGCCGATGTTGCCCACCAGCAGCGGCACACCCTTGCGCGCCCGCTTGGCCTGCGCGTGTGCCAGCAGGTCGTGGCTCTCGGCCGCGAAGCCCACGCAGTACAACGCGCCGCTCCGGGCCCGCGCGCCCGCGGCCACGCCGGCCAGGATGTCGGGGTTCTCCACGAAGGCCAGCGCGGGCACGGCGCCGCTGCCGTCTTTCTTGATCTTCTGCATCGCTTCGGTCGCTGGCCGCCAGTCGGCCACCGCCGCCGCGGCAATGAACACATCCGCCGTGGCCTCGGCGGCCTGAACCGCGCGCTGCATGTCCAGCGCCGACGCCACATCCACCCGCGCCACGCCCCGCGGCGTGGCCAGGGCCACCGGGCCCGCCACCAGGGTCACGTCGGCCCCGGCCTCCCACGCGGCGCGGGCGATGGCAAAACCCATCTTGCCGCTGCTGCGGTTGGTGATGCCGCGAACCGGGTCAATCGCTTCGAAGGTCGGACCGGCGGTGATCAGCACCCGCCGGCCCGCCAGCGGCTTGGGCTGGAAATGCGCGACCAGTTCATCCAGCAGCTCCGCCGGCTCCAGCATGCGCCCGTCGCCGGTCTCGCCGCAGGCCTGATCGCCCGCGCCCACGCCCAGCACCACCGTGCCGTCGGCCCGCAGCTGGGCCAGGTTGCGCTGGGTCGCGGGGTGGGCGTACATCTCGCGGTTCATCGCCGGCGCCACGATCAGCGGCACCCGCTCGATCGGTCGCGCCAGACACATCAGCGAGAGCAGGTCGTCGGCCCGGCCGTGGAGCAGCTTGGCCAGAAAGTCGGCGCTGGCGGGCGCGATCACGATGGCGTCGGCTTCGCGGCTGAGGTTGATGTGGGGCATGTTGTTGCCCTCACGCGCGTCCCACTGGGAGGTGTAGACCGGCCGCCCGGAGAGCGCCTGCATGGTCACCGGCGTGATGAAATGCTCGGCCGCCTCGGTCATCGCCACCTGCACGGTGGCACCGGCCTTGATCAGCGCCCGGCAGAACTCGGCCGCCTTGTAACAGGCGATGCCGCCCGACAGGCCCAGGATGACGTGTTTTCCGGCGAGATCGTTCATGGCGCGCAATGTATCAGGGCCCCCGCGAGCGCGCCGGGCCCGGGTGGGGGGCCACATATAATTCCCATTTCCACCTCCTGCGGGCCGCCGGCCCGCCCGAGACATGACCAAATACGTGTTCGTCACCGGCGGTGTGGTGTCCTCCCTGGGCAAGGGCATTGCTTCTGCATCTCTCGCCGCGCTGCTGGAGTCGCGCGGCCTCAACGTCACCCTCATCAAGCTCGACCCGTACATCAACGTCGATCCGGGCACCATGTCGCCGTTTCAGCACGGCGAGGTGTTCGTCACCGACGACGGCGCCGAGACCGACCTCGACCTGGGCCACTATGAGCGTTTCATCGAAACGCGCATGAAAAAGGCCAACAACTTCACCACCGGCAAGATCTATCAGTCGGTGCTGGAGAAGGAGCGCCGCGGCGACTACCTCGGCAAGACGGTGCAGGTGATCCCGCACATCACCAACGAGATCCAGGAATTCATCCGCAAGGGTTCGGGCGAAGGCACGCCGGACGCGGTGGACGTGGCCATCGTCGAGATCGGCGGCACCGTGGGCGACATCGAGTCCCTGCCGTTTCTGGAGGCCGTGCGCCAGATGAGCCTGCGCCTGGGCCCCAACCACTCGGCCTTTGTGCACCTGAGCTACGTGCCCTGGATCGCCGCCGCTGGCGAGCTCAAGACCAAACCCACGCAGCACACCGCGCAGAAGCTGCGCGAGATCGGTATCCAAGCCGACGCGCTGCTCTGCCGCGCCGATCGCCGCATCCCCGACGAAGAACGCGCCAAGATCAGCCTGTTCAGCAACGTGCCCGAGTGGGGCGTGATCAGCATGTGGGACGTGGACACCATCTACAAGGTGCCCCGCATCCTGCACGAGCAGGGCCTGGACGGCCTGATCTGCGACAAGCTGCGCCTGAACACGCCGCCGGCCAACCTCAAGCGCTGGGACGACCTGGTGTACGCGGTCGAGCACCCCACGGCCACGCTCAGGCTCGCCATGGTCGGCAAGTACGTGGACCTGTCGGACAGCTACAAGTCCCTCAACGAAGCGCTGCGCCACGCCGGTCTGAAGAACCAGGCCAAGGTCGAGATCACTTACATCGACTCCGAAACGCTCACGCCGGACAACGTGGCGACCGAACTGGGCGCGTTTGACGCGATTCTGGTGCCGGGCGGCTTTGGCAAGCGCGGCACGGAAGGCAAGATCTGCGCGGCCCGCTACGCCCGCGAACACCGGGTGCCGTACCTGGGCATCTGCCTGGGCATGCAGGTGGCCACCATCGAGTACGCGCGCCACGTCGCCGGTCTCAAACACGCCAACAGCACCGAATTCGACCCCGACACGCCGCACCCGGTGATCGCGCTGATCACCGAATGGAAAGACGCCGACGGCACGATCCAGCAGCGCGACGCCTCGTCAGACCTCGGGGGCACCATGCGCCTGGGCGCACAAAGCTCCGACGTGACGCCCGGCACCTTGGCCCACAGCATCTACGGCGACGTCGTCACCGAGCGCCACCGCCACCGCTATGAAGCCAACGTCAACTACCTGGACCGCCTGCGCGCGGCCGGGCTGGTGATCTCGGCCCTCACGCAGCGCGAACAGCTCACCGAAATCGTGGAACTGCCGCAGAACGTCCACCCCTGGTACATGGGCGTGCAGTTCCACCCGGAGTTCAAGTCCACCCCGTGGGCCGGTCATCCGCTGTTCAACGCGTACATCAAGGCGGCGCTCGCCCTGCGCCGCAAGGACTGACCCATGCGACTGTGTGGCTTCGACGTCGGCCTCGACCGGCCTTTCTTCCTGATCGCCGGTCCCTGCGTGATCGAATCGGAGCAACTCCAGCTCGACGTCGCAGGCCGCCTGAAAGACATCACCGCGTCGCTGGGCATCTCTTTCATCTTCAAGAGCAGCTTCGACAAGGCCAACCGCAGCAGCGGCAAGAGCTTCCGCGGCCCGGGCCGCGAGGCTGGCCTGGCGGTGCTGGCCAAGGTGCGGTCGCAGCTCGGTGTGCCGGTGATCACCGACGTGCACAGCGAGGACGACATCGCGCCCGCCGCGGCGGTCTGCGACGTGCTGCAAACGCCCGCTTTCCTCTGCCGACAGACCGACTTCATCCGCGCCGTGGCGCAGTCTGGCCGGCCGGTGAACATCAAGAAGGGCCAGTTCCTTGCGCCGCACGACATGAAGAACGTGATCGACAAGGCGCGCGACGCGGCCCGCGACGCCGGTCTGCCCGAGGACAGCTTTCTGGCCTGCGAGCGCGGCGTGAGCTTCGGCTACAACAACCTCGTCTCCGACATGCGCTCGCTGGCCATCATGCGCGAGACCGCTGCCCCGGTGGTGTTCGATGCGACCCACAGCGTGCAGCTGCCCGGCGGCCAGGGCACCAGCTCCGGCGGCCAGCGGGAGTTCGTGCCGGTGCTGGCGCGCGCGGCCGTGGCGGTCGGTGTGGCCGGCCTGTTCATGGAAACCCACCCCGACCCGTCCAAGGCCCTCTCCGACGGCCCGAACGCCGTGCCTCTCAAGCACATGCCCGCGCTGCTGGAAACGCTGCTCGAACTCGACCGCGTGACCAAGCGTCAGGGTTTCCTCGAAAACCGCTTCCACGACTGAGCCACCCCATGCCCGCCTACCTGATTGCCGACGTCACCGTCACCAACGAAGAGCAGATGAAGGTCTACCGTGAGTGGAGCACGCGCGCCATGCAGGAGCACGGCGCCGAGGTGCTCGCGCGCGGCGGCCGCACGATCAGCCTGGAAGGCGGCTGGACGCCGCAGCGCATCGTTGTGCTGAAGTTCAAGGACCTGGCGGCCGCGCAGGCCTACTACGACTCCGAAACCTACACCCGCGCCCGCGAGGCCCGCGAGGGCGCCGGCTCGATCCGCATGATCGCGGTCGAGGGCGTCTGATCCGTTTTTTCATCTCCCAAGGCAGAAGAACCCATGAGTGCAATCGTTGACATCGTTGGCCGCGAAGTGCTGGACAGCCGCGGCAATCCCACCGTTGAGTGCGACGTGCTGCTGGAAAGCGGCGTGATGGGCCGCGCGGCCGTGCCCTCGGGCGCGTCCACCGGCTCGCGCGAAGCCATCGAGCTGCGCGACGGCGACAAGAGCCGCTACCTCGGCAAGGGGGTGCTCAAGGCCGTGGAGCACATCAACACCGAAATCAGCGAAGCCGTGCTCGGCCTCGACGCCTCCGAGCAGGCCTTCCTCGACAAGACCCTGATCGACCTCGACGGCACCGAAAACAAAAGCCGCCTGGGCGCCAACGCCATGCTGGCTGTCTCGATGGCCGTGGCCCGCGCCGCGGCCGAGGAAGCGGGTCTGCCGCTGTACCGCTATTTCGGTGGCATGAACGCGGTGCAGATGCCGGTGCCCATGATGAACGTGGTCAACGGCGGCGCCCACGCCAACAACAACCTCGACCTGCAGGAGCTGATGATCATCCCGGTGGGCGCGCCGAGCTTCCGCGAGGCCCTGCGCTGGGGCGCCGAGGTGTTCCACGCGCTGAAGAAGATCATTCACGACAAGGGCATGAGCATCGCCGTCGGCGACGAAGGCGGCTTTGCACCGAACGTGGCCAGCCACGAGGCCGCGCTGCAGATGATCCTGGAAGCCATCGCCAACGCCGGCTACACGCCGGGCGAGCAGATCGCGCTCGGCCTGGACTGCGCCTCCAGCGAGTTCTACAAGGACGGCAAGTACCACCTCGAAGGCGAGGGGCTGGTGCTCAGCGCCGAGGAGTGGACCAACATCCTGGCCACCTGGTGCGACAAGTACCCGATCGTCAGCATCGAAGACGGCATGGCCGAGGGCGACTGGGACGGCTGGAAGCTGCTCACCGAGCGCCTGGGCAAGCAGGTGCAGCTGGTGGGCGACGACCTGTTCGTCACCAACACCAAGATCCTGCAGGAAGGCATCGACAAGGGCATCGGCAACTCGATCCTCATCAAGATCAACCAGATCGGTACCCTCACCGAAACCTTCGCCGCCATCGAGATGGCCAAGCGCGCGGGCTACACGGCCGTGATCAGCCACCGCTCGGGCGAAACCGAGGACAGCACCATCAGCGACATCGCGGTGGGCACCAACGCCGGCCAGATCAAGACCGGCTCGCTGTCGCGTTCGGACCGCATGGCCAAGTACAACCAGCTGTTGCGCATCGAGGAAGACCTCGGCGAAGTGGCGGTCTACCCCGGTCGCGCGGCCTTCTACAACCTGAAGTGACGCGACACGCCACCCCATGATGGCCAGCCGCCTGATTCCGGCCCTGCTCGTGGGCCTGCTGCTCGCCCTGCACGCCCAGCTCTGGCTGGGCCGGGGCAGTGTGCCTCGGGTGGCCGAGATGAAGCGGGAACTGGCCGATCAGGTGGCGGCCAACCAGCAGGCGCAGCAGCGCAACGACCAGCTCGCCAGCGAGGTGCGCGACCTGCAGGAAGGCCTGGCGATGGTCGAAGAGCTCGCCCGCCAGGAACTGGGCATGGTCAAGCCCAACGAAATCTTCGTCCAGATCGCGCAACCCGCGCGGCGCTGACACCATGCCCACCATCGCCCTGCTCGGGGGCGAATCGAGCGGCAAGACCCACCTCGCGCACGCCCTGACGGCCGCGCTGACCGAACGGGGCTGGCCCGCGGTCCGCGTGGATGAGCACCTGCGGGACTGGTGCACCCAGGCCGGCCGCGCACCCCGCGCAGAAGAACAGGCCGGCATCGCGGCGGAGCAAACCCGCCGCATCGACGCCGCCCGCCGCCCGGGCGTGGTCGTGGTGGCCGACACGACGGCGCTGGTCGTCGCGGCCTACAGCGCCCATTATTTCAACGACGACAGCCTGTGGCCCGCGGCCCTCGATGCCCAGCGGCGCGTGGACTGCACGCTGCTGATGGGGCTGGATCTGCCGTGGCAGGCCGATGGGCTGTTTCGCGAGAGCCCCGCGGTCCGCGACGCCATCGACGCGCGGCTGCGCCGGGCGCTGCAGGAAGCGGGTCTGGCATTCCAGACGATCTACGGCCAGGGCCCGCGCCGGCTGGCGGCTGCCCTGGCGGCGCTGCAGCCGCACCTCGGCAGCGCCCTGGTGCCCGACGACGAGCGCCTGCGTCACGGGACCGGGCGCTGGCAATGCGAGGCCTGCAGCGATCCGGGCTGTGAGCACCGGCTGTTCTCGGCGCTGGTGGCTTCCCGCAGCCCTGGGTTACCGACCAACGAGGTCTGATAGATTTTTTGTATTGCAATCGGCGCAACGCCTATCGCCGAACTTGCGTTCGACAAGCCACCCTGGCCTTCCTACAGTGTCGACATTCGCAATCGACAAGGGAGAGGCAATGAGCAATATCTATCAACAAGGGGCCCACGGGCGCGGTGTGGGGGCGTGGCTGCAGCGCTGGTGGGGCGGTCGGCCGTCCGGCGGGGCGAGTGAGGCGGACCGGCTGGCGGCGCTGCAAAGCTACCTGCGGCGCGAGCTTCAGCCGGTCCAGTCCCGCCTGTCGGCGCGGGACCGCCTGCTGATGGCGCGCGTCATGGCGGGAGACTCGCTGGCCGCGGTTCGGCGGCTGCGCTTTGACTGCTTTGACCTCATGTGCCGCATGCTCGGCGAGGGCACGGCCCACCGCCACCAGCGCCGCATCGACGGCTGGCTCGGCACCGCGGCACAGCCCCGTCACATGGCGCCGGCCCGCTCGCGCAGCCGCTGACGCAGCCAGCGGTGGGGCTTGCTCTGGTGCGTGCGCTGGTGCCAGATCATGTGCAGCGGCAGTTCGCGCACCGGAATGCCGGGTGGCAGCGGCAGCGCCCACAGACCGGGGCGCGCGGCCAGCAGCTGGCGGGCCTGCGCGGCGGTCGTGGTGAGCAGGCGGTCGCCGGTGGCGAGCAGCTCGGCCGCCAGGACCCACGACCGCACCACCACCGGACCGTCGGCACCGGCGTCTTCGGCGCCCGCCCGCGGCGCGCAGCCGATCATCAGGTGGGAGGCCGCGGTGTAGGCCGCGCCATCAAACCCGCTGGCGAGCAGCGGGTGGTCTTGCCGCAGGCACACCGTGTCCAGCACGAGCCGGGTCAACGTGTCGCGGTGCAGGTCGCGGGCGTCGTCGGGGGCATCCTGCAGGGTGCAGGCGATGTCGAGATGGCCGCTGCGCAGGGCCTCGATGTCGCGCGGCCCGTGGGACGGGCTGTCGACATGCAGCCGCAGACGCGGCGCCTCGGCCTGCACGGCGCGCAGCAACGCGGCCAGGCTGGCGAGGCCAAGGCCATCGCAGCTGGCCAGGGCGATGCGGGCGTCGCAGTCGCGCGGATCGAACAGCACGGCCGTGCTGCTCGAGGCACGCCACGCCGCGAGGATCTGCCGGAATGGCTCCAGCACCGCTTCGCCGTAGGGCGTGAGCTGGTAATGCTGGCGGTCGCGCACGCAGATCTCATCGCCGAGCTCCTGCCGCAGTCGCGACAGGGCGTGGCTGGCGGCGGACGCCGACATGTGCAGCCGGGCGGCCGCCTCGTTGAGGCTCTGGGTGTCGATCAGCTCGCACAGCAGCGCGAGCTGGCGGAATTCGGCGTTCTTCATGGGCCGGCGGGGTGACAGCGACGGGGCGGCGATGCTACGCCGCCGCCGCCGCCGACACCCCGGCGGGTGTCCCGCGCCGCGCCGCCGGCCGGCTTACTGCGGTCGGCCAGTCACCGGCGGCTGGTCGGGCGAAGGCAGGAACACCTGCGCGGCATCCACCGGGTCGAACCGGTACTGCGCGCCGCAGAACTCGCAGCCCACCTCCACCTCCCCGCGCTCGGCGAGGATGGATTCGATCTCCGCCTGGCCGAGCGAGCGCAGCATGCCGGCCACGCGCTCGCGCGAGCAGGTGCAGGCAAAGCGCGGACCGGCGTCGCCCTGCAGCGGCTCGAAGCGACGCAGGTTTTCCTCCCAGAACAGACGGTGCAACACCGTCTGGGCGTCGAGGTTGAGCAACTCGTCGCGTTGCAGGCTGGCGGCGAGGATGGCGATGCGGTTGTAGTCCTCGTTGCGGCCGATGTGGTCCTCGTCGGCCCGGGCCACGCCCTGCCCGGCGAGGTTGGCCTCGCCCTGCAGCGGCAGGCGCTGAATCAGCAGGCCGGCCGCCACGCGGTCGTTGGCCGCGAGCACCAGGCGCGTGTCGAGCTGCTCGCTTTGCAGCATGTAGTGCTCGATCACTTCGCTGATCTTTTCGAGCTTTTCGTGGCGATCGCCGAACAGCGGCACCACGCCCTGGTAGGGCTGCTGGCCGGGCTGGCGGTCCTTGGGGTCGAGCGTGATGGCGCAGCGCCCCTGGTTGGTCACGTTGACCATGTGCGACAGCGGCGCGTCGGCCGCCACCTCGCCGGTGACGGTCGCCGTGGCACGCAGACTCAGGTCGGGCTGCACCTCGGCCACGGCCACCTTCACCGGCCCGTCGCCCATGATCTGCAGCACCACCGCCCCATTGAACTTGATGTTGGCCTGCAGCAGCGTGGCCGCGGCGGTCATCTCACCCAGCAACTCGGTGACGGCCGCGGGGTAGCCGCCGGCCTGCGCACGCCGGGCGAGGATGTCTTGCCAGGCGTCGGTGAGCCGCACGAGCATGCCGCGCACCGGCAGGCCTTCAAACACGAATTTGTGGAGTTCGGACACGGGGGACTTTCAGGAGACTTTCGTCACGAAGGGCCGCACATCGGGCTCAGTCGATCTTTTTCAAGCCCTGCCGGTAGCGGCGGGCGTTGTCGATGTAGTGCTGCGCGCTCTGCTGCAGGCCCTCGATCTGCTCGGGCGTGAGCGTGCGCACCACGCGGGCCGGGCTGCCCAGGATCATCGAGCCATCGGGAAACTCCTTGCCCTCGGTGACCAGCGCACCAGCGCCCACCAGGCAGTGCTTGCCCAGACGGGCGCCATTGAGCACCACCGCGCCGATGCCAATGAGCGAACCGTCGCCGATGGTGCAGCCATGCAGCATGACCTGGTGCCCCACCGTCACATGCCGGCCGACGGTGAGGGGCTTGCCCACGTCGGCGTGCAGCACGCTGCCGTCCTGGATGTTGCTGCCCTCGCCCACCACGATGGTCTCGGTGTCGCCGCGGATGGTCACGCCGAACCACACGCTGCTGTCGGCAGCCAGCTCCACGTTGCCGATCACCTGCGCGTTGTCGGCCACCCAGGCCGAATCGGCCACGCGCGGGGCGACGCCATCAAGAGAAAACAGGGCCATGGGGTACTCCGGGGGGCTGTGGGACGAAACCTAGAATTGTAGGGATGCGCCCCACCGAAGCGACCGTCTGCCCTCACGCCCGCGCCACCGGCCCCAGCCTGCGCGCCAGCGCGCTGGCGGCCTTGCTGCAGGCCGACCCGGCAGACAAGGTCGCGGCGACGCACGCGCTGTGGCGCGACTGGCAGTCGCTGGGCAATGGCGATGAAGCGGCGCTGGACGCCCGCTCCCCACTCACCGCACCGGCGGATCGGCCCCTGCCCGGGCGGCCCGCGCGGCCCGGGCTGGTGGCGCCGGACGCGGTGCCGCGGCGTTCGCCGTTCACCCGCAGCGGCCTGGCCGCGCTGCTGCATGCCATCGCCCACATCGAGTTCAATGCCATCGACCTGGCGCTGGATGCCTGCTGGCGCTTTCCCGGCCTGCCGCCGGACTACTACCGCCAGTGGCTGCAGGTGGCCCACGAAGAGGCCACGCATTTCGGGCTGCTGCGCGCGCTCCTGCAGCAGCTCGGTCACGACTACGGCGATTTCGAGGCGCACCACGGCCTGTGGGAAATGTGCGTCAAGACCCAGGACGACGTCACCGCGCGCATGGCCCTGGTGCCGCGCACGCTGGAGGCCCGCGGGCTGGACGCCACGCCGCTGATCCAGGCGCGGCTGCGCCGGGTGAACACGCCGGAAGCGACGCGCGCCGTCGACATCCTGGACATCATCCTGCGCGACGAGATCGGCCACGTGGCGGTGGGCAACCGCTGGTACGCCTGGCTGTGCGAACGCGAGGGGCTGGACCCGCTGGCCCACTACCGCGTGCTCGCGCGTCGCCACGCCGCGCCGCGCCCACGACCACCGTTCAACACCACCGCCCGCGAGGCCGCCGGCTTCACGCGGGAGGAAATGCACGCTCTCGGCGAAGACCAGCCGCCCCGTCGCCCAATCATGCGACACCGGCCCTGACGGGGAGCGCCCCGGACGGCGATCAACTCGCTAGCATGACCCCTCGACGTGGACATCGGGTGCGGGCATGACGGTTGAACGCATGGAACTGGACAGCTACCTCGGACAGGCCTTTCAGCGCGTGCCCGTGGCGATGATCGTGGTGGACCGCGCGGGTGCGATCGTGCGGGCCAACCGGCTGGCCGAATCCACCTTCGGCTACAGCGCCGGCGAGCTCATCGGCCGCCCCGTCGAATCCCTCATCCCGGCCCGCTACCGCCACGCCCACCCGCGCTACCGCAACGGCTTCCTCGACGAAACCGCCGCCCGGCCGATGGGCGCCGGCCGCGACCTCAGCGGGCTGCGCAAAGACGGCAGCGAGTTTCCGGTGGAGGTCGGCATCAACCCGGTCGAGACCGGGGAAGGACCGATGGTGCTGTCGGTCATCCTGGACCTGTCCGAGCGCAAGCAATCGGAGAAACGCATCCAGGACGCGCTCACGCAGAAGGACCTGTTGCTGCGCGAGGTACACCACCGCGTGAAAAACAACCTGCAGGTGATCCACAGCCTGCTCGACCTGCAGGCCCTGCGGCTGGCGGACCACGACCTCGTGGGCGCGCTGCGCGACAGCCAGAACCGGATCCGCTCGATGTCGCTGATCCACCAGACGCTCTACCAGTCCCACGACTTCGCGCGCGTGGACTTCGAACGGTTTCTGGGTGAGTTGCTGCCCAGCCTCGCGGAGTCCTACGCCGACGTGGCCGGCGGCGTCGACATCCGCACCCGGGCCGCCGGGGTGAAGCTGCCGATCAACGAAGCCGTGCCGCTCGGGCTGGTGGTCAATGAGCTGGTGAGCAACGCGTTCAAGCACGGCTTTCCGGGCGGCGGCCGTGGTCACATCGAGGTGGCGGTGCGGCAGGGTGCGGACGGTGCCGTGGAACTCGCGGTGAGCAACGACGGCGTGGCCATCGACGCGTCGCTCGACCTCGAACGCACCGGCACGCTGGGCTTGCAGCTGGTCCAGCTGCTGGCGCGCCAGCTGGACGGGACGCTGGAGGTCGAGCGCGCCGGCCCGGTACGGTTTGGCCTGCGCTTTCAGGTCAAGGAGCCGACCGCGTGAAGGCCGACCCCCGCATCCTCATCGTCGAAGACGAAGGCATCGTCGCCTTCAACCTGCAGCAGCGGCTGCAGCAGATGGGCTATGAGATCGCGGGCGTGGCGGAATCGGGTCACGAGGCGCTGGCGCTGGCCAGCGACGCCGAGCCCGATCTCGTGCTGATGGACATCCACATCAAGGGCGAGATGGATGGCATCGAGGTGGCCTCCCAGCTGGCCGCCACGCGCCAGACCCCCGTGATCTACCTCACCGCCTACGCCGAGGACTCCACGCTGGAGCGCGCGCGCCGCACCCGGCCCTACGGCTACCTGATCAAGCCGTTCTCCCAGCGCGAACTGCACGCGACCATCCAGATGGCGCTGGAGCGTCACGCCGTGCAGGAGGCCCTCACGCACAGCCAGGCGCTGCTGCGCCAGGCGCTCGATGCGGCCCAGATGGGCACGGTCGAATCGCTGGCCGACGGACGCTTCCAGCTCTCGGGGCCGCCGCGCGTGATGACCGGGCTGCCCGCCGAGCCGGTCGGCCGGGACGGCTGGCTGGCCCGGGTCCACCCGGAGGACCGCCCCGGCCTGGAGGCGGTGTTGACGAGCAGTGGCGCCGAGCCCCTGACGCTGAACGTCGAGTTCCGGGTCATGCCCGGGGAAGGCGATGTCCGCTGGCTGCGCCTGGACGCCACGGTGCGGCCCGACGGCGCGGTGCGCGGGGTGCTGCAGGACATCGGGCCGCGCAAGCGCAGCGAGTTGAGGCTGCGTCAGCTCAACGAAGAACTCGAGCACCGGGTGCGCCAGCGCACGGCGCAGCTGCACGACACGGTGCAGGAGCTCGAAGCCTTCAGCTCGATGGCCGCGCACGACCTGCGCTCGCCGCTGCGCGCCATTGCCGGCCTGAGCGACATCCTGACCGACGTCCACGGCGGCGAGTTGTCCGCCGAGGCGCGCGACATGATCGACCGCATCGGCCGCTCGGCGCAGCGCATGAGCCAGCTCGTCGAAGCCCTGCTGGGTCTGGCCCGGCTGAGCCGCCAGCCGCTGCGACGGCAGACCGTGGATCTCTCGCGCCTGGCGCAGGACATCGTGGCGCAGATGCACGAAGCGGAGCCGCACCGGCACGCGCGCTGCGCGGTGGAACCGGGCATCGTGGTCTGGGGCGACCCCGCGCTGCTCTACAGCCTGCTGGACAACCTGCTGCGCAACGCGTGGAAGTTCACCGTGGACCGCGACCCGGCGCTCATCACGGTGGACGCGGCCGGCCCGGGCCACCTCCGCGTGCGGGACAACGGGCCGGGCTTTCCGCCGGACCAGGCCGAGCGCCTGTTCGAGCCCTTCGTGCGGCTGCACAGCCCGCAGGCGTTCGCGGGCAGCGGACTGGGGCTGCACATCGTCAAACGCATTGCGCTGCGCCACGGCGGTCGGGTCTGGGCTGAAACGGCGCCCGAGGGAGGCGCGGTCTTTCACTGCAGCCTGCCCACCGCGCAGGAACCGGACGAGTCGCCGACCTGAGGTCGCCGGGCGCTCAGCCGCGCGGGTGGTGGGCCGCCACCACGGCCTTGAGGCGCTCGCGCGCCACGTGGGTGTAGATCGTGGTGGTGGAGATGTCGGCGTGGCCCAGCAGCAGCTGCACCGCGCGCAAGTCGGCGCCGTGGTTGAGCAGGTGGGTGGCGAAGGCGTGGCGCAGGGTGTGGGGCGACAGCGGCGCGGTGATGCCGGCCTGCAGCGCGTACTTGCGCACCAGCTGCCAGAACATCACCCGCGTCATCGCCTCGCCCGCGCGGCTGCCGCGCGCGGTGACGAAAAGGTCCTCGCCCGACTGACCGGCCAGGATGGCCGGCCGCCCTTCGGCGAGGTAGCGCTGCAGCCATTGACCCGCGACCTGGCCAAAAGGCACGAGCCGCTCCTTGTTGCCTTTGCCGGTCACGCGCAGCACGTGCTCGGCGAGGCCAAGGTGCCAGGTCTTGAGCGTGACCAGCTCGCTCACGCGCAGGCCGCTGGCGTACATGAGCTCAAGCATGGTGCGGTCGCGCAGGCCCAGCGGCGTGGTGGTGTCCGGTGCGGCGAGCAGCGCCTCCACCTGCGCCTCACTCAGCGTCTTGGGCACGCGCAACGGCTGCCGGGCGGGCGCCAGGCGCAGCGTGGGGTCGGCCCGGATGAGGCCTTCGCGCAGCGCCCAGCGGTAATAGCGGCGCAACACGGTCAAACGGCGGTTGGCGGTGGTGGCGCGGGTGGCCGCGTGGCGCGCGGCGAAGTAGCCGTGGATGTCGGATTCGCCCGCGTCCAGCAGCGTGCGGCCCTGGGCCGCGAGCCACTCGCCGAACAACACCAGGTCGCGGCGATAGGCATCGAGCGTGTTGCGCGCCAGGCCTTCTTCGAGCCAGAGCGCATCGACAAACGCCGCGGCCTGGTCGTGGGCGACCGGCGCGGCGGTTGAGGGAGCGGGGGCGGAGCCCGGGGCGGCCGGTGATGGCCGCCGCCGGCCCGCAACGCGGGTCATGCGAAGCCCGGGCTCAGTCGAGACGCAGCTTCTGCTTGTCGACGACCTGCTTGTAGACCTCGAACTCGGCCTTGATCTGGTCGGCGAACTGGGCCGGCGTGTTGGCCACGATCAGCGAGCCGGTGTCCTCGATGCGCTTCTTCACCGCCGGATCGGCCACGGCCTGCATGGCCGCCGCGTGGATCTTGTCGACCACCTCTTTCGGCAGGCCCTTCGGGCCGATCAGGCCGTAATAGGCCATGCGGTTCACCGGCTCCAGACCCACTTCCTTGAAGGTCGGCACATTGGGCATCGCCGCCACGCGCTGCGGCGCGGCCACCACGATGGCGATCAGGCGGCCGTCGCGGATGAAGGGCAGCGCCGACGGCAGGTTGTCAAAAATGATCGGCACCTGACCCCCCACCGTGTCGTTCAGCGCCGGGCCGGCGCCGCGGTACGGGATGTGGGTGATGAAGGTGCCGGTCAGGCTCTTGAACAGCTCGGTCTGCAGGTGACCGATGCCGCCGGTGCCGGAGGTGGCGTAGCTGTACTTGCCGGGGTTCTTTTTCAACTCGGCGAGGAAGCCCTTGTAGTCGCGCGCCGGGAAGCTGGGGTGCACGGCGATCACGTTCGGCGTGGCCGCGATGTTGGTGATCGGGGTGAAGTCGGTGAGCGTGTTGTAGGGAATCTTCGGGTTGATGGCCGGGTTGGCGGCGGTGGTGGACACCGTGGCCATGCCGATGGTGTAGCCGTCCGGCGCGCTGCGGGCCAGCTCGGTGGCGCCGATCACGCCGCCGCCACCGGCCTTGTTTTCCACCACCACGGACTGGCCCAGGATCTTGCCCAGCGGCTCGGCCATGACACGCGCGATGATGTCGGTCGTGCCGCCCGGGGCGAAGGGCACCTGCAGGCGGATGACCTTGTTGGGGTAGGCCTGCGCCAGCGCGATTCCGGGCAGGACCGTGGTGGCGAGGGCGGCGGCGGCGAGGAGGTGGCGACGTTGCATGAGCGTTTCCTTTTCTTGGTGTCGTGAAGAACGGTGGGTGAACGAACTCGCAGACAGAGACTGTAGCCGCCGATAAGTTGCGTTCGCTTTGGGGACACTACATAGGGGCAAACCCGCAAAGCGCGGCGGCGCAGCCGCTATCCTCGGCCGGTGAACTTCGCCCAGCTGCTCTTCCCCGACTTCTCGCTGATCCTGTGCGGCTACCTGGTCTGCCGCTTCACCGCGCTGAACCGGCGCGTGTGGGAGCAGGTGGAAAGCCTGGTGTACTACTTCCTTTTTCCGGTGCTGCTGTTCCACAGCATCGTCAAGCGGCCGCTGGACCTGCAGGCCGCCTCCAGCCTGATGGGCGCGGCGGTGGCGCTGGGGCTCGGTGCGATCGCCCTGGCCTACGCCCTGCCCCACCTGCCCGGGCTGCGGCGCCACCTTGACGCCCGCCTGCACGCCGCCAGCGCGCAGGTGGCGTTCCGCTTCAACTCGTTCATCGCGCTGGCGCTGGCGGACAAGCTGCTCGGCCCGCCGGGCCTGCAGATGATCGCGGTGATCATCGGCGTGTGTGTGCCGCTGTTCAACGTGGCGGCCGTGTGGCCCATGGCGCGCCAGGCGCAGCGCGGCTTCGCCCGCGAGCTGGTGCGCAACCCCTTGATCATCGCCACCGCCTCGGGGCTGGCGGCCAACCTGCTAGGTTTCGTCATGCCGGGCTGGCTGGAGCCGACCGTGCACCGCATCGGCCAGGCCTCGCTGGCCCTGGGCCTGATGGCCGCCGGCGCCGGCATGCAGCTCGGCACGCTCGCGCAGGCCCGCGCGCTGGGCGCGGCCGTGCTGACCATCAAGCACCTGGCCATGCCGGTCATGGCGTTCGGGCTGGCGCGCGCCTTTGCGCTGGACGCGGCGCAGACCACGGCGCTGCTGATGTTTTCGGCGGTGCCCACCGCGTCGAGCTGCTACGTGCTGGCCGCGCGCATGGGCTACCCCGGGGCTTACGTGGCCGGGCTGGTCACGCTGTCCACGCTGCTGGGCATGGTCAGCCTGCCGCTGGCGCTGGGGGTGCTGGGGGGCGGGTGAGCGACGGATGACGACCGGGTCAGCCGAGCGTTCGTCCGGGTCGGTTCGCGGTCACGGGGCCGGTCCGAGCAGCGCCAGGCGCCTGGCGAGACGGGCGGCCTCGGTCGCGTTCCCCGCGGCCAGCGCGCGCTCGCGCTGCACCTCCAGCCAGGCGCGCAGGGGTCGGCGCCAGCCCTGGGCCGAGGCCGTGTCCACCGCCATCGCCACGTCGTCGGCCGTGGCTTCGCCGCGACGCTGCTTTACCGCCGCGGCCACCAGGCGCGACAAGGGCGCGTCGATGCGCGACAGCGGCTCGCGCTGGGCGGCGGGCAGTCGCGCGCGGTCGGCGTCGGTCGCGGTGCCGGCGAGGTGGCGGGCGTAGGCGCGGTCGTCCTCGGTGGCGTCGGCGGCGAGCGCGTCAAACGCGGCGCAGGACTCCACCACCAGCGCCGCCGCGCGTACGGCGCAGCGATGCAGCTCGGCGCGGGCGACGCGGGCGGGATCGCCGGTGCGGGCCAGCGCGCCGCGCGCGATCGCGTGCTCCGCCTCGGCCACGCGGTCGTCGCCGCGCAGCCAGGCCGCGGTGCTGCGGTCGATCGCCCCGCGCGCGGTGAGCGCCCAGTCGGCCGGCGGTGGGCCGCTGGCGCAACCGGACAGCGCCATGGACAAAGCCAGGGCCACCCAAGCCGCACCGCCCACCGGGGTCACAGGACAGCGGCTCATGGCAACCTTACCTCGGTGTCGCGCGCGAACGGCCATTTGCGATTGACCTCCTGAATCAGTCCGTCCACCTGCCGCAGGCTGCTCTCCACCTGGGCGCGCAGGGCGGTGAGGTCGTTGCTGGCCTCGCGCGTGTTCGCCGCCACGCCCTCGGCCTGCACCAGCACCGCGTCCACCCGCAGCAGGCTCTGGCGCGCCTGACCCAGCAGGCCGTGGAGTTCGCGCACCGTGCCGCGCACCTCGCTCACCAGCCCATCGCGGCCCTCGGGGCCGTCCGGGCCTTCGCGGGCGCCCAGCAGCTGGCGGTCGGCGCGCGCGATCACGCCGTCGAGCCGGCGCGTCAGGGCGTCGGCGCGCGCCAGCAGCTGCCGGCTGCGCTCCACCGTCTCCAGCAGGCGGGCGGCGTCGGCCTCGTTGCCGGTGATGAGCGCGGCCGCGCCCTGCGGTCCGGCCAGCCGGCCGGTGGCCACCTCCACGTGGGCCAGGCTGCGCGCCAGCGGCGCGTCGGCGCGGGTGAGCGCGTTGAGTTGCTCCAGCAGCTCGCGCACCGCGGCGGTCAGCTTGGGGATCTCGGCGGCCGCGTCACCGCGCAGCACGGTGCGCTCCGCGCCGTCGGGCAGGGGCGGGTCGTCGAGCAGGCCGCTGTAGGCCCGCAGGCGCGTGCCGCCCACGAGGCTGCGCTCCAGGGTGAACACGCTGGACGTGCGCAGCCAGTGCGCGTTGCGGCGCGGCACGTCGATCAGCAGCCGGGCGTTGCCGTCGCGGCCCAGCTCCACGCGCGCCACGCGGCCGATGGCAAAGCCGGCGAAGGTGATGTCCTGCCCCACCGCCACGCCCTCGGCGTCGTCGGCGATCAACACGACCCGCTGCACCGGCTCAAACACGCCCCGCGCGTACAACACATACACCACCGATCCCACGACCAGCACCACCGCCAGCGCCAGCAGCGCCAGCGCCTTGAGCGCCAGGCGCGAGACGGGAACGTCCTCGTCGGCGAGGTGCAGCGGGTCGGTGGGCGTGGGGGTGGGGTCGGTCATGCGCGGATCGGAGGGCGGCGAAGGTTCAGGCGTAGTTGCCCAGCAGCGAGGCGATCTCCACCGCCAGCAACACCGAGAACAGGCGGGCGAAGGCGCCCAGGTCGCCGCGCGGGCCAAGGTGGCCGTCGGCGTCGGGCTGGGCCGCGGCCGCCAGCGGCACCACGGCCACCGCCAGCGCAAACCCGAGGGTCTTGAGGGCGAAGATCAGGCCGGTGCCCGGGCTGAATACCGCGCCCACCGCGTGGGTGTAGGCCGGCCAGCCCCAGGGCGAGAGGCCGTAGACGGTGAGGTAGGTCAGCAGCAGCGCCACCACGCCGCTGAGCGCGGCCAGCAGCACCACCGCGAACTGCGCCGCCAGCGCCGGCGCGAACAGCGCGTGCGCCAGCCGCGGCCGCGAGGGCAGCGGGCCGCCGCGGGCCTGCAGCGCCGACAGCCGCTGCCCCACGCGCTGCGCCTGCGGCAGCGCCAGCCGCAAGGCCACGAACAGCGCCGCAAACAGCGGGATGAGTTCGAGCACCAGGGTGCGCACCAGCACCTCCAGCGCGTACTGCGACAGGCCGTAGCTGGTCGCGGTGGCCACAACGATGCGGATCACCACCAGACTCACCAGCGAGGACAGCACCGTGAACCACGGCAGCAGCGGCGCCGCCCCACGCACCAGCGCCAGCAGCGCGGCGCGGCGCGTGGCGGTGTGGAAAAAGGTGGCCGGCGAGAGGGTGAGCGCCAGGATCTGCGCGCCCAGCTCCACCGTGTGCCACGCGGCGTGGGCGCGCGCACTCAAGGCGCGCGCCCAGCGCGCCAGCAGCGGATGCACGGAGACCACGGAATCCATGTAACCAATCATAGGCGCGGCACCGCACCACCGCGTGACGCCGGCGCCTGCGGCGGTGACCGGATGTGACCGCGCGCGCCCGGCCGGGGCTGGTGAAAACGCCCATGGGAAAAACCGCCCGCGCCCGGTTCAATCGGGCCATCGTGAACCCACCGCCCGGAGCCCCTTTCGCATGAGCCACCCGCTGCCGCCCGCCGTGCGCCGCCAGACCATCGCCGACGCCCTGCACCGCACCGCCCGCCGCCTGCCCGACAAGACCGCCATCGTCTGCGGCGACACCGTCTGGAGCTACGCCGATTTCGACGCGCTGGTCACCCGCCTGGCCGCCGGGCTCGTGCACATCGGCGTGGCCGAAGGCGACAAGGTAGCCGTGCTCGCCCGCAACTCCCACGCCTTCGCCGCGCTGCGCTTTGCCGTCGCCCGGCGTGGCGCGGTGCTGGTGCCGATCAACTTCATGCTCAAGGCCGACGAGGTGGCCTACATCCTGCGCCACGCCGGCGCGCGCACGCTGGCCACCGACAGTGGCCTGGCCGCCCTCGCCCGCGACGCCGCCGCGCGCGAGACCGCGGTCGAGCAATTCATCTGGCTGCCCGGCGAAGACCCGAGCGAGCCCGACGCGGCCATGCACCGCTTCGACCACCTCGCCGCCTGCGCCGACCCGCTGCCGCCGGTGGCGCTGCGCAGCACCGATCTGGCCCAGATCGTCTACACCAGCGGCACCGAGTCGATGCCCAAAGGCGCGATGCTCACGCACGACGCCGTGCTCTGGCAGTACGTGAGCTGCGTGATCAACGCCGAGATCGCCGAGGCCGACGTGGCGCTGCACGCGCTGCCGCTCTACCACTGCGCGCAGCTCGACGTGTTCTTCGGTCCGGCCGTCTACATCGGCAGCAGCAACGTGATCACCGGCAAGCCCGTGCCCGACCACCTGCTCAACCTGCTGGAGCGCCACCGCATCACCAGCTTCTTCGCGCCGCCCACGGTGTGGATCGCGCTGCTGCGCTCGCCGGTCTTTGATCCGGCCCGCCTGGCCACGCTGGCCAAGGGCTACTACGGCGCGTCCATCATGCCGGTGGAGGTGTTGAAGGAGCTGGCGTCGCGGCTGCCGGCGGTGCGGCTGTGGAACCTGTACGGCCAGACCGAGATCGCGCCGCTGGCGACCATGCTGTCGCCCGAGGACCAGCTGCGCAAGCCCGGCTCCTGCGGCAAGGCGGTGCTCAACGTGGAGACCCGCGTGGTGAATGACGCGATGGAGGACGTGGCCGTCGGTGAGGTCGGCGAGATCGTCCACCGCTCGCCGCACCTGATGCTGGGCTACTTCAACGACCCGGAGAAAACCGCCGCCGCCTTCGAGGGCGGCTGGTTTCACAGCGGCGATCTCGCCACGGTGGACGACGAGGGCTACATCACCGTCGTCGACCGCAAGAAAGACATGATCAAGACGGGCGGCGAAAACGTGGCCAGCCGCGAGGTGGAGGAAATGATCTACCGGCTGCCCGCGGTGAGCGAGGTGGCGGTGATCGGGCTGGCCGACCCGAAGTGGGTGGAGGCGGTGACCGCGGTGATCGTGGTCAAGGCCGGCCACGCGCTCACCGAGGCCGAGGTCGTGGCGCACTGCCAGACCCACATGGCCGGCTTCAAGGTGCCCAAGCGCGTGCACTTCACCGACACGCTGCCCAAGAACCCGAGCGGCAAGCTGCTCAAGCGCGAGCTGCGCCTGCGCTACGCCTGACTCAGCCAGCCGAGGGCCGCTGCGCCAGCGCCCAGGCCACGTGCTCGCGCACCAGCGGGCTCGGGTGGCCGGCGCGGGTGCGCAGCGCCTCGGCCAGCGCCGGGTCGCCGCGCTCGCGCCAGGCGTTGCCCAGCGCCACGGCGAGGTTGCGCAGCCAGCGCTCGTGGCCGATGCGGCGGATGGCGCTGCCTTCGGTGCGGCGCAGGAACTCGGCCTCGTCCCAGCCGAACAGCGCCACGAGCGTGGCACCGTCGAGCCCGTGGCGCGGGTCGAAGTCGGGCAGCGCGGAGCGGCGCGCGTACTTGTTCCACGGGCAGACCAGCTGGCAATCGTCGCAGCCGTAGATGCGGTTGCCCAGCGCCGGGCGCAGCGCCTCGGGGATCGGGCCGGCGTGTTCGATGGTGAGGTAGCTGATGCAGCGCCGCGCATCGAGCCGGTGGGGCGCCACGATCGCGCCGGTGGGGCAGGCGTCGAGGCAGGCGCTGCACTGGCCGCAGTGGTCGGTGGTGGGCTCGGTGGGCGGCAGGGCGAGGTCGGTGCAGATCTCGCCCAGGAAAAACATCGAGCCGCCTTCGCGCGAGAGCAGCAGCGTGTGTTTGCCCCGCCAGCCCAGCCCGCTGCGCTGGGCGAGTTCCACCTCCAGCAGCGGCGCCGAGTCGGTGAATACCCGGTGGCCGAACGGGCCCACCGCGGCCGCGAGGCGGTCGGCCAGCGCCTGCAGCCGCTGGCGCGCCACCTTGTGGTAATCCCGCCCGCGGGCATAGACCGACACGACCGCCTCGCCCGGGTCGGCCAGCCGCGCGGTCTCGCGGGCCACCCAGTCGTCGGGCGCGTGCCGCGGCAGGTAATCGAGCCGCGCGGTGATGACACTCACCGTGCCCGGCACCAGCTCGGCCGGGCGCGCGCGGGTGAGGCCATGGCGGGCCATGTAGGCCATCTCGCCGTGAAAGCCGGCGTCGAGCCAGGCCCGCAGGCCCGGCTCGGCGGTGGACAGGTCGACACCGGCCACCCCGATTTGGGAGAATCCCAGCTCCCGGCCCCAGGCCTGCACCTGCGAGACGAGTTGAGCAGCATCAATTCCGGCGTTCATGCGCCGCCGATTGTAGGAACGCCCTCCCCGAGCGAGGCCGCGTGGCGCGGCCGCTGGGACGACGAGGCCGACACCGAGGCCTTCGCGCGGCGCCTGGCCCAGCAGCCCGCGCTGGCCCACGCCACCCTCGCCCTGCACGGCGACCTCGGCGCGGGCAAGACCACCTTCGTGCGCCACCTGCTGCGCGCGCTGGGCGTGCGCGGGCGCATCAAGAGCCCGACCTACGCGGTCGTGGAGCCGCACAGCGCCATCGACTGCCCGCTCATGCCCGCCGGCGAGCCGCTGTCGATCTGGCACTTCGACTTCTACCGCTTCAACGACCCGCGCGAGTGGGAAGACGCGGGCTTTCGGGAACTGTTTGCCAGCCCCGGCCTCAAGCTGGTGGAGTGGCCCGAGCGGGCGGCCGGCTGGCTGCCCGCCATCGACCTGAGTCTGCACATCGAACCCGACGCCATGGACGCCGACTGCGAACACGACCACGCGCGCCGCGTGAGCGCCATCGCCCACACGCCCACCGGCCGGCTGCTGCTGGCCAGCCTGGCCGCATGATCGCCGGGCGCCGTTCGCTGCTGCGCGCGGGCACGCTGGTGCTGCTGCTCGGCCGCGCCCACATCGCGCGCGGCGCGAGCGTGCTGGCGGTGCGCCTGTGGCCCGCGGCCGACTACACGCGCGTGACCATCGAATCGGATGCCGCGCTCGTGGCGCGCCACACCTTCGTGCCCCAGCCGCCGCGGCTGGCGGTGGACATCGAAGGTCTGGACCTGTTGCCCAGCCTGCGCGAGCTGGTGGGCAAGCTCAAGGCCGACGACCCCAACATCGCCGGCATCCGCGTGGCGCAATACAGCGCCAACGTCGTGCGGCTGGTCATCGACCTCAAACAGCCGATCCAGCCGCAGGTGTTCCAGCTCGAACCCGTGGCCGCCTACCAGCACCGCCTCGTCTTCGACCTCTACCCCACCTCGCCGCCCGACCCGCTGGAGCAGCTGATCGCCGCGCGCATGAAGGAGCTCGACGAAGCCAGCGCCCGCGCCGCGCGGCTGCTCGGGCTGGAGACCGGGCCGCTGGCGGGCGTGACGCCCGAGCGCGCGGAGCCGGCCGACCCGCTGGGCGACCTGATCGCCCGGCAGGACAAGCCGCCCCGGCCCGCGTCGCCGTCGGCCCCCCCGGCCCCCGGGCCCCACCCGGGGCCGGACGCGGCCCCGCGCACCGCCCGGGCCCCCTCGCCCAGCGCCCGCGAGCGCGCCCGCACCGAGCGCCTCATCGTGGTCGCCCTCGACCCCGGCCACGGCGGCGAAGACCCCGGCGCCATCGGCCCCAACGGCACCCACGAGAAAGCCGTCGTGCTGCAGATCGCCAAAAAGCTGCGCGACCGCATCAACGGCAGCAGCGTCAACGGCAACCCCATGCGCGCCTTCATGACGCGCGACGCCGACTTCTTCGTGCCCCTGGGCACCCGCGTGGCCAAGGCCCAGCGCGTGCAGGCCGACCTGTTCATCAGCATCCACGCCGACGCCTTCTACTCGCCGCGCCCGCAAGGCGCCAGCATCTACGCCCTCAGCACCCGCGGCGCCAGCAGCGCCGCCGCCCGCTGGATGGCCGACAAGGAAAACAGCGCCGACCTCGTGGGCGGCATCAACGTCCGCACCAAAGACGCCACCCTGCAGCGCGCCCTGCTCGACATGAGCACCACCGCCCAGATCAACGACAGCCTCAAGCTCGGCGCCTCCATGCTCGGCGAGGTCGGCCGCGTCGGCCGCCTGCACAAGCCCCGCGTCGAACAGGCCAACTTCGCCGTGCTGCGCGCGCCCGACATCCCCAGCGTGCTCGTCGAGACCGCCTTCATCAGCAACCCCGACGAAGAACGCCGCCTCAACGACCCCGCCTACCAGGACGCGCTGGCCGACGCCCTGCTGCGCGGCATCAAACGCTACTTCGCGCAAAACCCGCCGCTCGCCCGCAACCGCCAGATCTGAGCGCGCGACGCCCCGCCCTCCCCACCCCCTCACCCGGCCCAACCATCCGGCCCCACCCAACCGGCACCCCCGGCCCCACCCCATGCCCCACCAATACACCGCCCGCCTCGTGTGGGAACGCGGCGACCAGCCCTTCACCGACAACAAATACAGCCGCCGCCACCGCCTCCGCTTCGACGGCGGCCTCGAGGTGCCCGCGTCCTCGTCACCACTGGTCGTGCCCCTGCCCTACTCCGACCCGCAGGCCATGGACCCCGAAGAAGCCTTCGTCGCCTCGCTCGCCAGCTGCCACATGCTATGGTTCCTGTCGATCGCCGTGCGCAGCGGCTTCACCGTCGACCGCTACGAAGACGACGCGGTCGGCGTCATGAGCGCCAACGAACGCCGCAAGTTCTTTGTGTCCCGCGTCACCCTGCGCCCCACCGTCACCTTCGCCGGCAACCGCCAACCCACCCCCGCCGAACTCCGCGAGATGCACCACGAAGCGCACGAAGAATGCTTTATTGCGAACTCGGTGAAGACGGAGGTGGTGGTGGAGGTGGGGTGAGGGTGTGAGAGGCAGTTGGTGCGTAATGCGCCGAAAGCCAGCCGAATAGTGGTGACTGCTATAGGCTGTGACCTGCTCGGCTTATTCGGACCATTCATTCCTGTAAGACGGCCCGGTTCGGAATGGGTGGATCGTGCAGTTGGTGATGCTTGAACTCGTGAGGGGTCATGTAGTCCAGGCTGCTGTGGGGGCGCACGGTGTTGTAGTGCTTGCGCCAGGCCTCGATGACGACGGCAGCCTCGCGGCGTGATCGGAACCACTCCAGTGATAGGCAGCCCCTCCTGTCCTTGCATGCCTAGAGTGCAATTGAGCAGAATGGCGCAGGCAGGCGGCACAGCCTGCGCATTCGTAGGGAGCCTCGTTTGTATTCTGAAGCCAACACACCTCCTCCTTCGCAAGCGCAGAACTTCTATCTGATTGCGGGCTTTCTGCTCATCGTGCTGGGGTTCGTGGTGCCCCAGGCAGTCAACTTCCCCTTGCCGCTGTCGTTGGCGGTCTCTGAGGTTGCCCGGGGGTTTGGGCAGCTGCTGCTTCCCTCAGTGGTGGCTTATCTCATCGTGCGCAACAGAGGACCCTTGGCGAAGGCCAAGGCGGTCTTTGTGGTGGGCGTCATCATGCTTTTGGTGTCGTTGAGCGTGTGGAACACGCAGCGCCAGATTCAGAACGAAGAGAAGGCTGCTGTGCGGGCTTACCTGCAGCAGATGGCGCAGCTCGACGCTCGATTCGAGAAGCAACTCGACGAGTCCATCGTTCGACTGTCAGAGATTGACCTTTCAGGAATCGGCAGGCCTGAGACCTTTGGTGATGAAGACGCCATTGCCCAGACTCTGCAGAACGCCAGGGCGTACAAAGCCGAGCTCAACAAGCGCATGGCTTTAGTTCAGGAGCACGAGAGAGAGCTCACTGCGTTGGTGCAATCGCAGACACATGCGCAAGTCCGGCGTGGCGCGCTAGAGTCCCTGCCCGCAGCTCTGAAGGAGACTCAGGACCTGCTTGGCCCGCTTGACCAGGTTCAGTCGGCTTATGCCGACGGCGCCATCAAGCTGATGGAGAAGGTCTGGGAGAACAGAAAAAGCATCGAATACACGAACGGGATGGTGGTAGCAAGCACACCGAAGCTGCGTCGCGAAGTTTTTGCGCTCGCTCAGGAACTGGACCGCGCGTACGAGGAAATGACAAAGGTGGGTGAGGACACTACCGTTCGGGCAAAAGCAGCAGTGGAAAAACGTAAAAAAGCGCAGCAGGAGCTAGAACAGCTGCTGCGCTGATCCACGCAAAAAATCAAACGACTTTTAGGAGAGGATGTATATGTCTGACGAGGTGCAAAGGCCCACGCCAAGCCCGGCGAAAAAACTGGGGTGGTGGTTGTTGGCGCTCGCGCTGGGCTCGCCGTTTGCTTTAGCCGGGCTTGAAATCATCAGTGTCGCGCAAGCGGGAGAGTTTCTTGTTTACGCAGGATTTGCCTGGCTGGTGGCGGCGGTCGTGATTGACCTGGTGACGAGAAAGAGGGACGCTGAGACAAAGGCAGTTGGTCGCATCGTCGCAGCGTTGTTGTCGCTCAGCGTAGTGCTGTTCTACAGCTTCAACGAATACCGCGACAGTCGAAAAGTCGACGCTGCTCAAAAAGAGTTGTTTGAGCAGTTGCTGGCGTCGTCTGCAGAAGCGGACAAGGCATTGCCGAAAGCCCCCTTGGCGCCTGCGGCACCGGTAGCGCCTTCAGCACCTGCGACCGCAGTGGTGGCCTCGGCAACGACCCCTCCGATGTCCTTGCCTGCGCCGCCAGTGGCGCAGCAACCCGCGAAGAAGCCGATGAGCGAGGCTGACCAGCGCGTCGCTCTGATGAACGCCTTCAAAGAGCGAGCCAAGGCATTTGCAGCGGATTCAGCTGCGCTTGACCGTAAATTCAACAGTGTGGACCTGATTTCGGTCCTGGCCCCTCAAAACGTCACAACGAAGGGAGGAATTGAGGCGTCTCGAAGAAAGCTCAATGCATTCAGAGCACTCATCGACGAACGAGACTTGATGGTTGCGCGGCATTTCGTCGTCTCGGAGGAAATCATCAAAGAAGCGGGCTTGTCTGAGACCGCTTATCTTGAAGTCATGAAAGGCTTCAACGCCGGCAAGGCGGAGGCTTATCGTGCGTATGGAAGTTTGACTAACGGACAAATAACGAGCATCAAAGCGTCTGAAAATATTCTCAGTTTTGCGGAGGCAAACTTGGGAAGCATCAGCGTTGCAAATAACCAGCTCTTGTTTGAGACGCAGGCGCAGCTGGATGAATATCAGCGACTCCTCAGCGTTTTGGAAGCGGCGGCGGATGAGGAAGACAAAGCCCGTGAGCGCGCGGCTGCGCTGATGCAAAAGAATCGGCAATCGTTGGCTCAGCAGATTCGATAGCGGCTGGTGGGGCGTGGTCAGGGGCCTGGCAGGACGAGGTGGCGGGGGGAGTGTTGCTCCTTGCGCTGGGGCTGGGGCTGCTGGTGTCGGGGGTGAAATGAAATCCGACGCCAAGCTCTTCACAGCAGCGTTTGCGCTCTACCTGGTTGGCGGTTTGCCGGGTATGACGGTGGTGGGGCTGGCCAGCACCGGCTTTGCCTTTGCGGTGGGCCGCGCTGCGAGTACTCATGTGTTTTCCTGACTCGGTCCGTCTGCAAGTAGCTCCCAACGGCCAGGCGCCCTGGTGTGTCGAGGAATGACGGCTATGCCCAATCCTGGGGTGGCGGCCGGCTCAGAATCCCCGGGCTCACCGGCGGCCCATGCAGCCCGTCGTCGTTGCAGCTGGGTGCTGATCAGGTGAGTGAGCTTCTCTGCGAGAAAGTGGTTGTCCTGCGGGGCCCGGCAATGCAGGCAGAGGTTGCAATACGGGAAGCGCGAGGGCTTTCCTCGATAGGTGGCCTGCTTCCCCAGGGGATTGAGCCCCTGGGCCATCAGCTCATCGTTGCTGATGCTCTCGTGCACGGCTTCCAACAGGTTGGAGAGCCTGGGTGGGGTGTAGACCGCCCGGTAGGTTCGCCCTTCGTAGAAGTCTTCAGGGGTTAGGGCGGTGCCCTCCGGTGCGGTGTCGCCGTGCTGGTGCTCCAGAACCTGTCGCACGGGTTTCTTGCAGGCCCAGCAGGCGTCCTCCAGGTACTCGACCAAGTGGGGCTTGCTCAGCAGCGGGGTGCTCCAGCGAACGCGCCGTTGCAGGAGCGCTCTCACGAATTGGGAGAGCTCCAGCGGATGGCTGGCCATGCCTGGGGGTTGCCCCACGGTGATGGGCAGGAGTTCAAACAGAGGTGTCTGCTCATCCAACAGGTAGCAGTCGCGCCGTGCCTTGTGGCCCATGAACCAGGCGCCGCGCACGCCCGAGGACTGATAGCGGCGTTGACGACGCGCTGTTTCTGCATCTGTCTGAGGCGACAGCTGCACTTCCAGCGCCAGCTTGGCCGTGCCCTTTTCGCAAAAAACATCGGCCACCCACACCTCTCCGTCTGGGGAGTGTCCTGGTCGCTCGGTGGTGACTTTCCAGCCCGCCTCCTGTGCGGCTTGAGCAATCAGCGTCTTGCAGTAGAGGTGCTCTGCGCTCTCCTGTGCCAGCGCGCACTGGCTGTTGCGCGCGTGGGCGAAAAACTGCGTGCCGCGGGAGCTGGTTTTTGGGATGGCGGGCACTCCACAGCACGCCATGAAGAGTCCGCGCTCGCGGTAACTCTGCTTGAGCTCAGCCCAGGCCTGCTCGTCCATGGAAAAAGCGTGCAGGTCTCCGGTGGGGCTGGCGGCGCGAAGCGGCATGGTCTGAGGCAGGCGTGGCCTGCGTTTTTTCAGGGGGCGAGGATGCCACGCGATTCGGCGTGCTCCTGCTCGAACGCCCTGATGTTGGCCCGCGCGCTTTCCTCCACGTCGTCAAAGCCGGATGGGAAGATGCGGGGTTGGCGCGCCAAACCCTGCAGAAACTCCAGGCGGCGCCGGTTGAAGGCTGAGCGTCGAAAGCCCTCATCAACCTCGATATCTTCTTCGAAGAAGTGTCGGTTTTCAAACCACACGAGCTCGTTGGCGGTCTCGAACTCCGTTCGGGTTGAGGCGAGGCTGCACAGGTCCAGCCCCTGGACCATTTCGCTCTCCGAGCAGCTGCCTTGGTGTGTGGCAGTCTCCTGGATGTATCGAGCCACGGTTGGGATGTGCACATCTGGGTGGATGGCGTAAGCAAAGCTCTTGAGCACAAGAACGGACTGCGCTTCGTTTTGCCCGCTCGGTGCCCCGGGAGCGTAGACCGCGTCGTGAAAAAGCAGCGCCAGGGCCTGCTCGGGGCTCAGGCGCAGGCCTCGGTCTGCGGCGCAGGCGAAGAGCTCGAACAGGTGCTCGCTGTTGTGAAAGTGCCGCCAGGGCTGGTCGTACAGGTTCAGCACCTGGGTGAGCGCTGGTGCGGAGAGCGTGGATGAGGGCAGGTAGTGCAGCAACGCGCCGATTTCCCAGGTGCGTACGGCTTGGAACTCGCGGGAAAACTTCTCCCGTGCCTGGGCACGCAGGGGCTTGGCCTGGCGAGGGTCTGCGCTGCGAAACAGCACAGCGGGCTCCGCGCTGGGCTCAAGCACGCAGTCGCTTTGAACTCGAACGAGCCAGCCGCCGGTGCGGTGCCGAAAGAGCGGGTCGAGGGTTGGGCGGGGCATAGAAGGCCTTCTACCGAAGCATCAAGACAAACAAAGGTACGGGGCCAGACCAAACGGGGACATTGTGACCAGCAAATGGCGCCGGCTCGCTAGGTGGCGGTTTTCGAGCGTCTGGTCAGCGCGGTCCTGTGCGATGTGCTGCCGGGGGAAGGTAGCATTCGGCTGAAGCTGGACTTGCGCGGTGCGGCGACCTGCTTGGACATCTTGCGTCACAAGGACGGTTTTGGCACGGATGTGCTGGATGCTGATGGCGGAGCGCTCACCAATGTTGTCAGCACGGGTCCGCGATGAGTCGCACCTCTCTGATTGTCTGGAGCAGGCGCTGTGAGAAGAGGGGTTCGGTACGGACGAGACGGACCCGCACTGCCCCGTGCTTGAGGTGCTGCAAGAGTCGTTTGCCTGAGGCCCTCTTGCCTCAGTCGGCTGGAACGCGGGACACTCTGACGAGCTGACGAGACAGTCAGCGTCGACGGAGAGAAGATTTGCCGACAAAAACCATTTTGGACTACAGCGGAGTGCTGGTCCGGGTGATGACCACCATCCAGGGCTACTACGAGACCCATGAGGAGTGGCCGGCCGTGCTTGCCGTGTACCCCGAAGCCGCGGCGGCGTTGATGACCAAGCACCTCACCCCGGACGGCTTGTTGCGGCTGCAGCGTCGCCTGCGCATTGAGGTCGGCAATGACGCAGAGATTGCCGTCAGCAGCACCTCGGGCGTGCGTTATCGCTATGGCGACAGCGACCTGCGCGGCGGGGTCGAGCCTGTCGTGGCATGGCTGGGGCTTGAGCTGCCGCCCGACGACTGGACCTAGGCCTCGCCCTCCTCCAGACGCAACTGCGCCACGCGCTCTTTCAGATACGCTGCCTGAGCCGCGGACTCAACGCCGCCGGCTTGGGCGAATACGCGCGCCCACAGGCCCGCTTTGCGCGCACCACCATGCAGCTCCTCCCAGGCGGTCTGCCACAGGCGGTCCTCATCGAGGGGCTTGGCAGCCATCGGGTTTGGCGCGACGCGGGGAGCGGGGACCGGGGGCGCCTCTGTCGGCGCAGGCACGCTTATCGGATGGGCCGCGGAAGCGTTGAGTGGGCCAGGCGCGGGAGCCGTCACGGGGCCGGGCTTGGGGATATCGCGCGGAGCTGGGGCATCGAACGGATTGACGCGCTTGACTTCGTCCTGGGCATCCGAGGCCTTGACACTGTGCTCGAAGGTCACCCGCACCCGCCGGGACATGTTCAGGTAGGCGGTCCAGGCCAGTCCTAGGACGATGGATGGAATCAGCGCCACCCCCAGTGCCTCGCCCGCTCCCGGCGAATCTGTGAGGATGCCAAAGAGGAAGGTGATGGGATAGAGGGTGAGCACCCCGATGGTGGCAGCGGGGCGAAACAGAAAACTTTTGGTGAACTGCAGGTACAGGAGCAGCACGGACAAGCCCAGCTTGTGGCTCAGGGACAGCACCACAAACGCCTTGGTGGCATTGTTTTGTCCCAGCAGCTCACCCAGCGTGAGATTCGCCGCGCTCGCAACGCTGTTGAGTGAACCGAGCTCTTGGATGGGCATCAACAAGACGCCCAGCGCAAACACCGCCAACAAGTTTTTGTTGCCATACAGGCGGTGCTGGCGGGCCTTCTCCGGCCCTAGATAAATCCACTTCGACATAGGGATCCTTCCTAGCTGGACAGTCTATCCAGCCGTGCTGGGAGGTGTCGAGCCTCTCAACTGAAACAAGCCCTGTTCGCGTCGGGCCTGCGGACTCACCATTTTTTTGCGTTGATCTCCTTGAGAACCTCGATGTCCAGATCGCGCTCGGTCAGCAGCTTCTTCAACCGCGCGTTCTCGACCTCCAGTGTCTTCAGGCGTTTGACGTCAGCAACGTCCATCTGTCCAAAGTGCTTGCGCAAGGCGTAGATGCTGGGTTCACTGACCTTGTGCTTCTTGGCGGCCTTGGCCACGCTGGTGCGCTCTGCTTCTCGCAGGATCGCGACCATCTGTTCTTCGCTGAATCGGCTCTTCCTCATGGGCTCCTCGCAGGTTGGGAGCCAACTTCCTAGAAACTATTGGACCGAAGAAACCGGGCAGGTCAGCTGGTAGCGGACTTCCAGCGTCACTGCTTCATCAGCAAGTAGTGGCTTTAAGAGTCCTGCAAATAGCATCAATCTAAGTTGTGTGAGTAGGGCCAGATCCCGAACAGCAGACATTCAACCCCTGCTTCCAAGGGTAGCAAGATACGGTGATCCCATGGACCGCCTCTTGATCGCGTGCGCGGATGTCGGCTCGGTGTCCAACGGAAATTTTGGCTGGGCTGACAGCGACGGTTTCGGAGGTATAAAGCCTTCCGGGCTCGTTAGCCGTGCCACTGCCGCGTTAGCCGCGGGACGGCCCGTTGCCCTAGGCTTTGAGTGCCCCCTCTTTGTTCCACTGCCCGAGGCTGAAGACCAACTTGGGAAGGGCCGTATTGGCGAAGGCAGTCGGGCCTGGTCAGCGGGGGCAGGATGCGGAGCTTTGGCCACCGGGCTTGTCCAAGCTGTTTGGACCCTTGCTGAGATCCGAAAGCAGTGTCCCCCCTCCCGCCGAGCCCACCTCGACTGGGACGGATTTGAAGCCGCTGGTTGCGACTTGCTGGTGTGGGAAGCGTTCGTCTCAGGTGCGAACAAAGGATCGAGCCATGTTGCCGATGCTAGGCTCGCGGTCGAAGCTTTTGCTGCAAGATTGCCTCGGCCAGAAACCGAGATCCAAGCGATAAATCCAATTTCGCTAGCAGGTTTCGCGTTGCTGCGAGCAGGATGGCCAGTTGAGATCGACGTCCTGAACCTTCCATGTCTAGTCATCAAGGCTTGACCAAAAGCGAGGGCCACCGCAACTTGCACACTTGGTTTCCCCTGAGGCTGGTGACTGCTGTGTGGTGATGACCGCGCCTCCCGGTAGCATCGCCCAGCGACCGCAATCGCTGCAAACCAGCCCTCCGCCCCCTCACACCGGATAAATCAACGAGTTCAACACCATCTCGCTGTCGTACACGCAGCGCCGGTGCAGGAGTTTCCAGCCGGCGTCGGTGATGACGAAGGCGTCGAGGTAGCGGCCGACCTGGTAGACCTCGCTGGTGGCGCCGGGTTTGGTGCGGAAGACGGCGTAGTTGGCCTCGGCGCGCACGGGGTCGTCGGGGGTGCCGGCGCCGTCGTGGGTGATGCGGGCGGGGGCGATGACGTGGCGGGTGTAGTAGGGGGCGTGGTAGATGGTCTGGGTGGCGCCGGTGACGCGGTCGCGCAGCATGGCCTGGCTTTCCAGCGCGAGCAGACACAGCGGCAGGCCGCGCTCGTGGTTTTCGCGGGCCTGCACGCGGTACTGCCCGTCCGCCACGAAGCACTCGGGCCACTCGGCGAAGCGGCGCTGGTCGAGCAGGTCGGCGTAGGCGGCGTTGAAGCGGTCGATGGCGTGGTGGCGCAGGGCGCGCTGGAGATCGGCGTCGAGCGCGGGGGCGGTGTCGGTGGCGGGGTGCATGGGCGGCGCGGGGCTCAGAGGTTCATGGTCTTGCGCCAGTAGGCGTACATCGAGCGGATGAGCGTTTCGGTGACCATGTGTTCGGTGGGCGGCTGGCCCACGCTGTCGGCCTTGCCGCCGAGTTCGACGACGGTGTGGCCGTCTTCGCCCCACTGGCGGAAGCCGTCCTGGCTGAACTCGATCACCTCGCCGTCGTCGGCGCTGACGAAGCCGGCCGGGCCGAACAGGTTGGCCTGGCGCAGGCGGCGGGTGGTCATGGCCTCGTCGTCGTCGGCGAAGCCGATGTGGGTCCACACGAAGTCGAACTCGCCGGGACCGCGCGGCACGATCTGGCGCGTGGAGATGGAGTTGACCTGCTGCTGGATGATCACGCCCGGGAAGAGCGTGATCATGGTGACGGTGGGGGTGATGGTCTGACCGGGGTTCTGCGGGTCGGGGATGGTCCACCACGGCTCGGGCACCACGTCGAGCAGGCGCGGGTCGTTGAGCGTCATGTTGGCCTTGAAGCTGGTCACGCCTTCGGTGACGGCGCGGTTTTCGCCGCCGTCGTTGCGGCGGCTGATCATCACGGCGTGGCGGCCGTGGCTGTCCATGACCATGCGGCTTTTCTGGTCGGCGCGCCACAGGCCGAAGGTGACGAACCAGGTGTGCAGCAGGCCCGGGTGGTACGGGTCCTTGATGTTTTCCATCATCAGCTTCCAGTTGCCCGGAATGCGCTGGCGGTTGTAGCCGAGCAGCGTGGGTTCGCGGCCGGCAAACACGCGGTCGATCCAGGGGCGCAGCTGGGGGCCGATGTAGTCGTCAAAGGACTCGGCCTCGTCGCTGAAGGTGGCGAACACGAGGCCGTGAAGCACGGCCACGCGCAGCTTGGTCAGGCCGTTGCGGCTGAGGTCGAAGTCGGGCGGCATGCCGCCGTTGACGCAGTCGCCGTCTTTCACGCCGTCCTTGAACGGCAGCCCGGCGAGGTCGCCGTTGAGCTTGTAGGTCCACTGGTGGTAGGGGCAGACGAAGCTGCGGGCGTTGCCCACCTGCCCGTCCATGGGCGGCTGGCAGAAGCGCACGCCGCGGTGCGCGCAGCGGTTTTCCACCACGCGGATGCCGTGGTCGGTGGCGCGATCCTTGGGCGCCACGCGGTCTCTCACCATGATCACCTGCCGCTCGCCCACCCAGCCGAGCTTGTAGTCGCCGGTGTGGGGGATCTCGGCGGTGAGGCCGACGTAGCTCCAGTGGGGCCCGTAGAAGAGGCGGTCGAGCTCGCGGCGGTAGAGGTCGGCGTCGGTGTAGGCCCAGAAGGGCACGCGGTGGGTGCCGCGGTCGTGCCAGCGAACGAGTTGCTCGGGTGCGTTCATGTCTCCTCGCACGGTGGTGTCGTGCGAAAAATGATACGCCTACTTATCAATTTCAACCAGCGGGGCTGCGCCGGTCTGCGGCCTGCGACCTGAGATCGGCGGCCGGCGCCGGGGCTCAGGCCGCCGCGTCGGCGCGGCGCGCGCGCCAGGCGCCGGCGATGGCGATCAGGCCCGGGATGATGATCAGCGCCCAGATGATCTTGCTCAGGTTGGCCTGCACCCAGGGCAGGTTGCCAAACCAGTAGCCCGCGCTGGTGAGGCCCACCACCCAGATCAGCGCGCCGATCACGTTGTAGGCGGTGAACTTGCCGCGGCTCATGGCCGCCACGCCGGCCACGAAGGGCGCGAAGGTGCGGATGAAGGGCATGAAGCGGGCGATGATGATGGTGATGCCGCCGTGGCGCTCGTAGAAGGCGTGGGCCTGGTCAAAGGCGCGGCGGTTGAAGAAGCGCGAGTTCTCCCACTGAAACACCTTGGGGCCCACGTAGCGGCCCACCGAGTAGTTCACCTGGTCGCCCAGGATGGCCGCGGCCACCAGCAGGCCCATGGCCAGCGGCAGGCTCATCAGCCCGGCGCCGCACAGCGCGCCCACCACGAACAGCAGCGAGTCGCCGGGCAGAAACGGCATGACCACCACGCCGGTTTCGGTGAAGACGATCAGGAACAGCAGCGCGTACACCCAGGCGCCGTAAGCCAGCACGAAGGCTTGCAGGTGCTTGTCCACGTGCAGGATGAAATCGACGAGGAAGGTCAGCAGTTCCATGCGGCCGGATTATCCGCGGGCGCTGCCTACAATTTCGCGATGACCAGCCCTGCCGCCTCAGCGCGCCGCCCGATTCGTGAACTGCCCGACGAACTGATCAGCCAGATCGCCGCCGGCGAGGTGGTGGAGCGGCCGGCCTCGGTGGTGCGCGAGCTGGTGGACAACGCACTGGACGCGGGCGCCACGCAGGTGACGGTGCGGCTGCTGGCCGGCGGGGTGCGGCTGATCAGCGTGGAAGACGACGGCCACGGCATCCCGCGCGCGGAGCTGCCGCAGGCGCTCAAGCGCCACGCCACCAGCAAGATCGCCAGCCTGGCCGACCTGGAGTCGGTGGGCACCATGGGTTTCCGCGGCGAGGCGCTGGCCGCGATTGCGTCGGTGGCGGAGGTGTCGCTGCTGTCGCGGGTGGACACCGACGACGCGGCGCACGGCTGGCTGATGCAGGCGCGCAGCGGCGAACTCGAACCCACCGCCCGCGCCCGCGGCACCACGGTGGAGGTGCGCGAGCTGTTCTTCGCCACGCCGGCGCGGCGCAAGTTCCTCAAGACCGACGCCACCGAGCTGGCCCACTGCCTGGAGGCCGTGCGCCGCCACGCGCTGGCCCGCCCGGACGTGGGCTTTGCCCTGTGGCACGAAGGCCGGCTGGTGGCGCAGTGGCGCGCCGCGGCCGGCGGCGGGCTGGCCGCGCTGCGGCAGCGCGCGGGCGATGTGCTGGGGGCGGATTTCGTGGCGCAGGCGGTGGCGGTGGACTGGCCGGCCGCCGGCGGGCCGAGCGGGGCGCTGCGGGTGTGGGGCCTGGCCGGGCTGCCTGATGTGGCCCGCGCCCGCAACGACCTGCAGTACGCCTACGTGAACGGCCGCTACGTGCGCGACAAGGTGATCAGCCACGCGGTGCGCGCGGCCTATGAAGACGTGCTCCACGGCCAGCGCCAGCCGGTGTTTGCGCTGTTTGTGTCGCTCGACGCGGCGCGGGTGGACGTGAACGTGCACCCCACCAAGATCGAGGTGCGTTTCCGCGACAGCCGCGAGGTGCACCACGGCGTGCAACTGGCGGTGGAGTCGGCGCTGGCAGCGCCGCGCGCCGGGCGGGCGGCCGACGCCCCCGCCCCCGCCGCGCTCGACGACGCCGCGCCGGCCCCGGCGCCCGCAGCGGCCTGGCGACCCGCGCCGCAGCAGACCGGCCTGCCCCTCCTGGCGCGCGACGGCGGCGCGGTGGGCATCCCGGTGGCCGACCTCGGCGCGCTGTGGGCGCCCCGGTCGCCCGGCGACGCCGCGCTGGCACCGGCGCCCGCGTCGCTGGCGGCCCCCGCTCCCGTGAACGCGGGTCCGGCGCCCGCGCTGCCGCCGGGCGACTGGCCGCTGGGCCGCGCCATCGCGCAGCTGCACGGCGTGTACATCCTCGCGGAGAACGCGCACGGCCTGGTGGTGGTGGACATGCACGCGGCGCACGAGCGCATCGTCTACGAGCGGCTCAAGCGCCAGCTCGACGCGCGCGCCGTGCAGAGCCAGCCGCTGCTGATCCCGGCCAGCTTCGCGGCCACGCCGGAAGAGGTGGCCACGGCCGAGGCCGGCGCCGACACGCTGGCCACGCTGGGGCTGGACGTGAGCCCGCTGTCGGCGCAGTCGCTGGCGGTGCGCGCGGTGCCGGTCACGCTGGCGCAGGGCGACCCGGTGGCGCTGGCGCGCGGCGTGCTGGCCGAACTGGCGCAGCACGACGCCACGCGCGTGTTGCAGCGCGCCGAACACGATCTGCTGGCCACCATGGCCTGCCACGGCGCGGTGCGCGCCAACCGGCGCCTCACGCTCGACGAGATGAACGCGCTGCTGCGCCAGATGGAAACCACCGAGCGCAGCGACCAGTGCAACCACGGCCGACCCACCTGGCGCCAGCTCGACATGAAGGCGCTGGACGCGCTGTTCCTGCGCGGACGCTGAAGGCTGGAGCCGCCCCGCGCGCCCTCAGGGCTCGATCCGCAGCCGCGCCGCCAGCGCCCGCAGCGCCTCCAGGCCCGGTTCCTTGCGCGGCCAGACCAGTTCCACCCCGTCGCCGGCGTGGCGCGGCAAGACATGCACGTGCATGTGGGGCACGGTCTGGAAGCCGGCCGGGCGGTTCGCCTGCAGCAGCGTGATGCCCTCGGGCGCGAACGCGGCCTGCACCGCGCGCGCCACGCGGTGCACCACCGCAAACAGGTGCGCCACCTCGGCCTCGCTGAGGTCCAGCAGCGTCTCGGCCACCCGGTGCGGCGCCACCAGCACATGGCCCGGGTTGACCTGCCCGGCGTCCATGAAGGCGATCACCTGACCGTCGTCGTAGACCACGGCGGCGGGGATTTCGCGCCGTGCGATGCGGGCAAACACGCTGTCGGACATCATCGTTTCCTCATGGTGGGGGGCGCCGGTGGCGCCTCTGGAAACATTCTGACCTGAACTTTCGGCCCGCCCCGGGCCTCCATGCGGAGCATGAAACGCCTGATCACGCTCGTGTTGCTCGCGGTCGCCCTGCTGGCGGGCTGCGCCACGCTCGACGAAAAGCAGCGCGCCTGGATCTTCCAGCCCTCCGACCGCACCTGGTCGGGCAGCGCCAGCGCGGCCGAGGACATGCAGGACGTGTGGATCGACTTCCACTCGGCCGAGGCCGACGAAGCCGTAAGGCTGCACGCGCTGTGGCACCCGCACCCCAGCCTGCGCGAGCGCGCGGACGCGCCGGTGCTGCTCTACCTGCACGGCGCGCGCTGGAACGTCACCGGCTCGGCGCTGCGCATCCGCCGCATGCAGGAGCTGGGTTTTTCGGTGCTGGCGGTGGACTACCGCGGCTTCGGCAAAAGCACCGCGCGCCTGCCCAGCGAGAGCCTCGCCCACGAAGACGCGCTGGCCGCGTGGGACTGGCTCGCCCGCGAGCATCCCGGCCGCCCGCGCTACGTGTTCGGCCATTCGCTCGGTGGCGCCATCGCCATCCGGCTGGCCGAGGCGGTGAACGACGAGGCCGGCACGCTGGTGGAAGGCACCTTCACCTCCATCCCCGATGTGGTGAGCACCTTCAAATGGGGCTGGCTGCCGCTGTCGCCACTGATCACCCAGCGTTTCGACTCGGCCCGCCGCGTCGCGCGCATCGGCTCACCGCTGCTGGTGGTCCACGGCAGCCAGGACAGCCTCATCAAGCCCGAGCTGGGCCGGCGGCTGTTTGACGCCGCCACCGGGCGCAAGGCCTTTGTGCTGGTGGAGGGCGGCTCGCACCACAACACCAACGCCGTCGGCCAGCCGCTCTACCGGCAGGCGATCGCCGAGCTGTTCGGGCTGGACGGCGGGCTGTCCACGGCCGCGCGCTGAAGGCACAGGCCCGCCGGCCGGCAGCCCGCCAGCGGGCCTTCTGATACCCTCCCGAGGATGTCTGCACCCCCCCTTGCCGCCACCGCCAGCCCGGCCATGACGCCGGGCTTTGTCGTGCTGGCGCTGTCGCTGCTGCTGGGTCTGCAGCCCGTGGCCACCGACCTCTACCTGCCCGCGCTGCCAGCCCTGACGCTGGGCTTCGGCGCCCCGATGGCGCAAGCCCAGCTCACCCTGACCGCGCTGCTGCTGGCCTTCGGGCTGTCGCAGCTGGTGTGGGGGCCGCTGTCGGACCGCTTCGGCCGGCGGCCGGTGCTGCTGCTGGGGCTGGCGCTGTTTGTCGTGGCCTCGGTGGGCAGCGCGCTGGCCGGTCACATGGCCGCGCTGGTGGCGTGGCGCGCGGTGCAGGGCGCGGCGCTGGGCGCAAGCGTCATGTGCGCGCGGGCGATCGTGCGCGACCTGTACGCCCCGGCCGACGGCGCGCGGGTGATGTCCAAGGCGCTCAGCGGTCTGGGCGTGATCGCCTGCTGCAGCGCGCCGCTGGGCGGGCTGGCGTCGGACCTGTTCGGCTGGCGCGCGGCGCTGCTGCTGATCGGCGTGTTCGGCGCCGCCACGCTGGCGGTGATCGCGTGGCGCTTCGAGGAAACCGTGCGCCAGCGCAACCCGCAGGCGCTGCGCCCCACGGTCATGGCCAGCACCTGGGCGCGCATCGCCCGCCACCCCACTTTCTGGGCCTACGCCCTGCTGGCCACGGCCACCTACGGCGGGCTGTTCACCTTTCTCGCCGCCTCGTCCTTCGTGCTGATCCACGTCATTGGGCTGAGCAAGACGCAGTACGGCCTGGTGATGTTCACCATGTCGCTGAGCTACATCGGCGGCACCTTCGCCTGCCGCCGCCTGCTCACGCGCTTCGGCGTGCGCCGCACGGTGGCCGTGGCCGGGGCGTTCTCGCTGGCCGGCGGCACGCTGATGGGGCTGCTCGCGCTGGCGGGCGTGCAGACGGTGTGGGCGGTGATCCTGCCCTTCTATTTGTTCATGATGGCGCACGGCGTGCACCAGCCCTGCGGCCAAAGCGGCGCGGTCGGGCCGTTCCCGCAAGCCGCGGGCGCGGCTTCGGCGCTGGCCGGGTTCATCATGATGGTCACCGCCTTTGCCATGGGCGGCTGGCTCGGCCACAGCCTGGCCGGCATCGCGCCCGGCACCGGCAGCACGGCGCCGCTGGCCAACGGCGTGTGGTTCTGGGGCGTGGTCTGCGCCGCCATCGCCTGGACGCTGGTGCAGCGCCACGGCGACGGGGCGCCGGCGAAGGCATGAGCGCGCTGCGCTGCCTGGCGCTGGTGGGGCCCACCGCGAGCGGCAAGACGGCCGCCGCGCTGGCCCTGGCGGCCGACCACCCGCTGGAGATCATCAGCGTCGATTCGGCGCTGGTCTACCGCGGCATGGACATCGGCACGGCCAAGCCCAGCGCGGCCGAGCGCGCGGCCGTGCCGCACCACCTGATCGACACGCTCGACCCCACCGAGCCCTACAGCGCGGCCGGCTTCGTGCGCGACACGCACCGCCTGGTGCGCGAGATCCACGCCCGCGGCCGCCACGCGCTGCTCGTGGGCGGCACCCTGCTCTACCTCAAGGCCCTGCTCACCGGGCTGGACGACCTGCCGCCGGCGGACCCGGCCGTGCGCGCCGCGCTGGAAGCCCGCGCCCGCGCCGAAGGCTGGCCCGCGCTGCACGCCGAGCTGGCGCGCGTGGACCCCGCCACGGCCGCGCGGCTGGCGCCGCTGGACGCGCAGCGCATCCAGCGCGCGCTGGAGGTGCACGCGCTGACCGGCCGGCCGCTCTCGGCGGGACACCGCGGCCGCGACCACGACCCCGACAGCCCCCTGACCGAAGCCGACGTGATCGCGCTGGAGCCCATCGACCGCGCCTGGCTGCACGCGCGCATCGCCGAGCGCTTCGACGCCATGCTGGCCGCCGGCCTGCTCGACGAGGTGCGCCGGCTGCGCGCGCGCGGCGACCTGCACGCCGACCTGCCGTCGATGCGCTGCGTCGGCTACCGCCAGGCCTGGGAAGCGCTCGACGCCGCCGACCCGCCTGACGCCGCAGCCCTGGCCGGGCTGCGCGAGCGCGGCATCGCCGCCACGCGGCAGCTCGCCAAGCGCCAGCTCACCTGGCTGCGCAGCATGCCCGGTCGACAGGTCGTCGCCTGCGACGCGCCCGACGCGCTGGCCCGCGTGCGCGCGCTCGTGGCGCAGCGCCTCACCGCCCCCGGAGCCCCCGCATGACCGCGCCCGCCCGCCTGCACACCGAGCACCTCACCAAGCGCTACGGCGACACGCCCGTCTTTCAGGGCGTGGACCTGCGCGTGGCCGCGGGTGAGTTCGTGGCCATCGTCGGCGAATCGGGCGTGGGCAAATCCAGCCTGCTGAACTGCCTCGCCGGGCTGGACACCTGGAGCGAAGGCCGCGTGGTGCACCACACACCGCAGGGTCCGGTGGACATCGGCGCGCTCGACGAAGCGGCCCGGGCCCGCTGGCGCCGCGCCCACCTCGGTTTCGTGTTTCAGGCCTTCCACGTGTTGCCGCACCTCGACGTGGCGCAGAACGTCGCGCTGCCCCTGATGCTGCTGCAGCGGCCCGACCCGCCCCGCGTGGCGGCGATGCTGGCGGCGGTAGGCCTGGACGGGCTGGGCGGGCGGCTGCCGGCCGAGCTGTCGGGCGGGCAGCTGCAGCGCGTGGCGATCGCGCGCGCGCTGGTGCACCGGCCCGGCCTCGTTCTGGCGGACGAACCCACCGGCAACCTCGACCCGCGCACGGCCGCGCAGGTGATGGACGTGCTGCAGGCGCAAACCCGCGAGAGCGGCGCGGCGCTGGTGCTGGTGACCCACGCCGAGGCCGCGGCCGCGCGGGCCGACCGCGTGCTGCACCTCACGGCCGACGGCCTGCGCGGGTGACACCCGACCCGGCCCGGGACTCCCCGCGGCCGCGCCGCGCGGCTACCATGGCGTGAACCGCCGCCTCGGCACCGCCACCCCACGCGCACCACGCCCTGCCCACCATGACCGACACCCCCCTCGACCCCGACCTGGACCTGGTGATCGTGGGCGGCGTCGGCGACCTGTCGGTGCGCAAGCTGCTGCCGGCGCTGTACATGGCCCACCTGCACGGCCTGCTGCCGGCCGCCACGCGCATCCACGCGCTGGGCCGTCAGGCCCTGGACCGCGGCGGCTTCGAGCGCTTCCTGGACGAGCGGGTGCGCGGCTTCGTGGCCGCCGACGCCTGGCGCGCCGACGCCTGGGCCGGCTTCGTGCAGCGGCTGCACCACCACCGCCTGGACGCCGACACCGCCGCCGACTACGCCGCGCTGGCCGGCGCGCTGCCCGCGGGCTCGCCGCGCGTGTTCTACCTGGCCACCGCGCCCACGCTGTTCGCCGGCATCTGCCAGCGCCTGCGCGACGCCAGCCTGCTCAACGAACGCAGCCGCGTGGTGCTGGAGAAGCCGCTTGGCCACGATCTCGCCTCGGCCCGCGCGATCAACGACGCGGTCGGCCGCTGCGTGCCGGAGGCCCAGACCTTCCGGATCGACCACTACCTCGGCAAGGAAACGGTGCAGAACCTGATGGTGCTGCGCTTTGGCAACAGCATCTTCGAGCCGCTGTGGCGCAGCCCGGCGATCCGCAGCGTGCAGATCACGGTGGCCGAAACCGTGGGCGTGGGCAGCCGCGCCGGCTTCTACGACGGCACCGGGGCGCTGCGCGACATGGTGCAGAACCACCTGCTGCAGCTGCTGTGCATCGTGGCGATGGAGCCGCCGGTGTCGCTCGACCCGGACGCCGTGCGCGACGAGAAGCTCAAGGTGCTGCGCTCGCTGCGCCCGCTGGGCCCGGCCGACGTGGCGCGCGACACGGTGCGCGGCCAGTACACGGGCGGCGTGGTGGACGGCGCGCGCGTGCCGGGCTACCGCGAGGAGGCCAACGTGCCCCCGGACAGCAGCACCGAAACCTTCGTGGCGCTGCGCGCGCAGATTGACAGCTGGCGCTGGGGCCGGGTGCCGCTGTTCCTGCGCACCGGCAAACGCCTGGCCGAGCGGCGCTCGGAGATCGTGATCGAGTTTGCGCCGCTGCCGTTCTCGCTGTTTCCCGAAACCGCGCGCGACCCGGTCAACCGGCTGGTGATCCGCCTGCAACCGGAAGAGAGCGTGCAGCTGCAGATGATGGCCAAGGAGCCCGGCAGCGGCCTGCGGCTGCGGCCGGTGAACCTCAACCTCGACCTCGCCGCCGCGCTCGACGGCCGCCGCGCCGAGGCCTACGAGCGGCTGCTGATCGACGTGATCCGCGGCCGCCTGACGCACTTCATGCGGCGCGACGAACTGGAAGCCGCGTGGCGCTGGGTCGATCCCATCGTCTCGGCGTGGCAGGCCGCCGGTGAACCGCCGCGGCCCTACGCCGCGGGCAGCTGGGGACCGGCCGCCGCGGCCGCGCTGACCGCGCGCGACGGCGTGGCCTGGTCGGAAGCGTGGTGAGCGCGGGGCCGCGATGACGCCGGTCGAGCACCGCTTCGCCGACCCGGCCGCGCAGGCCGCCGCACTGGCCGACCACGCCGCAGCCACCCTGCAGGCCGCCATCGCCGCGCGCGGCAGGGCCACCCTCGCCGTGTCTGGCGGGCGCAGCCCGGTGGCGCTGTTCGAGGCCCTGCGCGAGCGGCCGATCGACTGGGCGCGTGTGACCCTCACGCTGGTGGACGAGCGCTGCGTGCCGCCGGGCCACGCCGACCACAACGGCACCCTCGTCTCCCGCCACCTGCGCCAGGGACCCGCCGCGGCCGCGGCGTGGCTGCCCTGGGTGGCCACCGTGGACGACCTGCGCGACGGCCCGGCCGCGCTGGCGCGCGCGCTGGCCGAACGGGTTGCCGCGCTGGGCCCGATCGACCTCGCGGTGCTCGGGCTGGGCGAAGACGGCCACACCGCGTCGCTGTTTGCCGACGCGCCCACGTACGAAGCCGCGTGTGCGCCGGACGCCCCCGCGGTGGTGGCGCTGCAGCCCGGCCTCGCGCCGCACGCCCGACTCAGCCTGTCGCTGCCGGCGCTCACCGGCTGCCGTGCGCTGGCGGTGTCGTTCGCGGGCGCCGCCAAACAGGCGGCCTGGGACCGGGCCCGCCTCGGTGACGCCCAAGCCCGCGTCGAGACCGCCATGGCCCGCATGCTCGCGCGGCTGCGCGCCGACCCAACGCCGCCCACGCCCCCCTTGACCGCCTGGATCGCCTGACGGAGCCGCCCATGTCCACCGCGTCCGACCTCCCCGGATCCCCACCCATGCAGCCCGCGCCTTTGCATCCCGTGATCGACCGCGTGACCCGGCGCATCGCCGAGCGCAGCGCCGGCCCCCGCGCCGACTGGCTCGCCGAGATGGCCGCGCAGCGCCGCGGCAGCACGCAGCGCGCCGGCCTGGGCTGCGCCAACCTGGCCCACGCGGGCGCCGCGATCGCCCCGCCCGACCGCCTGCGCCTGCACGCCGAGCGCGCGCCGCACCTGGGCATCGTCACCGCCTACAACGACATGCTCTCGGCCCACCAGCCCTACGAGGCCTACCCGGCGCTGATCCGCGACCACGCCCGCGCGCTCGGCGCCAGCGCCCAGGTGGCCGGCGGCGTGCCGGCCATGTGCGACGGCATCACGCAGGGCGAGGCTGGCATGGAGCTCTCGCTGTTCTCGCGCGACGTGATCGCCCTGGGTACCGCCGTGGCGCTGAGCCACGCCGTGTTCGACGCCACAGTGCTGCTCGGCGTGTGCGACAAGATCGTGCCGGGCCTGCTGATCGGCGCGCTGCAGTTCGCCCACCTGCCGGCGGTGTTCGTGCCGGCCGGCCCGATGACCTCCGGCCTGTCCAACGAGGCCAAAGCGCAGGTGCGGCAGCGCCACGCCCAGGGCCTGGCCACGCGCGAGGAGCTGCTGGCCAGCGAGGCCGCCGCCTACCACGGCAGCGGCACCTGCACCTTCTACGGCACGGCCAACAGCAACCAGATGCTGCTCGAACTCATGGGCCTGCAGCTGCCCGGCTCGTCTTTCGTCAACCCCGGCACGGCGCTGCGCGACGCGCTCACCCGCGAAGCCGTGGCCCGCGCGCTGGCCAACACCGGCCGCACCGGCGCGCCGGCCATCACCCTGGCCGACGTGTTCACCGACAAGGCGCTGGTCAACGGCATGGTCGGCCTGCTCGCCACCGGCGGCTCCACCAACCACACGCTGCACCTCGTGGCGATCGCCCGCGCGGCCGGGCTGGTGATCGACTGGGACGATTTCGCCGAGCTGTCCGCCGTGGTGCCCCTGCTGGCCCGCATCTACCCCAACGGCTCGGCCGACGTGAACCATTTCCACGCCGCCGGTGGCTTGGGCTTTCTCATGCGCGAGCTGCGGCAGGCCGGGCTGCTGCACGACGACGTGACCACCCTGCTCGGCCGCGGCCTGAGCGCCTACACGCGCGAGCCCTGGCTGGACGAGGGCCGGCTCGCGTGGCGGCCGGCGCCGTCGCGCAGCGGCGATGACAGCGTGCTGCGGCCGGTGGGCCAACCCTTCAGCGCCGACGGCGGCCTGCGCCTGCTGCAGGGCAACCTCGGGCGGGCGGTGATCAAGGTGTCGGCGGTCAAACCCGAGCACCACGCCGTGCGCGCGCCCGCGCGCGTGTTCGACGACCAGCAGTCGCTGCTCGCCGCCTTCGAGGCCGGTGCGCTCACCGGCGACTTCGTGGCCGTGGTGCGCTTTCAGGGTCCGGCCGCCAACGGCATGCCGGAACTGCACAAGCTCACGCCGGCGCTGGCGGTGCTGCAAGACCGCGGCCAGCGCGTGGCCCTCGTCACCGACGGGCGCATGTCGGGCGCCTCCGGCAAGGTGCCCGCGGCCATCCACGTGACGCCCGAGGCCGTGCACGGCGGGCCGCTGGCGCGCGTGCGCGATGGCGACTGGATCACGCTGGACGCGCAGCGCGGCTTGCTGGCGCTGGAGGTGGATGAGGCCACGCTGGCGGCGCGCCCGCCCGCCGTGGCCGACCTCACCACCGCGTCGCGTGGCACCGGACGCGGCCTGTTCCGCCTGTTCCGCGACCACGTCGGCGGCGCCGAGGCCGGCGCCAGCCCGCTGTTTGCGCCCATCCACGGAGGCCGTCCATGACCCACCCCGACCACACCGCCCTGCCCGCCTTCGCCACACGCGTGCTGCCCGTCATTGCGCTCGACGACGCGCGCCAGGCGGTGCCGCTGGCGCGCGCGCTGCTGGCCGGCGGCATCGATGCGATGGAGATCACGCTGCGCACCGCCGCCGCCATCGGGGCCATCGAGGCGGTGGCCCGCGAGGTGCCGGCCATGGTGGTCGGCGCCGGCACCGTGACGCAGCCCAGCGATGTGCCGCGCATCATCGACGCGGGCGCGCGCTTCGCCCTGTCGCCCGGCTGCACCGACGCCCTGGTCGACGCGGTCCGCGCCACCGGCCTGCCCTTCGTGCCCGGCGTGATGACGCCCTCGGAAGCCATGCGCGCGCGCGACGCCGGCTTTGGGCTGCTCAAGCTGTTCCCGGCGCGCGTGGCCGGCGGGCTGGCGTGGTTGCGCGCCGTGCGCGGCCCGTTGCCCGACCTGCGCTTCTGCCCCACCGGCGGGCTGCGGCCGGACGATCTGCAGACCTACCTGGCCGAACCCAACGTGGCGCTGGTGGGCGGCAGCTGGCTCACGCCGGCCGACGCGCTCGCCCAAGGCGACTGGGCGCGCATCACCGCGCTGGCGCGCGAGGCCACCGGCGGGTTCGCGTCCGACGCCGCGGGCACAATCGCCGCATGACCGCCGCACCGATCCCTCTGCCCCCGACTCAGCTCCCGGCGTGGACCGCGCTGACGCGGCTCGCCGCTGCGCCGCTGCCGCACCTGCGTGACCTGCCGCCCGAGACCGCCGCTGCACGGCGCTGGGAAGGCGCGGGCCTGCGGCTTGACGCCAGCCGGCAACGGCTGACGCCCGCGGTGGAAGCGGCGCTGCTGGCCCTGGCCGCAGAGAGCGACGTCGACGGGCAACGCGCCGCCATGTTCCGCGGCGACGCGATCAACCGCAGCGAGAACCGCCCGGTGCTGCACGTGGCGCTGCGCACCGACGCGAGCGGCGGCCCGTGGGACGCGGCCATCACGCGGGCCGTGCTGGCCGAGCGCGAACGCATGCTCGCCTTCGCCGACGCGCTGCGGGCGGGCGCGGTGCGCGGCCACGACGGGCAAGGCATCACCGACGTGGTCAACCTCGGCATCGGCGGCTCCGACCTCGGGCCGCGCATGGTGGTCGAGGCGCTGGCCGCCCGCGCGGGCGTGCAGCCGCGGGTCCACTTTGTCTCCAATCCCGACGCCTGGGCGTTGTGGAGCGTGTTGCGCGACCTCGATCCGGCGCGCACGCTGTTCATCGTCGCGAGCAAAACCTTCACCACGCCTGAGACCCTGGCCAACGCGGCCAGCGCGCGCGCGTGGCTGCGCGCCGGCGGCGTGCCCGAGGCAGGCCTGGCGGCGCACGAAGTCGCCATCACGGCCTCGCCCGCGGCGGCGGCCGCCCACGGCCACCGCGCCGACCGCACCTTCCTGTTCTGGGACTGGGTGGGCGGTCGCTACTCGCTGTGGTCCGCCCTCGGTCTGCCGATCGCCATCGCGCTCGGGTCGGCGGCTTTCGAGGCACTGCTCGCGGGCGCGCGGGCCATGGACCACCACTTCCTGGAAACGCCAGCCGAGCGCAATCTGCCGCTGCGCCTCGCGCTGCACGGCGTGTGGAACCGCAACTTCCTGGGCATGCCCACGCTGATGCTGGCGCCCTACGCGGTCCGGCTCGCGCGCTTCACGCCCTTCGTGCAGCAACTCGACATGGAGAGCAACGGCAAGCACAGCCACGCCGACGGCAGCCCGGTGGGCGTCGACACCGGCCCGGTTGTGTGGGGCGGCGTGGGCATCGACGGACAGCACGCCTACTTCCAGCTGCTGCACCAAGGGCGCCACGCCGTGCCGGTCGAGTTCATCGGCGTGGAGACCGACGACTGCCCGATGCCGGGCGCCGCCGATCACCAGGCGATGGTGACGCTCAACCTGCGTGCCCAGGCCCGGGCACTCGCAGAGGGACGCACGGTGGAAGAGGCTGAAGCCCTGCTGCGCCGGGGCGGCATGGCGCCGGAAGAGGCCAGGGCCTGCGCCTGGCAGCGGCACTTCCCCGGCAACACGCCCAGCCACCAGCTGTGGCTGCCGGCGCTGGACCCGGCATCGCTGGGTGCGCTGATCGCGCTCTACGAACACAAGGTGTTCGTGCAGGCCGCGGTCTGGCGCATCAACGCCTACGACCAATGGGGCGTGGAGCTGGGCAAGGCGATGGCCCGCGAGATGCAGGGCGGCGCCTGAGCGCCGCCGGCTGCGGCACCGCTGGCCTCAGCGCAGACCGCGCCGGTACTTCTCGGCCTTGAGCGCTTCGAGGTAGGCGGTCTCGTCTTCCACCGACAGCCCGGCGCCCGCGGCCGGGCCCGCCACAGGCGGCGTGGCGGGCGGCGCGCTCACTGTGCGGGGGCCACCGAGCAGCCCCTGCAGGTACTGGGCCTGTTCGCGCAAGCGCTCGTTCTGGCTGGTCATCGCCAGCGCGAGCACGGCCTGGGCGTAGGTCGGGTCGTTGAGCATGTGCTCAACGCGCACGCTGCGGCCAAACTCGCGCCGCATCGGCACCACCAGCTTGATCGCCAGCTCGATGAACTGGCTGGGGGTCACGTCCATCGCACACTCCTCAGGTCGCGCTCTCGCCGTGCTGGGCCAGGTCCAGACCGACGATTTCCTGCTTCTCGGTGACGCGCAGTCCGATGGCGAACTGAATCACCTTGAGCAAGGCAAAGCTCACCGCGGCGGCATAGGCCATGACGGCCAGCGCCCCAATCAGGTTGACGGCAAACAAGCCCGACGTCTTCACGATCGAGGGCAGCGCGAAGACGGGGGTCAGCAGCGTGCCGATCAGACCGCCGACGCCGTGCAGCGCAAACACGTCGAGCGAATCGTCCACCCCGGTGATCGCCTTGAAGCCGGTCACGGCAAAGAAGCAACCCACCGCGCCGGCCGTGCCGATCGCCAGGGCGCCACCGACGCCCACAAATCCCGAGGCGGGCGTGATGGCGATCAGCGCGGCGATGGCGCCAGTGGCCATGCCCAAGACACTCATCTGCTGACGGCGCAGCATCTCACACAGGCCCCAGGCGAGGGCGCCGGTGCCGGCCGCCACCTGCGTCGCCAGCAGCGCACCGGCCGCGCGCTGGCCGGCCTCAAAAGCGGACCCGGCGTTGAAGCCGAACCAGCCCGCCCACAACAGACCCGCGCCCATCACGGTGAGCGCGAGGTTGTGCGGCACCATGGGCTCCCGACCGAACCCACGCCGCGGGCCGGCGGCAATCGCCGCCGCCAGGCCTGAGGCGCCAGCGACGATGTGCACCACCGTGCCACCGGCGAAATCCAGGTGGCCCAAACGCGCCAGCCAGCCTTCCGGATGCCAGATCCAGTGCGCCACCGGCGCGTAGACCAACACCAGCCAGAAAGCCGCAAACACGATGGTGGCGCCGATGCGCATGCGCTCGGCCGTCGCACCCAGCACGACCGCGAACGCGATGATGGCGAAGGACATCTGGAAGAGGAAGAAGACCGCCTCCGGAATGTGGGGCGCGATCGGGTGGCCCGCCGTGGCCTGCCCAATCAGGCCGGCGGCCCAGGCCTTGTCCAGCCCGCCAAACCAGGACGTACCGCTGTCGAAAGCCACGGAGTACCCCACGGCGGCCCACAGGAAGGTGATGACGCCGATGGCGGCCATCGTCTGCGCCATGATCGACAGCGCGTTGCGTTTGCGCAGCATGCCGCTGTAGAACAGCATGATCCCCGGCATGGTCATCAGGAAGACCAGCACCGTGGACACCAGCATCCACGCCGTGTCAGCGCCATTGAAGCCGGCGTCGGCCGCAGGGGCGGCCGTGGCCGCCTGGGCAACGCCGGTCGTCAACAGAATCAAAAGGGCGAGCGCGGTCGCCGGGAAACGGGAGGCCCGCGCGCGGGTGGCGGCAGCGGCAGACAAGTCGGTCATGGGTTCACCTTCGGAATCGGGTGGTGGGGCTAGGGCGATGGACCGAGGTCCAACAAGCCGGCCGGATTCTGAAGAAAGCCCGCCGCTATTGATTACTTAAGTTTCCATACGGTGATGGATAACCGATGGAATGAGTTCCTTGGGCATAAATTGACGCTCCCCCAACCCGCCGGACCGTGTGCGCTGCCGCAGCGTCCACGCAGCGCCGACGGCCGCACCACGGATGAAAAAAACCGGCCATCGGGCCGGTTTTTCAGGGAGGGTGGACGACAGGGCGTCAGGCGCCGCAGATCCGGGCGCGGGCCTCGGCGTATTCGCGCTTGAACCGCGCCACCAGATCGGCCGCCGGCACGACCTCGCGGATCGCGCCAATGCCCTGACCACAGCCCCAGATGTCGCGCCACGCCTTGGCGGCGTTGGCGCCTTCTCCCGTGGAGAAGTTCATCTTGCTCGGATCGCTTTGCGGCAGGTTGTCCGGGTCCATGCCCGCGTTGCGGATGGAGCCCTTGAGGTAGTTGCCGTGCACGCCGGTGTAGAAGTTGCTGTAGACGATGTCGTCGGAGTTGCTCTCCGTGATCATCTGCTTGTAACCGTCCACCGCCCGCGCTTCGTGGGTGGCAATGAAGGCGGAGCCGATGTAGGCGAAGTCGGCGCCCATGGCCTGGGCCGCGAGGATGGCACCGCCAGAGGCGATCGAGCCGGACAGAGCCACCGGGCCGTCAAACCACTCGCGGATCTCCTGGATCATGGCGAAGGGACTCTTCACGCTGGCGTGACCGCCTGCGCCCGCCGCCACCGGAATCAGGCCGTCGGCCCCCTTCTCGATCGCTTTGTGGGCGAACACGTTGTTGATCACGTCGTGCAGCACCACACCGCCCCAGCTGTGCACCGCCTGGTTCACGTCTTCCCGGGCGCCAAGGCTGGTGATGATGATCGGCACCTTGTACTTGGCACACAGCTGCATGTCGTGCTCGAGCCGGTCGTTGCTCTTGTGCACGATCTGGTTGATCGCGAACGGTGCCGCAGGGTTGTCCGGGTTCGCCTTGTCGTGGGCAGCGAGCGCCTCGGTGATTTCGGCGAGCCACTCATCGAGCTGCGAGGCCGGACGTGCGTTGAGCGCCGGCATGGAGCCGACCACGCCCGCCGTGCATTGGGCGATCACAAGCTTGGGGTTGCTGATGATGAACAGCGGCGAGCCGATCACCGGAAAGCGGATCTTTTGCAGGACCGGCGGCAGGCGGCGGGCGGTGGTGGTCATGAGGTCTCCGTGGGTGGTCAGAACGCGTCGACCGGCAGGGCGGTGACGGCTTCGGCGCCTTCGACGATCGCATCGCGGGTGGCCGGCGCGCGGCTGAGGATGTGGTCGGCGTAAAAACGCGCGGTCGTGATCTTGGCCTGCATGAAGCCCACGTCCTGTCCCTTGGCCGACAGCGACTCGGCCACGAGCAAGGCGCGGGCGAGCTGCCAGCCGGCCATGAGGTTGCCGGCCAGCATCAGGTAGGGCACGCTGCCGGCGAAAGCGGCGTTGGGGTTGGCGCGGGTGTTGGCGGCGATGAAGTCGACCACCTCCACAAAGGCCTGGCGGGCGGCGGTGAGGCGGCGGCCGACGGCGCGGGCCTGCTCGCTGCCGGCGGCCAGCTCGGCTTCGGTCTTCTCGATCTGCGCGGCGATCGCCTTGGCCGACGCACCACCATCCCGGGCGGTCTTGCGACCGACCAGGTCGTTGGCCTGGATCGCGGTCGTGCCCTCGTAGATGGTGAGGATCTTGGCGTCGCGGTAGTACTGGGCGGCACCGGTCTCCTCGATGAAGCCCATGCCACCGTGCACCTGCACGCCCAGGCTGGTGACCTCCAGGCTCATCTCGGTGCTGTAGCCCTTGACCAAGGGCACGAGGAATTCATAGAAGGTGGCGTTCTGCTTTCGCACTTCGGCGTCCGCATGGTGGTGCGCGGCGTCGTAGGCGGCCGCGGCAACGCTGGCCATCGCGCGGCATCCCTCGGTCACGGCACGCATGGTCATGAGCATGCGCTTGACGTCCGGGTGGTGGATGATCGGCGCCGCGGTCGTGAAGCTGCCGTCCACCGGGCGGCTCTGCACGCGGTCGCGCGCGTATTGCACGGCCTTCTGGTAGGCCCGCTCGCTGATGGCGATGCCTTGCACGCCCACCGCGTAGCGCGCCGCGTTCATCATGATGAACATGTACTCCAGGCCACGGTTTTCCTGGCCCACCAGGAAGCCAACCGCACCGCCGTGGTCGCCGTACTGGAGCACCGCCGTGGGGCTGGCCTTGATGCCCATCTTGTGTTCCACGCTGACGCAGTGCACGTCGTTGCGCGCGCCCAGCGTGCCGTCGTCCTTGACCATGAACTTGGGCACGACAAACAGGCTGATGCCCTTGACGCCTTCCGGCGCCCCCACCACGCGGGCCAGCACGAGGTGGACGATGTTGTCCGCCATGTCGTGTTCGCCGTAGGTGATGTAGATCTTGGTGCCGAAGATCTTGTAGGTGCCATCGGGCTGCGGCTCGGCGCGGGTGCGCACCGCGGCGAGGTCGGAGCCGGCCTGCGGCTCGGTCAGGTTCATCGTGCCAGTCCACTCACCGCTCACGAGGCGGGGCAGGTACTTGGTCTTCATGTCGTCGCTGCCGGCGGTGAGCAGCGCCTCGATGGCGCCGTCGGTGAGCAGCGGGCAGAGCGCGAAGCTCATGTTGGCGCTGTTGAGGATCTCGCCGCAGGACGCGCCGATCGTCTTGGGCAGACCCTGGCCACCGAAATCAACCGGGTGCTGCAAACCCTGCCAGCCGCCCTCGGCGTACTGGCGGTACGCCTCCTTGAAGCCGGGCGTGGTGGTGACCACGCCGTCTTTCACGAAGGAGGGGTTCTTGTCGCCCTCCCAGTTCAGCGGCGCGATCACGCCCTCGTTGAGCTTGGCGCACTCCTCCAGCACCGCCTGCGCGGTCTCCAGACCGGCGTCCTCGAAGCCCGGCAGAGCCGCCACCTGGTCGATGCGGGCCAGATGCTCGATGTTGAACAACATGTCTTTGAGGGGCGCGGTGTAGCTCATGGTCAGGACGGTGGTTGGAGGAACGGGTGGATCGACAAGAAAACGCCGGCGCGGGCCCTCGAGACCCACGCCGGCGCATGCATCGGGTTCAGAGCGACTTGATCAGCGCAGGCACTGCCTCAAAGAGGTCGGCCTCCAGACCGTAATCGGCCACGCTGAAGATTGGGGCTTCCGGGTCCTTGTTGATGGCGACGATGACCTTGGAGTCCTTCATGCCCGCCAAGTGCTGGATGGCGCCGGAGATACCACAGGCCACGTACAGCTGGGGCGCGACGATCTTGCCGGTCTGGCCAACCTGCCAGTCGTTCGGGGCGTAGCCCGCGTCCACGGCGGCGCGGCTGGCGCCGAGGGCGGCACCGAGCTTGTCGGCCAGCGGCGTCATGACTTCGTTGAACTTCTCCGACGAGCCCAGCGCACGGCCGCCCGACACGATGATTTTGGCGGCGGTGAGCTCAGGGCGGTCGCTCTTGGCGATCTCGCTGCCCAGGAAGGCGCTGCGACCGCTGTCGGCCACGGCAGCCACGGTCTCGACCGAGGCGCTGCCGCTGGTGGCCGCGGCGGGGTCGAAGCCGGTGGTGCGCACGGTGATGACCCGGGTGGCGTCGGTGCTCTGCACGGTGGCGATGGCATTGCCGGCGTAGATCGGGCGCTCAAAGGTGTCGGCGCTCACCACCTTGGTGATGTCGGACACCTGGGCCACATCGAGCAGCGCGGCCACGCGCGGTGCGACGTTCTTGCCGCCGGCGGTGGCGGGGAACAGGATGTGGCTGTAGCCCGCGGCCAGCGCCACCACCTGGGCGGCCACGTTTTCGGCGAGGCCGTGGCCGAAGCCGGCGCCGTCGGCGTGGATCACCTTGCTGACGCCGGCGATCTGGGCAGCGGCGGCGGCCGCGGCAGCGGCGTTGTGGCCGGCCACGAGCACGTGGACGTCGCCACCGCAAGCGGCGGCGGCGGTGACGGTGTTGAGGGTCGCGCCCTTGATGGCGGCGTTGTCGTGTTCGGCAATGACGAGTGCGGTCATGGGTAATCTCCTGTGTGCAGCGCGGGGGTCAGACCACTTTGGCTTCGTTCTTGAGTTTGTCGACCAGCGTGGCCACGTCGGCCACTTTGATGCCGGCGCCGCGCTTGGGCGGCTCGCTCACCTTGAGCGTCTTGATGCGCGGCTTCACGTCCACGCCCAAATCCTCTGGCTTGACCGTGTCCAGCGGCTTCTTCTTCGCCTTCATGATGTTGGGCAGCGTCACGTAACGCGGCTCGTTCAGGCGCAGGTCGGTGGTGACCACGGCCGGCAGGGCGAGCTGCAGCGTCTCCAGACCGCCATCGACTTCGCGGGTGACGGTCGCCTTGCCGTCGGCCACCTCAACCTTGCTGGCGAACGTGGCCTGCGGCAGGCCAGCCAGCGCGGCCAGCATCTGGCCGGTCTGGTTGCAGTCGTCGTCGATCGCCTGTTTGCCCAGGATCACGAGCTGGGGTTGTTCCTTGTCGACCAGTGCCTTGAGCAGCTTGGCCACGGCCAGCGGCTGCAGTTCTTCGGCGGTCTCCACGAGGATGCCGCGGTCGGCACCGATGGCCATGGCGGTGCGCAGCGTCTCCTGGCACTGGGCCACGCCGCAGGACACGGCGATGACTTCGGTCACCACGCCCTTCTCCTTCAGGCGCACGGCTTCTTCCACCGCGATCTCGTCGAACGGGTTCATCGACATCTTCACGTTGGCGATGTCGACGCCCGTGCCGTCGCTCTTGACGCGCACCTTGACGTTGTAATCCACCACGCGCTTGACGGGGACGATGACCTTCATGTTGCTGTGCTCCAGGTTGGTGAGGAATCCGTGCAATTGACGTGCACGTCAACTCGGCATTGTAGGGGGCGGTGCGGGGGTGAACCGTCCGACCAGAAAATCGAACGATCGTGCTTTTTCGGCATTATAGCCAGCCACCCACCAGCAGCGGCAATGCCTGAGTGCCGCCCGGCGGTTGCGTGGAACCGCTCGATTCGCCAACCAATCGGTCGGTTAATTCGGGTAAGTCTGGAGCCTCAGCGACAGGCCCTTCGCCTACAGTGCCGGCACCCACCCTTCCGCACCCCCACAGGAGCCTTCATGAAGTCCCGATCCCTTGCCGCCGCCCTGTTCAGCGCCGGCCTGCTGGCCGCCGGCACCGTTGCCGCCCAGACCACCTTCACCGTCTCCACCTGGCTGCCGCCCACCCACGCCGCCAGCACGGCGCAGAAGAACTGGTGCGATCTGCTGGAGAAGGAAAGCGCAGGCCGCATGAAGTGCAACATCCTGCCGCGCGCGGTGGTGGCTGCCCCGGGCACGTTCGACGCCGTGCGCGACGGACTGGCCGACATTTCCTACACCGTGGACGGCTACACCCCGGGCCGCTTCATCTTCACCCAGGTGGCCGAGTTTCCGTTCCTGGGCGACAGCGCGGTCAGCACGTCGGTGGCCTATCAGCGCATCTACAACAAGTATTTCGCACCGCTGGGCGAGCACCGCGGGGTGAAGGCGCTGGCCGTGTTCACCCATGGCCCGGGCGTGATCTTCAACGCCAAGAAGCCGGTGACCTCGGCGGCCGACGCCGCGTCGCTGAAGTTCCGCATCGGTGGCGGCAACATCAACGAACTGTCCAAGGCGATGGGCTGGAACACCACGCTCAAGCCGGCCACGGAATCGTTTGAACTGCTCTCCACCGGCGTGATGGACGGCACCTTCTTCCCGGACGAGTCGGTGACTTCCTTCAAGCTGAGCATGATCAAGCACGCCACCACCTTCCCCGGTGGCCTGTACAACACCAGCTTCGTGTTCATGATGAACCAGGCCAAGTACAACAGCCTGGCGCCGCAGGACAAGGCGGTGGTCGACAAGATCTCCGGTGAGGTCGCGGCCCGCCTGTTCGGCGAAGGCTGGGACCGCATGGACGCGGCCAGTCGCGAGAACCAGAAGAACCAGGGTGTGGCCCGCATCCAGGCCGACAAGGCCTTCGTCAAGGCGGTCATGGACAAACAGGACTACCTGGAAACCACCTGGGCCGCCCGGGCGCAGGTGCGCGGTCTGAAGAACCCGCGTGACGTGCTCAACGAGTTCCGCGCCGAGATCAAAAAGGTCAAGTAACCCCTCACGCTGATCCGCGGCAGGCCGGCGCCGTCGCCCGCGAGGGTGGCCGCCGGCCTTGCTGCATCGGCCGAACGCCATGCACGCTTTCCTTGACCGCGCCCTGCGCTGGACCTGCGGCCTTGTGGCCGCTCTCGCCCTGTTTGCCATCATGTGGCTCACCGTGGTCGATGTCACCGGCCGCAAGTTCTTCAGCCACTCCGTGCCGGGCGGGCTGGAGATCACCGAGATCCTGATGGTGATCGTGATCTTCGGCGCACTGCCACTGGTGTCGTGGCGCCACGAGCACGTGGTGTTCGACTCGCTGGATGGTGCGCTGCCCGCGGCCGTGCGGCGGCTGCAGGCGCGCCTGGTCCACCTGATCAGCGCCGCGACGTTCGGGCTGCTGGGCTGGCTGCTGACGATGCGCGCCGAGCGTCTGGCCGAGTACGGGGACATGACCGTGGCGCTGGCGCTGCCGATCGCGCCGGTGGCGTGGCTGATGGCGGGGTTGCTGTTTGCCACGGCCGCGGTGCACCTGCTGTTCGTGTTTCACGAGGCCCCGGCCGAACGCGAAGGGGTGCAAGCATGATCGAGGCGCTGCTGGGATTCGTGGCGGTGTTCGTGCTGGCATTCCTGCGGATTCCGCTGGCGTTGGCGATGTCGCTGGTGGGACTGGTCGGGCTGGGCCTGATGCGCGGCTGGGTGCCGGCGTTTGCCAGCACCAGCCAGGTGATCTTCGAGACCGGCTTCCAGTACGTGCTGTCGGTGATCCCGCTGTTCGTGCTGATGGGCAACTTCGTGGCCCGCGCCGGGATGGCACGCGAGCTCTACACCGCCGCCAATGCCTTTGTCGGTCACCGGCGCGGCGGGCTGGCGATGGCCAGCATCATCGCCTCGGGGGGCTTTGGCGCCATCTGCGGCTCCTCGATCGCCACCGCCGCCACCATGACGCGAGTCGCCTACCCGGAGATGAAACGCCACGGCTACCGCGACACGCTGGCCGCCGGCGCCATTGCCTCGGGCGGCACGCTGGGCATCCTGATTCCGCCCTCCACCATCCTGGTCATCTACGGCATCATCACCGAGACAGACATCGGCAAGCTGTTCATCGCCGGCATCCTGCCGGGGCTGGTGGCGATCACCTGTCTGTGTCTGGCGGTGATCGTGATCACCTGGCGCGACCCGTCCGCCGGCCCGCCGGGCGAACGCGCGACCTGGGCCCAGCGCTGGGCGGCGGTGCGCGGCATCTGGGGTGTGGTGGTGCTGTTCGCGCTGGTGATCGGCGGCATCTACGGCGGTGTGTTCACCGCCACCGAGGGCGCCGGCGTGGGAGCAGCCGGCGCTTTCCTGTTCGCACTGCTGCGCGGCACGCTGAGCTGGAGGACGCTCGCCCAGATCCTGCTGGAAAGCACGCGCACCACGGCGATGCTGTTCACCATCCTGATCGGCGCGATGATTTTCAGCAGCTTCGTGAACTTCACCAGCATGCCGGGCGACCTGCGGGACTGGCTGCTGCAGTTCAGCCCCCACCCGATCATGGTGGTGGCCGCGATGATGGCGATCTACGTGGCGCTCGGGCTGGTGATGGAAGAGCTGTCGATGGTGCTGCTGACCATCCCGGTGTTCTTCCCGGTCATCGTGGGCCTGGGCTTCGACCCGGTGTGGTTCGGCATCCTGATCGTCACGGTGGTGGAGATCGGCATGATTTCACCGCCGGTGGGCATGAACCTGTTCGTGATGAACTCGCTGTTGCCCGACGTGAAGCTCACCGACATCTTCCGCGGTGTGTGGCCGTTCGTGCTGGCCGACATCGTGCGACTGTGCATCCTGATCGCCTTCCCGGCGATCGCGCTCTGGTTACCCAGCCTGATGTGAACCGGGGGGCCCGTCGCCCCGGGCCACGTGCACCACACGCTGCGGGTAGGGAATCTGCACACCGTGCTCGCGCAGCGAGCGCAGCACCGCCAGGTTGACCGCCGAGCGCAGGTTGAGCTGACCGTTCTCCGGATCGCTGATCCAGTAGCCCAAGGTGAACTCCAGCCCATCGGCGCCAAAGGCCGACAAGGCCGCGGCCGGACCGGGCTCGGTCAGCACGCGAGGCTGAGCGCGCGCTGCCTCTTCCAGCAGCCGCATGACCAAGGCCACGTCGCTCTCGTAGGCCACCGACACCACGGTGGATTGCCACACCTTGGAGTCGGCCAGCGACAGGTTCTCCACGCGATTGATGATCAGCAGTTCGTTGGGCACGATGGACTCGCGCCCCGTCGCCGAGCGGATCACGGTGTAGCGTGCGTTGATGTCGGTGATGCGGCCCTCGAAGTTGTCGACCCGCACGTTGTCGCCGATGCGCATGCTGCGCTCGGCGAGGATGACGAAACCGCTCACGTAGTTCGACGCGAGCTTCTGCAGGCCAAAGCCCAGGCCCACGCCGATCGCCCCGCCCAGCACGGACAGGGCAGTCAGGTCGATGCCCACCGCGGACAGCGCGACCATCAGGCCGACGAACATCAGCAGCGCGCGGGTCAGGTTGCTCACCGCCTTGCGCAGCGACAAATCGCCACCCACGGCCTGCTTGAGCAGCCGCGCCTCGATGGCGGCCGACACCCACAGGCTCAGGATCAGCACCGCCCCGGCGGTCAGGACGCCTTCGATCAGCGTGCGCAAGCTGATGGTCGAAGCGCCCAGCTTCCAGGTGATCTGGTCCAGTTCGTTGAGCACGACCGGCAGCAGGCCGCTGACCCACAGCACCATGCCCAGCCAGGCCACCCAGGAGATCGTGCGCTCCAGCACACGAACCCACGGGGCGCTGGTGAACGCCGCCTGCAACACCTTCACGCCGACCCGGATCACGACCAGCGACACCAGCACCGGGATCACCACCTGGAAAGCCACCAGCGGCATCGCCTGCGCCAGCGCCGCCCGGGCGACATAGCCCAGCAAGAGCAAAAGCAGCGGGAACAGCACACCGTCCACCAGCCGGCGGCCGAACAACACCGAGCCCGAAGCATCCTGCAACTTCAGCGCGCGTCGCACCGCCCACGCGATGCCAAAGGCCACCAGCACCATCCCGGCCAGCACGGCCAGCTCGGTGAGCACCGTGGGCTGCAGGAAGGCCTGGAACCAGGCGTTGAAGTCGTCGATGGGTTGCGGACGGGTGGTCGTCATGGATGGGGAGAGGAAAACCGGCCGCGGAACGCGGCGAATGCTTCGCGGGGCGGGTCAGCCGCGCCAGGACGGCGGGCGCTTGTCGATGAAAGCCTGCACGCCCTCCTGCGCCACCGGGTGGGCGAGGTTGCAGGCCATGGTCTGTCCTGCCAGCTGATAGGCCGACGCGATGCCGGTCTCCAGCTGGCGGTAGAACAACTGCTTGCCGATGGCGAGCGCTTCGCGCGGCCGCGCCAGCAGCTTGGCGATGAGACGCTCAACCTCGGCTTCAAGTTCCTCGGGCGGCACCACGCGGTTGATCAGGCCGCGGCGCTGGGCCTCGGCGGCGTCGATGAAGTCGCCGGTGAACAGCATTTCCAGCGCCGGCTTGACCGCGATGTTGCGCGACAAGGCCACGGCCGGGGTCGAGCAGAACAGCCCGACGTCGATGCCATTGACACCGAAGGTGGCGCCGTCGGCCGCCACGGCCAGGTCACACTGCGCCACCAGTTGGCACCCCGCGGCCGTGGCCAGGCCCTGCACCCGGGCGATCACCGGCACGTCCAGCGCCCGCAGCGACATCATCAAACGCGTGCAGCGCGCAAACAGATCGCGGTAGTAGGCCTCGTCGGGACGGGCGCGCATTTCCTTGAGGTCGTGGCCGGCGCAGAAGGCTTTGCCCTCGGCGCCGATCACCAGCGCCCGCGCCCCCGGGTCGGCGGCGACCGCGTCGATGCCGCGCTGCAGGGCAGCCAGCATGGCCTCGGACAAGACGTTGAACGCGCGCGGGTGGTTCAACTCCAGGGTATGCACACCGCGAGGATCGTGGTGGTGAAGCAGGATGTCTTGATCCATGCCAATGGCTCCATGAACAACAGGGGTTGAACGATGCCCGGCCAGACGGGGCCGCACACCGCAGCGCGGCCGCTCACACGCCTGCCAGCACGCGCAGGTGGGCTTCGACGCTGCGGCCCAGGGCGCTGAGCGCGTAGCCACCCTCCAGGCAGCTCACGATGCGGCCGTGCGCGTGGCGCTCGGCGACGGCCTTGAGCTGTCCGGTGATCCAGGCGTAGTCCTGCTCGACCAGCCCGAGCTGGGCCATGTCGTCCTCGCGGTGGGCGTCAAAGCCCGCGCTGATGAACAGCATCTCCGGACGGAAGGCGTCGAGGCGGGGCAGCCACAAGCTGTCGACCAGCTCGCGGATGTCCATGCCGCGGGTGTAGGCCGGTACCGGCACGTTCAGCAGGTTGGGCGCGCTGCTGTGGTCCCACGCGGGGTAGAAGGGGTGCTGGTAGAAGCTGCACATCAGGATGCGCTCGTCGCCGGCGACGATGTGCTCGGTGCCGTTGCCGTGGTGCACATCGAAATCGACGATGGCCACCCGCTTCAGGCCGTGGCGCTCCAGCGCGTACTTGGCCGCCACCGCGACGTTGTTGACGAAGCAAAAACCCATGGCGCGGTCGCGCGTGGCATGGTGCCCGGGCGGACGCACGGCGCAGAAGGCGTTGCTCAGCTCGCCGGCGATCACCGCGTCGGTGGCGTCGATGGCGGCGCCAGCGGCCACCAGGATGGCGTCCCAGCTGTGGGCGTTGATCGAGGTGTCGGGGTCGACGGCGGCGTGGCGCGGGCCGCCGGCGGCGATGTCGTCGCGCAGGTTGTCGCTCAGGCCGCGCAGCGCCGCGAGGTGCAACCGGTCGTGGGCGAGTTCGAGGTCGGCGAGCGCGGCCGGGGTGGCGTCGCGGCGCTCCAGGGCGATGTCCAGGCCGCTGGCCAGCAGCCGGTCTTCGATGGCGCTCAGGCGCTCGGGGCACTCGGGGTGACCGGCACCCATTTCGTGGCGCCAGCACAGCGCGTGGGTGAAATAGCCGGTGGCCTGTCTCATGGCGGAAATACGGTTAAGGTTCGCGGCATGCAAGCCGACGCAACGATTCGACAGCTGCTCAGCCAGCTTAACACGGTGATTGTGGGAAAAGCCGCGCAGGTCAGCGACTGCGTGGCCTGCCTGTTGGCGGGAGGGCACCTGCTGATCGAGGACGTGCCCGGCGTGGGCAAAACCACGCTGGCCCACGCGCTGGCCCAGTCCTTCGGGCTGCAGTTCGCGCGGGTGCAGTTCACCGCCGACCTGATGCCGACCGACCTGATCGGCTTGTCGATCTACGAACGCGGCCGCGAGGGGTTCGTGTTTCACCCCGGCCCGGTGTTCGCCCAGGTGTTGCTGGCCGACGAGATCAACCGCGCCAGCCCCAAGACGCAGAGCGCGCTGCTCGAGGCGATGGAAGAAAAACAGGTGACGGTGGAGGGCCAGACGCGGCCGCTGCCGGAGCCGTTTTTTGTGATCGCGACGCAAAACCCGCACGACCAGCTCGGCACCTACGCGCTGCCTGAGTCGCAGCTCGACCGCTTCCACATGCGCCTCTCGCTGGGCTACCCGGACCGGGCCGCCGAGCGCGAGCTGCTGCGCGGCGAAGACCGCCGCGCCATGCTGGATGCGTTGCCGGCCGTGCTGGGACCGGCGGATCTGGCGCGGCTGCAGCGCGCGGTGCTGGCGGTCCACACGGCCGAGCCGGTGCTGGACTACCTGCAGGACATCGTTCACGCCACGCGCTCGGGCCGCTGGTTCGTGCAGGGGCTCTCGCCGCGCGCGGCACTGGCGGTGGTGCGCGCGGCCAAGGCACAGGCGTTCCTGAGCGGGCGCGACTATGTGGCGCCCGACGACATCGCAGCGATCCTGCCGCAGACCACCGCGCACCGGCTGGTGCCCGTGCGGGACGCGGGCCGGGGCGCGGCCGAGCAGGTGCGCGCCATGCTGGACGCGGTGCCCCTCCCCTGACCATGGCCAGCCCGCGCAGCGCGTCCGGCGCCCTGCCCTCCGGTCTGTCGGCCGCGGCACGGCGGGGGTTGCCCGGCTGGGTGAATCCGCTGGGTGCGCTGCGCCGGCGCGCCCAGGTCTGGTTCCACGAGCGCCTGCCGGCCAGCGACACGGTCACGCTGACCCAGCGCAACGTGTACATCCTGCCCAGCCGGGCGGGCTGGATGCTGGCGCTGACGCTGCTGATCCTGCTGGTGGCGAGCATCAACTACCAGCTCAACCTGGGCTACCTGCTGACCTTCCTGCTCGCCGGCGCGGCCGTGGTGGGCATGCATGTGTGCCACGGCAACCTGCGCGGCCTGACGCTGCATCTGGCCCCGCCGGCGGCGGTCCATGCCGATGCGGCGGTGCGGCTGGACGTGCGCCTGAGCCACACCCGGCGCCGCGAGCGGCCGGCGATCGGGCTGGCGGTGTGGCCCCGCGACGGACAGCCACCGGCGCTGGCGTGGACCGATGTGCCGCCCCAGGGGGACGCCACGGTGCAAGTGACGTGGCAGGCGCCGGGGCGCGGGCGCCACGCCGTGCCGGCGCTGATGGCGCAAACGCTCTACCCGCTGGGCACCTTCCGGGTGTGGACCGTGTGGCGCGTGGCCAGCGAGGTGCTGGTCTACCCGGCGGCCGAGGCCACGCCCCCGGCGCTGCCGCCCGGCGAACCGCAACCCGGCACGGGCGGCAGCGCGCGCGCCCAGGCCAGCGGCGAATTCGACGGCGTGCGTCCCTACCGCCGCGGCGATCCGCTCAAGGCGGTGGTGTGGAAAAAGGCCGCGCAGGCCTTCGCCGGCGGCCGCGACGACCTGGTCAGCCGCGACGCGCAGAGCAGCCAGCGCCAACAGCTCTGGCTGGACCACCAGCGCTGCGGCGGCGCGGGCCTGGAAGGCCGGCTCTCGCGCCTGACCGCCTGGGTGCTGATGGCGGACCGGCTGGGCGTGGACTACGGCCTGCGGCTGCCGGGTCGCGAGATCGCACCCGACCAGGGCCCCGCCCACAAGGCCCGCTGCCTGGAGGCGCTGGCGCTGTGCTGACCGCTGTCTGGCCCACCCGGGGCGCGGCGCTGCCGCGCGAGACCCGCGACACCTGGTTCCTGCTGGCGGTGATCGGCTGGATCGTGGCGCTGCAAACGCCCCACCTGCCGTGGTGGTGCACAGCGCTGGCCGCGGGGGTGCTGGCCTGGCGCGCGCGGCTCGCCGGCCAGGGCGCGCCGCTGCCGCGCTGGCCGTGGCGGGCGGGCCTGCTGGTGCTGGCGCTGGGTGCGACCCACCTCAGCCACGGCACCCTGGTCGGCCGGGATGCGGGCGTCACGCTGATCGTGGTGCTGCTGGCCCTCAAGACGCTGGAGCTGCGCGCCCGGCGCGACGCCTTCGTCGTGTTCTTCCTCGGCTTCTTCACGCTCCTCACCCACTTCTTCTATTCGCAGGCGCTGCTCACCGCCGCGGCGATCCTGGTGGCGCTGCTGGGCCTGCTGACGGCGCTGGTCAACGCCCACCGCCCGGTGGGCCGCCCGCCGCTGTGGCAGTCGGCCCGAACCGCCGGTGCGCTGGCGCTGATGGGCGCGCCGATCATGCTCGTGCTGTTTCTGCTGTTCCCGCGCCTGGCGCCGCTGTGGGGCATGCCGAACGACCCGAACACCGCCCGCAGCGGCCTCTCCGGGGAAATGCAGGTGGGGCAGGTGGCCCGGCTGGCGCTGGACGACTCGATCGCGCTGCGCGTGAAGTTCGACGGACCGCCGCCGCCGCAAGGGCAGCTGTATTTCCGCGGCCCGGTGCTCAGTGGCTACGACGGCCAGCGCTGGACCCCCCTGGTCTCCGACTTTCCACGCCAGCTGGCGCTGCCGTCCAACGTGCGTGTGCGCGGCGAGCCGGTGCGCTACGAGGTGACCATGGAGCCCCACGACCGGCCGTGGGTGTTCCTGCTGGAAGCGGCGATCAACCCACCCGAGGTGCCGGCCACCGAGGTGCGCATGAGCACCGAGCTGCAGTGGCTCACGCGGCGGCCGATGGGCGCGCTGGTGCGCTACCGGGCCGAGAGCTACCTCGACTTCCGCCACGGACCGACCGACTACGCCCTCGCGCTGCAAGACCACCTGAACCTGCCGCCCAGCTACAACCCGCGCACCCTGGTGCTCGCCCAGGAGCTGCGTCGGCAGTACGGCCCTGGCCCCGACGCCGCGCCGGCGCTCATTCAGGCGGTGCTGGAGCGCCTGCGCACCGGCGGCTACGTGTACACGCTGGAGCCCGGCGCCTACGGCCGCGACACGGCCGACGAGTTCTGGTTTGACCGCAAGGCCGGCTTCTGCGAACACATCGCCAGCAGCTTCGTGATCCTGATGCGCGCCCTGGACATTCCGGCCCGCGTCGTCACGGGTTACCAGGGCGGGGAAGTCAACAACGTCGACGGCTACTGGACCGTGCGCCAGCGTGACGCCCACGCCTGGGCCGAGGTCTGGCTGCAGGGTGAGGGCTGGGTGCGCGTGGACCCCACCGGCGCGGTGGCGCCAGCCCGGCTGGGCAGCCTGCAGCGCGCCGCGGCACCGCAGGGCGCCCTGGCCGGCATGGTCAGCGTGGCGCTGAGTCCCAGCCTGCAGGCCCAGCTGCGCGCCACCTGGGAGGCCATCAACAACCGCTGGAACCAGTGGGTGCTGAACTACACACAGGGGCAGCAGCTCGACCTGCTGCGCCGGCTGGGCTTCAGCGCACCGAGCTGGACCGACCTGGCCTACGTGCTGGCCGGGGTGGTCGGAGCCGTGAGCCTCGCGGGCGCACTCTGGATGTGGTGGGAGCGCCGCCGGCAGGACCCGTGGCTGCGGCTGCTGGAGCGCGCCCGCGCGCGCCTGCAACGGCTCGGGCTCGACACCACCGGCCTGGCCACGCCGCGCGCGCTGGCACTGGCGGTGCGCGCACGCTGGGGGACCGAGCCCGCCGCCGAGGCGGTGGTCGAATGGCTGCTGGCGCTGGAATCGCAGCGCTACGCGCCCCCGGAGCGGCGCGCGCCGCTGGCTGTGTTGCAATCGGGGTATCGCCAGCTCGCCTGGCCCGCTGTCCTGCCCCGATGACCCGTCTGCTTCCCCGGGCGATGGTCGCCCTGGCCCTCCAGGTCGCCCTCACATCCGTTCTCACCGCGCCCTTCGCAGCCCCGGCCCACGCCCGGCCGGAGAAACCCCCGCGGCCCCGCGCCGAACCCGTCTTCACCTACGACCAGTCGCCCGCGGCCATGGCCTTCGCCGCCGATGTGGCCGAGCGCCGGCAGCTCGACCCGGCGTGGGTGCGGGCGCAGATCGGCGCGGCGCGGCGCGTGCCGGCGATCACCCGGGCCGTCCTGCCGCCCCCGCCGGGGCAGCCCAAGAACTGGGCCGCCTACCGGGCGCGCTTCATCGAACCCGTGCGGCTGGCCGCGGGCGAGCGCTTCTGGCGCGACAACGAAGCCGCCCTCGCGCGCGCCGAAGCCACCTACGGTGTGCCGGCCAGCCTCATCGTCGGCGTCATCGGCGTGGAGAGCCTGTACGGCCGCCACCAGGGTACCCACCGCGTGATCGACGCGCTGGCCACGCTCGCCTTCGATTTCCCGGCCGCCCACCCGCGCGCGACCGCCCGCACCGCTTTCTTCCGCGACGAGCTGGAGCAGTTCCTGAGCCTCATGCAGCGCGCCGGCGACGACCCGCTGGCGGTGCGCGGCAGCTACGCCGGCGCCATGGGCTGGCCTCAGTTCATGCCCAGCAGCTGGGTGCGCCACGCGGTGGACTTCGACGGCGACGGCCGCATCGACCTCTTCAACAGCCCCGCCGACGCGATCGGCTCCGTGGCCCACTATTTCCAGAATTTCGGCTGGCAACCCGGCCTGCCCACCCACCACCCGGTGCGTTTCGACGAGACCCGGCTCGACCTGGAGAGCCTGCTCGCACCCGACATCCTGCCCACCTTTGATGTCGCCGGCTTCACCGCCCGCGGCGCCGTGCTGGACGATGCGGGGCTGCGCCACACCGGCAAGCTCGCCCTCGTGAAGGTAGAGAACGGCGACGCCCCGCCCAGCTTTGTGGCCGGCACCGAAAACTTCTACGTCGTCACCCGCTACAACTGGAGCAGCTACTACGCGCTGGCGGTGATCGAACTGGGCGAAGCCGTGCAGGCGCGGCTGCGCGCCGGGCGCTGAGACCCGGCGCGTGCTCCGCGCCTGGCGGGTTTACTGTTTGTTCCCCTCGCCCAGCCGCCGGCCCAGCGACAAGGCGTAGGGTGCGGCGCGGCCGAGCAGCACCGGGTCGGCCGATGGCTCCACGCCCTTGGGCAGGGCCACGGGGTTGAACGTGATGGCGGCGCAATCGCCGCCGGCGTCGGGCTGGACCTGGCGGATGGTCAGCGTGCCGGCGACCACCTTGGGGCGGTCATCGGGCAGCGGCACGACCGCGCTGTTGACGTTGTCACCCGGCTGGGCGAGTTGCAGCACAAAGCGGAATGCCACCGGCGCGGTGGCGACGCGCTGGCGCAGTTCATCGATCAGGAAATCGGCCGGACGGGCCTTGGCTTCCTCGTCGCTGAGGCCCTTGGCACCCTCCACCGGCTCAAACACCCATTTCGCGAAGCGTTTGTTGCCTTGGGCGTTGACGAAGGCAAACGCGTTGACGCCCCAGTAGTTCTGGTTGGCGTAGCTGGCCGGGATGGGCTGGCTGGCGAGGTATTTGCCCTGGAGCAGCACGTCGGGGTTGGCGTCGTTGAAGGCCTTGACCTTGGCCGGATCGGGCTTGCCGGTGGCGGGGTCGGGCTTGCGCGACTCCAGGGCCGCAAACAGCTGTTCGGGGGACGATGCGCCAAACACGGGTGTGTTGATGTTGGCCATCTGCCAGACCTCGCCGCCGGGCAGGTTGAACTGCAACGAGAGGCCGCGCACACCGCGCGCGTTGTCCGGCGCCTTGGGGTTGCCGCCACCCACCGAGAAGCGCGCAATCACCGGCACGGGCTGACCGCTGAAGGCCGAGGCCGTGGACAGCGCACGGCCCTCGGCGGTGCCGACAAAGTCGCCGGCCGCACACACGCCTTTGGCGCCCGAGCGCCGGAAGCCCGGGTGCTTGCCGTTGACCGCCTCGAAGTTGTCGACCATGGCGTTGGGGTTGGCGGCCTGCGCGTGGGCGCTGGCGACGGGCCAGCCGAGGGCGACGGCCGCGGTCAGCGCGGTGACGGCCGACGCCATGGCAGGCCGGGTGGCGGAGGGGATGCGGACAAGGAGGCTCGAACGGGTCATGGGGTTCTCCGGGTGGGTGGCGGGTGTGTGACAACCGGCGCATCCTCGCGCGCCGGGTACCCCCCACTACGCACCACCGGTCTGCCCGGAGGCAGGGAGAAACCCTAGGGAGCAGGCCAGGCCAGGGGGCGGCTCAGACAGCCTGAATGCGGATCTGCACATCCAGCGACTCTTCGCCGCCGCCGCGACGCAGGCCCTTGACCGGCAGGCAGCCGGCGTAGTCGCGGGCGGACGCCAGGCGCACGTGCCGCCGGTCGGTCGGCGCGCGGTGGGTCACGTCCACGCTCATCCAGTGGTGGCGGGACTCGTCCAGGCACACGTCGACCCAGGCGTGGCTGGCGAGTTCGGGCTCGTCCTGCGCGAAGAAGTAGCCGCTCACGTAGCGCACCGCCCAGCCGAGGCCTCGACCGATGGCGGCCATCACGTGGGCCTGGTCCTGGCAGACGCCCAGCTCCCAATCAAAGGCTTCGAGGGCGGTGGTGTCGACCTGCGTGTTGCCCGGGCGGTAACGCACGCGGTCGGCCACCGCGGTGGCGAGGGCCAGGGCGGCGGCTTCGTCGGGCACGGCCGGCAGGTCAGGCAACCGGGCGCGGGCCCACGCGGTCATGCGCGGGTGGGGTTCGGCCAGGGGCGTGGACGCGCCCCGGAAAAAGGCCGGCGGCAGCGGGCCGGTGTCGTCGAAGCGGTGACCGCCCAGCGGCTCGACCTCGCCCCGCGCGGTGATGGACAGCTCGCGCACACCGGCGCTGGCGGGGGCGGTGAAACTCAGGCCGTGGGTGCGGTTGCCCTGGGTGAGCGGGTGTTCGTGCACCGCCACGGGCGCCACGATCTGCCAGTGGCGCACGGCCTGCAGCGGCCCGGACTCGGGCCACAGGTGCAGGGTCTGCACCGAATGCAGGAGCGGCTCGGTGTAGCGGTAGCGGGTGGTGTGAACGATGGACAGCGGCATGCGGCTCCGGGGAAGGACCCGCATTGTGCGCCCGATGGCCCACCGGGCCTGGTGCGTCAGTGGGTCGGCACCAGAAAATCCTGGCTGATGCGCGCGCCCAGCTCGTTGACACGGTCGAGGAACTGGGTGAGGAAGGCGTGCAGCCCGGTCGCGAGGATCTCGTCGATGCGGCCGTACTGCAGGTCGGCCTTGAGCTTGCCGGCGCGGCGCAGGGTTTCGGCGCTGTGGTCGTTGGCCACCACGCTGAGGTTGTTGACCACCTCGTTGAGGCTGGCGGCCAGGCTGCGCGGCATGTCGGCGCGCAGGATCAGGAGTTCGGCGACGCGCTCGGGCGTGATCACGTCGCGGTAGACCTTGCGGTAGACCTCGAAGCCGGACACCGACCGCAGGATCGCGCTCCAGTGGTAGAAGTCGTACTCCTGATCCAGCTCGCTGGCCGCGCCGAAGAAGTCGCTCTGCACGGCGTGGAACTTCACATCGAGCAGCCGCGCGGTGTTGTCGGCCCGCTCGAGGAACGAGCCCATGCGGTAGAAGTGGAAGGCCTCGTCCTGCAGCATGGTGCCCACCGCCACGCCGCGCGAGAGGTGCGAGCGGTGCTTCACCCATTCGAAGAAGGCGCCCGGGTCGCGCTCGAAGTCGCGGGTCTTGAGGTAGCTGGCCAGCTTGAGCCAGGTGGCGTTCTGCGTTTCCCAAAGCTCGGTGGTGAGCGCACCGCGCACGGCGCGGGCGTTTTCGCGGGCCGCGCGCAGGCACGACACGATGCTCGACGGGTTGGACTCGTCGCGCACCATGAAGTCCATGACATTGCGCGGCGTGATGTCCTGACCGTACTTGGCGGTGTAGCTGGGCAAGAGCTCGCTGATCGACAGCAAGCCCTGCCAGCCCACCTGCGCCACGGCGGCGGACTGCGGCAGCAGCGAGGTCTGGTAGTTCACATCGAGCATGCGCGCGGTGTTCTCGGCCCGCTCGGTGTAGCGGGACATCCAGAAAAGGTGGTCGGCGGTACGCGAAAGCATGCTCAGTTCTCCAGAATCCAGGTGTCCTTGGTGCCGCCGCCCTGTGAGGAGTTGACGACCAGGGAGCCTTCTTTCAGGGCCACACGGGTCAGGCCGCCGGGCACCATCTGCACCTCCTTGCCGCTGAGCACGAAAGGCCGCAGGTCGATGTGGCGCGGCGCGATGCCACTGTCCACGTAAGTCGGGCAGGTCGACAGGCTCAGTGTGGGTTGCGCGATATAGCCGTCGGGCTTGGCCTTCACGACAGCGCGGAACTCGTCCACCTCGGCCTTCGTGGCGGCCGGGCCGACCAGCATGCCGTAGCCACCCGCGCCGTGCACCTCCTTCACGACCAGTTCATGCATGTGATCGAGCATGTATTTCAGGTCGTCCGGGTTGCGGCCCATGAAGGTGGGCACGTTGCTCAGGATCGGTTTCTCGCCCAGGTAGAACTCGATCATCTGGGGCACGTAGGGGTAGATCGACTTGTCGTCGGCGATGCCGGTGCCCACGGCGTTGCAGATGGTCACGTTGCCGCTGCGGTACACGCCGAGCAGGCCGGCGCAGCCCAGGGTCGAGGTGGGGCGGAAGACGAGCGGGTCGAGGAAGTCGTCGTCCACGCGACGGTAGATCACGTCCACGCGCTTGGGGCCTTGGGTGGTGCGCATGTAGACAAAGTTGTCCTTCACGAACAGGTCCTGGCCCTCGACCAGTTCCACCCCCATCTGCTGCGCGAGGAAGGCGTGTTCGAAGTAGGCGCTGTTGTACATGCCGGGCGTGAGCACGACGACGGTGGGCTCGGCGGTGGTGGCCGGACTCACGGCGCGCAGCGTCTCCAGCAGCAGGTCGGGGTAATGCGCCACCGGCGCCACGCGGTTGAGGCTAAACAGCTCGGGGAAGAGCCGCATCATCATCTTGCGGTCTTCGAGCATGTAACTCACGCCGCTGGGCACCCGCAGGTTGTCCTCCAGCACGTAGTACTCGCCCTCGCCCTGCGCGTTGGGCGCGCGCACGATGTCGATGCCGGCGATGTGGGAGTAGATCTGGCTGGGCACGGCCACCCCCATCATCTCGGGGCGGAACTGCGCGTTCTGGAAAATCTGGTCGGCGGGGATGTGGCCGGCGCGGATGATTTCCTGGTCGTGGTAGACGTCGTGGATGAAACGGTTGAGCGCGGTCACGCGCTGCACCAGCCCGGCCTGCATGCGCTTCCACTCGTGCGCCGGGATCACCCGGGGAATGAGGTCGAAGGGAATGAGGCGCTCGGTGCCGGCGCCGTCCTCGTCCTTGTCGCCATACACGGCGAAGGTGATGCCGACCCGGCGGAAGATCATTTCCGCCTCCGCGCGGCGGGCCGCCATCACCTCCGGCGGCTGCTGCGCCAGCCAGCGGGCGTAGGCTTCGTAGTGGGCCCGTACCTCGCCGGGCGAGGCGTGCATTTCATCGAACATTGGTCGGCTCATGGGCGTCGTCTCTCCTGCTTCCCAGCATAGCAAGAGACGGGCCAACCTCACCTGACAGGCGCCTCCGACCGGCCTTCGGCCGCGGTCACGGTGGCGGGATCGGCGCGCCAGCGTCGCGGCTGGTCCGCCCGCGCGCAGTCCACCGTCTCGGGCGCGGCGCTGCGCCAGCGCGCCGCGCCGCAGGCCGGCGACGCCACCCAGCGGATGCCGCGCTCGCGCCAGCGCTGCACCACCGCGGCGGCCGGGTGGCCGTAGGGATTGCGAAAGCCGGACTGCGCGATCACCACCGACGGCCGCCACGCGTCCAGGGACTCTGCGCTGCTGGAGGTGGCGCTGCCGTGGTGGGGCGCCAGCAGCAGGTCGAGCCGGCCCACCGCCCCACTGTCGACCAGCTGGCGCTCGCGGGTGGCGTCAAGGTCGCCGGTCAGCAGCGCGGCGCGGCTGCCGTTGTCCACCCGCAGCACGCAGGACATCGCGTTGGTGGACAGGCGACCGCGGCCCTCGCTGTCGAAATCCGCCGGCAGCGGGCGCACCACGGTGAACCGCACGCCGTCCCAGATCCAGCTCTGGCCCGCCAGACACCGCCCGGCGCCGCGGTCTCCCGGCGCGTCGTAGGAGGACCACCAGGCCGCCGCCGGAAAGGCCGCGCGCACCGCCTCGGCGCCGCCGGCGTGGTCGCTGTCGCGGTGACTCACCATCACTGCGGCGGGGGACTCGCCCAGCGCCCGCAGCAGCGGCACCACGATGCGCTCGCCCGCATCGGCTTCGGCGTTCCAGCGCGGCCCGGTGTCAAACAGCAGGCTGTACCGCGCCGTGCGCACCAGCACCGCGCTGCCCTGGCCGACGTCGATCGCCAACACGTCGAACTGTCCGGGCGCCGGGCGCGGCGGCTGCCACAGCAAGGCGGGCGCCATGAGCAGCGGGCCGGCCAGTCGCCAGCGCGGCGGCAGAGGCGCCACCAGCAGCGCCCCACCCGCCAGTGCCGGCAGCGCCAGCGGCCACGGCGGCACCGCCAAAAAGAGGCTGGCGCCGGGCAACGCCGCCAGCGGCTGCAGCACCGCCACCAGGCCCTGCACCGCCCAGCCGCCCGCTGTCCACAGCGGCGCGACCAGCGCGCCCAGCAACGCCAGCGGCGTCACCACCAGCGTGACCCACGGGATCGCCACCAGGTTCGCGACCAGCCCGATCAGCGACACCTGCCCGAACAGCCACAGCGACACCGGCGCCAGCGCCAGCGTGACCACCGCCTGCTCGCGCAACAGGCGGCGCAGGCGCGGCCCGACGCCGGTGGCGACATCGGGCGAGGCGCTGCCAAACAGCACCGCCACCGCCACAAAACTCATCCAGAAGCCGGGAGACAGCAGCGCGGTCGGGTCGAGCAGCGTGAGCGCCGCGAGCACCGCGGTCCAATGCACCGGCCACGGCCAGTGGCGCGCGCCCTGCCGCAAAGCCACGCTCAACGCCAGCATCGCCACGGTGCGCTGCGCCGGCAAGCCCCCGCCCGCCAGCAGCGCGTAGCAAGCGGCCAGCCCGACGCCCGCCCAGGCCGCCAGCGGCGCCAGCGGCCAGCGCCGCAGGAGACCCGGCCAGCGCCGCCCTGCCCGGCGCCCCAGCGCCCCCACCAGCGCCACCGCCAGCCACGCGAAGGCGGTGACATGCAGGCCGGAAATGCTGCACAGGTGGGCAATGCCGGTGGCGCGGAACAGGTCCCAGTCGTCGCGGGCGATCGCCGACTGCTCACCCACCGACAGCGCCGCCAGCACGCCCGCCGCCCGCGGGTCCGGCACCGCGGTGTGAATCCGCTCCACCAGCGTCTGGCGCAGCCAGGCGACCGGATGGCGTCCGGTCTGTGCCTGCCGCTGGGGCATGGGCGTGGCGCGCACCGTGCCGGTGGCACCGATGCCCTGCTCCCAGAGCCAGCGCTCGCGGTCGAAGCCGTGCGGGTTGACCGGGCCCTGCGGCGCGCGCAGCCGCACCGTGATGCGCCAGCGTTCGCCGGCCTGCGCGGGCGCGGCGTCGCCGCCATGGGGCCAGAACAGCAGCAGCCGCGCCGGCACGGCCGTGGCCGCCGGGTCGTCCACGTCGACCCGCAGCCGCCAGCCGCCCACCGCGCGCTGCGGCGGATCGGCCACGACCACGGTGACCGGCAGGTCTCGCCCCTGCAGCGCGGGATCGAGGGTCCCGCCCCGCCGGTCTTCCAGCCGCCAGGCGCCCAGCCCGGCGGCCAGCACCGCCGCCACCAGCGCCCAGGCCAGCGCCGCGCCCGGGCCGGGCGCCCCCCGGACCAGCGCCGCGACACCCACGAGCCCCACCACCCCCACCGCCAGGCTGGCCGGCGCAGGCATGCCGCCGGGCCACGCGAGCATGCAGGCGGTGCCCGCGACCCACCCCAGCGCGGCCGCCACGCCCCGCGTCATCGCCATGTGGCGCGTCTCTTGCTAGTCTTGTGATACCGCCTCACCGCTCCTCCCGAAAGCCCCCATGGCCATCCACGTCGCCCTCAGCCACACCACCCACTACGCCTACGACCGCCGCGTGCGCCTGGGGCCGCAGGTGGTGCGACTGCGGCCAGCGCCGCACAGCCGCACCCGGGTGCTGTCGTACAGCCAGCGCATCGAGCCCGGGCAGCACTTCATCAACTGGCAGCAGGACCCCTTTGCCAATTACCAGGCCCGGCTGGTGTTCCCCGAACCGACCACAGCCCTCACGATCACGGTGGACCTGGTGGTCGAGATGGCGGTGTTCAACCCATTCGACTTTTTCCTGGAGCCCCACGCCGAGCAGGTGCCTTTCGCGTACGCTGACGCACAGCGCCAGGAACTGGCACCCTACCTCGCGACCGACCCGCTTACCCCCCGGCTGGCGGCCTACCTGGCCGGCATCGACCGCGCCCCGCGCCGCACGATCGACTTCCTCGTTGACCTCAACCAGCGGCTGCAACGCGACATCGCCTACACCATCCGGCTGGAGCCCGGCGTGCAGACGCCGGAGCAGACGCTGGCCCTGGGCAGCGGCTCCTGCCGCGACAGCGGCTGGCTGCTGGTGCAGCTGCTGCGCCACCTGGGACTGGCCGCGCGCTTTGTGTCGGGCTACCTGATCCAGCTCGCGCCCGACGTGAAGTCGATCGACGGCCCCAGCGGCCCCGAGGCCGATTTCACCGACCTGCACGCCTGGTGCGAGGTGTTTCTGCCCGGCGCCGGCTGGATCGGCCTGGACCCCACGTCCGGCCTGCTCGCCGGCGAGGGCCACATCCCGCTGGCCTGCACACCGCAGCCGGCGAGTGCCGCGCCGGTGGAAGGGGCGGTGGACGAGTGCGAAGTCGAGTTCCACCACGAGATGCGCGTCACCCGCATCCACGAATCCCCGCGCGTGACCAAGCCCTACACCGAGGGGCAGTGGGCGTCGGTCATGGCGCTGGGCGACGCGGTGGACAGCGATCTGGTGCGCCACGACGTGCGCCTCACCCAGGGCGGCGAGCCGACCTTCGTGGCCACCGGCGACCGCGACGCCGCCGAGTGGAACACCGACGCGCTCGGCCCCACCAAGCGCGGCTACGCCACCGAGCTGCTTGGCCGCCTGCGGGAGCGCTATGGCGCTGGTGGTTTCGTCCACATGGGCCAGGGCAAGTGGTACCCGGGCGAACAGCTGCCGCGCTGGGCGCTGTCGGCCTACTGGCGGGCCGATGGCGAGCCCTGCTGGCACCGGCCCGCGCTGCTGGCCGATGAACGCGACCCCGCCGACCGCAGCGCGGAGGACGCGCGCCGCTTCGCGCAGGCCCTCGCCCGCCGCCTAGGCATTTCCACGCAATACATCACACCCGGCTACGAAGACGCGTGGTACTACCTCTGGCGCGAGCGCAAGCTGCCGGTGAACGTGGACCCCTTTGACAGCAAGCTCGACGACGAGCTGGAGCGCGCCCGGCTGCGGCGCGTGTTTGGCCAGGGCCTGGACGCGGTGACCGGCTACGTGCTGCCGCTGCAGGCCGCTGGCCACCACGGCCGGCTGTCCAGCCACGGCAAGCGCCCGGGCATCGCCACCGGCACGGTGTGGTCCACCGGGCCCTGGTTCGTGCGGGACGAGCGCCTCTACCTCCTGCCCGGCGACTCGCCCATGGGCTACCGGCTGCCGCTGGACTCGCTACCCTGGGTGTCGGCGGGTGACTACCCGTACCACATCGAACCCGATCCGAGCGCTCCGCGCGATCCGCTGCCGCGCGGCACGGCGTGGCGCGCCCAGCTGGCACCCCACCAGGTGGGCGGCGGCTTTGCCGAAGGCGGCACCGTGTCGCTGCAGGGCGTGGCGCTGCAGCCGGGCGACGACGGCAGCGACCCGGCGCAGCGCGGCTCGCTGGCCGGCGCGGCCCCCGCCCAGCCGCTGGACGCGCGCTACCCGCAACGCGGCGAGTCCGCCGCCTGGCTCACGCGGACCGCGCTGTGCGTGGAAGCGCGCGATCCGCAGCGCGCCAATGGCCCGAAGGCGGAGCGGCGCGAGGGCGGCCGCAGTCGTCACCTCTACGTGTTCATGCCGCCGCTGGCCCGGCTGGAGGACTACCTCGATCTGCTCGCGGCGATCGAGGACACGGCCGCGCGGCTGGAGATGCCCATCGTGCTGGAAGGCTACCCGCCGCCGCGCGACCCGCGGCTCAAGCTGCTGCAGGTCACCCCCGATCCCGGCGTCATCGAGGTCAACATCCACCCCGCCCACAGCTGGCGCGAACTGGTCGACCACACCGAGTTTCTGTACGACGCCGCGCACCACACGCGCCTGTGCGCCGAGAAGTTCATGACCGATGGGCGCCACAGCGGCACCGGGGGTGGCAACCACATCGTGCTCGGCGGCGCCACACCGGCGGACTCGCCCTTCCTGCGCCGTCCCGACCTGTTGGCCAGCCTGCTGGCCTACTGGCACAACCACCCGGTGCTGTCCTACCTGTTCAGTGGCCTGTTCATCGGCCCGACCAGCCAGGCGCCCCGCGTCGACGAAGCCCGCAACGACCAGCTCCACGAACTGGAGATCGCCCTGGCGCAGATCGCCGCGGCGATGCCCGGCTCCGGCGCCAGCGGAGCGGCCGGCCAGCCGCCCGCGCCGTGGTTCATCGACCGCACGCTGCGCAACATCCTCATCGACGTCACCGGCAACACCCACCGCAGCGAGTTCTGCATCGACAAGCTCTACTCGCCCGACGGCCCGACCGGCCGGCTCGGCCTGCTGGAGCTGCGGGCCTTCGAGATGCCGCCCCACGCGCGCATGAGCGCGGTGCAGTCGCTGCTGCTGCGCGCACTGATCGCCCGGTTCTGGCGCACGCCCTACCGCGCGCCGCTGGCCCGCTGGGGCACCGCGCTGCACGACCGCTGGATGCTGCCGGCCTTCCTGCGGCTGGATTTGCAGGACGTGCTGGAGGAGTTGCGGCTGTCGGGCTATGCCTTCGACATGGCCTGGTTCGAGCCCCACCTGGAGTTCCGCTTCCCGCTGATCGGACAGGTCGCCGCGCGCGGCATCGAACTCACGCTGCGCGTGGCGCTGGAGCCCTGGCACGTGATGGGCGAAGAAGGCGCGCCGGGCGGCACGGTCCGCTACGTCGACTCCTCGCTGGAGCGGCTGGAGGTGCGTGTGACCGGCTGGACCGACCGGCGCCATGTCATCACCTGCAATGGCCGCGCCCTGCCCCTGCAACCCACCGGCACGGCCGGCGAATTCGTGGCCGGCGTGCGCTACAAGGCCTGGGCCCCGCCCTCGGCGCTGCACCCGGGCATCGGTGTGCACGCGCCGCTGACCTTCGACATCGTCGATGGGTGGATGCAGCGCTCCCTCGGCGGCTGCCAGTACCACGTCGCCCACCCCGGGGGCCGCAACCACGACACCTTCCCCGTGAACGCCTACGAAGCCGAGAGCCGCCGCCTCGCGCGTTTCTTCCGCCACGGCCACACCCCCGGCACGCTGGCCCCGGCCGCGCCGGCGATCGACCCGGAGTTCCCGCACACGCTGGACCTGCGGCGCGGCTGACGGCCCGCGAGGCATACTGGACCGCGTGACCCCCGAGCCCACCGCCCCGCCCCAGCCCGACGACGAGCGCCTGTTCGCGCCGGGCGAGGACGGCTCGCCGGCCGCGTGGGCCCGCGCCATGTCGCTGCCGGCCGACGCGGGCCACCGCGACGAGCTGCGCGGCGACAGCGCCAGCGGGCCCAGCGGTCTCAGCCCGCACTGGGCTGACTTCTGGGGCCATGTCGGCGCCGACGGACTGGCCGACCTCGACCGCCGCCACGACCACCTGCAGCGCCTGCTGCGCGACAACGGCGTCACGTACAACGTGTATGCCGACCGCGGTGGCCTGCAGCGCCCCTGGGCGCTCGACCTGCTGCCGATGATCGTGCCGCCGGCCGACTGGGCCGACATTGAGGCGGGCGTGCGCCAGCGCGCCGGCCTGCTCAATGCCGTCATGGGCGACCTGTACGGTCCGCAAACCCTGCTGCGCCGGGGCCTGCTGCCGCCGGCCCTCGTGCAGGGGCACCCCGGCTACCTGCGCGCCCTGCAGGGCACGACCCCGCCGGGCGGCACCTGGCTGCACATCGCGGCCTTCGACCTCGCCCACGGGCCCGACGGCCGCTGGTGGGTCGTGGGCCAGCGCACGCAGGCGCCCTCGGGCCTGGGCTACCTGCTGGAAAACCGCATCGCCATCGCGCGGCAGTTCCCCAAGGCCTTCGCCGGCCTGTCGGTGCAGCGCCTGGCGGCCAGCTACCGCGCGCTGATGGACGGCATCAAGGCCGCCGCCCCCGAAGGCGCCAACGCCCGCATCGCCCTGCTCACCCCGGGCCCGTACAACGAAACCTATTTCGAGCACGCCTACCTGGCCCGCTACCTGGGCCTGACGCTGGTGGAAGGCAACGACCTGACGGTGCGTGACCAGCGCCTGTACCTCAAGACGCTGGGCGGCCTGGAGCCGGTGCACGCGCTCATCAAGCGGCTCGACGACGAATGGCTCGATCCGCTGGAGCTGCGCGCCGACTCCACGCTGGGCGTGCCCGGGCTGCTGCAGGTGCTGCGCGCGGGCAACCTGCTGCTGGCCAACGCGCCGGGCTCGGCGCCGCTGGAATCGCCGGCGATGCTGGGCTTCCTGCCCGGCATCGCGCAGGCGCTGCTCGGCGAACCCCTCAGCCTCCCGGCCCTGACCACTTGGTGGTGCGGCGAGGCCGCGGCCCTGCGCGACGCGCTGCCGTTGCTGCGCGAAGGCGTCATCAAACCCACCTACCCCGGCGGCCGCGACCCGGTCATCGGCCGCCGGCTGGACGAACGCGCGCTCGACGAATGGGCTGGCCGCATCGTGCGCCAGCCCGAGGAGCACACCGTGCAGGCCTGGCTGCCGCTGTCCCAGACGCCCACCTGGAGCGGCGGCCGGCTGGTGCCGCGCGCCGCGCTGCTGCGCGTGTTTGCACTCGCCGACGGTCGTGGCGGCTGGCAGGTCTTGCCCGGCGGTCTGGTGCGACTGGCGCCGCGCGGCCAGCTGGTGGCCGCGATGCAGCGCGGCGGCAGCAGCGCCGATTGCTGGGTGCTCACCGACGGGCCGGTGGACACCACCAGCCTGCTGCAAAGCGCGCCCAGCACGCTGGCGCTGGCGCGCGACCGGCGGCCGGTGACCAGCCGCGCCGCGGAGAACCTGTTCTGGCTCGGTCGTTATACGGAGCGCAGCGAAAACACCGTGCGCCTGGCGCAACTGGCGCTGCAGCACCTGGCCGGCGAAGCGGTGGCCTCGCCCTCGCTGCTGGGCTGGATCGACGCGGTCTGCCGCGAAAACAGCCTGGTGCTGCCCGACGTGCCGGCGGCCAGTCAGTCGGCGCGGGTGTTTGCGCGCGCCCTCATGGCGGGCCTCGCGCCCCCGCCCGACAGCCCGCTGGCCGGCGCCTCGTTCAGCGTCGGCTTCAACCTCGGCGCGCTACGGGCCGCGGCCGCGCAGGTGCGCGAACGCCTGTCGCCGGAACACTGGGGCCTGATCGAACGCGTGCAGGCCGATTTTGGCCGCGCCGCCGGCGCGCTGTCGGGCGATGCCGAGTACGCCCACGCCGAGGCGCTGAGCGCGCTGCAGGCCGCCAGCGAGGGCCTGGCGGCCATCACCGGGGCCCAGACCGACCGCATGGTCCGCGACGACGGCTGGCGGCTGCTGTCCATCGGCCGCCACATCGAGCGCCTCGTGACGCTGTCGCGCGCACTGGCGCTGGGGCTGGAGCACCGCTGCGTGCTCGACGCCGATGGCTTTGAAGCCGTGGTCGCGCTGTTCGACAGCACCATCACCTTCCACGCGCGCTACCAGCAACGCCGCGACCTCGTCGCGCTGGTCGACCTGCTGGTGATCGACCGCGACAACCCCCGGTCGCTGGCCTGGGTGAGCCACACCCTGCGCGCGCGCCTGGCCAAGCTGGCGCAGAGCGCCACGCCGCAGGACGCCGAACTTGCCCTCGCCCTGCCCGACCCCGCGGGCTGGGACATCGCCGCGCTCAGCCAGGGGTGGGGAGACGGCCCGCGCGCGCGCTGGCCCGAGCTCGCCGCCGTGCTCGACGGCTGCGAAGCCGCCGCCATGGCCCTGTCCAACGAAATCACGCGACTGCACTTCAGCCACGCCGACCGCGTCAGCCGCAGCCTGGGAGCCTGAGCGTGGACCTGCGCGTTCACCACCGCACCACCTACCGCTACGGCAGCCCGGTCGACCTGGCGCAGCACGTGCTCCACCTCTCGCCGCCCGACACGCCGCACCAGCGGGTGCTGTCGCACGCGCTGCGCATCGACCCACCGCCGGCCAGCCAGTTCGACCACCGCGACGCCTTCGGCAACCGGCGCGTGCACGTGGCCCTGCAGTCGCCCCACGACACCCTGACCGTGGACGCCGACTCCCGCGTGCTCACGGAACCACCCGGGCCGCTCCCGGCCACCGGACCCGTCGCCGACGTTCCCTGGGAGCTTGCGCGCGACCGGCTGTGCTACCAGGCCGGCGCGCCCCACCACGAGGCCGCCGGTTTCGTGTTTGCGTCCCCCTATGTGCCGCGGGACGACGCCCTGGCCGCTTTCGCGCGCGGCGCGATCGCCCCGGGCCAGCCGCTGCTCGCCGCCGCGCAAGCGCTGATGCGCGCGATCCACGACGGCATGACCTTCGACCCATCCAGCACCGGCGTGAACACCCCTGTGCTGGAGGCGCTGCGCCAGCGCCGCGGTGTCTGCCAGGACTTCGCCCACCTCATGATCGGCGCGTGGCGCAGCCTGGGCCTGCCGGCGCGCTACGTCAGCGGCTACCTGCTCACCGAACCGCCACCGGGGCAAGCGCGGCTGGTCGGCGCCGACGCCTCACACGCCTGGGTGGCCGTGGCCGTGCCCGACGGTGAGGGCAGCAACGCGTGGTTCGATTTCGACCCCACCAACGACCGGTGCGGCGCCGGCAGCCCCGGCGAGGACTACATCACCCTGGCCACCGGGCGCGACTTCGGCGACGTGTCGCCGCTGCGCGGTGTGATCCAGGGCGGCGCCCAGCACACCCTCAGCGTGGCCGTCACCGTCGCCCCCACCGACGCCTTCCCGGCGGACGCGGCCTAGAATCGCCGCTCTTCTGGAGAACCCCATGAGCGTTTACGACCGACTGAAAGAACACGGCATCACCCTGCCGCCCGTGGCCGTGCCGGCCGCCGCCTACGTGCCCTATGTCCAGACCGGTTCCCTGGTCTTTCTCAGCGGCCACATCGCCAAGCGCGATGGCGCCCCGTGGGTCGGCCAGCTCGGCCTGAACATGACCACCGACGAAGGCAAGGCCGCTGCCCGCGCCATCGCCATCGACCTGATGGGCACGCTGCACGCCGCCTGCCAGGCGCAGGGCAAAACGCTCGACGATGTGAAGCGCATCGTCAAGGTCATGAGCCTGGTCAACAGCACGCCGACCTTCACCGAACAGCACCTCGTCACCAACGGCTGCAGCGAGCTGCTCGGCCAGGTGTTTGGCGCCGCCGGCGCCCACGCCCGCAGCGCCTTTGGCGTGGCCCAGATTCCCCTGGGCGCGTGTGTGGAGATCGAACTGATCGCCGAGCTGGGCTGATCGATCCGGCCACCGCGCCAACAACAAGGGCCGCATCTGCGGCCCTTGTTGTTGGTGGGTCAGCCAACTCACTCCACCCGCGTCACGCGGCTCGGCTTGAAGCCCAGATCGGCCGCCTTGCCCTTGCGGCCGCGACCGGCCTTGGCGTTGTTGAGGCTGCGGATCTCCAGCGTCTCGTCGCGCTCCTTGCCGCCCCGGCCGATGCCATCGATCCTCACGCTGCGCGTGTAGGCCGCGGCGCCGGCCAGGGTGTCCTTGGGCTCGAGGTCGATCAGCATCAGCCCGCGGCCACCCTTGTCCATCTGCTTGAGCTCGGCCATCTCGAACGTGAGGATGCGCCCGCCGGTGGAGGCGCAGCACACGTGGGTCGCCGGCACGAGGGGACGGCTGCCGGAGGTGAAGGCCGCGTGCGACGGCGCGCACGGTGACTCGCCCTCGCCCAGGCTGATAAACGTCTTGCCGCCCTTCTGCCGCGAGGTCATCGCCTCCACCGTGGCGAGGAAACCGTAGCCGCCGCTGCTCGACAGCAGCAGCGCGGCGTTGGCCGGGCCGGCGAAGTAATGCAGCGGCTGGGTCCCGCTTTCCAGGTCGATCAGCGTGGTGATCGGCTGGCCATCGCCCCGCGCGCCAGGCAGGCTGGCCACCGGCACCGAGTACACGCGCCCATTGCTGCCGATCACGATCAGCGTGTCCACCGTCCGGCACTCGAAGGTGCCGTACAGGCCGTCGCCGGCCTTGAATGCGAACGCGGCGGCGTCGTGCCCATGACCGCTGCGCGCGCGCACCCAGCCTTTGCTGGAGACGACCACCGTCACCGGCTCATCGACCACCTTGATTTCCGCCACGGCCTTTTTCTCGGCCTGGATCAGCGTGCGGCGCGCGTCGGCGAAGGTCTTGGCATCGGACTCGATCTCCTTGACCATGAGGCGCTTGAGACTCGCCGGATTGGCCAGGATGTCCTCGAGCTTGGCCTGCTCGTCGCGCAGCTCCTTCAACTCCTGCTCGATCTTGATCGCCTCCAGCCGCGCGAGCTGGCGCAGGCGGATCTCCAGAATGTCCTCGGCCTGGCGGTCGCTCAGGCGGAAGCGCTCGATCAGCGCCGCCTTGGGCTCGTCGCTTTGCCGGATGATGGCGATCACCTCGTCGATGTTGAGCAGCACGAGCTGCCGGCCTTCGAGGATGTGGATGCGGTCCAGCACCTTGGCCAGGCGGTGCTGTGAGCGCCGCGTGATGGTGGTCTGGCGAAACGCGATCCATTCCAGCAGCATCTGCCGCAACGACTTCTGCACCGGCCGACCGTCGAGACCGATGACCGTGAGGTTGATCGGCGCCGAGGTTTCCAGGCTGGTGTGCGCCAGCAGCTGCGTGATGAGCTCCTGTTGCTCGATGCGGCTGCTCTTGGGCTCGAACACCAGGCGCACCGGCGCGTCCTTGCTCGACTCGTCGCGCACGCCGTCGAGCACCGCCAGGATGCTGGCCTTGAGCTGGTTCTGATCCTGCGTGAGCGCCTTCTTGCCGGCCTTCACCTTGGGGTTGGTGAGCTCCTCGATCTCTTCGAGCACCTTCTGCGCGCTGGTGCCCGGCGGGAGCTCGGTCACCACCAGCTGCCACTGGCCGCGCGCGAGGTCTTCGATCTTCCAGCGCGCGCGCACCTTCAGACTGCCGCGGCCGGTGCGGTAGGCGTCGGCGATGTCGCTGGCCGGGCTGATGATCTGGCCGCCGCCCGGGTAGTCGGGGCCGGGAATGAGTTCCAGCAGTTCCTGGTCGCCCAGCTTGGGGTTCTTCACCAGCGCCACGCAGGCGTCGGCCACCTCGCGCAGGTTGTGGCTCGGCACTTCGGTGGCCAGGCCCACCGCGATGCCACTGGCGCCGTTGAGCAGGTTGAACGGCAGGCGCGCAGGCAGTTGCTTGGGCTCGGTGGTGGAGCCGTCGTAGTTGGGCACGAAGTCGACCGTGCCCTGATCGATCTCGTCGAGCAGGAGCGTGCTGATCTTCGCCAGCCGCGCCTCGGTGTAACGCATGGCCGCGGCGCCGTCGCCGTCGCGCGAGCCGAAGTTGCCCTGGCCGTCGATCAGCGGGTAGCGCTGCGCGAAGTCCTGCGCCATGCGCACCAGCGCGTCGTAGGCGGCCTGGTCGCCGTGCGGATGGAAGCGACCAAGCACGTCGCCCACCACGCGCGCGCTCTTCACCGGCCGCGCCGCCGTGTTGTTGTTGGGCCCGCCAAAGCTCAGGCCCATGCGCTCCATGCTGTACAGGATGCGCCGCTGCACCGGCTTCTGGCCGTCGCACACGTCGGGCAGCGCACGGCCCTTCACGACCGAGAGCGCGTATTCGAGGTAGGCGCGCTGCGCGTAGCCGGCCAGCGAATCGTCGGGCTCGGCCGGCGACAGCGGCAGTTCGGGGTTGTTCAGGTCACTCATCAGATATCCACTTCGACGCTGTCGCCGTGCAGTTCCATCAGGTCGCGCCGGGCGGCGGCTTCGCCTTTGCCCATCAGCTGGGTGATGCGCGCTTCGGTGGTGGCGAAGTCGTGCGCCCCGAGCGTGACGGGCAGCAGCCGCCGGGTGTCGGGGTTGAGGGTGGTGTCCCAGAGCTGCTCGGCGCTCATCTCGCCCAGGCCCTTGAAGCGGCTGACCTGGCATTTGTCGGCGGCCACGCCTTCCTTCGACGCCTTGTCGAGGATGGCATGCAGTTCGCCCTCGTCAAGCGCGTAGACCTTGGCCGCAGGCTTCTTGCCGCGCGCGGGAATGTCCACCCGAAACAGCGGCGGGCGCGCCACGTACACGTGGCCAGCCTCGATGAGTTTCGGGAAGTGGCGGAAGAACAGCGTGAGCAGCAGCACCTGGATGTGCGAGCCGTCGACGTCCGCGTCGCTCAGGATGCAGACCTTGCCGTAGCGCAAACCAGACAGATCCGGACTGTCCTGTGGGCCGTGCGGGTCGACGCCGATGGCGACCGCGATGTCGTGGATCTCGTTGTTGGCGAACAGGCGGTCGCGCTCGACCTCCCAGGTGTTGAGCACCTTGCCGCGCAGCGGCAGGATGGCCTGGCATTCCTTGTCGCGGCCCATCTTGGCGCTGCCGCCGGCCGAGTCGCCCTCCACCAGAAAGATCTCGTTGTGGCTCAGGTCGCGGCTCTCGCAATCGGTCAGCTTGCCCGGCAGCACGGCCACGCCGCTGCCCTTGCGCTTCTCCACCTTCTGGCCGGCGCGCTGGCGCGTCTGCGCGGCCTTGATCGCCAGTTCGGCGAGCTTCTTGCCGTGCTCCACATGCTGATTCAGCCAGAGCTCCAGCGCCGGTCGCACATAGCTCGACACCAGGCGCACCGCGTCGCGGGAGTTCAGGCGCTCCTTGATCTGGCCCTGGAACTGCGGGTCGAGCACCTTGGCCGACAGCACATACGAGGCGCGCGCAAACACATCCTCGGGCAGCAGCTTCACGCCCTTGGGCAAGAGCGCGTGCAGGTCGATGAAGCTCTTGACCGCCTGGAACAGGCCGTCGCGCAGGCCGCTGTCGTGCGTGCCGCCGGCGCTGGTGGGGATGAGGTTGACGTAACTCTCGCGCACCGGCGCACCGTCTTCGGTGAAGGCCACGCACCAGCCCGCGCCCTCGCCTTCGGCAAAGCTGTCGTGGCCGGCCTCGGCATAGCCCTCGCCCTCAAACAGCGGAATCACCGGCTCGCCGCTCAAGGTCTGCTGCAGGTAATCGCGCAGGCCGCCCTTGTATTGCCAAGTCTGCGTCTCCTTGGTCTTCTCCACCACCAGCTGCATGGTGACGCCGGGCATCAGCACCGCTTTGCTGCGCAGCAGATGGACCAGCTCATTCATCGGCAGCGCCGCGGTCTCGAAGTAGCCCGCGTCGGGCCAGGCGCGCACGGTGGTGCCTTGCTTGCGGTCGCCCTCGCCGCGCGGCGCCACCACCAGCGGCTCAATCACGTCACCGCCGGAGAACGCCAGCCGCGCCACCTGCCCGTCTCGGTGGCTGATCACCTCCAGCCGCTTGGACAGCGCGTTGGTCACGCTCACGCCCACGCCGTGCAGGCCGCCCGAGAAGCTGTAGGCGCCGCCCTTGCCCTTGTCGAACTTGCCGCCCGCGTGCAGGCGGGTGAACACCAGTTCGACCACCGGCGCCTTTTCTTCGGGGTGCAGGCCGAAGGGAATGCCGCGGCCCTCGTCTTCCACGCTCACCGAGCCGTCGGTGTGCAGCGTGACGCGGATCTTCTTGCCGTGGCCCGCCAGCGCTTCGTCCGCGGCGTTGTCGAGCACTTCCTGAATGATGTGCAGCGGGTTGTCGGTGCGGGTGTACATGCCCGGCCGCTGCTTGACCGGCTCCAGCCCCTTGAGGACGCGGATGGAGCCTTCCGAATAGGTGGAGGGGGTGCTTGCCATGGGCGCGGATTGTAGGCGTGGCCCGGGAAAGACTGGATAAAAACCCAGATACCCGCCACCGATGCGCGGCGCCCATCAATCGACCGCGCCGATGGCATGGCCCCCGCCCGCTGGCGACACGCGCATCCCCGTCCCCTTGGGCACAATCGCTGCATGACCGCCTCTCTCCCCACCGCTGCCCGACTGTCGCCCACCCAGGTGCTGCTGTGTGGCGCCCTGATCGTCACCCTGTCGATGGGCATCCGCCACGGCTTCGGCCTGTGGCTCCAACCGATCACGCAAGCCCAGGGCTGGACGCGCGAGAGCTTCGCCTTCGCGATGGCCGTGCAAAACCTGTCCTGGGGCGTTTTCGGCATCTTTGCCGGCATGGCCGCCGACCGCTTCGGGGCGTTCCGCGTGCTGCTGGTGGGCAGTGTGCTGTACGCGCTGGGCCTGTGTGGCATGGCACTGACCACCACGCCGCTGACCTTTGCCCTGACGACCGGCGTGCTCATCGGCGCGGCCCAGGCCGGCACCACCTACGCCGTGATCTACGGGGTGATCGGCCGGCAGATTCCCGCCGAGCGTCGTTCGTGGGCCATGGGCGTGGCGGCCGCCGCCGGCTCGTTCGGCCAGTTCCTGATGGTGCCGCTGGAGGGCCAGCTGATCGGGCAGTTCGGCTGGCAGACCGCGCTGCTGGTGCTGGGGGCGGCGGTGCTGCTGATTGCGCCGCTGGCCATCGGCCTGCGCGAGCCGGGCTTTGTGGGCGGCCAGCCGCCGCGGCGCGAACAGACCATCGCCCAGGCGCTGCGCGAGGCCTTCGGCTACCGCAGCTTCCAGCTGCTGATGGCCGGCTACTTCGTCTGCGGGTTCCAGGTGGTGTTCATCGGCGTGCACATGCCCAGTTACCTCAAGGACAACGGCCTGTCGCCGCAGGTGGCCAGCTACGCGCTGGCGCTGATCGGGCTGTTCAACGTCGTGGGCACTTACGCGGCCGGGGCGCTCGGCCAGCGGCTGGCCAAGCGGCACATCCTGGCGTTCATTTACCTGGCGCGGGCGGTGGCGATCGCGCTCTTCCTCTGGGCACCGCTCACGCCCCTGAGCGTGTACGTGTTTTCTGCCGTGATGGGTCTGCTCTGGCTGTCCACCATCCCGCCGACCAACGCGGTGGTGGCCCAGATCTTTGGCGTGGCCCACCTGTCGATGCTGGGCGGATTTGTGTTCTTCAGCCACCAGATCGGCAGTTTCCTCGGCGTGTGGCTGGGGGGTTTGCTCTACGACCGCACCGGCAGCTACGACATCGTCTGGTACATCGCCATCGCGCTGGGCGTGTTCGCCGCGCTGGTGAACCTGCCGGTGCGTGAGACCGCCATCGCGCGCGCGCCGCGCCCGGCCGGAGCCGCCGCATGAACACGCTCCCGATGCGGCACCGCGTGCTGGCCTGGGCCCTGGCGGCACTCGCCCTGGGCGCCACCGCCACGCTCTACCTGCAGCCCGAGTTCATGCTGGAGATGGCGACCCGCGTGTGGAGCTGTTTCTGATGCACGGCACCGAAGCCCCTTCCGCGTGGGTTCAGCGCTTCGGGCCGTTGATCACGCCCGGCGGTGCGGTGCTCGACGTGGCCAGCGGCCACGGCCGCCACAGCCGCTGGCTGGCCGCGCGCGGCCACCCGGTCACGGCGATTGACCGGGATCCCGCCGCGGTGGCGTCGGTGGCGGCCCTCGGCGCCGGGGTGCGCGCCATCGAAGCCGACATCGAAAACGGCGCATGGCCACTGCCCGGTGACACCTTCGCCGGGCTGGTCGTGACCAACTACCTGTGGCGGCCGCTGCTGCCCACGCTGCTGGCCAGCGTGGCGTCCGGCGGTCTGCTGATTTACGAGACCTTTGGCACCGACCACGCGGCCATCGGCCGCCCGTCGCGCCCCGATTTTTTGCTGCAGCCCGGGGAGTTGCTCCGGGTGTGCGCGGGGTGGCGCGTGCTGGCCTACGAGGACGGTTTCCTCGACGGTCCGCCGCGGTTTGTGCAACGCATCGCCGCCCGCCGCGAAGACCCCGCCCAACCCAGCCCGGCCGAGGGCCGCCGCCTGTGAGCGCCGCGCAGGGCGCTGGGTAGAATGCAGCGTTCCGGGCGACACTGGCGCCGCCCGCGCCCCTCGAGATTTCCCGCATGAAACCCATCACCGGCAGCATCGTGGCCCTGGCCACGCCCCTGCAAGCAGACGGCAGCGTGGACTACCCCACCCTGCGTCGACTCATCGACTGGCACATCGCCGAAGGCACCGATTGCATCGGTGTGGTCGGCACCACGGGCGAGTCGCCCACGGTCAGCGTCGAGGAGCACTGCGAAATCATCCGCGTGTCGGTGGAGCAGGCGGCCAAGCGCGTGCCCATCATGGCCGGCTGCGGCGCCAATTCGACGGCCGAGGCCATCGCACTGGCCAAATTCGCGCGCGAAGTCGGTGCCGACTGCCAGCTGCAGGTCGTGCCCTACTACAACAAGCCCACGCAGGAAGGCCAGTACCAGCATTTCAAGGCCATCGCCGAAGCCACCGGCGACCTGCCGATCGTGCTGTACAACGTGCCCGGCCGCACCGTGGCGGACATGCAGGTCGATACCGTGCTGCGCCTGGCCGAGGTGCCGGGCATCGTCGGCATCAAGGAAGCGACCGGGAACATCGAGCGGGCGCAATGGATCATCCGCGACAAGCCGGCCGGCTTCTCGGTGTATTCGGGCGACGATCCGACCGCCGTGGCGCTGATGCTGTGTGGCGGCCAGGGCAACGTGAGCGTCACGGCGAACATTGCGCCGCGGGCGATGCACGAGCTCTGCGTGGCCGCCATGGCCGGCGACGTGAAGCGCGCCATGGAAATCCAGTTCCAGCTGATGCCCCTGCACAAGCACCTTTTCATCGAAGCCAACCCGATCCCGTTGAAGTGGGCAATGGCCCGCTTGGGCCTGTGCGGCGAAACCATGCGCCTGCCGCTCACGCCGATGTCGCGCCAGCACGTTCCCACCGTCGAAGCAGCGCTGCGCAGCAGCGGTCTGCTGCGCTGAGGCCCCGCTTTTTCACCCACGCCGCCGCGTGCCCCTGCCCATGTCCATGCGTCTGAAGATGAATGCCTCCGCCCGCCGCGCCGCCCGCCTGGGCCTGCTGGCCGCTGTCGCCCTCGCGGCCACCGGCTGCTCGGTGCTGCAGGAAGACAAGATCGACTACAAGAGCGCGCAGCGCGGCAGCACGCTCGACGTGCCGCCCGACCTGACGCAGCTCAACCGGGACAGCCGCTACGCGGTGCCCGGCGGCCCGGTCACCGCCAGCGGCTTCCAGGCCGCCCAGCCGACGCAGGCCACCGCCGCTGCCGGCAGCACCGCCACCAACGCCATCGGCGATGTCCGCATCGAGCGCGCCGGGGCGCAGCGCTGGCTGGTGGTGGACCGCCCGCCGGCCCAGCTGTGGTCGCCGCTGCGCGACTTCTGGCAGGAAAACGGCTTCCTGCTGGAGATCGACCAGGAGCAGCTCGGCATCATGGAGACCGACTGGGCGGAAAACCGCGCGAAGATCCCGCAGGACTTCATCCGCTCGACCATCGGCCGCGTGTTTGACAGCCTGTACTCCACCGGCGAGCGGGACAAGTTCCGCACCCGCCTCGAGCGCAACGCGGCCGGCGGCACCGAGATCTACCTGAGCCACCGGGGCATGATCGAGGTCTACACCAACAACAACACCAAAGACCAGACGGTCTGGCAGCCGCGGCCGGCCGACCCGGAGCTCGAGGCCGAGTTCCTGCGCCGCCTGATGGTCAAGCTTGGCGTCGCCGAGACGCAGGCCCGCGCCGTGGCCGCCACCGCGCCCACCCCGGCCAGCACCCGCATCACCACGGTCAACAACGCCCAGGTGCTGCAGTTCAGCGACAACTTCGACCGCGCGTGGCGTCGGGTGGGCCTGTCGCTGGACCGCACGGGCTTCACCGTGGAAGACCGCAACCGCAGCGAAGGCACCTACTTCGTGCGCTACGTCGAACTCGCGCAGCCGACCGAGAAGCCGGGCTTCCTCAGCCGCCTGTTCAGCAGCACGCCCAAAGCCGAGGCAGCAACCAACCGCTACCGTGTCGTGGTGAAGACCACCGGCAGCGACACCACCGTGTCGGTGCTCAACGCCCAGGGTCAGCCCGACACCTCGCCGGCGGCCGAGCGCATCCTCAAGCTGTTGGCCGACGACCTGCGTTGACCGCGCGGTCACGCCCCCCGCAAAAAGCCGCCCTCGGGCGGCTTTTTTGCGGGGGTGTGCCACTCACAAGCCCAGCGTCGACGCGGGAAACGCCGGACTGGCCTGGGCCCACCAGCGCTCAATGCGCTCCTGGAGGGCGACGCGGCGTTCGGCCAGCGTGGTGGCCACCGCCGTGCCGTGGGTGCGGTCCAGGCGCTCAAAGGTCCAGCCCGGTGTCCACAGGGCGCTGGGCAACTCGCCGGGCGCCGCGTGGCGGCAGGCTCGGGCCTCCACCAGATGGCCCCAGGTGGTGCGCCACTGCACGAAGCGCGGATGCAGTTCGCGCAGGCGCGTGTAGTCGAGGGCCAGGATGCGCAGGTGCCGCCCCTGGGTGGCCCAGGCGTTGAGCGAATCGATCACCGAACGCTCGCCGAGCGGCCAGTCGGCAAAATCGTCGTCGCACAACACGAGCGGCGAGAGCTGCAGCGGCCCGGCCACGGACAAGGCCAGCCGCACCGTTTCTTCAAACGCGTACCGTCCCGACAGGCGCCCCTCCGGCAAGCCCGGCGGCACGGTGTCTTCGGGCCACTCCTGCGGATCGCTCATGCCAGACCTTCCTGCGAATCGTTGGGCGGCTCACGCCACACGGTGAAGCCAGCCCGCATCATGCCAGTCGCCGAGCAAGGCCTGGGCCGCGGCGCTGGCCCGCCGCACTGCGCTGTCGGCCAGTGTGCGCCGGTCGGCCAGCTCGCGCATGAGCCGCGCGTCGGCGCCGCCGGCGCGAAAGCCTTCACCGTTGATGAAGATGTGGTCGCTGTCGTAAACCATGCGGGTGCGCCGGTCCAGCCGCACGGCCCCGGGCTCCCACGCCCGCGTCGGCTCCTCGAACCACACCGACGGCTTGGGCTCCGTCAGCACCTCGCCCAGCGCCAGCGCCAGCGCGCGCGGGTCGGCGGCGAGTCGCTGCACGGCTTCGGTGGCAAAGGCGGTGAGGCCCGCCGGGACGGCCGCCGGCGACCCGGTGGCGGCTTGGCCCGGATCGCGGTAGAGCGTGTCGTCGTCCCAGCCGTCGGCCATGCGCTGCACCAGTTCGGCGGCCAGACCACCGCGCGCCGGGGCGCGAAAGCCGATGGAGCAGGTCATGCAGTCGCCCCCCACGGCGTCGCCGTCGTGCGCCCAGCGCGGCGGGAGGTACAGCAGGTCACCGGGCTCGAGCACGTGCTCCTCCTCGGGCTCGAAATGGCGCAGGATCTTCAGCGGCACATCCGGCTGCAGGCTGAGGTCCCGCTGGCGGCCGATGCGCCAGCGACGGCGTCCGGCGACCTGGAGCAAAAACACGTCGTAGCTGTCGAAATGCGGCCCCACGCCGCCGCCATCGCTGGCCCAGGAGATCATGAGGTCGTCAAGGCGGGCGTCGGGGACAAAACGGAAGCGCTGCAGCAGGGCGTGCGCCGCCTCGTCGTGCAGGTCCACGCCTTGCACCAGCAAGGTCCAGCCCGGCCGGCTCAGGGGCGGCAGCCGGCGCCGCGGCCACGGGCCGTGTCGCAAGGTCCAGCCTGCGGCGGAGCGCGCCACCAGCCGCGACTCCACGCCCTCGCGCGCGGCCAAGTCAAACAAGGCCGGTCGGGACAACGGCGGCTGCACACCCGGCATCGCCTGGCGCACCAGCAGCGGCTTCTTCTGCCAGTGGCGCTTCATGAACCGGTCGGGAGACAAGCCGCCCAGCAAGGCCAGGGGCGCGTCGATGGCGGGCGGCGAAATCGGGGCATCGGTCATGGGAGAATTGTCGGATGAAAAGCGCTTCCGACGACGCCCCCGTCATCACGCCGCAGTGCGTGGTCGCCCTCACCTGGACCCTGAAGGACACGCTCGGGGAGACGCTCGACGAACTCGACGAGCCGGTGGAGTTTCTGGTCGGCGGGAACGACCTGCTGGCCAAGATCGAGGAGGCCCTGCAGGGCCACCAGGCCGGCGCCACGCTGGACCTGCACCTCGAACCCACCGACGCGTTTGGCGACTACGACGACCGCCTGCTGTTTCTGGAGCCCCGCGACCGCTTTCCCGCCGAGCTGGAAGAAGGCATGGGATTTGAGGGCCTGCCGCCCGGCTGTAACCCGGCCGCACCGCGCGACCGCCTGTTCTTCGTGAGCGACATCTACCCGGACCACGTGGTCATGGACGGCAACCACCCGCTGGCGGGGATCGCCATCCGCATCCGGCTGAAGGTGCACGCGGTGCGTGAAGCGACTGAAGAAGAGGTGGGCGCCGGCACGCTGGGGACCGGCTTCTTCCGCACGCAGCTCGATGGCGGCAGCGCGGGCGACGAACCCGGCCCGCGACCGACCCTGCACTGAGAGGCGAGCGGCGCTCAGCCGCGGCCGGTGGAGCCGTAGCCGCCGCTGCCGCGCTCGCTGGCGGTGGCGAACTCGTTCACCACTTGGAAGCGCGCCTGCACGACCGGCACGATGACCAGCTGCGCGATGCGCTCCATCGGCTGGATGGTGAACGCCACATCGCTGCGGTTCCAGGCGCTGACCATCAGCTGGCCCTGGTAATCGCTGTCGATCAGGCCCACCAGGTTGCCCAGCACGATGCCGTGTTTGTGACCGAGCCCCGAGCGCGGCAGGATCAGCGCCGCGTACCCCGGGTCGGCGAGGTGCACGGCCAGCCCGGTGGGCACGAGCTGCCACGCGTTGGGACCGAGCGTGAGCGGCTCGTCCAGGCAGGCGCGCAGGTCAAGCCCGGCGCTGCCCGGCGTGGCGTAAGCCGGCAGCTGGTCGGCCATCCGGGCATCGATCACCTTGACGTCCACCAGCATCGCCCGCTCCTTCACTTGCCCGCGTCTTTCTTGAGTGCGTCCATCAGCGCCTTGGCGGGATCGTCTTCCTCGGCCGCCGGCGGTGCCGGCATGCCGGGCGTGGCGCCCTCGCCTTCCTTGGCGCCCTCGCCTTCGGCCGGGGCCTCGCCCTCGGCCGGCTCGTCCATCTCCATGCCCGGCAGGTTGTTGAGCATGTCGCGGACCGCCGCGTCGTCCACCACCACCGGCTTGTCGATGTGACCCGTGACCAGCGTGGGGTTGAAGACCACCACCGCCACCATGATGAGCTGCAGGATGATGAAGGCGATCGATCCCTTGTAGATCTGCGCCGTGGTGACCGCCGGGATGCGCTTCTTGGTGACCGCATCCGTGTAGTCCTCGCGCGCGGCGACGCTGCGCAGGTAGAACAGCGCGAAGCCAAACGGCGGGGTCAGGAACGAGGTCTGCAGGTTCATCGCCAGGATCACGCCGAACCAGATCAGGTCGATGTCCAGGCTCTGCGCCACCGGGGCCAGCAGCGGCACGACGATGAAGGCGATCTCGAAGAAGTCGATGAACATGCCCAGGATGAACACCAGCAGGTTCACCACCAGCAGGAAGCCCATCTGGCCACCGGGCAGCTTGTCGAACAGGTGCTCGACCCAGAAGTGGCCGTCCGCGGCGTTGAAGGTGAAGCTGAACACGGTGGAGCCGACCAGGATGAACATCACGAAGATGGACAGCTTGGTGCTGTTCTCCAGGGCCTGCTTGAGCAGGTTGAAGCTCAGGCTGCGGCGGCCGGCGGCCATCAGCAGCGCACCCAGCGCGCCCATCGCGCCGCCTTCGGTGGGCGTGGCGATGCCCAGGAAGATCGTGCCCAGCACCAGGAAGATCAGCACCAGCGGCGGGATCAGCACGAAGGTGACCTGCTCGGCCAGCTTGGACAGCAGGCCGAGCTTGAACAGCCGGTTCACCAGGGCGAGGCCCAGCGCGAGGAACGAGCCGACCGTGATCGACATGATCAGCACTTCATCGCCCGGGGCGGTGCCTTCGCGGCCGGTCAGCGGGTTGATCACCGACTCGTGCACCTGCGACCAGGCGTAGCTGGCCAGGGCACACACGATGAAGAGCACCAGCAACGAACGGTGCCCGCTGGCGCCGTTGGCCTCGTTGTAGATTCGCGCCTCGGGCGGCAGCGCCGGCACCCAGGAGGGCCGGAGGATTGCCACGGCGGCGATGAAGGCCAGGTACAGACCCACGAGCATCAAGCCCGGGATCAGGGCGCCGGCGTACATGTCGCCAACCGAGCGGCCGAGCTGGTCGGCCAGCACGATCAGCACCAGCGAGGGCGGAATGGCCTGGGCCAGCGTTCCGGAGGCGGTGATGGTGCCGGTGGCGATCGTGCGGTTGTAGCCGTAGCGCAGCATGATCGGCAGCGAGATCAGGCCCATGCTGATCACCGCCGCGGCCACCACGCCGGTCGTGGCCGCCAAGAGCGCACCCACCAGCACCACCGCGACCGCCAGACCGCCGCGCACCGGACCAAACACCTGCGCCACGGTGGACAGCAGATCTTCGGCCATGCGGCTGCGCTCCAGGATGATGCCCATGAGCGTGAAGAAGGGGATCGCCAGCAGGGTGTCGTTCTGCATGATGGCGAACACCCGCTGCGGCAGCACCTGGAACAGCGTCGGCTGGAACAGGCCGACCTCCATGCCGATGAAGCCAAAGAACAAGCCGGTGGCGGCGAGCGCGAAGGCGACCGGGAAGCCGGTGAGCAGGAACACCAGCAGGCCCGCGAACATCAGCGGGACGAATTGGGCAGCGATGAATTCAGCCATGTCACTTCACCCCTTGGGCGGCTTGCTGTTCCTGGCGGATCAGCTCGGCCAGGCGTTCTTCTTCGGTCGGGCCGTCCTGCGGCGCCAGGGCGTCGGGGCCCTGGCCGGTGAGGAAAGCGAACCGCTTGATGAGTTCGGAGATGCCCTGCAGCAGCAGGATGGCGAAGCCCAGCGGCACCATCAGGTAGACCGGCCAGCGGATCAGTCCACCGGCGTTGGAGGACATCTCGCCGGTCTCCCACGCGTTCTGGAAGAGCGGCCAGCCCAGCGTGATCATGAGGTAGCACAGCGGTGCCAGGAACACGACGATGCCCACCACGTCCACCCAGTTGCGGGTGCGCGCACTGAACTTCGAAGACACGAAATCGATGCGCACGTGGGCGTTGCACAAGAAGGCGTACCCGGCGCCAAGCGTGAACACCGCGGCGAACACGTACCACTGGATCTCGAGCCAGGCGTTGGAGCTGGTGCCGAACACCTTGCGAACGATGGCGTTGCCAGCGCTGATGAGGGTGACGATCAGGATCAACCACATCGACAACTGGCCAATGCCGCGGTTGAGGGCGTCGATGAGTCGACTGATCCGGAGCAGGAAGGACATGGAGGTCTCCAGGCGACGGGAACAAAACCCGGCAGTCTAGCCGGGCGGGCGGGCGCCAGCCTGTTCAAACGCTGACGGCGCGCCGTGCACAAAAAACCCCGCCGGGGCGGGGTGTGGAAGTCGTCGGACCGTGGCTGGATTACAGCTTGGCCGACTGCATGTAGCGGTCGTAGGTCGCCTCGGCGAAGCGGAACCACAGGTTCTGGTCGCGGCGGAAGTTGGAATAGTCGGTGTAGATCTTCTTCCAGTTGGCGTTGGTGTTGCCGATCTCGCTGTACAGCGCCATGGCCTGCTTGAAGGCCTCGTCCATCACCGGCTTGGGGAAAGCCAGCACCTTGGCGCCACCGGCGACCAGGCGCTTGAGGGCGGCCGGGTTGCGGGCGTCGTACATGGCCTGCATGGTGGTGTGGGCGTGCGATGCCGCCACTTCCACGATGGCCTTGTTCTCGGCCGACAGCGCGTTGAACGCGGCCTTGTTGATGTAGAAGTCGAGCTGGGCGCCGCCTTCCCAGAAACCGGGGTAGTAGTAGTTCTTGGCGACCTTCTGGAAGCCCAGCTTCTCGTCGTCGTACGGTCCGATCCACTCGGTCGCGTCGATGGTGCCCTTCTCCAGCGCCTGGTAGATCTCGCCACCGGGGATGTTTTGCGGCACGACGCCCATGCGGCTGAGCACCTTGCCGGCGAAGCCACCCATGCGGAACTTCAGGCCCTTGAGGTCGGCCGGGGTCTTGATTTCCTTGCGGAACCAGCCGCCCATCTGCGCGCCGGTGTTGCCGCCGGGGAAGTTCACGATGTTGTACTGGTCGTAGAACTCGCGGAACAGCTTCAGGCCGTTGCCTTCGTAGAACCAGGCGGTCAGCTGGCGGCTGTTCAGGCCGAAGGGAATCGCGGTGCCGAGGGCGAAGGCGTCATCCTTGCCGAAGTAGTAGTACGGGGCGGTGTGACCGGCTTCAACGGTACCGGCCTGCACGGCGTCGACCACGCCGAAGGCGGGCACGAGTTCGCCGGGGGCGTGCACGGTGACGCTGAACTTTCCGCCGGTCATCTCATTGACCTTCTTGGCGAACACGTCGGCCGCGCCGTGGATGGTGTCCAGCGCCTTGGGGAAGCTGGAGGTCAGGCGCCAGCGGATGGCGGCCTGGGCGTGCACGGCGGGTGCGGCGCCAGCGGCCAGCACGCCGGCAATGCCCGCGTGCTTGATGAGGGAACGACGATCCATGTGGTGAGCTCCGTGGTTGTTGAACGCCGGCGCGAGCCGGCGCGTGTCGGGTGAGAACCGGAGTCTAGGAAGCGGGGGTATCCCTCGAATCGGGGGTTACCCGGAAAACGCCATCGCGTTCAGGGAATTGCAAGCTTCGCCGGGCACGCCGGCGCCGCCCGCTCAGGCAACGATTTTCAGGCCGGCGGCGTCGATCACGTCGCCGAAACGCGCCCGCACCGCGCGCTCGATGCCGGCCGCGTCGAGCCCGACACCGGCAAGCAGCTTGGCCGGGTCGCCGTGTTCGATGAACTGGTCGGGCAGCCCGAGGGTGAGCACCGGCCGCTCCAGCCGCTCGGCCTGCAGCGCTTCCAGCACCGCGGCGCCAGCGCCACCGGGCAGGCAGCCTTCTTCGACCGTGACCAGCGCGGCGTGGCGCTGGGCGATGTCGCGCAGCAGCTCAACGTCCAGCGGTTTGGCCCAGCGCATGTTCACCACCGTGGCGCCCAGCGCTTCGGCGGCCGCCAGGGCCGGGTAGAGCAAGGTGCCAAAGGCGAGGATGGCCACGCCGCGGCCGTTGCGCCGCACCTCACCGCGGCCGAAGGGCAGCGGTTGCAGATCGGCGGCCGGCACTGTGCCGACGCCGGCGCCGCGCGGGTAGCGCACCGCGACCGGGTGGTTTTCGTGGAAGGCGGTGGTCAGCAGCTGGCGGCACTCGGCTTCGTCGGCCGGACAGGCCACGGAGACGTTGGGAATGCAGCGCAGGTAGGCGATGTCGTAGTTGCCGGCGTGGGTGGCGCCGTCGGCGCCGACCAGTCCCGCGCGGTCGAGCGCGAACACGACCGGCAGGTTCTGCAGGGCCACGTCGTGGATCAGCTGGTCATAGGCGCGCTGCAGGAAGGTGGAATAGATCGCCACCACCGGCTTGAGACCTTCGCAGGCCATGCCCGCGGCGAAGGTGACGGCGTGTTGCTCGGCGATGCCCACGTCGTGGTAGCGATCGGGGAAGCGCTTGTGGAACTCGACCATGCCGGAGCCTTCGCGCATGGCCGGCGTGATGCCGACCAGACGGGGGTCGGCCTCGGCCATGTCGCACAACCATTTGCCGAACACCTGGGTGAACGTGGTCTTGGGCGGCGTGGCGGGCTTGACGATGCCCACCGCGGGGTCGAAGGTGCCCGGGCCGTGGTAGGCGATCGGGTCGGCCTCGGCGAGCTTGTAGCCCTGTCCCTTTTTGGTGACCACGTGCAGGAACTGCGGACCGGCATCGGTGTCCAGCAGGTGGCGGATGTTCTCCAGCGTGGGGATCAGCGAGTCGAGGTCGTGGCCGTCGATGGGGCCGATGTAATTGAAGCCGAACTTCTCGAACAGCGTGGCCGGCACGACCATGCCCTTGGCGTGTTCCTCCAGCCGCTTGGCCAGCTCGAACAGCGGCGGCGCGCCCTTGAGAACCTGCTTGCCCACGCTCTTGGCCGCGGCGTAGAACTGCCCGCTCATGAGCTGGGCCAGGTAACGGTTGAGCGCGCCCACCGGGGGCGAGATCGACATGTCGTTGTCGTTGAGCACCACGAGCAGCCGGCCGTGGGCAACGCCCGCGTTGTTCAGCGCCTCAAAGGCCATGCCGGCGGTCATGGCGCCGTCGCCGATGATGGCCACCGAGCGGCGGTCGGAGCCTTGCTGGCGGGCGGCCAGGGCCATGCCGAGGGCGGCGGAAATGCTGGTGGACGAATGCGCGGTGCCGAAGGTGTCGTACGGGCTTTCGTCGCGGCGCGGGAAGCCGCTGAGCCCGCCCAGCTGGCGCAGCGTGTGCATGCGATCGCGGCGGCCGGTGAGGATCTTGTGCGGGTAGGTCTGGTGGCCCACGTCCCACACCAGCCGGTCATCCGGCGTGTTGAACACGTAGTGCAAGGCCACGGTGAGCTCGACCGTGCCCAGGTTGGAGCTGAGGTGGCCGCCGGTGCGGGCCACGCTTTCCAGCAAAAACTGGCGAAGTTCCTGGGCCAGCGGCAACAGCTGGTGGCGCGGCAGGCGGCGCAGGTCGGCGGGGGAATCGATGGTGGCCAGCAAGGAGCTCATGGGGGTCTCGTCGGGTGCGGTGGACGGGCTCGCTCGGCGGGTCAGGACGCGCGGCGTCCCACCCAGTCGGCCAGGGCATGCAGGGTATCGGGGCGGGGCACGCCACCGGCGCGCAGGGCCTCGTGGGCGCGCTCGAGGGTGGCGTCGGCATACGACTGTGCGGCGGCCAGGCCCATGAGCGACACGAAGGTGGGTTTGTCGGCGGCGGCGTCCTTGCCGGCGGTTTTGCCCAGGGTGGCGGAGTCGGCCGTGACGTCGAGGATGTCGTCCACCACCTGAAACGCCAGGCCAAGACAGGCGCCGTAGGTGCTGAGCGCGTCCATCCGCGGCGGCGGCGCCGAGGCCGTGGCAGCGCCCATGAGCACGCTGGCTTGCAGCAGGGCGCCCGTCTTGCGGCGGTGCATCGCCTCCAGCGCCGGCTGATCCAGCGCCACGCCCACGCTGGCGAGGTCGACCGCCTGCCCGCCAGCCATGCCATCGGCACCGGACGCCAGCGCCAGGCGCCGACACAGCTCGGCCGACAAGGCCGGGCTCACACTGCCATCGCCTGGCACAAGCAGTTCAAACGCCAGGGCCTGCAGCGCGTCGCCCGCGAGCAGGGCCTGCGCTTCGCCATATTTCACATGCACCGTCGGCTTGCCCCGACGCAGCACGTCGTTGTCCATGCACGGCATGTCATCGTGAACCAGCGAGTACGCGTGGATCAGTTCCACCGCGCACGCCGCCCGCATCGCGGCGTGTGGTTCGCCATCCAGCGCTTCCGCGGTGGCCAACACCAGCAGCGGCCGCAGCCGCTTGCCGCCATCGAGCACCGCGTAGCGCATGGCTTCGCCGAGGCCGGCTGGCGCGTCGGCTGGCACCCACCGCGACAAGGCGGCTTCCACGGCCGACTGCTGGCGCGTGCGCCACGCGCCGAAAGCCACAGCGTCGTACCCACCGGCGTCGTGCAGGCGGGCGTTCATGTCGGCTCCCAGGGTTTGAGGGTGCTGCCTTCGAGCACCTGGATCTGCTGCTCCACGGCCTGCAGCCGGTCGCGGCAAAACGCCAGCAGCGCCGCACCCCGCTGGTACTGACCCAGCAACTCGTCCAGCGGCAACTGGCCACCGTCCAGGCGCGCCACCAGCTGTTCGAGTTCAGCCAGCGCGGCTTCGTAGCTGGGCGCCACAGGTGTCGGCTCGGCAGGGGATCGGGAGGAACGGGAGGTCATGGAGGCCCGGGGGACAGGGATACCCCGGAGGGTGCCACAAAACCGGCGATTTTAGCGAGCCCACCCCGTGCGGTTGCACCACGACGGTGCGCCACCGACGCACCAACGAAGTGCCACACCGCCGCGCGGTGCCGCCCGCCCGACGGCCCCCCGGTCCACCCCCCGGGGGGTACAATCCCGCCTCTTTTTTTCTGACTGACGGGCCTCACCCGCCCGGAGGGACGCACCACTTCACCCATCCCGCGCGAATTCGTCTGACGAGCACAGCGCTTCCCTGCCCCTTCATAGGGGGAGTCTTCAGGTCCAGGACGCCATGTCTGATTTGAGTCTTCAACTGCAGCAGGCCACAAGCCAACTCCCGGTGTCGAGCTACTTCGACCGTGCGCTGTTCCAGCGCGAACTGGAGACGATCTTTCAGCGCGGGCCCCGCTATGTGGGGCACGCTCTCTCGGTGCCGAACGTCGGCGACTACCAGACCCTGCCCCAGGAGGGCGAAGGCCGTGCGCTGCTGCGCACGCCCTCGGGCATCGAACTCGTGTCCAACGTGTGCCGCCACCGCCAGGCGGTGATGCTGCGGGGGCGCGGCAACCTCGCGCAGCAGAAAGCCGGTCATGCCGGCGGCAACATCGTCTGCCCGCTGCACCGCTGGACGTACAGCGGCGCCAACACCCCATCGGGTCAGGGTCCGGCCGGCCAGCTGCTGGGCGCGCCCCACTTCTCGCACGACCCCTGCCTGAACCTGCGCAACTTCGCGCTGCGCGAATGGAATGGCCTGCTGTTTGAAGACAACGGCCGCGACATCGCCGCCGACCTCGCCGGGCTCGGCCCGGCGCAGGCACTGAACTTCGACGGCATGGTGCTCGACCACGTGGAACTGCACGAGTGCCACTACAACTGGAAGACCTTCATCGAGGTCTACCTCGAGGACTACCACGTCGGGCCGTTCCACCCGGGGCTGGGCAACTTCGTGACCTGCGACGACCTGCGCTGGGAATTCAAGCCCGAGTACTCGGTGCAGACCGTGGGCGCGCAGAACCTGCAGGACAAGGCCGGCAGCCCCACCTACCAGCGCTGGCACGAGGTGCTGATGGCCTACCGGCAGGGGCAGCTACCCGAACACGGCGCCATCTGGCTGACGTACTACCCGCACATCATGGTGGAGTGGTACCCGCACGTGCTGACCGTGTCCACCCTGCACCCGATCAGCGTGGACCGCACGCTCAACATGGTGGCCTTCTTCTACCCGGAAGAGATCGCCGCCTTTGAGCGCGAATTCGTCGAGGCACAGCGCGCGGCGTACATGGAAACCTGCGTGGAAGACGACGAGATCGCCGAGCGTATGGACGCGGGTCGCAAGGCGCTGCTGGAGCGGGGCGACAACGAGGTCGGCCCGTACCAGAGCCCGATGGAAGACGGCATGCAGCACTTCCACGAGTGGTACCGGCGCCAGATGGGCGACGCCCTCGCCGGCTGACCACGGAGCGCGTCATCGCCCGCCGCCCCGGTCTGCCCGCCCGTCCCTGCCCCCGGCCACGCCGCGCGCGCGGCCGGCTTCTCGGCGCCTGAACGATGCAAGCCGCGTGGATGCTGCTCGCCTCTCTGCTGTTCGCCAGCATGGGGGTGTGCATCAAGTTCGCCTCGGTGTACTTCAACACGTTTGAAATCACCTGCTACCGGGGGCTGGTGGGCGTCGTGTTTCTGCTGGCGATGACCCGGGCGCAGGGCGTGAGCCTGGCCACGCGCGTGCCAGGCATGCACGTGTGGCGCAGCGTGGTCGGCACGATCTCGCTGACCGCGTGGTTCTACGCGATCGCCCTGCTGCCGCTGGCCACCGCCATGACGCTGAATTACATGAGCAGCGTGTGGATCGCCACCTTCCTGCTGGGTGGCGCCCTGCTGTTCCAGGGCAGCACGGCCATGCGCGTGCAAAGCCCGCTGTTCCTGACCATTCTGGCGGGCTTTGGTGGCGTGGTGCTGCTGCTGCGACCCACCTTCGCCGGCGAGCAGGCGCTGGGTTCGCTGATCGGGCTGATGTCCGGTCTGTTCGCGGCGCTGGCCTACCTGCAGGTGGCGGCGCTGTCGCGCGCGGGGGAACCCGAAGGCCGCACGGTGTTTTATTTTTCGCTGGGCGCGGTGGTCGCCGGCGGCGCGGGGATGGCGCTGCTGGGCACGAGCCCCTGGCCGGGCGCGGCCGCCTGGTGGCTCTTGCCCATCGGGGTGCTGGCGGCGCTCGGACAGCTGTGCATGACGCGCGCCTACGCCAGCGGCGCCACGCTGCTGGTCGCCAACCTGCAATACGCCGGCATCGTGTTCGCCGGTCTGTACGGCGTGTTCATCTTTGGCGACCTGCTGCCCCTGACCGGCTGGCTGGGCATGGGCCTGATCGTGGTCAGCGGCATCGCCGCCACCATCCTGCGCAGCCGGGCCGTGCCCCGCGCGCCGGCGGAAGACCACTGAGCGCGCTCCGGGGAAATCCCGGGGAAAACCGGTGGCGCGGTGGGCCCCTTGCCGCACAATCCGCGCATGCTGTCACCCCTGATCTCGGCCGGCGAACTCCGGCAACGCCTTGACCGCGGCGATCGCCTGCGCGTGATCGACTGCAGCTTCGACCTGACCGACCCGGGCGCCGGCCGGCGGCTCTTTGAGTCCGAGCACCTGCCCGGCGCTGTGCACGCCGACCTGGACCTCGACCTGAGCGACAAATCGCGCGGTCCCACCGAGGGCCGTCATCCCCTGCCCGCCCGCGAGGCGTTCGCGGCGCGCGCGGCGGCGTGGGGCATCGGTGATGACACCGAGGTGGTCGTCATGGACCGTGCGGGCATCGCGTTCGCTGGCCGGCTCTGGTGGATGTTGCGCTGGTGTGGTCACGCCGCGGTGACCATCCTCGACGGCGGGCTGGCCGCTTGGAAGGCGGCGGGCGGCCCGGTGGCGACGGGCCCGGCGCACCCGGCCAAACGCGCACCGGAACCGGCGCGATTCACGCTGCGGCCCGCGCTGGAACAGGCCATCGACACCGCGGGCCTGCTGGCGCGGGTCGGGCAACCCGGCCTGGCGCTCATCGACGCGCGGGCGGCGGCGCGCTTTCGGGGCGAGGTCGAACCGCTGGACCCCGTGGCCGGCCACATCCCTGGCGCGCTCAACCGCCCCTTCGGCGACAACCTGTTGCCCGACGGGCGATTCAAGCCGGCCGAGGTCTTGCGCGCCGAGTTCACCGCCCTGCTCGCCGGGCGCGACCCGGCCACGGTGGTCCACCAGTGCGGCAGCGGCGTGAGCGCCATCCCGAACCTGGTGGCCATGGCGATCGCCGGGCTGGACCGCGGCACCCTCTACCCGGGCAGCTGGAGCGCCTGGTGCCACACCCCGGGGACGCCCCGTGCCCGCGGCTGAACCGAGCCGCCGCCCGGTGCGTGTGCCGGGCCAGGAAGAGGCTGCCCAGCGCGCCACGCTGCGCGCGATCGCGCTGTCCATCGGGGTGGTGTCGCTGGTGGTCATGGCCATCGACATGGTGCTCGCTCCCGCCGGGGAAAGCGAGGCGGGCGTGGCGGCGTTCATGGCGGTAGTCGCGTGGGCGGCGTGGTTCCTGCTGCGCCGCGGCCGCTGGCCGGTGATGCCGGTCGCGGCGGTGATCGTGTTCGGCGTGCTGATCACGGCCATCCTGTCGGTGCTGTCGTTCGGCTCGGTGCGCACCGCGGTCAATTTCCTGTTCGTCGGCGCCGTGGCCGGCGCCGGCGTGTTTCTGGGGCGGCGCGCGCTGGTGGTCACGGTGCTGGGCTGCATCGCGATGCTGGGCATGCTCACCTGGGCCGAGATGGGCGGGTGGCTCGGCAAGGCGCCCGACTTCAGCGTCGGGTTGCGGGTGTGGATCACCCAGGCGGCCTCGCTTGCGGTGATCGGCACGATGGTCTATCACAGCCGACAGGCCACCGGCGATGCCCTGGCCCGCGCGCACGAGGAACTGGAGCACCGGCGGGCGGTGGCGGCCGAACGCGACCGCAGCCTCGACCGCTTCGCGCGCATCTTTCGCACCAGCCCCAGCCCGATGCTGGCGCAGTCGGCACACACCGGGATGATCCTGGACACCAACCCCGCGTTCGAACGGGTGTACGGCTACCGACACGATCAGGTGGTGGGCAACGACGACCGGTTCCTGTGGGCCGATCCGGCCGAGCGCGCCCACTACCGGCAGCGCCTGCTCGACGAGCGCAGCGTGGAGAACTTCCGCTGCCGCGGACGACGGGCCAACGGCACGGTGTTCGAGACCGTGATCTCCAGCGTGATGGGCGAAGACAGCGACGACAAGCTGGTGATCACGACCGTTTCTCCCGTGAGCGAAGAAGCCATGGCGCTGGAGCGCTTGCGCCGCTCCGAGGAGCGTTTCGCCAAGGCCTTCAACTTCAGCCCGCTGAACATGACGATCACGCGCCTGAGCGACGGCGCCTTCATCGAGGTCAACCGCTCGGAGGACCGGGTGCAGGGCTATGCGCCGGAGGAGCTGCGAGGCCACACGTCGGTGAGCATCGGCGCCTGGCTCACCCCGGACGACCGCGCGCGCTTCGTCGAGCAGCTCCAGCGAGATGGCCGGATCGACGGCTACGAGACGCAGATGCGCCACCGCGATGGCTCGCTGGTGGACTGTCGGCTGTACGCCGAACTGATCGAGGTCGAAGGCGAGCCTTGCATCCTGTCGGCCACGATGGACGTGCGCGAGGAAAAGCGCCGCCAGCAACAGCTGCTGCAGGTGGCGCGCGGCGTGGCCAGCGCGACGGGCGAGGCCTTCTTCCACGCGCTGGTCAAACACCTCGCCGAGGCGGTGGGCGCCGATCGGGTGGTGGTGGGCGAAACCGAGGGTGCGCATGTGGTGAACACGCTGTCGGTCTGGGGTGGCGGCGGCCTGGTGGCCAACCACCGCTTCGACAAGCGGCCCACGCCCTGTTTCATCACGCTCCAGCGCGACGGCTTGTTCGTCTGCGAGAGCGGCCTGTCGGCGCGCTTTCCGCGCGCCGCCGATGGGTTCGAAGCCTACGCCGGCCAGGCGCTGCGCGACGCCAGCGGCGCGCCGGTGGGCGTGGTGTTTGCGCTGTGGAAATCGGCCACGCGGGTCAACGACGACCGCCGGGCCCTGCTGTCGATCTTCGCCAGCCGCGCCCAGGCCGAGTTGCTGCGGCTGCAGCGCGACCGCGAAATCCGCCGGCTCAACGAAACCCTGGAGCAGCGCGTGCGCGAACGCACGGCCGAGCTGCAGGCCCTCAACGCCGAGCTCGATGCCTTCGCCTATTCGGTCTCCCACGACCTGAAGTCGCCGCTGCGCACCATCGACGGCTTCACCCGCCTCCTGCAAGAACAGCTCGGGGACCGCCTGACACCGGACGACCAGGCCTTGCTCGACCGGGTGCTGTCTTCCACCCAGCGGATGTCGTCGATCATCGCGGACCTGTTGTCGCTGGCGCGGGTGAGCCAGGGCACGCTGGCCTGCGAGTGGGTCGACATCAGCGCCCTGGCCAGCGAGGTTCTGGCGGTCGTCCAGGAGCGTGAGGGCGCAACCGGGCTGCAAGCGCAGGTGTCACCCGGCCTGCGTGCGTGGTGCGACCCCCGGCTGGCCCGGCTGGTGCTGGAAAACCTGCTGTCCAACGCGGTCAAGTACAGCCGCAAGCGACCCGACCCGCGGGTCGAGGTCGTCGGCGAGCAAACGGGCGCGGTCCACTGGCTGGCGGTGCGCGACAACGGCGTGGGCTTCGACATGCAGTTCGCCGACCAGCTGTTCAAGCCGTTCAAGCGGCTGCACCTGGCCAGCGAGTTTGAAGGCACGGGCATTGGTCTGGCCACGGTGCGTCGGATCGTGGAGCGCCACGGCGGCGCCATCGAGGCCCGCGCCCGCCTCGGCGAAGGCGCCGAGTTCCGCCTGCATTTCGGACCCGACCCCGGCGCCTGATCCCGCGCCCGGCCGGCGGAGATTCAGTGCGCCTGGTCCCAGTTGGCGCCCACCCCCACCTCGGCCAGCAGCGGCACTTTCAGGGACGCGACACCGGCCATCAACCGCGGCACTTCGCGGCGGACCCAGTCCACTTCGGCCTCGGGCACCTCAAACACCAGTTCGTCGTGCACCTGCATGATGATCCGGGTTTCTTTGCGCTGCGCATCGATGGCCTGCTGGACCGCCACCATGCTCAGCTTGATCAGGTCGGCGGCGGTGCCCTGCATGGGGGCATTGATGGCCGCACGCTCGGCACCGCTGCGGCGCGGGCCATTCGGGCTGTTGATCTCGGGCAGGTAGAGACGGCGGCCGAACACCGTCTCCACGTAGCCCCTGCTCTTGGCACTCTGGCGCGTGTCGTCCATGTAGCGCTTGACGCCCTCGAACCGCTCGAAATAGCGCTGGATGTAGTTCTTCGCCGCGGTGTTGTCGATGCCCAGCGCCTTGGCCAGGCCAAAAGCGCTCATGCCGTAAATGAGGCCGAAGTTGATGACCTTGGCATAGCGGCGCTGCTCGCTGCTGACCTGCGCCACTTCCACGCCGAACACCTCGGCCGCGGTCGCGCGGTGCACGTCCTGCCCTTCGTGGAAGGCGCGCAGCAAGGCCGCGTCCTCGCTGAGGTGGGCCATGATGCGCAGCTCGATCTGCGAGTAGTCGGCGCTGGCGATCACGTGGCCCGCGGGCGCCACGAAGGCTTCGCGCACGCGCCGCCCCTCCGGTGTGCGGATGGGGATGTTCTGCAGGTTCGGGTCGTTGCTGGACAGGCGCCCGGTCACGGCCACGGCCTGCGCGTAGTGCGTGTGCACGCGGCCGGTGCGCGGGTGCGCCATCTGCGCCAGCTTGTCGGTGTAGGTGCCCTTGAGCTTCGAGAGGCTGCGGTGCTCGAGGATCTTGGCCGGCAGCGGGTAGTCCTCGGCAAGCTTTTCCAGCACCTCCTCGTCGGTGCTGCGCGCGCCGGTGGCGGTCTTCTTGATGACGGGCAGACCGAGCTTGTCGAAAAAGATCTCTCCCAGCTGCTTGGGGCTGCCCAGGTTGAAGGGCTGGCCCGCAATGGCATAGGCCTCCTGCTCCAGCGCCACGATGCGCTGGCCGAGTTCGTGGCTTTGCGCGGCCAGCGTGGGGCCGTCGATCAGCACGCCGTTGCGCTCGATGCGGTAAAGCGTCTCGCTGCTCTGCATCTCGAGTTCGTAGATGAACTTCAATTTCTCGTCGGCCTGCAGCCGTGGCCACAGCACGCGGTGCACATCCAGCGTCTGGTCGCTGTCCTCGCACGAGTACTCGGCGGCCTTGGCCACATCCACCTGGGCAAACGGAATCTGGTGCGCGCCCTTGCCGCACAGGTCTTCGTAGCTGATGCCCTTGCGCCCGGTGTGGCGCTCGGCCAGGCTCTCCAGGCTGTGCGGCTTGTGCACCTCGAGCACGTAGCTTTGCAGCATGGTGTCGTGCGCGTAGCCCTGCACCTCGATGCCGTGGTTGGCGAACACGTGGCGGTCGTACTTGATGTGCTGGCCGAGCTTGTGCCTGGCCGGGTTCTCCAGCCACGGCCTGAGTTTCGCGAGCACCTCGTCGAAGGGCAGCTGCTCGGGAGCGTCCGGACCGGCGTGGCGCAGCGGGATGTAGGCGGCCTCGCCGGGCTCCACGCTGAACGAAATGCCCACGATGTCGGCCACCATCTCGTCCAGCGAGGTGGTCTCGGTGTCCAGCGCCACCAGTTCGGCCGTCTCGATCCGGGCCAGCCAGCGGTCCAAGGCTTCCCAGGTCAGCACCGTCTCGTAGCGCCGCTCGCGCGCCGGCGCGACCACCGGCGCCGGCTCGTCGAACAGGCCCGGCGCGGCGGTCGGCGCCGGCGCCGCCTTGGCCGCGGCGCGGGCGGCCAGGCCCTTGAATCCGTAGCGCTCATAAAAGGCCTGCAGCGCCTCGTGCTGGGGGTCGCCCGCGCGAATCGCCTCGAGCGCCGGCAGACCCGGGACAAAGCCGTTCAGGTCGCAGTCGGTCTTGATGGTCAGCAGCTGGCGGCCGGTGGGCAGCCAGTCCAGCGCCTTGCGCAGGTTCTCGCCGGCCACGCCCTTGATCTCGTGCGCGCGGGCCACGAGCGCATCGAGCGAGCCGAACTCCTGCAGCCACTTGGCGGCGGTCTTGGGCCCCACTTTTTCCACGCCGGGCACGTTGTCCACCGCGTCGCCCACCAGCGTCTGAAAGTCGATCATGCGCTCGGCCGGCACGCCGAACTCGGCCAGCACGCCGGCGCGATCGCGGCGCTTGCCGCTCATCGTGTCGATGATCACGATGCGGTCGTTGACCAGCTGGGCAAGGTCCTTGTCGCCGCTGCTGATCACCACGTTGAGGCCTTGAGCCGCCGCTGTGACGGCCAGCGTGCCGATCACGTCGTCGGCCTCCACGCCGGGCACGTCGAGCACCGCGAAACCCAGCAGCCGGACCACCTCGTGGATCGGCGGGATCTGGGCGCGCAGGTCGTCGGGCATTGGGGCGCGGTGGCCCTTGTAGTCGGGGTACAGCGCGTCGCGGAAGGTCGGTCCGGAGGCGTCGAACACGCAGGCCACATAGGCCGCCGGCACCTCCTTGCGCAGGCTCTCCATCATGTTGACCATGCCACGGATCGCGCCGGTGGCCGGGCTCGCGGGATCGCCGGGCACGGCCCGCAGGTCCGGCATGGCGTGGAACGCCCGGTAGAGGTAGCTGGAGCCGTCGATCAGCAGCAGGGTCGGGGCGTTGGGGTCGGGGGTGGCGGGGGTCGCGGACATGGCCGCATTGTCGGGGAAAGCGTCCGGGCGACCGGACGCCATCCGGCGCGCGCCGCCCCCGCTGCCTACAATGGCGGGATGCGCCGCTCCACCCCCTCCCTGCTGGCCGCCAGCGCCCTGGCCGCGTGGCTGGCCGGCGCCCCGGCCCACGCCCAGACGCCCTCCGGCAGCCCGACCGCCCCCGCTTCGACCGCGCCCACCGACACGCCGCGTGTCGTACCCGGTCCGGGCGACCGCATTGAGCGGATACGCCACGAAGACGCCCTCACCCGCATCGACGAGTTGCGCGTGGGCGGACAGACCCAGAGCATCGAGGTGCAGCCCAAAAACGGTGCGCCCGCCTACCAGGTGGCACCCGCCGGCGGTGCCAATGCCCCCGGCGAAACCGGCGGCCGGGCCACCGGCAATGCCGGCCGAAGCAGCTGGCGCCTGATGAACTTCTGATCGCGACTCGCATGGCCGTCTACACCGAGGTCCGTTTCGACGAGGCCGCCGCCCTGATCGAACGCCTGCAACTGGGCACCCTCACCGAGCTGCGCGGCATTCAGGGCGGCATCGAAAACACCAACTACTTCGTCACCAGCGAGCGCGACGGCCAGACGCTGGAGCATGTGCTCACCGTGTTCGAGCGGCTGGGCTTCGAGCAGCTGCCGTTTTACCTGCACCTGATGAAGCACCTCGCCGGTCGAGGTATCCCGGTCCCCGGGCCGGCGGCGGACGCGCGCGGCGAGATCCTGCACAGCCTGCAGGGCAAGCCGGCGGCGGTGGTGGACAAGCTGCGCGGGCGCAGCGAGCTGGCGCCGGGCGTCGCCCACTGCGAAGCGGTGGGCGCGATGCTGGCGCGCATGCACCTGGCGGGTCGCGACTATGAGCGCGAGCAGCCCAACCTGCGCGGTCTGGCGTGGTGGAACGAGACCGTGCCGGTGGTGCTGCCGCACCTCACGCCCGCGCAGGCCGCCCTCATCCGCAGCGAACTGGCCTTCCAGAACCACACCGCCGCTGGCAGCGCATACGCCGCCCTGCCCCGCGGGCCGATCCACGCCGACCTGTTCCGCGACAACGTCATGTTCGAAGACGGCCGACTCAGCGGCTTCTTCGATTTCTATTTCGCCGGCACCGACACTTGGCTGTTCGACCTTGCCGTGTGCCTGAACGACTGGTGCGTGGCCATTGCGCCCGACGACGACGCGGTCGACGGCCGGCCCGACCGCGCACGGCACGACGCCTTCCTCGCCGCCTACGAATCGGTGCGGCCGCTCACCGCCGCCGAACGCACGCTCCTGCCCGCGATGCTGCGCGCAGGCGCGCTGCGCTTCTGGCTTTCGCGCTTGTGGGACTGGCACCTGCCCCGCGAGGCCGCGCTGCTCAAGCCCCACGACCCGCGTCATTTCGAGCGTGTGCTGCGGGCCCGGCTGCCGGCCCATGCTCACCTCGAGACCACCGACGCTTCTGCCCTCGCATGAAACTCCGCTACAACCCCGCCTCCACCGGCCTGGCCTGGGTGAAGCTCGGCGTGCGTACGTTCTTCCGCCAGCCCCTCGCGCTGGCGGGCCTGTTCTTCATGTTCATGGCCACGCTGTCGGTGCTGTCGATCATTCCGCTGCTGGGCACCGCGATCGGCGTGGCGCTGGTGCCGGCCGCCACGCTGGGCCTGATGGCCGCCACCCGCGAAGCCGAAGCCGGGCGCTTTCCGATGCCCTCGGTGCTGATCAGCGCCTTCCGCCACGGCGCAGAGCGCCGCCGCGACATGCTCATGCTGGGCGCGCTGTACGCCGGTGCCTTGCTGGTGGTGCTGGCCCTCGGCGCCCTGCTGGCCGGCGCACCGCCAACGGCGGGCGAAGGCGGCGAACTCACCCCGGAGATGGTGCGCGAGGCCTTTGACCGGCCCGGCGTGTGGCTGGCAATGCTGCTGTACGTGCCGGTGCTGATGGTGTTCTGGCACGCGCCGGCGCTGGTGTTCTGGCACCGCGTCGCACCGGTCAAAAGCCTGTTTTTCAGCCTCCTGGCCTGCTGGGCCAACAAGGGAGCGCTGCTCTTCTTCACGTTGGGCTGGGTCGGCGTCTTCATGGTGGCTGGCCTGTTCCTGGGTCTGATCGCCTCGCTGCTGGGCGGGACCGAAGGCATCAGCGTGGCGCTCTACCCGGCGGTGCTTCTCATGGCGGCCATGTTCCACACCTCGATCTGGTTCACGGTGCGCGACAGCTTCGACACGGAAGACGCCACCGCGCCGGCGCCCTCCGACAACCAGGCCGGGTGAACCACCCGGCCTGCCGGCCGGATCGGGATCACAACTTGGCGGTGGAGGGGAGCTGGGCCAATTCTGTCTTCGCGGCCGCCAGCAGCTTGTCGACGCCCTCCACCCATGCCTCGACCACCTTGGCGTGGGCATCCAGCTTCATGCGGTGGAAGGGCACGCCGTCGATGTCATCTTTCTGCATCCCGAGTTGTTCGACCAGGCGCTGGACCGGACGGTTGCCCTCCAGATAGGTCAACACCACATCGGTCGCCCCGCGCTTCATCAGTTCACCGACCAGCCAGCCCGACAGGTCCTTGATGAGTCCCCCCCGCGCGGCAGGCAGCGCGCTGATCGACACTTCAAACACCTTCGAAGTCGGCCCGCCTTCCGGGTTGATAACCACAAACACCAGCAAGGTCTTGTTGGCATCGTCCCAGCCGCCAAAGAATGCACCTTCGCGGTTTTTCATGGCGCGGCGCAGCGTGTAGTCGATGTAGCCCGACACCCAGGCTTCCCCGCGGGCGTCTTTGGGCGAGCCAAAGCGCAGATAGAAGTCATTGGGGTCGAGGGCCAGACAATGGGCCTTGATGGCTTCGAGCTGGGTTGCGTTCAGGGGTGTCATCTTCATGGTCATGCTCCGGGTGATTGACGTGGGGATGGCGCGGGCGTGTGGGAATCACGCCTGCGCCGATCTCACGGTAGAGCCCGCCGCGCCCGGGCGGAAGCCACCCGTCCGCCGGGGCGAGGGTGTCTGGCCCAGGGTGTGCGCCGCACCCGCCAATCCCTGAATCACCCGGACCCGGCGCAAAGCCGGGCCTTACAGCTTGGCCGACGCCGCGAGTTCTTGCCTGGCGGCGGCAAGCAGCTGGTCCGTGCCCTGGATCCACGCTTTCAGTATCTCGACAGCCGGCGCGAGCTTCATGCGGTGGAACGTGATGCCCGAGATCTTTTCCTGAGTCATGTTCAGCTGCTCCACGAGGCGCTGGACAGGGCGGTTGCCCTGCATGTAGGTCAATGCCACGTCGGTGGCCTTGCGCCGCTCCAGTTCGCCCGCCAGCCAGCCCGAGAGATTGGCCATCAGCCCGCCCCGGGCGGCCGGCAGCGCGCTGATCGCCACCTCGACCACCGTGGACCCCTTCCCCCCCACGGGCGCCAGCATCACCACCACTTGCAAGTCCTGGTGAGCGTCATCCCAGGCGCCGTAGAAGGTGGCAAAGGTGTCCTTCATGGCATTGCGCACGGTGAGATCAATCGCCCGCATCAGGCGCTGCTCACCCCTCTCGTCTTTCTCCAACCCAAACCGCAGATAAAAGTCCTCGGGGCTCAAAGCGCTGAAATGCCGCTTCACCGCATCGGTGTCGCTGGCGACCAAAGCTGTCATCTTCATGGTGTGTCTCCAAACATCCCGGGGATATGGACAAACCCGGCGCCCGAAACCGGGATCCTTCGTGCGCTGGCACACACAGTAAGTCCCCGCAGCCCGTCAAAGGCCCCCTTGGGCTGTTGGGGTGGCGGTGAAGGGGGTAGGCCAGGCAGCGCAGGCGGTCCGGGGGCGAGGGCCCGAGCACGCGCCCGCCGCTGGACGCCGCAAAAAAGAGGAGCCACCAACGGTGGCTCCTCTGATTCAACGAATGCCCTCCCTGCGGGCAATCGCAGCCCGGGAATCCGAGCGAAGGCTGTCACTTGAACATTCGTGACACGGTGCGGCCGCGCCCGCCCTTCTGCCATCAATCGACCAACCCACCCAGTCGACTGATGTGGTCGGGCGCCGCAGGGCCCCAAAACCTAGCGTGGGTGACGAACCGGCTTGTCAACGCCAGCGCCCATGCCGAATGCGTCACCCAGGAGGTCAAAGCTTGGCGCCGCCGATCAGCCAGCTCCGCAGTTGGTGATCCAACTCAGGCATCTCTTTGTTCAGTGCGGGAGCTGTCAGCCCAACGCCATGAGCGCTTTCAAATGGGAACTGGATCGTGTTGATCTTGGCCCCGAATTTGTAACCAATCAGGCCGGTTTCATTGATCGCATACTCGGTGAAGATATCGTCATTCGGCGCATAAATGATCATGATCTGAAGAGGCTTGTCACGCTGGACTTTAGCCTCATCCTCCACCATGTCGAGCGCTGCAAATGAATCAATGGTCCGCAATTGCCAGAGCAGGGTATTGTAGTCCGTAGCATTAATGAGTCTGCCGAGCTGACCAGCAAATCCCTGAGCAGCCTTACTGGAATCCGCCAATTTTTTGGCCAAGGCATCTGAAATCAAACCGCTATTGTCAATGGTAGTTATGCCCAGCTCCTTGGACATTGCCTCATAGTATTCATCCAACTGATCCCAGACCAGGTGCTTATTCAGAGGAAACTGGCATCGATACCAGAATTCACCAAGCACTTGCTTCAGGGTATCTGGCTGGAAGGGTACCGGCTTATGCGTTTTCGGATCCATGGAATAGTAATTGCCACCGTTCCAATGAGGATCATTCTCCAGCATGGAGACCCATTTCCGGGCGAGTTGACGGGTCTTCCTCGGCAAGGAGGCCCCACCGGGGACCATCAGAACCATCTTGTCGACGAACTTCAGATCGTCTGTCAGCATGTGCCACGCCTGAAGCGAGCCCATGGATGCCCCTGCGACCACATCCACGTGATGGATGCCCATCGCAGCGAGTGCCTTTTTCTGGATCGTGGCGTAGTGAGTAAAGCCGAAATTAGGAAATGCACTGCCATATGGGGCCTTGGTTGCCGGATTCAGAATATGGGGACCAAATGACCTGCCGATTAACGGCCCAAAACTGACGATATAGTGGGTGTCCGTGTTGAAAGCATTACCAGGGCCAATCAGCGGCTCCCAGTAGCCAGTGCCCGTTGTACCCTTGGGATCATAAAATCCAGCGGCGTGCGCACTGCCGAGAAAGAACGGCAGGATCACAATAACAGGCTTATCAACTTTATGGGCATCCTGCCGTGTTCCGTAGGTTTCATATTCGAGAGTGGCGCTTGGCCATGTGCCACCGTGGCCTTGACAAGGAATATCCTTGACCTCAATTTTTTGAAGGGTCACATGAAAGTTGTAGGGCATGACAATCTCCTGAAATGGACAAACCGACCGAAAACTTATCGGGCGGAAAGTCAATCTACTGGGAAAACATGCCGTTGGGATCAACCTGCGTATTCAGGCCCAGTGAATCAACCCTAGGGTGCATCAATGGTTGACAACCTGCGGTGTTACTCACTTGACCTCGATCCGCGGAGTGATTGACGGGATTTGACCCATGGCGTTGGCGCCAATATCACCCCGGCAATAAAAAGGGGATGGAGATGGCCTGTCTCGCCCCAGAAGCGCGATACGGGCGCCCGAGGTCCTGTTGTCGGCAAGCGGTTGGCGTTGAGGTCGATCAGGCGGAACGGATGGGGCGAGGCGCAGCGAGCGCCCGCAGTCACGAGGCGCCTCCAGGCCGCGGGCTACCAACGACCGTCGCCCTGAAATCGCCCGGTGTGCGGCACCGAGGCGCCCCGATGGAGGCAGCGACAGCGCTCAGAGGCGCGCGCCTGGGTTCGACCGAACTGCCTTGAGCAGGACGTCGAGTTTCGTCAGGTAGGTGGCCACCATGTCGTCGTGCAGCTTTTGCAGATCGAACTCGAAGAAGACCACAGCGCCCTGGCGAAGCTTGGCCGCGCCAACGCTCTTCGTCACCGCCGCCACGGCGGCGTTGTCGATCAGGTACATGCCTTCGGCGACCTTGAATTTCTGAGCCAGCATCAGCTTGACCAGTTCGCCGGACACCTCGGCGGTGGCCCCGCCACGGGCGGACGCCAGCGCACTGATGCCCACCTCGCCGCGCTCAGGCTTGGCGGGGTCGTTCGCCCCGAACGACACGATGAGCTCGAGGTGGCGGTGCGGGCTGCCGTTCCACACGCCGTACCACGCGCCGCGCTTCAACATGCCGGCCGTCCTGGTCTTCACGCGGTCCCGGTCGTTGTTTCCAGCCGAGGCGAAGCGCAGGTAGTAGTCGCCGGGGCTGAGGGCCATGAAGTGATCGACCATGGCGTCGATGTCTTTGTCGGTCAGTTGTTCCAGTTTCACGGTGAACTCCAATGGGTGGGTGTCTGCCGGAAAGCCGCTCTCAAGATCCGCTCTTGAGGCGTTCCGGTGTGGACCAGCTTAGCCACGCGGGCGGGCTTTTCTGACCCTCTCCTGCGCCAGCGCTAGTGCCGCCGAACCACCCGCGGATGGCGTGGCGCTGCCCGGAAAGGCCCGGTCGCATCACGAGGCCCCGGGCTTCCAGAAGGCCGGCGCATCGGGCGGCTGCGCGGTACCGCCGCGGACCGCGGCGTTGAGGCACGACGGCTCCTCGCGTCAAGCGAGCCAGTGGCGGGCCCGCGTTCCCGATCCGAGGCCAGGGCAACCGAGCTCAGAGCTTGGCGCCGGCGGACTTCTGCGAGGCCCGCACCGCCGCCAGCAGTTCATCGAGTTTCTTCAGCCACACCTCCGCCACGGGCGCGTGTGACGTGATGTTCAGCGTGCCGAACATGACGCCACCGCCTTGACGCACGTCGAAGCCGTGGCGGGCGGCGATGGCGGCCACCGCGGCGTTCTTGTTCTCGTACATCAGGGTGAGCTTTTGGTAGCCGCGCTTGAGCAACTCCGGAATCAGCCAGGTCATGACCTGGCTGGTCAAGCCACCGCGCGCCGACGGCAAGGCACTCATCGAAAACTCGGCGACGGTGTGGTCTTGCGGCGAGGGGCTGTGGAAGCTGCCCAGGTACACCAGTGTCTTGTGTGACTCGTCCCAACCGCCGAAGTGCTGCAGCGTGGGATCTTCATGAGCCGCTTGCAGGAACCCGGTGGCGAAGTTGACCAACTGATCGTGGGTGATTGGGCCGGTCATGCCAAAACGCATGGCCCGGTCTTCCTCGGCCAGAGCGGCCATGTGCGCAGCCACGGCGTCCCGGTCGGCCATGGTCAGGAAGGTGATGGCGGCCAGTTTGCCGCCGGACTGGGTGTTGGGATGCATGGTGTTTGCTCCTGCTGTGGGTGTTTGGGGTACGTACCGCTCGGAAGCCCTGGCGGCATCTGCACGGTAGTGCCCAAACCAGCCCACGAACACCGCTGCGGCGCCGGGGGCAGTGGCGCGGGCCGAGCCTGTTCGAGCGATGGACAGGCGCGCCAAAAGACGAACCCCAAGGCCCGGCGGGGCCTTGGGGTTCAGGGAGAGGGCCGTTGGGTTCTGCGCCCGATGCGGCCCTGTCTGCCTCCACCGTGCCTTGGCGCGGCAGAGGCGGACGATCAGACGCCGATCACACCGCCGTCCGTGCGGGTGATGGCAATCGTGGCCGAGCGCGGGCGGTTGCCCGGGCCGTAGGCCGCGGCGCCGGCGTTCGACGGCCACTGGCTGGTGTGCGTGAAGTCGGCATTGGCGCCCAGCGCGGCGGTGTTTTCGCCAGGGTGCTGGATGTTCACGAACAGGGTACGCCCATCGGCGGTTTCGGTGATGCCGGTCACCTCGCAGCCCGGCGGGCCGACGAGGAAGCGGCGCAGCCGCGCTTCGCCGAGCACCGCACCGATGAAGGTCTGCTCGGTGCCGGTGTTGCCACCCAGGCTGTTGTTGACGGTGACGGTGCGGCCATCGCCGACCTCGCCCGGGATGGCCGCCAGCAGCATGCAACCGGTCACATCGGTGTACGCGCCGTCGTCGGTCTGGATCCAGCAGATGCCGGTGGCCGGGCTGAACCAGAGGCCGTCGGGGGAGGAGAAGTCGTTGGCGGCCGTCAGACCGGACAGGTTGATCCCAGCGCCCGCGTCTTCTTCGGCACCGAAGAGGAAGATGTCCCAGGTGAAGGTGAGGGACGAGGACTTGATCGCGCCGTTCTCGCGCAGGCGAATGATGTGGCCATTGGGGTTGCCGCTGCGGGTGCGGCCGTCGTTGTCGGCGTAGGCGCGGGGGTTGGCCGCGTCGGTGTTGGCCACGGTGCGCGAACCGTTGTTGGTCATGGTGAAGTACACGTCGCCGTTGCGCGGGTTGATGGCGCCCCACTCCGGGCGGTCCATGCGCGTGGCGCCCACGGCGGTCGCGGCCCAGCGGGCGTTGACCAGCACGTCGGCCTGGTTGGCGAAGGTGTAGGTGGCAAATCCCGAGATGCGCGGGTCGGTGATCGTCAGTTCGATCCACTCGCCGGTGCCGTTGTCGTCGAAGCGTGCCACGTAGAGACGACCCTCGTTGAGGTACTTGTCGCCCGCGGCCATGCCGCCGCCCACGTCGGCCGCGCTCCAGCTGGCGGTGGACACGTACTTGTAGACGTACTCGTTCTGCGAATCGCAGCCCATGTAGAAGGCCAGAGGCTGGCCGGCCACCGGGATGCTGCACACCGCGGCCTCATGGGCAAAGCGACCCATGGCCACGCGCTTGGCCGGCTGAGCGGTCGGGTTCAGCGGGTCGATTTCCACGTTGTAGCCGAAGGTGTTGGGCTCGTTGCGGAAGTCGTCGGCGGCCGTGGCGCCGGTGGTGGCGATGTCCCAGCGGGTGAAGCGGTTGTCGCCGCCGGTCACGCTGTACCAGCCCTGCGAATTGCGGTTGACCGGCGCGGTCGTGCTGAAGGCCGTGGTGGGCACGCCGTAGCGCTGGCGGCTGGCGATCTGGTTGGCCGTCAGGCCCGTCGGCGCCACCGAGTTGTTGAAATAGAACGCCCAGTTCTCTTCGCAGCCCAGGTAGGTGCCCCACGGGGTCTTGCCATGGCCGCAGTTGTTCAGGGTGCCGCGCGAGGTCGCGCCGGTGGTGTCGTAGGCGGTGACCATGAACTGCTGAATCTGGGCCAGATGGGCCGCGGGGCCGGTGATGCGCATCACGGTCTGCGCGGTCACACGGCGGTTGAGCGGCGCATCCACCACGTACTCCCAGCGGCCGGTGGTGCTGTTGCGGCGCACCTCGGCGATCGACACGCCGTGGTGGTTGATCTCCTTGAGGACTTCGAGCTGCGGACGCGCGCCGCCGTTCCAGCCGCTGCTGCCGCCGAACTGGCTGAATTTCAGGCCGTCGGTGCCGCCGGCGGTCTGGCCGCGCGGGTGGAAGAAGTGCGCGTCAGCCGAGCTTTCGTGGTTGACGGCCAGCACGGCGCGGGCGGTCGCCGTCGGGCTGTAGCGGTTGCTGCCGTCCACATAGAACAGGTCCATGCCGTCGTGGTGATCACCCACCCGCAGCGACCAGTCGTCGGTCTCGGCGCCGGTGTTGGAGTAGGCCGCCACGCTGCTGTTGAGGCGGTCGCCGGTGGCGTGGACCACGGTGTAGGTGTAGCCCGGCGGCAGGGTGACGGCATCGAGCGTGTTCTTGGCGACGGCGGGGAAGCCGAGCGTCGTGCTGCGCGGCGTGGCCGGGGCGGGCGCGGCGTCACCGCCGCCACCGCAGGCGGCGAGCATCGGGATGCTGGAGAGGGCCGCCAGGCCCACGCCGCCGCGGATCAGCTGGCGACGCGAGAGTTCGCTGCGGGCGAGTACGTCCTGAAAGTGCTCGGTGTCGGACGGGTTCTGGTTTTCGACGGGATGGTGCGCCATGGAGAAATGCCTCGCGGGTTACGGACGGGGGTATGTGTACGGCGCGAAGTCTGCAAACACCGTATGACGGCGCCGTGACGCCGTTCATCCCCGATCCGAGCCGTCGGACACGTCCGATCGTCACCGCGCTGTCATCTTCCGGCGATAGCTCCGCCGACTCTCGCAGCTATCAATTCCGCAGCATCGTGCCGCACCAGCCAGCCACCATCCTCACTCGATCGGCGTGAGCTTGGCCACGCTCAAGGCCAGCCACTTGGTGCCGTGGCGGCCGAAGCTCACCTGCGCGCGCGCGTCGTCGCCGGCGCCCTCCACCGCCAGCACCTGCCCCTCGCCAAACTTGTTGTGAAACACCGCCATGCCGGCCTTGATGGGCGTGCCGCGGTCGGGCTCCGGCGCGGGCGCCGATGCGGTCCAACCGGGCGACCACGCCGGCTGCGGGGCCGCCACGCCGAGTGCGCGGTGACCCCCCCAGCCCGCGCTGCCTGCGCCCCCCCAGCCGGAGGGCTGCGGCGGTGAGAGCCATTTCAGGCAGGCCTCGGGCAGCTCATCGAAGAAGCGGCTCTTGAGGTTGTAGCGGGTCTGGCCGTGCAACAAGCGGGTCTGCGCGTGTGTGAGGTACAGGCGGCGCCGCGCGCGCGTGATGGCCACGTACATCAGTCGCCGTTCTTCCTCCAGACCCTCGCGGTCGCTCAGGCTGTTCTCGTGGGGAAACAGGCCTTCCTCCAATCCGGTGATGAACACCGCGTCGAACTCCAGGCCCTTGGCGGCATGCACCGTCATCAGCTGCACCGCGTCCTGACCGGCCTGGGCCTGGTTGTCACCCGATTCCAGCGCTGCGTGAGAGAGGAAGGCCGCCAGCGGGCTGAGGGTCTCGCCGGTGGGTTCGTCACCGGCCAGCGGCTCGTCGAGCACCGGCGCGTCGGGGTCGAGGCCCTGGCTGGCCGGGCTCTGCGTGAGGCCGGCCGCCTCGCGGCCGAAGCCTTCCTGCATGACGAAGCTCTCGGCGGCGTTGACGAGTTCTTCCAGGTTCTCCACCCGCTCCTGGCCTTCGCGCTCCTGGCGGTAGTGCTCGACCAGCCCGCTGTGCTCGAGCACGAGCTGCACGATCTCCTTGAGGTTGCGCCCCACCGCCTGCTCGCGGATCACGTCCAGGCGCGCCACGAATCCCCCAATTGCCGCGCCGGCGCGGCCGGTCACGGCGCTCACCGCGTCGTGCAGCGAGCAACCGGCGGCGCGGGCGGTGTCCTGCAGCTGCTCGATGCTGCGCGCGCCAACGCCGCGCGCGGGGAAATTCACCACGCGCAGGAAGCTGGTGTCGTCGTGGGGGTTCTCGATGAGGCGCAGATAGGCCAGCGCGTGCTTGATTTCGGCGCGTTCAAAGAAACGCAGACCGCCGTACACGCGGTACGGCAGGCCCGCGTTGAACAAAGCGGTCTCCACCACCCGGCTTTGTGCGTTGCTGCGGTAGAGGATGGCGATCTCCGAACGGGGCATCTCGTCGCGCACAAGCGCCTTGATCTCGTCGACGATCCACTGCGCCTCGGCGAAGTCGCTCGGCGCCTCGTACACGCGCACCAGTTCGCCCGCGCCGGCTTCGGTGCGCAGGTTTTTCCCCAGACGCCGCTGGTTGTGGCCGATCAGGTGGTTCGCCGCGTCGAGGATGTTGCTGACACTGCGGTAGTTCTGCTCCAGCTTGATCTGGTGCTTCACCCGGTACTCGCGCACAAAGTCGGCCATGTTGCCCACCCGCGCGCCGCGGAAGGCGTAGATGCTCTGGTCATCGTCACCGACGGCAAACAGCGCGTTGGCGGGCGCTGGCAGACCCTCCACCGGCGGCGGCGCGAACAGCTTGAGCCACGCGTACTGCAGGCGGTTGGTGTCCTGGAACTCATCGATCAGCACGTGGCGGAACCGCCGCTGGTAGTGCGCCCGGATGGCGTCGTTGTCGCGCAGCAGTTCATGGCAGCGCAGCATCAGCTCCCCGAAATCGACCACGCCCTCGCGCTGGCACTGTTCGTCGTACAGCGCGTAGATCTCCACCTTGCGGCGGGTGTCGTCGTCGCGCACCGGCACGTCGCGCGCGCGCAGACCGTCTTCCTTGCAGCCGGCGATGAACCATTGCAACTGCTTGGGCGGAAAGCGCTCGTCGTCCACCTGGTGCTGCTTGCACAGGCGCTTGATCGCCGAGAGCTGGTCCTGCGTGTCGAGGATCTGGAACGTGGCGGGCAGGCCAGCGGCCTGGTGGTGAGCGCGCAGCAGCCGGTTGCACAGGCCGTGGAAGGTGCCGATCCACATCCCGCGCACGTTCACCGGCAGCAGCGCGGACAGCCGCGTGGTCATCTCCCGCGCCGCCTTGTTGGTGAAGGTCACCGCCATCACGCCGCCCGGCCCCACCTGCCCGGTCTGCAGCAGCCAGGCGATGCGGGTGGTGAGCACCCGCGTCTTGCCCGAGCCGGCGCCGGCGAGGATCAGGGCGTGTTCGGCCGGCAGGGTGACGGCGGCGGCCTGCTCGGGGTTGAGGCCCTGCACAAGGGGCGATGGCGAGGCAAAGGGGTCGGAAAACATCGCCGGATTGTAGGAAGCGGGGCGATCTCCGGCCGGGCGCCATACGGTTTCCCGTATGGGCACCATACCCGGGCCGGCAGGCGACGCGCCAGCGCCCGCCGCCTAGAATCGCGCACCGGGCCCAAGTTTCTTGCGCCCGGTTTTTTTTGGCCTGCTCCAGCGCCGATCACCCGGTGGCAGGGCCACCGCGGATCGCCGGTGGGCCCCGCCGCGGATGGCGCCCGGGCCGCACGGGCATGTTTGAAAGCCGTTATGGAAATCTTTGACTACGACAACGTCCTGCTGCTGCCGCGCAAGTGCCGGGTGGAGAGCCGCTCGCAATGCGATGCGGGCGTGGAACTGGGCGGGCGGCGGTTTCGCCTGCCGGTGGTGCCGGCGAACATGAAGACGGTGGTCGACGAAGGCATCTGCACCTGGCTGGCGCAACACGGCTACTTCTACGTGATGCACCGTTTCGATCTGGACAACGTGGCCTTCGTGCGCGACATGCACGCGCGTGGCTGCTTCGCGTCGATCTCGCTGGGCGTGAAGGCCGCCGACCGGGCGACGGTGGACGCCCTGGTGGCCGCGGGCCTGTGCCCGGAGTACATCACCATCGACATCGCGCACGGCCACGCCGACAGCGTGCGCGAGATGATCGGCTACCTCAAGGAACGGCTGCCCGCGGCCTTCGTGATCGCGGGCAACGTGGGCACGCCGGAGGCGGTCATTGACCTGGAGAACTGGGGTGCCGACGCCACCAAGGTCGGCATCGGCCCGGGCAAGGTCTGCATCACACGCCTCAAGACCGGCTTTGGCACCGGCGGCTGGCAGCTCAGCGCGCTCAAGTGGTGCGCGCGCGTGGCCACCAAACCGATCATTGCCGACGGCGGCATCCGCTGCCACGGTGACATCGCCAAGAGCGTGCGCTTTGGCGCGAGCATGGTGATGATCGGCTCGCTGTTTGCCGGCCATGAAGAGTCACCCGGACGCACCGTCGAAGTCGATGGCACGCTCTACAAGGAGTACTACGGCTCAGCGAGCGACTTCAACAAGGGCGAATACAAACACGTCGAAGGCAAGCGCATCCTGGAGCCGGTCAAGGGCAAACTGGCCGACACGCTCACCGAGATGGAGCAGGACGTGCAAAGCTCCATCAGCTACGCCGGCGGCACGCGGCTGCTGGACATCCGCAAGGTGAACTACGTGATCCTGGGCGGCGACAACGCGGGCGAGCACCTGTTGATGTAAGCCGCGGCGCTTTCCGCCGGCGCGTGGCTCACACGCCGAGGAGGCGGCGGGCGATGGTGTGCAGCCGATGCCCGGGCTGCGCCAGCGCATCGACCACGGTGAAGTGGTTCAGCCCCGGCAGTTCCTCGCACACCGGCACCACGTCGCGGCCCCAGGCCTGCTGAATGAGGCGGTTGTGGCGGCGGAACTCGCTGCTCTCCAGCGCCCCGGCCGCGGCCGCCAGCGTGCCGCGGCCTTCGCGCACCGGCGGCGCCGGCAGTCGCGCCGGACTCGCTTGGGCCACATGCGCCGGCGTGATGTTCAGCGATGGCTGCACGAAGGGCGTGCGGCGCACTGGCTCCAGGTCATACAGGCCCGAGATGGACAGGGCGTTGCGGATCAGGTCGGCCGGCAGGTCCGGCGCCACGCGCGGCCACTCGCAGGCCAGCAGCTGCGTGGCCAGATGCCCGCCCGCCGAATGGCCTGCCACCGTGATGCGTGAGGGGTCGCCCCCGTGCGCGCCGATGTGGCGCCAGGTCCAGGCCAGCGCGCGGACGGTCTGCATCACGATCTGCGGAATCGTGACCGCCGGACACAGCGCGTAATTGATCGACACGACGCAGACGCCGCGCGCGGTGAAGGCCGGCGCGATGAAGGCGTGGTCGCTCTTGTCCAGACTGCGCCAGTAGCCGCCGTGGATGAAAAAGAGCACCGGCGCAGGCGCGCCGTGGCGGCCCTGGCGCGCCGGAAAGACATCCAGGGTTTCCAGTTCCCCGTGGCCGTAGCGCACATCGATCAGCGCACCGGGCGCCGCCGCCCTCGCCTGCACCGAAGCCTGGGCCCAGCGCTCGAAGATCGCGCCGTGCTCCGGCACCAGCGCGCGGTTGTTGTACTCGGCGTTGAGCCAGTCATCACTGGCATGGGCGGGCAGGTCAAACAAGGTGGTCATGGGTGGCTTTCAAGGTCCTGGGCATTGTGTCATGGCGCCCCCGGCCGCGCCGTTTCACGCAGGGGACAGCGCAACAGCAAGCCATCAGGTATTCTGTATACAAATCGCACCATGCAGACCGACATCACCCAACTCCCCGCCGCGCCCGACCTCGCCGAACGCGTTTACCGCTCGCTGCTCGACGCGATCAGCGCCGGCACGCTGGCGCCGGGCCAGCGGCTGACGCAGGAAGAGCTGGCCGAGCGGCTGGCGGTGTCCCGTCAGCCGGTGATTCAGGCGCTGAAGTTGCTGCGCAAAGACGGCTTCGTCGAAGAAGCGCCGGCCTGCGGCACCGCCGGCCGCACCCGGGGCCTGCAGGTGGCGCCGCTGGAGCCCACGTTCGTGGCCCACCTGTACGAGGTGCGCGGCGCGCTCGATGCACTGGCCGCCCGGCTGGCCGCCCAGCGCCGCACGGCGCTCGACCCCGCCCTGCTGGAGCGCGGCCGCGCCGCCGCCCGCCGCGGCGACGTGCAGGCGCTGCTCGAGGCCGACCTGGCATTTCACTGCGCCATCTACCGCGCCACCGGCAATCCCCTCATCGAACAAAGCGCCGCGCTGCACTGGGCCCACATCCGCCGCGTGATGGCGGCCGCGCTGCAAAACCGCCCGGCGCACCAGACGGTCTGGGACGAACACGAGGCGATGGCCCGCGCGATCGCACGCGGCGACGCCGACCGCGCAAGCACCCTCATGCTGGAGCACGCCGGCCACGCCAGCCAGCGCCTGGCCGCCGGTCTGGGCAACGCCCAGGTCGCCGCCGGCGGTACCCCCGCACGACTCCGTGGAGCCCGGCCGCTTCGGTAGCCGGGCCACTTGACGCGGGTTCCGGGCCACCCCCGGAACCCGCCGTTTTTTCCAGACTCCTCATAGTGTGCTGTCCTGCTGATACGTGCACCAATAAAACCGATGGATTTCGGGTCAGGGCCAGGCGCAAACCGAAGCGATACCCGCCGGTATCGCGAGGATTTGCAACGCCGCCCTGGCTCGAAAGACGCGGTTTTATGTGCAGGTATCAGCGGGGCAGGACACTAGACAGGCGCTGCCTACAATCCGCGCCGACCTCAGACCCCAGTGCCTCCGGCCCCACTTCCCGCCGCCCCACCGTGAACACCCCCACCGACTCCCCCTCTCCCGTCACCCGCGTTGCCGTGCTGGGCATCGGCATGATGGGCTTCCCCATGGGCCGCCGCCTGTGCGAAGCCGGCTTCGAAGTGCACGCGTGGAACCGCTCACGCGCCAAGGCCGATCGCCTGCAAGCCTGCGGCGCCACGGTGCACGACACACCGGGTGGCGCCGCGAGCGCCGCGCAGGTGGTGGTCACGCTGCTGGAAGATGGCCTGGCGGTGGACGACGTGTTGTTCCGTCAGGGCGCGGCCGAAGCGATGACGCCCGGGACCATCGTGCTTGACATGTCCTCCATCCAGCCCCGTCAGGCGCGAGAACACGCCGCCCGCCTGGGTGAGCGCGGCGTACACCACGTGGATGCGCCGGTCTCCGGTGGCACGCTCGGCGCCGAGCAAGGCACGCTGGCCATCATGGCCGGCGGCAAGCCCGCCGACCTGGAGCGCCTCGCGCCGGTGCTCGCGGTATTCGGCCGCACGACCCACGTCGGCCCGCATGGCACCGGGCAGCTCGCCAAACTCGCCAACCAGATGATCGTCGGCATCACCATCGGCGCGGTCGCCGAGGCGCTGCTGTTGTGCGAGCGCGGGGGGGCTGACATGGCCCGCGTCAAGCAGGCCATCACCGGCGGCTTCGCCGACAGCCGCATCCTGCAGGTGCACGGCCAGCGCATGATCGAGCGCGACTTCGCCAAGCGCGGCGCGATGACTGTGCAGCTCAAGGACATGCGCAACGCGCTGGCCACGGCGCAGGAAGTCGGCTTTGACGCACCGATCACCGCGCTGTTTGAACGTCTGTACGCCGAGGGCGTGGAGCACGGGTTGAACGACCTCGACCACTCGGCCCTGTTTGTCGAGCTCGCCAGCCGCAACGGCATGGCCTGATGCGCTAAAATCTCGGCCACTGTGGGGACGTAGCTCAGCTGGGAGAGCGTCGCGTTCGCAATGCGAAGGTCGGGAGTTCGATCCTCCTCGTCTCCACCACCTCTTCCCTATGTTCTTGATTTCCAAGAACTACTAGGAAAAACAACGGCTTATTGAGGCTCAGTGGTGCACAAAGGTGTTGCACATTGGAGTCTCAATCGATGCAGTTGTTCATGGCTTCCCACCTCACGCAGCGCGCGGGAATCTTCTACTTTCGCGCCCGCATTCCCACCCACCTGATTGCGGCCTACGGTCGCGCGATGGTTTCCATCAGCTTGGGCACCCGCGACCCCAAGGAAGCCAAGGTGCGAGCCCGCAAGCGCCGCGAAGAGCTCGACCGCGCCCTTGAATCCTTGGAACACAGCGGGCCCAAGCCCGATGCAGAGTACCGCGGTACCGTACTGCATCTGAGCGACACCGACATCGACAACATCTGCGAGCGCTACCGCGTCATGCGCCTGGCCAACGATGAGCTTCAGCGCATCCAAGGCATGAGCGTTACATCACACGAGCTCGACATCGACGTGCTGGAAACGGTGCTTCCCGACATGAAGCGGGCCTATGCCAGGGGTGACCTGAGTGAGGTGTACGGCCAGGTTTCGTCCTATCTGAAAGAGCTTGGCCTCAACTTGGCACGCTCAAGCCCTTCCTTCGAACGTTTGGCGCGGCGCTTTCAACAAGCGGACATCGAGGTCTGGGACGCCATCCTGCAGCGACGCGGTGGCGCTACCGTTGCGCTTCCACTGGCCGCTACTGACACATTGACTCTGGATGAGGTGTTCAAGGGATGGAAACGTCAGAACGGCAGCAACCCGAAGACGGTACGGTCGTTCGAACAGGCCTTTGAAGAGTTCAAGAAACACACGCTTGCACCGACCGCCACCATGGTCCGCAAGGCAGACGTAGTGGCCTACCGCAACGCCGTGCTCGACCGGGGCGACACCAGCCCGGCCACGCTCAAGAAACGGTTGGGTTTCCTGCGAGCGGCCTTTCAAACGGCAGTGAACGACGACAAACTGCCCAGCAACCCCTTCGCCGGCGTCAAGGTCGTGGTCAACAAGTTGGCCGGCACCGAAAAGCCACGGCTGCCCTTTTCGATGGACGAGCTCACGAAGATATTCTCGGGTCCGGTGTACCAGGAAGGCTTTAAACCACGGGACAGCTTGGGCAAGGCCTGCTACTGGTTACCACTACTAGGCTTGTACAGCGGCGCACGCTTGGAGGAGATGGGTCAGCTTGAAGTCTCGGATATCGAGTTTCACCCCGAACACGGGCCCTACATCTGCATTCGCCGTGCGGTCGACCGTTCCAAGAGAACGAAGAACCTGAACTCGGTGCGGAACTTCCCGGTTCATCCAAAGCTTGTCGAACTGGGTTTTCTCGACTTCGTCGCCTCGGCAAAAAGGGGGCGCCTCTTCCCTGCCCTACGTGCCGACAAGTACGGAGTCTTGACGACGTCCTTCAGCACGTGGTTTGGTCGCTACCTCGACCGCCTCGACATAAAGGATTCGACAAGGGTGTTTCACTCTTTCCGCCATACGTTCATCGAGCGCGGAAAAGAAAAGAGCACGGTTGTTCCAACAGAGGTCCGGGAAGCCATCGTCGGACACCTGTCCGCCGAAAAAATCGAAAAGGTATACGGTAGCAAGCTATTCCCGCTTGAGCCGCAAGTCGATGCAATGAAGCACATCGACTGGCCAGAGCTTGACCTCACAGCGTTGAAGCAACGAAAGGGAAACGGTGCTTGAAGCACGGCGTCCGGAGCACGCATCTACGATTAAGCGGGCACGTATGGTTCGATGCGTGGCACGAACCCGAACCGCTGTTGCAGTCCGCAGGTTCACTTGATTTGCGCTCAAGAACCTGTTCGAAATGCCGATAGCCCCTCGAGATGGGTACATCCATCCAACATTGAGGACGCAAATGAAAGTAAGCAAGGCAGAGAACGCAGCCGTATCGGCTGCAGAAGAGCTGGCAAAGAAGGCGCAGGCGGAACTCAAGCGCCTCGAGGCAAAAATTCGCAAACTCGAGCGCCGTCTTGAGTCCTCTACGGATGTGTGGCATCAAGCCACCAAGATATTGGTTCCGGCATGGTTCGGTCAGAACTCCGTAGAAAAGGGATTCAAGCTTGGCGAGACCTTCTCGGCTGCTGGGGTCTTGGCCCTTGTTGCCATCGGGAAAACATGTCGAGAAAGCGAAGATTCTTCGAACAGAAGGGAGTGTGAAGTTGGGATGCAGATGAGACTGAGGCCTTCAGGTTTCGACCGAGAAGAAGCACGGGACCTGGCGCAACGTGGCTTCAGTGAGCTGAGGCTGCACAAGCTCATCAGGCCGCACAAGAGAACGAGGAACCTCGCGCAAGAGATTGAGGTCATGAGCAAGCCCCAGCTTGAATACTTCGTGTTAAGTGCAAAGGGGCAGAAGTGGTTCGACCTCATCGAACGCTCGGCCGGATGTGCCGATATGGACAAGTAGCCAAGGGCGAAAGCTCGCAACTGCGAAGAGCGAGCAAGTGCCGCTGAAGTCCTTTCTGACTATAGGAGCCCGGCATACCACCCGGGCACTCTTTCTCAGGCTCAATCAGCCAGCGCCTTCAAAAGCGCGTCTCGTCCGTCCTGATAGAACTCGATATCGAGCTTGGTAGCCATCTCGTCTGAGAGGTCGAACAACTGGCGCCGGCAAGACACCGGGAGCAACAAGGCCTTGGCACCCTTCTCGACTGCAATTTCGGCCAACGTCACTGCGTTGTGAACCGGTTCGATGGTGCCGCCGAGCGTCACCTCTCCGACCACCACCAAGCCACCGCGTACTGACTTCTTCAGCAGCGCGCTGGACAACGCGATGAGCGCCCCGACGCCGGTCTTGGCACCGGCCTTGGCGGCGTCGAAGCCGCGAAGCTGCACCGAGAACTCATGGGACCGCGGGTCCCGGTCTCCGACCAACTGCTGAGCACGGGCATAAAGGTTCTGCTCCGCACAGCGGATGGACTCCTTGAAGGCGGCCGGCACCGGGTTGTTTAGCACCCGCACGCCGCTTCCAGGCCCCTCGTTTATCTCGAGCCTGAAGAGGCCCGGGTGCTCCTCGTCACCACCGGGGCTCAGCACCCAGACCTGGCCGCACTCCAGCGGCTCGTCGCCGATGCCACCCTGGCTCTGCAGCTCAGGCGTGCTGACGAACTTTTCGACGCCCTCGGCGCCCAGGGTGTAGCTGAAGTGGGTGTTGCGGAACTCGGCCGCGCCGATGCGCTTCTGCTGCTCCTTGACCCGACGGCGCACTTCGAGCGCCAGGCGCACGGCCCACTCGAGGTCTTCCTCGCTGACCGCCATATCCGAGCCGGGGTACATCAGCTTCAGTAGTCCGCTCACGGTCTTGTTGATGCCGTTGAGGTCTCGGCCCGACAGCGCACCGCCCCAGCGCACACGCCCTTGCAACGTCGAGACCCGGCTCTGGTTGCGCAGTTGGGTGAAGCACTCCGACAGGAAGTCGCTCACCAAGCCGAAGTGGGTGGTGAACAGCGTGGGGTTCAGCTTCGGCACATCCCAGCCAGGAAGGAAGCAGTGGATGCGGTCCATGAACGCCGTGTCATCCCGCATCTCGGGCGGCAGCGGCCCGAAGAGATGACCGATACGCTGCTGGTGCTCCACGTCGACGTCAAAGTTACCCACCAGCACGATGGAGCCGTCCGCCCGGATGCTTTCCTTGCCCCGGGAGAACTCGCCGCTCTCCATGTAGCCCTTCATGATGTTGACGCCATCCTTCTGGTCGAAGGACACGCCAGACACCTCGTCGAAGCACACCACGTCGTACTGGCACACCAAACCGCGTTGGCCGCTGGCGTTGTTAACGAACATGCGGGCTACGGTCGCCTTGCCACCGGAGATGAGGTGGGCGTAGGGTGAAACCTGCTGGAACAGGTGCGACTTGCCTGTTCCCCGGGGGCCGAGCTCAACCAGGTTGTAGTTGCGCTCGACGAAAGGCACCATGCGCAGCAGCAGCGCGTCCTTGGCTCGTTCCGACAGGGTCTCGGGTTCGAAGCCGACGCTGCGCAGCAGCAGGTCGCGCCACTCAGCAGTGGAGAACTGCTCCCGCCCCTTGGCCAGAACGTCCAGCGTCTCGCGCTTTGAGAGCTGGATGGCCCTCAGCGCTTCGACACCGAAGGGCCGCCCGCCCTTCTCTTGTGCGATGGATGCGTCGTAGCCCAGGGTCACCTCGGCGTAGAAGCCGCCGGTGAGCATGCGCTCGTTCTCCTTGACCATCTCGGGCGTGAGCCGCACGTCCGTGAGGCGCAGGCTGGGCAAAGTGGCGATGTATGAATCGGTCTTGGAGTCCAGACGCGCCGTGACGATATCGATAATCTTCACGGAGCCGGCCTCGCGTGCGCGGGCCTTGAAGAGCTCCTCTTCCCCGGCTTTCACCGTCCGCGACACCAGCTGCCGCTGGACGATATCCAGGCCCTCCTGGATTTCTGCCTCGTCGGTGGTGGCGCAGTAGCGGCCCAGCAGGAACTCGACCACATATGTTGGCACGGGGAACTGGCGGCTGAACGTCCGCACCAAGTCCTTGCGTACCACGTAGCCTTCGAAGGCAGCGGTCGCCTTCCTGTCCAAATCGTCGAGTTGCATCATCAATCACCCATCTGCGACCTGTCTGGAGCCGGTCGCCCGCCTTGCTTTTCTCTATCTCTGTGCCAGGTAACGAAGTAACAGCCCCGTCCCTGGCTTGGCTTCATTCAGCCACCCACTGTCGTCGCCTGCTTCTGCAGCACCTGGCCATCAGCTCCCAGGATAACGACCACGGCCGCTGCACCCAGGTTGTCGTCGTCGGCCACCGCCACGCTGGCCTTGTCGACCTCCAGGGGCTTCACGCTGGCCACCAGGCTCGACGTTGCCAGCGCGGGCTTCGTCCGCACGTCCACCTTCAGACCGGCCGATGTGCCGTCCACCTCGACCACGCAGCGCAGGCCCTTCCAGGTCACCGACTTGATGGTGACCTGTGCGGCTGCCGCAGGCGCAGCGAGCACCAGGTCCAGCACCGGCACCAGGCACTCTTGCAGGCTCAGGCCACCGTGCGCGTAGTCGGCTCCAGCGATGAAGGACGACACGCCTGGCGCATACGCCACCTGGACATCTCTACACCAATCCCAGCCGAAGGTGAGCGGTGTGCCGTGCGCTGTGTCCTTGAGGACAGCGCAGCGTCCCCAGCGGGTCTCAGCCTGGTGTTTGGGCAGCTCCGTCTTCGGCAAGCCCCCTGGTACCAGCAGCCAGCCGTGGTCGGTGACGATGCGAACCCGGCGCCACCCCGCATCGCGCAGTTCCTGAACCCGCTCAACCACCGCTGCCAGCTGGGCATCGACGTCACGCGCGAGACGAACGCCGTGTTCGTGGCCGTAGTGGTCCAGGTCACCCGACTCCGTCCAAGCGCGTCCGCTCGGGTCACCTGTCTCATGCTTATCTAGTGGCTGCACGCCGTTGTCGGACAGCAGCTTCCTGAAGTTGTGGCCAGAGAGCGGTTTGCCGTCTGCAGCTACGCGGGGCTCGAACTCCACGTCTTCTGCCGTGCCGGACACCAGCCCCGCTACTGGCGAGCACCAGGCCTTGCCGGATGCCGTGACCGACGGCATGCTGGTCCAACGGGCTGCCAACGTCGTGGTGCCCAGCCCATCCAGCTTGGCACGCAACCGCTGGGCGACGTCGTATCGCAGGCCGTCCACGAACACCGTGCAGGTTTCCGAATCACCTGCTGCGTCCGATGCCGCCTGCAGCGCTGGCATGCCTCCCACCTTCTTCACGGCGTCCTGCAGTCGCTTGGCTGCTTCTTCCAGCCAGGGCAGGTAGATTGCGCGCACAGCGGCGCCCACGGCGTCGGTGTCTGCCTTGGTTTGCACGGCGCCCATGGCCTGCGTGGCCGCCTCGTCCACACGCCACCCGGACTGCTGGTAGCTCGCAGCCAGCTCCGAAGGCGTAGCCCCGATGGGCGCCGCTGCGCTGAGCTCAGCCAAGCGGGCCAGGTGCTCCAGCGCTTGAGCCAAGGGCGACTGCCCCATGCGGGACCACAACCACCCCCGGCGCGCGCCGTGCACCTTCTCAGCGGTGGCAATCGCGATGCGCGCCTGGGCAGCATCCATGGCTGCACAGTCAGACAGCGCGTTGCGCAGACTGGCCTCGCCTTGCTCATTGGCCTGCGGGTAGCCGGCCAAAGGTCCGTGGGGGTTCATGTCCGGGAATAGCCCCAACTGCGGTGGCTGCACGGTGCGGAGCAGCGTTAGCACCTCTGGAAAGCTCGTGTACGAGTCCCCATAGAGTTCAGCCACGGCCGCCCACTTACCCTCGCGCCGAGCCAGCTTCTCAGCAGCCACCAGTGGTCCATCGCTGACTGGGTCGAAGCCAAAGTCAGACTTGGCCCGCTTGCAAAAGACATTCCACCGCACGTCGGCCAACTCCTCCTGCGCACTTTGGGGGGCATTCATCCACACGAGCAGGTCTCGAGTGGGGTTAGGTGCTAACAGGCTGAGTAACCATTCGGCGTTGATTTGGCGATTCGTCAGTTCGTCCAACGGCCGCTCGAGCAACACACCGGAAGACACCACCTGGGCCAGCGCCTCTTGCGTTGCCTTGTCCTGAGAAACATTTAGCCCAAGGCCGCCGTTCTTCGAGGACAGGAAAGCGCTCACGGTCCAGTCCTTGGCGTTGGCCTGACTCCAAAAACTTCCTCGATATTGCAGCTCCGCCAATGGCTGCAGGTCTCTGGGACAAGACTCAATCGCTCTTAGGTCTGCCTTGCTGACCCCTGGCAAGTACACAACGGGTACTACGCCAGGTTTCAACAGCTGAATGCCGCTTCCAATCACGGTCTTCAGCCATATGCTCGGACCTTGACGCAACTCTGGCTGGTATTGCCCTAGCGTCAGGAGACCTGGCAAAACATCGGAAAGAGACGGGACCACATGCTGCCACTGACGCTCCGGGTCCGGCCAGAGCACCGCCGCGGGAGCGGTCATCAGTGAGCGGTTGACCTTCGCAGCAGATAGGAGCGCTTCCGCAAGCTTCGACTTGATGTTCATGATGTCGCTGTCATACGGGGGGCCGCGGCTGGATATCTGAGTACGCGAGGAAGGAGCACGCCTCGAAAAGCGACTGCGGCCGACTCGGTCCCGCCTCCTTGTTGGGTGACCACCGACCACAGTAACGGCTGCCATTGGCTGAGTCCAACATCAACTGGTGGGCCAATCGCAAGTGCTTGGGCTGCGTAGAGACAAACCCAAACGGGATTCGTGCTCCTGGCACAGCTGGCAATGGAGCATGAAACAGAACGGCCGCAAATCGCCCTGGGTAGAGCAGAATCTCCAGAGAGGAGTGCCAGCGAGTGTTCGCCAACTCGGAAGGCCTGAACAAATGCAGTTCAACCAAACCGGTATTCGAATACTTGCCCCTCACAGACGGCTCTTGACGCTCTTCGGCCCTATCAAGCACGTACAAATCGTCTCCCTTGCTCGTGGTCCTTAGCGCCTTCCGGAACGCTTCCACAGCCTGCCTGAAATCCTCTCCTCGTCCCCAGAAAGCGTAGTCGGGCGCGAGCCAGCCCAAGGAACCTTGATGCAACGGCTGCCCCTTGTAACCGGAACGGGCTTCATGAATGAGAGCCAGCAGGCTGTCACGATTACTCTTGAGGTATGTGGAACCAAACAAAGGCAGAACACCTTTGGGACCTTCCAAGCCGTGTTCGACATCCAAGGCTAACTTGTGAGCGTTGAAGTCAGGCCCAACAACGTACGGCCTGAGAAAGTCCAGTTCAAAGAACTCTATGAACTCGTCCGAGTGATTGCCCTCGACCTGCGCATTCGCCTCCAACGAAGCGGCAACACGCTCGCGAAATTCGGTCAACAACTGCATACTGGCACCAGCTTCAAACTCGTTGGGGAGCTTGGCACTGACGACGTTCTTTGCATCAATCTCCAAGCTGACCGTCAACGGAACAAAGCCCGGCTTGCGAGCCTCCACACTTTCAATCGAATGAACGCCGTAGGACCTTTCGCGCTCCTCGCCGCGCGAACGCGCCGTCTCTCGTTCGATGCGGGCGAAGCTCTCTCTGTAAGCACGACGCGCCATCTCCAAGCTGTTTCCCACAAGTTCCGTCGGCGGATTCAGCTTCACCCAATTCGCAGTGGCGAACGCAAATTCGGCCCGCCCCAGCATTGAGAAAGTCAACAAGTCAAACGGCACGACATCTGTGCGTCGCTTGAGCTTTGTCACCCAAGGGTAGTCGTCCGGGGATGACTCGAAACGTTGACGCATCTCTTCGCTGAGGGTCAGCTCGTCCTCCGACAAGCTGACGTAGCCCTGGCGATTCAACGACTCTATAACAGATAGAGCTTCAGCCTCGGAGAATCCGAAGTAATCCCTGAAGCCTCCCAGCGACACACGTCCACAGGTGTGAAGAAGTCGAAGCACGAACTCTGTCACCGCAGGCAATCTCTCCTGGGTTGAAATAAAGGCGGTCACCTTGAAAGGCTGAACCGGCAAAGCAAAGGTGATTCGGTTGAACGGTGCGTGGTCGACACTCATGAACGGAACTCCTGTGCCTTCACAATGGTGGCTCGGTTTGCCTCGCTCAACGACTCGATTTTCTTGAGAACCTGCCCCAGTGGTAAACCGGCGTTCTTGCCGCGCCACATAGGTGCAGCCCCCACCACCACCAAACGTTCCATAGCACGCGACATCGCCACGTTGATACGATTTGGAAGTCTCAGGAACCCTGGATTTTGTTGTGGGTTGTTGCGAACCGTTGACAGAATGACGATGCGGTTTTCCTTGCCCTGATAGCTGTCGACAGTGTCAATTTTGACTAACCGTCGAAGGTCCGAAGGAATCCATCGAGCCTCGCTTTTCAAGCGATTCAGCACTTCGCGTTGTTTGGAGTACATGCAGATGATGCCAATGAGGGGCTCACCATGCTGCAAGCCTTCCTTCAGTGCCCGGACCAAGCCAGGACTCAGAATCAATGACTTGAGAACATTCATCACCACACCGGCTTCTGTGTCGTTCCAGCAGTCGATTCGGTCAGGCGAGTTACTCTCCATTGCGCTCCTGCCGAGACTCGACGTGTCAACCCAACACACTTCATGACGAAGCTGCACAGGTAGCAGGCTAGTGTCCAACCAGGATGGGGCCCTACCCGTCGCAAGATTGCTCCCGTAAAAGACCTCAGACACCAACTCACCAATGGCCGGAGCCATTCGGTACTGCTCTTTGAAGGAAGCCCCGACTGTTCGCCCATAGGGAGAGTCGAAAACCCGCTCAAAGTCGCTGGAAAAGGCCAACGAGTCAACGGCGTAGCCGAGCTTCTTGGAAACGGCATGTCGCACTTCTTGGTCGAAGGTAGGGGGCAGTTGCTTGTGGTCCCCAACCAGTAAAACGCGACGGCCCGTCTGCATTGCAACGGCTAGCTCGCTGGGTGCTGCACGCCCCGCCTCGTCAATGACCACCCAGTCGTACATGTTCTGGATGACGCCAGCTGCTCGTCGACCAATGCCCACCAAAGTCCCAGCGACCACTGTTCGCGACTTGGCCAGGAATTCGACGAAGTTTGCGGCAGGCTCGCCCAGCGTCTTCAGCCAGTCATCAGACATCTTCAGCAGCCGGCGAAGGCGCTCAACAGCCTGTGGCGACTGAACTTCATATTGGGTTACCAGTTGCTCAAAAAGGTCGTCCATCACCTCCCCGAGCTGAACCTCTCCCACGCTGTACTGGTAGTCCCGCTTGCAAACCTCCTCAAGCGCATCCGATAGCTGACGACCTCGTTGGAGGCTCACGTCCTCATCCGGTGACTCCTGCGTATTTGCCCTCTTTCGACCAGAAGACGGTTCTGGCACATCCATAGCCAAAGCCGAAATCTGCTCGACCAAGCGGCCAACATTGACGTGAAGCCTCACCGCCGCCGCAGCAAAGTCCGAAGGGAGCCCCATCTCGGTAGCGAGGCGGACGACACGTTCCTTGTACTCGGCTTTGAATCGCTCCCTGTACGACTGCTCAATCGACGACGAATGCAAGTGCCGAATCGTCTCGGAAACCACCGACTCGTGACCCAGTCGAACCGCATCAAAAGCGATGCCTTTCGAATCAAACAACTCCAGCGCCTTCTCCAAGGCGTTATTGACCGCTTCATGTGCCTGACTGACCACTAGCACCCGACGTGCCCCCTCCTTCGTCACCAGGTAGTGCAGCAGCGCAGCAATGAACCAAGTCTTTCCGGTACCGGGCGGCCCTTGCAGAAGACTCAAGGGCCCAAACTGCAATGCCTTCCGAAATGCCTCTCTTTGACTCTCGTTAAGGCTTTTGTTACCTTGACTGTAGGCGTTGAGCGCCTCCTCGGAGGGACACTGGAACTGCATGGGCGCTGGCTGCGTACCAGCGGACTGGAAGTACCCCATTAAGTCTGGCACCACTGAGCGACCCTGAAGAATGCGCTCCACGGCCGCTGCGCGACGCGTCAACGAGGCGCTCTCCATGTTGCTGCGCAATCTCAGCTTGTCGCCTGGCTTCGGCGGCTTCCCACTCCAGCGCTCAATGGCAAGCTCGGCATTGGTACCCAAAAAGGTGTCCCGAAGCTCCAGGTCGCCACACCGTCGCCATTGCCCTTCTGCGTTTGACTTCTCAACCCAGGTCAAGTCATCAATGTCGGGGTCGAAGCCAGCACCATCGAGTGAACATGGAACCAACATCTGATGCTCACGCTGCGGATTGCGTCGAGGCTCCCCTACCACCGTGGCAATGGGCAAGGAGTCTTCCTCGGCTGCGAGCAGCGCCTGCCAAAGCTCCTCAACATCAATTTCGGGCTGCTGCTCAGCAGCTGACCCTGAACGGTCGGTATCAACCTCCGGGTCCAAGACTGGCAAGGCCGGGGAGGGAACGCCTCCCTCTTGCAGACTATCCTCCGCAGCCTGAGCAGACTGGTCCCCGAACTTTTCGCACCACTCCTCCAACGAAGGCTCCAGGTCAGACACCTCGTGCCTGGAACCATCGGCCAGCGAAAGTCGCGCGCGAAAGCGCCCGAGACACTTGTCCTGCGTCCAAATGAACTGCGTTAGGTCAATCGGGCGAACTATCACCCGCGAAGCTCGCCGCTCCGTCGGGTTCCATTCCACCGTAAGTCTTGCGCCAGCCCCCGTCAATTGGACAATTTTTGAGCCAGGGTTCTTTCGTGAGTCTTCCATCGTGAGATAGAAGTACCCGTTGTCCCCCTGCATTTCACCCGCGGGCACACCCGTTGCTGAAAGGCCGCGAATCGTCACGGAATACGGGACCACATCGGGAAGGTCAGTGGACTGCCCCTTACCGTCTAGCGCACCTTGAAGCGGCTCCAGCGCGGAAACCTGACGCTCAGTGAGCAATCGCTGAACCTCTTCACGCACCTGCTCCAAACCAAACAGGTTGTCTGCTGGCTGCCCCTTGAACAACAGTTCGTCGAGCACAACGGCCAAGGCATAACGGTCCCTGGCCAGCGGCGACAACGTTTTGTAGTCAGGCGGAAGGTAGGCGGTGGAATACACATCGCTGGACGACCGACGGAAATCCAACATGTCAACCAACACGGGACTACCTTCGCCGTTGATGACGATGTTGTCAGGCTTGATGTCGCCATGCGGCCACTCAAAGGCATGCATCTGCGCCACAGTGGCTGTCAGCCTCCGAGCGACGCCCAGTCTGGCCTCACGCGGCTGTGGCTGCTCCATCCACTGCTCCAGCGTTTCGCCTTCCACCCATCGCTGGACAACCAACAAACTGCGCCGGCTCAGGCCGCTGTCAAGCACTGTAGCCACACCCGGCAATGCCGCTGCCCGGAGGTTTCGCGCCCGTTCAAGAAATGAGAGAAGGCGAATGGCTTGGTCGGGTCGCTTCAGGTCTGGCTCTACCCCGTGCCACTCCTTGACCAGAACCGCTTGACCCTCAAAGGTGCTTCGAAACGCCAAGAGGTCGTCGTCATCGGTCAGGGGCTCCCCTTCCTCGGGGTAGTCGCGTACACGGCTCTTTGCACGGTGAACGTCGAACGCGGCAAGGTCGATGACCTGCTCATTCTCATTCTTGGACGCCTCATTCAAGGCCTCCAGCATGTCGCGGGCCGTTTCGTATCGAACCTTGGGCTCTGCGCTCAGCGCCTTGCGGATGACAACATCAAAAGCGCCGCCGTAGGCGTCCGATGCTCTCGGCTCCCATACGAAGTGCCCCCCCACGCGTGGCGGTCGTTCTCCGTGCAGCATCAGGTGCACCAACACACCAAGCATGTACACGTCGCGACGGAACGGGGTAGCGCCTTCTGTCGGTCCTGAGTCCTCAGGCAAGTTGGAACGCTCCACCTGGACGCGCTCACGAAAGGTCCCGATGGTCGCCATAGTGGGGTAATACGCTGCGGGGAAGCCCGACAGAACCACCTTGGCTGGACGCTCAACCCACAGGCAATGCGCCCCAACATCTCGGTGCGCAACGTTGAGGTCGTGCAAGTCTGCGAATCGCTGCAGCATTGCCTTCACCAGCACCACACGCTCAGCGGGTGTCAGCTTTGCAAGCCCAGAATTGACAAACTCGCTCAGACGAGTGACTTTGGGAGAAAGCGCGTAGAGCTCAGCGAAGTCGCGCGTGACGTCAGCCTCGGACATCCGAGCAATGGGTCGCAGAAGGCTGCGCGCAAGCTCCTCGTTTCGTGGCTCAACGTACTCATATACGCGTTGTTCTCGAAGACCAATGAAGCCGCGCTCCCCCTCTCCAATGAGGTCGCTTCCCAGTGCACCAAAATCCCACTGCCGGAGCAACGCAAGCTTGTCTGGGTCTTGCTTCTCCTTGGCGCGAAACTCCGCGTAGAGCTTCTTCGGATGCTCCCACAACGGCTGAGCCTCTGGCCGATACCCATGAATGTTAAAGCCCGCCGGGCGTCCCCTCTGCCCTTCAAAAAAGAGGTCATAAACGTTCAGGAAACCTAGCGGATTCATTCGACTTGGACGACTGACGAACGCCCTGTACTTTGACTCCTCCGTCCACTCCAGTAGTTCGCTCAAAAAGAGTACGGAGTCAGCTTCTCCGGGGTCCGCAGATAGGTCAATCTCCCGGATGCTTCCGGTCAGCACGACAAATGAAAGAACCCATGGGCGCTTAGCTGCGCCCACCCGCGTCTCAAGCGTCGTGCCAAGCCTCTTTGCTTTCAAATTGACCAACGGCACCGGCGACCGCCCACGCGGCTGACCGTCGACATACCAGTTACCTCCCCGGGCGATGAGCTTTTCACCTCTCCAGTTCTTCAACTCAATAACGACGATATGGGTGTGTGTGACCAACACCAGGTCGAAGTCGTCGTCGCCAGCACCAGGGCCTCCGCGCGGGAGCTTGAACGATGCGTATCCACGCCATCCTTTGGTGAACGCAGCCGCGTCGAACGCCTTTTGTATCTGCTGATGTGCGTCGATTTCCGAAGCCGGTACTCCAGCCTTCTCAATGAGTCGAACTTCCATGTACTCCCTACCCCCATTTCACTGCTATTGAATCTTCAGACCTTGAGTCTCCACTGCTTGCTCAAGACATCAATCGAGTCGTTCTTCTGAGACTGAACATCAGCAGATGTCCAGGTCGACTTCTGCAACAGGCGTCCTGCGTAGCTGTCAGCGCAGCCAACTGTCTTTTTCATGGAAAGCCTTCGTCGATTCTTAGAAGTGGTACTTCTCGCTGCGCTGTTTGAAGGCCTGCTCCGAACCCTCCATGATGTCGAGCACAGCCTTGGTCACGTCAGTACGGTCAAGTCCACCTTGGGTCCGCTGCTTGCCTCTTCCATCCCGAGCTTCGAATGCGTAGATGAGCTCCGCATCAGCGTTCACAGGCAAGTTGGCGTTGTGCGTCGCCAGAATGAGTTGACGGGTGTTCTTCGTGAGTCGGAGCAAAGGAACCAGGTCGCTGAACAGGTAGTTCGAGTCAAGCTCGTCTTCCGGCTGGTCGATAACGATAGGGCCCGAGCCTTCCGCCAAGATGAGGCTTAGCAGTGCGGTGTTCCTCTGCCCCTCGGAGAGCACCTTTCCACCTTCGCCGCTCATTCTTCCTGCGCTGGTGCCGTCTGGTCGCTTCAGCTCAACGTCGATGAGGTCGTCAACTCGACTCAATCGAACCTTCTCCCAAACCGCTCGCACGTCGGGCGTGTCAATGTGCTTCGAAAGCTCTGACAGCAGCGGAGCGGCTGGGCTTCCCTCCGGGACAGTCTCAGGTGCCTTTAGCCATCCATGCACCACCTCCCATGGAGAGGCAAATCCTGGGGACTGCGCGAAAGTCGCAAATACAGACTTCCCAATGTCCTCCCAGCTTCTGCCCAGGCGAGTTCTGCTGTCCCTGGGCGCAAGGCGGCCCCAAGAGTCTTCGAAGGCGTTGCCATCAAGCATGAAGCTGGCAGTCACGACAGTCGTTGGGCCTTGAAGGGCCTCGCACGCCGCCTTCCGCGCCTCGTACTGCTCGCGCCAAACGGCATGAAGCTTCGCCAGAGCCCGCTCCAACTCAGCAGACTGCTGGTGCAAAGAAGAAAGTTGCTTCTGTTTGCCGTCGAGCTCGCTTTGCTTAGCGCCTCGAAGACGGTCGACCTCTTGCAACTTGCTGACGTCGCTTGGCTGGACACCCTTTTCTTCACAAGCGGCAAGAAATCGTTGCTCTGCCTCATTCAGACGCGCGCTCACCTCAGCCCACTGAGGATGGTTCTCAAGGCTTTCGCGGGACTCTTCAGCGAACCGGGTAACTGCCGCCTCTACTTCAGCAACCAGCGCGTCGCGGGCCTTCTGCAGCTTGTCACGCAGCTCCTCAAACCAGTCGTGGTGAGGCCACTCTGCTGCGGTTTCAGGGAGCTGGGGGATAGGGTCTAGGGCAGTGAGTGCAGTGCGCAGCCCCTCGGCATAACCATCGGACAACGAGGAAGCGCCGGCAATGAAACGCTTGGCATCTTGGGCCTGTCGATGCACGTTGGCTTCGGCCTGGATGTCCTTCCGTGCTTGCCATTGGCGATTGAGCTCATCAAGCTCCTGCATGGTCCGTTGAACATCCTTATCCAAGGACTCAGCTTGGCGACTCGCAGCGAAGAGCTGCTCCAATTCCCCACGGATGGCTGACTCTCGGCTGGCCAACTCGGCCAATCGTTCACCACAGGATGCGTCAATGAGGCGCAACACCTGGTTCTTCTGGCCTGGGCTGCTGAGGCGGCTCAACTCACCCTGGCTGAAAAACTGGATGCGAAGTTGGTCCAGAACCGTCCGGAGGTCGTGCACCTCGCGCTGGAGAAGTCGGTGCTCCTTCGCACCGGGCTTCAGCAGCACGGTGTCGACGACACCAGGCGCCACCTCAAACGTCACCTGCAGTTCGGCATCGTTGTTGTCCACTGTCCGGAGAATCCCTTTTAGCTTCTCCTGAAGGTCCGAGTGGACGGTTGAGGCGTAATCGGGCTGAAAGCTGAATCGCAGGTACTCGAGAAGGGAAGACTTGCCACTGCCCCGGCCGCCAATGACGCAGTTCAGGTTGGGTGAGAAGTGAACCGTCTGGTCGTCCAGGAAAGCCGCGCCCTTCACGGAAATGCTGACGAGTCGCGGATGCCGCTCCCCGTCGCTGGGACGCTCCTTCTGAAGACGGATGCGAGATTCGTGGTCTAGAAACGCCTGACGCAACGCCTCCACAGAGGGCTCAGACATCTTGACCCACGTGTAACGCATGCCAATGTAGTTATCGGCGTTCTCTTCAGGGGTCAACGCCTTGTTGTCCGAGGACATGATGCAAGCGATGGGCCTCGCACGCTTCCAGGCCGTATCGCAGTCGTCGCCCGCGCCAAAAAGCCGACGCCATCCTGCGCTCATCTCTCCGACAGGCTTTGGTACCTCGACCGCCAAGAGCTCAGGGTTCAAATACTCAGTTTGCTGAAGCCACTCGCTGAGCTTCCCGTTGTCGAACAGGCCATCATCCTTGAGTGCGTGAGGCATCACCACGATGCCCCGTTGCTTGCCGTTCGCTCCTATCTGCTGGATGCACTGCAGAACCTCCGGGAGCCGTCGTGTCGACTTCGCAAGTACCCCGCCTTGAACGCGCGGATAGGGAACACCGCACTCGGTCAGCAAGTGGTCCAACTCGTCAAGCTTTGAGTCTGGCTCGAAGATGCCGAGTACGTGAACGCCCTTTCCGACGTCGGCCTCGAACTCGAAGCCGGGGAACAGCACCATGCGATACCCGAACTCACCAGTCAGCTCATGAATCACCTCCTGCAAGAGGGGGATGAACGACTTGGACAGGAAGTTGTGGTCTGTGATGGCTATCGCCTCAAGCCCAACCTCGTAGCATCGACGGATATAGGCGATGGCAGATGCCTTTTGCTCCTCCTGCGTGGCCCCCAGAGCAGCGCCCCGCCAATGCGACGCATCTGCGGGGGTCTGCATTTGCAGGTCGCACTTGAACCATCGCATCCCTTGGTACTTAGACATTGCGGCTCTCCTTCGCAGCCAACTTCTCAGCTAGCGATAGGTGATGGTCATTGATTCGGTCGCCCTTGAAGACCTTGAACCAAGGTGCGCTCTCGACGTCCTTGCCTCGGTCCTTGTCCCAAGTGATGTTGAGCTTGGGCTTCTTGTTGTGGCGCAGCACCTCGGCGGTCATGAAGGGGCGGATGTTGAGCCGCACGCCGTCGTTGAGGTCGGGGTTCCAGCCGATGGGCTGTTCGGAGAGCTTCTTCCAGCGGACAAATATGTCGTAGGGCGGCTCGCCTTCCAGGATGAGTTCCAGCCGGCGCTTCAGGTCCTGCGCTGCGGCCAAGCGGGTGGGGGCACCATCGACGCCCGAGCGAACGCCGGCCTCCTGCTGGCGAATCCAGTCGCCCAGGTAGGTGTGGATGAGGCGCTCCAGCTTCTTGTGGTCGAGCTGGTGGTAGTTCACCAGCGCAGCGAAGCCATCCTTCAGGCCATCCCACACATGCCAGATGAAGGGGCGATGGTGGAAGCGCTTGGCGTGCTGCTCGAAGAACTTCTCGCGCAGCCAGACGTCCAGACCCTTGCCGGCGCATTCAGCATCGGCCAGAAGTTTGTCGAGCACTGCCGGCTTCCAGCTGCCGGGCTGCACGGTCTCCCAGGCGGCAATCAGCAGCTTCAGCAGCCGGTCATGCGCGGGCGCCTCGCCGCGCACCGAAGGCAGGCAGACGATGCCATCATCGTCAGTATGCTCGGCCAGCTTGTCGCCGTGGGCAATCCAGGTGCGGGCTTCGTCGGCCAGTTCCATCGCCGTGTCGGTCTCGGCCGGCCAGCGGTAGCCGGCCAAGCGGGCGACAGCGACTTGCAGCGGGTCAGTAGCCGGCTGGGGGTGGCCATGGAAAAGCCACTGCGTGAGGTCGTCGGAATGCGGTTTGGGCAAGCCGTTGGGGTAGCGCTCGGCGGCGACTTGTTGCCAGTGGGCTATGTCGAACGGCGTATTCTCGAAGTACCGCACGTCCACACTAAGCTTTTGGTTAACTCCTCGTACCGATGGCGCGAACTCACTTGATGAGCAGAAAGCCCACAACGCCGCGTGGTCCTCCGCTCGCTTGGGAAGCATCACGCAGATTATGTTTTCGTACAGCTCCCCCTTGTACAGGGTAGCAAAGAGGCCTCCCGTATAAGAAAGTGCAGTTCCACTCTTGCCCCAGGCATCCCTGCCCGCAATCGTTGCACCACCCCCACCAGTCAAACCTGCCAGAGCTCCTTTCCCCTGCTCCCAAAACAGAACAAGCTCTCTGCCGCCGTACTCAATCGCCGCACCGGTCGTAGACTGCTGATACGACCAAGCACTTGAAAGAGAAACCTCCCAAAAACACTTGCGGAATCTATGTGAATCACTCGTAGTAATCCCGCCTCTAACGACTGCATAGTCGCCGATTCGTCTTCTACCGGACAGGTCTTCCAAGCCAATTGCGTGAGCGGGATTGGCCAACTGCACCGACTGGGCTACCGCTATAACGTCCAACTTTCGCAGCGAGTCGCTCTTTTCGTTAGCCGATGCGCAGTCTGCGACGTCAATCCCTGTAATTCTGTGTCCATGTGCCGGCTTTGACGAAACCAAAGTCAATAGCTGCACATTAAAGTCCCACATGGGCGTCTGAAAACCCTTGGCGCCGAGCAAGGCCAGCATTCCAAAAGTGCGCTCTTCAAGTAGTGACTTTCTCTGGTGCTTATAGCCAGCCAGAAAGAGCCAGTTCTGCGGCATCACGATTTGCACCACGCCCGAACCCTGGTCACGGCTCAACTCTAAGCAGCGCTCTAGGAAGACATTGGCTAGGTCATTCTTCGCTGCGGGGTAATGGGCTTCGCAGTAGTCCTTCAACGCATCCAGCTGCTTGCCGCGCGCCAAATAGGGCACGTTGGTCACCACCAGGTGGTAACGCCTATCTAGCAGTCGGGCGGCATCCAGCAGGCCCTTGGCCGTGAGCGCTAGGTCCCAACTGTCGTCTTGCAACTCGCTCCCCTGCCCCCACAGCGTCGCCGGGCGCTCAGTGGCCAGCGCACGCCCCAGCAAGTCGCGCAGCGTGTCGAAGCTCGACGTGGCAAGGTCGTTCTTCAGGCTGCGCGCCGGGTCCAGCAAGCTGCCCAGCAGCGGCGCCTGCGCGAAGCTGGCGTGCAGCAGGCGCAGTTCCTGTCGCAGGTAGGCGGCGTTGGCGGCATCGTCCGGCACCAGGGCCATCCAATCCTCGGGCTTAGCCGCCACCTTCAGGCCACAGCAGGCCACCTGCGGTGCGGGCATGTCGGCGCGCACGCCCAGCGGGTCGCCGTTCTCGTCTGGGAAGCGCCAGGCCGCCAGGGCCAGCGCGAAGACGGCGATTTCCACGCAGCGGGCGTCCAGTTCCAGGCCGTGCAAGTTGTCGGCGAGCACGGCGTCCACCGCGTCCATCGCACTCAGGCCCTCGGCCGCCATGCGCATGGGCACCAGCAGCAGGAAGGCCGCCACCAGGAAGTGGCCCGAGCCGCAGCAGGGGTCCAGCAGCTTGAACTCGTCCAGCCGGTTGGGCCAGCCCTCGAAGTTGCCGGCCGCCGGCGTGCCGTCTTCCAGCGTGCGCAGGTAGGCCAGTGGCACGGGGCAAGGCTTGCCCGGGTGGCGCGTCACCCACCACGCGCCCAACGAGTTGTGGAGCAGGAAATCCACCATGTAGGGCTCGGTGAAGAGCTGGGTGACGGCGGGCAGCTCGTCGGCGCCAATCTTCACCTCCGAGGCGTTGACCTCGTCCTTGCGTTTGGCCTGCCAGAACTGGTAGACCCAGCCGAGGCTGTCGCTGGCCTTGAACACCTCAGTCGGCAGCCCCGCCAGCAGCCGCTCCATCTCACGCTGGTGCTCCGGCGCAAAGGCCAGCTCGAACACCGGGCTCTGCGGTTTGAACACCTGGGGCAGCATGCGAGCGGCCAGCTTGCCGGCCAGTTCCCACTGGGTCTTGGAGGCGAGCTTCTCGCCCTCCAACATGGCCTGTTCGTGGTCGACCAGGTTCTGGCAGTCTTCCAGCGACACCGGGGCGCCCAGCTCCCACATCAACAGCCCGTTCTCGGCCAGGAAGCGGGCGAACAGCATGCGGTGCCAGTGCTCGTAGGCCACCTCCCACACTAGGTGCTGCAGTCCCTGGGTGTCGTCCTTGGACTTCACGTCGCCCAGCGCGCGGCCGTGGGCGCGCAGGCGGCGGCGCAGGGCTTTGAGGTCGTCGCTCAGGTAGTCCGGAGCTTTCGCCTCGCTCACGGCCAGCTGCCGAAGCGCGGCCAGCGCAGCCTTCTCGGCCACATCGCGGGCGGACTTGACGGTGTTCTCGAGCTGGCTGCGCAGGGGCTTGGCCAGGGGCTGGTTGCTGATGCTTGCGGTCGGCATGGTGTTCTTTGTCTTCCCTGAATGGGGTAACGCAGGTAACGGCTGTAGTTCCCCGGTCTCCCCTTTGGACGTCTTGGGTCGTTACAGCGCCACGGGCCCCTTCTGGAGCTTGGCGCTGAGCAGGGCCTCCACCTCGGCCAACCAGGCCTTCAGTTCGGCTTCGTCGTTCAGCGTGCGCTTGGGCAACGAGACATGCACTACGTTGGGCTTGAGCAGCTGTACTGCAGCGTGCCGCGCGGCCTCGAACCGGCTCGGCAAGGCCTGGGTCTTGGAGACCCAGTGGTCCAGGTCGCAGTCGTCCAAGGCGTCCTGCAGCTGCTCAGGCGTGCCGGTGGCCACGGCGGGTGGCGGCGTCAGGTGGTGCTTGGCCGTCAGTTCATCGCGCTGGGTGTTGCCGAGCTTGTTCCAGTCGGCGTCTTGCTGCAGCAGGGCCTGCTGCTGGGCAAAACCTTGCTCGAAGGCGTCCAGCTTGGCCTTCAAGGCCTGGCGCAGCAGGTCGACCGTCTCGTCCAACAAGGGGCGAACAGGGTCTGGGTCCGCCAGCAGGCTGCGCTGGGCCTCGATGGCATCGGCCTCGGCCTTCAGCTTGGCGTAGGGGCCGAGGGCCTTCGCGTGGCGGAGCAGGTCACCCAGCTTATGCCAGGCGGGCATGCGCTTCGCAATCTCGACCGCGGTCTTGGTCCAGCCTTGCGACAGGGACAGCACCTCGTCGTGCCGGGTGAACAGTTCCAGCAGCTGTGCGTTGCCGCTCTGCGCCTCGATGGCTTCGATGACGGTGAGCTTCGGCGTCTCGGGCGCAGGGGCCGGGCCGCCGGCCTTGGACGCTTGCTCGCGCAGCTTGGCCAGCAGGGCTGGCATCCGGTTGAGCTCTTCCTTGGGCTGGCAGGGCACGCCAACGGCGTCGAACAGCTTGCGAATCTTGATGAGCTGAATCGGCGTGATGTTGATGCTCTCGCGCCGGAAGCTGGTCTGCGTGAGCTTGGCGCGGTCCAGGCTCTTGGCGTCGACAGGCTTGGACGCTGCATCGGTGGCGTTGACATGACCGGACGCCAGCAGTGCGTAGAGCGCGCCGTCGATGGCGTCACGCGGCCAGCCGTACGGCGGTGCCTCGAAGTTTTCGCGAATCTCCGAGCCCTTCTTGCCTGGGCCAATGAAGCCCAGCAACTTCTGGCAGACCGGGTGCTTGTCGGCTTCCTGCGCGTGGCCAACGGCCTTGAGGGCCTCCAGGTTGCCCTTGCGGGCTTCGTCCAGGACCTTGCCCCACTGTTCGTGGTCGGCCGCATCGAACTGGCTGTAGAGGCGGATGGCCGAAGACTTGGCCGCGCGGTTGATGCGGTCGGCCAGGTCGTTGCCGTCGGTGGCCTCCTGACCGCCGGCCTGAAACACGCGGACGCCAGCCATGAGCTTGTCCACCAGCTCTGCCAGCTCCTTCTCGGCGTTGCGCTGGCGGCTCTCCATCGAGCGCTGCGCGTCGCGGCCCTCTTCGGTGGACGGGTTGCCCTTCTTCTGCAGCGTGGTGCGTGCGGCCTCCAGCGCGACGATGGCGTTCGTCAGCTCCGTCTTGTGCTGGGCCGGCAGGAAGGCGAAGAGCGTGGGGTTGTCAGAGCTCTTGGCCTTGGACTCGGCAATGACTGACTTCTCTTCGGTCTGCCAGCCGTCCTGAATCCACAGGTACAGGCTCTTGTCGTTGTCCTTGGGCAGGGTGTCGTCATAGGTCGGACTGAGCGTGCGCACCTCGTTGCCCTTGCCCTGGGTGACGCGCACTTTCTTCAGCACCTCGGCAAAGCGGGTCTTGAGTAGGTCGGCACGCTTCTGCTCCACGCGCTGTGGCGCGGCCTTGAGCTCGGCCTCCTGGGCACGGAACTCGTCGTACCAGGCGCTGGACTCGCGGGTCTGCAGCCGGTACTCGGTGCCGTTGCCACCGGCCAGGGCCATGACCAAACGGTCTTTGTTCTGCAGCTCTTCCAGCAGGGCCGGCAGCGACTTGCGCAGCTCCGACGAGCCCGCGGACAGGTCGGTGACCAGCAGGTCGGCCAGAGCCTCTTCGGTGGCCTTCAGGCCCAGGTCCATCGCCGCATCGGCCGGCAGCTTGTTGATGAGGTAGATGAGCTTGAGCAGCTTGGCCTTCAGCTGGGCGTTCGCATCCCCAGCAGCGAAGCGCTGGACGTTCTCGAATACCTCTTTGGGCAGCTGCGCGGTGGAGACCAGGTTGGCGGCAATCTGGTCGTAGAGGAAGTCGCCCGAGACCACGTGCCCCAGCGGGGCCTCAGCGGTGGCCAGCACGGCCTCGTGCACCACGCGCAACTGGCTGCGCAGCTGCGAGACCGTGCCGGTGGTGTCGATGGTGCGGAGAACGCGTTCCCAGAAGCGGCGGCGTACCGGCAGCAGCGGGTAGTCGGACGTCATGACGCTCTCGTCGTCGGTGACGTGCTCGAGCTTTGTGCCGCGCAGGTGGCGGGAGATTTCGCCGAGGTTGTTGCGCCAGACCTTCTCGACCTCGGGCTGCACCGAGGGCTTCTTGGCCAGAATGATTTGGCGGGTGACGTTCTCGACGTCCCAGTCACCGAGCATCACTTGGACAGGGAAGCGCCCCATCAGTCGCTGCAGATTGACCATGCTCGACAATGCTGACTGGCCAGTGGCAACGAACAACAATTTTCCATTGAAGTGCTTGCTGAGGGTCTCAGTAACCTCCTGGACTTGAAACGCCTTTTCCACATCGTTGCCGACGAACTGCTGAACCTCGTCCAGCGCCACCAACGTCAACGGGAACTTGCCTTCCACCATCAACGCGTCGCCGATGGCGGTGGTCATTTGCTCGCTGCTGATGTCGGTGACCTGTGGAAACTGCTCCTTGAGCAGCCTTCGGGCGTCTGCTTCGGTGTGCGCCAAGTTAGGGCGCACCTTCAGCAGAGCCTTGGCCAGGTGGCCCGAGACGTACATGTGAGGCAGCTCTTGGGCGAGCGAGCGGCCAACGGCCTTTAGCTCCGCTTCGACGGCGTCTAGGATGCCTTCGCGCTTCATCCACATGACGAGCTGCGCCTGGTTGTACTGCTCGGGCAGGCCCTTGGACTTGAACACGATGCCCACCAGTGCGAGCCGTACTTTGTCGCCGGCGCCGGCACCCAGCTTCCCGGCTGCGGCGTGCAGACCACCGTGACGCTTGCCCTGGGTGGAGAGCTCCTTCAGGTGCTCGAACACCTCCGTGGGAAGCTTGGCGATGCTGCGGGCGGTGGCGCCGTCGGCGAACGGATAGTCGGTCCACAGCGTACGCAACATCTTGGCCAGGTGCGACTTGCCGCTGCCGTAGAAGCCGGAAATCCACACACCCGGCTGCTCGGTCTTGGAGTCGAGGTTGAGCAGGAACTTGTCGAGGATGGTCTCTAGCCCCTTCTCGTACTGACCGTCGCAGACGAAGGTCTCGAGCTCGTAGCGAAGGATGGCCTGCGCAGCTTCGGAGTGGTCTTCGGAGACCTCGGCCACACCGTTGTTGACGAGGCGGTTCTCCTTCGGGGGCTTGTTGTAAATGTCCCTGTTGAGCATGGTGGTCCTTGCTTTGGTTCTTCAGGTGGTGCGATGCGTCATTCCTGGGCGAGCAGTGGCACGGCGAGGTAGTTCCAGCCGTCGCGCGCATCCAGAAGGCGGTAGGTGTGGTTCTCTGGGTGGTGTTCGCCCGGGAAGAAGACCAGGAGCCGGCCTTGGACGCTTTCCTTGATTCCTTCTACGACCGAGGACACGCGCGCGAGACCGAACAACGTGCCTACCCCTAAGAGGGCGACCACCGTGTCAGGTCCGGCCTCCTCGGAGATTCTTGCCCTGAGCTTCGCCGTCAAGTCTGCGACGAACTCAGTGAGTTCTCCAGCCTGGTACCCGGCCATGTCCTCGGGCAACTCGAAGTAGGCATCGCGGTATTCCTGCGCGCCCATCCACTCCGGGAAGGCGCTGGTTATGTCCAGTAGCAGCCACTGCTTGCCGGCTTGCTGGGTGGCGAGTTCGAACTCACCAACGTTGGCTCGCAGACGGAGCTCGTCTGCCTTGTCGTAGACCGCAAAGATGACTCGCTGGATGGCGGCGAGACCAGCTTGCCATGGCACTGACAAGTGCTCTCGGTAAACGGCAACCAGTTTGGCGACCTTAGACGACATGTGCGACCTCCTGACGAATGCGCTCCTCTTCCGGCGAGAGGTACCCTGGAAAGCGGACCTCCTTGACGCCGCCCGCGTTCATGAACACGAGCAGACCCCGATGCGAAGCGGAATCTGCAAGCGCTTCTAGCTCGTCTGGTGAGCAACCCAACAACCTGGTCCACTCTGACGAGAAGAGTCGTTGTCCAGTACGACCTCCGAGGTAGCCAAGAAAGAGCATCAGGGCCACAGATTCGGGGTGTGCCGGTGGAAGGGAGCGGGTCTTATTTCGGTGGCCGGACAGCAGCCCTGCCGCCGTCCAAGTGCCGGCGACGTTCTGCGCAAATGACTTGAGCGACGCAGGGCTGAAACGGTCTGGGTAGGCCTGCACCAGGAATCGCTCGACCGCCTCCCGGGAGACCGCTGCGCCGATGGGCTGGCCGAGAATGAAGTCCTGGGTCGCGCGCAGCAGTGGGTCGCGCGCCAGTGCCGCTGCCAGGGCCAGCATAGGCTGGGCGGCTTCGCTCAGTGGCCAGAGACGGCGCAGTGCCCGAAAAATGGGGTTAGCCGAATCCAGGCTGTAGAGCGCACTCATGTAGCGCAGCGTCAATTCCCGCGCCTTGCGGGTCGGCTTGCCCAGGACGTTGTTATCCACGATGGCCGTCGCGTAGTCAGCACGGCTGCTCTGGGGTTCGGTATGGCCCAGCAGCATGCGCATTTCGTCCAGCATCATCGTACGCGCTGCGTGAGGGCCATTTACGCCGGCTCGAAAGCCCAATTGGGCCAGGAGTGCCTGGGTTTGCTCAGTCACGCGCCGCTTCCCCGTTGAGGGGCGTGTGGAAGAGCTTCATCTGGAACGCCTTCCAAAGGGTATCCCTGAGTACGGCAATAGGCCACCACCATGACCTCCAGCATGTTCGCGAGGCTGCGCATCTCGCGCTCAGCCGCCACCTGCAGCGCCGCCTTTATGTGCGGCTCCACCCGAACGCTGACCACCTCTGACTTGACACTGGCCATTCCTGGCTCCTGTAAGTAAAACGCCACTCAGTCGCTAGCTTAATGCAAGTAGTGGTCGATTTTGTCCGCCCTCCTCTGACATGGCGCCTAAGCCGCACCTCCACTCCTTGAGCTACTCAGCCAGGGAAGAAGCTGTCGCTGGGCAAGTTGGAGAAATGTGTGAGGCCGAACGGACCCAGGAAGTCCTCACCACGAGTCGGCGTCATGCACGTGCCGATGCAGAGGCAGAAAGGGGCCGTGCGCAAGGCCCCGCCCTGCCGTGTAGCGGGGTACCTAGTTAAGAACTTGTACAAGACTCGTCATATCGCAGCGAAAGCTTATCCACTCAGGCGTTCTTCCAAAAGGGCTGCTCGGCATACGACGCGCTCTGAACCTTGAAATGACCTCCCCTCGTCACTTCGCGAGCTGGCTTTACAGGCGAGACTTTTCGCGTGGAAGGCACAGCACGCGTACCGCGTTCAGCCATATGCGCAACCAAAGGCTTGGCGCGGATGCGCACCACATTCGCCACGGAGTTGCCCAGCGAGACGTCCCACTGCGTGAGATTCCCTACCGCGCGCAACGCCGCCTTGACGTCGGCAATGCGCCGACGGTGCGTACTCGCGGGTACGCGAATGCCTTGGCTGGGCCAAAGACGGTCCACGAGCGTCGCGTACCCAATCGACATCGTTTTGCCCTGACCAAGGCAGGTCGAGAGAAACGCATGGACCAGCATCGCGGTCTGCGAGTCGAGTTGCAGGCGCTCGGAGAGCAGAACCTGGGCGTACCCGGGACTCAGCAGTGCCAACGCTAGCCGGTGGTTCAAGGCCACATGAACTTTCTGGTCGTCCCCCACCAACCAGCTAACCAGACGGCCTGAACGGACCGTCCTGGCCGACTCTGACTTCTCCCAAACTGTCACTTCGCACAATCGCGCCAGAGATGCGCGTCGGCTTTCCGTAACAGCGCCCCCAACGCTGGTCGAACCACACCTGCGATGGAGCTCACTCCAACTACAGCTGAGCATGAGGGTCGATGGTGCGTCTGGCGTAGGGGTCGGTGAATCCTCGTGCAACGAAGCCCAAAGCTGCGAACCGATTTCCGTCCTGTCGGTCCGGTCGAGGCGGTGCTCGATGGGCCTTCGCCGATGCTGCTCTTCCGCAAGCTCAAGAAGCACGAGCAGCAGGGTCTGCTCGGGAGCGCCGAGCGCTTCCCGCGCACTGAAGCGAAGGGTGAGGTCCTCACCGTACTGGTACGTCTCGTTGAGAGTCGGGCGTGCTGCACGGCTCTTCGCCAAGGGACGGAAGAGCTGACACAGTCCAACTAGTGGAGAAAGTCGAACCACCCGTGGGTGCGTTGTCTCCGGTGTCACCGCTATTGCCAAGGACTGCCGCTTCATGACCGGCCCTCCGCCAACGTGAGTACGCCGTGCGGACCTCGTCGCGCCAATAGGGTTCCTGGGTTTCCAACGTAGTTCGATTTCGGGACGTCGAGGAGAACGATTTCATGCAGCTCGTCAGCCAGTATTCGGTGCTGCTTCGCTGTTTCGCGGGTAGGGCGGCTCAAGTTCATTTGCCAGCGAACTGCATTTGTGAGCGCAGTGGACCCGCGCCCAGCATCGGCAGAGCCCCCAAATCCGTGCACAGCCGCAGCACGGCTGGAGTGATGCACAAGTAACCATGCGGCTCCGGTCGACACCGCGTAGCTCGCGATATGACGAGCCAGCGCCTTCATAGCGGTCGAGTCGTTTTCGTCCGCGTTGTGAAAGTCGCGTACAGGGTCAAGGATGACGAGCCTGGCCCCCATGCAAGCCTCCCGCAGTTGCTCACCATCTGGCGTCCTATCCAAGTTGTCCCCGAGCAGATTCACCTGGTCTCCACCAGCGAGTGCGTGGATAACGAGGTTGCGCTCGAGAAGCTCCGCGGCGGTATCAGGGTCGATGCCACTAGCTGCGAGCTGAACGCTTGCGATGGCATGCAATCGATGCCAGACGACCTCAGCTGACTCCTCGGCAAGGACCAAAACAACACGCTGCGCCTTTCCACCCTCAGAAACAGACCCACCCACGAGGCCGCCCAGCAGGGGTGTACCGGTGGCCATTGCGATGCCAACTTGTAGGGCGAGCATGGTCTTGCTGACGGCGCCTGGGCCAACCAGCAGCCCGACAGACTTCGCCAACAGGCCTGGAAGAACGTGGTCAAGCGCAGGGGGCGGGTTGCGCAGCATGAATTTAATGTTCAACGGCCTGCTGAAGGGATTCTTCTTCGCTTGCTTAGCCATGTTGAACACCCTCCACGCGTCGTGCCAACCACGCATGTACGTCTTCTGCACGCCACCGGAGAAGGCGGGTGCCGGGAATGACGAGCCGCGGAGGTACAGCAGCTGGGTTGCGATGCAAGTCTTTTCGGATGGTCTCCGGGCTGCGCGCAAGAAGGGTTGCAACGTCCCTGAGCTTGAGCACAGGATTCGTATCGGACATTGAATACTCCACGCCGGTCAACGGAGCACGTGACGACCGGTAGCGCCTGCTCGTGCTCGCTAGCGCCACGAAACGGCACCAGCTGACATGTAAAGCGGACGCTTTTTATCCCTCGCATACGGTCATAATCCCGCTGGTGGTGCTTCGCTGGATGGCGGCACACTCGCACCATGCAGAGAAGCCACCAGCCAAAAAAAGGGCGAGCCGAACGCTCGCCCTTTTCAATCAGGTCTTCTCATCCTCCTCAGACCTCAGTGACTGATATCCCTGTGTCCGATAACAGAGCCCGCCTCCGACTCATTGTGCAGAACTGCAGCGCGCTGCAGCCACCGGACAGCTTCAGGGACCTCTCGCAAAGCGAAGAGGTCTTGGCAGCTGACCTCGGAGTACAGGATGACGAGCGCACGTCGGGCCTCGTAGCTCAGCGAATCCAGGCTCTCGGGGAGAGCCGTCATTACGACCGGGTCCGACCGCAGCCGTTGAAATGCCCTTTCGACAAGTTCTTCTTCTGAAACGTTCGGCCAGGCGAAGTCCGACATGCGAATCAGCCCAGACACCAGCTTCACGACGACGGCGGGAACCATCAGGTAGCTTGCGCACGCTGCTGCAAAATCGTGGCTGATGTGATTCACTTGGCGCAAGCCGTTGCGCAGTTGGTGGAGATATCCCACCGTTACGCCAAGTTGACGGGCCAGTTCCTGTTGATGGTGCCCACGCGCCAACGCCTCATCGAGGAGCCAGCCCATCAGCGGTCCGCCTGGCGCGCTGTAGAGGCGGCGTACTCGCGCTTCACGCGTTTCGACGCTGCCCAAGGTATCGGCAACGGGGTTGATGGCTTTGAGCTGTTTCGAGTTGAGGGTCTGATGCATGGTTGATGTCCTTTGGAACACGAAAGTCGTGCCCTTCGTATAGCAACCACCTTTCCAACACGCCCGGGCTGGTTCAGGCCTTGCGCCTCGACGCGAAACCTGTGTTCTGAAGGGCTCTCAGCAAGCTGTTTTCGCCTCCGTCAACTGCCGCGAGAATGTCAGTCCAGCGCCGGAACACGGGTGTCTTTCGGAATCCGCTCGCCGGAGCGCGGCCGTATCGTCCGCGCTGAACCGCCGCTGTGGCGGCCTGAATCGCTTTCACGGCCTCCTGCAGCGGGTCTGACGCCGAGCCCTGATGAGTCGACGGACCAGGCTCTACGGTTCTGACTTTCTTCAGTGCTGCGAGCACGCGCTCGGTACGTTCAGCAGAAACAGCGGCTGTCTGGCTGTGCACTGCCGCCTCCTCGACGAGACTGAGCGCTTCTGTGAGACGCCACAGGGGGTCTACTTGGTGCTGCATGGCCTGCTGTCTGGCTGCCTCTTTCGACAACGTGGCCGGCACGATGATGCGACGCTCTACCATTGCGCATTCACTCGGCGTCAGCAGCAGGGCGAGCTCATTCGGTAGTGACGTGGCGTCTGCCTCGATGCTGCCGACGAATGTCTGGTGGGTGTAACCGTGCGGGACATCCGGACCCTTGGGGACCCAGTGGCTGCGGTACAGAGAAATGCGGTTGCCGCGGCGTTTGAAATGCATGTGTGCTCCAGAAGAAGTTGATGGAGACACGTATAGGTATCTATTTATCCACAGCGGCGCGACACGGTGGTGCCCGAGCGTAGGCAGCGTGATGCTTGCGCGCTGACCCCTGGAAAACAAGTTCTTGAGGGCACCCTCACCATCGAGGTGAGCGATTTCATGGAGGACCTGCCTGGTGGGCACCAAGCGCCATCCCCTCGATTGGCCAGCGGGCGGACGGGCCGGCGTCCAGCCGTCGCCCTGGATGAGTCATCAGACGCGTGCAAGGGAGGCACCTTTTTCGCGGCGGAACGTTTTTGGGAGACGAGCTGCTCGCGACCGGGACCGGCCAGGCGGTGCGAACCGCCGCCGTCCCAGCGCATGCCGACCTCGGGAGCCCAAGGCGCGAAGCGTCGTCGCCTGCGGCCGGGGTCCCCAGTCACGACCGATGGACATCTGCTTTGTCGTGGCTGGGGCAAGCCGTGGGAGAACGGCAGGCCGAAGAACAGTTGCGCAAGCCGTCCCAGGGTGCACAGCGGCTTCGAGAAAACATTCCGGGACGGCGGCGGTTCGCACCGGCGCAGCCGGTCCGGAAGCACAGCGACCTTGAGGGACGTCGCGACGAAAACGCGACAGACGTGTGCCCCTGGCACACGAGGCCGACAGAGGGGAAAACACAGCTGCCCCATTCCCTCTGGCAGCCGTGCTGGAGAACATCGCCGGTGCCCCGAAAGAGCGCGTTGGCGTGGTGCGCCGGTTACTGACGCTGGGTAGCGCCGCCCTCTAGGAGGTCGCTACACGGGATATGGCGACGCCACCACCTCGAGGGTCGAGGACCGGGTCGAGCGGCCGCTGGTACGTCCCCTGGAGAACTGGTTACATGCCGCAAGAACACAGGATGCCGCGCCGCGCATCACAGCCCCACAAACGCCCGACCACTGCAGTACACGAGCTTGCGCCAAGTAGTGCCGTGAGCCATGCCCCTGTGACGCCTGAGCAGGCATCACCAAGGCACACGAGGGTGCGTCCACCGTCCCGAGGACTTACCTCAGCTGTTCACAGCAGCGCGCTGCAGGAGCACATCCGCGTGGTGGCACTGAGGCTGGCGAATCGCTTCAAGGTCGTTCGAACAATTGATGTTGCTGTGGGGTGCTTTGCCGAGCGCCCGTTCAAGGCCGCGCTGACGGCTGCCCAGCGCGCCATGCGCGGGATGGTCAAGGATGATTTGCTTCGCCGTTACAGGACTGACCGATTTCAGACGGTCTACGGCCTGACCGGTAAGGGCGCGGATTGGCTGGTCAACCGTGGGGTAGACGCCTCGTCATCTGTGCGCCGAGTCTCCGACATGAGCAATCCGGAGCATCGCCTATGGGCCCAGTTCCTGACGCTGTGCTGCGAAGCGCGGGGACTTCGGGCGCATACGGAGCAAGAACTGATGGTCCTGCTTGCGAAGGATGGGGGGGCAAACAATGACACATCGCATGGACTCTTGAACGTTCTCGTCACGATGAATCGAGGTTCAAGACGGACTGAACTGCGCCCCGACGCGGTTGCCATCGAGTCGGACGGTGTGACGTGGCTCGAAGTGGACCGCAGCGCCAGAGGTGCTGACCGCGCAGCCTCGCTCAAAGCTCTTGCGCTCTCGGTGGGCCGAACTACCCGACTCGGCGTGCCGCTGCGCCGAGTCGTGGTGCTAACGCGCACGCCGCGCATCCATAACCGGGTGCGCGCGACGCTTGACGCTCTGGTGCAAGAGTCGGCGGCGTTCTCGCTAACCGAGGGACGGAGGGTTCTTGTTCCAGGCTTCGGCGGCGCTTACACAGTGATTCGAACGCGCGAGGAGGTCATGCCGGATGGCAGGACGCGGCTCGTGGACGAAGCCGCCGGATACGTGCTGGTCCAGGCTCTCCCGGTCTGGCTCCCCAAGGTCAGGCTCGATGGGCGCGATGGGCACGCCTGTGATGGCTGGTTCGACGAGAACTACCTTCCCTACCAGCGCACTCCCCCGATGGAGCCCTGGTGTGCGCCCGAGTCGCCGCTACGGTTACTCGCCGCAAAAAATAGCGGCTAAACAGGGTGTCGCTACACGTTGTGCGCACTGTCGCGCATAAGGACATCCATGAAAGAGAAACACAATGAACAAGAGGTCAGGGACACGAGCGATACGGCGACCAGCTCGGTTGCAGAAGCAGGTTTTCGCTCGCCTCAGGCCCTGACTGAAGCATTCATCCGGCTTGGATTGAGAGTCCCGCCGGAAGTACAGGGACACTGGGTTCTGTGCGGCGAGATGCCTGCGGCGATGTACGACGCGTCCTTCGGTCCCGACGCACCAGCGCCGCTGGTCCATGTCGCGTACTGCAGAACACCGGGCGGTGGAACGTACCTCGTCATCACGCACCAAGCCATGTGTCGGCAGCACCGATTCCTGATTCCTCTCTGGGATGCAGAGGTGCTCAGTGCCGTGAAAGTCATGCGTGAAGGTCGTATGAGGGTCGTGCTGATGAAGTCGCACGGACCTGATGCCGCGGTTTACGCATTGAACTTCGGCCTACAAGCACTGGATGCGGCGGTCGTCAAAACCGCGCCAACCGACCCCGCCGTCCTCGAGAAGCTGCTACTGGAGCTGCCAGAGGTCGTGGCATCGGTCCGCGAACTTGACGCCATTCCCGGCAACGTCGACATGGAGGAAGTCAGCGAGGTTGCGGTGTCCGTTGTCCCACCGATACATGCGACGTTGCGTTTCATCGAATCGGCGCCACAGGGAACGTGGCACTGAATGCCAGGCCGCTGCTATACGAAGTTCCAGGGCATTGTCCCTGCCATCAGTCAAGGAAAGAAGAGATGCAGATTTTTGGAAATGTGGCCACGGAGCCGGAGATGAAAACGTCCAAGACCACGGGGCGCAAGTTCTCTGAATTCAGGGTCGCCGAGAGCATGCGGGGTGTGGACACTCAGCCCACCTGGTACACGGTGCGCCTCATGAAGGAGGAGAAGCCCCACCTCAACAAGGGCGACTTCGTCAAGGTGACAGGCAAGTTGAAGGCGGATTTCTACCTGTCGCGAGACGGTAAGCCGACGGGCACGTTGCTCGTCATCGCCTTCGAGGCAGCAAAGATATCCAAGCCGGTGGCACAACCCGCAGCGGCTGTCGAGTAGCCCGTTCAGCAACGGGATGATGGTTGATTTGCTCCCCCTGTGAACCAGGGGGAGTTTTTCTGCGTGCTCCAGAGTTGGTCACGTGGCGCAGCCGCCGGGCATGTCCCAGCGGTACATCTCCCAAACGAATCCTGAACGGACTCTGCGTTTTCGGCGCCGAAAGTCTCTCCCGTCAGTTGCAGCTTCTTTCTGCCGCTCGCTACGGCACAATCCGGCTCGCGACATACAGGCCACCATGTAGACCACAACTGAACCCCGATTGCAGCCAGACCACACACCACAGGTGCGTCCGTCAATGGCTGAACAATCTGGAGTTCAGCATACATGTTCGTTACCCTCGCGCGGCCGTGACAGCCGAGCCTTCGCCGTCGGTTAGGTCCGTAGCCGACGTCCTCCCCACTCCGAGAGCAAGCACGGCTATACAAAGGCCCCTGGTGCTCTGGGTGTCACCTGCACTGTCTATTCAGGACGGGAGATTGGTCGGCGTCAGACGTGCCGGACCAGTCGTTCAGGTGGCGCTCATCAGGTCCGGTGAGCTAAGGCGCGCGATGCTGTTGTTGTATACAAGCGGCTACACCGTTGCGGGCTGTGCCTGCTCTGTTTGAGGCTCCGACTTTTGCGGTACCGGCTGCACAAGATTCATGCCCAGCCTAACAGCATGCGCAATCCTCACCATGGCTGCGATGTCACCCGAGCCCTTGAGCAACTCTGGCGACATACCCTGCGCCTTGAGGATTCGCTTTTCCTCGCTGAAGCCAGAAAACAAACAGACCAAGTCCCCACTTGGCATCGCGCAAGTTACACAGTACGACCACCCTCGGTCGGTGCGCCGATGATGATTGGATTCGCCTTCGAAGAGCACGTCTCCCGCTTGCAGCCCTTCGTCGCCCCGGTGCAAGTAGCTCCCAGGGATGTCGTTGGCGCCCTCAACATCACAAGGCAACGGGAGCGGGTCGCCCGCTCGAGAAATCTTTGCCCAGTACCTGCAGCGCGAATCATGAGGACGAATTTCAACGGAATGAGATTGCATTTGGTTTCCAGAGGTTCGACTGCAGCACCTCGCTGCGGTCGGCAGGACAGCGCCTGCCTCTGGGTATGCGGACTTGGTTTTATATTTGTCGACACCTTCCCCGAGGATGCAGCATTGAGCCCTTCACATGCAGCCCCTCATCCGGCGACCTGTAGCCGGTGAACTCCGTTACACCAAGTACCTGAACACGATGACTGTTGAGACGCCATGGCAGAAGGCTGCGGCTGCAGGAGGTACTACGAGCTCAGAGCGGCTGCTTGCACTGCTTGCCAAACGAGCGTTTCTTTCCCTGTGGAGCTACCCGAATGTCTACACGGACGAAGGCCGGAAATCAGGAAAGGGGGATGGCAAGGAACTGTGCGACCTTCTTGTGGTGTTCGGGGACTACGTCCTGCTCTTCTCTGACAAGGACTGCCACTTTCAGACTCAGGTCGATGTCAATGTTGCCTGGCCTCGCTGGTATAGAGCGGCGGTCGCAAGGTCAGCAAGACAGCTTTCAGGCGCCGAGAAGTTCCTAAAGGCATACCCTCAGCGGGTATTCACTGACAAACAGTGCGAGCACCCGCTTCCTGTCCCACTTCCACCTCACCAGTCCGCAAAGTACTTCCTCATAGCCGTTACCCGCGGCTCTCACTTTGCCGCTCGCGAGTACTTCGGCAGGCGCAGCTCAGGCACTCTGATGCTCGATACCAGCATTGAAGGTGAATCGCACCTCGACAAGCCGTTTCGTATCGGATTTCCTCTGCCGATGCGCAGGTTCGTGCACGTCATCGACGAGCTCGCCATTGACTTGCTGCTAGACGAGCTCGACACCGTGGCGGACTTTGTCTGTTACCTGGAGCACAAGGAGCGACTTCTTCAACCGCCTGGTGACGTTGTGATGGTGCCTGGGGAAGAGGAGCTGCTAGCTCGATACATGGCCACGCCCCCTGTGGATGGAACACCGTTTCCAAAGCGGCCGAACAATGGCTCATGCATCGCGTTCCCCGAGGGAGACTGGCACACCTACATTGACAGCCCTCAACGGGCTGCCAAGAAGGAGGCTGACCAAGTTAGCTACACATGGGACGCTCTCATCGAACATCAGAGCAACTTCATCCGGTCTGGAGAGGCTATCTCCTATCCGGACACTCAAATGCCCGGCCCTCACCACGAACGCATTGTTCGAGCGCTCGCAGCGCAATCGCGGGTGGAAAGAAGAATGCTTTCGAAGGACCTAATTCACGCGCTGAGAACCAGCGTCCCAGGAGAAGTCTTCGCCCGGGTGAAGGCGACGGGGTCGCCTCCTACCCGAGCGTTTGTTTTCGTGACTGCGGCCAAGCCAGCAGACATCTCGTACGAAGAATACCGAGCAACACGAGCCGAGACACTAGCCGTCTACTGTCACGCGGTCAAAGATGGGCTCCCGACCCTTCAGGAGGCCATCGGGATTGCAAGCGAGCCCTTTAGCGAGGACGCGTCATCACAGGACTTCATCCACGCGGACCTTGCAGGAATGTCGCCCACAGAAATCGCTCACTGGCGCAAGCGCGCAGACGAAATCGGGATTCTCAGGGGCGACTCTCAAGTGAGGCTTAGCAGGAGTTCGGAACGTCAGTTCCCCGCACCGTTCAGCTTCTCAAGTCCAGGACCCATCCATCTCGGCGCCGATGGCATGCCACTCAATCGGGCGGAAAGACGTAAGCAGCAAAGGGCGGCACGACGCGACCTAAAGAAGCGACGTTGAAGCTCGCTTGGCAGGATTGACGAGAGCTTCCTGGACTCTTATTTTTTTGGCCTCCCTCAATTTGATTGAGGCCGACAAGTGAACTCGACGGGACTTCGCTAAGGCAGATTCGCCGGTGGAACAAGCGCACGCCCAGAGCCGGGACCCCGGTCGCTTGTCATAGAAGGCGCGCCTGCTCCCTCACCTGTCAGAGGCCAATAGCAGGTTGTGACCCAGGTACTGCCTTTGGGAGAAATGAAGCCATAGCGCTCTCGGATGTACTTCTGTCCTTCGTGGGACATGGTTCTGTAGGAACGGTAGGCGTGCGCCCCAGTCGTCAGGTAAGCATTCAGGTTGTATAGGTATGCCCTACTGGCATTCTCCGAGTTGTTTTCCGAGTACTCCCGAAAAGCTACGTACGTGGTGTACACGCCCCCTACCATGACCCCCGTCGTTACAGCAAGGCCACCGAATCCCATCACTGCTGGAATAGAGAAAATTGTCCGTGACCCGATGAATCTTTTCACAAGATAGGGAGTGGCCAAATCCTTGGCCATCTGCATAGCAACGTTGTTGTCCGCCCCAACCGCGAGCAGTTGAGCCCCCAAATAGCGATTGTATGCGGCTATCTGCTCATCAGACAGCGGCACCATTTGAACGCCTTCTTTCAACGAGCCATATCCTGCAGAAATGTTATGGCGAGAAACTCTCCAGTATGAGAGCTTCAGGCCTGGAATGCCCTTGAAGAAGTGTTGTGGCATCCAGGTGGATGAACTCAGGTAGTCAATGCAGTTGGGTTGCGTTTTCGTGAAATTAGGGCGAGACGAAAAATTATCCCAATCTGCTTTGGGCAGCATTCCCCACTCGCTAGCCTCAACCTCGAGTAGCGCGGCTCGTTGCGCTTCAGTGATAACCGGCACCACAAGCGCGGCCCATAGCCCCGAGCTACTGAAAGCGGTAATAAGCGTCAACAGGAGCTTGGGCACAGACATATGACCTTGCTTTGCTAAAGCTTCCAGCAATCGAATTTCCCACCCAGTATGTTGCTTCTACATTTTCCCCCTTTTGGTGCAGCAGGCGGGGGGCTGACAATAATCCTTTTGTCAGAGATTTCGATAGTGGAACGGGCAAGAAAGTCTTCTAGAGCGCGGTCAGTAACACATAAGGCGTCGTGCTTGAGGTCTTCGCAGAAGAACCTTTTCCATGGCAGTAAGCGAGTGTTCATCGCAGCATTGATGACTTTTCGTCGGGCCCTCTCTTTTGCAGCAGCAATTACCTCTTTCGTAGCACCATTTGCAACAGTAAAATCGGCTTTGACGAAGTAATCAGATTCAGCCGTTTGGGGCGGTGGGATTTGTGAGAGAAACCAATAAAAGCGTAAAAAGAAGGAAGCCGGCAGCGTATTATGGGTCGAGACGTCGTCAATGGAGTCTCGAACGCGCCGCACGTTCTCCTTAAACGCCTCGAAACTATCTTTTTGTCTCTTCAGCTCTTCCTCCGCCAGTACGAAGACCTCTGCTTGAATAGTCGATAGTGCAGAGGCCTCAGCCTCGAGCCTCTTCTCCGCCTCGGTTAAGTTGGCAGTCGTCGCAGCAGGGCCTTTGGCCTCTCTCGGCCATACCGGAGATTTCTCAATTTGTGCCGCTTTGGCCTTATCCAGCAAAGACTTCGAAAAGTCAATCGAATCAGGCGCATTCGGGACTTGCTCAGTTGCCAGCGCTTTTACTAATGCTTCTCGGAGCGACGTCTTGTCCTTGCCGGCTTTAACAACACTATTGATTTCATCTTCAAATTTCTTAGACGTTTTATCAAGCTCCTCGGGTAGACCAACAAAGGAGTCCATCAGCAAGCAGTCGCTCTTGCGTTGCGCACAACTATCCAGTGCGTGCTCGAGAACTGCCAAGTCGAACTGAATCATGTCCTTGAGTTCGACTAATTTTTCACGTCCACCATATGCCTCCATCATCATGGGGCTGACATAAAATTTTGTCTCGTCGCTGAATACTCGACGGTTATCTTCCACTATGTTGTCAACCAAGCTGTAAATGTCCTTGAGCGCCAAGTAGTAGGTTCCCACTGTCATCAAGCGTAGTGGCGTAGCTAACTTCCCCTTGATAGAGTCGTCTAGGTTTTCGTACGGCATCACCATCACGCGATAGGCAGTCGGATTCGACAGCAAGGTAGTGGCGTCGGGCGCTAGGCTAGCGACGTCCAACGTCTTGTCTGAAATCTTTTTCGGCAAGTGTGGATACCCCCCTTCTTGAAAGGTCCGATAGCCGATACTTGCGTTGCTCACGGCTTTGGTGTTGTTCGTAGTGAGCTTTACGCTTCCACTCGCGCCGTAGCCCGACCCACTAATGGCCGATGCCATAGCCTCCCGCTCTTCGGCCTTTGAGGAGGCCATTGACAGAATGATGTCGATTTTTGAGCCACGATGAATGGACAAAACAAAGCCTTGACCGCACTCGCTTGCAAATTGGCGGTACTTGCGAGCGTTCAATAAACCCTGCGCGTGTGGGGTGAATCGAATCGACTTAGTCAGCTCGACTATTCGGCTAGTGGATTCGGCCGGGAGAGCCGCCGGTGTCCGGGGTTCGGACTCCTTATTCGGCTGAAACTCCTTTGCCACGCGTAACGGCTCCAGCACAACTCTGTCGTACACGCCTGGAGCAACTGCGAATGTGCTCCCATTCTCGGCTTCAAAGGTGAAAGAGTAGTTCAAGGCGTCGACATTCAATGCCCTTGAGGACTGCCGAGAGGTCGACGCCGAGCCACTACCAGCAGCACCGCTGTAAGACGCGCGCACAGCTAGCGAGCGCTCTGCCAACGTGCTCACGCTACTTTGGACGTGCTTGATGTCGGTACGAAATGAGGTGGTCTCCAATGGCACTGCCACGACGTCCACGCAAGTGGCGCTTGTGCCGCCCTCGTTATAGGTGTCCCAACCTTGACCGATGGTGACCCCTGCCTTTGGGTATTGATATGTGGCAGGCGGGAGCAACTGCAAGCCCTCCTTGGCTTTGTCAAGCGCCGCCTGCTGCTCTTTCGTTCGCGTCGTAAGCGAGCGCGTTTCGGTGTTCGGGGTCGCAGTCGTGGGCGGAGCGGTGTCGTTGAGACTCTGACTCTCGTCTCCTTTTCCGCAGGACGCGGTCAAGCAGGACATAACGATGAGAACCAGTGGAAAGCAAACACGATTCATAGCCGCTCCCTTAGCCTCTAAAGCTCGTTCGTAGCCTAAGCAGGCGCAAATCGACAGAACTTAGTAGTTTCCCCAGTACATACCAAAATTAGGTATTCCTTGAGTCGACCCGATGCTGCGGATAAATCAGTCGTTCCTGGCGAGGGGGGTATGCCGCTGCCCAGGCTAAGGACTCGTGGTGCCCGCGCTGGTTTCAGCATGAAGGATGGGGCCGCTGACGAATCTTTGCGTAGTCATACGAGGGCGCGATACACTACTGTGCACCGGCGGTGATGCACACGACTGGTACACAAATCTGCCATTCAGCTTCGTAAGTTGTTGATTTTTAACGTGGTTGATGGAGGCCAAGAGAACCTCCTCGTCTCCACCACCCCTCTCCGAAGCCCCGCCACGCGCGGGGCTTTTTTGTGGCCGGCGCGGCGCCGGTTGACCGCGTTGGCCTGGCGCCCCAACATCGCCGTATGTCCTCAAGCCGCCGCCCTCTTCCCTCTCGACTGGCCGCGATCGCGCTGCTGGCGCTGCTCCTGGCCGGCTGCGCACCGCTGGCATCGGCGCCTCCCGCCCGCGCCGCGGGCGAAGCCACCGGCTTGCGCACCGTGCTTTACCGATGCGACGACGGCGAGCGCATCGAGGTGCGCTTCTTTGCGCTGCAGGGTGTGGCCGTGCTGGTGCGCGACGGGCGCACGCTGGAGCTGCAGCAGGTGCCCGCGGGCAGCGGCTTCGCCTACGAAGGCGCCGCGGTGCGGCTGCAAGGCCAGGGTGAGGCGCTGACGCTCAGCACGCCCGTGATACCGTCACTGGCCTGTCGGGTCCTGCGCTGACAGCGCATGGCTTGCTATCCTGTGGCGTTTCAGTGGCCAATCCGTGGCTGATCAGTGGCTTATCAGTGGCTTATCAGTGGCATTTGCAGGAGCAGTTTCCATGGCATCGAAGAAATCCGCGACCGTGAAGATGGACATCGGCATCAGCGAGAAGGACCGTGCGGCCATCGCGCAGGGCCTCAGCCGGCTGCTGGCCGACACCTACACGCTCTACCTCACGACCCACAACTTCCACTGGAACGTCACCGGGCCGATGTTCAACAGCCTGCACACCATGTTCATGGACCAGTACACCGAGCTGTGGAATGCGGTGGACCCGATCGCCGAACGCATCCGTTCGCTGGGCCACGTGGCTCCGGGCTCGTACGCCGCGTTTGGCAAGCTCAGCTCGCTGCCCGACGCGCCCGCCCAGCCGCCCAAGGCGCTGGAGATGGTGCGCATCCTGGCCCAGGGCCACGAGGCGGTGGCGCGCACGGCGCGCAGTCTCTTGCCGCTGACCGACAAGGCCAGCGATGAGCCGACCACGGATGTGCTGGTGCAGCGCCTGACGGTGCATGAGCAGACCGCGTGGATGCTGCGCTCGCTGCTGGAAGACTGACGCGACCCTGCCAAAGAAAGAGCCCCGCCGCGGCGGGGCTTTTTCATGACACGGCCGCGGGACGGGCCGCTCAGCGGGCCAGCGCAAAGCCGGCGACGGCCTTGTAGTGGTCGGAGATCGCGCGCAGCTCGTCCTGGCTGATGAGATCGTCGATGCGACCGAAGGGCTGACCCCCGCTGAGCTCGTCGGCCTTCATGATGATGAAGTCCGGTGGCAGCGTCCGGTTGGTCTCGACGACGCGCGCGGTGGCCGGTCGGCGTTGGGCGTCGTAGCGCTGCAGGGCGCCCACCGGATCGTGCGGCGTGGCGGCGAGCTCGTCGGCGAGGCAGCGCGCGTCGAGCAGGGCTTGCGCCGAGCCGTTGGAGCCGCGGGGGTACATCGGATGGGCGGCATCGCCCATGAGCGTGACGCGACCGACACTCCAGAAAGGCAGCGGGTCCTTGTCCACCATGGGGTACTCGAAGACTTGTTGCGCACCGCTGATCAGGGCGGGAACATCGAGCCAGTCATAGCGCCAGCCGTCGAACACGGGCAGGAAATCGGCCAGACGGCCCGGGCGGTTCCAGTCGTTCATGCGCGCCTCGGGGTCGCGGATCTCGGCCACCCAGTTGATCAGCTGGTTGCCTTGTCCGTCCACGTTGTCGACGATCGGGTAGATCACCATCTTGCCGGTGTCGATGCTGCCGATGCGCAGGTAGCTGCGTCCGTCCAGGATCGGGCGGTGCACCGTGGTGCCGCGCCAGGTGTTGATGCCGGCGTAGCAGACGCGGTCTTGCGGATGGAAGTGACGCCGCACGGCGGAGTTGACACCATCGCAGGCCACCACGACATCGGCCCGCAGCGGCGCGGGCGCTGTGCCGTTGACCGGCTCGAAGGTGAGGGTGGCACCGTCGTCGTGGGGGTCGATGCGCTGCAGGCGGTGACCGGTGTGCAGGCGCCACGGTCCCAGGCGCTTCTGCGCCGCGCGCCACAACACCCCGTGAAGCTTGCCGCGGTGGATGCCGAGTTCGGGGTGCGGGTAGCCGGCGTGGCGGCCGCGGGTTTCGCGGTACACGAACTGCCCCCAGCGGTTGAAGAACACGCTTTCGCGGTTGGGAATGCCCAGCGCCTCCAGTTCGGGCAGCAGGCCCAGCGCGTCCAGCTCGCGCACCGCGTGGGGCAACAACGTGATGCCCACGCCGAGCTCACGCACCTCGTTCACGCCTTCAAACACCTCACACGCCAGGCCCCGCTGGTGCAGCGCCAGCGCAAACGCGAGTCCGGCGATCCCGCCGCCCACCACCGCAATCCGCATGCTCAGTCCGCCTTGATGTTCTGGGTCTTGATGAGCTGCGCCCAGCGGTCCGCATCCCGCGACACGAGCTGGCCGAACGCCTCGGGCGTGGCGGTGGCCGGGTCCATGCCCTGCCCGCTGAACGCGCGGCGCACGTCCTCGCTGGCGAGGATCTCGTTGATCTCGCGGTTGAGCGCGGCCACCTGCGCGGCCGGCATCGCGCGCGGCGCGAACACGCCGTACCACATGTCCACGTTCACGTTGCCGGCCCGCGCCTCGGCCAGCGTCGGCACCTCGGGCAGCAGCGCGTGGCGCTTGTCCGAGCCGATCGCCAGCGCCACCAGCTTGCCCGCCTTGAGCTGCGGCAGTGCGACGTGGATGGGCAGGAACATGGCGTCCACCTGCCCGCCGAGCAGGTCGGTCACCGCCGGGCCGGTGCCCCGATAGGGAATGTGGGTGAGGAAGACGCCGGCGGTGGTCTTGAACAGCTCCATCGACAGGTGGTGCGGCGTGCCCACCCCGGGCGAGGCGTAGTTGAGCTTGCCGGGGGATTTGCGGGCAGCCGCCACCAGATCGGCCGCGGTGGCCAGGCCGCTGCGCGGGTGGGTCACCAGGATCAGCTGGCCCCAGCTGGTCAGCGCCACCGGCGCCAGATCCTTCACCGGGTCAAACGCCAGCTGCGGATAGAGCGAGCGGTTCATGACCAGGGTGTTCACGCTGACGAGCAGCGTGGTGCCGTCCGGGGCGGCACGCACGACCGCCTCCGTACCGATATTGCCGGACGCGCCCGCGCGGTTTTCCACGATCACCGGCCGCTTGAGCCGTTCGCTCAGTTTCGGGCCCACGGTGCGCGCGATCAGGTCGATGCCGGTGCCCGGTGTGAAGGGCACGATCAGCCGGATTGGCGCCTCCGCCGGGCCCTGCGCCCACGCGCCGGGCAGCCACGCTGCGAGCGGCGCGGCGACCATCAGCCGACGGCGCGTGAGCGCGCCGGTTCCTCGGGTTTGAACGGGTGTCACGGCTTGTCTCCTTTCGTTAGCATGCAAATAATTATCCCGGTCGGTACCCGCGCCGGGCCATCCGTAGAATCCCGGCCCGCCATGCCCATCGACCTGTACCAGCGCCCCGGTTTCCTGCTGCGCCGCGCGCACCAGATTTCGGCCGCCGTGTTCGAGAGCGCCTGCGCCGGGCTGGGGCTGACCCCGGCGCAGTACGGCGTGTTGCGGCTGTTGGCCGAGGAGCCGGGCATCGACCAGACCCGCCTGGCGCGGGCGCTGGCCTTCGACAAGGTCACCGTCATGCGCGTGCTGCGCGGGCTGGAGGACCGGGGCCTCGTCGAACGCCGGGCCTGCGGCCGGCTCAAGACGGTCTGTCTGAGCGACGCCGGCCACGCCACGCTGGCGGCCGCGCGCGCGCCGGCTGAGGCCGCCTACCAGCGCTTGATGTCGCCGCTGTCGGCCGCACAGCGCGAGCAGCTGGTGGTCCTGCTGACCACCCTGACCGACGGCCTGGCCGACGAGGCACGCGCGCCCTTCGTGCCGCTGCCGACCGCCGGCACTACCCCCGCGGCTGACTGAACCGGCGGGCCGGTCCGCGACACACCGCACACCGACGCGCGGGTGGAGCGCCACCGCCGCACGCCGCTGTCACACAGCGGTGGCACCATCGCGGGATGCGAGGCCGTCGCCGTTTTCTGCTCACCGCTGCCCTGGGTCCGGCCGCGCTGGCGAGCGGCTGCGCGGGACTCTCGCTGGACGACGAGGAGCGCGATGACGAGGCGGTCGACCTGACCGCGGTGAACGCCTCCGATTGGGCGATGGCCTGCGACATCGCCCGGGCCATCGATCCCTCGGGCTGGCGCCATCGTCGCTACGGCTCCATGACCCCCACCCGCTACGACGCCGGCCAGCACGATGGCCGCCCCGCGCTGCATGCGCGCGGCGCCGGCGGCAACAGCACCCTGCGACTGCCGTTGGCGCCCGCGCCGGTGGACGCAGACACGCGTCTGGAGTTCGCGTGGTGGGTGGGCGCGCTCAACGAGGCCGCCGACCTGCGCGACCGGGATGCCGACGACGCCGTGGCGCGCGTGGTGCTGAGCTTCGACGGCGAGCGCCGCGACTGGGTGGCACGCGACCATGTGTTGTCGGAGCTGGTGCGCCTCATCACGGGCGAGCCGCTGCCCGACGCAAGCCTGGTCTACGTGTGGGACAACCGCTACCCGGTGGGCACGGTGATCGACAACCCGCACACCCGGCGCGTGCGTCAGCTGGTGGTGCAAAGCGGTCCGGCCGGGCTGGGCCGCTGGGTCGACCACCGGCGGGCCGTCGCCGACGACCTGATGCTGACCTTCGGACCGGCGCGGACCGGCGACGCCGCGCTGCAGCTCAGTGGCCTGGGCGTGATGAGCGACGCCAACAACACCGGCGCCCGGATCGACGCCTGGTTCGGCCCCTTGCGCCTCACGGGCGGGGCGCCTTCGGCCATCCGCTGAGGGCGCACAGGCGCACGCGCGGCGCGTGCGAGGCGTAGCGTCGGGCGTGCGCGGCGAGTTCAGCGCCACACGCCGCCAGGGCCGCACGGGCCTGCGCTCGATCGGTAAACACGGCCACCGTGATCGCCACCGTGATCGCTGACGTCATGGGGTCGGCCACACCCCCGGGCGCGGTTGGCGGCGGGCGCTCCGGGTGCAGGGCCCACAGGGCCAGCAGGCCATGCGGCGCCAGCACACGGCGGGCCAGCGGCAGGTGGTCGGCCACATACGTCGCACGGTCAAAGTGGCCGCCGGCCGGCAGTTCGTAATGAGCGGTGACGGCGACGGGTGCGTCGACCAGATCGGACGGGGCAGGGATGGGTGGATGCATGCGCCCATTCTGGGCGGAGGTCAGCGCCCGATTGAGCGGCGGCGCGTGAACAGTGTCTTCGCACGCCGCGCCTAGCGCGGGCCAGGCGGGGCGCGGAGCATCGCGGCTTCCCTCAACCCCACCGGAGCTGTCCATGCAACGCATTACCCACCGTCCCCTCATCACCGCCCTGCTGGCGGCCGCCCTCAGCGGTGTCACCGCCGTCCACGCGCAGGCACCGGCCGACACCGAGCGCGTCGGCCGCAGCCCCTGGGGGCCGACCGACGAAATCGGCGCCCTCAACAAGATCACGCCGGCCTCGGTGCTCAAGGTGCTCAGCCGCGTGAGCAGCGGCAAGACCTACGACCTCAGTGTGGAGTTCTACGTGGGCATGCCGAGCTACTACTTCCTGGGCCAGCCCCGGTATCAGATCTGGAACGTGCACACGCCGCAGGGCACGATCGTGGACGACCCCAACAGGCTGGGCCGGGAGAAAAACAGCCTCGTGACGTACTCGGGCAGCGCCTTCTCCATGTACGCCCACACCGGCACGCACATCGACGCCCTGTCGCACTTCGGCCTGCAGGGGGAGATCTTCAACGGCTTCAAGACGCAGGATCACCTCGGCGACCGCGGCTGGCGCAAGGCCGGGATCGAGAAATTCCCGCCCATCATCGCGCGCGGCGTGTTGATTGATGTGGCGCGCTACAAGGGCGTGGATGTGCTCCCCGACTCCTACGGCATCACGGTGGCCGATCTGCAAGGCGCGCTGGTGCAGCAGGGCGTGGCGCTGGAGGACGGCGACGTGGTGATGGTGCGCACCGGGCGCATGCGGTGGTTTCAGGACAACGACCGCTACCTGACCAACACCCCCGGGCTGACGCGCGAATCGGCGAATTTCCTCGCCGACCGCGGCGCCATCGTGATCGGTGTGGACAACATCAGCACCGACGTCTGGCCGGCCCAGGAAGATCGCAACTGGATCCCGGTGCACAGCGCCATGCTTTCGCAGCGCGGGGTGCCGATCATGCAGAACGTCAATCTCGAAGGGCTGTCGGCCGACCGGGTGTTCCAGTTCGCCTGGATCGGCGCGCCGCTGAAGTTGCGCGGGGCCGACGGTGCGCCGATGCGGCCGGTGGCCATTCCGATCCGCTGAGACGCCGGGGCCCTACCATCCGCGCAGGAGGCCCCGCATGGACCGATACGCTGCGATGCAATGTTTCTGCCGGATCGTGGAGACCGGCAGTTTCGCGGCCGCCGCGCGCGATCTCGATCTGTCGCGCTCGGTGGTCACCAAGTACGTGCAACAGCTCGAGGAATGGACGGCCAGCCGGCTGTTGTCCCGGACCACCCGGGCCGTGCGCCCTACCCCGGCCGGCCACCGCTTCCACGACTACTGCCGACGGGTGCTGGCCGACACCGAGGCCACGCTGGCCGACTTGCGCGACGACGCCCAGGGCCCCAGCGGCCGCCTCGTCGTGGCGGCGCCGGTCTCACTCACGCTGGCCTACCTCGGGGCGCATTTCTGCCGCTTTCGCAGCGCCTGGCCCGGTATCTCGCTGGACGTGCGGCTGAGCGACCAGCCGGTGGACCTGGTGCGCGAGGGCGTGGACGTGGCGCTGCGCGGGCAAGCCACGCTGCCCGACTCCAGCCACGTCGCCCGACCGTTGATGCGCCTGGAGCGGGTGGTGTGCGCCGCGCCGTCGTACTGGGCGCAGCATGGCCGGCCGGTACACCCGGCCGAGCTGCAGTCTCACGAGCTGCTGCCCTACCTCCTGGGCAGCGACGCCCACGAATGGACGCTCAGCGGAGCCGACGGGCGCCACCGTGTGCCTGTGCGCGGCGGCTGGCGCGCCGACAACAGCCTGCTGCTGGTGCAGGCGCTGGTGGCGGGCCAGGGCGTGGGCCTGCTGCCGCGGGTCATGGTGCGGCACGAGCTGGCCGACGGCCGCCTGCAGGCGGTGCTGCCGGACCACAAGGCCGAGCCCCGCCGCCTGTTCGCCGTGATGCCCACACGCCAGCACCTGCCGGCGCGGGTGCGGGTGTTCATCGATCACCTGCAAGCCGCCATTCGCGCGGACGGCTGGGCCGCAGACGGCCGCTGACGGGGTCCACCGGCGCGGTGTCCACCACCAGCCAGACCGCGACCGAGAGACTGCCCACGCGCAGCGCCGGCGCCTCGTCGAACCACACGACCTCGTCGCCCGCTTCCAGCGCGTGGCTCTGGCCACCGGGACGCTGGGCGTGGCCGCGGCCGCGCACCGCGTGCAGCAGGCGGCCCTGAGCGGCGGGCAGGCTCAGCGGCTGGCCGGGCGCGGACCAGCCCAGGCTCACGCGCACGTCCGCGTCGGGCTCAAACCCCGGACCGGCGGCGTCGTCCAGGGCAGGCCCGTGCAGCGGCTGCCACTGACCCAGGCGCAGCGCCGGCAGCGTGTGCTGCCGCACCACGGGCGCCGCGCCCACCCGCCGCGGCTCAAACCACAACTGCAGGTGGCGGTCCACCGCCGAAGCGCAGGCGTTGGTCTGCGCGTGCGCGATGCCGCTGCCCGCCCGCATCCACTGAATCTGCCCCGGGTGAACCACCGCGTGACCGCCGCGGTCGTCGCGGTGTTCGATGGGCGCGGTCAGCGGAATCATCAGAATGTCCACATCGCGGTGCGGGTGCATGGCAAAGCCCCGGCGGGGCTGCACCCGGTCGTCGTTGAGCACCCTGAGCGGCCCGAATGCCTCGCGACCCGGCGCACGCCAGGCCCCGAAGTTCAGGCTGAAACGCGCTTGCAGCCAGTCGTTGTGGAAGCGGCCACGCTGCCAGCCGGGCCGCTGTTCGGGCGCATCCCGACCAAGCGTGAGGGCGGCTTGCGCGTTCATGCGGCCTCCCGCGCGCGCGGGGCGGTGCGCGTCGCGCCGCGCAGCCCCAGGGCCACCAGCAGCAGCGCGGGCCACACCGTCCAGGGCAGCGGTTCCTGCCAGACCGCCACGCCCAGTGCCAGGCTCATGGCGGTCATCACATAGCCGATGAAACTGAACACCACCGGCTCGGCCGCGCGCTGCAGCCCGAAATAGCACAGGTAGCCCGAGACCAGCGCGGCCACCTGGAGCAGGGCCGCGGTCAGGCCCACGGTCGTGGCGGGCCAAGCGGGCAGCCCATCGCCCAGACCGGACCCCACCAGCAGCCACAGCGCGGAGCCCAGCAGCGTGAGCCCAGCGAGCCACGGCGCGCCGGCGCCCGGCGGCATGCGTTGGCTGCGGTACACGTTGGTGGCCGCAATGAGCACCGGCACCGCCAGCGCCAGCGCCCCGAAGGCCCACGGCAGGCGCTGCGCCAACCCCTGGCCTCCGATCAGCAGCACGCCGCCCGCCAGGCCACTGGCGATCGCCATCGCGCGCCGCCAACCGGCCCGCTCCAGCCCGAGACCGATCAGGATCAGCCAGGTGAACAGCGGCGAGAGGGTGAACGAGAGCGCCGCGAAACCGGCGCCGGCGTGGGCCGCCAGCCAGTACGACAGCCACATCGGCAGCGCGTGCCCGCCCAGTCCCGCCAGGAGGCCAAACGCCAGCCAGCGCGGCGAGAACCCGCACAGGCCCTGCCGGGCCCAGCCCACGCCGGCCAGCACCGCCCCGGCCACCAGCGTGGGCCAGAGGGTGAACGCGACCGCCTCCACCCCGCCTTGCGCGGCCCAGCGCGCCAGCGGAACGCCCGCCCCGAGGAATACCCCGGTTCCTGCCAACAACCACCACACCCGCCACGCCATGACTCGACTCCTGCTGCGAAAACCGCAGCGTAGAAGTCCGTCGATGGTTGAGCTAGGCGGCGATGCGGAATGATGTGTTCACGATCCGTGCGCAATCCACCAGCGCCACAGACCGTCGCACGCGTCATCGAGCCGCGCGAGCAGCGCGTCGAAGCCCACGTCAGCCGGGTCGGGGATCACCGGGTCGTGGTGGCGCCGCTGGAACTCGGCCAGGCCACGCAGGCGCGTGCGGTGCTCCGGCGGGCAGACCGCCTCGGCCAGCGCCAGGCTGTCCCAGTCCATCGCCAACACCAGCCGGGCGCGGGCAAAGTCGTGGGGCTCCAGCGCGCGCGAGCGCAGGTCGGCGATGTCCACACCGCGGCGCGCCGCCTCAAACACCGCCTCGGCCGACGGCGCTTCGCCGCCCGGCCAGGCGTGGGTGCCGGCGGAGTCGGCCAGCGCGTGGGCGCGCGCCGCATCGACACCCGCGCGGCGCAAGCGATGGCGCCACCAGCCCTGCGCCAACGGGCTGCGCACGCGGTTGCCCACGCAGACAAACAACACCGGGCCGGCGGCCCCCGGCTCGCTCATGGCGCGTCGAAATCGAAGCTCGCCTGCCGCGACGCGCTGGCCGCGCGGCGCTGCTGGCGGGGTCCGGCGAGCTGCTCGGCCGCCCGGTGGCGCGAGCCGTGACGGCGGACGATGTCGTCCTGACCGGCCTGCACATCGGCCCGGGCGCGCAGCCCGTGCACCCGCTGCTTGGCCGCCCGCAAGGCGACCTCCAGGTCGACCAGCGGCGCGGGAATATCGTCGCCCACGCGCACGCCGGCGCGCGCCTGCACGTCCGGCGGCATCCGCCACGGCTCAAACAGCCAGGTGTCGGGCACACGCCGCAGCGCCGGCAGCCACTGGCGCACGAAGCGACCCGCCGGGTCGTGGTCGCGGGCTTGCTTGATCGGGTTGTAGACCCGCGTGGTGTTGATGCCGGTGGTGCCGCTCTGCATCTGCAGCTGGCTCCAGTGGATGCCCGGTTCGTAATCGAGGAACTGCCGCGCCAGCCACTCGCCCACCGGCCGCCAGTGCAGCCACAGCGGGTAGGCCGCCACCGACACCAGCATGGCGCGCATGCGGAAGTTCAGCCAGCCGGTCTCGCGCAGCATGGCCACGCAGGCATCCACCATCGGCCAGCCGGTGCGGCCGGCGATCAGCGCATCGAGGTGGGCGGGCTCGACCGACGCTTCGCGCAGGCCGTCGTAGCCGCGGTGCATGTTGTGCCACTCGATGGCGGGCTCGGTTTCGAGCTTCTGGATGAAGTGGCAATGCCAGTGCAGGCGGCTGAGGAACGCCCCGAGGCCGGCGTGCTGTCGCGTGCCAGCCAGCGCGGGATCGTCCATGCGCGCTCGGGTGGCCTGGACCACCTCGCGCAGGCTCAGGGTGCCGAAGGCCAGATGAGCCGACAAGCGCGAGCAGGCGTCGGGCGCGCTCAGCGGCGAAGAAATGCCACCGCGGTAGCGCGCGCTGCGCGTGGTCAGGAAATCGTCGAGCAGCGCCACGCCGAGGGCGCGGCCGCCGCGCTGGCGCATCGGCGGGTCGTGCGGGTCGAGGCCGAGCGCGGCGAGCGTCGGCCAGGCGACCGGCTCCATCGCCACCGCGGCGGGCGTCAGCAACGGGGGGTGCGACTGCGGCGCGGTCACCAGCGCTTCCCACTGACGCAACCACTGCCGTCGCTCGGGCAGGCCGCGCACCACGCCATGTTGACGCGCTTCGTGCCACGCGACGCCGCGCTCGCGGCACCAGCGGGCCACGCGGCGGTCGCGGGCGAAGGTGTGGCCGTTGCCCGTCTCCTGGTGCGACCACAGGCTGTGAAACGGCGCTCGGGCATAGAGTCGGGCGAGCACCTCGTCGGCCTCACCGACGGCCAACGCCAGCCGTCCCCCCAGGGCGCGCAGGTCGGCCGCGAGGTCGCGCAGGCTCTCGGTCAGGAAGCCCAGGTGCTGGGCGGCGGCGTCCGGCTGGCGCCACAGCGAAGGCTCCAGGATGTAGAGACACAACACCGGCCCGGCGCGCGCGGCCTCGGCCAGCGGCGCGTGGTCGCGCGTGCGCAAGTCGCGCTTGAACCAGACCACCGCATACGTCATGCGCGAATTGTGGGCGGGCAAAAAAAAGCCGGACGCGGGGTCCGGCTTGTCCGAGTGCACGGCGGGGTTGGCCCGCCGGCCGGGGTTGGCGGCGATCAGCGGGTGGGTCGGCGGGCACCCGGGCGCGGGGCGCCGCGGTCGTTGCCCCAGCCGCGGTCGGCCGGGCGGTCGCTGAAGCCACGCGGCGCGGGCGCGCCCTTGTCGGCGCGGCCGAAGCCGGCAAAGCCACCGGCGCGCGGGCCGCGGGGGGCCGCCGGGCGGCCGTCGAAGCGCGGGTCGAAACGTTGGTCCTGGCGCTGGTCCTGGCGTTGATCGGGGCGCGGGTCGAAGCGCGCGTCGGGGCGACCGGCGCCGCCGTCGCGACCGGGGGCACGCGACTCAAAGCGTGGCTCAGCGCGGCCTTCAAACCGGTGGTCCGGCCGGGGGCCGCGGCGCTCGGCGCCGCGCGGGTCGAAGCGGGGCTCTGCGCGGGCGTCGGGGCGGGCATCGCCACGGAAATCGCCACGCGGCTCGAAACGGCCTTCCGGCCGCGGGCCACGGCGCTCGTCGTTGAAGCGCGGGGCGCCGCCGAAGCGATCGCCCCCACGCGGGGCACCAAAGCGCTCGCCGCGCGGACCGCCACGACCGCTGCGCTCGGGCATCGGCGGACGCTGACGCGGCTCCAGGCCCGGGATCGTTTCGGCCTGGAAACGCTGCTGCGTGTAGGCCTCGATGTCGCCGATGCGGCGGCGGTCGCGGAACTCGGCGAAGGTCACGGCGACGCCCGTGCGGCCGGCCCGGCCGGTGCGCCCGATGCGGTGGGTGTAGTCCTCGGCCTTCATCGGCAGGCCCACGTTGAACACGTGGGTGATGGTCGGCACGTCGATGCCGCGGGCGGCGACGTCGGTGGCCACCAGGATCTGCACCTCGCCGCGGCGCAGCGCCATCAGGCGGCGGTTGCGCAGGCCCTGGCTGAGGGCGCCGTGCAGCGCCACGGCGGAGAAACCGCCCTGCTGCAGCTCCTCAGCCAGCGCGTCGCACTCGATCTGCGTGCTGACGAACACGATCGCCTGGTCGATGGTCGTGTCGCGCAGCCAGTGGTCGAGCAGCTTGCGCTTGTGTTCGGCGTGGTCGGCCCAGAACAGCACCTGCTTGATGCTGGCGTGCTTTTCCTGCGGCGAATCGATCTGCACCTTCTGCACGTGGGCGCCGTTGTCGTGCATCACGCGCATGGCGAGTTGCTGGATGCGCGGCGCGAAGGTCGCGCTGAACATCATGGTCTGGCGGCGCTGCGCGGTCAGGGCGTTGATCTCGGCGAGGTCATCGGCAAAACCCAGATCCAGCATGCGGTCGGCTTCGTCCACCACCAGAAACTGCACCTGATCGAGCTTGAGCTGCGACGAGCGCTGCAGGTCGAGCAGGCGGCCCGGCGTGGCGACCACGAGGTCGGCGTTCTGCAGACGCGCAATCTGCACGGCGTAGGGCGTGCCGCCGACCACGCTGGCGATGCGCAGGCCGCGGCAGTGGCGCACGAGGTCGATGGCGTCGTGCGCCACCTGCTGGGCCAGTTCACGCGTGGGGCACAGCACCAGCGCACCCGGGGTGGCGGCCTTGAAGTGGCGCGGGTTGGTCGGGTCTTTGCGTTTGGGCGACTTCGGCGGCGCCTCGCCGCGGGCCAGCGCTTCGGCCACCAGGCGTTCGCGCTCGGCGCGTTCGGCGGCGGCGCGGGCGGCCTGCTGGCCCAGCAGCGTGTGCAGCACCGGCAGCAGGAAGGCCGCGGTCTTGCCGCTGCCGGTCTGGCTGCTGACCATCAGGTCGGCGTAGTGCTCGCCCGTCTCGCCCGACAGGGCCAGGGGCATCACGCGGGCCTGCACCGCGGTGGGTTGGGTGAAACCGAGGTCGGCCACCGCAGCCACCAGCTCGGGCGCGAGGCCCAGCGCGGCAAACGCGCTGGCGTCGACCACGGTGGGCTCGGACGCGGTGTCGGGGGTGTCCTGGGTGGACTCGGGGGAAACGTCAGACGGCAGCAGCGTGCCGCGCTCTTCAAAAGCGTCGCTCATGGTTCATTCCGGCGCCGAGGCGCCAATGACCGAATCGCGGGGGTGGGCCGTTGCGGCACCCGCGGGTTCGTTCGTGGTTACAAAACATCAACCACCAACAGAACCGCGGAAGCGGGGGTCGCCGGGATCGCTGGAACAGCGGTCGTGATCGGCGGCCAGTGTGAGAGGCCAATGCACAAAAGCTTCGCCAGTTTCCGGCGAAGCCCGCGATTGTCACACAGCTTTCGGGAAAACCCTAGCGATTTCTCGCGGCGCTCACGACAGCACCGCGCGCACGACGTAGAACAGCAGCGCCGCCAGCACGGCGGTGGCCGGCACGGTCACGATCCACGCCGCCACGATGCGCAAGACGGCCGAGCGCTTGACGATTTCTTTCTTGTAGGCCTTCTTGAAGGCCTTGCGCTCGTTCTTGGCGAACACGGCACCCTCGGCCGCACGCGCCTTCGCCCGGCGCTTCATGTCGGCCAGCATGCGCTTCTTCTCCTGCACCTCGGCCGCCTCGAAGCGCTGCAAGTACGACTCCACCTCCAGCCGGTCGGCGCCCTGGTGCCCGGCGCGCACCACCGCCTCCATCTTGGCGTAGTTCACCTTGAGCAGTTCGCGCAGGAAGCCCACGCCGAACACGGCACCGATCGAGATGTGGGTGGTCGACACCGGCATGCCGAGCTGCGAAGCCACGATCACGGTCAGCGTGGCCGACATCGCGATCGAGTAGGCGCGGATGTTGTCCAGTTCGGTGATCTCCTTGCCCACGGTGCGGATCAGCTTCGCGCCGTACAGGGCCAGCCCCACCGACAGACCCAGCGCACCCAGCACCATGATCCACAGCGGCGTGCCGGCCTTGGTGGCGATGGCGCCGGCCTTGACCGCCTCGTAGATCGCGGCCAGCGGGCCGATCGCGTTGGCCACGTCGTTGGCACCGTGGGCAAAGCTCAGCAGCGCGGCCGAACAGATCAGCGGCCAGGTGAACAGGCGGTTGACACCGTCCTTGCTGTTGTCCTGCGCCAGCGCGCGGCGGGCAATCGGGCCGCGGATCAGCGCCCACACCACCACCGCGATCACCAGCCCGCCCAGCAAAGCCGGCAGGAAACCGACCTTCACCAGCTGACCGAGGCCCTTGAGCATCATGTAGGTCGCGTAGGCCCACACCATCAGCGCGATCAGGATCGGCACCACGCGCGCCGCGGCTTCGGTTTTCTCCAGCTTGTAGGTGACGCTGCGCTTGATCAGGTAGAGAAACAGCGCGGCAACCACCCCGCCCGACAGCGGTGAGACGATCCAGCTGATGACGATGGCGCCGATCGTGCCCCAGTTGACCAGGCCCCAGCCGCCGGCGGCGATCCCCGCGCCCATCACGGCGCCGATGATCGAGTGGGTGGTCGAGACCGGCGCGCCGAGCGCCGTGGCCAGGTTGAGCCACAAGGCGCCGGCCAGCAGCGCGGCGAACATGACCCAGGCAAACAGCGCCGGGTCGGTGATGTCGGCCGGGTCGATGATGCCGCCCTTGATGGTGCCGACCACGTCGCCACCGGCCACGATGGCGCCCACCGCCTCGAACACCGCCGCCACGGCAATCGCCCACCCCATGGTCATGGCGCCCGAGCCCACCGCCGGGCCCATGTTGTTGGCCACGTCGTTGGCGCCGATGTTCATCGCCATGTACGAGCCGACCGCGGCCGCCACGATCAGCAGCCACACGGCCGAGGGGCTCAGACCCGCGCCGGACGCGCCGGTGAGTGCGGCGTACACGCCGGTGAGGAACAGGAACAGGAGCGCGCCGCCGAGCTGAAGCAGCTCCTGGTGGCGCTGGATGAAGCGGTGGTTCTTGGCCATGTGAAATTCTCGTGAACGTCACGATTTTGACATCTCACAGACCGCAGCCCGGCCGCCCGGCCGCCCGGGCGCGACACGCCGACCGCTCAGGCCTTCAGGAAATGCGCGCGGTAGTGCTCCAACTCTTCGATCGACTCGTGCACGTCGGCCAGCGCGGTGTGCAGCTGGCGCTTCTTGAACGCGTCCACCACCGCCGGCTGCCAGCGCTTGGCCAGCTCCTTCAGGGTGCTCACGTCGATGTTGCGGTAGTGGAGGTAGGCCTCCAGCCGCGGCAGGTACTTCACGAGAAAGCGCCGGTCCTGGCCGATGGTGTTGCCGCACAACGGCGAGGCCTGGCGCGGCACATAGCGCCCGATGAAATCCAGCAGCTGCTGCTCCGCCTCGGCTTCGGTCACCGTGCTGGCGCGCACCTTGTCGATCAGGCCGCTTTTGCCGTGGGTGCCTTTGTTCCAGGCGTCCATGGCGTTGAGGACCGCGTCGCTTTGGTGGATCACGATCACCGGCCCTTCCACGCGCGGGGTGAGCTGCGGGCCGGTGATGACCACGGCGATTTCGAGCAGACGCTCTTTTTCAGGGTCCAGACCGCTCATTTCGCAGTCGATCCAGACCAGATTCAGGTCGCTTTTGGCCAGCGTGGCCGGTGGGGTCGGGGTTTCAGCAGACATCGGGGGATTTTCACCGAACGATAGACTCCAGCCCCATGGACCTCGCCGCGCTCGCCTTCACCGCCGTGTTTTGTGCCCTGCTCGTGCTGGGCTTGTTGCTGCGCACCGTGCTGGCCAGCCGCCAGATCCGCCATGTGGCGCGCCACCGGGGCGCCGTGCCGGCGGCCTTTGCCGCCTCGGTCGACCTGGCGGCCCACCAGAAAGCCGCCGACTACACCATCGCCAAGACCCGGCTGAGCCTGTTCAACCTGTCGTTCGAAGCGGCCGTGCTGCTGGGCTGGACGCTGCTGGGCGGCCTGGACCTGCTCAACCAGGCGCTGCTCGGCTGGCTGGGTGGCGGCATGCTGCAGCAGCTCGCGCTGCTGGGTGGCTTCGCGCTCATCGGCGGTCTGATCGGTCTGCCGCTGTCGTGGTACGCGACGTTCCGCCTGGAGGCCCGCTTCGGGTTCAACAAAACGACGCTGGGGCTGTGGATCGCCGACGGCATCAAAGGCGCGCTGGTGGGCGCGCTCGTGGGCCTGCCGATTGCGGCGCTGGTGCTGTGGCTGATGGGCGCGGCCGGGCCCGCGTGGTGGCTCTGGGCCTGGGGCGCCTGGATGGGCTTCAACCTGCTGGCGCTGGTGCTCTATCCCACGCTGATCGCGCCGCTGTTCAACCGGTTCGAGCCGCTCACCGACGAAACCCTCAAAGCCCGTGTGACGGCGCTCATGCAGCGCTGCGGCTTTTCGGCCAGCGGCCTGTTCGTGATGGACGGCAGCCGCCGCAGCGCCCACGCCAACGCTTACTTCACGGGCTTTGGCGCCGCCAAGCGCGTGGTCTTCTTCGACACCCTGCTCGCCCAGCTCAACGCCGACGAGATCGACGCCGTCCTGGCCCACGAACTGGGTCACTACCGACGCCGCCACATCGCCAAGCGCATCGCCGTGATGGCCGCCATCAGCCTCGCCGGCTTTGCGCTGCTGGGCTGGGCCTCGGCGCAGGCCTGGTTTTACGCCGGCCTCGGCGTCCAGCCATCGATGGACACGCCCAACGACGCGCTGGCGCTGATCCTCTTCCTGCTGACCGTGCCGCTGTTGACCGTGTTCCTGTCGCCGCTGCTGGCCCAGCTCTCGCGTGGTCATGAGTTCGAAGCCGACGCTTTCGCCGCCGAACACACCCGCGGCGCCGACCTGGCCAGCGCCTTGCTCAAGCTCTACCGCGACAACGCCAGCACGCTCACGCCCGACCCGGTGTACGCGCGCTTTTACTACTCGCACCCACCGGCCAGCGAGCGGCTCGCCCGCCTGAACGCCCGCCCCGCCGCCGCCTGACCCCTGCCCCGTCATGAACCCGATCCACCGCAACCGCCAGGCCCTCGGCCCCACCGACATCGTCACCCGCCTCACCCAGCTCAACGGCGAACGCGCCGACGGCTGGAAGCTCATCGACGGCGCGCTGGAAAAGACCTTCCGCTTTGGCAACTTCCACGAGACCATGGCCTTCGTGAACGCCCAGGCGTGGATCGCCCACCGCGAAGACCACCACCCCGACGTCAGCTTTGGCTACAACCGCTGCACGTTGCGCTTCAACACGCACGATGTCGACGGTATCTCGGTGAGCGACTTCTTCTGCGCGGCCGCTGTGGACGCGCTGCTGGCTGGCGAATGACGGCCGTCCCGCGCGAGGGACGTGTCGTGGCGGCGCACGGCCGCCACTGCGTGGTGGAAAGCGAGGACGGCGAACGGCGCCTCTGCCACCCGCGCGGCAAGAAAAACAGCGTGGTGGTCGGCGACCGCGTGGCCTGGGCGCCCACGGGCGACGAGGGCAGCGTGGAAGCCGTGCTGCCGCGGCGCAACCTGCTGCACCGGCAAGACGAACTGCGCACCAAGTCGTTCGCCGCCAACATCGACCAGGTGCTGGTGCTGCTGGCAGCCGATCCGGTGTTCAGCGAAAGCCAGCTCGCCCGCGCCCTGATCGCGGCCGACGCCGCCGGGATTGAGGCGCTCATCGTGCTGAACAAGCGCGACCTCACCGCCGCCTTCGAATCCGCCTGGGAACGCCTGACCCCCTACCGCCGCATGGGCACGCCGGTGCTGCCGCTGTGCCTGCAAGCCGGCGCCGACGACGGGCTGGCCACCGTGCAGGCCCGCCTGCAGGGCCGAGCCACGCTGGTGCTGGGGCCGTCCGGCGTCGGCAAAAGCACGCTGGTCAACCGCCTCGTGCCCAGCGCCCAGGCCCAGACCGGCGAAATCTCCCGCGCGCTCAACAGCGGCCGCCACACGACCACGACCACCACCTGGTACTGGATGGACGCGGCGCGCGAATCGGCCCTGATCGATTCACCGGGCTTTCAGGAATTCGGCCTGCACCACCTCGACGCCACTGCACTCGCACAGCACATGCCGGACCTGCGCGCCACGCTGGGCCAGTGCCGCTTCTACAACTGCACCCACCGCCACGAACCGGGATGTGGCGTGCGGGCCCACGTGGGCGCGGACCCGGGCAGCGACCCGCTGGCGATCGCCGACGGACGGCATCGGCTCTACGCCGCGCTGTTCGACGAACTCTCGGCGCCGCCGCGCTACTGAGCGCGCACGGAAACGGACCGGGGAGGTCCGTCAGCCAGTGGGTCAGATGCGAGCGAGCGTGAGCAGCGCCAGCAGCAGCATCCACAACACCACCGAGCGCCAGACCAGCCCGACCACACTGCCCAGGTGGGCCAGCTGCGGATCGGGGCGCGCGCCGGGGTCGGCTTCATCGCCTGCCGCGGCCGGCTCGGTCTGCTCCACCAGCCGCACGTTGAGGGCGCCGGAGGTGGCCGCCAGGACCACGCCGTCGCTGCCCGGGGCAAACCGGGCGGCCTCGCCGCGCCAGCTCGCCACAGCCTCCTCGAAGTTGCCGACGATCGCAAAACCCAGCGCCGTGACGCGGGCCGGCACGTGGTCGAGCCAGCGCCAGGCCGTGGCGGCAGACGCCTGCAGCGCGGCGCTGGGGGTGCCGTCCGGGCGGGCGCGCCAGTGGCGCGACAGGTACTCTGCGAGCCGGTAGATGACCGCACCGGCCGGTCCCAAGCCCACCACCCAACCGGCCACGAAACACACCAGCACCCCGAAGACGTGGCGATGGGCCGCCAGCACCGAATGCTCAATCACCTGGCGCAGCAGTTCGGCGCGCGGCAGGCTGCCCGCGTCCACGCGCAACCACGCCGCCAGCCGCTCGCGCGCGCGCGGCTCGTCGCCCTCGTCCAGCGCGCGGCGGATCTGGCTGAAGTGGTGACTGAACTGGCGAAATCCCAGGGTGACATACAGGATGGCAACCACCCAGGCAAAGGCCAGCACGATGCTGAACGCCCAGAGCGCGTGATAGACCAGCGCCGCCACGACCGAAGGCACGCCCACCGCCAGCAGCCACGCCGCCCAGCCGTGGGCGTGCTGCCCGGCGTCGAGGTTGCGGCGCACCGTGCGGGCCCAGCCGCGCATGGCGCCGTGCACCGGGTTGTCAAAGGCCAGTGGCCGGGCCTGCTCCAGCAGCAAAGCCAGAAGAATCGCGAGGAAACCCATGCACGGATGATAGTGGCGCCGTCGGCCGCCACGACCGGGGGCCCGCCCTCAGGCGCTGAGCAGCCGGTACAGGTTGCGCAACATGCCCGCGGTGGCGCCCCAGATGAACCGCTCGCGGGCCCCGTCGTGCCACGGCATCGAGTACCACTCGCGAACAGTGCCCTCCCAGGTCAGCGCGTGGCGGCGGTGGTGGCGCGGGTCCATGAGAAAGTCCAGCGGGACCTCGAACACATCGGCCACCTCGTCGGGATTGGGTGCCAGCGGGAGGTCCGGCGGCACCAGCGCCACCACCGGCGTCACGTGGAAAGCCGTGCCCGTGACGTACTCCGGCAGCGTGCCAAGCACCTCGACCGCGCTGGGCGGCAGACCGATTTCCTCATGGGCCTCGCGCAGCGCGGCGGCGGTGGCGTCGGCGTCCGCCGCGTCCACCTTGCCGCCCGGCAGGGCGATCTGCCCGGAGTGGGTGGAGAGGTGTTCGGTGCGCTGCGTCAGCACCAGGCTCAGGCGATCGCGGACCACCAGGGGGATGAGCACCGCCGCAGCGGCCGGCGCACGGTCGGCAAACCGCCGCTCGCGCACCAGTTCGGGCGTCCAGACCGGCGGCCGAGCGAACAAGGCGCGCAAGCCGTCGGCGGTGAGCCGTTCGGACGGCGGCAGGGGCAGCGCCGGCACGCCCGGATCCGCGACCACGGGCACGGTGCGTGGATCAAACGGGGGCAATCGCAAGCTCATGGGGCAGGCACACAACCAGAAACAGAACAGGCACAAAAAAGCCGCTCCGGGGAGCGGCTTCTGGGGAAAGGGCCCGGTCAGGCGGCCGACGCCGCGGCGCCCAGCTTTTCCTTGATGCGAGCCGACTTGCCGCTGCGGTCGCGCAGGTAGTACAGCTTGGCGCGGCGAACGTCACCGCGGCGCTTGACCTCGATCTTCGCAATCAGCGGGCTGTACAGCGGGAAGGTGCGCTCCACGCCTTCGCCGTTGGAGATCTTGCGCACGATGAAGCTGGAGTTCAGGCCACGGTTGCGGCGGGCGATCACCACGCCTTCGTAGGCCTGCACGCGCTTGCGGGTGCCTTCAATCACGTTCACGCTGACGATCACGGTGTCGCCGGGGGCGAACGCCGGGATGGTTTTGCCGAGGCGGGCAATTTCTTCCTGCTCGAGGGTCTGAATGAGGTTCATGCTGGTTTCCTGCGATCGTGACCGCGCTGCACTAAAGGCCGCGAATCCGTGGCGGGAGCACTGGGCCCCGCACACCGGTCGCGGCGGCCGGTCAGAGGATCGAAAAGCCGATCATTATAGCCCACCCAGCCGGCGCAGGAAGGCCTCGTCGGCGGCGCTCAGCCGGCCGGCGGCCCGGGCGCGCGCGATCAGGTCCGGGCGCTCGGCCGCCGTCAGGCGCAGGCTCTGCTCGCGGCGGTATCGGGCGATGCGCTCGTGGTGGCCGCCGAGCAACACCGGTGGGACGCCGGCGGCCCCGGCCGGGCCGTCCCAGACCTCAGGGCGCGTGTAGTGCGGGCTGTCCAGCAGCCCGTCAAGGGCCGGGTTGAAGCTGTCCTGCTGGTGGCTGCCCTGGTCCCCCAGCACGCCGGGCTGCAGGCGCGCCACGGCATCGAGCAGGGCCATGGCCGGAATCTCGCCACCGGACAGCACGAAGTCGCCGAGGCTGAGCTGGGCATCCACGCAGGTATCGATGAACCGCTGGTCAATGCCCTCGTAGCGGCCGCACACCAGGATGGCTCCCGCCGGATCATGCGCGCGGGCATCGACGGCGGCGTGGTCCAGGGGCGCACCGATGGGCGAAAACAGCAGCACCGGCGCCGGGGCGTCAGCCGGGTCCGCCCGGTCGCCCCGGATGGCCTGAAGACAGCGCCACAAAGGCTCCGCCATCATGACCATGCCCGGACCACCGCCGAACGGACGGTCGTCCACGCGGCGGTAGTTGCCCTCGGCGTACTCCCGCGGATTCCACAGGCGCACATCGACCTGACGGCTCTCGAACGCGCGTCGGTTGATGCCGTGCGCAAGGAACGGCGCGAACAACTCCGGAAACAGGGTGATGACGTCGAAGCGCATGCGCGGAACGGGCGGCGCCCGGCGGGCCCTCAGTAATCCGGCTGCCAGTCGGCCACGATGCGTCGGGCCGCGCGGTCGACGTCGTCGATGTAGGCGCTGACGAAAGGAATGAGGCGCTCGGCCTCGCGGATTTCTCCGTCCTGCTCGGTCTCAAAGGCCAGCACGAGCACGGAGCTCGGCCCGGTGGGCATCAGGTCGCGCACCACGCCCAGGTTCAAGCCTTCCCGGTTGACGACCGTCAGACCGATCAGGTCCACCCAGTAGTACTCGCCCTCGGGCGTTTCAGGAAACGCGCTGCGCGGCAGGCTGATGCGCACCCCTTTGAGCGACTCGGCCAAAGTCCGGTCGTCCACACCCTCGATGCGGGCCACCACGCCATCGGCGTGGTGCTTGATCTCGGCCACGCCGACCGACACCGCCCCGGCAAACGCCGAAAAGCCGCGCGCGAAGCGGCCTTCGGGCGGCTGGAGAAACCAGTGGGGAGAAGCGAACAGCGCCTCGCTGTCGGCGCTGTAGGGCAGGATGCGGACCCAGCCCTTGATGCCCCAGGCATCCTGGATGCGGCCCAGTTCGACAGCGTCCGCCGGCAAGGCGGCGGCGACCCAGGCCGCGGCGCTCATCGCGCGCTCAGGCTGCCGCTTGCGGGGCCTGCTTGATCAGGCGGGCCACGGTGTCGGACGGGGTGGCGCCCACGCCGATCCAGTGGGTCAGGCGGTCCTGGGCGATGCGCAGGCCTTCTTCGCCGGTCTTGGCCAGCGGGTTGTAGAAGCCGATGCGCTCGATGAAGCGGCCGTCGCGGCGAGCGCGCTTGTCGGCAACGACGATGTTGTAGAACGGGCGCGCCTTGGCGCCGCCGCGGGAGAGTCGAATGACGACCATGATTTATCCTTCGGTGGTGAGTTCGCGTTGAAACTTCGACGCCTCGATTGGGTCTGTGGAACGCTGCCGGCCGACGGACCAGACGATCCCAGACAACCCCAGCGCACAACCCGCTTTCCGGTGGTCTGGGGCGCCAGCGCCCCGAATCCGCTCGACACGTTCCTGCTTCCCGCGTCCTTGCTTCCCCGCTGATCTTCCTGCGTCATCCCAGACACGACTGACCACCCGGCCAGCGAAATGCCGCAAAGCCTGCGATTATAGCCCGTCACCCTTTTTTCGCCACCCCGCCCGGCCTGCTCCTCACGGCTGGGCTGCCACCCTCCTCCGCGACGACATGCCCACCATCCGACCGAGCCTCGACGCCGACCTGCCGGCGATCGCCCGCATCTATGGACACCACGTGCTGCACGGCACCGGCACCTTTGAAACCACCCCGCCCTCCGAGGCCGACATGGCCGCCCGGCGGGCCGACGTGCTGGGCAAGGGCCTGCCATGGCTGGTGGTGGAGGGCGACGACGGCGCGGTGCTGGGGTTTGCCTATGCCAACTGGTTCAAGCCGCGGCCAGCCTACCGGTTTTCGGTGGAAGACTCGATCTACATGGCGCCCGAGTCCGCCGGGCGCGGCCTGGGGCGTCTGCTGATGGCCGAGTTGCTGACGCAGTTGGAGCGTGGCGGCATCCGCAAGGTGATGGCGGTGATCGGCGACTCGGCCAACGCCGGCTCGGTGGGACTGCACACCGCCATGGGTTTTCAACACGCCGGCACCATCGGGGCCTGCGGCTGGAAATTCGGCCGCTGGCTGGACATCGTGCTGATGCAGCGCACGCTGGGCGCAGGCGCCAGCACCCCGCCGGTGGAGGCCTGACATGAGCGCCATCGACGCATCGAAGAAGCTCGCCCCGGCCGTGAACGCCGCGGCCCTGCCGCGGGCGCGCCGGAAAACCGTGGCGGTGGTCCTCGCGTTGCTGCTGGGCAGCCTGGGGGTGCACCGCTTTTACCTGCGCGGTCTGGGTGACTGGGTGGGCTGGCTCTACCCGCTGCCCACGGCGCTGGGCTGGTGGGGCGTGGATCGGGTGCTGACCTACGGGCAGGACGACAAGCTGTCGTGGGTGCTGATCCCCATGCTGGGTTTTGCCATGGCCGCGGCCTGCCTGACCGGCATCGTGTATGCGCTGACCGAGCGCGAGGCCTGGAACCGCCAGTTCAACCCCGAATGGCCCACCGACGCGCGGGCCGGGGCCACGAGCTGGCTGACGATCGGCGCGCTCGTGATGAGTCTGCTGGTGGGCACCGTGTCGTTCATGGGCAGCCTGGCTTTTGGCATCCAGCGCTACTTCGAATACCAGATCGAAGAGGCGCGCAAGATCAGTCAGTGATCGGTCGCGGCGCTCGTCGGGCGGCTCAGCCGCCCACGCCGCCGAACGCCCCGGCCAAACCCATCACCAGGCTGAGCGTGAACAGCGCCAGCGCGGTGGAAATGCCCATGCTGGCGGTGGTGAGTTCCTGGGCCACCTCGTAGCGCTGCGCGAACAGGAACACGTTGGCGCCGATCGGCAGCGCGGCCGCGACCACCAGCACCGTGAACGGCAAGCCGGTGACGCCCCAGGCCCAAGCCGAGAGGGCCACGAGCGCCGGCAGCACCAGATTCTTCGACACCACCAGCCGCAGCGCCGGGCCCCAGTGGCCGCGCAGCGGCGTGCGCGCCAGCGTCACGCCGACCAGCACAAGCGCGATGGGCCCGAAAGCGCTGCCGAGCAACTGCAGCGGCTTGTCGACCACCGCCGGCAGCCCCCAGCCGGTCTGGCCGTAGAGCAGGCCACAGACGATCGGCAGCGGGATCGGGTGGATCAGCGCCCCCTTGATGGCCGATCCCGCGGTCTGCCAGACGTTCGGCGCGCGCTGGCCGCCGTGGCGCGCCTCGCGGGCCACGACCAGCTCCAGGACGATGGAGCCGATGGTCAGCAGGATCAGCGCGTGCACCGACACCAGCGTGAGCAGGGTCACCAACCCCGCCTTGCCGTAAGCGAGTTCGATCAGCGTGATGCCGATCATCACCATGTTGGAGAACGTGCCGGCCAGCGCCATGACCACGCTTTCCCGGGTGAAGCCGCGCCAGGCAATGCTGACCGCCAGCAGGGCCAGCACGGCCGGGAAATACACCAGCACCGGGCGCAGGTCCAGCTGCTCCACGCGCACGGCGCTCATGGTGCGAAACAGCAGCGCCGGGATCAGCAGCAGAAAGACGAGGTTGGAGAGGTCGCGCACCGCCGCTTCGCGGATCCAGTCGCGCCGGCCGGCGAGATAGCCGACGGCAATCAGCAGGAACACGGGCGTGAGGGCGGCAACGACGGGGTGGCTGGCGAGGTTCACGCGGTGATCGTATCGCCGCAGGACCGGGCGCCGGGCTGACCGAAGTCACCCGCGCGGCAACGCGGCCCGGCGCGATCGGCGCGTGCCGGGTGGCGGATCAGGCCGGATCGCCGGCCCCCTCAGCGGCGCCGGGCTCGGCGCCTGGCTCAGCGCAATGGGCGCACGTGCCGTGTACCGCGAGGTCCACCCGGGCCGCCTGGTGGCCGAGTTTTTCCAGGGCGCGCTTGAGGTCGGCAGCCACGGCCCGCGTGGGCTCGCTGGCCTCGGTCAGACGGAACTGGCGGTGGCAGGCGTCGCACTCGAAGCGCGGCACCGGGCCGTCGGCCACGCCGCGCCGGTCGGCGAGGCTGAAGCGCCAGGTCCGGTCGTCGTCGGTGTGGCGCTGCAACACGCCGATGGCGGCGAGCCGGTCCAGCAGGCGGTAGAGCGTCACGCGGTTGACCGCGGCGCCGCGCGCCTGCAAGGCCGCGAGCACCTGCGCGTGGGTCAGGCCCTGCGCCGGGCGGGCAAGGAAAAGACCGATGGCTGCGCGCGTGGCCAGGGTGCGGCGCAGGCCGGCGCGGCTGAGCAGGGCCTGAATGTCCGCGGGGACCTCGGGCGCGGGTCGGACGGCGCGGGACGGGCGTTCGGTGGGGCTGGACACGGGCAGGCTCTTTGACGCAACAGGGTTGCGATATGATCGCACGAAACCGCCCTATCGCAATCGTGTTGCAACATCAGACCCCCGCCGTGAGCGGCCCGCCCCTCCTGTCGCTGCGCGACCTCACGCTCGGTCACGACCGCCACCCGGCGGTGCACCACCTGAGCCTGGACATCGCCGCCGGCCAGCACGTGGCGGTGGTGGGGCCGAACGGCGCGGGCAAATCCACGCTGCTGCTGGCGCTGGCCGGGCGGCTGGCGCCCATGGGTGGCCGCCTGGTGGCGCCGCCGCCCGACACCGTGGGCTGGCTGTCCCAGCACACCGAGGTCGATCCGTCGTTCCCGGTCACGGTGGCCGAATTTGTGATGCTGGGCCGCTGGCACCGGCTCGGTCCGTGGCGCCGCCCGCGCGACACCGACCGCGCGGCCGTGCACGACGCGCTGCACGCCGTGGGTCTCGATGGATTCGCCGCGCGGCCGATCGGCACCCTCTCCGGCGGCCAGTGGCAGCGTGCCCGCTTCGCCCGCCTGATCGCACAAGACGCGCGGCTGATCCTGCTCGACGAGCCCTTCGCAGCGATCGACACCCGCACCACCGACGAGCTGCTGGCCCTGATGCACCGCTGGCACGCCGAGGGCCGCACGGTGATCGCCGTGCTGCACGACCACGAACAGGTGCGTCGCCATTTCGAGACCACGCTGCTGCTGGCGCGGCACCGCGCGGTGTTTGGTCCCACCCGCGAGGTGCTGACCGACGCGCATTGGCGCGACGCGCTGCAGCTGCGCGAAGCCTTCGACGACCACGCCCCCCTGTGCGACGCGGCGCCGGCCGCCTGAGACCCGGGCCTGTGAACAGCATGGACAACTGGCTGGTCGCCCCCTTTGCCGAATTCGCCTTCATGCGCCACGCGCTGCTGGGCTGTGTGGTCCTGTCCCTCGGGGCCGCGCCGGTGGGCGTGTTCCTGCTGCTGCGCCGCCTCAGCCTCACCGGCGACGCCATGGCCCACGCGATCCTGCCCGGCGCGGCGGTCGGCTACCTGATCGGCGGCCTGTCGCTGGGCGCCATGACGATCGGCGGGCTGGCGGCTGGCCTGCTGGTGGCGCTCGGGGCGGGCTGGGTGTCGCGCCACACGGCCTTGCGCGAAGACAGCAGCCTGGCGGCGTTCTATCTGCTGTCGCTGGCCAGCGGCGTGCTGATCGTGTCGGTGCGCGGCGGCCAGGTGGATCTGTTGCACGTGTTGTTTGGCAACGTGCTGGCCCTCGACGGCGCGGCGCTGGCCTTGCTGGGCGGCATCACGGCGGTGTCGCTGCTGGGTCTGCGCCTGCTGTACCGGCCGCTGCTGATCGACAGCCTCGACCCGGAGTTCCTGCGCGGCGTGAGCCGCTGGGGCACCCTGGCCGGCCAGGGCTTTCTGGCGCTGGTGGTGCTCAACCTCGTGGCCGGCTTTCACGCCCTGGGCACGCTGCTGTCGGTGGCGCTGATGGTGCTGCCGGCCGCCGCGGCGCGGCTGTGGGTGCAGCGCGTGGCGCCGCTGATGGTCCTGGCGGTGCTGCTGGCGCTGGGCTGCAGCGTCACCGGCCTGCTGCTGTCGTACCACGCCGAGTGGCCCACCAGCCCGGTGATCGTGCTGTGCCTGGGCGTGGCTTACCTCGTGTCGATGGCGCTGGCGCCCGCTGGGCTGCTGCGCCACCGCCGGCCGGCGCGGCACCACCAGCGGGCCTGACACCATCCCCCGCCCTTTTCCCCCCTTCCCCGCCTTTTCCCGTTTGTTTGTTGTGCCCCGGAGCGTTTCATGATGACTGCCCGCCTCCTTCGCCTCACCCGACCCTCCCGCCGCGCGCTGCTCGCCGCCGCGCTGGCCCTGCCCGGCCTGGCGGTCGCCGCGCCCGCAGCCCCGACCCCGACCCCGACCCCGGTGCGGGCGGTTGCCAGCTTCAGCATCCTGGCCGACTGGGTGCGGGTGGTGGGCGGCGAGCGGGTGGCGGTGGACGTGCTGGTCCCGCCGGGGGCCGACGCCCACGTCTTCCAGCCCACCCCGGCGCACGCTCGGCAGATCGCGCAGGCGCAGGCCGTGTTCTCCATCGGGCTGGGCTTCGAGGGCTGGCTGGGCCGGTTGTTGCAGAGCGCGGCCTACCGCGGCCTGAAGATCGAGGTGAGCCAGGGCATCGAGCCGCTGCGCCTGGCTGGCCACGGCCACGGCCACGGCCACGGCCATGGCCATGGCCACGGCGACGTGGACCCCCACGCGTGGCAGAGCGTGAAACAGGCCATGGTGATGGTCGGTCGCGTGGCCGAAGGGCTGTGCCAGGCCGACCCCGCCGGCTGCGAGACCTACCGCGCCAACGCCGCCGCCTACGCCGGCGAGCTGCGCGGGCTCGATGCCGAGATTCGCACGGCGTGGGCGACAGTCCCGGCGGAACAGCGCCGCGTGATCACCACGCACGACGCCTTCGGCTATTACGCGCGGGACTACGGTGTGCGCTTCCTCGCCGCGCGCGGCGTGAGCACCGAGGCCGAGCCGTCGGCGCAGGGCATCGCGCGGCTGATCCGGCAGGTGCGGCAGGAGAAGGTGCGCGCGTTGTTCGTGGAGAACATCAGCGATCCGCGCCTGATCGAGCAGATCGCCCGCGACACCGGCGCGCGGCCGGCGCCGGAGCCGCTGTTCTCCGACGCCCTGTCGCCCGCCGGCGGGCCGGCGCCGAGCTACGCAGCATTGATGCGCCACAACACGCGCGCCCTGGTGCGCGCGGTGCGCGGCGACTGAATCGCCCCGCCACCGGGCCACGCCGGCGACGGGCTCGCGGTCCGGGGCGGCCTACACTGAGCGCCCCGCCCTCCCCGATCGCGCGCCGTGCCCGTCTCCCACCTGTTGCTCGCCCTGGCCGTCGTCGCGGTCTGGGGCACCAATTTCGTGGTCATCCGCTGGGGGCTCGACGGCCTGCCGCCATTGCTGTTCGCGACGCTGCGCTTTGCGGCCTCGGCCTTGCCCTGGTTGCTGTTCGTGCCGCGCCCGGCCGCGCCGTGGTCGCGGCTGGTGGCCTTCGGCGTGTTGCTGGGCGTGGGCCAGTTCGGGCTGCTGTTCCTGGCGATGGATGGCCACATCTCGCCGGGCCTGGCGTCGCTGGTCGTGCAGACCCAGGTGTTCTTCACCATCGGGCTGTCGCTGTGGTGGCTGCGCGAGCGCGTGCAGCCGCACCAGCTGGCCGGACTGGGCCTGGCCATGGCCGGGCTGGGGGTGATCGCCGGTCACCTGGACGCGACCGTCACGCCGCTGGGGATCGCGCTGGTGCTGGGCGCCGCCCTGAGCTGGGCCGGCGCGAACCTGGTCGTGAAGTCGCTCGGGCCGGTGAACATGCTGCACTTCATGGTGTGGAGCAGCCTGTGCGCGGTGCCGCCGCTGCTGGCGCTGTCGCTGGCGGTGGAGGGGCCGGCGCGCGTGGTGGCGGCGCTGCACTCGACCGGGCCCGGGGTGTGGGCCAGCGTGGCGTGGCAGGCGGTGGGCAACACGCTGTTCGGCTATGGCGCGTGGAACTGGCTGCTCGCGCGGCACCCCGCGGCCACGGTCACGCCAACCGCCCTGCTGGTGCCGGTGTTCGGGCTGGGGGCGTCGGCGCTGGCGCTGGGCGAGGCGCTGCCGGGCTGGAAGCTGGGCGCGGCCGGGCTGGTGATGTCCGGCCTGGCGCTCGGCCTGCTGTGGCCGCGGCTGCGCGCACGGCTCGCGGCGGGGGCCTGAGGCAGCGCCCGTGCGTCAGCGCGCCAGCCGCCGGAAGGTCTGACGGAACTTCGCCACCTTGGGCGCGGCCACGGCCAGGCAATAGCCCTGGTGCGGGTTGCGCTCGAAAAAGTCCTGGTGGTAGTCCTCGGCCGGCCAGTAGTTCGACAGCGGCGCCACCTCGGTCACGATGGGGCGACCGAAGGCGTTGGCCGCGCTGAGTTCGGCGATCAGGGTGCGCGCCTCGGCCTCCTGCTCCGGCGTGGTCACGTAAATCCCGCTGCGGTACTGCGTGCCCACGTCGTTGCCCTGGCGGTTGAGCGTGGTGGGGTCGTGGACGACGAAGAAGATCTCCAGCAGCTCGCGGGTGCTGACCTCGGCCGGGTTGTAGGTCAGGCGCACCACCTCGTTGTGCCCGGTGTCGCCGCCGCAGACCTGCTCGTAGGTCGGCGCCTTCACATGGCCGTTGCTGTAGCCCGACTCCACGTCGGTCACGCCGCGCACGGCCTTGTACACCGCCTCGGTGCACCAGAAACAGCCGCCGCCCAGCACCAGGACAGGGAGGGAATCGGTCGGGTGGGTCATGGCGGCTCCTGGGATGGTGGATGGTGAAGTCGATGGGAGATGCGGTGTGTCGGCGTGGCGGCCGGATTCTTTCAAAGACCCGATGCCCCTGCGGGCGGGGGTGGATGGCCAGGGGCCGCGGGCGGGGGCGCGACCGCACGCACCGCCTGCACAAAGGCCCCCAGCGCCGCCTGCTCGCGCCCGCTCTTCCACAGGCAATGGGTTTCATAAGGCGGCGTGGGCTCGGCCACCGGCCGGAACACCGCCCCGGGCAATCCGGCCTGCGCCAGCGCCGCCGGCACCAGCGCCACGCCCAGGCCCTGCGCGACCACCGACACCACACTCAGCCAATGCCGCAACTCGACGCGCACATCCGGCGCAAAGCCGTGGTCGGCACACAGGGCGAGCAGGCGGTCGTGGTAATCGGGCGACACGGCGCGCGCGATCGCCACGTACGGCTGCCCCGCCAGCCGCGCCACCGGCAGCGTGTCGGCCTCGGCCAGCGGGTGGCCGGCCGGCAGGCAGGCCACGAAGGGCTGGCGCGACACCAACACCTGCGAAAAGCCGGCCGGCACGCGCGTGGTGTGCACAAAGCCGGCGTCCAGACGGCCGTGCTGCAGCTCAATCAGCTGGTCGCTGGAGCTGAGCTCGCGCAGCGTGAGGCGCAGGCGCGGGTGGTCGGCCGCGAAAGCCCGCAGGATCGGGGGCAGCCCGCGGTAGAGCACGGTGCCGGCGAAGCCGACCTGCAGCCGGCCGGCCACGCCCTGCGCCACCTCGCGCGCCTCGCGCGCGGCGGCGGCGGCGCCGTCCAGCAGCGCCCGCGCCGGCGACACCAGCGCCTCACCGGCCGGCGTGAGGCTCACGCCGCGGCTGTTGCGCACGAACAGCGCCACCCCCAGCGAGGCTTCGAGCTGCTGGATGCTCAGCGACAGCGGTGGCTGTGTCATGGAGAGGCGCTGCGCCGCGCGCCCGAAATGCCGCTCCTCGGCCACCGCCAGAAAACAACGCAGGTGTCGCAGCTCCATGAATATCAATCCTGTATTGATGAATACATCATTGATATTAGACAGCTATGCATCGACCGCCGACAATCCGCCCACCGCGCCCGAGCGCCCCCATTCACCGGAGACACCCCATGCTCGCACCGACCAAGGCCAAAGCCAGCTTCCGCTGGGACGATCCCTTTTACCTCGACGGCCAGCTCACCGACGACGAGCGCGCCGTGCGCGACGCGGCCCACGCCTATTGCCAGGAGCGCCTGGCCCCGCGCGTGACCGAGGCCTTCCGCAAGGAAATCACCGACCCGGCCATCTTTCGTGAGATGGGCGAGCTGGGCCTGCTGGGCGTGACGATCCCCGAGGCCTACGGCGGCGCGGGCCTGAACTACGTGAGCTACGGCCTGGTGGCGCGTGAGGTGGAGCGCGTGGACTCGGGCTACCGCTCGATGATGAGCGTGCAGAGCTCGCTGGTGATGGTGCCGATCTTCGAGTTCGGCACCGAGGCCCAGAAGCAGAAGTACCTGCCCAAGCTGGCGCGCGGCGAGTGGATCGGCTGCTTCGGCCTGACCGAACCCAACCACGGCTCCGACCCCGCCAGCATGGTCACGCGCGCCCGGAAGGTGGCCGGCGGCTACAGCCTGAGCGGCAACAAGATGTGGATCAGCAACAGCCCGTTCGCCGACGTGTTCGTCGTGTGGGCCAAGGACGATGAAGGCGCCATCCGCGGCTTCATCCTCGAGAAAGGCATGAAGGGCCTGAGCGCGCCGGCGATCCACAGCAAGGTCGGTCTGCGTGCCTCCATCACCGGCGAAATCGTGATGGACAACGTGTTCTGCCCCGAGGAGAACGCCTTCCCCGAGGTGCGCGGCCTCAAGGGTCCGTTCACCTGCCTCAACAGCGCGCGCTACGGCATCGCCTGGGGTGCGCTGGGCGCGGCCGAGGACTGCTACGCGCGCGCCCGCCAGTACGTGATGGACCGCCAGCAGTTCGGCCGGCCGCTCGCCGCCAACCAGCTGATCCAGAAGAAGCTGGCCGACATGGTCACGGAGATCAGCCTGGGCCTGCAGGGATGCCTGCGCCTGGGCCGACTCAAGGACGAAGGCCTGGCCCCGGTCGAGCTGACGTCCATCCTCAAGCGCAACAGCTGCGGCAAGGCGCTGGACATTGCACGGCTGGCGCGCGACATGATGGGCGGCAACGGCATCAGCGACGAATTCGGCGTCGCCCGCCACCTGGTGAACCTGGAGGTGGTCAACACCTACGAAGGCACCCACGACATCCACGCGCTGATCCTGGGCCGCGCGATCACCGGCATCGCCGCGTTCTCCAACTGACGCGCCACGGCGCGGCTCCAGCCTCCCGCTGAAGCCGCCCCGACCGCCGACCAGGACCGCCGCCCCGGCGGTCTTTTTTTTGGGGCCCGTGCGGCCCGGCCCCACGGCCTCGGGGCTGGCACGCATTCTGTTAGTTTCGGGGTATGTCCCTGTCGCTCGATTTCCTGGCCTTGCCGCTGCTGGGCGCCGCCGCGCTGGTGTTCATCAGCGTGCTCGCCGGCGTGGCTTCGGCGCGCGCCGGCTTCTCGTTCCTGGTGGTGTTTCTGGCGGTCGGCATGCTGGCGGGCGAAGACGGTCCCGGCGGCTTCCGGTTCGACGACTTCCGGCTGAGCTTCTGGGTCGGCAACGTGGCGCTGGCGGTCATCCTGCTCGACGGCGGCCTGCGCACCGCGCTGCCCACCTTCCGCACGGGTCTGAAGCCCGCGCTGGGGCTGGCGACCGTGGGCGTGGTGGTCTGCGCGGCCATCACCGGGGCGGCTGCGCACTGGCTGCTGGACCTGCCGTGGACACTGGCGCTGCTGGTGGGCGCGATCGTGGGCTCCACCGACGCCGCCGCGGTGTTTGCGCTGCTCAAGTCTTCTGGCGTGACGCTCAACGAGCGCGTGGCGGCGACGCTGGAGATCGAGTCGGGCATGAACGACCCGATGGCCATTTACCTCACGCTGACCTGCATCGGCGTGGCGCTGGCCACCGCCGCCGGTCTGGGCACCGGCATCACGCCGATGGGTGTGGTCGGCAGCCTGCTGGAGCAGTTCGGCTGGGGCACGGCGATGGGACTGGCCGGCGGCTGGGGGTTGGCCGAGCTCCTCAAGCGCATGGGGCGCGGGAACGACGGTGGCGGCGGCATCCGCGCGCTGCTGATCGTCTCTGGCGGTCTGGCGGTGTTTGCCGGCACGACCTGGCTGGGCGGCTCCGGCTTTCTGGCGGTCTATGCGATGGGTGTGGTGGCGGGCAACCGCGCGCGACGGCAGGTGCGCACCTCGCTGTCGGCCCTGGACGGCTATGCCTGGCTGGCGCAGGCCGGCATGTTCCTGCTGCTGGGCCTGCTGGTCACGCCCAGCGAACTGCTGCGCACCCTGTTGCCGGCGCTCGGGGTGTCGGCGGTGCTGATGCTGGTGGCACGCCCCTTGTCGGTGTGGCTCTGCCTGGCGCCGATGCGCTTTCCGCGGCACGAAATCGTCTTCATCAGCTGGGTGGGCCTGCGCGGCGCGGTGCCCATCGTGCTGGCGGTGTTTCCGCTGATGGCGGGCGTGCCCGGGGCCACGACCTTCTTCAACGTGGCCTTCGTGGTGGTGCTGAGCTCGCTGCTGCTGCAGGGCTCGACGATCGGCTGGGCCGCCCGGCGCACCGGCGTGGCGCTGCCCGACCTGGACGACACGCAGGAAGCGCGCGAGGTGTTTGGCGACTTCGACCTGGCCGGGACCACGCCGATGGAGGCCTTGTGCGGCTTCTACGGCTTGCCCGTGCCCGCGGCGTCCGACCAGTCGGTGGCCGACTGGCTGCGCACCGAACTCGGGCGCCCGCCCGTTGTGGGCGACAGCGCCACGCTGGGGCACGCCGAGATCAGCGTGCGCACGATGGACGGCGGCGCGATCACCCACGTGGGCATTCGGCTGGGCTAGCCGCGCGGGCGACGCCCCGGCGCCACGAGCGGCCGCAAGCGACCCCGAACGACCGCGGGCGTGACCACGGCGGCCCCAGCCACGTCCGCCGGCCACCCACCGCCGGCCACGTTTACCCGCCGTTCACCCGCGGGACAGGTGGAGGTCAGCCCGGTGGGGTATATTACTAACCGATCGGTCATTAACTGCCATGCCCCGCACACCCACCCCCGACGCCCCGTCCGCCGCCCGGCCCCGCCGCGCGCGGCGCAAGGAAGCGCGCCCGGGCGAGCTGGTGCAGGCGGCGCTGTCGCTGTTTGTGGAGAAAGGCTTCGCGGCCACCCGGGTGGAGGAAGTGGCGGCGCGCGCCGGCGTCTCCAAAGGCACCCTCTTCCTCTACTTCCCCAGCAAGGAAGAACTGTTCAAAGCGGTGGTGCACGAAACCATCGCCGGGCGTTTTGCCGAATGGAACGAGGAGTTCGAGCGCTTCGAAGGCGACAGCGTCGAACTGGTGCGCTATTGCATGCACTCGTGGTGGGAGCGGATCGGCATGACGCAGGCCTCGGGCATCACCAAGCTGGTGATGAGCGAAGCCGGCATGTTTCCCGAGATCGCGGCCTTCTATCAGCAAGCCGTCATCGGACCGGGGCACGATCTGATCCGCCGCATCCTGCAACGCGGGGTGGACCGCGGCGAGTTTCGTCCCCTCAACCTCGATTACGCGGTGTACGGCCTCATCGCTCCCATGATCTTCCTGCTGATGTGGAAACACTCGATGGCGCCTTGTGCCAGCGCCGCGGGCCAGTCCATCGACCCCCTGACCTTCATCGACAACCAGCTCGACCTGCTGCTCGGCGGCATGCTGGTGCGCCGCTGACCACCCCACCCCCTCCCTCCCATGCGTTTGCCCCAGACCCGCGCCGCCCGTGTTCAGCTGGCCCTGTTGTTGTTGCTCGTGGTCGCGGTGGCGTGGGGCGTGGGGCGGGCGCTGCACAAGCGTGAGGCCACCGCCGCCGCGGCCCGCAGCGCGGCCCAGAGCCTCCAGGAGGCGCCGGTGTATCGGCTGGCGCCGGCGGATGTGATCGCGGTGGCCAGCGTCGAGCTGGTGCAGGCGGTGCCGGTGTCGGGCTCACTCAAGGCCCTGCAAACGGCGGCGGTGAAGGCGCGGGCGGCCGGTGAACTGCGGGGTCTGAGCAAGCGAGAAGGCGACCCGGTGCGCGCCGGCGAGGAGCTCGCCCGCATCGACCCGACCGAGGCCCAGGCCCGGGTGCGCCAGGCCGAGCAGCAGGCGGCATCGGCCGAGGCGCAGGTGGCGATCGCCCAGCGCACGCAGCGCAACAACGAAGCGCTGGTCACGCAGGGCTTCATCTCCCCCACCGCGCTGGACACCTCCAGCGCCAACCTCGCGGCCGCGCATGCCAACCACCGCGCCGCGCTGGCCGCGCTGGACATCGCCCGCAAAGGCCTCGCCGACACGGTGCTGCGTTCGCCACTGGACGGCCAGGTGTCGGCCCGGCTTGCGCAAAACGGCGAGCGCGTGGCGCTGGACGCGCGGGTGCTGGAGGTGGTGGACCTCAGCGCGTTCGAGATCGAGGCCGCGGTCTCGCCCGGCGACGCGGCGCCGCTGGCGGTCGGCCAGTCCGCGCGGCTGCGGATCGAAGGGTTGCCCGCGCCGGTGGATGCGGTGATTTCTCGCATCAACCCCAGCGTGCAGGCCGGCAGCCGCAGCGTGCTGGTGTATCTCACGGTCAAGGCCGCGCCGGGCATGCGCCAGGGCCTGTTCGCACAGGGCACGGTGGCCGTGGGCAAGACCACCGCCACCGCCGTGCCGCAATCCGCCGTACGCAACGACCAGCCGCAACCCTACGTGCAGGTGCTGCGCGATGGCGTGGTGGAACACGTCGCCCTGCGCGACGGCCTGAGCGGCCTGCGTGGCGACGAGCCCATGCGGGCGGTGCCACTGCCCGCGGGCACCCCGGTGCTGGCCGCCAGCGCGGGCGCCCTGCGCGCCGGCACGCGGGTGCAGGCGCCCGACGCCCGCTGAGCCTGGGAAGCACGCACCATGTGGTTCACCCAGGTCTCGTTGCGCAACCCGGTGTTCGCCACCATGGTGATGCTCGCCTTCGTGGTGCTGGGGGCGTTTTCGCTGCAGCGCCTGCAGGTGGACCAATTCCCGAACATCGATTTTCCGGTCGTGGTGGTGACCACCGCGTACCCCGGCGCCTCGCCGGAGATCGTGGAGTCGGAGGTCACCAAGAAGGTGGAAGAAGCGGTCAACGCGATCGCCGGGGTGAACACCCTCACCTCGCGCAGCTACGAAGGCAGCTCGGTGGTGATCATCGAGTTCCAGCTCACGGTCGACGGCCGCAAGGCGGCGGAGGACGTGCGCGAGAAGATCGCCATCCTGCGACCGGCCTTCCGCGACGAGGTGGAGGAGCCGCGCGTGTTGCGTTTCGATCCGGCGGCGCGCTCGATCTGGTCGGTGGCGGTGGTGCCCGAGCCGGGCGAAGGCGCGCCCTCGCCGGTGGCCCTGACCACCTGGGCGGACCAGGTGCTGAAGAAGCGGCTGGAAAACGTGCGCGGCGTCGGCTCGGTCACGCTGGTGGGCGCCACCCGCCGCGCCATCAACATCGAACTCGACCCGCGCGCCATGCAGGCGCTGGGCGTGAGCACCGAGCAGGTCAACGCCGCGGTGCGCAGCGAAAACCAGGACCTGCCGGTCGGCACGCTCAAGACCGGCGAGCGCGAGCAGGTGGTGCAGGTGCTGTCGCGGCTGGCCAACCCGCGCGACTTCGAGTCGATCATCGTGGCCCGGCGCAACGGCCAGCCGGTCCGGCTGGGCGATGTCGCCCGCGTCACCGACGGCACGCAGGAAGTCGAGAGCCTGGCGCTCTACAACGGCCAGCGCACACTGCTGCTGCAGGTGCAAAAGGCGCAGGATGAAAACACCATCGCGGTGATCGACGGGCTGAAGGCCGCGCTTGGCAGCCTCGGCGCCGAGGTGCCACCGGGCGTGCGGCTGGAGCCGATCGCCGACGGCTCGCGGCCGATCCGGGTGTCGGTGCAGAACGTGCGCCAGACGCTGATTGAGGGCGCGATCCTCACCGTGCTGATCGTCTTTCTGTTCCTCAACTCCTGGCGCTCGACGGTCATCACCGGCCTGACGCTGCCCATCGCGCTGGTGGGCACCTTCTTCTTCATGAACCTGTTCGGGTTCACGATCAACATGATCACGCTGATGGCGCTCACGCTGTCGGTGGGTCTGCTGATCGACGACGCGATCGTGGTCCGCGAAAACATCGTGCGCCACGTGCAGATGGGCAAGACGCCCTTCAACGCCGCGATGGAAGGCACGCAGGAGATTGGTCTGGCGGTGCTGGCGACCACGCTGTCGATCGTGGCGGTGTTCCTGCCGATCGGCTTCATGGGCGGCATCATCGGCAAGTTCTTCCACGAGTTCGGCATCACCATGGTGGCCGCGGTGCTGATCTCGATGTTCGTGAGCTTCACGCTCGACCCGATGCTTTCGTCGGTGTGGCACGACCCCGCGATCGAGCGCCGCGCCGACGGGCCCCGCTCGTTCTACGACCGCACCATCGGCCGCGTGACCCATGCCTTCGACCGCTTCCAGGACGAGCTGGCCGACACCTACCAGGCCGCGCTGCGCTGGTCGCTGCGCCACAAGCTCGCCACCCTCGCCCTGGCCGCCGCGACCTTTGTGGGCAGCGTGTTCATGGTGCCGCTGCTGGGCACCGAGTTCGTGCCCAAGGCCGACTTCTCGGAAACCTCGCTCAACTTCTACACCCCGGTGGGCTCCTCGTTACAGGCCACCGAAGCCAAGACCCGCGAGGTGGAAGCGATCCTGCGCGAGTTTCCCGAGGTCCGCTACACGCTCTCCACCATCAACACCGGCAACGCACAGGGCCCGATGTACGCGAGCGTCTATGTGCGCCTGGTCGACCGCAAGGACCGCACGCGCAGCGTGGACCAGATGTCGGCGCTGCTGCGCGAGCGGCTGCGCGCGGTGCCGGGCATCACGGTGACCCACGTCGGTCTGCTCGACGCGGTGGGCGGCAACAAGCAGATCGAGTTTTCGCTGCAGGGCGATGACCTCGCCGAGCTGGAGCGGCTCAGCCAGCAGATCCTGGAGCGGGTGCGACCCATCGTGGGCCTGGTCGATCTGGACGCGAGCGTCAAACCGAACAAGCCCACGGTGGACGTGGTGCTCAAGCGCGACGCCGCCTCCGACCTGGGCCTGAACACGCAGGCCGTGGCGTCGAGCCTGCGCACGCTGGTGGCCGGCGTCACCGTGGGCAACTGGCGCGCACAGGACGGCGAGAGCTACGACGTCAACGTGCGCCTGGCACCCGAACAACGACAGCGCGCCGCCGACCTCGCGCAGCTGCCTTTCACCGTCGGCACGGCCAGCGACGGCTCCTCGCGGGTGGTGCCGCTCAACCAGATCGCCGAGGTGCGCGAGGCCACGGGCGCCAACCAGATCAACCGACGCAACCTCAACCGCGAGGTCGCCATCAACGCCAACGTCTATGGCCGCTCGGCCGGCGAGGTCACGGCGGATATCCAGCGCGTGCTCGATGGCATCGCGCTGCCGCCGGGCTACAGGGTGGAGTTTGGCGGCTCCACCAAGAACATGCGCGAGTCCTTCGGCTACGCGCTCTCCGCGCTGGCCCTGGCGATCATCTTCATCTACATGATCCTCGCCAGCCAGTTCAAGAGCTTCCTGCAGCCGCTGGCGCTGATGACCTCGCTGCCGCTGACCCTGATCGGCGTGGTGCTGGCGCTGCTGATGTTTGGCTCGACGCTGAGCATGTTTTCGGTGATCGGCATCGTGCTCCTGATGGGTCTGGTCACGAAGAACGCGATCCTGCTGGTGGACTTCGCCATCCGCGCGCGCGCCGGTGACCACGGCGAGCCGCCGCTGCCGCGCGAGGAAGCGCTGCTGCTGGCGGCCCGCGTCCGGCTGCGCCCGATCCTGATGACCACGCTGGCCATGGTGTTTGGCATGGTGCCGCTGGCCTTCGCCCTGACCGAGGGCTCGGAACAACGGGCGCCGATGGGCCAGGCCGTGATCGGCGGCGTGATCACGTCGTCGGTGCTGACCCTGGTGGTGGTGCCGGTCGTGTACTGCTACCTCGACGACCTCGCGCGCTGGGTGCGCCGGCGCTGGTCGGGCCCCGTGTCGCAGACCCCCGCCTCGTAAAATGCCCGGTTGCCCTGAGCCATCACTCACCCCTCCCCGACACCCCTTTCACACCGCTTCCGAGCCGCTCCCAGGAGTTCCGACATGACCGCCGCACCGTCCCTCGAACAAGCCCGTTTCAACATGATCGAGCAGCAGATCCGCCCCTGGGAGGTGCTGGATGCGCGCGTGCTGGCCCTGATGGGTGAGGTCCCGCGGGAACACTACGTGCCGGCGGCGCACCGGTCGCTCGCCTTCGCCGACCTCGAACTGCCGCTGAACCAGCCCGCGGTCGAGGGCCAGTGCCTGCTGGCGCCCAAGGTCGAAGCCCGGATGCTGCAGGACCTGGCGCTGCAGCCCGGTGACAGCGTGCTGGAGATCGGCACCGGCAGCGGCCACATGGCCGCGCTGCTGGCCCGCCTGGCGCGCCACGTGGTGAGCGTGGAGATCGACCCCGCGCTGGCCGCTCAGGCGCGGGCCAACCTGCAGACCGCGGGCGTGACCAACGCCGAGGTGATCACCGCCGACGCCACCGCGCAGGACTTTGCGGCCTGCCGTGCCGCTGCGCCCTTCAACGCGATCGTGCTCAGCGGCTCGGTCGCCGAAGTGCCGCCGGCGCTGCTCTCGCTGCTGGCACCCGGCGGCCGTCTGGTGGCCGTAGTCGGCGAGGAGCCGGTGATGCGCGCCACCGTGATCACCCGCACCGGCGACGCCGCCTTCCACACCGCCCAGCCGTGGGACACCGTGGCCCCGCGCCTGCGGAACTTCCCGGCACCGTCGCGGTTCCGTTTCTGACCGACCCACCCTGACCCACCGACTCCCGTCATGCAAGCCATCCGCCCCGCCCAACTCGACGACTGGCTGCGCGCCCAACGCGCCGACGATCCCGCCGCGCCCGTGCCGGTGGTGCTGGATGTGCGCGAGCCGTGGGAGCTGCAGACCGCCAGCGTGAAGCCGCAGACCGATTTCGAACTCGTGGCGATGCCCATGCGCACGGTGCCGGCGCGGCTGGACGAACTGGACCGCGACCGCCCGATCGCCTGCCTGTGCCACCACGGCGCGCGCAGCGCCCAGGTCGTTCACTTCCTGATGAACCAGGGCTACACGCAGGTGGTGAACATCCACGGCGGCATCCACGCCTGGTCGCAGGAAAAGGACCCGGCCGTGCCGCTGTACTGAGACCGCTGCGACGTCCCCGCGAAGCCGCTCCTGCCCCACCCGTCGTCACCCGAAGGACCGCCCATGAAACCCACCGCGATGCTCCACGCCCTGCGACCCCTGGCCGCCGCCCTGGCCCTCTCGGCGCTGGGCAGCGCGCAGGCGCAAAGCCTGCTGGAGCTGTACGAGGCCGCGCGCGGTTACGACGCGGCCTACCTCGCCGCCCGCGCGCAATTCGACGCCAGCCAGGCGCAGGCCGATCAGGCGCGCGCCGGCCTGCTGCCGCAGGTGGGTCTGGGCGCCGCGGCCAGCTGGGCTCGCCGCGACAGCAGCAACAACCTGCTCGACGGCACCAGCCGCAGCCAAAGCGCCACGCTCTCGGCGTCGCAACCGCTCTACCGGCCGGCCAACACCATCGCCAACGACCAGGCCGGGCTGTCCCGCGACATTGCGCAGGCCCGGCTGCAGATCGCCGAGCAGGACCTGATCGTGCGCACCGCGCAGGCCTACTTCGACGTGCTCGCCGCCGGCGACACGCTGACCTTTGTGCAGGCGCAGAAAACCGCGGTGGCCGAGCAGCTGGCCGCCGCCAAACGCAACTTCGAGGTCGGCACCGCGACGGTGACCGACGCCCGCGAGGCCCAGGCGCGCTTTGACCTGGTCGTCGCGCAGGAAATCGCTGCCGAGAACGACCTGCGCGTGAAGAAGCTGGCCCTGGACCAGCTGGTTGGCCGTGGCGGCACGGCGCCCAAACCGCTGGCCGCCCCGGTGAACCTGCCCCCGCTGTCGCCGGCCGATCCGAACGTGTGGCTGAGTCGGGTGGGCGAGCAGCACCCCACCGTGCTGAGTGCCCGGCGCGCGCTCGACATCGCCGAGCTTGAAACCCGCAAGGCCGAGGCCGGCCACAAGCCCACGGTTGACCTGGTGGCCTCCTACGGCGTGAGCCGCGCGCCCTCGGGCATCACCACCGTGCCGGGCAACGTGCGCAACAACAACACCAGCGTTGGCGTGCAATTCAACATGCCGCTGTTTGCCGGCTTCGCCACGCAGAACCGCATCAAGGAAACACTGGCGCTCGAGGAAAAGGCCCGCAACGACCTCGATGCCGCCCGCCGCGGCGTGGACCAGGCCACGCGCGCCGCCTTCTTCGGCGTGGTCTCCGGCGAAGGCCAGGTCAAGGCGCTGGAGGCGGCCGAGGCTTCCAGCCAGAGCGCGCTCGACGCCAACCGCCTGGGCTATCAGGTCGGTGTGCGCATCAACATCGACGTGCTCAACGCGCAGAGCCAGCTGTTCCAGACCAAGCGCGACCTGGCGCAGGCACGCTACAACGTGCTGCTCGGCAACCTGCGGCTGCGGCAGGCCAGCGGCGTGCTGGCGCCAGAAGACCTCGCGCCGATCAACGGGCTGCTGGCGAAGTGAGCGAATCCACCGCGAGCCCGCCCGCCCGTGCGGCCTGGCAGTGCGTGCTGATCTGCTGGGGCACCAAATACCCGGTGAGCCTGATCAACCGGCTGGTCCGCGCCATTGCCGACCAGAGCGCGACGGTCGCGCGCTTCACGCTGATCACCGATCGGGACCGCGAGGGACTCGATCCGCGGGTCAACCCGGTGCCCATGCCGGCGTTCTTTGCGCAGCCGGCGCTCATGCGCGCGGGCTGCCAGGCCAAGCTGTGCATGTTCGAACCTGGCGTGCTGCCCACCGACCTGCCGGCCATCTACATTGACCTCGACTCGCTGGTGTTCGGCGACCTGGGTCGCGCGCTGGCACTCATGACCTCGCCGCAGACGGTGGCCATGCTGCCCAGCGCCATCATCCCGTTCGGGCCCCTCGGACGCTTCATCCACCGCCGCACGAACGGCCGCAAGTACGCCCGTGGCAATTCGTCGGTGGTGGTCTTCCACCCGGCGCACAACCATTTCATCGCCGCCCGGTTCCGCGCGTTGCTGGAGGCCCACCCCGACCTCGGCTACCGGCCCATGGCCGCCGACGAACGCTTCATCAGCTGGGCCGCGCAGCCCCACATGCGGGCCATCAGCGACCGTTTCGCCGTCAAGCTGACGCTGGAGTACATGTCGCGGCTGCGCTGGTGGTTGTGGCTCAAGCCCTGGATGCCCTGGATCCGCGCGCGGCGTCGCCATCAGGTGGTCGTCACGCTCAACGGCATCGACATCAAGCCGGAAAACCTGCTGCGCCTGCAGGACGGCGACGTGGTCACCGACAACAAGGGCCGTGCGCTGATCTGGTCGCGCGGCACGCTCGGCCCCATGCAGGAGCGCATCCGCGAGTTCTACCGCGGCGTGGTGTGAGCCGCGTCAGTCCGGCGTGCGAGCCCGGATCTCGGCCAGCAGCGCGTCGCCCGGCGAGGGCAGATCGCCCGCGGCCACCGCGCGCAGGTACTGACGGCGCATCCGCACCTGCAGTTCGCCCGCGTTCTTCTTGAGGAAGGGCACGCCCGCCCAGCGCACGCTGGCGTACACGAAGGTCGACAAGGGATTGCGCCGCGCGGCCGCGGCCTGCAGGTGAGCCCAGGCGCGGTCGCGCCAGGCGGGGGCATCCGGCGGTTCGGCCAGCAGCGCGTCGCGCTCGCGCGCCAGCGGCTCATCGGTGTAGGCAGCGTAATCCAGCACGCGGCGCCACTCGGCGTCCGGCAGCGGCTGCAGCGCCTCCAGCAGGCGGTCGCGCGACCACACGCCCTCGCTGGGCACGCCGGCGGCAAACAGCGCGCGCGAGAAGCCGCGTTCACCGCGCTTGACAGTCAGCACCTTGTTGCTCGAACACACGTAGTCGCGCCAGAAGGCCACGAAGGCGTCGTGGCGCCACAGCGGCGCGCGGAAATGGAAGCAGTAGGACAGAAAAATGCCGGCGTGCTCCGCGTCGTGCCCCGGGGGGTCGACAAAGCGAAAGGCGCCGCCGAACCAGGCGGGCGACGCCTCGAACGCGCCGATCAGGCCCTCAGCCGGGTCGAGCGGAAACCACACGCTGTCGTTGAGCAGCAGCGTGTGCGCGGGCTCGACGCGCCAGCGCTGGAGCAGGCGGATGGCATCCCGGTAACCGCCGAAGTCGTAACCGAAGTTGGGCCGCTCCACACAGCGCCACACCCGCGGCAGCAGGCGCTCGGCATCGGCGGGGCTGACCGGGTGATTGACCACCGCCAGCACGGCGTAACCGCGACCGGTCAGGTGCTCGACCGTGGCCAGCGCGGAAGCGGCCATGCCGCGGGGCTGGTACAGCAACAGGATGGCGACCTTCTCACCCAGAGGCACTGCGCCGTCACGCACCCGGCAATCGGCCGGAAAGCGCGCGTCCAACCGGCGTTGCCGCGCGGGGCCGATCCACCGCTCCGGCAGCGCCTGGAGCTGCTGCTTCAGGCTCTCCCATTCGCGGCGCAGCTTCCAGGCCGGGATCACGGTCGGGCCCCCGCGCGGTGGGCCGCCCAGCCGGCCATCAGCAGCGGCAGCACCGACGCGAACAGGTGCCGCTCGGTCGTCACCCAGAACGGGCCATTGATGAATCCGTCGACCACCAGCACCGCCAGGAAGCCCGCGGCCAGCACCCGCTCGGGCACGGCCCGGCCGCGCCACGCCCAGGCCGCCGCCCACAACAGCCACACGTACAGCGCCAGCCCGACCACGCCGTGGTCCACGAGAAAGAAGAGGTATTGGTTGTGGGGGTGGATGCAGGAAATCGCGCACTGCACCGGGTCGGTGTAGACCTGCGACGCCAGCGCGCGGTAACCGCCGGTGCCGTGGCCCCACACCGGGCTCTGCGCGGCCATGTCCATCGCGTGGCGCCACATGTCCAGCCGCGCGCCGGTGGAGGTGGAGACGACGCCGGCCTGCTCGTACTGCCGCGCCTGATCCAGAACCTCGCCGGTCCGCTCCCGGATCAGGGGCGAGCTGACCACGCTCACCGCCACCACAGCCACCAGCCCCAGCAGCGGCCGCCACCAGCGGCGCACGGGCACCGCCACCGCAATCACCGCCAGCGCCAGCGCGATCAGCACCACCTGCCCCGTGCGACCGGCCAGCAGGTGGGTCACGCTGAACACCGCGAGCGCGGCCACCGCGATCAGGCCGGCGCGCCAGCGGGCGTTCTCCGTGGCCCACGCCTGCGCCGCCAGCCACGCCACAAACACCGCGGTGGCCAGGCCCTGCGCGATGTAGTCGTTGAACACATGGTGGGACTCGCCAAAACCCTGGTTGTGCGAATCGGACCAGGGCACCTGAACCCACACGTTGGCGTAGGTCGACACCAGCGTGATCAGACAGCCCGCCGCAAAGGCCCACCAGGCCCGGGCGCGCCAGCGGGGCTCGTCGAACAACGTGAGCAACACGAGCATCAGCGGCAGCTTGCTGTACACGTAGAAGTGGGCCTTGACCACCGCCGGATCGGCGGGGGTGTAGAGCGCGCCCACCCCGATCCACACCGTCAGCAGGGCCGCGGGCAGGCTGATCGGGTTGGTGCGCACAGCGTCCCACTTTGCGCCCCAGCGTCCGCCCGCCAGCCAACCCAGCAACAGCAACAGCAGCGCGATGTTCACCAGCGCGATCGACGTCGGCACCCCGAGCAGGAGCGCCACCGCGGCGCCGCGGGCCAAGGTGTCGGCGCCACGGGTGACGCGCGGCAGCAGGCCACCGTCGGAGGTCCGGCTCGCCGCCCCGTTACTCACCCGCAAACGCCTTCTGCAAGGGCCGCTGCCAGAACGCCTCGTCGCGCAGCACCGCCACGAACCGCGCCGCGGCATCGCCCGCGCCGAACGTGGTGTCGCCCGGGAAACGCCGGCCCCAGGTCTCGCGCAGGAAGCGGTCGATGGTGTCGGTGTCGAAAGCGCTGGTGGCGGTGATCGAGGGACCGCTGGCCCGCTTGTGCTGGCGGCTGCCCACGTCCAGGCTCGGCAGGCCCAGGAAGGGCGCCTCGCGCACGCCGGCGCTGCTGTTGCCCACCATCGCGCTGGCGTGTTTCATGAGCTCGCTGAAGTAATGGAAGCGCATCGACGGAATCACGCGGAAGCGCTGCGGCGGCAGCTGCTCGATCACCGCGAAGATGCCCTCGGTGCCCGGGTCGTTGTTGGGAGCAATCACCACGAAGTGCCGGCCGCTGGCCTCGAGGCGGCCAAACAGCGACTGGGCCTGCCGCCCCATCGATGCCGCCTCCGACGTGACCGGGTGGAACACCGCGATGCCGAAATCGGCGAAGGGGATGGCATAGCGCTGGCGCACCTCGTCGAGCGAAACGCCGGAGGGACGGGCGTGGGTGTCGAGTTCGGGCGAGCCGATGGTGTAGATGCTGTCGGCGGCTTCGCCCAGGGCGAGGACGCGCTGGCGGGCCGGCTCGGAGCTGACGAAGTGGGTGCTGCAGAGCTTGGTGTTGCAGTGGCGGATGCTCTCGTCGATGGTGCCCGACACCTCGCCGCCCTCGATGTGGGCGGAGGGGATGTAGCGCATCGCGCAGACGATGGAAGCCGCCATCGCTTCCACGCGGTCGCCGTGGATGACCACGAGGTCGGGGCGGTGCTCGTGCACGAAGTCGGAGAACCCCAGGATCGTCTTGGCGAGGATGAAGTCCTGCGCGTCGCCCTCGCGCTGGTTGACGTATTCGAAGCACTCAGCCCCGGCGAAGCGCCGCACCTCCAGGCGCGTCTCGCCGTAGCGGCGCATCATGTGCATGCCGGTGACGAAAAAACTGATCGCAAAACCGGCGTCGCGCGCGGCGATGGCCAGCGGTTCGAGCTTGCCGTAGTCGGCGCGCGTGCCGGTGACGAAGAGCAGGCGGCGGGTCATGTCAGCTGTTGGCCTGCGGGGCCACGCCGTCGAGATCGGACCACACGAGCTGCTGGTTGCGGCGCAGGGCCCGGGTGGTGCGGGCGCCCACCAGGCGATCGAAGTGCTGCACCGAGATCTCGCCCGAGCCCGGGCGTCGGGCCCAGATGTCGGCCGGGGTGATCACATGGCCGGCCGGCAAATCGCGGTCGGCCACGATGGAGCCGCGCGCAAAGCGGTAGACATCCTCCTCCGGGGCGGTGCGCACCTTGGGGTTCATCAGCGCGGTGTGAATCTCGCGCGAGCGGTCGATCAGGAACTTCAGCTCGGCCGGGTCCATCGAGCAGGGAATGTCGGGGCCCTTGCGGTAACGGGTGTCGGTGAAGTGACGCTCCAGGATGCAGGCGCCGAGTGCCACCGACGACAGCGCCATCTCCGGGCCGATGCTGTGGTCGGAAAAACCGATCACCGCGCGCGGGAAGGCCTGGCGCAACTCGCCGATGCCCTGCAGGCTCACGATCTCCGGCGGCGAGGGATACAGGTTGGTGCACTCCAGCAGCGCGTACGGCACGCCGGCCTCGTCCAGCGCCTGCACCGAGCCGCGCAGGCCATCGATGGTCTGCATGCCCGTGCTCATGATGACGGGCTTGCCGAAGCTGGCGATGTGGCGCACCAGCGGCACGTGGTTGCACTCCCCCGAGCCGATCTTGAAGGCCGCGATACCGATCTCGGCCAGGAAATCAGCGGCCGCGCGGGAGAACGGCGTGGAGATGTAGATCATGCCCAGCGACTCGGCGTAGCGCTTGAGAGCGATCTCCTCGTCCTTGGACAGCGCGCACTCGGCCATCACGTCCCAGATTGACTTGTCGGCGTTGGGCGGAAAGATCGCCTTGGCCTCGTCGGTCATCTCGTCCTCGACGAAATGGGTCTGGTGCTTGACCATTTCGCAGCCGGCGCGGTGCGCCGCCAGCACCATGCCCTTGGCCACGTCGAGGCTGCCGCCGTGGTTGATGCCGATCTCGGCCACCACCAGCGGCGGCTGGTCGGCGCCGATCACGCGGTGGGCAATCGTCATGCGGGGGGTGTTCATGCGGAATTCCTTGTCAGCAACGCGCTTGCGCGCTCGAAGTCGTGAAGGGTGTCGATGTCGTGGCTGCGCTCGGGGGGCATCAGCACCATGCCGATGCGTTCACAGGCCAGCGTGCCGCGGGCCAGGAACGCCGCGGCGTCAAACACGTAGACCGCCCCGTTGGGCCGGACCACGGGCGGCAGGCTCTGGCGGTTGGCGAAGCAGTGCGCCGGGTCGGACAGCGGGACGAACCGGTCGCCGTCCACCCGCCCCCACTTGAGCACGCCGCGGTCGGCGTCGGTAACGCTCATCACCAGCTCGTGATCGCCGCGGGCGAACACGGCGAGCGCGGCGCGGATGTCGGCCGGTGCCCGCAGCGGCGACGTCGCCTGCAACAGCACCACCGGCCCGGCCACCGCTCCGGCTTGCAAGGCGTGGACGAGGACCGGGTCCATCGGAACGGCATGGCCGGCCAGCGCGGGCGGTCGTTCCAGACACGCCACGCCGGCGGGCAGCGCAGCCCGCAGCACCTCCGGAATGTCGGTGGTGATGAGCACGCGGGTGGCGCCGGCGGCCAGCGCCTGGTCCACGCTGTGGCGGTAGAGCGGGCGCCCGGCGAGCTCGCGCACGTTTTTGCCCGGCAGCCCCTGGGAGCCGGCGCGCAGCGGAATGACGGCGGTCCAGGCGGAGGTGGGGGCGTGCATGGGAAACGGGGGGAAGGACGGCGCAGCGGCGGCAGACCGGATGGGGCGTGCCGGGGCGCGTCGCAGGGCGTCACTATACTGAAAAGCCTTGGGCGCACGGCCCGCGCCGGTGGGCGCGCGGCGCCCAGGTCACCGCCAGAACCATCAGCCGATCCACCCCACCCCGTACCGCATGCCTGCTGCCGCCGAGCCGTCACGCCCCGCCCCCGCCGCCCGGCCCTTTCCGCCGGACGCCGGCCTGACGCTGTTGATCGCGCTTTACGAACTGGTGTGGCACCTGTTGCTGCCGGCGGTGCTGGTGTTTTTCTGGCGGCGCGGGGCGCGCGAGCCGCTGTACCGGCAGTTCTGGAGCGAACGGTTCGGCGCCGCGCCGCGCGATCTGGAGCAACCACTGTGGGTGCATTCGGCGTCGATGGGCGAGCTGCGTGGCGCCGCCCCCTTGATCCGCGCGCTGCTGGCCCGGGGACTGCCGGTCTTGGTCACCACGCTCACGCCCGCGGGTCGCGGCGCGGCCCACACCTTGTTCGCCGATGACATCGCTGCGGGCCGGCTGCGGGTGGCCTGGGTGCCGCTGGAGCTGTCGTGGGCGGTGCGGCGCTTCATCCGGCGGGCGAAGCCGCGGGCGGCGGTGATGACGGAGATCGACACCTGGCCGGTGCTGCTGGCCACGATCCGTCGCGCCGGTGTGCCGCTGGCGATGGCCAACGCCCAATACCCGAAGAAGAGCATTGAGCGCGACCGCCAGCGCTGGTGGGGCTTTCGGGCGCGCTTGTTCCAGGCCTACGAACTTGTGCTGTGCAAGAGCGAGACCCACGCGGTGCGCTTCCGCGACGTGGGCGTACCGCGCGTGGTGGTGGCGGGCGAGACGCGGTTTGACCTGCCGGTGTCCGCCGCGCAACTCGCGGCGGCCGCCGCGCTGCTGGCGCCGTGGCGCCTGGCCACCGGCGTGCCGGGCGGCCGGCCGGTGGTCTGCTTTGCCAGCGCCATCGTCGGCGAGGACGACACCTTCATCGACACCATCCGCCGGGTGCAGGCGGGTGTGGCCGCGGCCGGACTGCCGCCGCTGCTGGTGGTCTACGTGCCGCGCAGCCCGCAGCGTTTTGACGCGGTGGCTCAACTGCTCGGGGCCGCCGGCCTGCGCGTGGCCCGGCGCAGCACCGCGCTGGATGCGAAACTGGCCCCCCGCCCCGATGCGCCGGTCATGGCCGCGGTGGACGTGCTGCTCGGCGATTCGCTGGGCGAGATGTACGCCTACCTCGCGCTGTCGCAGGTGGTGGTGGTGGGAGCGTCGTTCGTGCCGATGGGCGCCCACAATGTGATCGAACCGCTGGCGCTGAAGAAGCCGGTCATGGTCGGGCCGAGCATCTGGGGCATCGAATACCCGGGCGTGGAAGCGCTGGCAGCGGGCGTGTTGCAGCAACACGCCGATGCGGCATCGCTGGCCGCCGCGCTGATCAGCCTGCTGACCTCGCCCTCGGCCTACGCCCAGGCGATCGCTGGCGCCGAGGCCTTTTTTGCCGAACACGGCGGTGCGGCCGACAAGCACCTCGCCGCCCTGCTCCCCTGGCTGGAGTCGCGATGACGCTGGCGCTGCGCAGCTACCTGGTCGCCACGCGCCTGCTCGCGCCCCTGTGGCGCTGGGGCTTGCAACGGCGTCTGCGCCGGGGTAAGGAAACGCCGCGCAGCGTGCGTCAGAAGCTCGGCAGCGAGTACGCGCAGCGACCCGCCGGACCCCTGGTGTGGGGCCACGCCGTCGGCGTGGGCGAAGCGATGGCGTTGGCGGGACTGTTCGCCCGGCTGGGCGAGCGGCGGCCCGACCTGCATTTCCTGATCACGACCACGGCGCGGACCTCGGGCGACGCGCTGAAACGCACCGGACTGCCCCCGCGCTGCCAGCACCAGTTCGCGCCGGTGGACACGCCGGGTGCGGTCAACCGCTTTCTCGACCACTGGCGGCCGTCGCTGGCGGTGTGGTGCGAGATGGACCTGTGGCCGGCGCTGATCGACGCCACCGACCGGCGCGGCATCGGCCGTGTGCTGGTGAACGCCCGCCTCTCGGCCGAGTCGCTGGCGCGTCGGCGCTGGGGACGCGGCCTGTACCAGGGCCTGTTGCCCGGCTTCGCCGCGCTGTACGCGCAGAACGACACCACGCGCGACGGTCTCGTGACGCTGGGCGCGCCGGCCGAGCGGGTGGTCGTGTGCGGCACGATCAAGTCGCTGGTGCCGCCGCTGGCCTGCGACGCGGAAGACCTCGCCACCTGGCAGGCGGCACTCGGCACGCGCCCGGTCTGGCTGCTGGCGTCCAGCCACCCCGGCGAAGAATCGCTGGCGCTGCAGGCCCACGCGCGCCTGCGCCAGGCCCAGCCCGACGCGCTGTTGATCATCGCGCCCAGGGCGCCCGCGCGCGGTGCCGAGGTGGCCGCGCTCGCCGGGGGCGCCCCGCTGCGCAGCGCCGGCGCCAACACGCCGGGGGACAACACCGCGGTGTACGTGGCCGACACCATTGGCGAGATGGGGCTGTGGTACCGGCTGGCGCCGGTCGCGTTGGTCGGCGGGTCGATCGCCCCGGTCGGCGGGCACAACCCGCACGAGCCGCTGGCTCTGCGCTGCGCCGTGCTCCATGGGCCGCACGTCTCGAACTTCGCCGAGAGCTACAGCCGGCTTGACGCGCTCGGGCTGAGCACGCCGGTGCGCGACGCCAGCGGCGTGGTCACCGCGGTGCAGGCCGTCTGGCGCCATCCCGCGCCGGGTGGCCAGGCCTGGAGCGATCCCCAGGCCGAGGGCGTGATCGACGACCTGGTGCAGCGACTGCCGGCTCAGCCCTAGCGTTCGCCTTCACGTCCGGCCTGGAGTCGGGCCCGCGCGGCGGCTCAGTGCGCCGCGGCGCCCAGCACGGCGTCGGGCTTGGCCTGGCGCAGCAATCCCGTCATCGCGGTTTCGATGCGGTGCAGCGCCTCGGGCGTCTGGCCTTCAAACCGAAGCACCAGCACCGGCGTCGTGTTGGACGCCCGGATCAGGCCGAACCCGTCGGGCCAATCCACCCGCACGCCGTCGATGGTGGACACGCGCGCCGGCGCGTCGAACCGGGCGAGTTCCACCAGACGCTTGACCAGCGCGTGCGGCTCGCCCTCGGCACAGGCCACGTTGATCTCCGGCGTGCTGTGGCTGGTCGGCAGCGCGTTGAGGACCGCGCTGGCGTCGGAGGCGCGGCTGACGATCTCCAGCAGCCGCGCGCCGGCGTAGGTGCCGTCGTCGAAGCCGTACCAGCGCTCCTTGAAAAAGATGTGGCCGCTCATTTCGCCACCCAGCGGGCTGTCGAGCTCGCGCATGCGGGCCTTGATCAGCGAATGGCCGGTCTTGTAGAGGTGCGGCACGCCACCCGCGGCTTCGATGGCGGGCGCCAGTCGCTGCGAGCACTTCACGTCAAACACAATGGCCCCGCCCGGCACGCGCGACAGCACATCGCGCGAAAACAGGATCATCTGCCGGTCGGGAAAGATGTTCTGCCCATCCTTGGTGACGATGCCCAGGCGGTCGCCGTCGCCGTCAAAGGCCAGGCCGAGTTCGGCGTCGGTCGCCTGCAGCGTGCGGATCACGTCGCGCAGGTTTTCGGGCTTGCTGGGATCGGGGTGGTGGTTGGGAAACTCGCCGTCCACCTCGCTGAACAGCTCGATGACCTCGCAGCCCAGCGCGCGGAACAAGGCGGGGGCGGAGGCCCCGGCCACGCCGTTGCCGCAATCGACCACGATCTTCATCGGCCGCGCCAGCCGCACGTCACCGACGATGCGGTCGCGGTACGCCGCGTCCACCGACAGGTGGCGCACCCGGCCGCCGTCCGCGCGCGGCGCGCCGTCGGACTCGATCAGCGCGCGCAGCGCCTGGATGTCGTCGCCATAAATCGCGCGACCGGCCAGCACCATCTTGAACCCGTTGTAGTCCTTCGGGTTGTGGCTGCCGGTGACCTGAATGCCGCTGCGGCAGACCGTGCTCGCCGCGAAATACAGCATCGGGGTGGTCACCATGCCCACGTCGACCACGTCGATCCCGGCCTGCACGAGGCCACGGATCAGGGCCGCCGACAGCGCCGGCCCGGAAAGGCGGCCGTCGCGGCCGACCGCCACGGTGGTTTCGCCGGCTTGCCTGGCCGTGGCGCCAAAGGCCCGTCCGAGCGCCTCGGCGACCTCCTCGTTCAAGGTGGTCGGCACCACACCCCGGATGTCATACGCCTTGAAAATCGACGCGGCCACCTGCATGCCAAGTTCTCCCGTGGGACAAAAGCATTCATTGTAGGAGCCGCCCCCGGACGAACCGGCGTGCAGGCAGACGTCCGGAAATGGCCAGCACCCGAGCGGCAAGCCGCCTACCATCGCCGCATGACAAGCCCGCTTGCCGCCCCCGCCACGCCGAACGCGTCCGACGCCACGGACCGCGACACCGTGCGCTACCGGGCGCTGTGCGCGCGCGATCCCCGCTTCGATGGCCGCTTCTTCACTGGCGTCACCAGCACCGGCATCTATTGCCGGCCGGTGTGCAGCGTGCGCACGCCGCTGCGCCGCCACTGCCGGTTTTTCGACGATGCCGCCCAGGCGGAACAGGCGGGCTTTCGGCCCTGCCTGCGCTGCCGCCCCGAACTCGCCCCGCGCGAGCGACGCTGGACCACGCACGACGCGGGCGATCTGCTGCTGCGTCACGCCACCGATTGGCTCGACGACCCGCAGCGCTGGCCCACCGGCGACCGCCCCGCGGGCGTGGCGGCGCTGGCCCGGCACCTCGGCGTGAGCGACCGGCACCTGCGCCGCGTGTTCGACGAGCGCCTGGGCGTGACCCCGCTGCGCTATTGGCAGACACGCCGCCTGCTGGCCGCCAAACAGCTCCTGACCGACACCGACCTGCCGGTGGCCGAGGTGGCGCGTTCGGCGGGCTTTGGCAGTGTGCGCCGCTTCAACGACGCCTTCCTCGGCCAGTACGGCCTCCATCCCACCGGCCTGCGGCGGCGCGGCGCAGGCGCAGGCGCAGGCGCAGGCGATGCGACCCTGCTGCTGGCCTGGCGCCCGCCGCTGAACGCGCCGGCCCTGTGGCGCTTTTTCGCCGAGCGCGCGCTGCCCGGGGTGGAGCAGGTCGATCCCGTGGCCGGCGAGCTGCGTCGCGTGGTGCGGCTGCAGGCCGGCGGCCGCTCGCACATCGGCTGGGTACACGCCCGGCTGGATGCCGAGCGTCACCGGCTCATCCTGAGCGCCAGCGACGGTTTGCACGGCGGCCTGCCCGCGTTGGCCTGGCAGGCCCGCGCCTGGTTCGATCTCGACGCCGACCCTGCCGCCATCCACGCCTCGCTCGGCACCGAGTTTCCGCAGGCCGAAGGCCTGCGCGTGCCCGGCGGCCCGTGCGGGTTCGAACTCGCGGCGCGCGCTGTGCTGGGTCAGCAGATCTCGGTGGCGGCCGCCCGCACCATCGCCCAGCGTCTGGTCGCCCTGGCCGGCGAGCCCGTGTCCACGCCCTGGCCCGGGCTCACCCACGCGTTTCCCGACGCTGCGGCCGTGGCCCGGCTGCAGGGCGACGCCCTCGGGGGCATGGGCATCGTGCGGCAGCGTCAGGCGGCGCTGCTGGCGCTGGCGCGGGCGGTGGACGACGGCGCGCTCGATCTCAGCCCCCATGCGGACCCGGAGCGCACGCTCGCCACCCTCACGGGGCTGCCCGGCGTGGGCCCTTGGACCGCCCACTACATTGCCCTGCGCGCGCTGCGCTGGCCCGACGCGTGGCCACCGGGCGACGTCGCGCTGCACCGGGCGCTGTCGCTCGATGGATCGCCGCTGGGCCGTGAGCGTCAAGCCGCGGCGATGGCCGAGCGCTGGCGCCCGTGGCGCGGTTACGCCACCCTGGCCCTGTGGGCCGGCCTCTGGAGATCCCCGACATGACACTGCCGCTGTACGCCCGCAAGCGCCGCATCGATTCCCCGCTCGGACCCATGTGGCTCGCCGCCACCGACGCCGGGTTGGCCGGCGCCTGGTTTCACGACCAGCGCGACCCACCCCCGGCCGCCGCGCTCGCCCGGTGGCCCGATGCGCCGGCAGACCCGGTGCTGCGCGACGCCGCCGCGTGGTTCGAGGCGTTCTACCGCGACCCACGCACGCCCTGGGACGGGCCGCTGGACCTGAGCCATGGCACCGCCTTCCAGACCGCCGTGTGGGCAGCGCTGTGCGACATCGGCAGCGGCCAGACCACCAGCTATGGCGACATCGCCCGGCGCATCGATCGCCCCCGCGCCGTCCGGGCGGTCGGCGCGGCGGTGGGCGCAAACCCACTGAGCGTGGTCGTGCCCTGTCACCGGGTGGTCGGGGCCTCGGGCGCGCTCACCGGATACTCGGGCGGCCTTGAACGCAAGATCGCGTTGCTTGAGATGGAATCCGGCGCTCATCGCCTGCTCTGACCCCTCCTCCCGCCCATGACACCCATCCTCGCGCTGGAATTTCTGGTGCTCGCCGCCCTCTGGGGTTCGTCGTTCCTGTTCATGCGGCTCGGTGCGGCCGAGTTCGGTCCGGTGGCCACCGCCGGGCTGCGGGTGGGGCTGGCCGCGCTGTTCCTCCTGCCGGTGTTTGCCTGGCCGGGCGTCTGGGCGAGCTTCAGGGCGCGCTGGCGCGCGATTCTCTTCGTGGGGCTGTTCAATTCCGGCATCCCGTTCCTGCTGTTCGCCTTCGCGGTGCTGCACATCCCGACCGGGCTGACCGCCATCCTCAACGCCACCGTGCCACTCACCGGGGCGGTGGTGGCCTGGCTGTGGCTGCACGAACGACCGGGACCATCGCGCGTGCTCGGTCTGGCGATCGGCTTTGTCGGCGTGGCGCTGCTGGTGATCGGCAAGTCGGGCTGGAGCGGCCTGAGCGCAGGCGGCGCCCTGGGCATTGTGGCCATGCTGGCTTGCCTGCTGGCGACCCTGTGCTACGGGCTTTCGGCCAGCTTCACCAAGCGCCACCTCACCGGCGTCCACCCGCTGGCCACCGCCACCGGCAGCCAGATCGGCGCGGCGATGGGTCTGGGGTTGCCCATGTGGTGGTGGTGGCCCGCGGCGCCGGCCAGTGCGGGCGCGTGGTGGGCCGTCGCGGCGGTGGCCCTGCTGTGCACCTCGGTCGCCTACATCCTGTTCTTCCGCATCATCGCGAAAGCCGGGCCGAGCAAAGCGCTCACCGTCACCTTTCTGGTGCCGGTGTTCGCACTCGCTTACGGCTCGTGGTTTCTGGGGGAATCGATCACGGGGTGGATGGTGGCTTGCGGAATCGTCATCGTCAGCGGCACCGCGCTGTCCACCGGCCTCCTTCGCGTGGGGTGGCTGGAGCGCCGCGCGGCGTAATCCGGCCGCCGCCTGGGGCGCCGATCCCGCCGCTCGGCGTTCGGGATAGCCCGCATCGACACCCGGGCGCACCCGGCGCAAGCTGCGGCCCACGCGCTGGGCGGGGCGGCCGCCCGGCGACGATCGTGGAGCCCGGCATGATCAAGATGGACCCCGACGCCTTTTGTCTGGAGATGCGCTGCCCCGATTGCGGCAACGACATGAGCCGGCCGATGGGCAGCCTGCGCCGCGATCCGCGGCTCGTGTGCACCGCCTGCGGGCATGTGGAACACGTATCGCGCGAGGAAATGGGCTGGCGCCAACAAGACATCGAGCGCAGCCTCGCGCAGATCGACCGCGCGATGAGTCCGCACTGAATCGTTCGAGGTCACCACGTCGGCGGCCTCAGAGATCAGCCACCGACCCGGCCCGACCAGAGCCGAGCGGTGATGGAGAGGCCGGAGGCACCAAGAAAAATGGCTTGTCTGATCGCTCAGACAAGCCATTTCATGTGTTGGCGGAGTGGACGGGGCTCGAACCCGCGACCCCCGGCGTGACAGGCCGGTATTCTAACCAACTGAACTACCACTCCTGGCAGACAGCCACAGGCATTCGTTCTTGCGAACCAAGCGCCTCGCTTGTGCCTACGTGCCTCGCGGCATGTTTGGCGACCCTACGGGGATTCGAACCCCGGTACTCACCGTGAAAGGGTGATGTCCTAGGCCTCTAGACGATAGGGTCATGTCCTTGGACGGAAGCCTCGCATTGTAGCACGCCTTGAAGCCTTTGCTTCGAAGCGGCCGCATTGCGCGACCTCAAATGTGGTGGAGGTAAGCGGGATCGAACCGCTGACCTCTTGCATGCCATGCAAGCGCTCTCCCAGCTGAGCTATACCCCCACAGGGTTTGCTGGTCTGCTCCGGTTGCTTCGCGACGCGCTTGTTTTCAAACCGCTTCGTTCAGCGCCGTTGCTTCCCGGCAAGCCTCAGATTATAGACCAGTTTTCAGGCGTTTCGCAAACGCTCAACCGCGACTTTTTTGTGGTGCAGCGCCAGCACCGCGTCCAGCGACGGTGTCTGGGCCGTGCCCATGACCAACACGCGCACCGGCATCGCCAGCTGCGGCATCTTCAGGCCGTGGTCAGCCAGCACGCCCTTCAGCGCAGCCGCGATGGCGGTCTTGTCCCAGGCCTCAAGCGCTTCGAGCCGCTCGGCCAAGGCGCTGAGGGCGGGCCGGACTGCCTCGGTGATGTGCTGCTGGGCTTCAACGGCGTCGGGCTTCACGTCGGCGTAAAAGGCTCGAGCCCACCCGGCCAGCGCGACGGTGGTGTCGCAACGGTCTTTGAACAATCCGCAAATCGCGGGCAGCCGGTCGTCGTCGGCGAGCCCTTCGCGTCGCAGGTGTACCGCCACCAGCGGCGCCAGGGCGTCATCGGCCAGCGCCTTCAGGTGTTGTGCGTTCACCCAACGGAGCTTGGCCTCGTCGAACTGCGCGGCACTGCGGCCCAGGTGGTCGAGGTCGAACCATTCGAGGAACTGGGCGCGGCTGAAGATTTCGTCGTCGCCATGGCTCCATCCCAGGCGCGCCAGGTAGTTCACCATGGCGTCCGGCAGGTAGCCTTCGTCGCGGTACTGCGTCACGGGTTTGGCGCCGTTGCGCTTGCTCATCTTTTCGCCCTGCTCGTTGAGCACGGTTGGCAGGTGGGCATAGACCGGCGGCTCTTTGCCGAGGGCGCGGAAGATGTTGATCTGGCGCGGCGTGTTGTTCACGTGATCGTCGCCGCGAATCACGTGGGTGATGGCCATGTCGATGTCGTCGACCACCACGCAGAAGTTGTAAGTGGGCGTGCCGTCGGGACGGGCGATCACCAGGTCGTCGAGCTCGTCGTTGGCGATCTCGATGCGGCCCTTGACCTTGTCGTCCCAGGCCACCACGCCGCCTTGCGGATTCTTGAAGCGCAGCACCGGTTTGACGCCATCGGGCACCGGCGGCAGGACCTTGCCGGGCTCAGGACGCCAGGTGCCGTCATAGCGCGGCTTGAGCTTGGCCGCCATCTGGCGTTCGCGCAGCGCGTCCAGTTCGGCCACGCTCATGTAGCACGGGTAGACGAGACCCTGCGCCTGCATGTCGGCCAGCACGGCCTTGTAGCGGTCCATGCGCTGCATTTGGTAGAACGGGCCTTCGTCGTGCTCGAGGCCGAGCCAGGCCATGCCCTCCAGGATCACGTCGACCGCGGCCTGGGACGAACGCTCCAGGTCGGTGTCTTCAATGCGCAGGATGAAGTCACCGCCCTGCGAGCGGGCAAAGGCCCACGGGTACAGGGCGGAGCGGATGTTGCCCAGGTGAATGAAGCCGGTGGGCGACGGCGCAAAACGGGTGCGGACTTTCACGGGGTTCACAGGAGGTCAAGGCCGCGAGACAGGTCGGCCTTCAGGTCGTCGAGGTGTTCCAGGCCCACCGCGACGCGGATGAGGTTCTGGCGAATGCCAGCGGCCAGGCGCTGCGCTTCGGTGAGCCGGCCGTGCGACGTGGTCGGTGGGTGGGTGATGATGGTCTTGACGTCACCGAGGTTGGCGGTGACGGACATCAGCTGCGTGGCGTCGATGACGCGAAAGGCCCGGGCTCGGGCGTCATCCGCATCACCCGCCTTCACGTCAAAAGACAGCACGGCACCGCCCAGACCCGACTGCTGCGCCATGGCCAGTTCGTGCTGGGGATGGCTGCGCAGCCCGGGGTAGTAAACCCGCTCGACCTTCGGGTGCGCTTCCAGCCACTGCGCGAGTTCCAGCGCACGGCGCGACTGCGCTTCCATGCGGATGCCCAGCGTCTCCATGCCCTTGAGCACGACCCACGCGTTGAAGGGCGACAGGCTGATGCCCGCGCTGCGCATCACCGGGATGAAGGTCTGACGCACCAGGGCTTCGCTGGCGCACAGCGCGCCGGCCACCACGCGGCCCTGGCCGTCCAGGTACTTCGTGCCCGAATGGATCACGATGTCGGCACCCAGGCGGGCGGGCTGCTGCAGCGCGGGCGAGCAAAAGCAGTTGTCCACGGCCAGCAGGGCGCCGGCGTTGTGGGCCACGTCCGCCAGGGCGCGGATGTCACACACATCGGTCAGCGGGTTCGTGGGTGTCTCGGCGAAGAGCAGCTTCGTCGAGGGGCGGATGGCGTCGCGCCACTCCGCCACATCGGTCTGCGACACAAAGCTGGTCTGCACGCCGAACTTCGCCATTTCGGTGCCCAGCAGCTTGATCGTGGAGCCGAACACGGACCGCGAGCACACCACGTGGTCGCCGGTCTTCAGCAGGCCCAGGCACAGCAGCAGGATGGCACCCATGCCGCTGGCCGTGCCCACGCAGGCCTCCATGCCTTCCAGCGCGGCCAGGCGTTGTTCCATGCTGGCCACGGTGGGGTTGGAGAAGCGCGAGTAGATGTAGCCATCCTCTTCCCCGGCGAAGCGCCGCGCGGCGGTCTCGCTGTCGGGTTGGGTGAAGCTGCTGGTGAGGAACAAGGCCTCGGCGTTCTCGCCGTACTGGCTCTTGTCCACCGCGGCGCGCACCGCCAGCGTGTCGCGGTGCAGCCCGGGCGGCAGCGACCGGTCCTGGCTCATGCCGCCTCCTGGGCGTTGGGCAGCGCCAGCCGGGAGGTGTCGGTGTCGGCCTCCTCGCGTTGCGGGCGGCCGGCGTTCAGGCGCACGATGTCGTCGGCCGTGATGTCGCCCGTGACGTACACCCCGTCAAAACAAGAGGCATCGAACCCGTCGAGCGCGGGATTGAGCGAGCCAACCGCCTGCTTCATCGCGTCCACATCCTGGTAGATGAGCGCGTCGGCGCCGATCAGGGCACGCACCTCGTCGATCGTGCGCCCGTGGGCCACCAGTTCGCCGGGCGTGGGCATGTCGATGCCGTACACATTGGGGAAACGCACCGGCGGCGCGGCGCTGGCCATGTAGACCTTGCGCGCACCGGCATCGCGCGCCATCTGCACGATTTCGCGGCTGGTGGTGCCCCGCACGATGGAGTCGTCCACCAGCAGCACGTTGCGACCCTTGAACTCGCTGGCAATCACGTTGAGCTTCTGGCGCACGCTCTTCTTGCGCACGGCCTGGCCGGGCATGATGAAGGTGCGGCCGACGTAGCGGTTTTTGACGAAGCCCTCGCGGTACGGCAGGCCCAGCAGACGCGCCAGTTCCATGGCGCTGGGTCGCGACGACTCGGGAATCGGGATCACCACGTCGATCTCATTGGGCGGCACGGTGGAAATCACGCGCTTGGCCAGCGTGGCACCCAGGTTCAGGCGCGCCTGGTACACGGAGATACCGTTGATGAACGAGTCGGGCCGCGCGAGGTAGACGTACTCGAAGATGCAGGGCTTGAGGGCAGCATGATCCGCGCACACAGCGCGCTCGGTGCGGCCGTCCAGCGCCACATAGACCGCCTCCCCGGGCGCGATGTCGCGCTCAAACTCGAAGCCGGTGCCTTCGAGCGTGACCGACTCGCTGGCCACCATGATCTGGTCGCCCGAACGGCCCAGACACAGCGGGCGGATGCCATAGGGATCGCGGAAAGCGAGCAGCCCGTGCCCGGCAATCAGCGCGATCACGGCATACGAACCCTTGACCCGGCGGTGCACACCGCGCACCGCGGTAAACACATCCGCCGGCTTCAGCGGCTCGCCCCGCGTGACCTTCTCCAGCTCGTGCGCCAGCACGTTGAGCAGCACCTCGGAGTCGCTCTCGGTGTTGATGTGGCGGTGGTCGGTGAGAAACAGCTCTTGCTTGAGCGCCTGCGCGTTGGTGAGGTTGCCGTTGTGCACCAGCACCAAGCCGAAGGGCGCGTTGACGTAGAAGGGCTGCGCCTCTTCTTCGCTGTAGGCGTTGCCGGCGGTGGGATAGCGCACCTGACCGAGCCCGCAGTGGCCGGGCAGCGCGCGCATGTTGCGGGTGCGGAAGACGTCGCGCACCATGCCTTTGGCCTTGTGCATGAAGAACTTGCGGCCCTGCTGCGTGACGATGCCGGCGGCGTCCTGGCCGCGGTGCTGCAGCAGCAACAGCGCGTCGTAGATCAGCTGATTGACCGGTGCCTGGCTGACGACACCCACGATTCCACACATGTTGAAGTCCTTCGCAAAATCTCTCAGGGCACGTGCCGCGCCACCGACTCCGGCAGCAGCGGCCGCAGCTCGTGCAGCGTGGCGGTGAGCATCACGCCGCCGGTGGACTCTTGCCACCACGGCCGGGTGTGCCACTGCATCACACCGACCAGCAAGGCGCCGGCCAACAGCAGCACCAGGCCGCGCAACACTCCAAAGGCCCCGCCCAGCACCCGGTCCACCGGCCGCAGGCCGACGGAGGCCACCAATTTCTGCACCAGCCACGCCAGCAGCGCGCCGGCAAACACGACCGCCACAAACACCAGCGCCATGCCGGCAACCAGTCGCACGCCCGCGGCCCAACCCTCCAGCGGCAGCCACCCGCCGACGTCGGCGCCCCACACCTGGGCCGCCACAAACGCCGCCACCCAGCCCGCCACCGAAATCACCTCGTAGGTCAGGCCGCGCCAGACGCCAATCAGCGCCGACAGCAGCAGCACCGCGAGCAAGACCGCGTCGGTGGGTGTGATGGCCATGGCCCTCAGAGCGTGAGCACCGCCGCCGGCAGGCCGAGGCCCTTGACCTTGGCCGCGGCCTTGTCGGCCTCGGCGCGGGAGTCGAAGGGACCGACACGCACCCGGATGCGCTTGCCCTCGGGGGTTTGGGCTTCGTGGACGTAGGTTTTCAGGCCAGCGCGCTCCAGCTTCTGACGCGTTTCGCGGGCGCGGGTGGCGTCGGCGAAAGCACCCACCTGCACCACCAGACGCTGCTGCGCGGCGCCGGCGGGCGCAGCGGGCGCCGGGGTGGGCGCGGGCTTGCCGTTGAGCAGCGCTTCGGCGCGGGCGCCGTCGGTCGGAGGCTTGGGCGGGGACGCGGGTGACGGCGCGGGCGACGGCGCGGCGGCCGACGCGGGTGCTGGTGCTGGTGCTGGTGCTGGTGCTGGTGCTGGTGCNGCCGTTGAGCAGCGCTTCGGCGCGGGCGCCGTCGGTCGGAGGCTTGGGCGGGGACGCGGGTGACGGCGCGGGCGACGGCGCGGCGGCCGACGCGGGTGCTGGTGCTGGTGCTGGTGCTGGTGCTGGTGCTGGTGCTGGTGCGGGAGGCGGTGCCGGCGTCGGCGCCGGGGCGGGCGATGCCGACACCGGCGCGGCGGGCGCCGGGGCCGCGGGTTTGGGCGGCGGTTCGGTCTCGTCGATGACGGGCGGCTTGGGTGCGGCTGCCACCGGCGCCGGGGCGGGGGCCGCCTTGGCAGCGGGACCCGCGGCGCTGCCCGGCGCGGGCCGCGAGGGGATGTCGATGGGCACATCCACCGCGATCGGGCGCGGCTGGGTGTCAAACAGGAGGGGGAAGCCGACCACGCCCACGCCGACCAGCACGGTCGCGCCGATCAGGCGGTGGCGCGCCCGACGGCGCAGGGTCTCGATGCTGGGGGGCGGCGTCGACGCGGTGCCCTGGGAGCCGGAACGGGAACTGGACATGGGCGGTGGGAGGTCGGCGGGGGCCTCGACGGGTTCACGCGGCCAGGTGTTTGGCCGCGAGGCGCGGCACGCCGTGCTGCAGCACGCCGCCCACGGTGTAGAACGATCCGAAGACCACGATTCTATCAGCGGGGTCCGCGGCGGCGACCGCCGCGGCCAGGGCCTCGGCGGGGCTGGCGTGGCACCCCGACACCCGGGCCGCGCCGCCGTCGCGGGCGGTCAACAGCGCGCTCAGGGCCCGCGCGCTGCTGGCCCGTGGCAAAGGCAGGTCGGTGAGGTGCCAGTGATCGATCAGCGGCCAGACGCGGGCGAGCATGGCGTCCAGGTCCTTGTCCGCCATCGCCCCGAACACGGCGTGCGTGCGTGGGTAGTACCCCATGGCGTCCAGGTTGGCGGCCAATGCGGCCACCGAGTGCGGGTTGTGGGCGACGTCGAGCACCAGCGTCGGTGTCCCGGGCACGATCTGGAAACGCCCGGGCAGCTCGACCATCGCCAACCCGGTGCGCACGGCCTGCGCGGTCACCGGCAAGCGGGACCGCAGCGCCTCCACCGCGGCCAGCACGCCCGAGGCGTTGACCAGCTGATTCGCGCCACGCAGGGCCGGGTAAGCCAGGCCGCTATAGCGCCGGCCGCCGCGGTTGGGGTGCGTGGCCCAGCCCCACTGCTGCTTGTCGCCGCCGAAGTGGAAATCCAGCCCGGCGCGCCACAAATCCGCACCGAGCGCGCCAGCCTGATCCAGCACGCTCTGCGGCGGCGCCGGATCGCTCACCACGACCGGCCGGCCAGCGCGCATGACGCCGGCCTTCTCACGGCCGATGCTCTCGCGGTCGGGCCCGAGCAGCGCCATGTGGTCCAGATCGATGCTGGTGATCACGGCGCAGTCGGCGTCGACGATGTTGACCGCGTCCAGCCGCCCACCGAGGCCGATTTCCAGAATCGCCACATCGATGCCGGCCTGCGCCAGCGTGAGCAGGATGGCGAGCGTGGTGAACTCAAAATAGGTCAGCGACACGGCCTCGCCGGGGTGGCTGCCCAGCCGGGCGCGCTCGACCGCGGCCATGGCCGGCACCAGCGCCTCGGCGCTGACGGACTCCCCATGCACCCGGCAGCGCTCCTCAAAGTGGACCAGGTGCGGCGAGGTGTATACGCCGGTGCGGTAACCGGCCTGCAGGTACACGGCCTCCAGCATGGCGCAGGTGCTGCCCTTGCCGTTGGTGCCGGCCACGGTGATCACCGGGCAGGGCATCGTCAGCGCGAGTCGCTGCGCGACTGTGCGCACGCGGTCGAGGCCCATGTCGATGGTGTGGGGGTGCAGGCGTTCGGCGTGGGCCAGCCAGTCGGCCAGCGTGGTGGGCGTGGTGCCGTGGGGAGAAGCGGTCTCGGACATGCCGGAATTGTCCCACCGGGCCCGCATCCGCAGGAGCGTCGCGGACAATCCGGCCATGATCACTGTGCACGGCATCCCCAACTGCGACACCGTCAAAAAGGCGCGCGCCTGGCTGCAGGCCCAGGGCCTGGACCACCACTTCCACGATTTCCGGAAGCAGGGCGTGCCCGACGCGCTGGACCTGTGGCTGGCGGACATCGGCTGGGACGCGCTGCTCAACCGCAAGGGCACCACCTGGCGGGGTCTGGACGACGCCACCCGCGCCGGCGTGACCGATGAGGCCAGCGCCGCGGCCCTGATGCGCGCGCAGCCCAGCGTGATCAAGCGCCCGGTCGTGCGCTGGAGCGACGGCTCGGTGACCGTCGGTTTCTCCCCCGCCGACTGGGCAGGGCGCGGCTGACGGCGGTCGGCCCCGCCGAGGCCCCGGCGATCCCCCAGACGATACCCAGGCGACGGCCCCTGCCCCGCCTAAAATCGCGGTTTCGCCGATTGGCGCCGCCCCTTCCGTCCCACACTCTCCAGCCATGAGCACCACCCACATCAGCGGCGTGACCGTCGCCACCCAGGCCAATGTTTATTTCGAGGGCAAATGCGTCAGCCACAGCATCACGCTGGCCGACGGCACCAAGAAATCGGTGGGCGTGATCCTGCCCGCCACCCTCACCTTCAACACCGGCGCACCGGAGATCATGGAATGCGTGGCCGGGGGCTGCGAGTACCTGCTGGCCGGTGCCAGCGAGTGGGTCAAGAGCGGCCCGGGCGACCGGTTCAGCGTGCCCGGCCACAGCAGCTTCCAGATCCGCGTGAGCGAGGCCTACCACTACATCTGCCACTTCGGCTGAGCCGAAAGCCCAGGACCCCTGACATGGCCACCATCCTGCAACACCTCCCCACGCAACAAAAGGTCGGCATCGCCTTCTCCGGCGGCCTGGACACCAGCGCTGCCCTGCTGTGGATGAAGAAAAAGGGCGCTGTGCCCTACGCCTACACCGCCAACCTCGGCCAGCCCGACGAGAGCGACTACGACGCGATCCCGCGCAAGGCCATGGCCTACGGCGCGGAGAAGGCCCGCCTGATCGACTGCCGCACCCAGCTGGCCCACGAAGGCATTGCCGCCCTGCAGTGCGGTGCCTTTCACATCAGCACCGCCGGCATCACCTACTTCAACACCACGCCGCTGGGCCGCGCGGTGACCGGCACCATGCTGGTGGCCGCCATGAAGGAGGACGACGTCCACATCTGGGGCGACGGCTCTACCTTCAAGGGCAACGACATCGAGCGCTTCTACCGCTACGGCCTGCTGACCAACCCGAGCCTGAAGATCTACAAGCCCTGGCTGGACCAGACCTTCATCGACGAACTCGGCGGCCGCACCGAGATGAGCGAGTTCCTCATCGCCAACGGATTCGACTACAAGATGTCGGTCGAAAAGGCCTACAGCACCGACAGCAACATGCTCGGTGCCACCCACGAGGCCAAAGACCTGGAACACCTCAACAGCGGCATCCGCATCGTCAACCCCATCATGGGTGTGCCTTTCTGGCGCGAGGACTGCGTGGTGAAGGCTGAAGAAGTCACCGTGCGCTTCGAGGAGGGCCAACCGGTCGCTCTCAACGGCCAGACCTTCGCCAGCCCGGTGGACCTCATCATGAAGGCCAACGAGATCGGCGGTCGCCACGGCCTGGGCATGAGCGACCAGATCGAGAACCGCATCATCGAAGCCAAGAGCCGCGGCATCTACGAAGCCCCCGGCCTGGCGCTGCTGTTCATCGCCTACGAGCGCCTGGTCACGGGCATCCACAACGAAGACACCATCGAGCAATACCGCATCAACGGCCTGAAGCTCGGCCGCCTGCTGTACCAGGGCCGCTGGTTCGACCCGCAGGCCATCATGCTGCGCGAGTCGGCCCAGCGCTGGGTGGCGCGCGCCGTGACGGGTGAGGTGACAATCGAACTGCGCCGCGGCAACGACTACTCGATCCTCAACACCGAGAGCCCCAACCTGACCTACGCGCCCGAGCGCCTGAGCATGGAAAAGGTTGAGGACGCGCCGTTCACACCGCTGGACCGCATCGGCCAGCTCACCATGCGCAACCTCGACATCACCGACACCCGCGGCAAGCTCGGCATCTACGCCAAGACCGGTCTCGTGTCGCTCGGCGACGGCGCCGACATGCTCAAGCTCGAAGGCGGGAAGTAAGCCCTCCAAACCGCGCGGATCCCGGCAGGGCACCCACGGATCCGGTTCCGCCGGTCCGCCGGCCCGTCGGGTGCGTCCCCCTCAGGGAGAAGCCGCGCAGCGGCGCAGGGGGTTCAAATGACCACCGGCTCCGGCTCCAGCCGGATGCCGAAACGCTCGTACACGCTGGTCTGGATCGCCCGGGCCAGCGTGACCACCTCGCCGCCGGTGGCGCCGCCGCGGTTCACCAGCACCAGGGCCTGCTTTTCATACACACCGGCGTTGCCCACGCCGCGCCCCTTCCAACCACAGGCGTCGATCAGCCAACCCGCCGCCAGCTTGATCGTGCCGTCGGGCATGGGGTAGTGCACCACGCGCGGCTCGCGGGCAATGATGTCGGCACACTGGTCGGCGGTGACCGTGGGGTTCTTGAAAAAACTGCCCGCGTTCCCGATCACCGCGGGGTCGGGCAGCTTGGCGCGGCGGATGGCGCAGACCCAGTCGAAGATCGTGCGCGCGTCCGGCGCCACGATGCCGGTGTCGGCCATCTTGCGTTCCAGATCGGCGTAGCCCAGCACCGGCTTCCAGGGAGACGGCAGCCACAGGCGGACACGGGTGATGAGTGCGCGGCCGGCCAGGCCAAGGCCGCGCGCGTCGCCCGGCGCGTGCTTGAACACCGAATCGCGGTAGCCGAAGCCGCACTGCGCCGCGTTGAGCGTGAAGGACTCGCCCGTGCGCAGGTCGATGGCATCCAGCGAGTGAAACCGGTCCTGCAGCTCCACGCCGTAAGCACCGATGTTCTGCACCGGGGAGGCGCCGACCGTGCCCGGGATGAGCGCCATGTTCTCCAGCCCCGGCCAGCCCTGGTCCAGGGTCCAGCGCACGGCGTCGTGCCAGTTCTCGCCCGCGCCCAGCTCGACGACCCGGCCCCGGGGCGTCTCCTCCACCAGCCGCCGGCCGGCGATCTCGACCTTGATCACCAGCGGCTTCACATCGCCGGTGATGACGATGTTGCTGCCGCCACCCAGCACAAAAGGCGCCTGCTCTCGGGTGAGCTCGTCCCACGCCGGCAGCGCGCGCAGCGCGGCCACGTCGGCCTCGCTGCGCACGCGCGCCAGGTGGTGGGCGCGGGCCACGATGCCGAAGGTGTTGTGGGGCAGCAAGGCCACCTGCTTCTCGACTATCATCCGCCGATTTTCGCACCCACCCGACACCGCCATGCCTTCGTTTGACACCGTCCTGGAAGCCGACTTCGTGGAAGTCAAGAATGCCGTCGATCAGGTGGCTCGCGAGATCGGCACGCGCTTCGACTTCAAGGGCACGAGCGCCGCCATCGAGCTCAAGGACAAGGAGATCACCCTCTTGGGCGACGCCGAGTTCCAGCTGCAGCAGATCGAGGACGTGCTGCGCAACAAGCTGACCAAGCGCAACGTCGATGTGCGGTTCCTTGATGTCGGCAAGGTCGAGAAGATGGGCGGCGACAAGGTCAAGCAGGTGGTCAAGGTGCGCAACGGCATCGCCACCGAAGACGGCAAAAAGATCCAACAGGCGATCAAGGCCAGCAAGCTGAAGGTGCAGGCGGCGATCCAGGGCGACGCCGTGCGCGTGACCGGCGCCAAGCGCGATGACCTGCAGGCCACCATGGCCCTGATCCGCAGCGAGCTGAAAGACCTGCCGCTGTCCTTCAACAATTTCCGCGACTGACGTCCGCCATGCGCCGCCCTGCCGTCGCGCTCGCGCTTGTGATGTTGGCGGCGCCGGTGTGGAGCCAGCAGGTGGCGCTCGGCGGCCTGTCGGGCAACAAGGCCCTGCTCATCATCGACGGCGCGCCGCCGCGCTTCGTCGCGCCCGGGCAGAGCGTGCAGGGGGTGAAGCTGCTCAGCGCGTCGGCCGATGAAGCGGTGGTGGAGGTCGATGGCCGACGCCAGGTGCTGCGTCTGGGCGCGGCGCCAGCAGCCGGCGCTGCGCCGGCCGGCCCGGCCGAAGGCGGGCGCCGGCTGGTGCTCACCGCCGACAGCCGGGGCCACTTCATGCCGGCCGGCCAGATCAACGGACGCGCGGTGCAGTTCATCGTCGACACCGGCGCCACGCAGGTGTCGTTGGGCGAAAGCGAGGCGCAGCGCCTGGGCATCAGCACCCAGGGGGCGCCCCGGGTCAACCTCGGCACGGCCAACGGTGTCGTGGTCGGGCACCGGGTGAAGCTGGACTCGGTGCGCGTGGGCGAGTTGCTGGTGTACGGGGTGGACGCGGTGGTGCTGCCCCAGCCGCTGCCCTATGTGCTGCTGGGCAACAGTTTCCTCAACCGTTTCCAGATGCAGCGCACCAACGACCAGCTGGTGCTGGAGCGGCGCTTCTGACGGAGCCGCCGCGCGCGGCGGGGAAGGCTCAGGCCGACGGCGCGACGGCCGCGGTGGCCACCACCTCGATGCGCCATTCCGGACGGGCCAGCGCGGCCTGCACCGTGGCGCGGGGAGGCGCCGTGCCGGGCACGACCCACGCATCCCAGACCGCGTTCATGGCGTCGATCTCGCGGATGTCGGTGAGGTAGATCTGCACGCGCAACAGGCGCGATTTGTCCGAGCCGCATTCGGCCAGGCGGTCTTCGATCTGCTGCAGCACGTCGCGCGTCTGGCCGGCGATGTCGGTATCTCCCCGCTCGGGCACCATGCCGGCCAGGTAGACCACGCCCTGGAAGACCGCGGCTTCGCTGTAGCGCGCGGCCACGCCCACGCGGGTGATGTCGGTTTTCATGGCTTCTTGGCTCCGAGCTTGCTTTCGGTGCCCGCGAGCAGGCGATTGATGTTCTCGGCGTGGCGCCACACCAGCAGCACCGCCATCACCCCCAGCGACAACACCACCACGCCCGGCGCCTCCCAGGCAATGCCGCCACCGAACAGGAAATACGCCGGCGCAAACACCGCGGTGACGATGGCCGCGAGCGACGAGTACCGGAAGAAGAACGCGATGATGAGCCAGGTGGCCAGCGAGGCCAGGCCCAACCAGGGGTTGAACGCCAGGATCACGCCAGCGGCGGTGGCCACGCCTTTGCCGCCCTGAAACCGGAAAAACACCGGGTACAGATGGCCGAGAAACGCGGCCAGACCGACCAGCGCCACGCTGCCGTCGCCCAAACCATACGGCGCTCCGTACGCCTTCACCAGCACCACCGGCAGCCAGCCCTTCACCGCATCCAGGAGCAGCGTGAGCACGGCCGCGGCCTTGTTGCCCGAGCGCAGTACGTTGGTCGCTCCGGGGTTTTTGCTGCCGTAGGTGCGGGGGTCGTTCAGGCCCATCACACGGCTCACCAGCACGGCAAACGACAACGAGCCGATGAGGTAGGCGGCCAGCGTGGCCAGGGCGGGGTTCAGCAGGTCTTGCACACCGTCTCCGGGGGGTGTTGGGCGAGGGCGCCTATTCTGCCAGCGCGCATTGCACGGGCCGGGCGCCCAACGGCCCGGTGAGGACGGCCGGCTCGATGCCCACCAGAAAGCCCCGCCGCCCGCCGTTGATCCACAGGCGCGGCAGCGCCAGCACCGTCGATTCCACGTACACCGGCATGGCCCGCTTCAGCCCGAACGGCGACGTGCCGCCGACGAGATAGCCACTGTGGCGGTTGGCCACCTCGGGCTTGCAGGGTTCCACCGATTTGGCGCCGATCTGGCGGGCGAGGTTCTTGGTCGACACGGTGCGGTTGCCGTGCATGAGCACCGCCAGCGGCCGGGCAGCCTCGTCCTGCATGATCAGCGTCTTGACCACCGCGAACGGATCGAGACCGAGCACCTGCGCGCTGTGTTGCGCGCCGCCGTGCTCGAGGTACTCATAGGGATGCTCGGTGAACACCACGCCATGCGCCTTGAGCCAGGCCGTGGCGGGCGTCTCGGAAACATGTCGAGGTTTGGGCATAGCAAAACCTTGTCCAGAGATGCCGCGGAAACGGCTCTGCCGGGCCGCTGGAATCGCCCCCTGGAGGGGGTCGCGCGCTGCGCGGCGGGGGTGACCTCCATCACTGCGCCGGGTCGCGGTTCTCCCAGCGGATCTTGTCCACCTCGGCGAGCAGCTCCGGCGACAGCGTCACGCCCCACGCGTCCAGACACTCATCGAGCTGCGCCAGGCTGGTCACCCCGATGATCGTGCTGGCCACGCGCCAGCTGCGGTAGCAGAAGGCCAGGGCCAGCTGGCTGGGCGTGAGACCGTGGTCGCGGGCCAGGGCGTTGTAGCGCCGGGCGGCGGCCAGCGCCTCGGGCCGCGCCCAGCGCTGCTTGCGCATGCTCTCAAACAGCGCGATGCGGCCATGGTCGCCGACGAAACCAGTCTCGTCGTACTTGCCGGTCAGCAGGCCAAAGGCCAGCGGCGAATAGGCCAGCAGACCCACGCCCAGCCGGTGGCAGGTCTCATCCAGGCCGTTTTCCCAGGACCGGTTCACCAGGCAATAGGGGTTCTGCACCGACACCACCCGCGGCAGACCATGCTGCTCGGCCAGGCGCACGAACTCGTGCACGCCATAGGGGGACTCGTTGCTCAGCCCGATGGCCCGCACCTTGCCGGCGCGCACCAGTTCGCCGAGCGCGTCCAGCTGCTCGTGGATGGACGCGCAGGGCCGGTCCTTGGAGGGGTCGAAGGCCAGTGCGCCGAAAGCGGGCACGTTGCGCGCCGGCCAGTGGATCTGATACAGGTCGATCACGTCGGTCTGCAGGCGGCGCAGGCTGCCGTCGCAGGCCTGCAGGATCTCGGCCCGGGTCAGGCCGGAGACTTCGCCGCGGATCCACGGCATGCCGCGCGACGGGCCGGCGACCTTGGTGGCCAGCACCACCCGCTCGCGCAGGCCGGGGGTCCGGGCGAACCACTGGCCGATGATGGTTTCGGTGGCGCCGCAGGTCTCGGCGCGCGCCGGCACGGCGTACATCTCGGCCGTGTCGAGGAAGTTCACGCCGCGCTCGAGCGCGCGGTCCAGGATGCGGTGGGCGGTGGCGGTGTCGACCTGCTCGCCGAAGGTCATGGTGCCGAGGCAGATGGGCGTGACCGCGGGGCCTGCGGTGCCGAGGGGGTGTGTCTGCATGAAAGCGGTTGTAAAGTGTTTGATGGCCTGTCAGCCCGCGGCTGGCGGGGCCTTATAAGTGTAGGGAAGGCCGGCCCGGGCCCGCGTCGCCCAGGCTACGTCAGTCACCCCTCTGTCACCCCATCAGGAGTCCACCATGAACGCTTCCATCCCCCGTTCCGCCCTGCCCCGCCGCGCCACGCTGTGTGCCGTGGCGCTGGCGTTTGCCGTCACCGGCTGCGCCAACATGTCCGAAACCCAGCAGGACACCGCCAAGGGGGCGGGCATCGGCGCTGCCGCCGGGGCGGTGCTCGGCGCCCTGACCGGCGGCTCCAAAGGCGCGGCCCGCGGTGCCGTCATCGGCGCGGGCGCCGGCGCGCTGGGGGGCTACGTGTGGTCCACCCGCATGCAGGAGCAGAAGAAGGCCATGGAGCAGGCCACGCAGGGCACCGGCATCGGCGTGAGCCAGACCGCCGACAACCGCCTGAAGCTCGATGTGCCGGCCGACGCCGGCTTCGCCGTGGGGCGCTCGGCGGTGAGCCCGCAGCTCGCCGGCGTGCTCAACCAGTTTGCCACCACGCTGCAGCAGAACACGGTGACGCAGGTGACCATCGTCGGCCACACCGACAACACCGGCAGCGACGCGATCAACAACCCGCTGTCGGTGGACCGCGCCAACGCCACCCGCGACTACCTCGTGGGCCGCGGCGTGTCGGCCGCCCGCTTCACGACCGACGGCCGCGGCTCGCGCGAACCGGTGGCCGACAACGCCACGCCGGCCGGCCGCGCCGCCAACCGCCGCGTGGAAATCTACGTGGCCGAACCGGCCCGGGCCAGCTGACGCCCCTCGCGCGCCTCACCAGCCCGCCTCACCCGCCCGGCCGCCGCCGGGCTTTTTTTCGCCCGGGCGCCGGCATCAGCGCGTTCCGTGGAAGCGGTCCGCGCGCCGCGCGGCGGGGGCGGCCCGGCGTCTGGCTCAGAGCTTGGCCATCACGTGGCGGGCGACGGTGTAGTCCTCCAGCGAGTACATCGACATGTCCTTGCCGTAGCCGCTGGACTTCAGGCCGCCGTGCGGCATTTCGTTGACGAGCATGAAGTGGGTGTTGATCCAGGTGCAGCCGTACTGGAGCTTGCGCGAGACCTTCAGGGCCCGGCCGATGTCCTGCGTCCAGACGGAGGACGCGAGGCCGTAGTCGGAGTCGTTGGCCCAGGTGATGGCCTCGTCGGGGTCGGTGAAGCGGGTGACGGAGACGACCGGACCAAACACCTCGCGGCGCACGATCTCGTCGTCCTGCCGCGCGCCGGCGATCACGGTGGGTTCGTAGAAGAAGCCGCTGCCCGCGCGCATCTTGCCGCCGGCGGTGACCTCCATGTGGCCGAGCATTTGCGCCCGCTCGACGAAGCTGGCCACGCGATCGCGCTGGCGGTCGCTGATCAGCGGTCCGAGCTCCACGCCGGCTTCGTCCTGCGTGCCCATCTTGATGGTCTTGACGGCGCTGCTCAGGTCGGCGACCAGCCGGTCGTACACCTTGGCGCCGGCGTACAGGCGGCAGGCGGCGGTGCAGTCCTGGCCGGCGTTGTAGTAGCCGAAGGTGCGGATGCCTTCGACCACCGCGTCGATGTCGGCGTCGTCGAACACGATCACCGGCGCCTTGCCACCGAGTTCCAGGTGGGTGCGCTTGAGCGTGCCCGTGGCGGCCTGCAGGATCTTGCGGCCGGTGGACACGTCGCCGGTGAGCGAGACCATGCGCACCAGCGGATGCTCGACCAACGGCTGCCCGACGCTGCCGCCGCGCCCGCAGACCACGTTGAACACGCCCTTGGGCAGGATGTCGGCCACCACGCGGGCGAACAGCAGCGTGGTCAGCGGCGTCTGCTCGCTGGGCTTGAGCACCACCGTGTTGCCGGCGGCCAGCGCCGGCGCGGCCTTCCAGGCGGCCATCATGAGCGGGTAATTCCATGGCGCGATGGAGCCGACCACGCCGATCGGGTCGCGGCGGATGAGGCTGGTGTGGCCGGCCAGGTACTCGCCGGCCACCGGGCCGTGCATGTTGCGCGCCGCGCCGGCGAAGAAGCGGAAGCAGTCGGCGATGGCGGGAATTTCGTCCTCCAGCGCGCGGGCGAAGGGCTTGCCGCAGTTGAGCGACTCCAGGCGGGCGAAGGCCTCGGCGTTGGCTTCAATCGCGTCGGCGATGCGCAGCAGCAGGCGGGAGCGCTCCTGCGGCGTCGTGTCGCTCCAGGTGTCGAAGGCGCGGTTGGCGCCGAGCACGGCGCGGTGGATCTGCTCGAACGAGGCCTCGCGCACCTCGGCGATCACACCGCCGGTGGCCGGGTTGAGCACCTTCTCGGCCTCGCCCTCGCCGGCGACGAACTGCCCGTCGATGAACAGGTCGGTGAAGATGGTCTGCGGAAGGTCGGGGGTCTTGCCCATGGTGGTCTCCGGTGAGGGGTGAGGGGGCGTCAGCGGCCGGCGGGGGTTTCGTCGGCGCGGGTCAGGTAATAGGCCGCGAGGATGGGCAGGAAGGTCAGCGCGATGATGACCACGGCCACCACGTTGGTCACCGGCCGCTGCCGCGGGCGGATGAGCTCCTGCAGCATCCAGATCGGCAGCGTGGTCTGCTGGCCGGCGGTGAAGGTGGTGACGATCACCTCGTCGAAACTCAGCGCGAAGGCCAGCAGCCCACCGGCGAGCAGGGCCGAGCCGAGCTGGGGCAGGATCACGTAACGGATCGTCTGGAAGGTGTCGGCGCCGAGGTCCATCGACGCCTCGATCAGCGACGGGCTGGTGCGGCGCAGCCGGGCCACCGCGTTGTTGTAGACCACCACCACGCAGAACGTGGCGTGGCCGATGACGATGGTCCAGTAGCTGAAAGGGATCTCCAGCGCGCCGTAGGCGCTGCGCAGCGCGATGCCGGTGATGACGCCGGGCAGCGCGATCGGCAGGATCAGCAAGAGCGAGATTGCGTCGCGCCCGAAAAAGCGCGTGCGGGCCAGACCGGCGGCCGCCAGCGTGCCCAGCACCATGGCCACGGCCGTGGCCACCAGTGCCACGCGGAAGGACAGACCGATGGCGGCCCACACGTCCTCGCGCTCCCAGGCGGCGGCAAACCATTGCGTGGTCAGCGCCGGGGGCGGGAAGACGTAGCTCTTGTCTTCGGCGCTGAAGGCGTAGAGGATGATCAGCGCCAGCGGGATGTGCAGGAACAGCACGGCGCCCCAGGTCGCGGCCTTGAGGCCCCAGCCGGCTTTGGACGGGTCAGAGCGCATCGAAGGCTCCCAGTCGTTTGGCGAACCACAGATACACGCCGATCACCACGATGGGCACCAGCGAAAACGCCGCGGCGAACGGGATGTTGCCGGCCACGCCCTGCTGCCGGTACACGACCTGCCCGATGAACAGCGTGGAGTCGCCGATCACCTGCGGAATGATGTAGTCGCCCAGCGTGAGCGAGAAGGTGAAGATGGAACCGGCGGCGATCCCCGGCATGGCCAGCGGGAAGATGACTTTCCAGAAGGTGGTGCGGCCGCTGGCGCCGAGGTCGCTCGAGGCTTCCAGCAGCGAGCCGGGGATGCGCTCGATGGCCGCCTGGATCGGCAGGATCATGAACGGCAGCCACATGTAGACGAACACGAGGAAGGTGCCCAGGCGCGAGAAGGACAGCGAGTTGCCGCCGATCACCGGCGTGGCCAGCAGCGCGTCCAGCAGCCAAGTCAGGTGCATTTCGGCGAACACCCAGCTGATGGCGCCCTCCTTGGCCAGCAGCAGCTTCCACGCGTACAGCCGCACGAGGTAGCTCGACCACAGCGGCAGCATCACCGCGATGTAGAGCAGGGCCTTTTGCGACCCGCGGGCGTGGCGCGCCATGTAGTAGGCGATCGGGAAGCCGATGGCGGTGCAGGCGACCGTGACGGCCACCGCCATCAGCACGGTGCGCAGCATCACGTCCAGGTTGGCCGGCTGCAGCAGGTCGCGGAAGTTCTGCAGCGTGAAGGTGGAGCGGTCGACCAGGCCGGAGAACTCGTCGAGCGCGAAGAAGCTGTGGGCCAGCAGCGTGAACAGCGAGCCGAGGTAGATCACGCCGAACCACAGCAGCGGCGGAACCAGCAGCGCCGCCAGCGCCAGACCGCGGTGGCGGTACAGCAGGTCGGACAGCGCCCGCAAGGGACCGCCCGGAGCGGGTCGGGCCGCGGACACCGGCAGGCTCGCGCTCACGCCGCGTCCTCCGCGGCCAGCGGGTGGATCGCGTCGGCCGCCCAGCGCAGGCCCACACGCGCGCCGGGTTCGGGCAGGCTGGGGTGCTGCTGCGGGTTGAGGTCCACGGCGAGCGCGGTGCCGGCGAGGTCCACCCGCAGGCGGTGGAACGCGCCGAAATACTGGCTGTCGATGACGGTGGCGCTGACGTGGCCGGCACCATCGCCGACGAGTTCGATCCGCTCGGGGCGCAGCATCACGCTGGCCAACCCGCTGAGTTGCCGCGCGAGTTCGCCGTCGAGCACGTTGGCCGCGCCCACAAACTCCGCCACGAAGCGGGTGGCCGGGCGGTTGTACAGCGCCGCGGGTGTCGCGACCTGCTCCAGCCGACCCTGGTTGAACACGCCGATGCGGTCGCTCATGGAGAGCGCCTCGTGCTGGTCGTGGGTGATGAAGAGGAAGGTGATGCCGAGCTGGCGCTGCAAGGCCTTGAGTTCGGTCTGCATCTGCTCGCGCAGCTTGAGATCCAGGGCGCCCAGCGGTTCGTCGAGCAGCAGCACCTGCGGCCGGTTGATCAGGGCGCGCGCCAGCGCCACGCGCTGGCGCTGGCCGCCGGAGAGCTGCATCGGCCGGCGGTCGCCGACACCGGGCAGCCGCACCAGCGCCAGCATCTCGTCGGCCCGGCGGTGGCGCTCGGCCTTGGGCACCTTCTGCACCATCAGGCCGTAGGCGACGTTGTCGCGGATGCTCATGTGCGGGAACAGCGCGTAGTCCTGGAACACGGTGTTCACCGGGCGGGCGTAGGGCGGGCGGTGCGTCACGTCCTCGCCGCCGATGCGGATGCTGCCGCTGGTGGGCAGCGTGAAGCCGCCGATCATGCGCAGGCAGGTCGTCTTGCCCGAGCCCGACGGGCCGAGCAGTGTGAAGAACTCCCCGCCTTCGATCGTGAGGTCCACGCGATCGACCGCGCGCACGGTCTGTGCGCCCGAGCCAAACACGCAAGACACCCCATCAAGAACAACGGCAACGGTCATGAGACAACACAACGAGTGAAGAGGTACTGAATCCAGAGTTGCCGCGGGTCCGGGTCTCCCGGCCCGCTGGCAACGCCCTCTGGAAGGGGGTGACGCGAAGCGCCGCGGGGGTGAGCCGAGTCAACGGCCCCCGAGGACGGCGATGTAGTCCGTGACCCAGCGGTGGTACGGCACGCACTGGTTGTTCTGCGTGGCGCAGCGGGTGGTCGGCGTCTTCCAGAAAGAGATGCGCTCGAAGCTGTTGAAGCCCTGCCGCGCGCAGCCCTCGTCACCCAGCAGCTTGTTGCCTTTGCAGGCCGCCGGCACCGCCGGCACCGAGCCGAACCAGGCCGCCAGATCGCCCTGCAGCTTGGGGTTGAGCGAGTGCTCCATCCACAGGTAGGCGCAGTTCGGGTTCTTGGCCTCCGAATGCATCATGGTCGTGTCGGCCCAGCCCGTGGCGCCTTCCACCGGGACCACCGTGGCCACCGGGCGGTTCTTGCTCTTGAGGATGTTGGCCATGAACTGCCAGCTGCTCGACGCCACCACGCCTTCGTTGGTGAAGTCGTCGATCTGCACGAAGGCGTCGTGCCAGTACTTGCCCACCAGCTTGCGCTGGCCGCGCAGCAGGTCAAGCGCGGCCTTGTATTGGGTTTCGTTGAGCTCGTACGGGTCTTTGATGCCCAGCGCCGGGTTCTTCTTCATCAGGTAGAGCGCGGCGTCGGCGATGTAGATCGGGCCGTCAAAGGCCTGGATGCGGCCTTTGTTGCTCTTGCCGTCGGGCAGGGTGGTTTCCTCGAACACGACGCTCCAGCTGGTGGGCGGCTTGTCCTTGAACACGGTCGTGTTGTACATGAGCACGTTCCAGCCCCACTGGTACGGCGTGCCGTAGTGGGTGTTGTTCACGTAATGCCACGGCGCCTTCTGCAGGCGGCTGTCCACGTTCTTGAAGCTGGGGATCAGGTCCACGTTGATCGGCTGCACGCGCTTGCCGGCGATCAGGCGCATGGACGCGTCGCCCGAGGCGGTCACGAGGTCGAAGCCACCCTCGTTCATCAGCGCGACCATTTCGTCGGACGTGCCGGCGGTCTTGACGTTGACCTTGCAGCCGGTTTTCTTCTCGAAATCGGTCACCCAGTCGAAGTTCTTGTCGGTCTGGCCGCGCTCGATGTAGCCGGGCCAGGCCACGATGTCGACCTGGCCTTCGGGCTTGCCGATCTTCTTCAGGGCGGTCTGCGCGTGGGCCAGGGGAGCCAGCGTGCCCATCGTGAAGGCACTCAGGACGACACCCGCCACCAGGCGGGTCAAGGGACGTTGCGCGATGTTCATGGGACGGTCACCTCGGGGTTGGGCGGTTGCAGAAACACCCGGCTGGCGCCGCGCGGCGTCCGGGCTGCTGCGCATGCTAGGCAGCCGTGTGCGGCTTTCAAAATGCAATATTCCTGCGGTACGCTATCGAAAATTTCGATAGTAGGTATTAACCCTTTCCCTTTTTGCACCGCAACAGGGCGCACCACCCCCGTGCGCACGCCCCATGAACCGGCACCTCACGCTCAAGCAGTTCCGCTATTTCCTCGCCGTGGCGGAGACCGACTCGGTGGCCGCGGCCTCGCGGATGCTCAACATCGCCCAGTCGGCGATCACCAAAAGCGTGCTGGAGCTTGAAGACGCGCTGGGCCTGACGCTGTTTGAGCGCAGCCCCAAGGGCATGCGCCTCACGCCCGACGGGCACCGCTTTCTGGTGAAAGCGCGGCGGGTGATCGGCGCCGTGGCCGACGCCGCCCGGGGCGTGACGCCCGGCGCCGCGCCGCTGGGCGGCTCGCTGTCGATCGGCGTGACCAGCCTGGTGGCGGGCTACTACCTGTCGGAGGTGTTCGCCCGCTTCCGGCGCACCTGCCCGGGCGTGGACGTGACGGTGGTGGAAGACGCGCCACCGTTTCTGGAACACCTGCTGATCAACGGCGAACTCGACATCGCGATCATGGTGAGCAACGCGCTGAGCGAGCCGCAGGCGCTGGTGGCAGAAACGCTCACCCGCTCGCCCAACCGGGTGTGGATGGCGGCCGACCACCCGCTGGCGGCGCAGGAAGAGGTGGCGCTGGCGGATTGCGCGGCGCACGACCTGGTGGTGCTGCAGGCCGACCGCATCGAGGTGCTGATGCGCAGCGTCTGGGCCCGCCACCAGCTCAAGCCGCGCACCGTGTTGCGCACCTCGTCGCTGGAGGCGGTGCGCTCGCTGGTGGGCGTGGGCGCCGGGCTGGCTGTGCTGCCCGACTTTCTCTACCGCCCGTGGACGCTCGACGCCGAACACGTGGAGGTGCGCACCCTGCGCGACGCCGTGCCCACGGTGGACGTGGGCCTCGTCTGGCGGCGCGGCTCCCAGCCCCGGCCCGAGGTCAGCGAGTTCATCGAGGTGGCGCGCGACCAGTCGCGATCGCGGCGGCTGGTGGGCTGAACGACCGCCGCGTCGGCGCAGCGGCGGCAGCGACCGCCGTGGCGGCCTGATCGCGCTTCAACCGGGCTTCAACCACGCCTCACCCGCGCGTCATCCGCCCGTACAGCGCCCCCGCCATCACCGCGCCCACCGCCATCGACAGCAGCCCCGGCAGGTGGCGCGTGGCGTCGATGAAGCTCGGCATGGGCGCCACCGCGTCCACCGCCCAGACCGCCGCCACCACGCCCACGCCCGCCGCCACGGCCAGCAGCGCCTCCCGCCAGCGCGGCGCGCGCCGCCCCAGCCAGGCCGCCAGCGCCAGCGCCGGCAGCCAGCCCGCGGCCACGATGCCCGCGTACACCGGCGCAAACGCGATCAGGTCCTGCACGGTCGTCTGCGCCCGCAGCCCCGGCGGCACCACCGCACCCACCGCCGCCAGCGCCTGCAGGTTCCACTGCGTCTGGACGACCGAGCCCCACGCCGCCGCTAGCAGCCAAGCCAGCAGCAAGGGAAAGAGATGCGCCGTCCAGCGGCGCTGGGCAGAATCGCCCGCATGCACAAGGTTCATCGACATGGTTCAAGCCCGGCGGGTTCGTCGGCAGGTGGTTCAGCGGCTGGGGTTGCCTGGTTTCGCGGCGCGGTCCGACGCTGGAGCCGGTGGTTGTCGCGCGCGGTGGCGCCCATTGTGGCGGCGCTGCTGGTCGGGGCGCCGGCGCAGGCCGCGGATTACCGCGTGCAGGCCGTGGCCACCGGGCTGGATCACCCCTGGGCGCTCGGGTTCCTGCCCGACGGCCGGCTGCTCGTCACCGAGCGGCCCGGGCGGCTGCGCGTCATCGAGCCCGGGCCCGACGGCCGCCCCACCCTGCGGCCCGAGCCGGTCGCCGGCGTGCCGCCCGTGCTGGCCCGCGGGCAGGCCGGGCTGTTCGACCTGTGGATCGACCCCGACTTCGCCCGCACCGGCCGCGTGCTGCTCTCCTTCGCCCACGGCACCCCGGCCGCCAACCACCTGCGCGTGGTGAGCGCCCGCTTCGACGGCCGCCAGCTGCTCGACGTGACGCCCATCTTCACCTCGCAGCCCGCCAAGACCGACACCCAGCACTTCGGTGGCCGCCTCGCCAGCCTGCCCGACGGCACCCTGCTCATCGCCATGGGCGACGGCAACCTCGACCGCACCGACGCCCAGCGCCTCCACACCCACCTCGGCAAGGTGCTGCGCATCCACCTCGACGGCCGCGTGCCCGCCGACAACCCCTTCGCCCAGCGCCCCGACGCCCGCCCCGAGATCTACACCCTCGGCCACCGCAACCCCCAGGGCCTGCTCGTCATCCAGGGCACACCCTACGCCCACGAACACGGCGCCCGCGGCGGCGACGAACTCAACCGCCTCACCCCCGGCGCCAACTACGGCTGGCCCCTCACCACCGGCGGCATCGACTACACCCACGCCCGCATCACCCCCTTCCAGCGCCTGCCCGGCATCACCGACCCGCTCGTGGAATGGACCCCCTCCATCGCCCCCGCCGGCGCCGCCTGGTACGACGCCCCCGCCTTCCCCGCCTGGCGCGGCAGCCTGCTCGTGGCCGCGCTGAAAGAACGCAGCGTCCGCCGCGTCCCCCTCGCCGGCGGCACCCCCGGCCCGCAAGAACGCCTCTTCACCGAACTCGGCGAACGGCTGCGCGACGTGCGCGTCGGCCCCGACGGCGCGGTCTGGCTGCTGACAGACAGCGCGCAGGGGCGGGTGTTGCGGGTGGTGCCGGGGGGCGGGTGACGGAGGATGAGTCGTTGTTGATGAAGACGCCTTGTTTGGCGGATATGCAGCGTTCTCGGACAGTTGCTGTCTAGGCTTCAACTGCTGCTCTAGCCCAAGAAGCGGTCCATCAAGTCCGGACGCTCCCAAGCTCGCTTATGCCAAATCGCAAAATCGACTGCTTAGGTCGGTGTGAACGAGACTGGCGGCAGCCCACTTGGTACCACCTTTGGCAGAAGCTTGATCTGCCCACTCGACGGCCGACTAACTTATCCGGCTGTGCTTCAGCCCCAAGGTCGTAGCTATGCGGCCAAGACAGTGTTCGTCAATCGACACCACCTGATTGAATATAGCCAAGTAAACATCATCGCGCGACAAGTCCAGCTTGAAGAGTGCTGGGCGTGTTGCGCCCTCTCTTGGCTTTATACCCAGGCGCTCGATGAGCTTGGCCTCTCGCGCCTCGCCGCCATTAGGTCTGTACAGGAGGTAGTCGCGGGCCAGGGAGTAGTGGGCGTGCCCGATGATGTTTCGGAAGTCCACGAGCTGTTGCAGCGACACGATTTCCTTCTCGTGCAACTGGTCCGCAAAGGTCGCCAGGAACTCGTCCACAACGGTTTGAAAGTACTTCTGCCAGCCGGCGACTCGGAGGTCGACAAACTGGGCGGGCATCACTTCTGGATTGTTGAGGAATGGCTCAACTAGAGCGGGATGCCGCCGGAAGATCAACAAATCATTGATCTGGCCCTGTATCCATGACAGAAGAGTGAACAGCTCACCGGCCCGGGCCATTGAAAGAGATGGTCGTTCCATCGAACCTCCGAAACTTCTACAGATGAAATCATTCTGCTCGGCATTCGACGGTTGACATGCAGTTCACGTGCGCTGCCTCAACTCACTCAAGCGGCGAGAGGTGCCGAAGCTCGTTGGGTGTAACTACTGAGTGTTGCGGCAATGACCTGCTTCAGCTCAGGAAGCTGACTTTCGACGCCAATGCTTGAGCGACTGCACCCAGCCATAAGCTGTCACCGGCCTCCTTTCCCGCATAGATCCTGCCAACAGGTCACCGCCCAGAACGGGCAGTCTCACGCCCCACCCACCGCCACACCACCCCAACCACCCCCGCCCACACCCCCGCCGCCATCACCACGACCATCCCATCGGCCCCCGCCGCACCCAGCCCGCCGCCAAAGAGCAGTGAGCCGTTGAGGGCGGTGAACAGCGCGAGGCCGGGGTAGAGCGGCAGGGCCGCGAGGGGGCGCCAGTCGGGGGGCGCGGCGGTGGCGAGCGCGTGGCTGAGGGCGCAGACGGCGAGGCTGGTGGCGAAGGCGATGAGGAAGGGTTTCATCGCGGACGCCGGGCGCTGGTCTGGGCCGGTCTGGTCTGGGCCGGGTGGCGAGAGGCGATGGCGGGCCCGGCCGCGCTCAGGCGCTGCGGGCCCGGGCGCGCTCTTCTTCCTGCAGCCGCAGCACGCGGCGCTGCACCTTGCCGGTGGTGGTCATGGGCAGGGCGTCGATGAATTCGATCTCTTTGGGGTATTCGTAGGGGGCGAGCTGGCCTTTGACGTGGGCTTGCAGCGAGGCGATGAGGGCGTCGTTGCCGGTGTGGCCGGGGGCGAGCACGACGTAGGCCTTGACCACGGCGCCGCGCTCGGGGTCGGGCTTGGGCACGACGGCGGCGTTGGCCACGGCGGGGTGCTTGACGAGGCAGTTTTCGATCTCGCTGGGGCCGATGCGGTAGCCGGCGGCTTTGAACACGTCGTCGGCGCGGCCCTGGTACCAGAGGTAGCCGTCGGCGTCGGCGAGGGCGAGGTCGCCGGTGCGGCACCAGCTGCTGGCGGGCTCGCCGGTGAACTTGGCGCGGGTGGCGCGCTCGTTTTTCCAGTAGCCGAGGAAGAACACGGGGTCGGGCTGGCCGTGGATGTCGAGGCGGTGGACGGCGACTTCGCCGGGCGTGCCGGGCGGGCACTCGCGGCCGTCGTCGTCGATCACGGCCACGCGGTGGCCGGGGTAGGCCTTGCCCATGCTGCCGGGGCGGGCCCCGTACAGGCGCGCACAGTTGCCGACGATGTAGTTGATCTCGGTCTGGCCAAACATCTCATTGACCGTCACGCCGAGCTGCGTGTGGCAGTAGGCGAACACGGCGTCGCCCACGGCCTCGCCGGCGCTCATGATGGCTTGCAGGTCGAAGCGGAAGCGCTCGCGCGGCGCGGGGAAGGCCTTCATCATGGCCTTGAGCGCGGTGGGAAAGAGGAAGGTGTGGGTCACGCCGTGGCGCTCGATCAGCTCGAAGGCGGTCTGCGGCGAGAAGCGGCCGTTGTGGGCGACGATCGGGCGGCCGAAGTACAGGGTGGGCAGCAGGGCGTCCATGAGGCCGCCGGTCCAGGCCCAGTCGGCGGGCGACCAGAACACGGCTTCGCTGGGGCGGGCGGCATCCCAGGGGTCGAAGCCAAACCAGTTCTGGCTGCAGACGAAGCCGGTGAGGTTGCCGATGAGGGCGCGGTGGGGGATGAGTGCGCCCTTGGGGTTGCCGGTGGTGCCGCTGGTGTAGATGAGCACGGCGGGGTCGTCGGCGGCGGTGTCGGCGGCGTCGAAACCGGCGGGGTGGCTGGCGAGGGCGGCGGCCCAGTCGAGGGCGCCGCTGCCGGCCGGGGCGTCGATGGCGATGATCTGGCGCAGCCGCGGGCACTGCGGCGCCACGCCCTGCAGCGCGGCCAGCGTGCTGGCGTCGCCGATGGCGACCACGGCCTCGCTGTCCTGCAGGCGGTATTCGAGCGCTTCGGGCCCAAACAGCTGCGACAGCGGCATGCCGACCGCGCCGAGCTGCAGCACGCCCATGTAGGCCACGGCGGTTTCAAACCGCTGCGGCAGCACGATGGCCACGCGGTCGCCGGCGCGCACGCCCAGCGCCACCAGCGCGCGCGAGAGGCGGTCGGCCTGGGCCTGGAGCTCGGCGTAGGTGTGGGTGCGGTCGGGCTGGCCGGGGGCGGTGTCGATGATGGCGGGGCGGCGCGCGTGGGCCGGGTCGGCGGCCCAGCGGCGGCTGCACACGTCGGCCATGTTGAAGCGCGGCGGCACGTGCCAGCCGAAGCCGCCGTGGAGGGCGTCGTAATGATCGACCGCGGGGCCGGCGGCGGGGCGCGCGGCGGCGCGGGGGGTCGGGGGGGTGTTGTCTCGTGCTTGACGGCGCGTCATCGCGGCTCTCCGGGCTCGTCCCTATGATCGGCCGAATGTACCAAGCCACGCGCCCTTCCCGCAGCCGTTTTGTGCCGCTTCGCGGCTGGAACCACCACGTGCGCGAGTGGGGCTCGCCCGCGGCCGGCCGGCCACCGCTGGTGCTGGTGCACGGCTGGATGGACGTGAGCGCGTCGTGGCAGTTCATGGTGGACGCGCTGCGCGAGGAGCGCCACATCATCGCGCCCGACTGGCGCGGCTTCGGCCTGACCACGCCGCTGGGTCCGGCCCCCGATGCCTACTTTTTCCCGGACTACCTGGGCGACCTCGACGCGCTGCTCGACGCGCTGGTGGGTGAGCAGCCGATCGACCTCGTGGGCCACAGCATGGGCGGCAACGTGGCGGCGATGTACGCCGGCGTGCGGCCGGCGCGCATCCGCCGCGTGGTCAACCTCGAAGGCTTCGGCCTGCCGGCCAGCCGCCCGGCGCAGGCGCCCGGCCGCTACGCGCAGTGGCTCGACGAACTGGCCGCGCAGCGCCGCGGCGACAACGGCCTGAAAACCTACGACGACGCCGACGGCGTGGCGCAGCGGCTGATGAAGACCAACCCGCGCCTGCCCGCCGGCCACGCCGCGTGGCTGGCGCGCGAGTGGGCCGCGCCAGGGCCGGACGGCCGCTGGGCGATCCGCGGCGAGGCCGCCCACAAGGTGACCAGCGCGCACATTTACCGCGTGGAGGAAGCGCTGGCGATCTACGAGCGGATCGAGGCGCCGATGTTGTCGGTCACGGCCAGCGACGACAGCCTGGGCCTGTGGTGGAAGGGCCGCTACACGCTGGCCGAGTACCACGAGCGCATCGCCCACGTGCCGCGGCTGACCGAGCGGGTGATCGACGATGCCGGCCACATGATGCACCACGACCAGCCCGCCGCGCTGGCGGCCATGATCGAAGCGTTCCTGGCCGGCGACTGAACGCGCGCGGCGCCCGCGGCAGCGTCTGGTTGCCCCCAGCGACCGGCGGGACACACAGGCCAGCGATACTTCGCGGATGACCCACCGCCACCCCCGCGCCCTGCTGGCCGCCGCCCTGCTCGCCCTGCCCGTGGCCGCCACGGCCACCAACCTCTGCCCCGGCTGGAACGACCCGCTGCCCGAGGGCGAGGCGCGGTATGAGGTGTTTTTCTCCCCCTACACGCACCACTGGACCTACAGCGAGGAGCACGAGCAGGTCTACGCCATCAGCCTGAGCCGGCGCCTGGCGGGCAACCGCTCGTGCGGCTTCTCGGTGTTCAACAACTCCTTCGGCCAGCCGTCGGCCTACGCCTTTGTCGGCTGGCAGTGGCCCGGGGTGGTGCCGGGCTGGCCCCGGGTGTACGCCGCCGCGACGGCGGGCGTGATCTACGGCTACGTGGGCCGCTACAAGGACAAGGTGCCGCTCAACCTGGGTGGCTTCGCGCCGGTGGTGATCCCGGCCGTGGGCTACCGGCTGAGCGACCGCACGGCGCTGGAGATGCAGCTGCTGGGCACGGCGGCGATCATGTTTGGCGTGACCTCGCGCTTCTGAGCGGGCGGGCGCGGCGCGGCGCGCGCCGACGGGCGGCCGTGGCGCACGCTGCCATGAGAAAATCCCGCCTTTGCCCGAGATTGCAGGACAGACCCCATGGAAGCCGAACGCAGCAACGCCATTCGCAGCCAGCTCGAAGACCTGACCACCCGCGTGGTCGAACTCCGGAGGTATCTTTGACTACGATGCCAAGGCATCGAAGCTGAAGGAAGTCGAGTCCGCGCTGGAAGACCCGACCGTCTGGGACAACCCCAAACGCGCCCAGGAGCTGGGCAAGGAAAAGAAGTCGCTGGAAGACGTGGTGCGCGTGATTGAGCGACTGACCAGCGAGCTCGCCGACAACACCGAACTGTTCGAGATGTCCGCCGCCGACGACGACGAGTCTGGCCTGCTGACGATCGAGGCCGAGGCCGCCGCGCTGCAGGCCGACGTGGAAAAGCTCGAATTCCGCCGGATGTTCAACAACCCGGCCGACCCGCTGAACTGCTTCCTCGACATCCAGGCTGGCGCCGGCGGTACTGAGGCCTGCGACTGGGCCAGCATGCTGCTGCGCCAGTACCTGAAGTACGCCGAACGCAAGGGCTTCAAGGCGACGGTGGAGGACGAAACCGCCGGCGACACGGCCGGCATCAAGAGCGCCACCATCAAGATCGAGGGCGAGTACGCCTTTGGCCTGCTGCGCACCGAAACCGGCGTGCACCGGCTGGTGCGCAAGAGCCCGTTCGACAGCGCCGGCGGCCGCCACACCTCGTTCGCCTCGGTGTTCGTCTACCCCGAGATCGACGACTCGATCGAGATCAACATCAACCCGGCCGACGTGCGCGTGGACACCTTCCGCGCCAGCGGCGCCGGCGGCCAGCACATCAACAAGACCGATTCGGCCGTGCGCCTGACGCACATCCCCACCGGCATCGTGGTGCAGTGCCAGGACGGCCGCAGCCAGCACAGCAACCGCGACGTGGCCTGGCAGCGGCTGCGCTCGCGGCTCTACGACTTCGAAATGCGCAAGCGCATGGAAGAGCAGCAGAAGCTAGAAGAAACCAAGACCGACGTCGGCTGGGGGCACCAGATCCGCAGCTACGTGCTGGACCAGAGCCGCATCAAGGACCTGCGCACCAACGTGGAGATTTCCGCCACGCAAAAGGTGCTCGACGGCGACCTCGATCCGTTCATCGAAGCCTCCCTCAAACAAGGGGTTTGATCCATGAGTTCCCTGCGCGAAGGCCCCACCACCGTGGTGCGCCGTGAAGACTATGCCCCGCCCGCGTTCTGGATCGACACCGTCGACCTGACCTTCGATCTCGATCCGGCCAAGACCCGCGTGCTCAACCGCATGCGGCTGCGCCGCAACCCGGCGGTGCCGGCGCAGCCGCTGCGCCTGGACGGCGAGGAGCTGAACCTCGCGCGCGTGCTGGTCAACGGGGCGGGCTGCTCCTTCCGCATGGACAACGGGCAGCTGGTGCTGGACAACCTGCCCGAGGGCGAGCAGCCCTTCGATCTGGAAATCTTCACCACCTGCGTGCCCGAGAAGAACACCCAGCTCATGGGCCTGTACGTGAGCCAGGGCACCTTCTTCACGCAGTGCGAGGCCGAGGGCTTCCGCCGCATCACCTACTTCCTCGACCGGCCCGACGTGATGGCCAGCTACACCGTCACGCTGCGCGCCGACCCGACGCGCTACCCGGTGCTGCTGTCCAACGGCAACCTGGTGGCGTCGGGCGCGCTGGAGGACGGGCGCCACTTCGCGCGCTGGGTCGATCCGCACAAGAAGCCTTGCTACCTGTTCGCGCTGGTGGCGGGCCAGCTGGTCGCACGGGAGCAGCGCATCGTCTCGCGCGGCGGCAAGGAACACCTGCTGCAGGTCTATGTGCGTCCGGGCGACATGGACAAGACCGAGCACGCCATGAACTCGCTGATCGCCAGCGTCCTGTGGGACGAAGCGCGCTTCGGCCTGCCGCTCGACCTGGAGCGCTTCATGATTGTCGCCACCAGCGACTTCAACATGGGCGCGATGGAGAACAAGGGCCTCAACATCTTCAACACGAAGTACGTGCTGGCCAACAGCGCCACCGCCACCGACACCGATTTCGCGAACATCGAATCCGTGGTGGGCCACGAGTACTTCCACAACTGGTCGGGCAACCGCGTGACCTGCCGCGACTGGTTCCAGCTCTCGCTCAAGGAGGGCCTCACCGTCTTCCGCGACCAGGAGTTCAGCATGGACCTGTGCGCCGAAGCCTCGGCGCGCGCGGTCAAGCGCATCGAAGACGTGCGTGTGCTGCGCACCGCGCAGTTCCCGGAAGACGCCGGCCCGATGGCCCACCCGGTGCGGCCGGACAGCTACGCCGAGATCAACAATTTCTACACCGTCACCGTGTACGAAAAGGGCGCCGAGGTCGTGCGGATGATGCAGACCCTGGTGGCCGATGGCGCCCGCGATCCGCAGGGCCGCGACGGCTTCGCCCGCGGCCTGAAGCTCTACTTTGAGCGCCACGACGGCCAGGCCGTGACCTGCGACGACTTCGCCCAGGCCATCGCCGACGCCAACCCGGGCAGCGCGCTCGCCACCCGCCTGGAAGCCTTCAAGCGCTGGTACAGCCAGGCCGGTACGCCGCGCGTACACGCCAGCCTCAGCCACGACGCCACCACCGGCACCGCCACGCTCACCCTGCGCCAGAGCTGCCCGCCCACGCCCGGCCAGCCGGTGAAGGCGCCCTTTGTGATTCCGGTGGCCCTGGGCCTGCTCGACGCCGAAGGGCGCGAGATCCCGCTGTCGCCGGCGCAGCGCCTGTGCGTGCTGGACGACACCGAAACCACCCTGCGCTTCGACGGCCTGCCCGGCGCGCCCGTGCCCTCGCTGCTGCGCGGGTTTTCGGCGCCGGTGGTGCTGGCGTTTGACTACACCGACGCGCAGCTGCTCACGCTGCTGGCCCACGACACCGACCCGTTCAACCGCTGGGAAGCCGGGCAACGCCTCGTGCTGCGCCGCGCGCTGGCCGCCATCGAACAGGACGGGCCGGTGCCCGAGCGCCCGCTGGACGCCGCGGTCGTGCAGGCGCTGCGCGACGTGCTGCGCCACCCCGCGCTGGACGCCGCCTTCAAGGAACTGGTGCTCACGCTGCCGAGCGAAACCTACATGGCCGAGCAACTGGCCGTGGTCGATCCGCAGCGCATTCATGCCGTGCGCGAGGCCATGCGGGCCCAGCTCGCCACCGACCTGCACGCCGACTGGGCCTGGGCCCATGAAGCGCACCACGACAACGGCGCCTACCGCCCCGATCCGCGCAGCACCGGCCGCCGCGCGCTCGCCGGCATGGCGCTGGCCATGCTGTGCGTGGCCGCGCGCGCCAGCGGCGACGCGGTGTGGCCCGGTAAGACCTACCAGCGGTTCAAGGACGCCGGCAACATGACCGACCGCTTCCACGCGCTGTCGGCCCTGGTGGTCAGTGACCACCCGCTGGCGCGGGAGGCGCTGTCGCGCTTTCACACCCTCTTCCGCCACGAAGCGCTCGTGCTGGACAAATGGTTCGCCCTGCAGGCCGGAGCGCCCGACCGCCAGGGCAACATCCTGCCGGCCGTGCGGCAGCTGATGAACCACCCCGACTTCGCGCTGAAGAACCCGAACCGGGCGCGCAGCGTGATCTTCAGCTACTGCAACGCCAACCCCGGCGCCTTCCACCGCACCGACGCCGCGGGCTATGTGTTCTGGAGCGAGCGCGTCATCGAGATTGACCGCTTCAACCCCCAGGTGGCCGCCCGCCTCGCGCGCGCGCTGGACCGCTGGAAGAAGCTCGCCGAGCCCTACCGCAGCGCCGCACGCGAAGCGATCGCCCGCGTGGCCGCACAAACCGACCTGAGCAACGACGTGCGCGAGGTGGTCTCCCGCGCCCTCGCCGACGACTGATCCCCAGCCCTGGACTCTCCTGGAGCCTTCATGACCCAACGCATCTCCCTCACCCGCTACCTCGTGGAGCAACAGCGGCTCGATGGCCGCATCCCGGCCCAGCTGCGGCTGCTGCTGGAAGTCGTGGCCCGCGCGTGCAAGAGCATCAGCCAGGCCGTCAACAAGGGCGACCTCGGCGGCGTGCTCGGCACGGCGCAGACCGAAAACGTGCAGGGCGAGGTGCAGAAGCAGCTCGACATCATCGCCAACGAGGTGCTGATCGAAGCCAACGAGTGGGGCGGCCACCTCGCCGCGATGGCCAGCGAAGAAATGGACGGCATCTACGTCGTGCCCAACCGCTACCCGCAGGGCGAATACCTGCTGCTGTTCGATCCGCTCGACGGCTCGTCCAACATCGACGTCAACGTCAGCATCGGCACCATCTTCAGCGTGCTGAAGAAACCCGAGGGCAGCGCCGGCGTGAGCGAGCAGGACTTCCTGCAGCCCGGGGCGCAACAGGTGGCCGCGGGCTACTGCGTGTACGGTCCCCAGACGACGCTGGTGCTGACCGTGGGTGACGGTGTCGCCATGTTCACGCTCGACCGCGAGCAGGGCTCCTTCGTGCTGACGCGCGAAAACGTCCAGATTCCCGCCGACACCAAGGAATTCGCCATCAACATGAGCAACATGCGCCACTGGGATGCCCCGGTGAAGCGCTATGTGGATGAATGCCTGGCCGGCAAGGAAGGCCCGCGCGGCAAGGACTTCAACATGCGCTGGATCGCCAGCATGGTGGCCGACGTCCATCGCATCCTCACCCGCGGCGGCATCTTCATGTACCCGTGGGACAAGCGCGAGCCCAACAAGCCGGGCAAGCTGCGCCTGATGTACGAGGCCAACCCGATGGGCTGGCTGGTCGAGCAGGCCGGCGGCGCGGCCACCAACGGCCGCCAGCGCATCCTCGACATCCGCCCGACGCAGCTCCATGAGCGCGTCAGCGTGATTCTCGGCAGCAAGAACGAAGTCGAGCGCGTGACCGCCTACCACCTCGAGAACTGAGCACGACGCCCGGGCGCGCCTCGCTATAATGTGGGGCTTCGCCGGAATAGCTCAGTCGGTAGAGCAGCTCATTCGTAATGAGAAGGTCGGGGGTTCGATTCCTCTTTCCGGCACCAGACACGACCCCACCGCGGCCTGCGCCCCGGTGGGGTTTTTGTTGGGGCGAGCGGCCGTCCACCAGAGGCGCATGCCGATGTCCCCGGGCACCGCGGGGCCTCGCTGGCGCCGCTACGCTGCGCGGTTTGTTCCACCCTGGAGAACCGCCATGGACGATCCCCGCTGCTGCGGCACCGGCACCTGCATCATCAACGCGGAAGGTTATTGCTGGTGCGGCCAGCGCTGGGATGGCACGCGCATGTGCTTCCCCGACCCTGCGCCCGCCTCCGACGCTGAACCGGCGAACACCGCCGCCCCCGACCGGGACGCTCCCGCGGCGAACGGCTGACGCCCGTCTGCGGCCGCAATGCGCTCCGATTTCCGGAGCAAGCATTCATGACAGGCATATGAAAAGAACCACGCAGCATGTGCCTGTTGCAAATTGGGGAAGGCTTGCCCTTTTTCGGTGACTGTCACAAAGAACGCCGCTTGCTTTGCCCACAATGCGGCCCGTCACCTTGCATACCGCAGGGGGCAGGGGTTACCGCCCCGACCTCACTTCCTGGAGAAAACTCAATGAAAAAGAGCCTCATTGCTCTGGCCGTCCTGGCCGCTTCCGGCGCCGCGCTGGCGCAGTCCTCTGTCACCATCTACGGCCGTCTGGATGCCTCCCTGGGTTCCTCCAAGGTGGGCAACGTGGCCGCAGGTGTTGGCCCGGCCAGCGTGACCCAGCTGTTCAACAGCAACCTGACCAGCAGCCGCCTGGGCTTCCGCGGTACCGAAGACCTCGGTGGTGGCCTGAAGGCCATCTTCGCGATCGAGTCCGGCCTGCAGGTGGATGCCCCCGGCGCCACCACGCTGGGCGACCGCGCCTCGTTCATCGGCCTGCAGGGCGGCTTCGGTACCGTCAAGCTCGGCCGTCACGACACGTCGTTCGACGACATCCGTGACCTGAGCGTCGTGAACAACCTGTGGGACTCGACCCACCTGGCGCCCACCGAGACCATCTTCGGTGCCAGCGCCAACGGCGCCGTGCCGGCCTTCGCGGGCGTGGGCGGTGTGGCCGACTATGGCGACCGCGCCAGCAACCAGATCCGCTACGAGTCGCCGAACTTCAGCGGCTTCACCTTCGGCGCGAGCTACGCGTTCGACGAACTGGCGGCCCCGGTCAAGCAGGACATCACCGCCTTCAACCTGCGCTACCGCAGCGGCCCGCTGGACGTGGGCTACGGCTACCAGGAGAACAAGAACAACGGTGCCCTGGCCGCTGACGCCCTGGCCGACCGCGAGTTCAACACCCTGGCTGCCTCCTACAACTTCGGCGTGGCGCGCGTCTCCGGCGGCGTGCAGAACCTGAAGACCCGTTCGGGCATCAAGCAGAACGCCTACTCGCTGGGCGTGGTGGTGCCGGTCGGCACCGCGGTGGAACTGTCCGCCGGCTACGCGTCCGCCAAGGCCAAGCAGGCCGGCGTGACCACCGCCAAGGGCGCCGCCTTCTCGCTGGGCGCCACCTACGCGCTGTCCAAGCGCACCCGCGCCTATGTGGCCATGACCGACGGCGACGTCGAGAACGGCGTGGGCGTGACCCAGCGCGAGCGCAAGATCTACGCCGTGGGCGTGCGTCACGACTTCTGATCCCCGCGGATCAGCAGACCAGTCCTGAACTCTCCAAGGCTGGATTACAAAGCCACCGCCCCCGGGCGGTGGCTTTTTTTTGGCCCGCCGCTGCAGGCCTCGCGCTGATACAGTTCGGCCGTCTGAGACACACACCCGATGGAGAACCGGATGAAACGAACCCGATCCTGGCTGGCAGCGGCGGTGCTGCTGGCGGCGGCGGCCGGCGCACAGGCGCAGGTCAACCAGGTGCGCGTGTGGGCGGCAGCCTGCGCCAACTGCCACGGCACCGACGGCCGCGCCGAGCCAGGCATGGCGTCGCTGGCTGGCCAGAGCAAGGACGACCTGCTGCAGAAGATGCTGGACTTCAAGTCGGGCAAGCGCCCGGCCACGCTGATGCACCAGATTGCCAAGGGCTACACCGACGAGCAGTTGGCCGAGATTGCCGCGTACTTCGCGGCCCAGAAGAAGTGAGGACCGCCATGATGCAACGTCGAGGATTTCTGCAAACCGCGGGCGCCGGGACGGCGCTGGCGGGTCTGGGCCTGCTGACCGGCTGCGCCAGCATCGGCGGCACCGCGCCGAAGGTGGTGGTGGTGGGCGGCGGCTACGGCGGCGCCACCGCGGCCAAGTACCTGCGTCTGTTCTCCGAGGGCCGCGTGGACGTGACCTTGGTCGAGCCGAACGCATCCTTCGTGTCGTGCCCGATCTCCAACCTGGTGGTCGGCGGTCACAAGACCATGGCGGACATCACCGTGCCGTACGACAACCTGCAGCGCCGCCACGGCGTGAAGGTTGTGCGCGACCGGGTGGAACGCGTGGACGCCGAGAAGCGCACCGTCACGCTGGCCAGCGGCGCCACCCTGCCCTACGACCGCCTGATCGTGTCGCCGGGCGTGGACTTCATGTACGAGCGCATCCCGGGCCTGAACACCGCGGCCGCGCAGGAGAAGGTGCTGCACGCCTGGAAGGCGGGTCCGCAGACGATGGCGCTGCGTCGCCAGCTCGAAGCCATGCCCGACGGCGGCACCTACGCCCTGACCATTCCGCAGGCGCCGTACCGCTGCCCGCCCGGGCCGTACGAGCGGGCCTGCATGGTGGCGAGCTACTTCAAGGTGCACAAGCCGCGCAGCAAGGTCGTGATCTTTGATGCGAACGACGACCTGGTGTCCAAGAAGGGCCTGTTCACCAAGGCGTGGGACGAGCACTACAAGGGCATCATCGAGTACCGCCCCAAGCACAAGGTGATCGATGTCGACGCAGCGACCAACACGCTGAAGTTCGAGTTCAACGACGACTTCAAGGCCACGGTGGCCAACGTGCTGCCCGACATGCGCGCTGGCGAGATCGCGGTCAAGACCGGTCTGGCCACGGCGAACAACCGCTGGTGCGAGGTTGATTTCCTGACCTTCGAGTCGAAGGCGGTGAAGAACGTGCACGTGCTGGGTGACGCGATCCAGATCGCGCCGTTGATGCCCAAGTCCGGCCACATGGCCAACCAGCACGCCAAGACCTGCGCGGCCGCCGTGGTGGCGCTGCTCGCCGGCCAGGCGCCGCTGCCGCTGCCGCTGTACGCCAACACCTGCTACAGCTTTGTCACCGCCAAGGACGTCGTCCACGTGGCCAGCGTGCACCGCTACGACGCGGCGCAGAAGACGATGCTGGTGGTGCCGGGCTCCGGCGGTGTGTCGAGCGCGGCCAGCGAGCTCGAGGGCTTCTACGCGATGGGTTGGGCGCGCAACATCTGGGCCGACAGCCTGGGTTGAGCGAATCCCGGACCCACGTCTGCCCCGCAAGCCCCGCCCCGGCGGGGCTTTTTCATGCCGGCGCGAGGGCGCGGCGGCGGCGCTCCATCATCCGCCAGATGAAGGGCGTGAAGATCAGCTGCATGGCGAGTTCCATCTTACCGCCGGGCACGACCACGGTATTGGCGCGGCTCATCCAGGCGCCCTGGATCATGTTGAGCAGGTAGGGGAAATCGATGCCCTTGGGTTGCGCAAAGCGGATCACCACCATGCTCTCGTCGGCGGTCGGCACGTCGCGCGCAATGAAGGGGTTGCTCGTGTCCACCACCGGCACGCGCTGGAAGTTCACGTGGGTGTGCTGGAACTGCGGGCAGATGTAGTTCACGTAGTCCGGCATGCGGCGCAGGATGGTGTCGGTCACCGCCTCGGCGCTGTAGCCGCGCAGGTGTTTGTCGCGCCAGAGCTTCTGGATCCACTCCAGGTTGATGACCGGCACCACACCGATGAGCAGGTCGGGGTAGCGCGCGACGTTGACCGTGGGCGTGACCACCGCGCCGTGCAGGCCTTCGTAGAACAGCATGTCGGTGTCGGCCGGCAGCGGCTCCCAGGCGGTGAAGGTGCCCGGCGGCTGGCCGAACGGTGCGGCCTCGGCCTCGTTGTGCAGGTAGCGCCGTCGCTGGCCGGTGCCACCCTCGGCGTAGCTGCGGAAGAGCGCCTCGATGTCTTCGAAGCGGTTGGCGGCCGGCCCGAAGTGGCTGAAGTGCAGGTCGCCGGCGGCCTCGGCCTCGGCCATGCGCTGCTTCATCTCGGCCCGGTCGAAGCGGTGGAAGCTGTCGCCTTCGACCATCGCGGCCTGCACGCCTTCGCGGCGAAAGATGTTTTCGAAGGTGCGGGTGACGGTGGACGTGCCGGCGCCGCTGGAGCCGGTGATGGCGATGATCGGGTGGCGTTCGGACATGGCGGCAACACGGGGGTGGCGTTCAGGCCGCGTCGCGGAACAGGCTGCGTTCAGCGAACAGCGGCGCGCGGTCGGTCACCAGCGCGGGCTCGCGATGGTAGCGCTCGATGCGCTCGACCTCGTGGCGCGAACCGAACACCAGGCCGGTGCGCTGGTGCAGGTCGCCGGGCGACACCTGCAGCAGCGGGCCGTGGCCCGTGCTGGCGCGGCCGCCGGCCTGCTCCATGATGAAGCCGATCGGGTTGGCCTCGAACAGCAGACGCAGGCGACCGGCGTGGGCCGGGTCGCGGGCGTCGCGGGGATCGAGGAAGACGCCGCCGCGCAGCAGGATGCGGTGCGCCTCGGCCACCAGGCTGTCGATCCAGCGCAGGGTGAAGTCTTTGCCGCGCACACCGGGACGACCCGCCAGGCATTCGTCCACATAGCGCTTGATCGGCGCCTCCCAGCCGCGCGCGTGGGAGGCGTTGATGGCGAATTCGCCGGTGTCGGACGGCACGGTCATCCGCGGGTGGGTGAGCGTGAACTCGCCCAGCGTGGGGTCGAGGGTGAAGCCGTGGACGCCGCTGCCGACCGTGAGCACCAGCATGGTCGACGGGCCGTAGATCGCGTAACCGGCCGCCACCTGCTGCGCGCCGGCCTGCAGGAAGTCGGCCGCCTGCGCAGGCCGCCCGCCCGCACCCACCACCGCGGCCGGGGCCCGCAGCACGCTGAACACGCTGCCCACCGGGAGGTTGACGTCGCTGTTGCCCGACCCGTCGAGCGCGTCGAACACCAGCAGGTACTTGCCCCGGGCGTATTCGGCCGGGATGGCGCAGGGCTCGGCGCGTTCGCGCGAGGCCATGGCCGCGAGGTGGCCGCCCCACTCGTTGGCGCGCAAAAAGGCGTCCTGGGCGGTTTCGTCGAGCGCGGCCGGGGCGCGGTCGCCCTCATGCAGGCCGCCGAGCGCGCCGTGGGCCACGCGGCGCGCCACCGCCTTGCAGGCCAGCGCCACGTCGAGCAGCAGCGCGTTGAACTCGCCGCTGGCCTCGGGGTAGCGGCGGCGTTCCTCGATCAGGTATTGGGTCAGCGTGGAGCGACGGGACAGGGGCATGGCGGTCTCGGAAGGGGCGGGCGGCGGGCGTTTGTTGCAGCGCAAGATCGCCATGGTGGCGGCGGACTGCTATAAGCGCCAGTCAGACTTTCTTGACTTTCGATTCAGGGAAAACTGAACCATGAACCTGAGCTTCCGGCAATTGCGGGTGTTTCTGGAGGTGGCCCAGCGCGGCGGCGTGACCGCGGCCGCCCAGGCGCTGCACCTCACGCCGCCGGCGGTGTCGATGCAGATCAAGGAACTGGAAAGCCAGGTCGGCCTGCAGCTCTTCGACCGCCAGGGCCGCACGATGACGCTGTCCACCGCGGGCGAGTACTTCGCGGTGCATGCCAAGCGCATGCTGGCCGCGCTGCGCGACGCCGACCACGCGATGGCCCGCTTCAAGCGGCTGGAGCACGGGTTGCTCACGGTGGGCATGGTCAGCACGGCGAAGTACTTCGTGCCGCGGCTGCTGGCGGAGTTTCGGCGCGATCACCCCGGCATCGATGTCCGGTTGACCGAAGCCACCAACCGCGAGGCGCTGGTGCGACAGATGGAGGCCGGCGAAGTGGATCTGTCGATCATGGGCCGCGCACCGCCCGAGCTGTCGGCGCGCAGCGAGCCGTTTGCCGCGCACCCGCAGGTGTTTTTCTGCCCGCCCGAGCACCCGCTCACCGCCATCGGCCACCCGCCGCTCAAGGCGCTGGCCCGCTATCCGCTGATCGCACGCGAGACCGGCTCGGGCACGCGGGCGTCGATGAACCGCTTCTACGCCGACCACGGCCAGACGCCCGAGGTGGCGATGGAGTTCACCAGCAACGAGGCGGTGCGGGAGTCGGTGAGGGCCGGGCTGGGGATCGGCTTCCTGTCGCTGCACACGCTGGGCCTGGAGCTGCGGCTGGGCCTGCTGCTGCGGGTGGACGTGGAAGGCACGCCGGTGATGCGCACCTGGCACATCGTGCACCTGCAAAGCAAGGTGCTGTCGCCGGCGGCGGAGGCGTTCCGCTACTTCGTGCTGGAGCGTGGCGAGCCCCTGCTGGTGGAGCACGACACGCCGCTGCTGCGGCCGGCGGGCTGAAGGTCCCCGCCGTCGCGCCCCCCCCCGGCGCGGCGGCCTCAGGCGGCCACGCGCTGCGGCAGCCGCCAGTGGCGCAGGTCGTCCACCGTCACGCCATCCAGGTCGGGCAAGACGCGCAGGGCGCCGTCGAAGCGGTGGTGGGCGGTGAAGGCGGTGGGCGTGATGACCGTGGCCAGACCGGCGGCGCGTGCGGCGAGCAGGCCGTTGCGCGAATCCTCGAAGGCCACGCAGGCGCTGGCCGGCAGCGCCAGGTCGCCCAGCACCTGCTGGTACACCTGCGGATGCGGCTTCTTCACCGGCGAGGACGAGCCGTCGCCGATGGCGTCGAAGCGCAGGCGCCAGTCCGGGCCCATCACCGGGCGCAGCAGCGCAGCGATGTTGACCGGCGAGGTGGTGGTGGCGATGGCCAGGCGCAGGCCTTCGCTGGCGGCCTGTTCGATCAGTTCCAGCACGCCCGGGCGCAGGCTCACCCGACCGTCGAGCACCGCGCTTTCGTAGTAGGCGGTCTTGATGTCGTGCAGGCGGTCGAGCGTCTGCTGCACGGCGCCGGCGTCGAGCTCGCGGGTGTCGGGGCGCTGCTGCATCCACCAGCGCCGCAGCCGCTCCTTGCCGCCCGAGACCTCCAGCAGCCGGATGTAGGTCGGCTCGTCCCAGTGCCAGTCGAGGCCCTCCTCGGCAAACGCGTGGTTGAACGCCTCCCGGTGCACGCGTTCGGTGTCGGCCAGGGTGCCGTCGACGTCGAAGATCAGGGCTTGCAGCATGGAAGGCTCCTCAGTGGTGACATGACCGCCCCACTCTAGGCGCCGCACCGAGCCGCGTGAATTCACGATCCCTGCATGAACCCTTCAGCCCCGGCTGAAGGATGACCCCGCCCACCGGGCGTCATCGGGTGTCCAATCGGGGCATGGAACCCGACCGCGCCCCCTCGCCCGCCCCCGCCCACCCGACCGACGGCGACCGCCTGACCGAGCTGGAGATCAAGCTCAGCTACGCCGAAGACCTGCTCGACGCGCTCAACGCGCTGGTGGCGCGCCAGCAAGACCAGATCGACCGCCTGGCGCGCGAGGTGGGCGAGCTGCAGCGCCGCCGCAGCGACGAGGGCGCACCCGTGTTCCGCAGCCTGCGCGACGAACTGCCGCCGCACTACTGAGTTGAGGCTTCAGACCGGAGGCTTGAGACCTGAGCCCGGGGGCGGCGGTGGTCAGCCGTCCGCCGGCCGCAGCGGCGTTTGCGCGGGCTCATCGGGCGCTCGCACCGGCGTGGCGGCGGCCAGCGCCATCCACAGCGCGAACGGCAGCGCCGGCACCGCGCGGCGTGGCGCCTCGCGCAGCACCTGCGGCGCCCCGCTCTCCCCGACCAGCAACACGCCGCAGGCCGGCGGCACGTCGTCGGCGCCCCCGATCGGCCGGCCGCGCGCGTCGGTGCCCAACACGTACCAGCAGGCGCTGGCCAGCGCGAGGTAGGCCGCGTGCTTGGCCGGCCGGCGCACGTCGGCCAGCAAATCGGCCCGCCGGACCTTGATCTCGTGCACCTGCGGCTCCAACCAGTCGGGGCGGGAGCTGCGGCGGATCGAAAACACGTCCGGACACGCCACCACCCAGTCGGTGGCGCCGTCGCCGTGCGCTTCGGGGTGGCCTTCGGCGGCTGCCTCGCCGGCGCGCGGCAGCGGCGCGCGCAGCGCCAGCCCCGTCCAGGCCAGCCGCCCGTCGAGCACCAGCCGCTCGGCCACGCGCGCCACCAGCGCCTCGTGGGGCGTGCGCGCGGCGCGGTGGCCGCGGTGGGTGGCGGCAAGCGCGGCAATGCCGGCGTCGGTCAGGCGCAGCGTTTCGCGGCCGGCCTCGTCGAAACAGCGCTGCAGCAGCCCGCCGGCCAGCAGGTCCAGCTCCACCGGGTCGTGGCTGGGCCAGCCCGCGCTGCGGTGGATGGCGCGCAGGCGCTGCGCGTGGCGCCGTTCCAGCGGCGCGACAATCGGAGCACTGTTCATTTGTCCAGCATGATGCCGTCCGCGTCCCCGCCCGTCGAGACCCCACCCGCCCCGCGCGTGGCGGTGCGCACGCTGTGCGACTTCGCCGCCCGCCACGGCGACCTGGACCTGCGCCACACGCCGGGCCCCACGGCGGCGCAGGGCGTGGCGGGCCACGCACTCGTCACCGGCCGCCGCGGCCCGGGCTACGCGCGCGAGGTGACGCTGCACGGCGTCTGCGAGGGCCTGTGGCTGCACGGCCGGGCCGACGGCGTGGACACGGCGGCGCGCCGCGTGGAGGAAATCAAGACGCACCGGGGCGATCCGGCGCGCCTGAGCGACCACGCCCGCCAGCGCCACTGGGCGCAGGCGCGGGTGTACGGCTGGCTGCTCGCCGCACAACACGGCTGGGACGCGGTGGTCGTGGCGCTGGTCTACCTGAACATCGACACCGGCACCGAGACCGTGCTGGAAGAAACCCGCCCGGCCGCCGAGCTCGCCGAGACGGCCGCGGTGCTGTGCCGCCGCTACCGCGACTGGGCGGCGCAGGAGACCGCGCACCGCGCCGCGCGCGACGCCGCGTTGCGCACGCTGGCCTTTCCGTTTCCGGCCTTTCGCGACGGCCAGCGCGCGCTCGCCGAGGCGGTGTTTCGCACCCAGCGCGCCGGCCGCCACCTGCTGGCCCAGGCCCCGACCGGCATCGGCAAGACCGCCGCCACCCTGTTCGCCGCGCTGCGCGCGCTGCCCGAAGCTGGCGGTGACCAGCTGCTCTACCTGACCGCGCGCACCACCGGGCGCGCCCCGGCGCTGGCTGCCCTGCGCCGGCTGGACGCGCGGCCGCTGCGGGTGGTGGAGCGCGTGGCGCGCGACAAGGCCTGCGAGCACCCCGACGCCGCCTGCCACGGCGAGTCCTGCCCGCTGGCGCGCGGCTTCTACGACCGCCTCCACGAGGCGCGCGCGGCGGCGGCGCAACGCGGCTGGCTCGACGCCGACTCGCTGCGCGCGGTCGCGCGCGAGCACCGCGTCTGCCCCTACTTTCTGGGTCAGGAGATGCACGCCTGGGCCGACGTGGTGGTGGCCGACGTGAACCACTACTTCGACGCCCACGCGCAGGCGTGGGCGCTGTCCCAGGCGCGCGAATGGCGGTTGCACCTGCTGATCGACGAGGCCCACAACCTGGTGGAGCGCGCCCGGCGCATGCACAGCGCCACGCTGGAGCCCGCGCGCTTTCTGGCGCTGCGCCGCACCGCGCCGGCCGGTCTGCGCCGCGGCATGGACCGGCTGCACCGCGCCTGGGGCGCGCTCGCGCGCGACCTGCGCGCCCCGTGGCAGCCGCTGGACGCACCGCCGCCGGCCCTGCTGCAGGCGCTGCGCGCCCACGTGGGCGAGCTCAGCGATGCGCTCGGTGGCGCGGCGGGTGACACGGTGGGCCACACGGCGGATCAAGCCGCCGGCGCGGCCGGCCCCGGGAGCGCCGCCACGGCCGCGTGGCAGGACTGGCTGTTCGAGGCCCTGGCCTTCCTGCGGGTGGCCGACGACTTCGGTCCGCACGCCGCGGCCGACCTGGAGGCCCGCCCCGGCCGCGGCGGCCGCCCGGCGATCGCGCTGCGCAACCTGCTGCCCGCGCCGCTGCTGGCGCCGCGCTGGACCGGCGCGCACAGCGCCACGCTCTTCTCCGCCACGCTCGCGCCCATGGACCACGCGGCCACCCTGCTCGGCCTGCCGCCCGACGCCGCGCGGACCGACATCGGCTCCCCCTTCTCGGCCGACCAGCTGCGCGTGCGCATCGCGCCGCTGTCCACGCGCTGGGCCGACCGGGCCCGCACCCGGGACGCGCTGGTCGACCTCATCGCCACCGAACTGCGCCGATCCCCCGGTAACTACCTCGCTTTTTTCAGCAGTTTTGACTATCTCCAGCAAGTCGCCGACGCGCTGCAGCGCGCGCACCCGGACATCCCGCTGTGGCAGCAGTCGCGCCACGACGACGAAGCGGCGCGCGCGGCTTTCCTGGCGCGTTTCACCCCCGACGGACACGGCGTGGGGTTCGCGGTGCTGGGTGGCGCCTTCGGCGAGGGCATCGACCTGCCGGGCCGCCGTCTGGTGGGCGCCTTCGTCGCCACGCTGGGGCTGCCGGCGGTGAACCCGATCAACGAACGCTTGCGCGAACGGCTGCACGCGCTGTGCGGCCACGGCTTCGAGCACACCTACCTCTACCCCGGTCTGCACAAAGCCGTGCAGGCCGCCGGCCGCGTGATCCGTACGCCCGAGGACCGCGGCACCGTGTGGCTGATCGACGACCGCTACGCCCGCCCGGCGGTGCGCGCCCTGCTGCCGGCGTGGTGGCGGGTGGAAGGGCCGGGGGAGCATCTGGCCGACGAACCGCCCGCCACACCGCCAGTCAAGCCGCCAGGCCCGGGCGGATAGGGCGAACGCGCGCGGCACGCGAACGTGGCCCAGGAAGGTGACGCGCGGGGGTGACGCGCCGGGATTGGCCGGCGGGTCAGCCCTTGCCGCCGCGCCCCCGGCCGCGTCCCTGGCCGGAACTGCCGCTGCCGCTGTCGCCGCCCGAGGTGCCGGAGCCGCTGCCGGAGCTGTCGCCGCCGGAGCCGCTGCCGCTGCTGCCGCCGTCGTCACCGCCGCTCTCGCCGTCGCCGCCGCGGTTGCGGCCGCGGCGACCACCGCCATCGTCGCCGGCCTCGCCGCTGCTGCGCGCGCCGCGGCCGCCCTCACGGCCCAGCGACAGCTCGGACGCCACCCAGCGCGCCTGCGGGTCGCGGCGGGCGCTCACCTGCACCGGCTGGCCTACGCGCAGGGCCTGCAGCGTGCCGCCGAGTACGCGCACATCGTCCGCCAGGCGCACGGTCTCATAGCCCAGGCGCAGGCTCTGGCCGTCCAGCCCCACCACGTAGCCCTGCAGCACCACCCGCTCCGGGTCGCCCAGCGCGCGGCGCGTCGGCTGCGCCACCACAACCGCCGCGAGCAGGCGGTGGCCGTCCCAGGCGCCGCGCACCAGCGCTTCCTCCCCCGCCGCAGGCAAGGTCTGGCCCGGCGCAAGGCGCAGCGGCGTGCCACCCACGCGCCAGTCCCCGGCCTCGTCGCGCACCACCGGGCCCAGGCTTTGGGCCGGCGGCAGGCCCTCGGGCGCCAAGCGCTGCACGCGGGACGCCCGGACCTCGCCGGCGGCCCCGCGGTGGCCGCTGGCGCGCACCCAGTCGCCCGGTCGCAGGTCCTTCAGATCGGCCCGCGCCAGCACCAGCACGCGCTGCCCCAGCACACGCAACTCGCCGCGCGGCGCATCGATCGCGTCCACCGGGCCGACCACCGCGTCCAGCACCGCGATGCGCCGCGCGCGCACCTCGGCGCCGCCGCCGCTGGCCTGCACCGCCACCAGCTGGCCGACCGCCAGCTCGCGCAGGCTGCTGGCGCCCGCGCCGTCGCGCTGCACCGGCGTGTCGGGCTCGACCTCCACCTCCACGCCATTGACGCAGACGCTGGCAAAACCGGTCACCACCCCGACGATGCCGGTGCCGCCCAGACCGGGCGGTCCGCCCTGGGCCACGCCGGCCGGACGGCCGGTGCCGCCGATCCCGCCGGGGCTGGCCTGCGCGGTTGCGCCGGTGCCGCCCAGGCCGGTGGGGGCGAGCGGAGGCGTCAGGGCCGGGTTGATCGGCGAGGCCACCGCGCAGGCCGGTGCCGGCCGCGCCGCGGGCACGCGCGCGTCGCCGGCGCCGGGCCAGCCCGGCAGGGATGGCCACGACACCGCGCAACCCGCGAGGCTCACCGACAGGCTCCACAACGCCAGCAGCCGGACGCTCCGGCGATGGGCCAGTCTCATGGGTGCTCCTTGGGAGGCGGCTGTTCGGCCGGCTCGCTGTACCAGTAAATGCCCAGCGTGAAGCGCTGGCGTGGGGAGCCGTCCGCACCGACCGCCGACGCGGCGGCGTCGGCCGTCTGCGCGGCCTCATTCACCGCCAGCAGCGTCTGCATGGCGCGCTCGCGGGCCAGCGCCTGCAAGGCCGCCAGGTCGTCGGGACTCAGGCCGTCGGCGTGCACGCTGCGGTCGAAGAACGGCGCGCCGCCGAGCAGGTTGTGGCTGGCCGCGGCGGCGTGGTCGTGGAGTTGGCGCACGAAGTAGGCGAGCTTGTCGTCGTCGCCGCGGGCGGGGGCCAGCGCGCCGGTGTTCAGGCAGACGCGACCCGCCTCGTCGAGCGTGGCCAGGCCGCGGTCGAGCCAGTCGTCGAGCAGCACCCGCGGGCGGATGTCGGTGCTGATGCCGGCGACCAGCGCGTCGAACGAACGCCCGTCGGCCGCGCTGCGGGGCAGCGCCCGCGGCGCCCCGTCGTCAGTGCGCCACGCCGGATCGCCGAGCCAGCGCGCCACCACCTGGGAGGTCAGCGTCACGACGGGCGGCACCGGCGGCACCGCGTCGTCCGGCGCCGCCGCCTGCGCGCGCAGGCGGCTCACGTCCTTGCGGTGCACACCGCTGAGCAGGCTCACGCGGCTGTCGGTGGGCGCCGCGCCGTCGAGGCGGAAATCGCGGTCCGCGACCTCCACGAACAAACCCTTGAGCAAATCGGCCAGATAGGGGTAGGTGATGCCGCGCGCCACCATCAGCCGCACCAGCGGCCGCAGCACACGGCGCAGCCCCGCCACCAGCGCGGGCGGCGGTTCGGGGGACGGCAGGGGCGACGGCATGGTGATACGGATGGTAACGCGAAGTTGTGGGAAAAATGCCCACAACCCATAGACGTGGGATTTTTTCCCACACATAATCGGATCGTGGGATTTTTTCCCACATCCTCAACACCACCGGAGAACACCATGCGCCCCACCCCGTCCCGCCGCCCTGTGCTGGCCACTTTGCTCACCGTGCTCGTCCTGTCGCTGGGAACGGGCATGGCCTTCGCCAAAAACGGCGGTTCCGGCGGCGGTTCCGGCGGCGGTGGGGGTGGCTCCGGCGGGAGCGGCTCCAGCGGTGGTGGTGGCGGCAAAGGCGGCTCGTCCGCCGGCAGTTCGTCGTCGTCGGGCGGCGCGTCCGGCAGCGCCTCCTCGTCGGGCCAGGGCCGTGGCCGGGGCGGCGACAGCGCCGGCGACAGCGGCAGCGATGGCGGTCAAGGCCGCGGGCGCGGCCGGGGCCGCGGCGGTGACGACGGCGGCGTGGCCACCGCCGGCGACGACAGCGGGGCGGGCCGCCCCCGCGGCGCCGATGACAGCGGGGCCAGTCGGACCCGCGGCGCCGATGACAGCCCCGGCGACGCACGCCGCAGCCGTGGCGCTGACGACGGCCCGGGCCACACCCGCCGCAGCCGCGGCGCGGACGATGGCCCGAACCACCAGTGATGGAACCGACGGCGGCGCCACCGGGTCCGGCGGCGAGCCCGGCGGCGGGATGGCTCAGCCGTCGGCAGGCACGGGCTCGTCGGGCAACCGGGTGATCACCACCCGGTCGATGCGCCGGCCCTCCAGCGCCTCCACCTCAAAGCGCCAGCCGGCGCCGTCCACGTGGTCGCCGGCGGCCAACAGGCGGCCGGCGAGCGTTTGCATCAGGCCGGCCACCGTGTTGTAGCGGCCCCGGTCTTCGTCGGGGAGCGCGTCGATGTCGAGCCGGGCCTTGAGCTCGGCCACCGGCATCGCGCCATCGACCAGCCAGGCACCGTCGCCGCGGCGCGTGGCCCATTCGTCCACCGGCGTCTGCGGCTTGAGCTCGCCGGTGATGGCCTCGAGCATGTCCAGCGGCGTGAGCAGCCCCTGCACCACGCCGTACTCGTCCACCACAAACACCATGCGCGTGGCGCGCGCGCGGAACTGCTCCAGCAGCTCCATGCCGCTCAGGGTTTCGGGCACAAACACCGCCGGCTGCGCGTGCAGCGCCACGGCGCCGGTCACGCCGTCGGCCTGCAGCGCCAGCAGCCGCGGCAGGTGCACCACGCCGACCACATCGTCCAAGCCACCGCGACACACCGGGTACCACGAATGGCCCGTAACCGAGGCCTTGCGCACGGCGGTGTGAATCTCATCCTGCGCGTCCAGCCACTCAATGTCGGCGGCCGGGATCATGATGGAGGTGAGCTGCCGGTCGTCCAGCCCGAACACGTTGCGCACCATCTGGTGCTCGTGCGCCTCGATGATGCCGGCGTCCACGCCCTCTTCCAGGCTGGCGTTGATCTCTTCCTCGGTCACGTGCTGCACCGCGTTGGCGTTGATGCGCAGCACCTTGAGCATCGCCTGCGTGGTGTGGGTGAGCAGCCAGACAAAGGGCTTGGCCGCGCGGGCCACCCAGGCCATGGGCCGCGACACCACCCGCGACACGGCCTCGGGATACAGCTGACCGATGCGCTTGGGCACCAGCTCGCCAAACACGATCGTGATGAACGTGATCGTCACCACCACGATGGCGGTGGCCATGACATTGGCCGTGGTTTCGGTCAGGCCAAAGCCTTCCAGCCAGAACCCCAGGTCATCGCTGAACGCGGCCTCGCCGACGATGCCGTTGAGCATGCCGATGGAGGTGATGCCCACCTGAACCGACGACAGGAATTGCGTCGGGTGTTCCATCAGCTCGAGGGCGGTGCGCGCGCCCTTGTCGCCGGCCTCCGACATCGCGGCCAGCCGGGCCTTGCGGCTCGACGCGAGCGCCAGCTCCGACATGGCAAACGCGCCGTTGAGCAACGTCAGCAGGGCAATCAGCAGGATGTCCATAATTTCCGCATGTCAATGTATCTGATCGGTGATGTGCAGGGCTGCCATGAGGCCTTGGACCGGCTGCTCGCCGAGGCGGGCTTCTCGCCCAGCCGCGACCGCGCCTGGCTGCTCGGCGACCTGGTCAACCGCGGCCCCGATTCGCTGGCCACGCTGCGCCGCGTGCGCGACAGCGATGGCGCGCTCGACGGCCTGCTCGGCAACCACGACCTGCACCTGCTCGCGGTGGCGGCGGGCATCCGCCGCCCGCACCGGCTCGACACGCTCGACGCGCTGCTGGACGCGCCCGACCGCGAAAGCCTGCTGGCCTGGCTGCGCGAGCGTCCGCTTGCCCGGCGCGAACGCGGCTGGCTGCTGGTGCACGCGGGCGTGCTGCCGGCGTGGGACGGCGCGACCGCTCTGTCGCTGGCCGGTGAGGTGGAGGCGGTGCTGGCGGGCCCGGACTGGGCCGGTTTCCTTGCCCACATGTACGGCAACGAGCCCGCGCGCTGGGACGACGCCCTGCGCGGTGCCGACCGGCTGCGCGTGATCGTGAACGCACTGACGCGGCTGCGCTTCTGCACGCCCGACGGCACCATGGAATTCGCCACCAAGGACGGCTCGGGAGAGGCGCCGCCGGGCCATGTGGCCTGGTTCGACGCGCCCGGGCGGCGCAGCGCCGGCGAACGCATCGCCTTCGGTCATTGGTCGACGCTGGGCGCGGTCACACGCGACGACCTGCTCGCGCTGGACACGGGTTGCGTGTGGGGCGGCTGCCTCACGGCGGTCGCGCTCGACGAGGACGGCGCGGTGCGTGAGCGGGTGTCGGTGCGCTGCCCGATGGCGCAGCGCCCGGGATAAGCTGGGGTCCACGGCCGCTCAGGCGGCCGGGGTTTCCGGCGTGGGCCGCTTGAACAGCGCCGGGACCTTCTTGCGCGTCTTGATGTTGGGCGACAGGCGCGCCACCGGCTTCTGGCCGGCTTCCCAGGCCGGGGGCGGCGCGTCGTCGGGGCGGCTGGCTTCGTACGGACGGTCAAACAGGGGATCGGCCGGCGCGCGCGGGGGACGGGCCGGCCGCGACGACCAGCGGGTGTCGTCGCGCTCGGCGGGCCGGTCGGGAGCGCGTTCGGCGCCACGGTCGGCGGGCCGATCACCGTCGCGGCTCCAGGCGCGCTGACCGTCGTTGAAGCGGCCCGCCGGACGCCGGTCGGCCTCCAGCTCGAGCGCTTCGATTTCAAGCTTCTTGCCGAGCAGCTTCTCGATGTCGCCCACCAGGCGCGCGTCCTTGCCGCTGACGAAGGACACCGCCAAGCCCGAGGCGCCGGCGCGCCCGGTGCGACCGATCCGGTGCACGTAGTCCTCGGCGTTGAACGGGATGTCGAAGTTGAACACCGCCGGCACATCCTTAATGTCCAGACCGCGGGCGGCCACGTCGGTGCAGACCAGCAGGTCCACGTGGCCCTGCTTGAAGGCGTCCAGCGCCTTGAGCCGCTCGTCCTGGCTCTTGTCGCCATGCAGCGCGGCGGTGTTCAGGCCATCGCGCTCCAGCGAGCGGGCCAGCCGCGCGCAACCGAGCTTGCTGTTGACGAACACGAAGGCCTGCTTGATGCCGCGCTCGCGCAGGATCTGGCGCAGGGTGGCGCGCTTGTCGTCGTCGTCGACGCGGTAGAAATGCTGCTCGACGGTGGATGCCGTGGCGTTGGAGCGCGCCACTTCCACGGTGATCGGGTCTTGCAGGTAGCTTCCCGCCAGGCGCTTGATCTCGGGCGAGAAGGTGGCCGAAAACAGCAGCGTGGTGCGCTGCTTGGGCAGGTAGCTCAGGATGCGCTGCAGGTCCGGCAGAAAGCCGATGTCCAGCATCCGGTCGGCCTCGTCGAGCACGACGTATTCGACCTGGTTGAGCACGCAGTTCTTGGCCTCGATGTGGTCCAGCAGGCGGCCCGGCGTGGCCACCAGCACCTCCACGCCCTTCTTCAGTTCGGCGGTCTGCGGCTTCATGTCCATGCCGCCGAAGACGACCGTGCTGCGCAGCTGGGTGTACTTGGCGTAAAGCTTGATCTGCTCGGCGACCTGGTCGGCGAGTTCGCGCGTAGGCAGCAGCACCAGCGCCCGCACCGGGTGGCGCGCGGGCGAGGTGGAGGCGTTTTCGTGCTTGAGCAGGCGCTGCAGCAGCGGCAGGCTGAACGCGGCGGTTTTGCCGGTACCGGTCTGGGCGGCGCCCATGACGTCACGGCCGGTGAGCACCTGCGGGATCGCCTGGGCCTGGATCGGCGTCATCGTCTGGTAGCCCATTTCGGCCACCGCGCGCGCCAGGGCCGGCGCCAGGTTCAGTTCGGAAAAGGATTGGGTCATTGCGGTCACGGTTAGCCCCGTATTGTCGCACCCGGGCCACCGACGGGGCGCACCGCCGGGCGACCACGGTCGGCGGCGCTGCACCAGCGCTCGAGCGGCCCCGCGGCAGGGCGCACACGCACCGCAGCGCGCGCCCTCACCCTGACGCGGGCACGGCGGCGTGGCCCGGGGCGGTGGCGCGGCCCTGGAAATCGGTCCAGCAGCGGCGGCTGAAGTCATAGAGCTTGCAGCGCCGGGCGGTGTCGAAATACCAGCGCCAGCTGAATCGCTGCACCGTGATGCGGCCCGGCAGCGCGTCTTCCAGCAGCCGCTGCGCGGGCGCGAGCCGGTACAGCGGGATGCTCATGTCCACATGGTGCGCCGTGTGTTCCATGATGTGGTGCAGCCAGGCGCCCCAGCGGCCGGGGAAGGTGAGGTGCACGGTGGTGGACACGAACGGCGCGGCGCGCGACCAGGCGGCCTTGTCGTCGTGCCAGGCCACGGCGGTGTGGGTGTGGTGGACGTAGACCACGAAGCCGATCATGGCGTTCCAGAACACGAAGGGCAGCACGAAGCCGACGCCCACGAGCAGCCATGGCGACTGCCCGGTCACGTCGGCGAGCGCCGCGAGGGCCGCGATCCACAGCACGCCCGTGGCCAGCGCGACCGCGCTGTCGCGCGTGAATTCAGCGCGGCGCGTCGGCATGGCGCTGGCGCGCGGGAAGAACATGCGGCGCCACCATATCTCCAGAAAGTAATACAGCGCCGGCCCCCAGCCGCTGCGGTAGAGGCGCTCCAGCGCGCGCCGGTGCGGCGGCAGCGCCCGGTACTCGTCCAGCGTGAGCGGCGCCCAGACGAAGTCAACGCCCTTGAGGTTGGTGTAACCGTGGTGCACGACGTTGTGACCGACCTCCCACAGGCTGTAAGGCGTGAGCGAGGGCAGGAAGGCCAGGCGACCCAGCCAGCGGTTCAGGCCGCGGTGCGGGGTGTAGCTCTGGTGGCAGGCGTCGTGGCCGATGATGAACAGCCGCCCGATCCAGAAGCCGGCGGCCAGGCCACACAGCAGCTTGGCCGCCAGCGCCTCGAACAGGACGGTGCCGGCGATCAGCGTGAGGAACACGGCGAAGTCGGCCACCAGCAGGGCCACGGCGCGCGCAGTGGCCCGTTCGGCCAGGGGCGTGAGCCAGCCGCGGATGACCTTGCGGTGGGGCAACGGTTCGCCGGCGGGCACCGGCGTGGGCAGGGAGGGCGGGTTGCGTGACATGGGCGCGCATCCTACGGACGCGCGGTCCGGGGCGGCTTGACGTGGGTCAAGCCCGGCGCCGGCAGGTCGGCCCGCCGGGCGGATCAGGCCTTGGGCAGCGTGACCCCGACCTGTCCCTGGTACTTGCCGCCACGGTCCTTGTAGGACACGTCGCAGACCTCGTCGCTCTCGAAAAACAGCACTTGCGCGCATCCCTCGCCGGCGTAGATCTTGGCCGGCAGCGGCGTGGTGTTGCTGAACTCCAGCGTCACGTAGCCTTCCCATTCGGGCTCAAAGGGCGTCACGTTGACGATGATCCCGCAGCGCGCGTAGGTGCTCTTGCCCAGGCAGATCGTCAACACGTTGCGCGGGATGCGGAAGTACTCGACCGTGCGCGCCAGCGCGAAGCTGTTGGGCGGGATGATGCAGACATCACTGTGGATGTCCACAAAGCTCTTCTCGTCGAAGTTCTTCGGGTCCACCACCGTGCTGTGGATGTTGGTGAACACCTTGAATTCCGGGGCGCAGCGGATGTCGTAGCCGTAGCTGCTGGTGCCGAAGCTGATCACGCGGCGGCCATCGACCTCCCGGACCTGTTTCGGCTCGAACGGCTCGATCAGGCCGTGCTGCTCGGCCATGCGGCGGATCCAGTGGTCGCTTTTGATGCTCATGGGCCGGGATTGTAGGCACGGGCTGCCCCGGGCAGCCACGCAGGGTTGTCACTTCGAAGATGCCACGCCAGCGGGTTCCGTGCCGAGCGCTGGCGTGCCCTCTTTCTCCGCGGAGCGGTCGAACACCAGGGTTTTGCCAAACACCAGCTGCATCCAGGTGGGGTAGGTGTAGGCCGTGCCTTTGTTGTGGTCGATGATGGCCCCGATCCCACCGCCCAGGATGATGTTGCCGAACATCCCGCCGTTGGCTCGCGAGATAGCGCGCGCGGACGCGTCGGGGTTGTCGGGGTGGCGGCAGACGATGTCGAGGTCCTTGCTGGACCGCCGAACCAGCGAGGTGTCACCCGATTTCAGCGTGATCGAGCCGTAATCGTTGGTGAGCTTGCACTCCGCACCCGACACGAGCTGGCCGTCGGCCGTCTGGGTGTCGACCTTGACCGGATGGCTGGTGTCGTTCACGACGGAGGCACAGCCCACCGTCCCCAACGTCAGCGCCACGACGGCCGCGGCAGAAAAAACGCGCATAAGAATTCCCTATTAACAATCGGACCGGCAATGTAGCTGGACGTTTCACGGCAACACCCAAGACCCGGGTCGGGCTGGACCGGTGGCCGATTCCGACGCGCGGACGGCGACCGGGACCACGCCCACGGCATGCTCGGGAAAACCCCAGGCCAAGCCTGAATTTTCAGTAATTTCTGAAAATTCAGGCTTTCCGGTACAGTGCGCGCCATGCCGCTGCAAGACCATCTTCCTGCGCTCAACCGCGAATTCGTGGCCCATTTCGGCGAAATGGGCAGCCGGTGGGGCATCAACCGCACGGTGGGGCAGATCTATGCCCTGCTTTATCTGTCCCCCGAGCCGCTGTGCGCGGACCAGATCGCTGAAACGCTGGAGTTTTCGCGCTCCAACGTCAGCATGGGTCTGAAAGAACTGCAGGCCTGGCGGCTGGTGCGGCTGCGCCATTTCGCCGGCGACCGGCGCGAGTTCTTCGAGGCACCGAGCGACGTGTGGGAGATTTTTCGCGTGCTGGCCGAGGAGCGGCGGCGCCGCGAAATCGAGCCCACGCTGTCGATGCTGCGCATCGCGCTGCTGGAAACCCCCAAGACCGACGCCGAGCGTCACGCGCAACAGCGCATGCAGGAAATGCACGACCTGATTGACCGGCTCATGACCTGGTTTGACGATGTGCAGAAGCTCGCGCCGGAGACCGCGATGCAACTCATGGGCATGGGCGCCACGGTGACGCGGGTGCTCGAACTCAAAGACCGCCTGACCGGCCGCAGCAGCGCCAGCCGGAGCGACAAAGCCGCCTGATTCCCTTTCGACGACCGACGCCATGGACCTCGACACCCTGCTGCTCTCGCGCATCCAGTTTGCGGCCAACGTGAGCTTTCACATCCTGTTCCCCACCATCACGATTGCGTTGTGCTGGTTTTTGCTGTTCTTCCGCATCCGCTTTGTGCAGACGCGCGATCCGGCCTGGGAAGAGGCCTACTACTTCTGGACCAAGGTGTTCGCGCTGACCTTCGCGCTGGGCGTGGTCTCGGGCATCGTGATGAGCTTCCAGTTCGGCACCAACTGGCCGGGCTTCATGGAAAAGACCGGCAACATCTCCGGCCCGCTGCTGGGCTACGAGGTGCTCACGGCCTTTTTCCTGGAGGCGAGCTTTCTGGGCATCATGCTGTTTGGCCGCGGCCGGGTGAGCGAGCGGGTGCACCTGATCGCGACCTCGCTGGTGGCGTTCGGCACGACCATGTCGGCCTTCTGGATCCTGAGCCTGAACTCCTGGATGCAGACGCCCGCGGGCTATGAAATCGTCAACGGCGAGTTCATGCCGACCGACTGGCTGGCGATCGTCTTCAACCCCTCCTTCCCCTACCGGCTGTCGCACAAGCTGCTGGCCTCGGCGCTGACCGCCTCGTTCCTGATCGCGGGCCTGTGCGCCTGGCAGCTGATCAAGGGCAGCGCCACGCGGGGCACACACAAGGCGCTGCGCGCCGCTGTGTTCACCGCGGTGGTGGTGATGCCGATGCAGTTTCTGGCCGGCGACCTGCATGGCCTGAACACGCTGGAACACCAGCCCGCCAAGGTGGCCGCCATGGAAGGCATCTGGGAAACCGAGCGCGGCGCGCCGCTGACCCTGTTCGGCATCCCGGACGAGGAAGAAGGCACCACCCACTTCGCGGTCAAGATCCCGAAACTGGCCAGCCTCATCCTGACCCACGAGTGGGACGGCGAGATCAAGGGCATCAACGAGTTCAAGGGCGAGCACCCGCCGGTGGCGCCGGTGTTCTACGCGTTCCGTGTGATGGTCGGCGTGGGCACGATCATGATGCTGGTGGCCGCGTGGGCCGCCTGGCGGCTGTGGCCGCAGCGCCGCGCCAGCGAAACGCGCCTGAGCCGGCCGCTGCTCTGGACGCTCTCGGGCATGGCCTTCTCCGGCTGGGTGGCCACGCTGGCCGGCTGGTACGTCACCGAGATCGGCCGCCAGCCCTTCGTGGTGTACGGCGCACTGCGCACGGCCGACGTGGCCACGCAGATTCCGCCGCCCTATGTGGCCATCACGCTGACCGCCTACCTGATCGTCTATGGCCTGCTGCTGGTGACCTACATCGGTGTGCTGAAGTACATGGCCGAGAACCCGGTGAAGCACGCGCCGGTGCCGGTCAGCGGCGCCGAGCTGGGCAAGGCCGGCGTCTGAGGAGCATGCGATGACCTGGGCTGAATTCCTGCCGCTGCTGTTCCTCGCGGTGATGGGGCTGGCGCTGCTGGCCTATGTGGTGCTCGACGGCTACGACCTCGGCGTGGGCATGCTGCTGCCGCTGGGCACCGACGCGCAGAAAGACACCATGATCAGCAGCATCGGCCCGTTCTGGGACGCCAACGAGACCTGGCTCGTGCTGGGCGTGGGTGTGCTGCTGGTGGCCTTCCCCAAGGCGCATGGGATGGTGCTGCAGGCGCTGTACCTGCCGGTGGCGGTGATGCTGATCGGCTTGATCCTGCGCGGCGTGGCCTTCGACTTTCGGGTGAAGGCGCCACTGGCCTACAAGCCCTTCTGGAACGGCGCGTTCTTCGCCGGCTCGCTGGTGGCCACCATGGCCCAGGGCTGGATGCTGGGCAGCTACATCACCGGCTTTGAGCGCAGCGCGCTGGGCTGGGCCTTCAGCCTGGGCATCGCGCTGACCCTGCCGGCGGCCTACATGCTGCTGGGCGCTGGCTGGTTGATCATGAAAACCGAGGGCGAGCTGCAGCAGCGAGCCGTGTTCTGGGCCCGCCGCGCGCTGTGGCCGATGGCGGTGGCGCTGGTGGGCATCTCGGCCGCCACGCCGCTGGTGAACGAAGCGGTGGTGGCCAAGTGGTTCGGTGTGCCGCAGATCTTTGCGCTGCTGCCGGTGCCGCTGATGTGCGCGGCGGCCTTCGTCGCGGTGCGCTGGGTGGTCACGCGCCCGGCCGTGGTGGCCGCCGGTTACGGCTGGCTGGTGTTTGTCAACACGGTGCTGATCTTTGTGCTGGCGTTTTTCGGGCTGGCGTACAGCATCTTCCCGGACATCGTGATCGGCCAGCTGACCGTGTGGGAAGCCGCGGCCGCCACCGGCTCGCTCACCGTGATCTTCATCGGCACCGCGATCACGCTGCCGGTGATCGTGGCCTACACGATCTTCATGTACCGCGTGTTCTGGGGGAAGGCGCGGGCGTTGACGTATTCGTAGCACCCCCCTGCGCCGCTGGCGCGGCTTCCCCCCTCTCTGGCGCGGCTGCGCCGCTGGGAGGGGGGACGCACCCGGTGGACCGGCGGAGCCGGATCCACGGGTGCCCTGGTGGGAGGACCCTGCGCGCCGGAACCCGGTCCGGCTCTTGTTGCGCGTCCTCGCGGGAGCCACCCGGGCAGACGGGTCGGGAGCGCGGGCGCAGGGACGATTCGCGGTGGCGACGGGGCCTGCATACCAGCCACGCTGTTGACGAAGCGACGCGGGCAGCCCCGGGCAGCCACCGGCGAGCGGGACCGGAGCACGCGCTCCCGACCCGCCTGCGCGGCCAGCAACGCTGGCCCGGAAACGCTCAGTGCCCCGCGATCACCGTCCGCACCACCGCGCGGTCGTCGCCGAGCACGATCAGCGCGAACAGCAGCTCTTCCAGGCTGTTCGCCTGCGACGTGCGTCGTGCCAGCAGCGGCGTGGCGTGCGGGTCGAGCACGACAAAGTCGGCCTCGTGGCCGGGGGTGAGATTACCGACCGTGCCGCCCAGCCCCAGGGCCTGCGCGGCGCCTGCGGTGTGCAGCCACCACAGCCGCGACGGGGCCAGGCTCAGGCCGGGCTTGGTCTGGCCCTCGCGGCCCACGGTGTAGGCCGCCAGCATGGTGGCGAAGGGCGAAAAACTGGTGCCACCGCCGACGTCGCTCGCCAGGCCGTGGGGCACGCCCGTCCGCGCTGCGGCCACGAAGTCGAAGAAGCCGCTGCCCAGAAACAGGTTGCTGGTGGGGCTGACGGCCGCCGCCGTGCCGGTGGCGGCCAGGCGGGCGCGGTCCTCGTCGTCGAGATGGATGCAATGGGCGTAGACCGCGCGCGGGCGCAGCAGGCCAAAGGCCTCGTACACCGCGAGGTAGCTCCGGTGGCCCGGAAACAGCTCGGCCACCCAGCGCACCTCATCGCGGTTTTCGGCCACGTGGGACTGGACCCACACGCCGGGGTGACGCGCCGCGATCTCGCCCGCCCCGCGCAGCTGCGCCTCGGTGCTGGTGGGCGCAAAGCGCGGCGTGATGGCGTAGCCGAGACGGTCCACGCCGTGCCAGCGCGCGATCAGCGCTTCGGTGTCGGCCAGGCTTTGCTCGGTCTGGTCGCGCACGCCGTCGGGACTGTGGCGGTCCTGCAGCACCTTGCCGGTGATGAATCGCAGGCCGCGCGCGTGGGCTTCCTCGAAGGCCGCGTCCACCGAGGCGGGGTGCGAGGTGGCGAAGGCCAGCGCGGTGGTCACGCCGTGGCGCTCGAGCTCGTCAAAGAAAAAGGCCGCGACCGCGCGGGCGTGCGCCGGGTCGGCGAAGCGCGCCTCGTGGGGGAAGGTGTAGGTCTCCAGCCAGGGCAGCAGCCCGTCGGCCGGCGCGCCGATGATGTCGGTCTGCGGGTAGTGCACGTGCAGGTCGACAAAGCCCGGTGCGATCAGGTGACCGCGCCAGTCCTGCACGGCCACGCCCGGGAACCGGTCGATGAGCGCATCGTGCGCTCCGGCTGCCCGCACCAGCGGGCGGCCGTCGTGGCCGGGTCCGGTCACCAGCAGACCATCCGCGTCATACAGCGGACGGCCGTCGTCGTCGAAGCGCAGCAGCGCGGCGCGGTAGGCGTTCATGCCCTCACTGTAGCGGCGCGAGCGCCGCGCGGCATACCGCGCCCGGGATAGCTCCCATGCGTGCCGCCGCTTCAGCGCTCCACCGACCCCTGCACGCCCTCGACCAGCCAGTTCATGGTCTGCAGCGCGGGCTCGGCCAGCGTCTGGCCGGCGGCCAGCACGGTGCGGCCGCGGTTGTCGCGCAGACCGCCGGCCGGCGCCACGAACACCGGCAGACGACCCGCGGCCATGTCGGCCTGGCGGGCCATCACCTCGTCGCGCACGGCCTCCGGCACGCGGCGACCGAAGCCTTCGACGCGGATCATGCCCTCGGCCACGCCACCCCAGGTGCTGCCGCTGCGCCAGGTGCCGTCGAGCACGGCGCGCGTGCGGGCGGTGTAGTAGTCGCCCCAGCGGTGGGTGACGGCGGCCACCTGCGCGTCGGGTGCCACGTTGCGCATGTCGGAGTGGTAGGCCACGGCCAGGCGCCCGCGCTCTTGCGCCGCCACCATCACCGCGGTGCTGCCGGTGTGGAAAGCCAGCACCTCGGCGCCCTGGTTCATCAGCGCCATCGCCGCGTCGCGCTCGCGCGGCGGGTTGAACCACTCGCCCAGCCACACCGCGCGCACCTGCGCGCGCGGGTTGACCGAGCGCATGCCGAGGGTGAAGGCGTTGATGCCCTGGATCACCTCGGGGATGGGGAAGCCGGCGACGTAACCGGCCACCGAGGCCATCCGCCCCGCCGCCACGCCGGCCAGATAGCGGCCCTCGTGGTAGCGCGCGTTGGCCGTGGCCACGTTGGGCGCGGTCTTGTAGCCGGTGATGCTTTCGAAGCGCACATCGGGAAACTCGGCCGCGACCTTCAGCGTGGGCTCCATGTAGCCAAAGCTCGGCGTGAAGATCAGGCGGTGGCCCTGGCGCGCGAGGTCGCGGATCACACGCTCGGCGTCCGGCCCTTCGGCCACGTTCTCCACGTAACGGGTCTCCACCCGCGGGCCCAGCGCGGCCTGCACCGCCTGCCGGCCCAGCTCGTGCTGCCGCACCCAGCCAGCGTCGGTGAGCGGCGCCACGTACACGAAACCCACCTTCAGGGGTTCGCTGGCATGCGCCGTCGGGATCAGGGGCGACAAGCCCAGGGCTCCCGCGGCGCGCAGCCAGGCGCGCCGGGGCATGAGGTTTTTGTCCATGGTTGTCCTCGACATGGCTTCCGGTGAATGAAAAGCGCGCGCCGGGGAAGCACCGGCGCGCGCAGGCCCGATTCTACGCAGCCGCGATCACCGCATCGATCTGCGCGTGGAGTGCCGCGCGGCGGGCGGGGTCAATGAAACTGGCGTCCACGCTGTGGCGGGCCAGCGCGATCACGTGCTCGCGCGAGAGGTCCAGCGCCTGCACCGTCTGCACGAAGTTGGCGTTGAGGTAGCCGCCAAAGTAGGCCGGGTCGTCGCTGTTGACCGTGGCGCACAGGCCGGCGTCGAGCAGGCGCTTGAGCGGGTGCTCACGCAGGTCGTTCACCACGCACAGCTTCAGGTTGGAGAGCGGGCAGACGGTCAGGGGCGTGCGGCGGCGGGCCAGTTCAGCCACCAGCACCGGGTCTTCCAGCGCCCGGACACCGTGGTCGATGCGCTCGGCGCCGAGGTCGTTGAGCGCCTCCCACACGTAGGCCGGCGGCCCCTCCTCGCCCGCGTGGGCGACCACGCGCAGGCCCAGCGCGCGGCACCGCGCAAAGACGCGCGAGAACTTGGACGGCGGGTGCCCGACCTCGCTGGAGTCGAGCCCCACCCCGATGAAATGCGCCCGGTACGGCAGCGCCGCTTCCAGCGTGGCGAAGGCGTCGGCCTCGCTGAGGTGGCGCAAGAAACACAGGATCAGCGCGCTGCTCAGGCCCAGCTCCGTCTGCGCGCGGTCGGCCGCGCGCCGCAGGCCGCGAATCACCACGCCGATGTCCACGCCGCGCGCCGTGTGGGTCTGCGGGTCGAAGAACAGCTCGGCGTGCATCACCCGGTCGGCGTGGGCGCGCTGGAAGTAGGCCCAGGCCATGTCCGCGAAGTCGTCCTCATGGAGGAGCACGCTCGCCCCGGCGTAGTAGATGTCGAGAAAACTCTGCAGGTTGGTGAATGCGTAGGCGGAGCGCAAGGCCTCCACGCTGGCATACGGGAGTGCGACCCCGTTGCGCTCGGCGAGCGCGAAGATGAGTTCGGGCTCCAGCGAGCCTTCGATGTGGATGTGCAACTCCGCCTTGGGCAGGGCGGCGGCGAGGGCGGCGGGGGTCATGGCGGGGCTCCGGGCGGCGATGGGTCGGGCAGGTGCGGGGTTGTGGGGGTGCGGGGGTATTGGGATCGGCGGTCAGCAGGTGCCCAGGGCTATCCCCAAGCGCTGCAGGTAGCGGCGGTAGGCGGCGCTGACGCGGTCCGCCGGCCCGTGCAGCTCGCGCACCGGACCGAGGCGGCCGATGGGCAAGGCGCGCGGCCGCTGCGATTCGACGATGGGCCGGTCCTGCGCGAACACGGCGTCCTGGAAGTCACGCAGCGCCTGATCGCTGGCGGGGTCGTTGTGGGTGGCCATCGCGAACCACGCGGTGCAGGCCTCCTCGCCATCGGGCCGGATGAACAAGGCGATGGCGTTGCTCACCGGATCGTCGGCACCGGCGCGCTTGGTGAGCACCGCGGCGAAGGGATGCGGCACCGCGTAGTCGTAATCGACCGGCACGCCGGTGGAGGCACTGGCGTGGGCCCGCGGCTGCCACGCCTGCGCGCCGGCCACCGTCACCCCGTGCGGCCCTTCGTCCACCCGGCCACCCTGCACCTGCGCGTGGCCGCGGTGACCGAGCCAGCCGTCGTGCACGAACCCGAAGTGGCTGAGGTCGAGGAAGTTTTCGACCAGCCGCGGCGCGCTGGTCGCCACCGCGTAGGGGCCGCACAGCACCGAGCGCCACGCCGGATCGGCCGCGGCATCGAAGGCCGGCGGCTCGTGCAGCAGGGCCGGCACCGCATCGCCCGGTGCAGCCAGCCGCACCCAGACCAGCCCGTGGCGCTCCTGTGCCTCGAACCGGGTCGCCGCGTGGCCGGCCGGGGGCACGAAGTCCGGCGCAGCCGGCACGTGCAGACACCGCCCGGGGGCGCCCTGCCCGCCGAACTGCCAGCCGTGGTACGGGCACTCCAGCCGCGCGCCGTGCACCCCCGTGAGCACCCGGCCCAGCGAGAGCTGGGCCCCACGGTGCGGGCAGCGGTCCGCCCAGGCATGGACCACCGTGTGATCGCGCCACAGCACCAGCGCCCGGTCCAGCAGCGACACGGCCAGCGGCCCGTCGCGCAGCGCGCGCGACGCGACCACGGGGTGCCAGAGTTGTTGCTCGATCATGTCCGCCCAAAAGAAAAGCTGCCCGGAGGCAGCTTGGATGAACGCCAACGGTCGGAGGCGTCGCGAGCGGGTGCCAGGCTAGGCGGACGGCGCGCAGGAACCGGAACGTACTCCCTGTACGTGAGGATTCCGAGCACCGCCCAACGACGCATGGCGCCCGCGCAGCAGCCGATCACTGCGGGACTTTGCCTTCGACGCCCTTGACATAGAACTTCACGCCGCCCAGGAACTTGTCGTCGGCGACCTGGCCTTTGGCCAGCACTTCCTTGCCGCTCTGGTCGACGATCGGGCCGGTCCAGGGGTGGAAGCTGCCGTCCTTCAGGCCAGCCTTGATCTTCTCGACCTTGGCCTTGATGTCGGCCGGCACGTCGTCGGCGATGGAGACCAGGTCGATGGCGCCGTCTTTGTGGCCCCACCACACGCCGCTGTTGCCGGTCCAGGTGCCTTCCAGGGCGTCCTTGGTGGCCTTGATGTAGTACGGCGCCCAGTTGATGATGGCCGAACCGAGGTGGGCCTTCGGGCCGTAGGCGGTCATGTCGGAGTCCCAGCCGAAGGCGCGCTTGCCGGCCTTCTCGGCGGTCTGCAGCACGGCCGACGAGTCGGTGTTCTGGAACAGCACGTCAGCGCCGCCGTTGAGCAGCGAGGTGGCGGCTTCGGTTTCCTTCGGCGGGTCGAACCAGCTGTTGATCCAGACCACCTTGGTCTTGATCTTCGGGTTCACCGACTGCGCGCCCATGGTGAAGCTGTTGATGTTGCGGATCACTTCGGGGATGGGGATCGAGGCCACCACACCCAGCGTGTTGGTCTTCGTCATCGCGCCGGCGATCACGCCCGCCATGTACGCGCCTTCGTAGGTGCGGCTGTCGTAGGTGCGCATGTTCTCGGCGCCCTTGTAGCCGGTGGCGTGCTCGAACTTCACGTCCTTGAAGTCGGCCGCGACCTTGAGCATCGGCTCCATGTAGCCGAAGGTGGTGCCGAAGATCAGCTTGTTGCCCTGGCTGGCCATGTCGCGGATCACACGCTCGGCGTCGGCGCTCTCCGGCACGCTCTCCACGAAGGAGGTGACCACCCGGTCGCCGAACTCCTTCTCGATGGCCTTGCGGCCGTTGTCGTGGGCGAAGGTCCAGCCGCCGTCGCCGACCGGGCCGACGTAGGCAAACGCGATCTTCAGCGGCTCGGGCTTGGCCGGGGCGGGGGCGGCGGCCGGCGCTGGCGCCGGGGCGGGCGCGGCTTCCTCTTTTTTGCCGCAGCCGATCAGGGTGGCGCTGGCCAGCGCGGTCAGCGCGGCCACCTTGATCAGCGAACGTTTGCTCAGATCGGTCATGGGTTCCTCGTATGAATGGGATGGGTGATGGAGAAAGGCGCTCCGCCGACGGTTTTCACCCTGCGGAGCAGGGTACCTGAACCAGCATGCAAATTATGCGCCCGGGTAAAACGGCTTTCCCAGTGAGCCGGGCATGTTGACGCGGATCCAGGTCGGGTTGCGGGAGATCAGCACCAGCACCACGATGGTCGCCAGGTAGGGCAGCATGGTCAGGAACTGGCTGGGCACGTTGACACCGATCCCCTGCAGGTGGAACTGGACCATGGTGACGCCGCCGAACAAATAGGCGCCCAACAGCACGCGGGCCGGCCGCCAGGTGGCGAAGGTGGTGAGCGCCAGGGCGATCCAGCCCTTGCCGGCGATCATGCCTTCGACCCACAGCGGCGTGTAGATGGTGGAGACATACGCGCCCGCCAGACCGCACAGCGCCCCGCCGGCCACCACCGCCAGCCAGCGGATGCGGCGCACGCCGTAGCCCAGCGCGTGGGCCGACTCTGGGCTCTCGCCCACGCTGCGCAGCACCAGCCCCGCGCGGGTGCGGTAGAGGAACCAGATCAGCCCGAGCGCCAGCGCCACGCAGGCGTAGACCATCGGGTGGTGGCGGAACAGGGCGGCGCCCAGAAACGGGACATCGGCCAGCACCGGAATGGAGAACACGGTGTTCTCCGGGAGCTTTTCCTGCACATAACCGGTGCCGGCGAAAGCCGAGAAACCGGCGCCGAAGAGGCTCAGCGCCAGGCCGGTGGCGTACTGGTTGGTGTTGAGCCAGATCACCAGCAGACCGAAGACCCCGGCCATGGTGGCGCCGGCCAGCATGCCGGCGGCAAAGCCGAGGGTGTGACTGCCGGTGTGCACCACGGCGGCGAAACCCGCCAGCGCGGCGCACAGCATCATGCCCTCGGCGCCGAGGTTGACGATGCCGGCCTTTTCGTTGATCAGCAGCCCCAGCGAGGCGATGGCCAGCACGGTGCCCGCGTTCAGCGTGGCAGCGATGAGCAGCGCGTAGGACTCCATCACTTCTTGCTCCGCGTCAGGCGATAGGCGATGAGGGTGTCACAGGCCAGCAGGCAGAACAGCAGCAGCCCCTGGAACACCCCGGTGATTGACTTGGGCAGGCCCAGACGCGATTGCGCGAGCTCGCCGCCGATGTAGAACATGCTCATCAGGATGGCCGAGAACACGATGCCCACGGGGTGCAGACGCCCGACGAAGGCCACGATGATCGCGGCAAAGCCGTAACCCGCCGGCACGTAGGGCGTGAGCTGGCCGATCGGCCCGGCCACTTCCAGCGCGCCGGCCAGCCCGGCCGCCGCGCCCGACACCAGCAAGGCCGTCCACAGCGCGCGGCGCGACGAAAAGCCGGCGTAGCGCGCCGCCGCCGGCGCCAGGCCCCCGACGATCTGGGCGTAGCCGGCGCGGGTGCGGAAGAGGAACAGCCACACGCCCACCACGCCGATCAGCGCCAGCACCAGCCCGATGTTCACCCGCGAGCCGTCGAGCAGGCGGGGCATCTGCGTCACCCGCTCGAAGGTCTTGGTCTGGGGGAAGTTGTAGCCCATCGGGTCTTTCCACGGCCCGTAGACCAGGAAGTTGAGCACCTGCACCGCCACGTAGACCAGCATCAGGCTGACGAGGATCTCGTTCGCGTTGAACCGGTCGCGCAGCAGCGCCGTGATGCCGGCCCACAGCAGCCCGCCGAGCATGCCCGCGGCCAGCACGGCGACCACGATGCCGCGCGAGGTGTCGGGCCCGGCCTGCAGCGCCACCGCGGTGGCGAACACCGCGCCGATGACGTACTGCCCCTCGGCGCCGATGTTCCACACGTTGGAGCGGAAGCACACCGACAGGCCCAGGGCGATGATCAGCAGCGGCGTGGCCTTGACCATCAGCTCAGACAGCGCGTACGGACTCTTGATCGGCTCCCAGAAGAAGACCTGCAAGCCGCGCACCGGGTCCTTGTCGAGTGCGATGAACAGACACACGCCGATCACGACCGTCAGCGCCAGCGCCAGCAGCGGCGAGGCCAGGCTCCAGGCCCGGGAGGGCTGGGCGCGCACTTCAAGCCGCCACATGACCCACCTCCTGCGCGGCCTGCGGCCACAGGCCCGACATCCACTCGCCGATCCGCTCCACCGTGGCCTCGGCCCGGGGCAGCGCCGGCGACAGCCGGCCTTTGGCGATCACGTGCAGCCGGTCGCTCAGGTCGAACAGTTCTTCGAGCTCTTCACTCACCACCAGCACCGCGCAGCCCGCGTCGCGCAGCGCCAGGATCTGGCCGCGGATCTGGGCGGCGGCGCCGACGTCCACGCCCCAGGTCGGCTGGCTGACGATCAGCAAGGCCGGCGCGCGCGTGGACTCGCTGTGGGCGCGCAGGCCCTCGATCTCGCGGCCGACGATGAATTTCTGCAGGTTGCCGCCCGACAGGGATCGCGCCGGGGCCTCCGGCCCGTTGGCCTTGACCTGGTAGCGCGCGATGATCTCGGCCGCCTGCGTGCGCAGCCGGCCCAGGTGGAGCCAGCCCAGCGGCCCGACCGCGTCGCGGCGCGACAGCAGCAGGTTGTGGGCGAGCGACAGCGTGGGCACCGCGCCGCGGCCCAGCCGCTCCTCCGGCACGAAATGCAGCCCGCGCGCGCGCCGCGCGCCAGGGCCCAGGCGCGCCACGTCCTGCCCGCCCAGGCGCACGCTGCCCACCGGCGCCCGCGTGTCCTCGCCGGACAACGCCATCAGCAGCTCGGCCTGACCGTTGCCCGAGACGCCGGCGATCCCGACCACCTCGCCGGCGCGCACCTGCAGCGCCACGTGGGCCAGGTCGGTGCCGAAGGGATCGGCGCTGCGCAGGCTCAGGCCCTGCACCTCCAGCACCGCGGCGCCCGGCTCGCCATGGCGTTCGCCCAGCGCGGGCGGCTCCGCGCCGATCATCAGGCGCGACAGCGACGCGTTGCTCTCCTCGCGCGGGTCGCACACGCCGGTGACGCGGCCGCCGCGCAACACCGTGCAGGCGCTGCACAGCGCGCGGATTTCGTGCAGCTTGTGGCTGATGTAGAGGATGCTGCAGCCCTCGGCCGCGAGCTGGCGCAACACCACGAACAGGCGCTCCACCGCCTGCGGCGTGAGCACCGAGGTCGGCTCGTCCAGGATCAGCAGCTGCGGCTGGGCCAGCAGCGCACGGATGATCTCCACCCGCTGCATCTCGCCGACCGACAGGGTGTGCACCGGGCGCTGCGGGTCGATGTCCAGACCGTACGCGCGGGCCTTCTCGGCGATGCGGGCGGTCACCTCCGGCAGGCTGAGCGCGCGGTCCAGGCCGAGCCACACGTTCTCGGCCACGCTGAGCGTGTCGAACAAGCTGAAATGCTGGAACACCATGCTGATGCCCAGCGCGCGGGCGGCCTGCGGGTTGCGCACCTGCACCGGCTGGCCGTTGAAGACCACGCGGCCCTCGTCGGGGGCCACCGCGCCATAGATGATCTTCATCAGCGTGGACTTGCCGGCGCCGTTTTCGCCGAGCACGGCGTGGATCTCGCCGGGCAGCACGCGCAGGTCAATGCGGTCGTTTGCTACCACGCCGGGGTAGCGTTTGGTGATGCCGGCCAGCTCCAGGCGGGGCGGCGGTGGGGGTGCGGTCATGCGGCCTCTCGGGGGGCTTCGTCGGGTCGGCGCAGCGCGGCGGCCACGTGCTTGATCTGGTCGCGCAGCCAGCGCGCGGCGCTCGCGGCGTGGGTGCGTTCGTGCCAGAGTTGGTAGTACATCATGCGCGGAAAGTTCACCGGGCAGGGCAACACCGCCACCGGCAGGCTGGTGGTGAAGCGCTCGGCGTACTGGCGCCCGGTGGTGAGCACCAGCAGGCTGCCGGCCACCATGGCCGGGATCAGCCCGAAATGCGGGCAACGGGCGACGATCTGGCGGGTCAGCCCCTGGCGGGCGAGGTGCTCGTCGATGAACCCGCGGGCGCCGGGGTGGGTGGGCATGGGTGCGATGTGTTCGGCGCCGAGCCAGGCGGCCACGTCCCAGCCGCGGCGCACCGCCGGGTGCTGCTGCGACACGAGGCAGACCACCTCGTCGCCGAACAGACGCGCCAGGTGCAGCTCGCCGGGCGGCTCGGCCCAGTTGCCGATCACCACGTCCACCGTGCCGTCGGCCAGCAGCTGGCGGTAGTCGGCGTCGCGGGAGAGCGGGTGGATGTCAATGCTGGCCAGCGGAGCCGCGGCCTTGAGGTGGATGACCAGCTGCGGCAGGAACAGCGGGTCCAGGTAGTCGCTGGCGGCCAGGCTGAAGCTGTGGCGGGCGGTGGCCGGGTCGAAGCTGCGGGCGTTGGAAAACAGCACCTCGGCGCTGCGCAGGATTTCCGCCGCCGGCTCGATCATGCGCAGGGCCGCCACGGTGGGCACCATGCCGGCCCCGGAGCGCACCAACAGCGGGTCTCCGGCGAGCTCGCGCAGCCGCTTGAGCGCCGCGCTCACCGCCGGCTGGTGCATGCCCAGGCGCAGCGCCGCGCGCGACACGCTGCGCTCGGTGAGCACCGTGTGCAGCACGCGGATCAGGTGCAGATCGATCTTGTCGAACATGGACATGTATTCAACCCCGGTCACGGTCGGCGGGCATGGGCGCCCGACCATGGGCGGCATACGGGTGGCTGTATGACGGGCTGGGGCACCGGGGGTATTCTGGCGCGCATGAACGCCCCTTGCGACGCCCAACCCCTGACGTTCTGGCACCGCGGCCAGGCCGTGACGGCCGGCAATGTACCACCCGACCGCCCGCTGCTGGCCGTGCTGCGCGAAGACCTCGGCCTGACCGCGGCCAAGGAGGGCTGCGGCGAAGGCGACTGCGGCGCCTGCACGGTGGTGCTGGCCGAGCGCGCGCCGGCGGCCGACGCCGCCGGCGGTCCGCCCCGCCTGAGCCTGCGCGCGGTGAACGCCTGCATCACCCTGGCCCACGCCGCCCACGGCCGGGCCGTGTTCACCGCCGCCGACATCGCCGCCCCGGACGGCCAGGCCCACCCGGTGCAGGCCGCCCTGGTCGACTGCCACGCCAGCCAGTGCGGTTTCTGCACCCCCGGCTTCGCGATGAGCCTGTGGGCCCAGTACGAGGCCGGCGGCGGCGCCGGACTCGACCGGGCGGCCGCGCAGACCGTCCTGTCGGGCAACCTGTGCCGCTGCACCGGCTACCGCCCGCTCATCGACGCCGCGCAGCGCATGGGCGACCTGCCCTGCCCGCCCGGCGCGCGCCTGAACGCCCCGGCGCTGCTGGCCGCGCTGGACGCGCTGCCCCCGCCGGCCGACGGGCCTTACCGCCGGCCGCCCACGCTCGAAGCCCTGCTGCGGGCGCGCGCCGCCGACCCGACGGCGCAGCTGGTGGCCGGCACCACCGACGTGGGCCTGTGGATCACCAAGCAGCACCGGCGCCTGGACCGGGTGATCGACGTGACTGGCGCGGCCGAGATCGGCCGCATCGAAACCTACCCGCACCACCTGGCCATCGGCGCGGCGGTGCGGCTGGAGGCGGCGTTTGCCGCGCTGGTGGGCGAGCGCCCGGCGCTGGCGGCCTGGGCGCGCCGCTTCGCCGGCCTGCCGGTGCGCAACGCCGGCACCCTGGGCGGCAACGTGGCCAACGGCTCGCCGATCGGCGACAGCATGCCGCTGCTGATCGCGCTGGGCGCCAGCGTCGTGCTCATGCGCTGGGACGCCCGGCGCCGCGCCATCGCGCACCGGGAGCTGGCGCTGGAGGACTTCTACCTCGGCTACCGGCGCACCGCGCTGGCGGCCGACGAGGTGCTGGCCTGGATCAAGGTGCCCCGGCCGGTGGACGGCGAATGGGTGCGGGTGGAGAAAGTGAGCAAGCGCTTCGACGACGACATCTCCGCCGTGTGCCTGGCGGTGCGGCTGCGGCTGGCGGACGGCCGCGTGGCCGAGGCGCGGGTGGGCGCGGGCGGCGTGGCCGCGGTGCCGGCGCGGGCGCGGCAGACCGAGGCCGTGTTGCGGGGCCAGCCGTGGTCGGCCGAAGCCGCCGAGGCCGCCGGACGCGCCCTGCGCGCGGAGTTTGACCCGCTGAGTGACCTGCGCGCCAGCGCCAATTACCGGCGCGCGCTGCTGGCCAACCTGTGGCGCCGCTGGTGGCTGGATTCGCAGGGCAGCACCGGCCTGCGTCTGGAGGAAGCCGCATGAAGGCGCACCCGCCGCAGCATCCGCCAGCGCACACGCCCGGGCACCCGGCCCAGGCCACGGACGCCGGCCTCTCCCCGGAGGCCGGCGCGAGCGGCCGCAGCGTGCCGCACGACAGCGCCGCCGCCCAGGTGGCGGGCCTGGCCCCTTATCTCGACGACCTGCCCGAGTGGCGCGGCACGCGCCACGCCGCGCCCGTGTGCTCGCCGGTGGCCCACGGCCGGCTGCGCGGCATCGACCCGTCGGCCGCGCTCGCGCTGCCCGGCGTGCGCGCCTTCATCGGGCCGGACGACATCCCGGGCGACCCCGTGCTGGCCGCCTTCGCCCACGACGAGCCGGTGTTCGCGCAGGGCACGGTGCAGTTCCTTGGCCAGGTCGGCGGGCTGATCGTGGCCGACGACGCCATGACCGCGCGCCGCGCGGCGCGGCTGGTGCGCTGGGACATCGAGCCGCTGCCGGCGGTGCTGGACGTGCACACCGCGCACGCGCAGCGCTCGTACGTGCTGCCGCCGGTGCGGGTGGCGCGCGGGGATGCCGAGGCGGCGCTGGCGCGCGCGCCGCACGTGCTGGAGGACCGCTTTGAGGTCGGTGGCCAGGAGCACTTCTACCTCGAAGGCCAGATCGCCTGCGCCCGGCCGCTGGAGCAGGGCCGCTGGTCGGTGCTCAGCAGCACCCAGCACCCCGGCGAGGTGCAGCACTGGGTGGCCCACGCGCTGGGCATCGCCAGCCACGCGGTCACGGTCGAATGCCGGCGCCTGGGCGGCGGTTTCGGCGGCAAGGAAACGCAGGCCGGTCATCTGGCGGTGTGGGCCGCGGTGGCCGCCCACCGGCTGGGCTGCCCGGTCAAGCTGCGGCTCGACCGTGACGACGACTTCCTGATCACCGGCAAACGCCACCCGTTCGCCTACCACTACCGGGTGGGCTTCGACGACACCGGCCGGCTGTGCGGCCTGTGGCTGCAGATGCTGGTGAACTGCGGCTTCAGCGCCGACCTTTCGGGCCCGGTGGCCGACCGGGCGGTGTTCCACGCCGACAACGCCTATTTCCTGGAAGACGTGGCGATCGAGTCGCTGCGCTGCAAGACCCACCTGCAAAGCCACACCGCCTTTCGCGGTTTCGGCGGGCCGCAGGGCGTGATCGTGATTGAGCGCATCCTGGGCGACGTGGCGCGCCAGCTCGGGCTGGACCCGCTGGCCGTGCGCCGGCGCAACCTGTACGGCGTGGGCGAACGCGACGAGACGCACTACCGCATGCGGGTGGAGGACAACATCCTCGATCCGCTGCTCACCACGCTGGCGCGCACCAGCCGCTACGCCGAGCGGCGCGCCGCGCTGGACGCGATCAACGCCGCCCATCCGGTGATCCGCCGCGGGCTGGCGCTCACGCCGGTCAAGTTCGGCATCAGTTTCACCGCCACGCTGTTCAACCAGGCCGGCGCGCTGGTGCACGTGTACACCGACGGCAGCGTGATGGTGAACCACGGCGGCACCGAAATGGGCCAGGGGCTCAACACCAAGGTGGCGCAGATCGTGGCCGACGAGCTGGGCGTGCCGCTGGCGCGCGTGGCCTGCACCGCGGCCGACACCAGCAAGGTCCCCAACGCCAGCGCCACCGCCGCCTCCAGCGGCACCGACCTCAACGGCCGCGCGGCGCAGTTCGCCGCCCGCCGGGTGCGCGACAACCTCGCCGCCTTCGTCGCCGGGCTGGACGGCTGCGGTGCCGGCGCGGTGGTGTTCCGCGCCGGCCAGGTGATCTCCCCCACCGCCACCCGGCGCTTCGACGACGTGGTGCGCGAGGCCTACGCCAACCGCATCCAGCTCTGGAGCGACGGCTTCTACCGCACGCCCAAGATCCACTACGACAAAACCACCCTCACCGGCCGGCCGTTCTACTACTTCGCCTACGGCGCCGCCTGCACGGAAGTGGCCATCGACACCCTCACCGGCGAGAGCCGCGTGCTGGCGGTGGACATCCTGCACGACGTGGGCCGCAGCCTGAACCCGGCGCTGGACATCGGCCAGATCGAGGGCGGCTTCGTGCAGGGCATGGGCTGGCTCACGACGGAGGAGCTGGTGTGGAACGACCAGGGCCGCCTGCTTACCCACGCGCCGAGCACCTACAAGATCCCCGCCACCGGCGACCTGCCCCCGCGGCTGCGGGTCGACCTCTGGCCCGAGCCGAACCGGGAAGACAACGTGGGCGGCAGCAAGGCCGTGGGTGAGCCGCCGTTCATGCTGGCGATCAGCGTCTACGAGGCCCTGCGCGACGCCGTGGCCCGCGCCGGCGGGAACCCGCGCGCGCTGAACGCCCCGGCCACGCCCGAAGCGGTGCTGCGGGCGCTGGGCGGCGTCTGAGGCCGGGCGGCGCGCAGGCGACAGCGGCGCGCCGCGCCGCGCGGCACGATGTGCGCTCCGCCCTGCGCTCCGAGCCCCACGTCCCATGACCACGCAGCAGTTCCAGGTCCGCCGCGACCACCTCGCCACCACCCGCACCGTCACCCTGCCCGACGAACCGCTCCCGCCCGGGGCGGTGCGCGTGCGGATCGAGCGCGTGGCGTTCACCGCCAACAACATCACCTACGCCGCTTTCGGCGAAGCCATGGGCTACTGGCGCTTCTACCCGGCCGGCGGCGAGGACGCGGGCGCCTGGGGGGTGATCCCGCTGTGGGGCTTCGCCACGGTGGTGCAAAGCGACCACCCGGGCGTGGCCGTGGGCGAGCGCCTGTACGGCTTCTGGCCGGCCGCCACCCACGCGGTGCTGCAGCCCACGCGGCTGTCCGCCACCGGCTTCACCGACGGCGCGCCCCACCGGGCCGAGCTGCACGCGCTCTACAACCAGGTCCTGCGCTGCGCGGCCGACCCGCTACACGACCCAGCCCAGGAAGACATGCTGGCGCTGCTGCGCCCGCTGTTCCTCACCGCCTGGCTGATCGACGATTTCCTGGCCGACAACGCCTTTTTCGGCGCAACGACGGTGTTGCTGTCCTCGGCCAGCAGCAAGACCGCGCTGGCCACGGCCGCCCTGCTCGCCGCGCGGCCGGGCGTCACGGTGGTCGGCCTCACCGCCGCGGAACGGGTCGGCGCCTGCGAGGCGCTGGGCGTCTACCACCGCGTGCTGCCCTACGGCGAGCTCGACGCGCTGCCCGCCGACACACCGCTGGTCTACGTGGACTTCGCCGGCAACGCCGGGCTGCGCCGGGCGCTGCACGAGCGCTTCAGCGCCCTGGCCTACAGCTGTTCAGTGGGCGGCACCCACGTGGAGGACCTGGGTGGCGCGCGCGACCTGCCGGGGCCGCGGCCGGTGCTGTTCTTCGCGCCGGCCCAGGCCAAGAAGCGGGTCGCCGACTGGGGGGCCGAGGGCTTCCTGGACCGCCAGCGCGCGGCCTGGCGCGCGCACGTGGACCGCGTGACCGGCGCCACGCCGCCGTGGCTCGAAGCGCGCCATCACCGCGGCGCCGAGGCCCTGGCCGAGGTCTACGCCGCCGTGCTCGCCGGCCGCGACGACCCGCGCACCGGGCGGATCGTCCTGCCCTGAGCCCCCGCGCGAAGGCGATCGGCGCGCGGCCCTACACTGCGGCGCCATGACCGACGCCGACCTGCCGCCGCTGAACCCCACCCCGCCCGGCCTGTACCGCCATTACAAGGGCGGCTGGTACGAGGTGATCGACACGGTGCGCTGCAGCGAGACCCTGCTCGGCATGACGCTGTACCGCGCGCTGTACGGCGGCTTCGGGCTGTGGGTGCGGCCGGCGGCCATGTTCGGCGAGACGGCCGAGTTCGCCGGCCGGGTGCAGCGCCGCTTCACCCCGCAGCCGGTGGCCACGCTGCCGCTGGCCGATCTCGACACCGCGCGCGCCCTCGTGGCCCACCTGCGCGGCCGCGGCCAGCGCGAGCGCGGCGCCAGCCCCGACACCGCCGTGCGCCCGCCGCCGCCCGAGCCCACCACCTGCTGCGGGCGCGGCTGCAACGGCTGCGTCTGGGAGGGCTACTACGCCGCGCTCGGCTTCTGGCGCGATGACGTGCTGGCGTGGCTCACCGAGCCCCCCGGGGCAGCGCACTAAAACAGGCTGGCCTGCGGCCCCAGCCGGTCGGGCCGGAACGGCTCGGTGGCCAGCGGCTGGCGGCCGCGCGTGTAGCCCAGCCGCGCTGTGGCCCGGTCGAAGCGCTGCCGCAGCAGGTCGGCCCACACGCCCTGCCCCTTCATGCGCAGCCCGAAGCGGCTGTGGTAATCCCGTCCGCCGTGCAGGTCCTGCAGGCGCGCCATCACCCGCGCCGCGCGGTCGGGGCAGTGCACATCGAGCCACCGCCGGAACATGGGCGCCAGCTCCCAGGGCAGGCGCAGCACCTGGTAGAAGGCCCGCGTGGCCCCGGCCTCGCGCGCCGCGGCCAGCACCTGCTCAAGGTCGTCGTTCACAAAAGGTATCTGCGGCGACACGCTCACGCCGACCGGGATGCCGGCCTCGGCCAGCGCGCGCAATGTGCGCAGGCGGCGGTGCGGCGCCGCCGCGCGCGGCTCCAGCGCGCGGGCCAGCGCCGGGTCGAGCGTGGTGAGGGTGACGTAGACGGCGGCTTGCCCGCGCGCGGCCATCGGCGCGAGCAGGTCGATGTCGCGCTCCACGCCGCTGCCTTTGGTGACGATGGCCACCGGGTGCTGCGCCCGCGCCAGCACCTCCAGCACCGCGCGGGTCAGGCGCAGGCCACGCTCCACCGGCTGGTACGCGTCGGTCACGGTGCCCAGGGCCAGCGCGTCGGGCTGGTGCCCCGGCCGCTGCAGTTCGCGGGCCAGCACCGCCGCCAGGCCGCGCCGCGCGATCAGCCGGGTCTCGAAATCCAGCCCCGGCGAGAGGTTGAGGTAGCTGTGGCTGGGCCGGGCGTAGCAATACACGCAGCCGTGCTCGCAACCGCGGTAGGGGTTGAGGCCGTAGCGAAAGCCGATGTCCGGCGAGTCGTTGTCGGTCAGGGCGCTGCGCGCGTCTTCCCAGGTCACCGTCGTGGGCGGGGGCGCGGCGGCACCCTCCTCCGCGTCCGCGGGCCAGCCGTCGTCCACGGCCTCGCGGGTGTCGCGCTCAAAGCGGTGCGGCTGGTGAAACGCCAGCCCGCGGCCCTTGAGGGCGGCGAGGGGTGAGCGGGGGTTGGGGGCGGTGGTCATGACGGTCTTGAATACTGTGTTTACATACAGCATTGGACCGCTGGCCGCCCGCCGGGTCAAGCGGGTCAGGCCCGGAGCCGGCGGCGGCCAGGCCCCGGGGGCCGGTCGTCAGGCCAGGGCGCGCGCCGCGTCGTGGATGGCGGCGCGGATGCGCTGGTAGGTGCCGCAGCGGCAGATGTTGCCGGCCATGGCCGCGTCGATCTGCGCCTCGGTCGGCTGGGGGTGCTGCGTCAGCAGCGCGACCGCGCTCATGACCTGCCCGCTCTGGCAGTAGCCGCACTGGGCCACGTCGTGCTTCACCCAGGCGTCGGTCACGGCCTGGCCCACGCGGGTGGCGGCCTGCGATTCGATGGTGGCGATCTTCTGGGCGCCGACGGCGGCGACCGGGGTGACGCACGAGCGCACGGCCTGGCCATCGAGGTGCACGGTGCAGGCGCCGCACAGCGCCATGCCGCAGCCGAACTTGGTGCCGGTGAGGTTGAGCTCGTCGCGCAGCACCCAGAGCAGCGGGGTGTCGGGCTCGGCCTCGACGCGCGTGGGCTGGCCGTTGATGGTGAGGGACAGGGTCATGGCGGGGGTCGGGCGCGGTGGGGTGGACGGACCACGGGGGCGGTGCGTTCGGCCGCCACCTTACACCGGATCAGAGAACCAGCAAGGCCCGGAAGTCGTTCACGTTGGTGTGGGTGGGCCCGGTGATCACCAGATCGCCCAGCGCGCTGAAAAAACCGTGGGCGTCGTGGCGGGCGAGGTGGTCGTCGAGCCGGCGGCCGGCGGCGCTGGCGCGGGCCAGCGTGTCGGGCGCCACCACGGCCCCCGCGTTGTCTTCCACGCCGTCGATGCCGTCGGTGTCGGCCGCCAGCGCCCACACCCGCGGGTGGCCGGCCAGCGCGCCGGCCAGCCCGAGGCAGAACTCGCCAGCGCGCCCGCCCCGCCCGCGCGGCGCCCCGCCGGGGTGGGGCCGCACGGTGACGGTGGTTTCTCCGCCGCTGAGCAGCACGCAGGGGCCGGTGAGCGTGCTGCGGCCTTCGGCGATCGCGCGGGCCAGCGCGGCGTGCACCTTGCCGACCTCGCGCGATTCGCCCTCGAGGTCGTCGCCCAGGATGTGGGGGGTCAGGCCCAGCGCCCGCGCCGCGTCGGCCGCCGCCCGCAGGCTCTGCAGGGGCGTGGCGATCAGGTGGGTTTCGTGACCGGCCAGGCGCGGGTCGCCGGGCTTGGGGGTTTCCAGCGCGCCGCGGGCCAGCGCGTCGCGCACCGCCGGCGGCACCGCGATGGCGTAACGGTCGAGGATGGCCAGCGCGTCGGCGCAGGTGGTGGCGTCGGCGACGGTCGGGCCGCTGGCGATCACGCTCACGTCGTCACCGGGCACGTCGCTGATCGTCAGCGTGACCACGCGCGCCGGCGCGCAGGCCGCCGCCAGCCGTCCGCCCTTGATGCGCGAGAGGTGCTTGCGCACCGTGTTCATCTCGCCAATGTGGGCGCCGCTGTCAAGCAGCGCGCGGTTGATGGCCTGCTTGTCGGCCAGCGTGAGGCCATCGGCGGGCAGGGTGAGCAGCGCCGAGCCCCCCCCGGAAATCAGGCACAGGACCAGGTCGTCGGCGGTCAAGCCCTGCACCCGTTGCAGGATGCGCTCGGCGGCGGCCAGGCCCGCGGCATCGGGCACCGGGTGGGCGGCTTCGACCACCTCAATGCGCGCCGGCACGCCCGGCGGGCGCGGCGGCGTGTGGCCGTAGCGCGTGACCACCAGGCCGCTGAGTGGCGCGTCGGCCGGCCAGAGGGCTTCGACCGCCTGCGCCATGGCGCCACCGGCCTTGCCGGCACCGATCACCACCGTGCGCCCGCGCGGTGGCGGCGGCAGGTGGGCGGCGGTGTTGTGCCGCGGCAGCGCCCGGCGGACCGCGACGTCGAACAGGTGGCGCAGCACCGCCCGCGGGTCGTCGAGGGAGGGTGGGGAGATGGAAAAAGCGTCGGCGGCGGGCATGCCCCGAGTCTAGGGGCTGCCCGCCGACGACGCCGTCACGGGGTCGGGCGCGTCAGCGGTGTCGACCCGCTCAGCGGTGCTCGTGGCCGAGCTTGAACACCGAGACCGCCTGCACCAGCAGGGCTGCCTGCTGCTTGAGGCTGTCGGCGGCGGCCGCGCTCTGCTCCACCAGCGCCGCGTTCTGCTGCGTGCCCTGGTCCATGCGGGTGATCGCCGCGCCGACCTGCGCCACGCCGTCGCTCTGCTCGGCGCTGGCGGCGCTGATCTCGCCCACGATGTCGCTCACGCGGCGGATCGACGCCACCACCTCTTCCATGGTGGTCCCGGCCTGGTCGACCAGCACCGTGCCCTGCTCCACGCGCTCGACGCTCGCGCCGATCAGGCGCTTGATCTCCTTGGCGGCTTCGGCGCTGCGCTGGGCCAGGTTGCGCACCTCGCCAGCCACCACCGCAAAGCCGCGGCCCTGCTCGCCCGCGCGCGCGGCTTCCACCGCAGCGTTGAGCGCCAGGATGTTGGTCTGGAAGGCAATCCCGTCGATCACGCCGATGATGTCGTTGATCTTGCGGCTGCTGTCGTTGATGCCCTTCATCGTTTCCACGACGCGCCCCACCACCTCGCCACCCTGCACCGCCACCGCCGAGGCGCCCTGCGCCAGCTGGCTGGCCTGACGCGCGTTGTCGGCGTTGTGGCGCACGGTCGTGCCGAGCTGCTCCATCGTTGCGGCGGTTTCCTGAAGCTCGCTGGCCTGTTGCTCGGTGCGACCCGACAGGTCCTGGTTGCCCGCGGCAATCTCCTGGCTGGCGTGCGACACGTGATCGGACGTGCGCCGCACCTCGGTCACGGCCTTGGCCAGGCTTTGCTGCATGGTCTGCAGCCAGGCCATCAGGCTGGTCGTATCGCCCGGGCGCACGGCGATCGGCGTGCCGAGGTCGCCCTCAGCCACCGCCCGCGCCACGCTGACCGCCACCTGCGGCTCGCCGCCGAGTTGACGCTGCAGGTTGCGCGTGATCAGGACCGCCAGCAGCAGACCGCCGAACAGCGCCACGCCCAGCAACGCCAGCACGCCGATGCGCGCGGTGGCGTACACGTCTTTGACGATGGTCGCCGCCGCCTCGCCGCCCGCGTAGTTCAACGCGATCAGCTTGTTGACCGCGGTGACCATCTCATCAAACGCCATGCTCGACAGGCCATCGGCCACGTCGGCCGCGTCCTGCTGCTGCTTGTCGCGGCCGAGCTTGACGACCTTGCCGGTCGCATCGCGGTAGGCCGTCCAGGCCTTGTCGACTTCGGCCTTGAGCGCGGCTTCCTCGTCACCGGCCACCCGCGCCTGATACCCGTCGAGCAGGGCCTGCAGGCTTTTCGCCGCAGCGCCCATCTTGTCCTCGTACTCGGCGTGGTAGCTGGTGTCGTCGGTGCGGCTGTGCTTGACCTCCAGGTCGCGGTGCTCCACCAGGAGCGCGCGCGCGTCCGACAGATCGCCCACGCCCTTGAGCCATTTCTGCGACAGGGCCAGGGCCTCGTGGTCGACGGAGCGCAACCCGACCAGCGCCGAGGCCCCGAGGGCCGCGGTGAATGCCAGCAGGCAGGCAAACGCGCCGAACAGTTGCTGGCGCACGCTGAGGCGGCCCAGCCATCGGCTCAGGGGAGCGAAGGCTTTCATGGCGGGCCTGCCTTACTTCTTGTGGCCAACGTAGCTGGCGCCGATCACCTTGCCGCTGCCATCCTTGATGGGGTTGTAGCAGGCGTCGAAGGCGGTGCCGAGCACGTCGATGGGGCCGCAGAATTGCTGGCCTTTGGACAGGGCTTCGTACGCGGCGTTGCGCGCCAGCGCAGTGCCCACGCCGCGCTTGCCCTCGGGCGTCAGCACGTTGGTGCTCACGCGCACGAATTCGTCACCGGCCTTCACGAACACGGTGGCGGTGGCCTGGTGCGACTTGCGGATGCTGTCGACGACGTCGAAGTTGTTGTTGATCTTGCGCGCGCCGAAGAAGATGGCGGGCACGTCCTTGTCGGCGACCTTGTCGGTGCCTTCCAGCCGCGGCGCACCGATCTTGGTGAGACGGCTGTCAAGCTCGGCAATCGTGGCCTTGGGGTCGGCGGCCTGCGCCAGCGCGGCGGGCGCGGCGAAGGCGGTGGCCAGGGCCAGGCTGATCGAGAGGAATGCGCGGGTGGTGTCCATGTCTGCTCCGGGGTGGTGGTTGGCTGGGCGTGTCGCATCCTCGAGGGATGTGGTGCCTGTATCGGTCGGCCCGGGAGCATCTTGAATCGGGCCCGCCGCCGGCAATCGCGCGAAATGCGCCATGCGGCGGGCCCATTTGTGGCGCGCGGTGCGCGCGCCGGGGGTCAGAACGCGTAGCTCAGACGCAGGTCGAGGCCTTGCACGCGCAGCCCATCGCCAAGCCGGTACACGGTGTAGTACGCGCCCACGCCCAGCCGGTCCGACAGGTCATAGCGCGCGCCCAGCGCGTGGTAAAGGCCGCCGCCCGAGTCTTCGAATCGACCCACCAGGGTGCTGCCGGCACCCACCACGTTGCCGCGCAGGCGCCACGCGTGGGCGCCGATGCGGGCGCCCAGCGTGACCGGGCCGACCGGCAGGTCGTAGGTCAAGCCAACCTGATAGCTGGTGGCGTCGGGCCGCACGGTGTTGATCCCGTCGCTGAACACCCATTCCCCATGCCCCCGCACACCGACCTCCCAGCCCAGCCCGCTGGGATAAGTCGTGCGGCCCATGAGGCCCACGGCGGTGGCTCGGTCGGAGAGGGTGCTGAACTCGTCGGACAGCTTGCTGGAGCCGACGGCGGCCTCCAGGCGGAAGGTGGATTGGGCGTGGGCCAAGGGGGCGGCCAGCACGGCGGCGGCCAGGGCGGCCGCGGACAAGGCAAAACGCATGAAAACTCCCGGTGGAATGGTTACTTTGGAACTACTTGATGTCGTTCCAACCGGGATTATGATGACTTAATGATTCTTTAATACTACTTTTCGACACCGGGAAGGCGCAGGGGCCGTTCCTCGAACTCGGTGTTCAGCACCACGGTGCTGGTGGTGCGCGCCACGCCGGGAATGGCCTTGATCTGGTACAGCACATCCTCCAGCGCGCGGGCGTGGGTCGTGCGCACCTTGGCCAGAAAGTCGTACTCGCCAGCCACGCTGTGCAGCTCCAGCACCTCGGGCAGCTCGCGCAGGCGCGGCGCGATGTCGCGGCAGTGCGCGCCGCCGTCGTTGCGGATGGCCACGAAGGCGGTGAAGCGCAGACCCACGTGCTCGGGATTGACGCGCAGCGCAAAGCGCTCGATCACGCCGCGCTCGATCATCTTCTTCACGCGCTCGTGCACCGCGGCCGTGGACAACCCCACCTCACCGGCCACGTCGGCGTACGAACGTCGGCTGTCAGCGCTCAGCGCCGTCAAAATTCCGGCGTCAATCTCGTCGAGCTGAATATTTGCTTGCATGGCGGCTCAATTCTGATCAAAATACGGCGATCCAGCCAAGCGCCGAACATTTTTCGATCACGAGGATCGTATGCCGACCATTTTCAACGCAAACCCCGCCGCCCGCCAAGGCACCCGGCTCGCGCTGGCCTTGCTGACGGTGTACATCGTCTGGGGCACCACCTACTACGCCCTGGGCGTGGCGATGCAGACACTGCCGCCGGTGTTGATGAACGGTGCGCGTTTCGTGCTGGCGGGCGTGGTGATGCTGGCCATCGCCCGCTGGCAGGGCACGGCCTGGCCCACGCGGGCGCAGTGGGCGGCCAGCGCGCTCATCGGCGGGCTGATGGCCTTCGCCGCGATGGCGCTGGTGGTGCTGGCGCAGCGGCTGGGGATCGGTTCGGGCCTGATGGCGACGGTGGTGACCACGATGCCGATGTGGCTGGCGCTGTGGACGCGCTGGGGCGGTGAACGCGTGCCGGTCACCAGCTGGCTCGGGCTGGTGCTGGGCGCGACCGGCGCGGGCCTGCTGGCGCTGGAGGGCGACTTCTCGACGACGCTGGCCGGCACGCTGTGCGCCTTTGGCGCGCCGCTGGCCTGGAGCCTGGGCTCGTACGCGTCGCGCCGCCTGAGCCTGCCGGCGCCGGCGATGGCGTCGGCCGCGCAGTGGCTGCTGGGCGGGGCGCTGGGCGTGGTGGTGGCGCTGGTGTTTGAGCCGGGCGCGCGTTCGGTGACGCTGGCGCAGGTGTCGGTGGCGTCGGCACTGGCCTGGGTGTATCTCGTGGTGATGGGCACGCTGGTGACCCTCAACGCCTACCTCTGGCTGCTGCAGAACACCAGCGCCGCGCTGGCGGGCAGCTACTCCTTCGTCAACCCGGTGGTGGCGCTGGCGGTGGGCGTGTGGCTGGGTGGCGAACGGCTGACCGGCTGGGTGTTCGCGGCTCTGCCCCTGATTGGCCTGGCGCTGGCCCTGATTCTGTATGGCCGCGACCTGAGTGCGTGGCTGCAGCGCGCGCGGCCGCGGCGCGGCCTGGCGCTGTGAGCGCCCGCGCCACCGTGTCGCTGGGCCGCGGCCTGGCCTGGGGCGCGGCGGGCTTTGTCGTCGCGGCGCTGGGACTCAAGCCGCTGGCGATCGCGGCGTTCGGGCTGCCGGCCGGCGGCTGGGCGTTCGTCGCGGCCGCGGCACTGAGCGTGGCTGTGATCGAAGAAGGCACCCGCGCCGCGGTGCTGGGCCGCAGCGCGGCGGCGGGGCGCGGTCTGGCGGGCGTGGCGCTGGGTTGGGCGCTGGCCGAAGGGCTGATCGTGGGCCTGGGCGGCCTGGTGCAACTGACCGTGTTGGCCGGCGACCCGGCGGCGCTGGCCGCGGCGCGCGCTGGCCTGCCGCCGGGAGCGGGCGAGGCCCTGCAGCGGCAGGTCGATGGGCTGTCACCGCTGACGCTGCTGGCCTGGCCGCTGGAACGCGGGGCCGCCATCGCGCTGCAGATCGGGTTCACCGCCGCGCTGGCCGCCGGGCTGGCCCGCGGCACGGTGGCCGGGCGCGCCGGCGCCGTGACGGCCGTGGCGCTGGCGCATGCCGCCGTGGACGTGCCGGCCGCGGGTTTCCAGGCCGGGCTGTGGCCGCTGGGGCCGGTGCAGGCGCTTTACGCGGTCATTGCGCTGGCGCTGGCGCCGTGGGCACTGCGCTGGTGCCGCGCGCAACTCACGCCGTCAGCACCCGCCGCAACCAGCGGTTGAGGTTGGCCACTTCCTCCGCGCACACGGTGTGGGCCATTGGGTAGCTCTGCCACTCGACGGGGTACCCCAGCGCCAGCAAGGCATCCCGCGTGGCCAGGCCCCGGGCAGGGATCACGATGTCGTCGTCATCGCCATGGGCCAGCCACACCGGCACGTTGCGGTTGGCCCCGCTGGCTTCGGCCGCCAGCGTGGCGGCCAGCGGCAGGTAGCCCGACAGGCCGGCCAGCCCGGCCAGGCGCTGAGGCGCGCGCAGGCCCGCCATCAGCGTGAGCGCACACCCCTGCGAAAAGCCCGCGAGCACGATGCGCGCGGGCGGGATGCCCCGCGCGACTTCCCGATCGATCAGCGCCTGCACCCAGCCCGCCGCCTCGCGCAGACCGGCCTCGTCTTCCCGGCGGGGCTGCGCGGGATCGGCCGGGGGCGCAAACAGGTCGTACCAGGCCCGCATGGCGTAGCCGCTATTGAGCGAGACCGGCCGCACCGGCGCGCTCGGAAATACATAGCGCACCGGCCCGACCTCGGTCAGGTCGAGCTCGCGCGCCAGCGGCACGAAGTCCTGGCCGTCGGCGCCCAGACCGTGCAACACGATCACGCTGGCCACCGGCACGTCACCGGTCTGGCCTTCCATCAAGTCCAAAGGGGTCGGATTCATGGGCCGAGCATAGCGGCCCCGCCAACCCGCCCCTTTTCTGGAGGCCTGCCTCTAAAGCGACGCGACCACGGGGAAAACCCAGTGAGGGAACGCGCTGCCACTGGCTAGATTCGATAGACCTGTATCCCCACCACGGAGTATTTTTTTCATGGCTTCCGTCGCACCCGAGTTGCTCGCCCTTGAACGCCTCTATCACTGGGAGAAAACCGCGCCTCAGCGCGTGGCGATGACCCAGCCCATGGGCGGGGGCCAGGTCAAGGATTTCACCTGGGGCGAAGTGGCCGACCAGGTGCGCCGGATGGCCGCGCACCTCCGGTCCCAGGGCTGGGAGCCCGGCAGCAAGGTCGCCATCCTGTCCAAAAACTGCGCGTGGTGGATGATGAGCGACCTGGCCATCTGGATGGCGGGCTACGTGTCGGTGCCGCTGTACCCCACGCTGGCGCCGGAGACCATCCGCCAGATCCTGCAGCACAGCGAATCCAAGGCCCTGTTCGTCGGCAAGCTCGACGGCTGGGAGGGCATGAAGCCCGGCGTGCCCGCCGACCTGCCCTGCATCAGCTACGCGCTGTCCCCGGCCGATGCCATCCAGTCCTACCCCGGCTGGGACACCCTGTGCCAGCGCACCCAGCCCCTGCAGGGCACGCCGACCCGCGGCGCCGACGAACTGGCCACCCTCATCTACACCTCGGGCACCACCGGCATGCCCAAGGGCGTCATGCACACCTTCGGCAACTTCGCCTGGGCGCTCGACAAAGGCCTGGCGCGCATCCCGATGTCGCAGAACGACCGCATGCTGAGCTACCTGCCGCTGGCCCACGTGGTCGAGCGCATGCTCGTTGAGCACGGCTGGCTGCGCACCGGCATGCACGTGTTCTTTGCCGAGTCGCTCGACACCTTCACCGCCGACCTGCAGCGCGCGCGCCCCACGATCTTCTTCTCCGTGCCGCGCCTGTGGGTCAAGTTCCAGCAGGGCATCCACGCCAAGATGCCGCCGGCCAAGCTCGAGCGCCTGCTCGGCATCCCGCTGATCGGCGGCCTCGTGCGCAAAAAGATCCAGAAAGCGCTCGGGCTGGACGCCTGCCGCTTTGCCGCGGGCGGCGCCGCGCCGATGCCGCCGGCCCTGCTGCAGTGGTACGCCCGGCTCGGCATCCCCATCAACGAGGGTTACGGCATGACCGAAAACCTCGCCCTGTCCCACATCACCGAGTCCGGCAAAAACCAGCAGGGCACCGTCGGCCCGGCCTACCCGGGCGTGGAGCACCGCATCGACCCGCAGACCGGCGAAGTGCAGATGCGCAGCCAGGCCCTGATGCTGGGCTACTACAAGGAGCCCGAGAAGAGCCGCGAAACCATGACCGACGACGGCTGGCTCAAGACCGGCGACAAGGGTGTGATCGACGCCGGCGGCCTGCTGCGCATCACCGGGCGCGTGAAAGACCTGTTCAAGACCGGCAAGGGCAAGTACGTGGCGCCCGCGCCGATCGAGGACAAACTCGTCATGCACAACGGCGTGGAAGCCTGTGTGGTCACCGGCGCCAACCTCGGTCAGCCGCTGGGCATCGTGATGCTGGCACCCGACGCGGCGACCAAGGTGAAGAACCCCGACGAACGCGCCGCCTTTGAACGCTCGCTGGCCGACCACCGCAAGGCCATCAACGCCACGCTCGACCCGCACGAGCAGTTGCAGTGCATCGTGGTCGTCTCCACGCCCTGGACCGTGGACAACGACATGATCACGCCAACCTTCAAGGTCAAGCGCAACCGCATCGAAGACGTGTACGCCAAGAGCTACGAAACCTGGGAAAACACCGGCAAGCCCGTGATCTGGGCCGACTGACCGCCCGCGCCAAGCACGCCGCCCTCGCGGGCGGCGCCCGCGCTCAGGGACGTCGACCGATGCCGGGGCGCCGCCGCCCCGGCGCGTGGGCAGCGAGGCGGTCCAGTACGCCCTCGGCCCCCTGCTCGCACAAACCCAGCACCGCCTCAAACGCCGACGCAGGCTCGTGGTAAGGGTCTGGCACGTCGCCGCCGTCACCGGCGGTGGGGCGTCCCGCGAAATCGAGGAAGCGGGCCAGCTTGTGCTGATGCTCGGGCGGGCAGCGGTTCATCAGCCGGGCCAGATTGAACCAGTCCATCGCCAGGATCAGGTCAAAGGCCGCAAAGTCGGCGTCGGTCACGCCGCGGGCGCGTTCGGTCAGGATGTCGGCATAGCCCCGGGCCGTGGCCAGCGACACCGCGCGCCGGTCGGCCGGCTCTCCCGCGTGCCCGTCGTAAGTGCCGGCCGAATCCACCTGCAACCAGGTCGACCATCCGCGCTGGGCCGCCCGCTGGCGCAGCACGGCACTGGCCATCGGCGATCGGCAGATGTTCCCCAGACAGACAAGCAGCACCCGGACCATGGGCCGCGAGCATAGCGGCCCGACCCCGGCGATCTTTGCGCTGACCAACAAAAAACCCGCCGACGGCGGGTTTCGGGGCGGGGCGCAGCGACGCTCAGATCCGGTAGGCGTCCAGGCTTTCACCCTTGGCCAACACGGCACGCACCCATTCCGGCTTGCGGCCGGGGCCGCCAGCCCACAACTCGCCGTTCGGGCCGCGGAACTTGGCGGGCGCACCCGACTTCGATTTGCCCGCCTTCTTCACCGGCGCGGCACCGCCCAGATCGGCCACCGTGATGCCGTATTGCTTCATGCGGGCCTTGATGTCGGCAATCACCGACGCCAGTTCCGTTTTGCGGGCCTGCTCGGCCTGCGCCATCAGGGATTGGGCCTGGGCCATCAGCTCAGAATACGTTGCCATGCTTGTAACCTTTTCGTTTGATTGACGGAGATCGCTCGGGCGGGCCAACCACATTGTCATCGCTGGCCATTCAACGACGCCGCCGTCATTGTATTGGTTTTTCCAAAGCCGCCAATGCCGATTGCAACTCAGCCGGTAATTCGGCTTCCAATTGCAACGTCTCCGCGGTGACCGGATGCTGCAATCGCAGGCGCCAGGCGTGGAGAAACATGCGGCGCAGCCCGGCGACCTGCAGTCCCCGGTTGAGTTCGAAATCGCCGTATTTGTCGTCGCCGGCGATGGGATGGCCAGCGTGGGCCAGATGCACGCGGATCTGGTGCGTGCGGCCGGTGCGGATGGTGACCTCCAGCAACGTGAATCCGCTCGGCAAGGCGGGCGACGGAGGCACGCGCCGGGCGACCTTGACGAGGGTCAGCGCGTACTGGCCATCGGGGTCATCGGCCGTCGTCACCCTCACCCGCCGTTCACCGTCGGGCAGCAGGTATTTGTGCAGCGGCCATTCAATGCGCCGCCGGGTGACCGGCCAATCGCCCCGCACCAGCGCAAGATAGGTTTTGCCGGTTTCGCGCTCGCGAAACTGGTCCTGCAAAACCTTCAGCGCGCTCTTCTTCTTGGCCACCAGCAGCAATCCGCTGGTTTCCCGGTCGAGCCGGTGCACCAATTCCAGCAGCCGGGCCTGCGGACGCGCCTGCCGGAGCTGCTCGATCACGCCGAAACTCACGCCGCTGCCGCCGTGGACGGCCACGCCCGCGGGTTTGGCGATGGCCAGAAAAGCGTCGTCCTCATGAATCACCGGAAATTCACGGGCGGGCGCGGGATTCGCGGCCTTGTCGTCGGCGCGGGCAGAGAGGCGAATCGGCGGAATCCGCAACACATCGCCTGCCTGCAATCGGTCATCGGCCTGCACGCGGCCCTTGTTGCGGCGCACTTCGCCGGAACGGATGATCCGGTAAAGGTGGGTTTTGGGTACGCCTTTGAGCTCGCGAATCAGAAAATTGTCGAGCCGCTGGCCGCTCGATTCATCGTCCACCACGAGGTGTCGCACGGCGGGCGCGGGGGGGTCGGAAGCCACGGTGAATGCTTTCCCACAAGCGGATACGCCATGTCTATAATGCGCGACGCTCGTTGTGTGCGGTAAGTGTTTGATTTGCCAGCAGTTTACGGCAGGTCTCCCGGATTGTTCCGGCCACGGCGAGCAATGGTGGCCAACCTCGGCACCCGACCCGGGCCCGCGCGCCCACCGGTTCCTGCGAACGAACCGGCCGCGCTCGCCCCCGCCGGCCGACGCCGCGGTGGAATCCGCAAACCTTCGCGAACCGACAACGGAATACCCCCATCGGGCAGGCACCGCCTGCCCGAGGACGACGTGAACACAGAGACTGCCCCGGCCTGATCCCATGTCATTGACAGCCATCAAGCCCCCTTCTTTGTCCAGCCGACTCCGCGCGCCTACGCCCTGACTGGGTGGCCGACGCGGGCGCTGCCGCCCGCCTCACCGGCTCCTGCCCCGCCTGTCAACGGCTCTCCGGCAATTCCTCCCCCCGTTCGTGTGGCCCAGCGGCTTCCCGGCCTGTGTGCCGGTGTCGTGCGTTCCGCGCGGCCCTGGCGTGTGACGCCGCGGTGAAGATCGCCGCAAGGGAAACGCCAAATGAAACGCATGTTGATCAACGCCACGCAGGCCGAAGAGCGCCGCCTGGCGATCGTGGACGGGCAGAAACTGCTCGACTACGAAATCGAAATCGAGGGGCGCGAGCAGCGCAAAGGCAATATTTACAAAGCGGTGGTGACGCGGGTGGAGCCGTCGCTGGAAGCCTGCTTTGTCGATTACGGTGAAGACCGCCACGGCTTCCTGCCGTTCAAGGAAATCTCGCGCCAGTACTTCCAGGGCAACACACCGCCGTCACAGGCTCGCATCCAGGACGTGATCCGCGAGGGCAATGAGCTGCTCGTGCAGGTCGAAAAGGAAGAGCGCGGCAACAAAGGCGCGGCGCTGACCACCTTCATCAGCCTGGCCGGTCGCTACGTGGTGCTGATGCCCAACAACCCGCGCGGCGGCGGTGTGTCCCGGCGCATCGAGGGCGACGAGCGCGCCGAGCTCAAGGCCGCGCTGGACCAGCTGGAGTACCCCAACGGCATGAGCATCATCGCCCGCACCGCTGGCATCGGCCGCGAGGCGGCCGAGCTGCAGTGGGACCTGAACTACCTGCTCAAGCTGTGGCACGCCATCGACGGCGCGGCCCAGGCCGGCAAGGGCGCCTTCCTGATCTACCAGGAATCGAGCCTGGTGATCCGCGCCATCCGCGACTACTTCAACAGCGACATCGGCGAGATCCTCATCGACACCGATGACATCCACGAGCAGGCGCACCAGTTCATGAGCCACGTGATGCCCGAGCACGGGCACCGCGTGAAGCGTTACCGGGACGACGCTCCGCTGTTCAGCCGCTTTCAGATCGAGCACCAGATCGAAACCGCGTACAGCCGCACGGTGCAGCTGCCCAGCGGCGGCGCCATCGTGATCGACCAGACGGAAGCGCTGGTGGCGGTGGATGTGAACTCGGCGCGCGCCATCAAGGGCGGCGACATCGAGGAAACCGCGACCCGCACCAACCTGGAAGCCGCCGACGAGGTGGCCCGCCAGGCGCGCCTGCGCGACCTCGGCGGACTGATCGTGATCGACTTCATCGACATGGAGGAGTCGAAGAACCGCCGCGAGGTGGAAAACCGCCTGCGCGACGCGCTGCGCCAGGACCGCGCCCGCGTGCAGTTCGGCTCGATCAGCAAGTTTGGCCTGCTGGAAATGAGCCGCCAGCGCCTCAAGCCCACGCTCAGCGAAGGTTCGTCCATCCCCTGCCCGCGCTGCGGCGGCTCCGGCCACATCCGCGACACCGAAAGCTCGGCGCTCCAGATCCTGCGCATCATCCAGGAGGAGTCGCTGAAGGACAGCACCGCCGCGGTGCTGGTGCAGGTGCCGGTGGAGGTGGCGAGCTTCCTGCTCAACGAGAAGCGCACCGAGATCACCAAGATCGAACTCAAGCAGCGCATCAGCGTGATGCTGGTGCCCAACAAGTCGCTGGACACGCCGCACTACAAACTCGAGCGCATCAAGCACGACGACCCGCGACTCGACAGCCTCGCGGCGAGTTACAAGCTGGCTGAAGAGGTCGAAGACGTCACCGCCGTCACGCGCCGCAGCCAGGAGCGCACCAACAAACAGGAACCGGTGATCAAGGGTGTGCTGCCCGACGGTCCCGCCCCGGTGGCTGCGCCGAAGGCCGAAGCCACCCCGGCGCCCGCGGTGGCTCCCGCGGCTGCGCCCGTGGCTGCGACGCCCGCCCCCGCGGCCGCACCGGCTGAAAAAGGCTTCTTCGGCTGGCTCAAGGGTCTGTTCGGTGGTGGCGGTCAGCCCGCGCCGGCGCCGGCGCCGGTGGTCCCCGCCCCCGCGGCGCCCGCACCCGCTGCCAAGGATGAGCGCGACGGCGCCGGTCGGCGCGGCGGTCGCGGCGGCCGGGGCGGCCGGGGTGAACGCGGCGGCGAACGCGGCGGTGAGCGCGACAACGCCGCTGGCCGCGACGCCCAGGCGCGTGGCGAAGGCCGCCCGAACGGGCAGCGCGCCCCGCAGCCGGGCGGCGAAGGGTCCCAGCGCCGTGGCGAAGGCCGGGGTGAGGGCCGCGGTGACGGTCGCGGAGAGGGCCGAAGCGAGAACCGGGGTGAAGGTCGCGCCGAAGGTCGCGGGGATGGGCGTCAGGATGGGCGGCCGGAAGGCCGCGGTGGTCGTCGCGGCGAGCAGGGCCGTCGCGATGCCGACGCCGGCAGCCCGGCCAGCGTCGACGAAGTGACCACGACCAGTGCGCTGGCTCCGGACACGCCCGAGACCGGCGAAGGCCAACGTCGTGAGCGGCGCGGCCGCGGCGACCGTCGCCGCGAGCGCGGCGAGCGGCCCGAAGGCATGCCCGAGGCACCCGCCGCGGAAGTGGCGCCGGGCCAGGGCGGCGAGACCGGCGGGCAACCCACCGACGACGCCGGGCAGACGCCGGCTGGCACCGAGGTCGCTGCGGAGGGTCAGGGCAATGACCGCGCGCCGCGCGAGCGACGCAGCCGTGACCGTTATGGCCGCGACCGCCGCGAGCGTGGCCCGCGCGACGCCGCGCCTGCCGCCGACGAGACCGCCTCGGCCGTGGCGAGCGCGGAGGCCGGTGGCGATGACGCACCGGTGCGCAGCAGCTACTTCACGATGCCGGTGCCCGATGCCCCGGCGCCCGTCGGTGACGCTGCCCCCGCCGCCCCGGCGCGCGCGCCGCAGCCCCCGGCCGAACCGGCCGCAGCCCCGGTGACCGCTCGCGCCGCGACCGCTCCGGCCACGGCTTCGCGCGGCATGCCCCGCGTCACGCCGTACCAGGTGTCGGTCGACGAACTCAACGCCGTGGCGCAGGCCAGCGGGCTGGAGTGGGTGAACTCCGATCCGGCCAAGGTGGCGGCGGTGCAGGCGGCCATCGCGGCCGAACCGGCGCCGATCCGCGTGCCACGCGAGCCGCGGCCGGTGGTGGTCATCGACGAAGGTCCGCTCGTGCTGGTGGAAACGCGCAAGGACCTGCGCGACATGACCCTGCCGTTCGAGAATCGCTGAACGGGGCCTCACCCGCCATGAAAAACGCCAGCCCTTGGGCTGGCGTTTTTCATGGGCGGTCCGCTGTCGGCACGTCGCACATCGCTCAGTCGAGTTGTGCCGCGGTCTTCCACGCGGCCCGCGCCGCCGCCTCGTCGCCACGCTCTTCGGCCAATTGCGCCAGGGAACGCCACGTGCGCCGCAACAGCGCCGGGTCGCTCAGGCCGTGGCGGGCCTGTCCCAGCAACTGAGCGGCCTTGCCCCACAGCTGCCGCTGGAAGCAGGCCTGCCCGGTGAGGTATTGCAGGTGGGGATTGCCGGGCCAGCGGCGCTGGCGTTGTTCCAGTTCGGCGAGGCCGGCGGCGTCCAGCCACGGCAGCGCGGGCTCCATGGCCAGCACGAGCGCGCGCTGCTGGCTGTCGTCCAGCGTGTCAAACCGCTCCCAGACCGGCGCGAGCCAGTCGCGCACGCCATCCATCGGCGCCGGATCGCCGGCCTGCGCCGCAGCAGCCAGCAGGCCATGGGCCTGGCGGGCCGCGGCCAAGGCGATTTCCGGTTCACGCCGCTCCGTGGCGTCGAGAGCGCTCCAGAGCCGCTGCAACTGGCCCAGGTCGCGGGCGCTGCGCAGCGTGTCGAGCGCGAGCCCGCGCACGAGGCTGCGGGCGGCGGCGGGCGGGAAGGCGCGGTGTTTGGCCAGCAAGCGGGCGGTGTCGAGGGCTTCGGTCGGCTCGTGGGCGAGCTGGGCCACGCGCAGCTTCAGGCGCAGCGCCTGAATGCGCCGCTGTGTGCCCTGCGGCAGCGCGGCCAGCCGTTCCCGGGCGGCGCCGACTTCGTGGTCCTCGATCGCCCAGCGCACCGCGCGCAGCTGCGCGCCCTCGGCCGCCTCGGGCGCGTGGCGCACCAGCTTGGGGTTCAGGGCGGCCTGCAGGTGTTCGTCCCGCCGCTCGCGGTTTTGCAGCGATTGGGCGCTTTCGGCGAGCAGGAGATGCGCCAGCAGACGCAACTGCGGGCGGCGCGGCCACTCGGCCGCCACGCTGGAGCCAAGCTGGTCCAGGGCCTGCTGCGCGGCGGACTGGGCCCGCACAAACCGCCCCGCGAGCTGGTGCGACAACGCGTCGAGCACCGATCCGACGACCGCACGCTCCAGCTGCTGACTGCGCCAGCGCCGCGCCTGCCGCGGCAGCTCGCGCAGCAGTCCGAGCGCACGCAACGCGGCGTACAGCACGACGAAGGCGGCGATGGACACCGCGACAAAGAAGTTGAACGAAACGTCGTACCGGTAAGGCGGCCAGAACAGGGTGACGGTGGAGTCGTTGTTACCCATCAAGAGGGCCAGCGCCACCGCCGCCGCCGCCAGCGCCAGCAGCCAGAACACGCTGCGCATGGCGCCCCGCTGGACGCGACGGCCCACCATCAACGCCCCCCGGCGGCGGCCGTGAGGGCCTGCAGCGTGTCGTCGGGCCGCGGCAAGGGCGTGTCCACCAGCTCGCGCTGCAGGCGCCCCAGCGCGGTGAGCGCCCCACGCACCGGCGCGGCGCTGGTGTCGAAATAGCGGTTGAGCGCTGCCTGCACCGCCACCACATCGGCCTGCGCCGCGCTCATGTGGCGCGCCAGCAGCGCCAGCCGGGCGTTGAGCAGCTTGAGCTTGAGGTTTTCGCGCAGGAAAAATGCCTGCTCCGGCGCCACCAGACTGGCTTCGGGCCGGTCGATGCGGCTGACGCGAACCAGCTCGCGGCCGCTGGCGGTGACCTCACTGACGAGAGCGGCCCAGCGCTGCGACCACCACGCGCCCGCGCGCGCCCACCAGCCATCACCGGCGGGGAGCACGGCAACCGCGCTGTCGTCGGGCGGCAAGGGCGCCGTGGGCGGCGCCACCGGGCGGGCGCCGGCGCGAGGCCCGACCTGGTTGAGCAGCGGGAAGTTGTCCACCTGACGGGCCAGTTCATCGAGCTGCAGGGCCAGCGCGGGGATGTCGGCCAAGGCGGCGCTCTGCAGCCGCTCGATGTCGCGCGCGATGGCACGCTGCACCGGGTTGAGCCGGGGCTGGGCGGCGCGGGCGATGCGCTGGTCGGCCGCCTTGAGCGCCGAGACGAGCGGCTGTGCGCTGCCGGTGAGCTGGGCCTGTTGCTGGGCCAGTCGCAGGGCCGACTCCAGGTCTTGCACCAGGTTGTCGTCGCGGGACCGGGACAGCGACAGCATCAGTTCTTCGAGCTGGGTGCGCTGCAGGCTCACCTCCGACAAGCGCACCTCGGCCACGCTCAGGCGGGCCTGCAATTCCTCGCTGGTGGCCTCGGCCTGGGCGGCCAGCGTGCGGGCCTCGGTCACGGCCTCGGCCGTGTCCTGCGCGCGACGGGCGAGCTGCTCCTGCGCGTCACCGAGACGCTGCCACAGCACACCGGCCATCACCAAGGCCACCACCGCCACGACCAGCGCGGCCGTGGCCACGCCGCCGCGGGCCGGTGCCGCGGCCGGCGGCGTGGGGGCCGCCGGCGCGGACGCGGGCGGGAGCACCGGGGGAGAGGGCGGGGTCGCGTCGTTCATGGGCGGTATCCGGCCGATTCTAGGGCGCGCACCACCTCGGTCACCGCCGGTCGGCACCCGATCACCTCGCCAAAACCAAGCGCACGCGCGCCCTCGGCGATGCGGGGGTGGGTGGCCAGCGCCGCGGTGCGCGACCAGTCGGCGCCCAGGCCCTCCAGGGGCTTGAAGGCCTCCGAGCTGCTGAACAGCCACACCTGATCGGGTCCGGTGCCGCCCGCGAGCCGGGCGCGGTCAGCGGCGTCGAGCGCGGGCGGGCGGCGCTGGTACGCCGCGCAGGTGTGCACCGCGGCGCCTGCAGCACGGCAACGCTCGATCAGCCAGTCGCGGCCGTTGCCGGCGGCGTCGGCGGGGCTGCTGTCCACGGAGTGGCCGCGCACCACCAGGACACGCGTGCCGTGGTCCACCTGCGGCGCCACGACCGGCCAGAGGTGTTCGGAATCGAACTGGGGCGAGTCCGGCGGCGGGCTGTCAATGCGGTCGGGGCCAAGACCAAGGCCGTCGAGCGCCCGCGCCAGCGATCGGGCGGTGGCCGGCCCGGGCGCCCAGAAGCGCGTGGGCACGGGCTCGCGAGGGCGCTCCACGCGACCGGGCGCGAAGAAGTGCTGCACCGCCGCACCGCTCACGAACAACAGCGCATCGCAGCGCACCCAGTCTCGGCGCCAGCGGGCCAGGGCCGTGGCCTGCACGCCGGCCGCCGGTTCGCCGATCTCAATCAGCGGCCAGGCGTGGGCCGGCCAGCCGAGGCCCCGCAAGGCGTCGGCCCAGGCGCTGGCTTCGGGCTCGGGTCGGGTGACGATGAGGCGGGCGATGGGCCGGAACGGCACCGCTCACCCCGCGACGGTCACGGGGCGGGCGCCACCGGCGCGCAGGGCGTCGGCCACGCGCTGGCCCAGCGCCTCGGCCTCGGCCAGCGAGCGGACGGCCGCGCGCTCGGCCACGCGCACCAGCGTGGGGGCGCCCTCCGGGTCGCCCCAAGCGGCGTCCAGCGCGAGGCGGCCGTCGTCGGCAAACACCGCGTGGGCGGCCAGAGGCATCGAGCAGCTGCCGCCGAGGGCGCGCGAGACGGTGCGCTCCGCCGCCACGCGAAGCCACGTCGGCTCGTCAGCCAGCGGCCGCAGCGCCTCGACGAGGTCGTCGCGGCCGGCGCGGACTTCGATGCCCAGCGCGCCCTGACCGGCCGCCGGCAGCGACAGGTCGGTGTCGAAGATGGCGCGGATGCGCTGTGCCAGCCCCAGCCGCTTCAGCCCGGCAGCGGCCAGCACGATGGCGTGGTACTGGCCGTCGTCCAGCTTGCGCAAACGGGTGTCGAGGTTGCCTCGCAGCGGTTCGATGCGCACATCGTCGCGGCCCAGCGCATGCAGCGCCGCGCGCAGCAGCACGACACGGCGCAAGCTCGATGTGCCCACCACCGCACCGCGCGGCAGGTCGGCCAGACCGGCGCAGTGGGGCGAGACCCAGGCATCGCGCGGGTCTTCGCGGGCCATCACGCAGGCCAGCGCGAACCCGGGCGGCAGGTCCATCGGCACATCCTTGAGCGAATGGACCGCGATGTCCGCGCGACCGTCTTCAAGGGCGAGTTCGAGTTCCTTGACAAACAGGCCCTTGCCGCCGACCTTGGACAGGCTGCGGTCGAGGATCTGGTCGCCCAGCGTCGTCATGCCAAGCAGCGTGACGCGGTGGCCCAGGGCTTCGAGGCGGGCCTTGACGTGTTCGGCCTGCCACAGCGCCAGCCGGCTCTCGCGGGTGGCGATGGTGATGGCCAGGGACTGGGTCATGGGTGGGAGGGGCTGACGCCCGGCTGACGCGGTGGCAAGGGAGGCCCGGCGCAAGGCGGGCCGCGGGGTTCGGCGATGCTAGCATGGGCCGCACCCCCGACCTGAGCCCGCCGCTGCCATGAAACGAGACGACAAGGACCAGCCCCTCATCGACGACATCCGGCTGCTGGGCCGCATCCTCGGCGACGTGATCCGCGAACAGGAAGGCGACGCCCTGTTCGGGCTGATCGAACGCATCCGCCAGCTCTCGGTGGCCTTCCGGCGCCACGACGACCGCGCCGCCGACAAGGCGCTGAAATCGCTGCTCAAAGGGCTGAGCGCCGACGACACGGTCAGCGTCATCCGCGCCTTCACCTACTTCAGCCACCTCGCCAACCTCGCCGAAGACCAGCACCACATCCGACGCCGCGCGGTGCACGAGCGCGCCGGCACGCAGCAGCGCGGCAGCCTCGCGCTCACGCTGGAGCGACTGCGCCACGCGGGCGTGGACGCGGCCGCGGTGGCGGCGGCACTGGCCCAGGCCCACGTCTCGCCGGTGCTGACCGCCCACCCCACCGAGGTGCAGCGCCAGAGCATCCTGGATGCCGAACGCGACATCGCAGCCCTGCTCGCCGAGCGCGAAACGGCCCTGCCCCGAGAGCAGGCGGCGCTCGACGCGCGCATCCGCGCCCGCGTGACGCAGCTCTGGCAGACGCGGCTGCTGCGCTTCACCAAGCTCACCGTGGCCGACGAAATCGAGAACGCGCTGCGCTATTACGAGGGCACCTTCCTGCCGCAGATTCCGCGGCTGTACGCGGAGCTGGAGGCTGGGCTGGGTGCGCCGGTGGCGCCATTCCTGCGCATGGGCCAGTGGATCGGCGGCGACCGGGACGGCAACCCCAACGTCACCGCCGCCACCCTCGAACTCGCGCTGGCGCGGCAAGCCGAACTCGCCCTGCGCCACCACCTCACGGAGGTGCACCGTCTGGGCGGTGAGCTGTCGGTGTCGGCGATGCTCACCGACATCAGCCCCGCCATGCAGGCGCTGGCCGAGCGCTCCCCCGACACCAACGCCCACCGGCAGGACGAGCCCTACCGCCGTGCGCTGACCGGCATCTACGCCCGCCTTGCCGCCACGCTGCAGCAGCTCACCGGCACCGAAGCGGCGCGCCACGCCGTGGCGCCTCAAGACCCCTACCCCGACGCTGCGGCCTTTCTCGCCGACCTGCGCACGATCGATGCCTCGCTGCGCGCCCACCACGGCCAGGCGCTGGCCGAGTCGCGGCTGAAGTCGCTGATCCGCGCGGTCGAGGTATTCGGCTTCCACCTCGCCACGATAGACCTGCGCCAAAGCTCCGATCGGCACGAAGCGGTGGTGGCCGAGCTGCTCGCCGTGGCGCGCCTGGAGCCGTCTTATGCCGCCCTCGATGAGGCGGCCAAGCGCGCGCTGCTGCTGCGGGCGCTCAACGACGCGCGCCCGCTGCGCGTGCCCGATGCGGACTACAGCCCTCTGACGCGCGGCGAGCTGGCGATCTTCGAGGCCGCCCGGCGCGGCCGCGAGCGCTATGGCCGCGCCGCCATTCGCCACGCCATCATCAGCCACACCGAAACGGTCAGCGACCTGCTGGAAGTGCTGCTGCTGCAAAAGGAGTGCGGCCTGCTGCGGGGCGTGCTGGGGGACGGGGACACCCCTGCCGCGCTCGAAGCCGGCGGCCGGCCGGCGGTGGCCGACCTGATCGTCGTGCCGCTGTTCGAAACCATCGGTGACCTGCAGCAAGCCGCGCCGATCATGCGCGAGTACCTCGCACTGCCGGGCGTGGCCGCGCTGATCCGCCGCGGCGCCGCCGACAGCTACGGCGAACAGGACGTGATGCTTGGTTACTCCGACAGCAACAAGGACGGGGGCATCTTCACGAGCAACTGGGAGCTGTACCGCGCCGAAACCGCGTTGGCTGCGGTGTTCGACGAACTCAACACCGCCCAGCCCAGCGCCCCGATCCGCCTGCGCCTGTTCCACGGCCGCGGCGGCACGGTGGGTCGCGGTGGCGGCCCGAGCTTCGACGCCATCCTGGCCCAGCCGCCGGGCACGGTGCGTGGCCAGATCCGCCTGACCGAGCAGGGTGAGGTGATCGGCTCCAAGTACGCCAACCCCGAGATCGGCCGGCGCAACCTGGAAACGCTGATCGCCGCCACGCTGGAGGCGACGCTGCTGCCGCCGCCCGCGGCTGTGCCCCCGGCCTTCCTGCGCGCAGCCGACGCGCTGTCCGCCGCGAGCATGGGCGCCTACCGCAGCCTCGTGTACGACACGCCGCGCTTTGCCGAGTACTTCTTCGCCGCCACACCGATCCGCGAAATCGCCGAGCTCAACATCGGCTCGCGACCGGCGGCCCGTCCAGCGGTGGGCGCCAGCGGCGCGCCGCTGGCCGGGCGCATCGAGGACCTGCGTGCCATTCCGTGGGGATTCAGCTGGGGCCAGTGCCGGCTGACGCTGCCGGGCTGGTACGGCTTTGGCAGCGCGGTGCAGGCCTTCCTGGCCGAGCAGCCGCGCCACGCCGCGCTGCTGCGGCGCATGCACCGCGAGTGGCCGTTCTTCCGCACGCTGCTCTCCAACATGGACATGGTGATCGCCAAGAGCGACCTGGCGCTGGCCTCGCTCTATGCCGAGCTGGTGGACGACCGGGCGCTGCGCCGGCGCGTGTTCCGCCGCATTGAGGACGAGTGGCAGGCCACGCGCGACGCGCTGGCCCTCATCACCGGCCAGCCCGAACGCCTGGCCGCCAACCCGGCGCTGGCGCGGTCCATCCGCCACCGCTTCCCCTACATCGACCCGCTGCACCACCTGCAGGTCGAGCTGATCCGCCGCTGGCGCGCACACCGCAGCCCGGCCGACCGCGACGACAAGGTCAAGCGCGGCATCCACATCGCCATCAACGGCATCGCCGCCGGCCTGCGCAACACCGGCTGACCCCGCGCCGCGCGGGACACGGGGACATACCCCCCCGACCTACAATGGCCGGGTGGACATCCTGACCAACGCCGACCTGCACTGCCACTCTGTGGTGAGCGACGGCACGCTCACGCCGGAGGCCCTCGCCGAGCGGGCCAAGGCCAACGGCGTGGCCCTGTGGGCCCTGACCGACCACGACGAGCTCGGCGGCCAGGCGCGGGCGATGGCCGCGGCGCGCGCGGTGGGGCTGCCCTACCTCACCGGCGCCGAGATTTCGGTGAGCTTCCTCCACGTCACGGTCCACATCGTCGGCCTGGGCATGGACCCGGCCGATCCCGCGCTGGTCAACGGCCTGAAGGCCACGCGCGGCGGTCGCGAGGAGCGCGCCCGCGAGATGGCCGTCGACCTGGCCCGCGTCGGCATCACCGGCGCCTTTGAAGGCGCCCTGCGCTATGTGGGCAACCCCGACCTGATTTCCCGCTCCCATTTCGCGCGGCACCTGGTGGACACCGGCGTGTGCAAGGACATTCCTGAGGTCTTCCGCAAGTACCTCACCGAGGGCAAGCCGGGCTTCGTGCCGCACCGCTGGGCCTCGCTGGGCGATGCCGTGCGCTGGATCACGGGCGCCGGCGGCGTGGCGGTGATCGCGCACCCGGGTCGCTACGACCTCACGCCGACCCAGGAGTACGCGCTGTTCACCGAATTCATCGGCCACGGCGGCCAGGCGGTCGAGGTGGTGACGGGGGCACACGGTGCCGCCGACGTGCAGAAGTACGCCGGTTTCTGCGGCGAGTTCGGCCTGGCGGCCTCGCGCGGCAGCGATTTCCACAGTCCCGACGAGAGCCACACCGACCTCGGGCGCCTGCCGGATCTGCCGGGGCAGCTCACGCCCGTGTGGACGTTGCTGGAATCGCGGATCCACGCCGCATGAGCGCCTCGGTGGCGGCCGCGCCGGCCCGCGCGCTGGCCGGCATTGCCTGTCTCATCACCGCCACCGCCTGCTTCGCGGTGCTCGACACCACGGTCAAGGTGGTCGGCGCGGTGCTGCCGGTCCTGATGGCCGTGTGGTTCCGCTACGCCTTCCACGCGGTGGTCGTCAGCGCCGTGATGCTGCCCTTGCGGGGGCGCAGCCTGTGGCGCACCGCCCACCCGCGCTTTCAGCTGCTGCGCGGCGCCCTGCTGCTGATGGTCAGCGGGCTGTCGTTCCTCAGCGTGCAGTTCATGCCGGTGGGTGAGTTCACCGCCATCGTGATGGTCACGCCGCTGGTGGTGACGATGCTGGCGGCGTTGTTTCTGGGTGAGCGGGTGACGGCGGTGCGCTGGCTGCTCGTGGTCGGCGGCTTTGCCGGCGCCCTGCTGGTGGTGCAGCCGGGCGGGGCGACGATCGGCTGGGCGAGCCTGCTGCCGCTGCTGATGGTGCTGACCTACGCGTTGTTCCAGATCCTCACCAGCCGCCTGGCGCGCACCGAGGACCCGATGACCATGCACTTCTACACGGGCTGGGTGGGTGCGCTGCTGTCCAGCGCGGCACTGCCGCTGGCGTGGCAGGCCATCCCGGATCTCACCACGCTGTGGCAGCTGTGCCTGATCGGGCTGATGGGCACGGTCGGCCACTTTCTGCTGATCCTGGCCTTCGCGCGCGCACCGGCGGCCACGCTGACCCCCTTTCTGTACGCCCAGATCGGCTTCGCCATGCTGTGCGGCTGGTGGGTGTTCGGCCACGTGCCGGGTGCGCTGGAGCTGGCGGGGATTGCGATGATCGTGGTGTGCGGCGCCACGGCCAGCGTGATCGCCGCGCGCGCCTCCCGGGTGCCCCACGACGCGCCCGAACCCTGAGGTCCCCCACGCCATGTCCCAGTTCTTCAGCGTCCATCCCGACAACCCCCAGCCCCGCCTGCTCAAACAGGCCGTGCAGCTGCTCGCCGGCGGCGGCGTGCTCGCGGTGCCGAGCGACTCCAGCTACGCCCTGGTTTGCCACCTCGACGACAAGGCCGCGGCCGACCGGCTGCGCCGCGTGCGCGGCGTGGACGACCGGCACCATCTCACCCTGCTCTGCCGCGACCTCAGCGAACTGGCCAGCTACGCCAAGGTAGACAACCGCCAGTACCGCCTGCTCAAGGCGGCCACGCCCGGCGCCTACACCTTCATCCTGGAAGCCAGCAAGGAAGTGCCCCGGCGCGTGAGCCACCCCTCGCGCAAGACCATCGGCCTGCGCGTGCCCGACCACACCGCGCTGCACGCCCTGCTCGACGCCCACAACGCCCCGCTGCTGGCCACCACCCTCATCCTGCCCGGCGACACCGAGCCCCTCAACGAGCCGCAGGAGATCCGCGAACGCCTCGAACACGACATCGCCGGCGTGATCGACGCTGGCGCCTGCCCGCAGCAACCCACCACGGTGATCGACCTCACGCCCATGGGCACCGGCGGCGAGGCCGCGGTGCTGCGCGAAGGGCGCGGGCCGCTGGCCCCGCTGGGACTCTGAGCCGGTCAGCCGCCCGTCTGGGACAATCCGCCCATGGACCTCGCCCTGATCATCCAGACCGTCACGCTCTACGCGATCCCGGTCCTGTTCGCCATCACGCTGCATGAGGCAGCCCACGGCTATGTCGCGCGGCACTTCGGGGATCCCACCGCCTACCTGCTGGGCCGCATCACGGCCAACCCCCTCAAACACATCGACCCGGTCGGCACGATCGCCATGCCGCTGTTGCTGTACTTCGCCACCGCGGGCAACTTCCTGTTTGGCTACGCCAAGCCCGTGCCGGTGAACTTCAACCGACTGCGCCACCCCAAGCGCGACATGATCTGGGTGGCCCTGGCCGGTCCCGGCGCCAACCTGATCCAGGCCGTGCTGTGGCTGCTCGCGCTGTACCTCCTGCACGCCCTCGGCACCCAGGAACGCTTCTGGCTCGACATGTGCCGCGCCGGCGTGACCGTCAACCTCGTGATGTACGCCTTCAACCTGTTTCCGCTGCCGCCGCTGGACGGCGGACGCATCCTCGTGGGCCTGCTGCCTCACGGGCCGGCGAGCGCCCTCGCCCGCGTCGAGCCCTTCGGCTTCTTCATCGTGCTCGCGCTGGTGATCACCGGTCTGGTCGGCGCTTACTGGCTGCGCCCGCTCATGGACGTGACCTTGAGCGTGCTCGAAACCCTGCTGTCACCCATCCGCCTGCTGCTTCTCTGACCCGCCGTCCGCCCATGACTTCCGCCCCCGTGTCTCCCGTGCGCGTTCTCACCGGCATCACCACCTCCGGCACGCCCCACCTCGGCAACTACGTCGGCGCCATCCGGCCCACCGTGCGCGCCAGCCGCCTGCCGGGCGTGCAAAGCTTCTATTTCCTGGCCGACTACCACGCGCTCATCAAGACCGGCGATCCGGCGCGCGTGCAGCGCTCCACCCGCGAAATCGCCGCCACCTGGCTGGCCTGCGGCCTGGACCCGGAGGCGGTGACCTTCTACCGGCAGTCCGACATCCCTGAAATTCCCGAGCTCACCTGGCTGCTGACCTGCGTGACCGGCAAAGGCTTGCTCAACCGCGCCCACGCCTACAAGGCGGCCGTCGACAAGAACACCGCCGCGGGCACCGAGCCCGACGACGGCGTGACCGCCGGCCTGTTCATGTACCCGGTGCTCATGGCCGCCGACATCCTCATGTTCAACGCCCACCAGGTGCCGGTCGGTCGCGACCAGATCCAGCACATCGAGATGGCGCGCGACATCGCGTCGAGCTTCAACCACCTGTACGGCGAGCACTTCACCCTGCCCGCGGCGGTGATCGAGGAACACGTGGCCACCCTGCCCGGCCTGGACGGCCGCAAGATGAGCAAGAGCTACGACAACACCATCCCGCTGTTCGCGCCCCGGGACCAGCTGCGCAAGCTCATCCTCGGCATCGTGACCGACTCGCGCGCGCCCGGCGAGCCCAAGGACACGGCGGGATCGGCGCTGTTCCAGCTGTTTCAGGCTTTCGCCACCGCCGATGAAACGGCCGAACTGGCCCAGGCCTACGCCGACGGCATCGCCTGGGGCGAGGCCAAGGAGCGCCTGTTTGAGCGGCTCGACCGGGAGATTGCGCCCCTGCGCGCGGTATACGACGAGCTGATCCAGGACCCGGCCCGGCTCGAACGCGTGCTGCGCACCGGCGCCGACAAAGCCCGCTCCATCGCCACCCCGTTCACCGCCCGCCTGCGCCACGCCGTGGGCCTGCGCGCGCTGGATGCGGCCGACGCGGCGCCCGCCGCCCGTGACAAGGCCCGCGCCGCTGCGCCCCAGTTCAAGCAGTACCGCGAAGCCGACGGACGTTTTCGCATCAAGCTGGTCGACGCCCGCGGCGACACCCTGTTGGTCAGCCACGGTTTTGACAACCCGCGCGAAGCAGCCCAGCTCATGGCCCGGCTGCAACGGGAAGGCGCCGCAGCGCTGCCGGCCGTGGCGGCGCACCTGGCCGAATCCGGCGATCCCGGACTCGTGGCCGAGGCCTTGGCGCACTGGTCAACGACCCATCCCTGAATTGAGGGACAATTCGGTTGTGCGCCATTCAATCGACTGCGTCCAACGCGAAACAACGCACGAAAACGGCTGCTTCTGAACGCGATGCGCTATCGCCAAAGACTGACAATGCCGATATGCTCCCCAATCACACCCACCGATGAGTCGCTCACGCCATGAGTATTTTTGTCATTGACGATCACCCGCTGATGCGTGAGGCGGTGGTGATGTTGTTGCGCCGGCTGCGCGCCTCCACCCAGGTGATCGAACTCGAACGTCTGGCCACCGTCAGCAAGGCCATCGCCGAACATGGCGAACCCGAGCTCGTGTGCCTGGACCTCAAGCTGCCCGACACCAACGGCGTGTCCGGGGTGCGCGAGGTGCGGCAAATGCTGCCGGACACCTCCCTGATCGTGCTGTCCGCGTCGCCGGCGTCGGACTACGAAGACCTCGCCCGCGAGGCCGGTGCCGACGCCTACGTGGAGAAGTCCGCCGGCGCGGCGCAGATCGCGAAGGTGCTGCGCGAGTTTCTGGCGGACGAAGGTGAAGACGAAAACGCGCCGACGATCCCGGAAAAGCTGTCCAAGCGCCAAAAGCAGCTGCTGGTCATGCTCGACCGCGGCCTGTCCAACCGCGACATCGCCGAGCAGCTGCAGATCAGCGAACACACGGTGAAGGTTCACCTGTGGCGTCTGTTCCGCCGGCTCAACGTCAAGAGCCGTTCGCAGGCCAGCCACCTGGCCCGCACCGCCGGCCTGCTCGACTACTGAGCCAAACCTGCGCCCGCCGGCCCCTCGCTCACGAGGGTCGGCCGCGGAGGCTCGTGCTGCGCCTGCTGCGTGAACGCCGGCAGCAACACCCGGAACACACTGCCCCGATTGGCTTCGGAATTGAGCGACAGCTGATAGCCCATCAGCGACGTCAGCTTGGAGACGATGGTCAGGCCCAGGCCCAGGCTGTCTTCGGTGCCCTGGTGCTGGGACACGCGGAAGAACTCCTGAAAGATGGCCTGCTGGTGCTCGCGGGCGATGCCCACGCCGGTGTCCCACACTTCAAACACCAGCATGTCATCCCGCCGGCGCAGACCGAGCAACACACCACCATGGTGCGTGTGGCGCAGGGCGTTGGACAACAGATTGCCCAGAATGCGCCGCAAGACCACCGGGTCCGACCACAGCACCGTGGGCCGCGTGTGGGTGCGCAGGCGCAAGGATTTGCCGTGTGCCACCGGCTCGAACTGCAGCCGCAAATCGGCAAACAGCTTCTCCACATCCACATGCTGGAGCTTGACCTTGTAATTGCCGGCATCGATGCGGGTCAGGTCAAACAGGGAATCAAACAATTCATTGATCGCCCGCGTGGATTGCAGAATCCGCGGCGAAATGTCACGCGCCATTTCCGGCTCGCTCGCCAGCCAGTCGGCATAAAGGCTGAGGGCATGGACCGGCTGCCGCAGGTCGTGGGCCGCCGAGGCCAGGAAGCGGTTCTTCGTGGCCACCGCGCGCAGCGACGCGCGCGTCTGCAGCGTGAGCGAATCGATGAGCTCCTGGTTGGAGAACTGCAATTCGAAGCTGGCGCGGTGCACCTGATGCAGGCGCGAACCGGCCACCAGCAGCAACAACCAGAACGCGCCGAGCAAGACGGCAAACACGACGCTGGCCTGCACCACCTGCGGTTCATCCACGTGGCCCGCGGTGGCGGCCACCAGCCCCAGCAACACCGACAGGGTCAGCGCGTGGGCATAGGTTCGATAGACCGGCAGACTGGCGCTGAAGGCGGTCAGGTTGAGCAGGCCCTGACCCAGCACCACCAGCGCGCAAACCACTTGCGTGGTGAGTGAAGCCTGCAGGTAACTCAGCGCCACCGCGCCACCCCACAGAAACCCAGCCGCCGCCCAGGTCCAGAGATAGCGGCGCAGGAAGATCGGCCGCTGCGGTCCATCCACGTTGTCGTATCGCAGCCGGTACACGCCGATCAGGCGGTATCGGAAGACCAGCAAGCCCAGCATGGCCAGCGTCCAGACCACCAGCCCGGCGGTGTGGACCTCGCCGGCCATGAAGAACACGATCAGCGGCAGCGACAGGGCGCCGGCCAGCACCGACGGCCCCAGGTTGTCCATCAGCACCCCGATCAGTTGAGATTCGACCCAGTGGTCGCGCACCTCGGGTGAGGCAGGCACGTGCTGGTAGGTGGCGGGCTGGGTATCGACGAGCATGGCGGCGGCGGCGCGGGCGCCCATTCTCGCACCGCCCACGCCGCCCCGCGCGGTCGGCAAACCCACACCGTCGGCCTGCTAGAATCGCGGGCTTCGACACGGAGAGATGGCAGAGTGGTCGAATGCACCGGATTCGAAATCCGGCATACAGGATCTCCTGTATCGAGGGTTCGAATCCCTCTCTCTCCGCCAGCGAGTCTGAAGCCCCTGCCCTGCAGGGGCTTTTTTGTTGGCTGGGCGAACAGAGGGACGCGGTTCAGAACGGCAAGGGGCTCTCGCCCGCCCCCGATACCCGCTGCGACGCGCGAGCCACCGGGCCGTTGCGACACCACCGGCGCCCATCCATCCCGTCCTTGCGATCCACGCTCCGCGAGGGCGGTCCGCCGGGTTGGGCAAGACCCGTCACGGTCGCGCGGCGGTCCCGGCCGCGGCAATGGCCTCGTGGGCGGCACGGGCGGCAGGTCGGTCGGTCTCTGCAGGCGGGGCTGGGCGAGGTGGCAACGCGGCGCGGAGCGCCAGGCGGTATGCACCGAGGGCCGTGCAGGGCGCCAACACCCACCGGCCGGCAACCCTGACTTTGGTCACAGAAAATCCATACCGAACGCAGACATCTGGTTACAAATAAGCGGGGTCACGGATACTCCCCCCTAAGACCGCTCGCCCATGAAGCGGCCCGCCTCTGACCATGCCCTCGACGAATCCCAGCTCACCGCCCCACCAGGCCGCCGACGCCGAGGTGGCATCGAAACTCCGGCTGTTGGCCACCGCCGTCGAACGGCTAAACGACATCGTGCTCATCACGGAGGCGGAGCCCGTGGGGGCGCCGGGGCCGCGCATTGTGTTCGTGAACGACGCTTTCGAACGCCGAACCGGCTACACCCGTGACGAACCCATTGGCCAGACGCCGCGCATCCTTCAGGGTCCCAACACGCAGCGCGATCAACTCGACCGGATTCGTGCCGCGCTTGAAAAATGGGAGCCTGTCCGGGCCGAGCTGATCAACTACACCAAGGCTGGCGAGGAGTTCTGGCTGGAGCTGGACATCGTCCCGGTGGCCGACGAAAAGGGTTGGTACACCCACTGGATTGCGATCGAACGCGACGTGACCGAGCGCAAGCTCGCCGAGGCCGCGCGCGAGGCGATGGAGCTTCAGCTGCGCGAGCTGCAGAAGATGGAAGCCATCGGAACGCTGGCAGGCGGAATCGCCCACGACTTCAACAACATCATCGCCACGATGCTGGGCAACGCCGAGCTGGCGCGGCGCGATCTCCACAGCCACGAAGCCGCCATGCTGTGCGTGGATGAAATCGTCAAAGCGGGGCGCCGGGCGAGGGACCTCGTGCGTCAGATCCTGACTTTCAGTCGTCGGCAAGCGGTGGAAATGCGTCCCACGCCGGTCGTCCCGATCGTGCGGGATGTGGAGGGCATGCTGCGCGCAAACCTCCCGGCCAAAATTGCGTTGGACGTGCACGTGTCGGGAGCGGACCCGGTGATTCGCGCGGATGCCACGCAGATGATGCAGGTCCTGATGAATCTCGGGACCAACGCCATCCAGGCCATGCGCCCCCACGGCGGCACACTGCACTTCGGGGTCGAGACGGTCCTGTCCAGCGCCCTGGGCGCCGTCGACCCGGTGGGCGGCGCCAGCCAGCCCTGCCCGGCGGCCCGCCTGATCGTTCGAGACACCGGCCCCGGCATGGAGCAGGCGGTTCTGGACCGCATGTTTGAACCCTTCTTCACCACCAAGCCCCCGGGAGAGGGCACGGGCCTGGGCCTGTCGGTGGTGCATGGCATCGTCCAGTCGCACGGTGGCCTGATCAGCGTGTGGAGCAAACCCGGCCGCGGCACGTGCTTCACGGTGGACTTGCCGCTGGCCGACAAGCTGCCGGTCGCGGGAGCCACTGCCCCACCCACGGACATCGCCAGGCCTGCGCCCCGCTCGGCGCTGGGGGCTGGCAAGCGCATCCTCTACCTGGACGACGACGACTCGTTGGTGTTTCTGGTGCGGCGCTTGCTGCAGCGGGACGGGTTCTCGGTCGCGACGTTCAGCATCCAAGCGGAGGCGATCGCTGCCGTGAAGGCCGACCCGACGGCCTACGACCTGATCGTCACGGACTTCAACATGCCGGGCATGAATGGCCTGGAGGTGGTGCAGGAGTTGCTGTCGTTCAATCCCCAGCTCAAGACCGTGATCGCCTCGGGTTATGTCGACGACGATCTCGCGCTGGCCGCAGCGCAGGCGGGCGTCACGCAGCTGATCTACAAAGAGAGCGACATCGAGGAGTTCTGTGCGGTCATCTCCAAACTCCTGGCGATCCCCTCCGGCGGCGCTTGAACGGGCCAGGCACCCCGGTGTCATGGCGCTGACCGCCACACCCCACCGGCGTTAGCTGCGCCGCGCGCTGACGCGGCCGGGCATGGCCGCCGGTCCTTGCCGGCGGCGCTGACAGAGGGCCCCAGCGGCGGCCGGGCCTCGGGCTACGACCGCCTTGGCCACGCCCGCTCCATCAAGCGATCCGATGGAGATCATCGACCGGTCGTGGCTGTCCATCGTGGGGCTGGCGCCGAACAATCCTGGCATCCGATCTGGCCTCGCCAGCGCCCACGGAACTCGCAGCGGGTCCGTCCAGGATCTCCACGGGGCTGGGCTTGCCACGGCGGACAGATCGGTCTTCAAGCCCTGTTCCTCCTTTGTTGAAAGACCTTCATGAAACGCATCGCACACATGGCCTTCACCGTCGCCATCACCACCCTCGCCGTCACCGCAGCCGCCGCTGGCCGCGGACAGCTGGACCCGATCCGGGCCCCCGAAGAGCCGTCAACCCGCACCCGCGCCGAGGTGCAGGCGGAAGCGGCGGAGGCGCTGAAGAACGGCCGCTATGTCCGGGGCCAATACGTCCCCCACGAGGCACCGGCCGGCGCCCCCATGACCCGCGCCCAGGTGATCGCCGAAATGCTCGAACACCGCCGCCTGGGGCTGACCCCGCGCGGCAACCATTACCCCCTGCCGACACCCGCCCAGGCCGAGCAGATCCGCCAGGCCGGCCTGCGGGCACTCCAGAATGACGGCACGGCCCAGTCGGCTCCGGCGCCGGTACACCAACACTGATCCCTGGCCGGCCGGCGCGGCACCGGCCCCTGAAAACCCTCCAAGGAAGGAGCGCGCATGACGCAACTGGTGTTCATCCATTCCACCGGCCTCGGGCCATTCATGTGGAAACCCTTTCTTGGGCGGATCGAGGGCGCGGTGGAATGGACGCCCGCCAACCGCGGCTACGCCCCGGGCGAGCGGATCGAGCGGCCCCAGCCCTCGCGGCTGCAGGACGACGTTGATCACCTGCTTCAGCAGATTCCGTCGGAGGAGCCGGTGCATCTGGTCGCTCACTCGTGGGGCGCCACCCTGGCGCTTGACCTTGCCGTCACCGGTCGCCTGCCGGTGGCCTCGCTGTGGCTGTATGAGCCGGTGCTGTTTGGCTCGCTGGCGCGCGACGCCGACCGCCTGGACGACGCCACCCGATCCGAGCTGGATGATGTGCTGCGCGGGTTTCGAGGGGTCTCCGAGGCCGACGGTGGGCATGAGGCCTGGCTCGAATCCTTCGTGGACTACTGGAATGGCCGCGGTGCGTGGCAGGCGATGGGCGAGCGTGCCCGTGACAGCATGCGCGCGGTCGGCTGGAAAATGTTTCAGGAAGTCCGCGGCGTTTTCGAAGACGTCCGGCCTTTCGCAGACTACCGCACGGCGGTGCCGGTCACGCTGGTGGTCGGCGGGCAATCGCCGCGACCGGCACGCGCCATGGTCCAGCGTCTCGCCGAAGAGATGCCCCATGCCGTGCGCGTCGACGTCGGGCCTCTGGGTCACATGGGCGTGCTGCACGCTGCGCCACTGGTGGTCCCCACGCTGATCGACCACATGGACCGGCTCAGGTCACACCCGGTTCGCGAACCAGCCGCTCCCTGATCCACTGGGCAGCCGGGCCGAGCGCATGGTCTGGCCGGTGGGCCAGGTACATCGGCAGGCGGTCCCCCCCGACGGGGTGGGCTGCCAGCACCAGCGCCTTGAGCGTGCCGTTGCGGATATCGTCCGCGACCAGGTGGGCGGGCATGTTGCCAAACCCCAGCCCCTGACGGATCAGCGCGTGCTTGGCGCCGAGGTCCGCCACGCGCCACGTCAACGGGCTGTACACCGCAAAGTCGCGTCCGCGCGAGATCGCGCTGCGGTCGGTGAGCACGATCTGGCGATGATCGCGCAAGGCGGTGTCGTCGATGCGCCCCGGGATGCGCGCCAGGGGATGATCCGCCGCTGCCACCGGCACGAGAGACACCTGCCCAATCGCCAGGATCGTCACATCGTCGGGGGGCACGGGCAGGCTGCACAAAATGGCCAGGTCGGCGACGCCTTCGTACAGATGCGACGCCACCGCGCCCAGCGCTTCAATCTGGAGCTGCACCTGCACGCCGGGGAAGCGCGCGTCGAATTCCTCGAGCACCTGGGCCAGCCAGTCGACGGGGACCATCACGTCGACCGTGATGGACAGACTGCTTTCCAGTCCCGCGGCGATGGCCCCCGCCTTCGCCAGCAACCCGTCGGCGCGGGTCAACACCGCGCGCGCATCTTCAATCAGCGACGCGCCCGCGGCTGTCAGCACGGGGCGGTAGCCCGTCCGGTCAAACAACTCGATGCCCAACTGCAGCTCCAGCTGCTGCACCGTGTACGTGACCGCCGATTGCACGCGACCGAGCTTGCGGGCCGCGGCCGAAAAGCTGCCCTCGTTGACCGTGGCCACGAGCACGCGCAACTGGTCCAGGGAAATTCGCTCGATGTTCACAACCGATCCTCCGCGCATCCGTGCGGCTGCGCATCTTAGAACCGTGTCCCGGACGGGCTGACTCAAGGCGGGGCATTCCCACACCCGCACACCCGGCTCCTGCGTCCCGCGTGGGCAGCGCCTTCATCGGCGCCAGCCACGCAGCAGCAACGCGTTGCTCACCACGCTCACGCTGCTCAACGCCATGGCCGCGCCGGCCACCACGGGGTTGAGCAGGCCGGCCGCGGCCAGCGGAATGCCGACGACGTTGTAGGCGAAGGCCCAGAACAGGTTCTGGCGGATCTTGCGGTAGGTGCGGCGCGAGATGTCGATGGCATCGGCCACCAGCGCCGGGTCACCGCGCATGAGCGTGATGCCCGCGGCCTGCATGGCCACGTCGGTGCCGGTAGACATGGCGATACCCACGTCGGCCGAGGCCAGGGCCGGGGCGTCGTTGATGCCATCGCCCACCATGGCCACGGTGCGTCCGCCCTCCTTGAGGCGGTTGACGATGGCGGCCTTGTCGGCCGGCAGCACCTCCGCCTCGACATGATCCACGCCCAGCGGGCCGGCCACCGCCAGCGCGCTGCCCAGGTTGTCGCCAGTCACCATCACCGTGCGCACGCCCAGCGTCTGCAAGCGCTCGACCGCGAAGGCCGCGCTCGGCTTGGACCGATCCCCGAAGGCCAGCATGCCCACCAGCACCGGCTGATCCGTCACGTCGGCCAGCCAGGAAACGGTGCGCCCGTCGTCCTGCAAGGCGTTGGCCTGTGCCTGCAGCGCCGCGGTGTCGACACCCAGCTCCTGCATGTAGCGCGGGCTGCCCAGGCGCAGCGCGCGGCCCTGCACCTCGGCCGCCATGCCGCGACCCGCGACAGCGCTGACCTTGGCGGCTGAGAGGATGGCCACGCCAGCCTCCTGCGCTGCCCCCATGACCGCGCGCGCCAGCGGGTGTTCGCTGCCCGCCTGGATGGCCGCGCTCCACGGCAGCAGCCGCGCGTCGAAGCCGGGAGCAGCCACGGCCGCCACCAGCTGCGGCTTGCCTTCGGTGAGTGTGCCGGTCTTGTCGAAGGCGACGGTGTCGATGCGATGCGCGAGTTCCAGCGCCTCGGCGTCCTTGATCAGGATGCCCTGTCGCGCGGCCACTCCGGTGCCGGCCATGATGGCGGTGGGCGTGGCCAGACCGAGCGCGCACGGGCAGGCAATCACCAGCACCGCCACCGCGTTGAGGATGGCCCGCTCCCAGTCGCCCGTGGCCACGCCCCAACCCAGCAGGGTGAGCGCAGCCAGCACCAGCACCACCGGCACGAACACCGCGCTCACGCGGTCCACGATGCGCTGGATGGGCGCCTTGCGCGCCTGCGCCGACTCGACCATGCGCACGATGCGCGAGAGCGTCGATTCGGCGCCCACCGCGGTGGTGCGCACCACCAGCAGCCCCTCGGCGTTGATCGACCCCCCCGTGACCGGGTCGCCCGTGTGGCGGGCCACCGGCAGGCTTTCGCCGGTGATGAGCGACTCGTCGACCTGGCTCGCGCCTTCGATCACCAGGCCGTCCACCGGCACCCGCTCGCCAGGACGAATCACGACCAGATCGCCCACCTTCACACGGGCCAGCGGCAGGTCGAGGTCGCCGTTGGCGGTGCGCACGCGCGCCACCTCGGGCTTGAGCGCGTTGAGCGCGGCGATCGCAGCCGTGGTCTGGCGCTTGGCGCGCGCCTCAAGCCACTTGCCCAGCAGCACCAGCGTGACGATGACCGCGGAGGCCTCGAAGTACAGGTGCGGTGTGCCGTGCTCGGCGTGCTCGAACAGCAGGTACAGGCTCAGGCCATAGCCCGCGCTGGTGCCCAGGGCGACCAGCAGGTCCATGTTGCCGGCGCCCGCGCGCACCGCGCGCCAGCCGGCGCGGTAGAAGCGCGCGCCCAGCCAGAACTGCACCGGCGTGGCCAGCGCAAGCTGCAGCCAGCCATCGAGCATCCAGTCGCTGCCGAACAGCATGCCCACCATCGGCAGCACCAGCGGCAACGACAGCGCCGCCGCCAGCAGCACCGGCCACAGCGGCTCGCCGTGGCGGGCGGTGGCGGCGCGGGCCGCGCCGTCGTCGAACGGGGTGGCGCGGTAGCCGGCCTTCTCCACCGCGGCGATCAGCGCGCCGGGCAGCACGCCCACCGCCTCGACGCGGGCGCGTTCGGTCGCCAGGTTGACCACCGCGTCCTGCACGCCGGGCACGGCCTGCAGGGCCTTCTCGACCCGGCCCACGCAGGAGGCACAGGTCATGCCCTCGATGGCGAATTCGAGCGTCTCGGCGGGCACGCGGTAGCCGGCCTGGTCGACGGCAGCGATCAGCGCGCTGCCTGGGACGGTGCCGCGGGTGCTTACGCTGGCGCGCTCGGTGGCCAGGTTCACGTCGACCCGGGTCACACCGGGCACGGCCTGGAGGGCCTTTTCGACCCGGCTGACGCAGGAGGCGCAGGTCATGCCCTCGATGGGGAACTCGTGCGCCACGGCGGTGGTGGAAGCGTTCATGGATGGTCTCCGGAAGGTGAAGCGTGGGATGCTTGGCCTTGACACGGGGTCCAGGTCAAGCGGAGGGGGTCAGGCCGTGGCGTCAAGGCGCCGGCGCGCCCAGCCGCTCGCCCAGAGCAGCCAGTGGCGCCAGCCCGGCGCGTCGCGCCAGGGCTCGGCCTGCACCGCACGGCGGCTGAGCAGCTTCAGGCGCGGCGCGTCGAAACCGCTCAGGCACAGCGTGGCGGCGCGCGCCACGGTGTGCAGCTCGCCGCGCGCGAGCAGCAGGTCGCGCGGATCGCCGTCGACGGTGATCCAGACCGTGCCCTGCAAGGCCTGCAGCAAGTCGCCCGGCTGCACCGGCAGCAGCAGGCTGTGGTCGGGGGACAAGTCCCATTCGCTGGCCAGAAAGGGGCCGGGGTCGGCATGGGACAGGAGGCAGACGGTGGACATGGCGTGGCTCCGTGGGGTGGGGGAGCCCCGGATGCTGGTCTCTGACACGGTGTCAGGGTCAACCGCCCGCACGCCACGCCCGGGCTTGCGCTTGCCACCGTGACAAGGCCCAGCCTGCGAGGCCTCTCAACTGCCACGGAGCCTTCCATGCACGAATTCCAACTGCCCGCCATGACCTGCGGTCACTGCGCCTCGACCGTGAGCCGGACGCTCAAGCTCGTCGATCCCGCCTGCGAGGTGCAGGTCGACGTGGCCCGCCGCCAGGTGCGCGTCACCAGCAGCGAGGACCGCCCGGCGCTGGCCGAGGCGCTGACCGAGGCGGGCTACCCGCCCGCGGACTGACCGTCCATCGCGGCGCATCGACGCGGGCTTGACCTTCCCACCGGGTCAAGCCTGAGGCTTGGCCCGGTTGTGTTGTTCCGGAGATTTCCATGCCCACCTTCATGAACATCGGCCAGGCAGCGAGCGCCGCCGGCGTCTCGCCAAAGATGATTCGCCACTACGAGAAGATCGGCCTGCTGCCGCAGGCCGAACGCAACGGGGCGGGCTACCGCCTCTACAGCGAGCGCGACGTGTCGGTGCTGCGCTTCATCAGCCGCTCGCGCCACCTCGGTTTCTCGATCGCACAGATCGCCGAACTGATCGGTCTGTGGAGCGACAACGCGCGCTCCAGCCGCGAGGTCAAGCGGGTGGCCGAGCGCCACCTGAGCGACCTGGAGAGCAAGCGCCGGGAGATTGAACAGATGATGCAGGGCCTGGATGAACTGGTGCAGACCTGCCGCGGCGACGAGCATCCCCATTGCGCCATCCTGGAGACCCTGTCGCAGCAGCCGCTGGACCGTGAGCCGCCGCCGCCCAAACCGCAGTGGCGCCCAAGCGCCCGGGACAGCAGCCCCACCGCACCCGGGAGCAGCCACCTGGACCTGATGGCCTGGATGCGCGCGGTGCGCGTGCACCACGGCGCGCACTGAAGGACGGGCCTGAACCGGCGACCTTTCGGGGGAGGCGCCGGTCCGGTTCGCCCGACGCCACCCCGCGCGACCGGCGGGCCTAGCGGGCGGATCACCCGGTCAACGACCTCCGGGTCAGCACACCGTCACGCGGTCGCGCCGACCTTGGCCGCATCGCGGGCGAGCGCTTCGCGCGTGGCATTCCGGCGATACCACACCGTGATGGCGGAACTCGTCAGCACGATGAACAGGCTGTAGAGCACCGGAATCAGCAGCACCTGCTGCTGCATCTCGCCCTTGAAGGTCAGCGTCACGATCAGCACCGCCAAGGGCCCGTTCTGGATGCCGGTCTCCAGACTGACGGTCCGGGCGCGGTTGCTGTCCTGCTTGAGCAAGCGCGCGAGCCAGTAGCCCAGGAACATGCCGAACAAACCGAGGCCAATCGCGGCGAAGAACACGTACCACGGCGTGGAGAGCAGCAACTGGTAGTTGCGCGGCACCCAGGAACCGATCAGGAAGAGGATCACGAACACCCCCAGCAGCGAGCCGATCAGTTCGATCGTGGCACCCACGTTCGGGTTGGTCTTGCGCAGGATCATCCCCAGGATGGTGGGCACGAGCAGCACGATCAGGACCTGAGCCACATTCGAGGCCGGAATCGCGAAGTCGCCCGTGACGCCGGCCAACCGGCTGTAGAAGGCGATCAGCGCGGGCACCGCGGCCACCGCGACCAGGGTCGACACGCTGGTCATCATGATCGACAGCGCGAGCGCGCCCTTGCTGAAGTAGGCAAAGATGTTGGAAGTGGTGCCGCCGGGCATGCAGGCAATGAGGATCAGGCCCACGGCGAGCGCCGGCGGCAGGCCCAGCAGGGTCGCCAGCAGGTAACCCAGGAAAGGCATGATCCCGTACTGGCACAGCATGCCCACCAGGACGCCCTTGGGCTTCTTGAAGGCGATCAGAAAGTCGCGGAAGGTCAGCGACGCGCCCATGCCGAGCATGATCACCATCATCATCGCGCCCAGGAGCTGGGTTTCGAGTTCGGTCAACACCGTGGGTCTCCTTATTTGTTCTGGAACTCGGCCTTGACTTCGGCCTTGAGGTCTTTGCGCAGGATCTTGCCCACCGGCGACTTGGGCAGCTCATCGCGGAAGACGATGGACTTCGGGATCTTGTAGTCGGTGAGGAGCGTGCGGCAGTGCGCCAGGACGTCGTCCTTGCTCAACGGGCCCGCAAAGTCGGGGTTCTTGACCACATAGGCCCGCACGGCCTCGCCCGACTTGGCATCGGGCACGCCGACCACCGCGGCCTCCAGAATCGCGTCCATCTTGGCCAGCGCGTCCTCGATTTCGTTGGGATAGACGTTGAAGCCGGACACCAGCACCAGGTCCTTCTTGCGATCGACTATCTTGAAGTAGCCCTGCTGGTCCATCACCGCGACGTCACCGGTGTACAGCCAACCGTCCTTCAGGATCGCCGCGGTCTCCTCGGGCCGTTGCCAGTAGCCCTTCATGGTCTGGGGGCCGCGCACGATCAGTTCGCCCGGTTCGCCCTGCGGCACGGCCTGGCCTGCCTCGTCCACGATCCGCACCTCGGTGCCCGGCACCGGCACGCCGATGCTGTCCGGCTTGGCCACCCCGCTCAAGGGGTTGAAGCTGACCACGGGCGAGCATTCGGTGAGGCCAAAGCCCTCGGCGATGCGCGTGCCGGTGATCGCCTGCCAGCGCGCCGCCACCGCCTGATGCAGCGCGGTGCCGCCGGCGATGGCCGCGCGCAGGTGCTTGGGCGGAAACGCGGTGAACCATTCTTCGTTCATCAGACCATTGAAGAGTGTGTTCACCCCGGTGATCCAGGTGATCGGGTAGTTCTCGATCGCGCGCTGCAGGTTTTGCACCGGGCGCGGGCTGGGAATCAGGATGTTGTGCCCACCGATGTCCACGAAGCACAGCAGGTTCGCGGTGAAGGCGAAGATGTGATAGAGCGGCAGCGCGGTGAGCACCACCTCGTGATCGCCCATGTGCGACCGGCCCATCGCCAGCACCTGATCGGCATTGACGAGCAGGTTGGCGTGCGTGAGCATGGCCCCCTTGCTGACGCCGGTGGTGCCACCGGTGTACTGGAGCGCGGCGACCTCCGTCGGGGCGATGCCCTGCCAGTAGGACGCGACTTTCTCCCGCCCCCCGGCCGCGCGCCCGGCCGCCAAGGCCGCGCTCATGCGCTCGATCGGTTGAGGCAGCGTCGGGACCGGGGGCAAGACCTTGCTCCACACCTTCTGCACGCCCCTCACCACCAGATTGGGGATGCTGGGGAACATCTCGGACACGCCCGCCAGCACCACCCGCTCGACCTTGACCTTCGGGATCACCTCGGCCAGCTTGTCCGCAAACATGTCCACGATCACCAACACGCGCGCCCCGGCGTCGTTGAACTGGTGAACCATCTCGCTGGGCGTGTAGAGCGGGTTGGTGTTGACCAGCACGCAGCCGGCCTTGAAGGTGCCAAACGCCACCACCGGGTAGGCCAGACCGTTGGGCAACTGGACCGCCACCCGATCGCCCGGCTGCAGGCCGCAGACCTCGCGCAGGTACAGGGCAAAGGCGTCGGAGCGCTCGTCCAGTTCGCTGTAGCTCAGGGTGCCATTCATGCCGTTGGGCACGACCGCGGTGAACGCCGTCTTCTTGGCGTGGCGCTCGCAGGCGCTGTGCACGAGGTGCGCGAGGTTCCGGTATCTCGGGTTGGGCAGCTGGGGGGCGATGGCGGTGCCGTAGGCGGCCAGCCAGGGTTTTTGGTCGTAAATCGATGCGTCGGCCATGTCGAGGTGTCTCCGCCCGGTCGTCGGGGCGCCCGATTGTTAAGGAACGCCAGCCCCAACCCGGTGGGCGGCCGCAGAAGTCGTGTGGCTATTGCCCCGTATCGCTGAGTTCCTTGCCCGTTTGCGCCGGGGGCGCCCTGCCGCAGGTGTAACAGGGCGACAGGTCCAGACCACCTGCCCTTTCGGGCAATGCCGCAGGCACCCGGCCACATCCGGTATTCCCGACAATCGGGTCAGCACCCACCGCCGAGGGAGTCGCCACGGATGAATTTGCTGCTGATCGATGATCACCCGATGTTTGGTGTCGGGCTGGTCCATGCGCTGACCCACGCGCGACCCGGCATCCAGGCCCGCGCGGTGACAACCCTGGACGCCGCGCTGGAGGTGGCTTGGCGCTGGCCGGAACTGGACGTGGTGCTGATCGACTATCGACTGGCGGGAGACGACGGCCTGGAGGGACTGCGCCGGTTCGGCTCCCGCCACCCGCTGGTCGCCCGGGTGTTGATCTCCGGGCTCGACGACGACGGCTTGCCCGCGAAGGCCAAGGCGGCCGGCGCCGCGGGTTTCCTGGGGAAGTCCCTGCGGGTCGAGGAGGTGCTCAGGGCGCTGGATGAGGTGATGCGCGGCGGGGAGTGGTTTGCGCCAGGTGCGACACCGCCCCGCGCTGACTCGGTTCGCGGGCCCACCACGCGCCAGATGGAGGTGCTCAGTCGCATCGCACGGGGACAGCAGAACAAGCAGATCGCCCACGATCTGGGCATCGCCGAACGGACCGTGAAGCTGCATGTCACCGCGCTGCTCGACAGCCTTGGCGCCCGTAACCGCACACACCTGCTGGTGCGGGCGCGCGAGGCCGGCCTTATCTGACCGCGCATGAAGCCCAACAACGACAGACCTTTGTCGCTTCTGGAACAGGAGCAGCTCGAACATCTCGTGCGGACCACCCCGGTGGCCTGGGCGCTGAGCACGATGGGGGCGCTGGTCTGCTATCTGCAGTTCCGCTCGGAGCCCGGCTCAGGCGCGCTGGACCTGTGGTTCTTCACCTTCTGCACGGTCAGCGCCGCGCGGCTCGCTGCGGCACTGTGGTGGCGGTCGGCGGGTCGGGCGCAGCCACCCTCGGCGGCCCACGCGCGGGCCTGGCTGGCCAGCACGGTGATTCATGCGGTGCAGTGGGGCTGGCTGCCGCTGGTGCTGATGCAGCCCGGGTCTGCGCAGGCCGAGTCGATCCTGCACATCACCCTGGTGGCGGTCGCGATGGGGGGTGCGGTGCGGTTGCCCGGGTTCCCACGGGTGCTGATCGCCCATGTGGTGTTGGTCTTGGGGCCGCTGCTGCTGCGCGACCTCGTGCTGGCCGACGGGTACCTGGCATTGATGGTCGTGATGGTTTTCCTGATCGGCGTCTACACCCTGGTCAGCGGACGCAACCAGGCCCGCTCACTGCGGGAGATCGAAGCCCAGCGACGACGCAACGGCGAGCTCATCGCGGCTTTGCAGCGTGAGAACGCGCGCAGTGAAGCGGCGCTGCGGGTGGTGGAGCAAGCCAGCGCAGCGCGCACCCGATTCTTCGCCGCCGCCAACCACGACCTGCGCCAGCCGCTGCACGCCCTGAGCCTCCTGTCGCAAACCCTGCTGGAGCGCCGCCCCGGGCAAGACATCGAGCCGATCGCCCGGCACATCGGCTCCTGCGTGGACGGCATGACGCAGGTGATCGACGACCTGCTGGAGATCACCCGGCTGGATATCGGGGGATCGCGCCCTCAGTGGTCGGTCTTTGCGCTTGACGAACTGGTCGAGGCGTGCTGCCGCCCGCACTCACCGCTCGCCCGCGCCAAGGGGCTGGCGCTGCACATCCAGGTGCCGGGCACCGCGGTGCAGAGCGACCGCAGCCTGGTGGCCCGCGTGATCGGCAACCTGGTCTCCAACGCCATCCGCTACACGCCCTCGGGCGCGGTGACGGTGCGGGCCGAGGTGCACGAAGACGGGGTGCGGCTGGCGGTGGAAGACACCGGGGTGGGCATCGCTGCGGCCCACCTGCCGCGCATCTTTGACGAGTTCTTTCAGGTCGGCAACGCTGAACGGGACCGCCGCCAGGGTCTCGGCCTCGGGTTGTCCACCGTGAAGCGCCTGAGCGACCTGCTGGGCCTGCGGGTGACTGTGCGCTCGACCCCTGGCCAGGGCAGTTGCTTCACCATCACGCTGCCGCTCGCGCCCGCCACCATGGTCCCGGGTACCGCCCCTGGCAGCTCGCCGATCGCGGAGGTGCCGATCCCGAGGCGGCGTGTGCTGGTCGTGGAAGACGACGCGGACGCCCGCACCGCCCTGGCGGGCCTGCTGCGGTCGTGGGACTGCGAAACCGAGACCGCCGCCGACACGGACGGCGGCCTGCGCTGCGTGAACGAGGGCTTCCGACCGGACGTGTTGGTGGTGGATCTGCGTCTGCCCGGCGGCGCCAGTGGCATCGACGCGGTGCGACAGCTGCGCAGCGCGGTGGGCGAGGCTCTGCCGGCCCTGATCGTGACCGGGGACGCCGGCAGCGAGCATGTCGACCGCGCCCGGGAGGCCGGTCTGCCGACCCTCGTCAAGCCGGTGCGCCCGCTGCGATTGCGGGCCTTTCTTACCCAGGCCTTCGCGCAAACGGCCGACGCTCCGGCGCCGCCCTGAAGCGGCTCGGCCGCAGGCTCAACGACCGGTGAGCGGGTTGCGCGCAGGCTGCCCCTTGCGGGTGCACACCGCCTCCGACACGGAGCGCCCCATCACGCTGATCGAGCCGCCGACAAAGCAGTGGTACTCCTGGCCGGCGCGGGTCTTCACGGCATAGCGGGTCGTCGTGCCCTCATCGACGCGGTTGCTCACCGTGAAGGCGTCTTTGTCCAGCCCCAGCGCAAAGGCGGTGCGATCGACGATCGCCTGATCGGACACGGCGATCGACGCACAGCCGCTCAGGGCGAGGAGGCCGACGAGGGCGGCCAGAGACAACGGATACGCGGGGCGGAAGGCAGCGGTCATCGGGGGTCCTTGCAGAGAAAAAAGAAGCCGGCCGCGATGCTAGGCAGGCGCCCGGCACCGCGACACCGCACCTTCGGGCAGGTGCAGGGGCCGGCCTGCCCACGGGGCCTGACTGCCCCAAGGTGCGGTGGGCGGTCAGAGGGCCCCGACCTAGCATGCGCCGCCATCGCCGCTTCCGGCATGACGCATCAGGAGGACCCGCATGCAAGACACCCCCCATCGCACCGCCCTGCGACTCGCCACCGCCGTGGTCGTCGCCACCCTCCTCGCCGCCTGCGGCGGCGGGGGCGGAAGCAGCGGATCACCGCAGGCTCCACCGCCCGATGCCCTCGGCCTGACGGTCGGTGTGAACGGCGCGGGCCGTGTCACTTCGCAACCCGGTGGCGTGGACTGCGGCAGCGACTGCAGCGAGTCGTTCCCGCGCGGCGCGGTCGTGACGCTCACTGCCACGCCCGACGCGCGGCAGCAACTGGCCGGCTGGTCCGGTGCGTGCACCGGCACCGCACTCACCTGCACCGTGTCGATGACCGTGGCGCAGCGCGTCGAGGCCCGCTTCACGCCCAGCCCCTCGACGCGCTACTCGCTGGGCGTGACCACCACGGGCGATGGCCGCGTCACTTCGGCGCCGGCCGGTATCGACTGCGGCGCCACCTGCACCGCCGTCTTTGACGCCGACACCGCCGTCACCCTCACCGCAGCCGCCGGGCCCGGCCACACCTTTGAGGGCTGGGGCGGCGCCTGCGGCGGCACCGCCGCCACCTGCCGCGTGACCCTGGCCGCGGCGCGCACCGCATCCGCCGCGTTTCGCGCCACCGCGCCCCTGGCGGGCTGGGGCGATCTGGTGCGGCTGGCCGGTGGTGGCGCCACCGCACCCGTGGTGGCGATCGACGACGCTGACCGGGCCACGGCGGTCTGGCTGCGCCCGGAGCCGGGCACCGGGGAAAACCACGTCTGGGCGAGCCGCTCCAGCGGCGGCACCGCCTGGAGCACCCCGGTGCGCCTGGAAACCAACGTCGGCAACGTGACGCAGTTGCGCCTCGCGATCGACCGGCGCAGCGGTTTCGGCATGCTCCTGTGGACCCAGACGGGCGCCACGCAGGACCTGCACGCCCGCGCGCTCGACCCCGTCAACGGCTGGGGTCCCGAAGCGCGGGTGGAAAACAGCGCCGGGGTGGTCGGCGGCAGCGGCGTTGGGGTCGACGCCGCCGGCAACGCCATCGCGGTCTGGGCCCAGATCGGCCCCACCACCCGGTTCAGCGTGTATGCCAGCCGCTACACCGCGGCGGGCGGCTGGTCAACGCCGGTGCTCCTGGAGGACAACGAAGCCATCGGCAGCCAGGACGGCGAGCCACGGATCGGCGTGACGCCCGGCGGCGACGCGTGGGTGGTGTGGCGCCGCTCTGGCGCTGGTGCGGAAGACGGTTTCTGGGGCGTGCGCCAGTCCGGTGGCGCCAGCTGGAGCCGCCCGGCGCAACTGGTCGCCGACGCCGGCCCGCTGCAGAGCTTCGGAGGTCATGCGCTGACCGTCGCCGACGACGGCCAGGCGCTGCTGGTGTGGGGGCAGCTCGACATCGTTGGGGGCGTCGGCAACCACGCCATGTGGTTCAAACGCGGGGCGTCCGGTGGCTGGTCATCGGCCTCGGCGCGGGTCGCACCTGCCACCACCAATTCGCAGGGCTTCATCAGCCAGCCCGTGCTGCAAGCCAACGCGGCCGGCGACGCGGTGGTCGGCTGGGTCGAACGCGACAACGCGCTGCGCGTCGCCATGGCGCTGGCCGGCGCGGACTTTGGCGTGGCCACCACCGTGCGGGCGGCCAACCCGGGTACCTGGGTCGGCCTGCCCGCCCTCGCGATTGATGACGCGCGGGCGGCGATGGCGGTCTGGGCCGACCCAGTGGGCCGCGACGCCATGTTCTCGCGCACCACCGACGCCAACGCCTGGAGCGCTCCCACGGCCAACGAGGTGTTCCCCGACCCGTCCTTCCCGCCAGCCGTGGCCATGAACGGGCGGGGCGCGGCCGTGAAAGCGTGGCCGCAGGCGTTCAGCGGTTCGGCGGATGAATTGATCCTGCGGCGGTTCAGCGCGGGCCGTTAGCCACGCCCGGCCGGTCTGTCGACCGACCTCAGGCCGTCACGCGGAACACCGCCACCAGCTCGGTCAAGCGGGTGGCCTGGTGCCGCAGGCTGTCGGCCGCGGCCGCGCTTTCTTCAACCAGGGCCGCGTTTTGCTGGGTGGTCTGGTCGAGCTGCGTGACCGCGTGGTTGATCTGCTCGATGCCGGAAGACTGCTGGACCGTGGCCCCCGACATGTCGGCGATGAGCTGACTCACCCGGCGCACCTGATCCACGATGCCTTGCATGGCCTCGCCGGTGGCAGCGACCTGCTGGCTGCCGCGCTCCACGGTGGCCATGTTGCTGCCGATCAGCCCCTTGATCTCTTTGGCCGCCTGCGCGCTGCGCTGCGCCAGGTTGCGCACCTCGCCAGCCACCACCGCAAAGCCGCGGCCCTGTTCGCCCGCGCGCGCGGCTTCCACCGCGGCGTTGAGCGCCAGGATGTTGGTCTGGAAGGCGATGCCGTCGATGGTGCCGATGATGTCGGCCATCTGGCGCGAGGCCGACGCGATGTCCTCCATCGTGGCCACGACCCCCGCGACGCGCTGCCCCCCGTCGGCCGCGGCGCTGGCGGCGGTGGTGGCGAGTTGTGTGGCCTCGGCCGCGGTGTCGGCGGTCTGTTTCACGGTGACGGTGAGTTCCTCCATCGACGCCGCGGTCTGCTGCAGGTTGCTGGCCTGCTCCTCGGTGCGCTGGCTCAGGTCCGCGTTGCCGGTGGCGATCTGGGACGAGCCGGTGGCGATGTTCTCGCTGCCGGCCCGCACCTTGGCCACGATGTCGCGCAGCGACGCCTGCATTTGCGCCACGGCCGCCACCACGCTGTCCGGGGCGCTGCCCCGTGTGTCGATCGGCTGGGTGAGATCGCCACTGGCGATGGCCGCCACGGCCGCCCTGACCTGCGCCGGCTCGCCGCCCAGCGGCCGGGTGACGCTGCGGGTGACGACCCAAGCCAGGCTGATGCCCACCACCAGCGCCAGCGCCACCGCGCCCATGAGCACCAGTTTGGCCTGTGCCGCCGTCGCATCGGCAGAGCGATCGGCGTCGTGCATCAGTTCCTTCTGAAAATCGATGAACGCATCCAGGGCGGCTTCATAGGCGGCCTGACGCGGCTTGAGCTGGGTCGTCAGCGCCGCCACGGCCTCGGCCCGCGCGCCCTCGGCGGCGAAACGCATCACCGCGTCCACCGACTGGTTGTAGCTGGCCCGCTCCTGCGCCGCGCGCTCCATCAGCGCGCGGCCCCGCGTGGATTGGACGGTCTCGTCCAAGCGCTTTAGAAGTTCGGTGTTCGCCTGCCGGGCCTGGGCGATGCGGGTCTGCGATGCCGCCCGGGCGGCCGGATCGTCGAGCAGCAGCAGGCTGCGCACCTCCTGGCCGACCACGCCGAGGTTGTCGCGGATGTCGCGGGCCTGGACAACCTTCACCACGCGGTCGTCGGTCAGCAGGTGGATGTCATGCGCCACGGCCAGCAGCGCGGCGTAGGCGTAGCCGGCGAGCGCGAGCAGCATGAGCACCATGGCCGCAAAACCGGCCGCGACGCGCTGTCCCAGGCGCATGTGCGTGAACAAGTTCATGAGAAACCCCTTGGCGAGTGCGGTTGTTGAGTGATTCAGTGGGTCTTTGGGTTCTCGGAGTGTGAGCGGATAACTTGAGTGTTTTGCTCGGAAAAGTAGGGGCATTCGCCCGCAGATGCCGCGATCTGTGGGGCGCGAGGGCGTCTCAGACCGGCGAAGCCTGGCCCGCCGGCAGCGTGAGCCAGACCGTGGTGCCGGCGCCCGGGGCGGAATCGATCGCGACCTGACCGCGCAGCTTGTCGACGATGCGAGAGACCACTGTGAGACCGATGCCCGCGCCGGTGACGCCCTGGGCGTTCTTCATGCGCCGGAACGGCTGGAAGGGGTCGCCTTCGGCACCGCGGTCGAAGCCGCTGCCGTTGTCCCGGACGAAGAAACGGCCGGACGGCGCGTCGTAGCCCAGGCACACCTCCAGCTCCACGCCCGGGCGGCGGTACTTGATCGCGTTGTCGAAGAGGTTGAGAAACAACTGGCGCAACAGGCGGGGATCGCCCGTCACCGGCGGCACGGCCGCGATCCGGATGTGCAGCGCGGCGTTGTCGGCGGTGAGGCTGTCGGCCAGGCCGGCCAGCGCGGCCGGCAGATCCACGCACTCAAACCGCGGCTCTTCGTTCACCACCCGGATCAGGTCCAGCAGGTCGCTGATCATCTGCCCCATCAGCCGCGACGATTCCCCGATCTTCTGGGCGAACAGCGATCGCTCGTCGTGCGTGTTGACCAGCTCTTCGCACAACAGCGCGGCAAAGCCGTTGATCGAGCGCAGCGGTCCGCGCAGGTCGTGCGCCATGGAGTAGGACAGGCCTTCGAGCTCGCGCATCGCCGCCGACAGCTTGGCGGTGCGCTCGGCCACCTTGCTCTCCAGCGTGCGCTTGGCCTCCACCAGCTGCTGCTCGCGCTCCACCGCGTCGGTCACATCGCGCAGCACGCAGGTCACCAGGGCCGGCACGTTGGCCGACGCCGGGATCAGGGTGAATGAGCAGTCGACCCAGATCGGTCGCCCGGCCGCGTCCACCAGCTCGACGCGGTCGGTGGCCACCGACGTCGGACGGCGCCCGCCGGGCTGCGCCTGCGCCGCTTCGCGCTGCATCGCGGCCGGAACCCACTCGCTGTAGCGGGTGTCTTCGGGCGACAGGTTGAGCTTGCGCCGGAACGAGTCGTTGACAAACACCGCCGCCTCCGAGGCCATGCGCGGTGCCGGCCGCCAGGCGACGATCATGTCGTCCATCAGCGGCAGGAGCGACGCAACGAAGTCGTACTCGCCCTGCACGGCGCGCAGCCGGTTGTCGGCCATCACCTTCGCCACCAAGGCGCCGGCACGCTCCAGAAACTCCAGTTCTTCCGGCAACCAGGCCTCACAGCGCTGGTGGTTTTCCTCGATCCACAAGGCGAAGGAGCGGCGCGGACCGAGCACCGGCGTTCCGTCGGCCAGCGTGGCGTTGGTGAACGCGGAGGGATCGCCGCCCCAGCGCACGCGCTCGGTGCGGCGGTGTCGCCAGCAGGCAAGCAGCAAGCCGGGCGTGCCGCGGTGCAGGCAGACCGCCATCCCGGCCCACGGCCCCAGATCGGGCGCCGCCGCGCCAAACCGCGGTGAGCGTTGAATGTCCCGTTCGGCCACGAGCACGCGCTCGCGCCCGGGCTCGGCGCCTTCGAGGGCCGTCAGCAGGCTTCGTGTGGCGGTATCGAGGGCGCTGGATTCAGGCTCAAGAACCAGCAGCGCCTCGTCCGAGCGCGTAGCGCGCTTGAGCAGGTCGCAGAGGTGGATGCGCTGCGCGTCGGCCGGCAGGTTGAGCTTGAGCACCGCCTCCAGCTCCTCGAGCAAGGCCGCTTCCTCCACCCGCCGCTGCAGCGCCGCCTGGGACTCGATCCAGCGCAGCTTGGACGAGACGATGGACGACACCACCTCGCAAAACCCCAGCGCGATGGCGCGCGTGTTGTGCGGCGGCACACGCGGCACCTCGTTCTGGCAGACGATCATCCCCCACAGGCGGCCATCGACCATGAGCGAGGTCACGACCGACGCGGCCACGCCCATGTTGCGCATGTATTGCAGGTGCATGTCGGACGGGCGACGCAGCAGCGAGAGGGTCAAGTCCACCGCAGCGCCCGCCGAGGGCGTCGCGCGCTCCAGGGTCCATCCCGGGTCGGCGGCGTCGGCAATGATCCGGACCAGGTTCTTTTCATAGAGGCGGCGCGCCTGCGGCGGGATGTCCGAGGCCGGAAAGCGCAGCCCCAGGTACAGCGCTTCCTGCGTCGACGCGTTGGGGCCCCACGACTCGGCAATCACCTCGCCGTGCATGTCTTCGTCAAATCGGTACACCAGCACCCGCGCGTACCCCAGCAAGGAAAGCAGCTTGTCCGAGGCGTAGTTCATCGCCTCCGACAGCGACTGGATCGGCAGGATCTGCTCCGAGAAGCGGGCCAGCGCGGCCAGCACCTCCTCGCCGTTGAGCGTGTCGTCGGCGTCCGTCTCGGCCACCACCTCCAGCACGTCCTGCGGCGGCGACGCCGGGCTGCGATGCCAGAAGAAGTGCAACCAGGCCCCCTCCACCCGCGACGCCCAGTCCACCGGCACCGCCTGGGCCCGCCAGCGGGCCTGCGCGCGCGCCGACATGGAGGCCGTGGCCACGCGCAGCACGGCCTCCAGCGTCAGGCCCGCCCGGTCAGCGCCGGGTTGGGCGTAGGCCCCCAGTCCCAGCAGACCCGCGAAGTTGGGCGTGTTCGCCAGCAAGCGGCCAGAGGCGCTGTCGAAGACCGCCATCGCGCCGTAGGACTGCACGCGCTCAAGCAGATGGATCGGCTCGCTGGCGCAGGGATCGACGGGACCGGGGTTCTTCATGGGCAGGCGCCTCAGGCGGGCTGGGTCAACCGCGCGGGCGGCGGGTCGGTGGCTGCGTTCAAGACCGGGTCGAACGCCCCGAGGAACCACGCGTAGGCCTCCTCGGCGCCCGCGCAGGCCGCCGACACCGACGACGGGGTGCGCAGCGACGATTCCAGGTGCGCGCACACCGCGCGCCAGCGGGCGGTCGTCTGTGGCCCGGCGCCGCCAAAGAACCGGACATAGGCCTCGGCGGAGGGCCCCAGACTGGTGATCAGCCGGCGGCGGATCACCAGACCGCCGAGACGCGAGCCCTCCACGACATACCAGAAGCCCGCGCGAAACGCGGGATCGCGGGCCACGGACCGCCCGTCCGCAGAAGGCCCCGCCGCCCGCGCGGCGCCCGGTCCGCCGAGGGCGGTGAGGTCCGCGCGCAGCAAGCCGGCGCGCGACGCCTCGGGGTCGGGACCCAGGGCCTCGGTGGGCCAGAGACCCAGCCGTTCCACGGCCTCGTGCAGAGCCAGCAAACGCTGCAGCAGGTCCCGCAGCTCCGGGATCTGCAGGTCGGGCGCGGTCAGGCGGGTGAGGCGGGAGGCGTGGTCGAGGCGGTGGTGGGCACCGGCGGTGGCCGCCCGCAGCACCGCCACCACGCTGGGGGGTGCGGGGGCTGCTGGCGCCTCGTGCGGTGGGCTCACGCCGGTCCTTGGTGGTCCGTCCGCGGTCGCGGATGACCGCGCCACGGGGCCGGTGGTCCGGCCCCGCCACGCGGTGGATGTCTTGCAGGCTTTATACCCCCAGGGGTTCACAAGCAACCAGATGTTTCCTCGCGCCTTGATCTGGCGCAAACCGCGGCCGGCTCCCCTCCCCGGGATGGGCGGCCCCAATCACCGCCAGGACCAAGCGTGACCGATCTCTCGCGGCAGCGAACCGGCGCACCCGCGGGGTCTTGAAGAAGCGCGCCGCGCCTGCCACGCTGGCGCTGTCACTGTGTCCCCCTTCGCCACAACCATGCCCTCCGCCATCCACCGTTTTGTGCTCGCCGCTGTCGTGCTCGCGGGCGGCAGCGCCGCCGCCTACTGGCATTTCTCCCCCCACCTCGCGCTGCAGGGCCTCGCGTCGGCCGCCGAGGCCCGCGACGCGGAGCGCTTCAACGCCCGCGTGGACTACCCCGCCCTGCGCGAAAGCCTCAAAGGGCAGCTGGCCGCCCGGGTCACGGGATCGATCGACACCGCCGGTCGCGACAACCCTTTCGAGGCCTTGGGCAGCCTGCTGGGGCTGGCGCTGGTCAACCAGGCCGTGGACGCCTTCGTGCGGCCCGAGGTGGTCATGACACTGATGGCGGAAGGCACGATGGAGCCGCGCCCGACCCCCGCCACGGCCGGCGCCGGCGTGCCGCCGCCGGCATCACCCACGCCACCGCCGCGCTGGACCCTGGAGCGGATCGGCGCCAACCGCGTGATCGCCTGGCGTCAGGAAGGGCCGGCGGCCGACCCATCCGCCGGACTGGTGCTCGTGCGCCACGGCTTCGCCGACTGGAAACTCACCGACATCCGCCTGCCCGAGCCGCCCCGATGAAGCCGCGCCGGGGCCTGCTTGCCTGAAGATGACGGCCATCATATGATGGCCGTCATGCGTTATCCCGCTGACCACAAGACACAGACCCGCCAGAAAGTGCTGGACGCCGCCGCCCGTGGCTTCCGACGGCAGGGCATTGACCGGCTGAGCGTGGCGGGGCTCATGCAGGACGCCGGCCTGACCCACGGCGGCTTCTACGCCCACTTTCCCTCCAAGGACGCGTTGGTGGCGGACGCGGTGGCCCATGCGTTCACCGAAGCCCAGGCGCACCTCTGGCATGCCCTCGAACGCGCACCGGCCGGTCAGAAGACCCGCGCCGTCGTCGAGCACTACCTGTCCCGCGCCCACCTGCGCACGCCCGAGCTGGGCTGCCCGATGGCCGCCCTGGGAACCGAACTGGCCCGCCAGCCCGAGACGGTGCGCCGCGCCACGGCAGACGGTGTGCACGGACTGCGCGAGGTGCTGGCCCAAGCCATCGCCGCCGACGGCTTGCCCGTGCCGGCGGAGCTGCTGGTGTCCGCCCTCGTGGGCGGACTGGCGGTGGCGCGCGCCGCGACCTCGGCCAGTCAGAGCGAGCGCTGGCGCACCCAGGTCCTTGCCGGCCTCGCGCCCTGGCTGAGCCCCACCCCCTGAGCCGCGATCCGCGCGCCCGGCGCGCGGTACCCCGAAGGCCGATGGCCTTTTTCTTTCCATCGATGACATTATCATCATCATTCCAAGGAGTCCTCATCATGATCCCTCCGCACGACGCGATCGACCCTCGCCTTCCCCAGCCCGTGAGGCACGCGGTGCAGGCCTTCCTGAAGCCCGAGCGGGTCGTGGCCACCGAAGCGGAACAGCAACTGCTGAACCGGGCGGAAGCCCAGCGGCTGTCCGGCGAAGGCCAGGACCTGGCGGTGTGGCGCTGGCGCCCACCCGCGCCGGCGGCGGACGCGCCGGCCGTGCTTCTGGTGCACGGCTGGAACAGCCGCGGCAGCCACCTCGGCGCGTTTGTGCCACCGCTGTTGGCCGCCGGCTTCACCGTGTGGACTTTCGACGCCCATGCCCACGGCGACAGCGGCGGGGCGGTCTCCTCGGTGGTCCACCACGCCCGGTCGGTGTGGCGGGTCGCGCAGGCGGCCGGCGACATCGCCGCGGTCATCGCCCATTCCGTGGGATCACCGGCCACGCTGCTCGCCGCGGGCTGGGGCCTGTCGCTGCAGGCCAGCGTGCACCTCGCCGGCCCGGCCGCGCTGCGCCGGGTGGCGCTCGCCGCGGCCGACGCCGGCGGACTGGACCCGGCCCACACCCCCGCTTACCTCGCCGCCATTGAGCAAATGGCCGGCCTGCCCCTGGACGCGGTGCAACCCCCGGCGCTGACCGCCCCCCTGCGCCACCGCGGGCTGCTCTGGCACGACCCGGCCGACCGCGAGATTCCCATCGCCGAAAGCGAAGCACTCGCGGCCCACTGGCCAGACGCGGCGCTTCGGCGTGTGACGGGATTGGGCCATCGGCGCCTCTTGCGCGATCCCGCCGTGATCGCCTCGTCAATCGATTTCCTCGACGCGCACCTCACCGCGCGCTTCGCAACCGCCGCAGACACGCCGCCAGCCGGGTGAGCGCGGCCAGTGGCGGCTGGCCCGCCAAGGGCGGCCCGACCCAGCGCGCCAGGGCGTCCCCGGACGGGCGTCCAGGGAATCGGGGTTCTAGTGCCAACGCGTTATTGCCCCGCGGGGCGGGCCCATGCACAAACAGCAAGGCCACGGCACACCGCAGCCCCTGCGGTGCGTACCGGCGGCGCCCTTGCCCCCCCGCCCCAGGAGATTCGCATGCACCACCCCGGTCTGGCATCCACGGTCGGCCAGTTGCTCCACGTGGGCGCGCTGCGCCACCCGAGCAAGACAGCCCTGGTCTTCGAAGGCCAGCGGTGGACCTACGGGTCGCTGGAGGACGCCGTCTTGAACGTGGCCGGACACCTGCAGTCCCTGGGACTGGGCGCGGGCGACACCATCTCGCTGATCGGTCCCAACACCCCCGAGTGGGTCATCGCCTACCACGCGGTGCTGCGCATCGGCGCCGTGGTGAACCCGCTCAACCTGATGCTGACCCCGCCCGAGGCGGCCTACGCCATCGCCGACTGCGGCGCCACGGCCGTCATTGGCGCCGACGACCGGCTCGCGCCCCTGACCGACGCGCTGGATGGCACCTCGGTCCGCCTGCGTCTGGCCTTCGGCGGGCAGCCTCCTCCCCACACGAACGACTTCCACCGGCTGCTCCAGGACGGTGCAGCCCTGTTCAAGCCGGTGGAGATCAGCCCCGACCAGGTGTGCACCGTGGGCTACACCTCCGGCACCACCGGTCACCCGAAAGGCGCCACCCTGACCCACCGGGCGATCACCCTGAACACCGCCATGACCGCCACGATGCACGTGCGCACGCCGGCGGACACGGTGGTCAGCGCCCTGCCCTGCTCCCACGTCTATGGCAACGTGGTGATGAACGCCGCGCTGGCCTGCGGCATGACCCTCGTGCTGCACCGCTCCTTCGACGTCGAGCGCGTGCTGGCCAGCATCGAAACCGAGCGGGCCACCCTGTTTGAGGGGGTGCCGACGATGTACCACTACATCCTCAACCACCCGCAGCGCCACCGCTACGACCTGTCATCGCTGACGCGCTGCACCGTCGGCGGCCAGACCATGCCGGTGGCGAAGATGCGGGAGGTGGAGGCGGTGTTTGGCTGCCCGCTGATCGAGCTGTGGGGCATGACCGAACTCGGCGGCCTCGGCACCACCCACAGCCTCTACGGCCCCCGCCGCCTCGGGTCGATTGGTGTGCCCCTGCCCCACCTCGAGGCGCGGGTGGTGGCCACGGACGGCAGCCGGCGCGTGCTGCCGCCGGGCGACGTGGGCGAGTTGCAGATCCGCGGGCCGGTGACCATGAAGGGCTATCTCGGACAACCGGCTGCCACGGCCGACACGCTGGAGCCCGACGGCTGGCTGCGCACCGGCGACCTCGTGCGCCAGGACAAGGATGGCTATCTGTTTGTGGTCGACCGCCTCAAAGACCTGATCATCACCGGCGGGTTCAACATCTACCCGGCCGAGCTGGAGCGGGCGATTGCCGAACACCCGGACGTGGCGATGGTGGCGGTGGGCAGCGTGCCGGACGACCACAAAGGCGAACTCGCGAAGGCCTACGTCGTGCCCCGGCCGGGCGCCCGGCTCGACATTGACGCGCTCGACCGCCACTGTCGCCAGCGGCTGGCCGCGTACAAGGTGCCGCGGCTGTACCAGGTGGTGGAGGATCTGCCGAAAACCAGCACGGGCAAGGTGCTGCGCCGCCGCCTTCGCGAGCTTGACCCCGTGTCGTAACGGCCTACCCGCGCGGGCCACGCGCGGGCGAGACGCAGACGATCAGTGCTGTTCGCGGGTGAGGCGCTCGGCGTAGGAGATACCGATGGCCGAGAGCACGAAGGTGAAATGGATCACCGCCACCACGGCCACCACCTGGATGTTCTCCAGACTCAGGTCACCACTGAGGTAGGTCTTGAGCGCGTGCACGCCCGAGATCGAGATGATCGCGAAGGCCAGCTTGAGCTTGAGGTTGTAGGTGTTGACGTGATCGAGCCAGTCGGGCTTCTTCATGTCCTTGCTGTCGAAGTGCCCGGTGGTCACAAACAGCGACACACCGGCCAATGCGACCACCCACACCAGCTGGGCCACCATGGTCATGTCCACCAGCTCCAGCACCTTGATGATGAGATCGATCTTCTCCAGCTGGCCGAACAGCAGCGTGTTCATCAGCTTGAACGTCTCGAACAGGAACTTGCCCAGGATGCCGAAGATGATGGCCACCAGCCCCACGTAGAAGAACAGCATGGTGAAGCGCATGCCGTAGAGCAGGGAGCCGACGCTGGCGAGCAGTTTTTCCATGGAGTGTCCGGGGTTGGTGAAGGGATCGGCCGCGTTCAGGCGGCCGCCAGGCGGTCGAGCCCGCCGAGGTAGGGCCGCAGCGCCTCAGGCACGGTCACGCTGCCGTCGGCGTTCTGGTAGTTCTCCAGCACGGCCACCAGCGTGCGGCCCACCGCCAGGCCCGAGCCGTTGAGCGTGTGCACCAGCTCGTTCTTGCCCTGCGCGTTCTTGAAACGGGCCTGCAGGCGTCGCGCCTGGAAGGCCTCGCAGTTGGACACCGAGCTGATCTCGCGGTAGGTGTTCTGTGCCGGCACCCAGACTTCCAGGTCGTGGGTGCGCGCCGCGCCAAAACCCATGTCGCCGGTGCACAGGCAGATCACGCGGTAGGGCAGTCCCAGCTTCTGCAGCACGGCCTCGGCGTGGCGGGTCATGTCCTCCAGCGCCTCCTGGCTTTTTTCGGGATGCACGATCTGCACCATCTCGACCTTGTCGAACTGGTGCTGGCGGATCATGCCGCGCGTGTCCCGCCCGGCGCTGCCGGCCTCGGAGCGGAAGCACGGTGTGTGGGCCGTGAGCTTGATCGGCAGGTCGCTTTCGGCGAGCACGGTGTCGCGCACGACGTTGGTCAGCGTGACTTCGCTGGTGGGGATGAGATAGAGGGCCTGCTGGTCGGCCTCACCGCCGTCCTGCCCCCCCTTTTTCGCGGCGAACAGGTCACCCTCAAACTTCGGCAGCTGGCCGGTGCCGCGCAGCGTGTCGGCGTTGACGATGTAGGGCGTGTAGCACTCGGTGTAGCCGTGTTCCTGCGTCTGCACGTCGAGCATGAACTGGGCGAGCGCGCGGTGCAGGCGGGCGATCGGGCCGCGCATGAAGGTGAAGCGCGAGCCGGCGAGCTTGGCACCGGTTTCGAAGTCGAGGCCGAGCTTCTCGCCGATGTCCACGTGGTCGCGCACCGGAAAGTCGAAGGCGCGCGGGCCCTTGCCGTCAGGACTCCAGCGGCGCAACTCCACGTTGCCGGATTCGTCCGCGCCGAGTGGCACGCCGTCTTGCGGCAGGTTGGGCACCGCCAGCAGCAGGGCCTGCAACTCGGCCTGGATCACGTCCAGGCGCGCGGCACCGGCCTCCAGCTCGGCCTTGATCGCACCGACCTGCGCCATGGCCGCGTCGGCCTGTGCGTGCTGGCCCTTGCCCTTGAGCGCGCCAATCTGCTTGGACACGCTGTTGCGCTGGGCCTGCAGCTCCTCGGTGCGGGTCTGCAGCGCCTTGCGCTCGGTCTCCAGCGCGCGGTAAGCGGCCACATCGAGGTAGGGCTGGGGGGACTTGCGGGTGGACAGGCGCTGGACGACGGCGTCGAGGTCTTTGCGCAGGAGAACGATGTCAAGCATGGGGCAAGGGGGATGGGGTTCAGTCGAGCTTGAGCCCTTTGGGCAGCGGGAATTTGACGGTTTCGGTGAGGCCGTCCATGGAGCGCACCGCGATCACGCCGAGCGTCTTGAGCCGGTCGATCACTTGCCGCACCAGCACCTCCGGCGCCGATGCGCCCGCGGTGAGGCCGACGCGGGCTCGGCCCTCAAACCACTCGGGTCGCAGCTCGTCGGCGCTGTCCACCATGTGGGCTGGCGTGCCGAGCTTGAGGGCGACCTCGCGCAGGCGGTTGCTGTTGGAGCTGGTCGGGCTGCCGACCACGATCACCACGTCGACCTGCGGACTGAGCAGCTTGACCGCGTCCTGCCGGTTCTGCGTGGCGTAGCAGATGTCCTGCTGCTTGGGCTCCCGCACGGTGGGAAAGCGCGCCTTTACCGCCGCGAGGATTTCGGCGGCATCGTCCACCGACAGGGTGGTCTGCGTGACCACCGCGAGCTTGTCGGTCTGGGCCGGCGCCACGCGGGCCACGTCGGCGACGTCCTCCACCAGGTGAATGCCGCTGTCGAGCTGGCCCATGGTGCCCTCCACCTCGGGGTGGCCCTTGTGGCCGATCATGATGAACTCGAAGCCTTCGCGGTGCAGCTTGGCCACCTCCACATGCACCTTGGTCACCAGCGGGCAGGTGGCGTCGAAGATGCGGAAGCCGCGGCGCTCGGCCTCGTGCTGCACGGCCTTGCTCACGCCGTGCGCCGAGAACACCAGCGTGGCGCCGGGCGGCACATCGTCGAGTTCCTCGATGAAGATGGCGCCCTTGGCCTTCAGGTCGTTGACCACGTAGGTGTTGTGCACGATCTCGTGGCGCACATAGATCGGCGCGCCGAACTTGGCCAGCGCGTGCTCGACGATGTCGATCGCGCGGTCCACGCCGGCGCAGAAGCCGCGCGGCTCGGCCAGGATCACTTCCTGGGGTTGTGTCATGGGACGAACCTTTGCAAACAGGCCATGGGCTGCGCCGCGGGGGTGGCGCTCACAGCACGCCAATGAGTTGCACCTCGAAACGCACGGGCTGGCCGGCGAGCGGGTGGTTGAAGTCGAACAGCACGGCGCCATCGGCACGCACCTCGCGCACCGCCCCGGCGTAGCTGCCCAGCCCGTCGGGCGTGGGGAACTGCACCACGTCGCCCACCGCGTACTGCTCGTGGGGATCGCCCAGCTCGTTGAGCAGCTTGCGCGCGACCCACTGCACCATCTCGGGCTGGCGGGGACCGAAGGCCTCGCCCGGAGCGAGTTCGATCACGGTGTGGGTGCCTTCGCTCAGGCCAATGAGGCGCTGCTCGATGGCCGGGGAGAGCTCGCCGGTGCCCAGGCTGAGCGTGGCCGGCGCACCGGCAAACGTGTCGATGATGGCCTGACCCTGGGGGTCGGACATGCGGTAGTGCAGGGTGAGGAAAGAACCGGCTTGGACGGTGGTCATGGCGGGGGCCGCGTGGGGGGGTGTACCGGCAAAACCCGTATTGTAAAAACCCGCCACCCTGCGACGAGGAGACGCCATGGATGGCCTGGATTCCGGCGGCCTGAAGGCGCTGCCCCCCGACGCGCGACCGCGCGAAAAGCTGCTCGCCCGCGGGCCCGGCGCGCTGAGCGATGCCGAGCTGCTCGCCCTGCTGCTGCGCACCGGCCTGAAGGGCAAGAACGTCGTCCAGCTGGCGCAGGAGCTGATCGACACCTTTGGCGGCCTCGCCGGCCTGCTGCACACCGACGCGCAGAACCTGCGCCGCGTGAAAGGCCTGGGGCCGGCCAAACGGGCCGAGGTGGTCGCGGTGCTGGAGCTGGCGCGGCGGGCGCTGGCCCAGCAACTGCGGCGCGCGGCGCTGCTGGACAACCCCGATGCGGTGCGCGACTACCTGCAGCTTCAGCTCGGCGCCCTGCCCCACGAGGTGTTTGCCGTGCTGTACCTCGACAGCGCCCACCGCTTCGTCGCGTTTGAAGAGCTGTTTCGCGGCACGCTGGCCCAGACCAGCGTCTACCCGCGCGAGGTGGTGGTCCGGGCGCTGCACCACGGGGCCGCGGCGGTGATCCTGGCCCACAACCACCCCAGCGGCGAATCCCGCCCCTCGCGGGCGGACGAATCGCTCACGAGGGCGCTGCAGACCGCGCTGGCGCTGGTCGACGTGCGGGTGCTGGACCATTGCATCGTCGCGCGTGACAAGGTGACCTCCATGGCGGAGCTCGGTCTGGTCTGAGGGTTGCTGCGTCCGGGTGCCGCGCCACCGCCTGAGGCGCGCCACAATGCCCGCATGAAGGTGCATTCGCTGGCCGACCTCACCGCCGTGCGTCGCGCGCTCGCCGAGCGGGCGGCGCGCGACGCGGCCGCGCGCGAGGCGGAGCGGGTCGAACGCGAACGGCGCGACCGAGAGCGCCGCCTGTTTGAGCTGGCGGTGGGCCCGGTGCAACCGCTGCGCCGACACGGCCGGGTGGAGCCGGCGCGCGGTCAGGTGGAGCCGCTGCCCAAGCAGCGCCAGCGCGATGAGGCGGCGGTGATGCGCGAGGCCTTGTCGGACGAATTCGACGTCGAAACCCTGCTGCACACGGACGAACTGCTCAGCTACCGCCGCCCCGGCCTGGGCCCTGACGTCGTGCGCCGACTGCGCGAAGGCCGCTGGAGCATCCAGCGCCAGATCGACCTGCACGGCCTGCGCACCGACGAAGCACGCGAGGCGCTGGGCCGCTTCATCCGCGACAGCCACCACCTCGGCCTGCGCTGCGTGCGCGTGGTCCACGGCAAGGGCCTGGGCTCGCCGGGGCGCACGCCGGTGCTCAAGGGCCGGGTGCTGCGCTGGCTGGTGCAGAAGAAAGAGGTGATGGCCTTCGTGCAGGCCCGCCCGGCCGACGGCGGCGCCGGCGCGCTGGTGGTGCTGCTGCGGCCCGCCTGATCGGACAGGTCGGGCCGGCTCAGACCGGCATGGCACCGACGAAAGGCCGGCTCACGCCGACATGACCCGGGAGCAACGCCGGCTCACGCCGGCGTGTTGCGCATCCAGTCGGCGGTCTGGAAGAAGCTGTTCGCCAGGCGCTGGCGCAGCGCCTCGGGCACACCGGTCTCACCCATCGCCTGGTCCATGCAGGCCAGCCACTGGTCGCGCTCGAGGATGCCGATGGTGAACGGCATGTGGCGCATGCGCAGTCGGGGGTGGCCGAAACGCTCGGTGTAGTGCGACGGACCGCCCAACCAGCCACACAGGAACCAGAACAGCTTGTCGCGCGCGTCGTCCAGCGTGGTGCCGTGGGCCGCGCGCAGGGCGCGGTACGCAGGCTCGAGGTCCATCAGGTCGTAGAAGCGGTCGACCAGGGCGCGCACGCGGGCCTCGCCACCGATCCACTCAAAGGGCGTCTCAAAGGGAGGCTTTTCTTCGATGGGCCTAGGGGATTCGTTCATGTCAGTGACGGTGGTCTCAAGGGGCAAGGTGGAACTGGCGTGGTCAGGCCGTTGGTGCCGCCCCGTGAGGGACGCGCGCAGCGCGGCGGGGGGGTGTCATTGCACGGCGGCCTTGCGCAGCGTTTCCACCACCGGCGTGCGCAGCACGCTGCGCAGGCCCCACCAGCCCGCGGCCAGCGCGAGCACGGCGCCCGCCAGGCCGCCGGCCAGTGGTACCCAGGGCGAGGCCGTCCAGTCGAACTCAAACGCATAGCGCGCCAGCGCCCAACCGACGGCCACCGCCACCAGCGAGGCGAGCACGCCCGCCAGCAACCCGACGCCCAGCAGCTCGATGCGCTGCACCTGCTTGAGCAGGCTGGCGCGCGCGCCCACCGCGCGCAGGATGGCGAACTCACGCTCGCGCTCGGTGCGCGTGGCGGTCACCGCTGCCAGCAACACCACCAGACCCGCCGCGAGCGTGAAGACAAACAGGAACTCGATGGCGCCGATGACCTGCCCCAGCACGCGCTGCACCTGGGCGATGGTTTGCGTCATGTCCACGTTGGTGATGTTGGGGTACGCGCGCACCAGCGCGTTGTCGAAGCCAGCCGTGTCGGGCGCGCGGAAGGAGCTGATGTAGGTCACCGGAGCGTCGGGCACGGTGGTCACCGGGAACAGCACGAAGAAATTCACCCGCAGCGAGCCCCAGTCGACCTTGCGCAGGCTGGTGATGCGGCGCTCCACCGGCACACCGGCGATGTCGAAGGCCAGCCGGTCCCCCAGCTGGAGGCCCAGCTCCTCGGCCAGGCCCTGCTCCACGCTCAGGCCATCGACCTCCTCGGCCGTCCAGCGACCGGCCACGACCGGGTTGTGATCGGGCAGGACCGGGCTGTTGGAGAGGTTGAATTCGCGGTCCACGAGCCGCTGCGCCCGCTCGCTCGCAAAGTCGTCGGGCACCACGGTCCGGCCGTTGATGGCCACCAGCCGTCCGCGGATCATCGGGTACCAGTCGAAGTCGCGCACGCCAGCGTCCCGCAGCGTCTGCTGAAACGGCTCGGCCTGATCAGGCTGCACGTTGATGACGAAGCGGTTGGGCGCGTCGGGCGGGGTGGCGTTGCGCCAGCTGCTGATCAGGTCGGTGCGCAACAGCACCAGCAGGACGAGCGCCAGCAGGCCAACCGACAGCGCGCTGATCTGCACGACCGCAAACACCGGACGCGCGCTCAGCTGGCGCGTGGCCATCACCAGCGCGCGCGGCGCGGTGGCCTCGTTCACGCTCGCGCGCAACAGGCGCACGGCCAGCAGGCTGACCGCGGCAAACAGCAGCACAGCGGCCGCGAATCCTCCCACCGCGATCGCGCCCAGCAGCAGATCGCGGCTGGCGGCCAGCAGCAGCGCGGCAAAGCCCAGCACCCCCAGCCCCAGCACGCCCAGCGTGGCGGGCTTGAGCTGACCGACATCGCGGCGGATCACACGCAGCGGCGGCACCCGCGCCAGCTGCAGCACCGGCGGCAGGCCAAAGGCCATCATCAGCGTCAGGCCCATGCCCAGACCCAGCAGCACCGGCGTGGGGCCGGGCGCGGGCAGGCTGGCGTCCACCAGCCCAGCCAGCAGCAGCACGAACGCGTGATGCACGGCATAGCCCAGCGCCACGCCCAAGGCGCTGGCGAACAGGCCCACCAGCGCAAACTCCACCGTGTAGGCCCGCGCCATCGTGCCCTGCGAAAGGCCAAGCACACGCAGCATGGCGCAGTCGTCAAGGTGGCGCTGGGCGAAGCCACGGGCGGCGATCGCCACCGCGACGGCGCACAACAGCGCCGCCAGCAGGGCGACCAGGTTGAGGAACTTCTCGGCGCGGGCCAGCGTGCGCTCCATCTCGGGCCGGCCCGATTCGAGCGACTCCAGCCGCACGCCGCGCACCGCCGGGTCGGCGATGCGCCGGTCGGCCCAGGCGGTGAAGTCGCGCACCGCGCGCTCCGGCCCGGCCACCGCGAGACGGTAGTTCAGGCGACTGGCCGGCTGGACGAGGCCGGTGGCGGGCAGGTCGTCGCGGTGGATCATCACGCGCGGCGCGAAACTCATGAAGCCGGCGCCGCGGTCGGGCTCGACCACCAGCACGCGCGCGATCGTGAAGGACGTGTCGCCCAGCAGCAGCGGTTGCCCCACCCGGAGGTCCAGCGCCACCAGCAGCGCCGCGTCGACCCAGGCGGTGCCGGGTGACGGGATGTCGCGGGTGGCGGTGTCGGCGGTCTGGGCGTCGGGCGCCGTGCGCAGCACGCCGCGCAGCGGGTACCCCGGCCCGACCGCCTTCAGCGCCACCAGCCGCGCCGCACCGCCCTGCTCGTCCGGCGCACGGCCCATGGTCGGAAAGTCCAGCGTCTGGCTGGTCTGCAGGCCCAGGGCCCGGGCCTGCGCTTCGAAGTCCGGGGCCGGCGGGTTGTCGCTGCGCACCACCGCGTCGCCGCCGATCAGCGCCCGAGCGTCCCGCGCCAAGCCACCCTGCAACCGGTCGGCGAAAAAGCCGACCGCTGTCAGCGCCGCCACCGCCAGCGTGACCGCCAGCACCAGCAGCCGCAACTCCCCCGCGCGCCAGTCGCGCCGCAGCGAAGTCCAACCCAAAGACCAGAAGGAAGGCACTCGGTGTTCCATCCCGCCACCTTACCGGAGACCAGAAAACCGTGGGAGAGACCGGGCACGGCCAAGCCGCCGCATCACACCCACCCAACCGGCGCGAGGTGTCCCAAACCAGAAACACCGCGGATCCGGCTCCGCCGGTCCGCTGGTGTTGCCCCCCCTTTCAGGGGGGTGACGCGCCGCCCGGCGCGGCGCGGGGGGCGCTTTATTTCGTGCCGAAGATCCGGTCGCCGGCGTCGCCCAGCCCCGGCACGATGTAGCCGTGGTCGTTCAGGCCGCGGTCGATGGCCGGGGTGTAGACCGGCACATCGGGGTGCGCGTCGTGAAAGGTCTTGAGGCCTTCGGGGCAGGTCACCAGACAGACGAAGCGGATCGAGCGCGGTTGGGTCTTTTTCAGGCGGTCCACGGCCGCCACGGCCGAGTTGCCGGTGGCCAGCATCGGGTCGAGCACGATGACGTCGCGCTCGTGCATGTCCTGCGGCATCTTGAAGTAGTACTCGACCGCCTTCAGCGTGGCCGGGTCGCGGTACAGGCCGATGTGGCCGACGCGGGCCCCGGGGATGACCTGCAGCATGCCGTCGAGAAAACCGTTGCCGGCGCGCAGGATGGAGGCCAGCACGATCTTCTTGCCATCGATCACGCGCGACTTCATCGGCTCCAGCGGCGTCTCGATGTCGATTTCCTGCATCGGCATGTCGCGCGTGAGTTCGTAAGCCAGCAGGGCGCTGAGTTCGTGCACCAGCTCGCGGAAGCTCTTCGTGCTGGTGTCCTTGCGGCGCATCAGCGTGAGCTTGTGCTGGACGAGGGGATGGGCGATGACGTGGACGTCGCGGGGCATGGCGTGAAACGGTGAAGGGCGCGGCGCGCCCGGTACGCCGAGTTTAGGGTCTGTTAACGCTAGGGAAGAGCTCGCGCCGTACCGTCTCAGGGCACAGGGCGAGGCGCGAGTGAGGCCGCGTGCTCTCAGCACGCAACGAGCGGGCAACGACGCCCTGTGCCCTGAGACGGTACGGCGCGAGTCCTTCCCTGGCGTTAGCAGCCCCTAGGCGTGATCCGCCGCAGCCGGCGGCGCGGGCGGCACGGCATCCCACACCAGCCGCTCGGGGTGGGCGTAGCAGAGAAAGTGCTTGTGGGTGGCCCGCCCGATCGCGCACAGACCCACCCGCTGCGCCACCTCCAGCCCCATCTGCGTGATGCCGCTGCGCGACACCACCGCGGCCACGCCCATCTGGGCGCTCTTGATCACCATCTCGCTGGTGAGCCGGCCGGTGGTGTAGAACACCTTGTCGAGATCGCCCTCATCCGCCGGCGCTGCGGCGGCGTCATTCAGGGCCAGCCAGCCCGCGATGGTGTCCACCGCGTTGTGGCGGCCCACATCTTCGACGAACAGCTGCAACGCGCCCCCCCGGAACAGCGCGCACGCGTGCACCGATCCGGCGGACTTGTAGGTGCTTTCCTTCAGGCGGATGGCATTGACCATGGCATAGAGCCGCGACTGGCGCAGCACGCCAGGGGGCAACGACAGCCGGTCCAGCTCGTCCATCAGGTCGCCAAACACGCTGCCCTGCCCGCAGCCGGTGGTCACCACCTTCTTGGCCGTGCGCTCCTCGATGCGGTCGATCCCGGCGCGGGTGGTCACGCTCGCGGCCCCCACCTCCCAATCCACCTGGATCGCAGCAATCTCGTCCACCGAACCCACCAGCCGCTGGTTGAGCAGATAGCCGAGCACCAGCCACTCCGGGTGGGCGCCCAGCGTCATCAGCGTGACGAGTTCGCGCTTATCCACGTACACGGTGAGGTCGCGCTCCGCGGGCACCGACACCACCGACGCCACGCCAAACTCATTGACCACGGTCGTTTCCCGCGTGAGCGGGGCCTGCGCGGCGGAGAGCGTGGGCAAACGGCGCTGCAGGGAGGCTTGGGCGTCGGCGAGTTCGGTGGTCATGGTGGGAGTATGCGAGGGATGCCCAGCAAAAAGGCCCCGAAGGGCCTCTTTGCGTCGGGGGTACGACCCGGTCAGCTCTTCTTGGCTGGCGCGGCGGCCGGTGCCGCGGGCGCCGCCGGGGCGGCGGCAGCAGCCGGTGCTGCCGGGGCGGCGGGCGTGTAGACGAACGGGCCCGGGTCCACGCAGGCCGGTGCGCTCGGCGACGGGGACTTGCCCTTGGCCGAGGCCTGCTTGAAGTGGTTCGCGGCCGCGCGGTCCATCGACTTGCACAGCTGGTAGTTGGCGACCTTGTTGCCGTGGGCCGTCTTGGCGGCGGCCTCGGCGGCCTTGGCCTTGGCTTCCTCGGTCAGCACCGGGGCCGGCAGTTTGGCCAGGGCGGCACCGGCCAGCAGGCAGCCGGTGGCGAACAGGGCAAAGCGTTTCATCGTGTTTCTCCTCGGGATGGTCGGCCGTCGCTCAGGCCTTGGCGGGCTGGGCGTCGCCCGTGGCCTGCGGGGTGCGCTGCGCGGGGATCTTGCCGGCCTTGATGTCGTTGTACCAAAGCTCGTGGTGTTCCTTGGCCCAGGTCTCATCGACGTAGCCGGTCTTCATCGCGCTGTAGGCACCGCGCATGCCGACCGTGCCCATGTAGATGTGACCCATGAACATGGCCATCATCAGCACGGCGGCGCTGGCGTGGATCATGTGGGCGACCTGCATGTTGGCGCGGGTGTACTCCACGGCCGGGACGATCTTGTCCAGGAACACGCCGGAGCCGGCCACCAGCGCGCCCAGCAGGAACACGCCGCCCCAGAACAGCACCTTTTCACCGGCGTTGAAGCGGTGCGAGGGAACCTCGGTACCACTAAGCAGACCACCGCCCTTGAGCAGCCAGGTGATGTCTTCCTTGGACGGCAGGTTGTCGCGCACGAACACCAGGAACACCACGATCAGCGACACGACGAAGGCCGGGCCGACGAAGTTGTGGATGTTCTTCAGCGCGTAGGTGAGCCAGCCGAACAGCGTGCTGCCGATGATGGGCAACAGGAAGAACTTGCCGAACGCCATCACGATGCCGGAGATCGCCAGCGTCACGAACGCGATCGCGTTGACCCAGTGGGCCGCGCGCTCGAAGTAGGTGAAACGTTCGATCTTGCGGCCGGTCTCGGCGCCGTGCAGCTCGATGGTGCCTTTGGCGAAGTAGAACAGCGCCAGGGCCACACCCGCGATCAGCAGGATCGCCCCGCCGTAGGGAATGATCCAGTTGTTGCGCACCTGCCGCCAGGCTTCGCCCGCGGTGGTCATGCGCGAACCGGGGTACTGCACCATCGGCTGGATCAGGTTGCCCGACTCCAGGTACGGCAGGCTGCTGTAGCCGGTCACGCCCTGGCCCACGTCGCGCCACATGGGCGCGTTGTTGCCGGGCTGGACCTTGCCGCGCTCGGCATTGGTCTGGTTGGCGTAGTTCGGGTCCTTGGACGCGTCCGGCGCGATCTCGAAGATGTTCGCGCTCTTGATGCCGCCCTGCTGCTGCGGAGCGGCCTGCTGGGGCGCCGGCTCGACCGGGTCGACCTTCAGGGACTGGGCCTGGGCGATGCCCAGACCCAGCGCCATCAGGCCGCCGACCAGCCAGGCGCGCCAGACGGTGCGGTGGGTGGATTGCATGGCGCGGATCCCTTTACTGCTTCGGGGCCGTGGTGCGGCTGTACTCGTTCTGGCCGTACTGGGCGCGGGCCTTGAGCTGCGACTCCCAGCTGGTGCGGTCGCCCGCCTTCCAGCCGGCTTCCGCGTACTGGCTCTTGCCCACGCCGGTGTACGGCGCGGCGTCCATCTTCACGCCCGAGCCGGAGATTTCCTGCGGCTGGTCGCCGCAGGCAGCCAGGGTGACGGCCGCGAGGGCGGCCACGACGGTGAGGGTCAGTCGTTGCTTGTTCACGATTTCTGTCCTTGTGCAGAGCCGTAGGCGGTGCCCCAACCCCAGACCTCGGCGCCCTTGCCGCGCGTGAGCACCCGGTTGCGGAAGATGTCGGCCACCACGTCACCATCGCCCGCCAGCAGCGCCTTGGTCGAGCACATCTCGGCGCACGACGGCAGCTTGCCTTCGGCAAGGCGGTTGCGACCGTACTTCTCGAATTCGGTCTGGCTGCCGTGGGCCTCGGGGCCGCCGGCGCAGAACGTGCACTTGTCCATCTTCCCGCGCACACCGAAGGTGCCCTGGGACGGGAACTGGGGGGCGCCGAAGGGGCAGGCGTAAGAGCAGTAGCCGCAGCCGATGCACACGTCCTTGTCGTGCAGCACCACACCTTCGTCGGTGCGGTAGAAGCAGTTCACCGGGCAGACGGCCATGCAGGGCGCGTCGCTGCAGTGCATGCAGGCCACCGAGATCGACTTCTCGCCCGGGACGCCGTCGTTGAGGGTAATCACCCGGCGGCGGTTCACGCCCCAGGGAACTTCGTGCTCGTTCTTGCAAGCGGTGACGCAGCCATTGCACTCGATGCAGCGCTCGGCGTCACAGATGAATTTCATGCGTGCCATGTTGGGTTCTCCTTGCCTTACGCCTTCTCGACGTTGCAGATCGTGGTCTTGGTCTCTTGCATCATCGTGATGATGTCGTAGCCGTAGGTCGTGGCGGTGTTGACCGCCTCACCACGCACCACCGGCATCGCGCCATCGGGGTAGTAAGGCTTCATGTCCACGCCCTGCCAGTGGCCGGAGAAGTGGAACGGCAGGAACACGGTGTCCTTGTCCACCCGCTCGGTGACCAGCGCCTGCACATTGATGCGCGCGCCGGTGGGAGAGCTCACCCACACGCGCTCGCCGTTGCGGATGCCGCGGGCGGCCGCCGTCGTCGGGTTGATCTCGACGAACATTTCCTGTTGCAGCTCGGCCAGCCAGGGGTTGGAGCGGGTCTCCTCGCCACCACCCTCGTACTCGACCAGACGGCCCGAGGTCATCACCAGCGGGAATTTCTCGTGCAGCTTCTGCTCGACGTTCTTCGACTGGAGCGACTTGTACAGGATGGGCAGACGCCAGCGGGTCTTCTGGTCGTCGTGGCTGGGGTACTTGGCGATGAGGTCCGGGCGGGTGCCATAGACCGGCTCGCGGTGCTGCGGGATGGCGTCCGGGAAGTTCCACACCACGGCGCGGGCCTTGGCGTTGCCAAACGGGTGGCAGCCGTGCTTCATCGCCACGCGGATGATCGCGCCGGTGGGGTCGGTCTTCCAGTTCTTGCCCTCGGCCTTGGCCTTCTCGGCCTCGGTGAGCTCTTCCCACCAGCCCAGCTTCTTCAGCAGCACGTGGTCGAACTCGGGGTAGCCGGTGGTGATCTCGGCGCCCACCGAGTGCGAGCCGTCTTCGGCCAGCAGGGTCTCACCGTTGCGCTCGACGCCGAAGTTCGCGCGGAAGTTGCCACCGCCGTCCATGACGTGCTTGGAGGTGTCGTACAGGTTCGGCGAGCCAGGGTGCTTGAGCTCCGGCGTGCCGTAGCACGGCCAGGGCAGACCGAAGTAGTCGCCGCTCATGTCGTAGCCGGTCTCCTTGTCGACGACCTTGCCCTTGCACTTGAGGGTCTTCACGTCGAAGGCGGCCATGTTGCGCATGTGGGCCTTCAGGCGCTCCGGGCTCTGGCCGGTGTAGCCGATGGTCCAGACCGCCTTGTTGATCTCGCGCAGGATGGACTCGACCTCGGGCTCTTCCATGCCGCCCTTGCCCTTGACCATCTTGTAGTTCTTGACCAGCTCCTTGTCGAAGCCCAGCTTTTGCGCCAGCTGGTACATGATCATGTGATCGGTGCGGCTGTCCCACAGCGGCTGGATCACCTGCTCGCGCCACTGGATCGAGCGGTTCGACGCGGTGCACGAACCGCTGGTTTCGAACTGCGTGGCCGCCGGCAGCAGGTACACCGCGCGGTTCGGGTTGACGTTCTCACCCGGCATGGCCGCCATCGAGGCGGTGGCCGACGGGTACGGGTCCACCACGACCAGCAGGTCGAGCTTGTCCATCGCCTTCTTCATCTCCAGACCGCGGGTCTGCGAGTTCGGCGCGTGGCCCCAGAAGAACACACCGCGCAGGTTCGGACCCTGGTCGATGAGCTCGTTGTTCTCCAGCACACCGTCGATCCAGCGGGAGACGGTGATGCCGGGCTTCTCCATCATGCCGTCGGCGTACTTCGACTTGATCCAGTCGTAGTCCACGCCCCAGGTGGCGGCGTAGTGCTTCCACGAACCGGCGGCCAGGCCGTAGTAGCCCGGCAGCGAGTCGGGGTTCGGGCCCACGTCGGTGGCGCCCTGCACGTTGTCGTGGCCGCGGAAGATGTTGGTGCCACCGCCAGTGACGCCCACGTTGCCCAGCGCCAGCTGCAGGATGCAGGAGGCGCGCACCATCGCGTTGCCGATGGTGTGCTGCGTCTGGCCCATGCACCACACGATCGTGCCGGGGCGGCTCTCGTGCAGCATCTTGGCGACCTTGGCCACCTGCTCTTCCTTCACGCCGCAGGCTTCTTCCACCTTGTCCGGCGTCCACTTGGCCATGACGTCTTTCTTGACGTCTTCCATGCCGTACACGCGGTCAGCGATGTACTTCTTGTCTTCCCAGCCGTTCTTGAAGATGTGATAGAGCACACCAAACAGGAAGGGGATGTCCGAGCCCGAGCGGATGCGCACGTACTCATCGGCTTTGGCCGCGGTGCGGGTGAAGCGCGGGTCAACCACGATCATCTTGCAGCCGGTTTCCTTGGCATGCAGCATGTGCAGCATGGAGACCGGGTGCGCCTCGGCGGCGTTCGAGCCGATGTACAGAGCGACCTTGCTGTTTTGCATGTCGTTGTACGAGTTGGTCATGGCGCCGTAGCCCCAGGTGTTCGCCACGCCGGCCACCGTGGTGGAGTGGCAGATGCGCGCCTGGTGGTCGCAGTTGTTCGTGCCCCAGAAGCTCACGAACTTGCGCAGCAGGTAAGCCTGCTCGTTGTTGTGCTTGGACGAGCCGATGAAATAGACCGAGTCCGGGCCACTGGCGTCGCGCAGCTCCTTCATCTTGGCCACGATCTCGTCGTAGGCCTGGTCCCAGCTGATGCGCTGGTACTTGCCGTTGACCAGCTTCATCGGGTAGCGCAGACGGTACTCGCCGTGGCCGTGCTCGCGCAGCGACGCGCCCTTGGCGCAGTGGGCGCCGAGGTTGATGGGGGAGTCGAACACCGCCTCCTGGCGAACCCACACGCCGTTCTCGACGATGGCGTCCGTGGCGCAACCCACGGAGCAGTGGGTGCAGATGGTGCGCTTGACTTCAATCTTGCCGGTGCCATCAATGGACTTGCCGGCCGCGGCGTGCGACTTCTTCACCAGCGCGAGCTGGGAGGCCGCCAGACCGACGCCCACGCCCAGGCCCGAGCGGCGCAGGAAGGCGCGGCGGTCCATGGTCGGCAGCGCGGCGGCAAGGCCGCGCTGCAGGGAATTGATCAGCGTGGAATGGACGCGCGAGGCGTGTCCACCGGGGGAAGGGTTCTTTTTGGTCAGCAGCATGGGATGTCTCCTGGTCGGACAGTGCTGTGGTCGTGGGGCGTCGGGAAAGGGGTGACCGCTCAGATGCGGGTGGTGGCGTAGTACTGCTTGACGTGGGCCGTCAGCGAGTAGCCGCCGCCTTTCTTCGGGGCGGGCTTGGCCTCGGCGGCGGGGGCGGTGTCCTCGGTCACGCGCGGCAGCACAGCGGCGGCGGCGGCCAGGGCGCCCACGGTGGACGCGCCCGCGAACAGCGTGCGGCGGTTCATGCCGGTACGGGCCTCAGCGGGGGTGCGGGTGGACTGGGTCATGCATGTCTCCAGGGGTTGACGCATGCGCGCGCACACCACGTGCGGGCGCGTTGCATAAGTGGGAATCTAGTCCCGCCACCGTGGTGGTGCAAGCTGGATTGCCCGCCCGGCGATGGCTGTCTCACCGACTTGACAGCCGCCCCAAAAGACAAACGGGCCTCACGGCCCGTTGCTGCAGTTTTGCTAGCCAATTCCGTGCCAACTGCCACGGACACCCGTCGCGGAATCCGGGGACGGCCGCCGGGTTCCGAATTCAGGGATTACCCCTAAATCTTCAGTGTGCTTACGAATGGACACCCCAGGGTGACCGGTCAGCTTGTCGCAACCCGTTACGACAATTTGTCGTTTGCTCGCGAACCCTCAACGCCCTGTGCCGGCGTCGGATTTGCGCCAATATCCGAGTGATTTTGTGGGCCTCATCCGTAGAATCCGCGCCGGTGGAAGCCCCCCAGATGCCCCTGACCCCGCCCGCCGCCGATCGTTCCATCGAGGGCTGGCCCGACTGGTCGATCCTGATCGTGGACGACGAACAGGGCATGCTGAACTTTCTGGTCAAGACACTCGCCCCGCGGTGCCACTTCGTGATGAACGCGGGCAGCGCCGAAGAAGGCGCGCAGTGGCTGCGCAGCCACCACGTCGATCTGATCATCCTGGACATCTCGCTGCCGGGCAAAAGCGGCGTGGCCTGGTTGAAGGAACTGCGCGAACAGGGCTTCACGGGCGAGGTGATCCTGATCACCGCGTTCGCCGATCTCGACACCGCGATCGAGGCGCTGCGCGCCGGCGCCTCGGACTTCATCCTCAAGCCGTTCCGCGTGCCACAAATCCTGAACGCGGTGAAGCAGTGCCACGAGCGCGCGCGGCTGCGGCGCGAAAACTTCGTGCTGCGCCGGGCCATGGCGCGCACGCCGGTGCACCGCGCCGCGCTGGTCGGTGGCTCGCCGGCGCTGCACGCCTTGCGGGCCTCGGTCGAGCGCATCGCCTCGGTGGACAGCACGGTGCTGCTGCAGGGCGAATCGGGCACCGGCAAGGAACTCGTGGCCCGCGAACTTCACGCGCGCAGCGCCCGGGCCAGCGGGCCGTTCGTGCCGGTGAACTGCGCCGCGGTATCGCCCGAACTCATCGAGAGTGAACTCTTTGGCCACGCCAAAGGCGCGTTCACGGGCGCCACGCGGGCGCGCGACGGCCTGTTCCACTACGCGCAGGGCGGCACGCTCTTCCTCGACGAGATCGCCGAACTGCCGCTGCCCATCCAGGCCACCCTGCTGCGCGCGATCGAGGACCTCACCATCCGTCCGGTTGGCAGCGAACAGCAAGTGCCGCTGAACCTGCGCATCATCGCGGCGACCAACCGGCAGCTCAGCGAGGAAGTGGCCGCGGGCCGGTTCCGCAAAGACCTCTATTTCCGCCTGCAGGTGGTCGAGCTGACGCTGCCGCCGCTGCGCCAGCACAAGGAAGACATCCCGGCGCTGGTCGCCCACTTCATGGGGCAGCTCGCGCCCACGCTGGGCAAGGAAAGGCTCGTGATCAGCGAGCAGGAGATCGCCTTCCTGCAGCAGTACGACTGGCCGGGCAACGTGCGCGAGCTGCGCAACCTGATCGAACGGTCGCTGATCCTGGGGTCGCTCAACGTGTCGGCCCTGTATCCGACGCAGCCGGTGCGCAGCGTGCCCGAGGTCACCGATCTGCAGACGCTGGAGAAGATGCACATCCTCTCGGTGCTGGAGGCCGTGCAGGGCGACAAGACGCGCGCCGCTCAGCTGCTGGGCGTGTCGCGGCGCACGCTGGAGCGGCGCGTGGCCGAGTGGGGCGGTGCGTGACGCGGGCGGGGCGCGCGTGACGGTCTGGCGCACACCGCGCTGGCTGGCCACCTCGGTGCGGCGCAAGCTGCTGGCCATGGCCCTGCTGCCCTTGCTGGTGGCGCTGCCCCTGCTCTCGCTGGCGCTGTGGGTGTGGAGCGGTGAAACCTACGACCGGCTGCTGATCACCAAGGTGCGCAGCGACCTCGCGGTGGCCAACGGGTATTTCGAACAGGTGCTGGGCGAGGTCGGCACCGGCACGCTTGGCGTGGCCAATTCCCAGGCGCTGTACGCCGCCCTCAAAGGCCCGCGCGGCACCGATCGCGCTGCGCTGGGTGAGCGCCTGGCGCGCGAACGCGAACGGCTGGAGCTCGACTTCCTCGTCCTCTACGACGCCCAGGGCCGTCCGTTGCAGCGCGCGCTGCCCGATGGCCTGAGCGGCGCGGGTTCGCTGCCCTCCCCCGCCGCGATGCCGGAGCCGGTGGTGAAAAGCGTGCAGCCCGGCCGCAGCCGCTTCCAGAAGGCGCGGCTGATGGTGCTCGACGCGCAAGACCTGGCCCCGATGGCACCACACCTGTTGCCGCGCCTGCGCATCGGGCTCGTGCCCACCCGCAACGCCACGCCCAGCGAACGCGCCATCGAAGACCGCGCGCTGGTGATGCTGGCCAAGCTGCCGGTGCTGGACGAGCAGGGCGAGGTGCTGGCCTTGCTCGTGGGCGGCCTGCTGCTCAACCAGAACCTGGACTTCATCGACCACATCAACCGCATCGTCTACCCCGACGACGCCCTGCCGTTCGGCAGTCGCGGCACGGCCACCCTGTTCCTCGACGATGTCCGCATCACGACCAACGTGCGCCTGTTCCAGGACCAGCGGGCCATCGGCACGCGCGTCTCCCAGCAGGTGCGCGAGGCCGTGCTCGAGGACGGGCGCACCTGGCTGGACCGCGCCTTCGTGGTCAACGACTGGTACGTCTCCGCCTACGACCCGCTGCGCGACAGCCAGGGCGAGCGCATCGGCATGCTGTATGTGGGCTTCACCGAAGCGCCCTTTCGCCTGGTCCGCCACGCGTTGCTGGCCGTCATCGGCCTGATCTTCCTGGCGGTGATGGCGCTGTCCGCCTGGTTCTCGCTGCGCTGGGCGCGCAGCATCTTCCAGCCGGTGGAGCGCATGAACAGCACCATGCAGCTCGTCGAAGAGGGTCAGGGCACCGCCCGGGTCGGCGAGCTGGGCGCACGCGACGAGCTGGGCGCGCTGGCTGGCCACCTCGACCAGCTGCTCGACGTCATCGACGACAAGACTGCCACGCTGGAAGGCTGGGCGCGCGAACTCGATGCCAAGGTGGCGGAGCGCACCCGCGAACTGCAGGCCAGCAACGCCTCGCTGCAGCTCGCGCAGGCGCAACTCGTCAAGAGCGAGAAGCTCGCGGCCATCGGCCAGCTCACCGCCAGCATCGCCCACGAGATCAACAACCCGATCGCGGTCATGCAGGGCAACCTCGACCTGATCCGCGACACGCTCGGCAGCGCCGCTGCACCGGTGCGCGACGAACTGCAACTCCTGGACCAGCAGGTCGAGCGAATGCGCATCATCGTGACCCAGTTGCTGCAGTACGCGCGGCCCACCGAGTACGCCGGTTATGTCGTCTCGCTCGACATCAACCGCACCGTCACCGACTGCCTCGTGCTGGTGGGCCACCTGCTGGCCCAGACGCAGATCCTGGTGGAACGCGACCTGCGGGCACGGCACCCGGTGGCGATGAACCGCCAGGAGTTGCAGCAGGTCACCATCAACCTGCTGATCAACGCCATCCAGGCCATGCCGGCCGGCGGCACGCTGCGCCTGGAAACCGCCGACACGGCGGCCGGCGCGGAACTGCGCGTGATCGACAGCGGCGGCGGCCTGAGCCCCGATGCCCTGAGCCGGCTGTTCCGGCCCTTCTTCACGACGAAAAACGACGGCAACGGACTCGGCCTGTGGATCAGCCAGGGGCTGGTGGAGCGCTACGGCGGCAGCATCGAGGCCGCCAACCGCCGCGACGGCACCCCGGGTGCGGTGTTCACCGTGCGGCTGCTGACCGAGCCGCAAGCGCCGCCAGCGCCACCCACGGCCGACGGACGCCCGGCCGCGCTCGACGCCTGAGCGGCCGCCGCCGCGGGGGCGTCAGTCGAGCATGTCGAAGCCCTGGGCTTCGACGCCGATAAAGGCCTGGGTGAAGCCCGCCAGCGCGGCGTAGAAACGCGCGGCCGGGTGGGCCGCCAGCGTCTCGCACAGGCGGGGCAGCCAAGGCAACACGTGGGCGGCGAAGAACTTTTGCTGCTGCGTCAGGTTGGACACGCTGACGTCGTCCCCGGCGATCAGGAAGCGCATCACCTCGAACACGTAGCTGACGTGGTCCTCGGTTTCGGGCATGGTCTCATCGCGGGCCAGGCCGAGTTCGGCGAGGTCGCTGCGCAGCTGCGCGAGCGGCTTTTCGTTCAGGAAGCCCGCCAGATAGTGCGAACCGAACAGGTAGATCTCGGGCTTGCCCAAGCCACCGAACAGGGCCTCGAACTCTTCACGCACCGCCTCGTCGCTGTGTTCGCGCGCGGCGCCCACCACCAGACGCCACGGCTCTTCCAGAAAGGCGCCGGCGGCCGGTGCCTCGGTCACGGCCACGCGCAGCTGCGCCATCAGCTCGGGGGTGGGCGGCGCGTAGTACAGCATCGCCAGCAGGCCGTAGACCTCGGCGCGGGCGGTTTCTTCGTCCAGCGCGGACGACACGGGAATGCGGTCGGTCATGGTCGGGCTCAGAGGTCGGTGATGCGGGTTTCGTTCGGGTTGCTGTAGAGGTCGATGACGCGGCAATCGCCGCACATCTTCAGCCGTTCGGCCGCCTCGCCCTGGAACATGGCGTGGGTGGACAGGCGCTCCAGCATGTTCTCGATCGCCTTGAGCGTGCCGAAGGGCTTGCTGCAGCGGATGCAGCGCCACGGCTCGGCCTCGTTGACCACGCGCAGCTGCTTGCGCTGCTCGGTCAGCAACAGGCGCGGTTGCAGCGTGATCGCGTCTTCCGGGCAGGTGGTGGCGCACAGGCCGCACTGCACGCAGTTTTTCTCGATGAAGCGCAATTGCGGGCGCTCGGGGTTGTCCTGCAGCGCGCTGGCCGGGCAGGCACTCACGCAGCTCAGGCACAGGGTGCAGCGGTCCTTGTCGACCGACACGCTGCCAAACGGCGAGGCCGCCGGCAGCGCCACGGCCTCGGCGCGGGCGCCGTGGGTCGCGCTGTCCTGCAGCAGGTGGTCGAGGGCGAGTTCAAGCGTCGCCCGCTTTTCGGCCTGCACCGCGTAGCTGGCGCGGCGCTTGACGCCTTGCGCCGTCGGGAAGGCCAGCTGGCTGTCGAGCGAGGCCACATCGCGGGCCTCGATCAGCCGGAAGTGCGTGCCGGTGTAGCCCAGGCCAGTGACGATGGCCTGGGCCACCGCCATCTGCTCGCGCAGGGCGTCGCGGTACTGCGGCGCTTCTTCGTCGGTCATCAGCACCCACACCTGCGAGGCGCCGTAGGCGAAGGCGGTCAGCCACAGGTCGGCGCCGACGGAGGCGGTGTGCCACAGCGGCAGCGGAATCACGCGGGCCGGCACGCCGCGCACCCGGCGGTCGAGCGCGGCCGCGCGGCCCAGATCCTCCACGAGACGACCGCCGGCCTCCTGGCTGTGCAGCAGCAGGGCGGCGTCGGTGCCGCCGGCACGGGCGTAGGTCTGCAGCACGGTGCGCCACTTCACGCCCTGTTCGCTCGCGCGGGGGTAGGCGTAGGTGAGCGCGCCGGTGGGGCAGACGGTGGTGCAGGCGCCGCAACCCACGCACAGGTTGGGATTGACCACGATCTGCTGGCGCTCCACATCGCTGCGGATCGCGGCGGCCGAACACACCTGCACGCAGGCGTCGCAACCCACGGTCTCGTTGCGGCCGTGGGCGCAGACCTTTTGCTTGTACACAAAGAACTTCGGCTTTTCGAACTCGCCCACCAGCTCGCGCAGGCGGATGACGGTTTGCAGGCCGGTCTCGCCCTGCAGCCCACCCGGGCGGTGAAAGTAGCCTTGCGGCGGCGCGTGCTGGGCGAACGCGGGCTCTGCGCGCAGGTCCAGCACGATGTCGAAGGTTTCGGTGCGGGCCTGCGCGTCGCGCTGGAAATCGATGGCGCCGACCGCCTCGCAGGCCTTCACGCAGGCGCGGTGGCTGGCGCACTTGGCCAGGTCGATCTGGTAGTCCAGACCGATCGCGCCTTCCGGGCAGGCCGCGACGCAGGCGTTGCAGCGCGTGCACAGGTCCAGGTCGATCGGGTTGCCACTGGACCAGCTGACTTCAAAAGCGCCGAGCCAGCCGGTCACGCCCGTGACCTGCCCGCCCAGCACCGGCCAGGTGCGCGGCTGGCCGCCCGCGCCGCCCTGGGCCAGGATGGTCACGTCCAGCGCATCACCGACCAGACCCGCCACGCGCTCGGCCTCGTCGAGCGATCCGATGATCAGCAGGCGGCCCGCGCTGCGGTAGGTGACGGTGGGCACCGGCTCCGGGTCCGGCACGCGGGCGGCGGCCAGCAGGGCCGCCATCTTGGGCGTGGCCGCGGCGGCCTCGCGGCCCCAGCCGCCGGTTTCACGGATATTGACGAAGCGGATCGGTCGGACGTCCAGCGGCACCGCGCCCTCAGTCTGCGTGGCCAACTCGTTGAACAGCCGGGCCTCCTGCGTGCAGGCGACCACCAGCTCGTCGGGCCGTCGACTGGCGCGCTGGAACGCGGGCGCATCGCGCCGGCACAGCGTGGTGTGGACGGTCAGGTCTTCATCCAGCGCCTCGCCCAACGCCGTCGCGTTCAGGGGCATGGTCTGGTTGCAGTTGCAGATCAGCGTGGTCATCGTGGGGCGGGGGCAGATCGGCGGCCGGGGAGCCGTCGGGGGCGGCAGCGGTGGGTCCGCTGTCCGGGATCGGCGCCGCCACGGGAGCGGCCACCGTCGGGGGTGTGGGGGCGGCGGCGGTCGCGCCGTCGGCGGCGGGGGGATCGTCGTCCACCAGCTTGAGGAACTTCGCGCCGACCATGCGGGCCAGGTCGGCCTCGGCCAGCGGGCTGCCCTGGGTGTAGTCGTCGATGTAGATGTCCAACCCGTCCATCACATTGAAGTGCGGATCGGCGAACAGTTTCTTGACGGCAGCGTTGCGCACGCTGCTTGGCACGTCGCGGGCCACGAAGCGCGAGAAATCGGACTCGGGCGTGAGCTGGGCCACATCGTCGAGCGTGGGCGGGGGCTCGGCGGGGGCTGCCGCGGGCGCGGTGCCCGGGGCTGCTGCCGCCACGCCCGCGGCCGGGGGCACCGGGGCTGCCGGCGCCAGCACCGGGTCGCGCGCGGGCAGCGGCGCCGGCGGCTCAGGCGGCAGCGCTTCGCCGGTGCGGGCGGCCTGCTTGCGGCGCGACCAGCGCGAGAAGAAGCTGTCGTCCGAGGTCATGGCCGGGCGGGCTGAGGGCGCCAGAAATTCATCGCTTGCCGGTGGAGACGCGCGCCGGTTGGCCGAAACGGTCGGTCAGCGGGCGGAAGCTGTCGGGACGTTTGCGCTTTTTGGGCTCGGGCACGTAGCGCTCGTCCACAAACGCGCGCAGCCAGTCGATCACCTCGGGCGCGGCGGGCACCTGGTCGACCCGCTCCTGCGCGTCCAGCCAACGGCCAGCGTCGTGGTAGCTGAGGGTGACGATCTGTGGCACGGCCATCGGCTCGCCATCGAGCAGCCGCTCTTCGTCCGCCCGCCAGAACACCCAGAAGCAGGGCTGCGGGCTGTTGAGGTTGAGGTACAGGCCTTCGGCGTCGTCGCGAAACAGGGTCACGCGGTGGCGCGGAAACAGCCAGTGGGTGGCACCCGCCACCTCGCGCGCCTCGTCCACCGGCGCCACCGGCTGCGGCTCGTGGGTTTCGTCGGGCGTGAGCAGGGCGGTTTCCTCGGGCCCGGCGTGCAGCATCACGTCGGCCAGCACCCAGCGCCACGGCTGCCAGCGCGCCATCGCGCCCGGCACCGGCTCGCGGCGCATGACGACATCCACCTCGATGGCGGGCCGGGACGCGTGGGATGGAAGGGTGGCATGCATACGGAGGCGAGACTGTACGGCATCCCGCCCCGCGCACGCCAGCCGCCGCGGGTATGTCCCGACAGGGCGTCGGGGCGCCGCGCGGGCGCCCCACGGGCGGCCGATCAGTAGGTCTCGAGGTGCAGCCGTCCTTCGCGCTGCATCGCGCTGCCCAGCGTATCCCAGTCCAGACCGGCGGCCTGGGCGATGTCGCGCAAGGCCATCACGACACCCTCTTCCATGCTCTTGAGACCGCAGACGTAGAAATAAGCGTTCGGGTCCTTGAGCAGGGGCAGCAGGTCGGCGGCGCGCTCGCGCATCGCGTCCTGCACGTACTTCTTGGGCTGACCGGGCGTGCGGCTGAAGGCGAAATTGGTGTCGATGAAGTCTTTGGGCAGGTTCTGCAGCGGGCCAAAGTACGGCAATTCCTGCTGCGTGCGGGCGCCAAAAAACAGCATCAGCTTGCCGCCCTCGAATGCGGGCCCCCACGCTCCGCCGCTTCGCGGGTCGCTGCCGCGACCGGCGCTGCTCTCCGACTTCGCGCGCAGCCGGCGGCGCCACTCGGTCATCGCCCGCATCGGCGCGCTGCCGGTGCCGGTGCAGATCATCACGATGTGGCTCTTGGGGTGGTTGGGCATGAGGAAGCTCGCGCCGAACGGCCCGATGACTTCCACGGTGTCGCCCACCTGCAGGTCGCACATGAAATTGCTCGCCACGCCCCGCACCGGCTGACCCTGGTGGTCTTCAAGCACGCGCTTGATGGTGAGCGACACGTTGTTGTGCCCCGGCCGCTCGCCGTTGCGCGGGCTGGCGATGCTGTACTGGCGGGCGTGGTGCGGGCGGCCGCGGGCGTCCACACCCGGCGGCACGATGCCAATGCTCTGACCCTCCAGCACCGGGAACGGCATCGCGCCGAAGTCCAGCACGATGTGGTGGGTGTCGTACTCCGTGCCCACGTCGGTGACGCGCAGGTTGCCGGTCACGGTGGCGGTGATGGTTTTCTGGGCGGCCTTGGGGCCGTACAGGTTGGTGTAGGCGTGCGCGGCGCTCCAGGGCGGCAGCGTGGCGCCATAGCGCGACGCCACAAAACGGTCGTCGGCCGGCGCGGCCGCGGCCGGCGCCGGCGCCTCGTCCAGCGCGGCTTCGGTGGCTTCACCCGCTTCAGCCAGTGCGTCTGGCGCCAGCTCCGGCGGCAGCTCGTCCCACGTCAACTGCTCCTCCACCGAATAGGCGCGCACGCGCGGCATCGTGCGCCAGTTGTCGATGGAGCCGGTCGGACACGGCGGGACGCAGGCCATGCACAGGTTGCACTTGGTCGCATCGACCACGTAATTGCGCGAATCGTGCGTGATCGCACCCACCGGGCAGGTCGCCTCGCAGGTATTGCAGCGAATGCAGATCTCCGGGTCGATCAGGTGCTGCTTGATGACAGCCAGTTCGGCGGGTGCGTTCATGAAAACTCCTCAAACAACGAGGGCCCGTTTGCGCACACGAGCCCAGTCAAGGGATGCCGCGGATCCGGTGTACCCGGTCCGCCGGCATCGCCCCCCGTCCGGGGGGTGGCGCGCCGCGGGCGCGGCGCGGGGTGGATCAGGCGAACCGGACGTACTCGAAGTTCACCGGCTGGCGGTTGATGCCCATGACCGGCGGCGCGATCCAGTTGGCAAACTTGCCCGGCTCGACCACGCGACCCATCAGCGAGGCGACGAAGGCGCGGTCCTCGGCGGTGGGCAGCCACTCGCCGACCTTGGCCTGCCACTCGGACTCGCTCACCACGCGGCCTTCCGGCGACACCTTCACGCCCGCGAGCGAGCCGATGTTGCGGTGGAACGCCTTGTGCGGCACGGTCAGGCGGTGCGGCAGACCGGCCTTCTCGATCAGCTTGTTCCAGCGCTCCACGCCGCCCACGCTGTCCTTGATGTAGTCGTCGCGCAGCACTTCGTTGAGCGCGTTGAGCATCGGCACCTCGCGCTCGACCAGCTGGCCGCCCTGCACTTCCAGGATCTTGTAGGTCTGGCCCTTGAGCACGTGGTCGTCGTTGCGCTTGCCCTCTTCATAGCGGCCCTTCAGACCCGAGCTGTAGAAGGTGGCGGCGTTGCTCGACTGGTCGGCGCCGAACAGGTCGATGGTCACGCTGAAGTGGAAGTTCAGGTAACGCTGGATGGTCGGCAGGTCGATCACGCCGGCGGCGCGCAGCTTGGCCGGGTCATCGGTCTTGAGCTCGTTCATCACCTGGCAGGTGCGGGTGATCACGCGGCCCACGCCCGACTCGCCCACGAACATGTGGTGGGCCTCTTCGGTCAGCATGAACTTGGTGGTGCGAGCCAGCGGGTCGAACGCCGACTCGGCCAGCGCGCACAGCTGGAACTTGCCGTCGCGGTCGGTGAAGTAGGTGAACATGAAGAAGGACAGCCAGTCGGGCGTCTCTTCGTTGAAGGCTTCCAGGATGCGGGGGTTGTCCTGGCTGCCGCTGTTGCGCTGCAGCAGCGCATCGGCTTCCTCGCGGCCATCGCGGCCGAAGTACTTGTGCAGCAGGTACACCATGGCCCACAGGTGGCGGCCCTCTTCCACGTTGATCTGGAACAGGTTGCGCAGGTCGTACTGGCTCGGTGCGGTCAGGCCGAGGTGACGCTGCTGCTCCACCGAGGCGGGCTCGGTGTCGCCTTGCGTGACGATGATGCGGCGCAGGTTGGCGCGGTGTTCGCCAGGCACGTCCTGCCAGGCGTCTTCACCGATGTGGTCGCCGAAATGGATCTTGCGACCCTGCTCAGCCGGATTCATGAAGATGCCCCAGCGGTACTCCGGCATCTTCACGTGGTCGAACTGCGCCCAGCCCTGCGGGTCGACGCTGACGGCGGTGCGCAGGTACACGTCGAAGCTCTGGGCGCCTTCCGGACCCATGTCCTTCCACCACTCCAGGTAGTTCGGCTGCCAGTGCTCCAGGGCGCGCTGCAGCGTGCGGTCTTCGGACAGGTTGACGTTGTTGGGGATCTTGTCGCTGTAGTTGATGGCGGACATGGGGTCTCCTGCGGGAATGCTCGTCGGTGGACTGACCTGCGGTTGCGGCTGGCTCCACCGGGAAACCCACCGCACAACGATGAAAAGACTTTAGACGCGGTTGAAATCAAAGGCGGCTTTGTCGCCTTTGCCGTAGACCTTCAGCGCGCCCTTCTCGCCCACGGCGTTCGGGCGGATGAAGATCCAGTTCTGCCAGGCGGTGAGCCGGCCGAAGATGCGCGTGAACATGTTTTCCTTCTGCGCGAAACGCAGGTTGGCTTCGAGGCCCGTCAGCGCGTCGGGGGACATGGCCGCGCGCTCTTCGATGGCGATGCGCACCTCGTCGGCCCAGTCGATGTCGTCGGGCGAGGACGTGACCAGCCCCAGGGCGAGCGCGGCGTCGGCATCCAGCGGCTGGCCGACCGCGGCGCGCACGGCGTCCATCGCGGCGGCCTCTTCATAGAAGCGGCGCTGCAGGCGGGACTGCCCATTGACCATCGGCAGGTGACCCAGGTTGGCCTCGCCCAGCGTGATGCGGGGCGCGCGCTCCGGCTCGTCCGGCAGGGCCAGCATGTACGCGCGGTCGGCGCAGAAGGCGAGTTCGGCCAGCGAGCCGGCGAAACACGAACCCGGCTCGATCAGCGCAAACAGGCTGCGCGAGGACACGTCCAGCCGCGCGAAGGTGCGGCGCAGCAGGCCCAGGGTCTCGCGCACGAACCAGTGGCCCTGATGGGCCAGCAGCACCGCGTCGGCAGCCAGCACGGCGGCGGCGTCGCCTTCGGTCTTGAGCAGCCAGGTGCCGATGTCGAGCTCGTTGGTGCGCAGGTTCAGGATCGCGTCGTCGAGCTCGCGCGCCATCTGCAGCGGCCACCACGCGGCGCCCGCGGCTTCGATGCCGGCGATGTCGGTCGGCTGGGCGGTGGTCGGTGCCTTGACGGTGAGGGTCGCGGTGCGCTTGGCGCGGTCGATGACCACGCTCACATTCGTGTAGTCGATGCCGTCGGCGCGGTCGGTGCGCTCCACGCGCGGCAGCGCCACGCCCCGGGCGTCGGCCGGGCGGTCGCTCTGCGCAGCCAGGGCCTCGGCGCGGGCCTTCACATGGGCGGCGAACTGCTGCGGCTTGGCGATGGAGTCCACCAGACGCCAGTCCACGGCCTTCTTGCCACGCACGCCTTCGCTGGTGGTGCAGAAGATGTCGGCCAGGTCGTGGCGCACGTGGCGCTTGTCGGTCACGCGGGTCAGGCCGCCGGTGCCGGGCAACACGCCGAGCAGCGGCACTTCCGGCAGGCTCACCGCGCTGCTGCGGTCGTCGACCAGGATGATCTCGTCGCAGGCCAGGGCCAGCTCGTAGCCGCCGCCGGCGCAGGCGCCGTTGAGCGCAGCCACAAACTTCAGGCCGCTGTGCTTGGACGAGTCTTCGATGCCGTTGCGGGTCTCGTTGGTGAACTTGCAGAAGTTCACCTTCCAGGCGTGGCTGGACAGGCCCAGCATGAAGATGTTGGCGCCCGAACAAAACACGCGGTCCTTCAGGCTGGTGACCACCACGGTGCGGACCTGCGGGTGCTCGAAGCGGATGCGGTTGAGCGCGTCGTGCAGTTCGATGTCCACGCCCAGGTCGTAGCTGTTGAGCTTGAGCTTGTAGCCCGGGCGGATGCCGCCGTCCTCGGCGAAGTCGGCCGCCAGGGTGGCGATGGCGCCGTCGACGCTGAGTTTCCAGTGGCGGTATTGGCTGGGGTCGGTGCGGTAATCCACCGCGGCGGGTTGCTGGCTCATGGGTTGTCTCCTCGGGTTGGGAGGTCAGCCACCGGCAGGGATTCACCGGTCGCGACGTCATGACCGGAATAATAGTGCATCACCCGAAATCAAGTCAATGCACTTTTATGCATGTTTTGGGGTCATTCGATGACCGCTGGTCGGCCGATCAGGTCGCGCACCGCCACCGCCAGCGCCCGCGCCGCCTCGGCTTCGCTGTGGGCGCTGGTGTTGAAGTGCAGCTCGGCCTTGGAATAGAACGCCGACCGGCCGGCGAGGATGCGCTTGAGGTCCTCCATGGCTTCGCGGCTGGCGGCCATCGGGCGCAGGTCGCCTTGCGCCGCCACCCGCGCCATGTGGTCCGCCGGATCGGCCTGCAGCCACACGGTGGTGCAGTGCGCCAGCAGCAGATTGAAGTTCGCCGGGTCGGACACGAGCCCGCCGGGCGTGGCGATCACCACCTCGGGGTAGATCTGGATGGCTTCTTCGAGCGCGCGGCGTTCGTAGCGCCGGTAAGCCGGGGTGCCGTAGAGGGAGTGGATTTCCTGGATGCTGCAGCCCGCGAATTTTTCGATCTCGCGGCTGAGTTCGATGAAGGCAAAACCGAGGTCATCCGCCAGGCGCTGGCCCAGCGCCGACTTGCCCGCGCCACGCAGACCGATCAGGGCCACGCGCTGGCGGCGCTGGGCGTCGGCCGAGGCCGCGCCGCCGCCCAGCGCGGCACCGATCGCCTGCCGCACCCGGCGCAGCTCGGCCTCGTTGCGGCCGCTGAGCAGCTCGCGGATCAGCAGCCATTCGGGTGAGCTGGTACTCACGTCACCGATGAGTTCGGCGAGCGGGCATTGCAGCGCGTCGGCCACCTGCAGCAGCACCAGGATCGAGGCGTTGCCGGTGCCGTACTCCAGGTTGGCGAGGTGTCGCTCAGACACGTCCGCCGCCAGGGCGACGGCTTTGCGCGTCATGCCGCGGCGCGAGCGCAGCGTGCGCACGCGCTCGCCCAGCGCCACGAGAAAGGGGTGGCGGCTGGGATCGTCGGCGGGCGGGGCCGGGTCGGCCGTGCCGGTCAGCGGAGGGTGGTCCGTCGCATTCATAAAAAATCCTGTGCGGCCCGGGGCGCCGCGGTCACCGGCGGCGCCTGCCGGACCGGGTGGGCCTTGTCAAACTTTCACACATGCACTTTAATGCAGGTTTTGCAGGACGCAAGATAGTGCATTTATAGCGCCAATCGACGCCCGCCTCCACCCACCTCCAGGACCCCGCATGACTTCCCCCTTGCTGCCCAACCACCTCGGCGGCCGTTGGCACACCGGCACCGGCGCTGGCACACCGCTTTTCGATCCCGTGCTCGGCACCGAGCTGGTGCGCGTGGACCGCACCGGGCTGGACCTCGCCGAGGGCTTCCGCGCCGCCCGGGAGACCGGCGGTGTGGCGCTGCGCGCGCTGAGCTACCGCGAGCGCGCCGGCCTGCTGGCCGCGATCGGTCAGGTGCTGCAGGCCCGCCGCGACGACTACTACGCCATCGCCACCGCCAACTGCGGCACCACCGCGAACGACTCCGCCATCGACATTGACGGCGGCCTGTTCACGCTGGGCCAGTACGCACGCTGGGGCGACAAGCTCGGCGACGCCCGCGCGCTGCTCGATGGCGGCCGCGCGCGCCTGGGCAAGGATGAGGCCTTCCAAAGCCAGCACCTGCTCACCCCCACCCGCGGCCTCGCGTTGTTCATCAACGCCTTCAACTTCCCGAGCTGGGGCCTGTGGGAGAAGGCCGCGCCGGCGCTGCTCTCCGGCGTGCCGGTGGTGGTCAAGCCCGCCACCGCCACCGCGTGGCTCACGCAGCGCATGGTGCAGGACGTGATCGATGCGGGCGTGTTGCCGCCGGGTGCGCTGTCGGTCGTTTGTGGCGCCTCGGCCGGGCTGCTGGACGCGCTGGAACCGTTCGACGTGTTGTCCTTCACCGGCTCGGCGGACACCGCCGCCACGCTGCGCCAGCACCCCGCGATCGCCGCGCGTTCGGTGCGCTGCAACATCGAAGCCGACAGCGTCAACAGCGCCCTGCTCGCGCCCGACGCCACCGCCGACAGCGAGAGCTTTGCGCTGTTCGTGAAGGAGGTGGCGCGCGAAATGACCATCAAGAGCGGCCAGAAATGCACCGCCATCCGGCGGGCCTTGGTGCCGCGCGCGCTGTACGACGCCGCCGCGCAGGCGATCGGCGCCCAGCTGGCCAAGACCACCGTGGGCAACCCGCGATCGGCGGGGGTGCGCATGGGCGCGCTCGTGAGCCGCGCCCAGTACGACAGCGTGCGCGAGGGACTGGCGCACCTGCAGACCGAGGCCGAGGTGCTGTTCGACGGCCGCGACCGGCCCCTGATCGACGCCGATCCCGCGATCGCCGCCTGCGCCCAGCCGGTGCTGCTGGGTCGCCGCGATCCGGTCAGCGCGCGCGTGCTGCACGCGGTGGAGGTGTTTGGTCCGGTCGCCACGCTGATGCCCTACGACAGCCCCGAGCAGGCCTTCGAACTCATCCGCCGCGGCGAGGGCTCGCTGGTGTGCTCCGTGGTCGGCGCCGACCCGGCTTTCGCCGCCACGGCCGCGCTCGAACTGGCCAGCGCCCACGGCCGCGTGCACGCCATCTCACCCGAGGTGGCCAGCCTGCACACCGGCCACGGCAACGTGATGCCCCAATCCCTGCACGGTGGCCCGGGCCGCGCCGGCGGCGGCGAGGAACTGGGCGGCCTGCGTGCGCTCGGCTTCTACCACCGCCGCAGCGCCGTGCAAGCCCACACCGCCACGCTCGACGCCATCGCGGCCCATGCGGTCCCGCTGGCACCCTGAGCCCCGGCCCGCCACCCGAGACAGACACCACAACGAGGAGACAAGCATGAGCACCACCGTCGCCGCGCCCCCGGCCCGTTTCAACTTCGCCCGGCACCTGATGGAGCGCAACGCCAACCGCGCCAGCCGCACCGCACTGATCGACGACCAGGGCACGCTCACCTACGGCGAGCTCACCCAGCGCGTGCGTCGCTTCGCGGGGGCGCTGGCGGCCCTGGGCCTGCGCCGCGAGGAGCGGGTGTTGTTGCTCGCCCACGACAGCAGCGACTGGGTGGTGGCCTTTCTCGGCTGCCTGCACGCCGGTGTCGTGCCGGTGGCGGTGAACACGCTGCTCACACCGACCGACTACGCCTACATGCTGGCCGACAGCCGGGCGCGCGCCGCCATCGTCTCGGGCGCGCTGCTGCCGACCCTGCACAGCGCGCTGGCCGGCGGCGGCCACGCGGTGGAGCACGTCATCGTCTCGCGCGGCAGCGACCGCCCTGCGGGCACCCACGACCTCGATGCCCTGATCGCCGCCGCGCCCGAGGCCGACGCGGTCGACACCCACGGTGAAGAGCCGGCCTTCTGGCTCTACTCCAGCGGCTCGACCGGCGCCCCCAAAGGCACGGTGCATACCCAGGCCAACCTGTACTGGACCGCCGAACTCTACGGCCGCGGCGTGCTCAACCTGCGCGAGAGCGACGTGTGCTTCTCGGCGGCCAAGCTGTTTTTCGCCTACGGGCTGGGCAACGCGCTGAGCTTTCCGCTGAGCGTGGGCGCCACCGTTGTCTTGATGGCCGAGCGCCCGACGCCGGCGGCGGTGTTCCGGCGCCTCACCTCGCAGGGGGTCACCGTGTTTTATGGCGCGCCGACCGGCTACGGCGGCATGCTCGCCAGCCCCGACCTCCCGGCGCGCAGCGACGTGGCGCTGCGCCTGTGCTCCTCGGCCGGCGAGGCCCTGCCCCAAGACCTCGGCGAGCGCTGGACGCGCCACTTCGGCGTGGAAATCATCGACGGCATCGGCTCCACCGAAATGCTGCACATCTTCCTGTCCAACACACCGGGCGACGTGCGCTACGGCACCACCGGCCGGCCGGTGCCCGGCTACGCGGTTGAACTCCGCGGCGAAGACGGCCAGCCCGTGCCCGAGGGCGAGATCGGCGACCTCTACATCCAGGGCCCCAGCGCCGCGCTGATGTACTGGAACAACCGCGCCAAGAGCCGCGACACCTTCCAGGGCGGATGGACCAAGAGCGGCGACAAATACACCCGCAACCCCGACGGCACCTACACCTACGCCGGTCGCAACGACGACATGCTCAAGGTCAGCGGCATCTACGTCAGCCCGTTCGAGGTCGAGGCCACGCTGGTGCAGCACCCCGCGGTGCTGGAAGCCGCGGTGATCGGCAAGGTGGATGCCGACGGCCTGACCAAAACCAAGGCCTTCGTGGTGCTCAAAGCGGGTCAAACCGCCACCGAGTCCGAGCTGCAGGCCTTCGTCAAGGAGCGGCTGGCGCCCTACAAATACCCGCGCTTCATCGAGTTCATGAGCGAACTGCCCAAGACCGCCACCGGCAAGATCCAGCGCTTCCGCCTGCGCGAGCGCGAGAGCGCCTGAACGCTGCCGCCCGCCCAGGCAAAAGAAAGCCGGCCCGAGGGCCGGCTTTTTCGTGGCGCGGCGTTGCCGCTCAGGTGTCCTTGGAAATCTTGATGCTGGGGAACTTGGACGAGAAGTCCTTCGCCTTGGCGGCGATCTTGATCGCCACCTGCCGGGCCACGCCCTTGTACAGCCCGGCGATCTCGCCCTCGGGATCGGCCACCACGGTGGGCATGCCGCTGTCGGCCTGCACGCGGATGCTCATGTTCAGCGGCAGCGCGCCCAGGTAATCCATGCCGTACTCGGCGGCCATGTTCTTGCCGCCATCGGCGCCAAAGATGTGCTCCACGTGGCCGCACTTCTCGCACACGTGCACCGCCATGTTCTCCACGATGCCCAGAATCGGCACGCCGACCTTCTCGAACATCTTGATGCCCTTGCGGGCGTCCAGCAGGGCGATGTCCTGCGGGGTGGTGACGATCACCGCGCCGGTCAGCGGCACGCGCTGCGACAGCGTGAGCTGGATGTCGCCGGTGCCCGGAGGCATGTCGACGATCAGGTAGTCGAGGTCTTTCCAGTTGGTCTGGCGCAGCAGCTGTTCCAGCGCCTGGGTGGCCATCGGACCGCGCCAGATCATGGCCTCGTCGCGGTCGATGAGGAAGCCGATGGAGATGACCTGAATGCCGTAGTTCTCCAGCGGCTCCATCGTCTTGCCATCGGCGCTCTCCGGCCGGCCCTCCACGCCCAGCATCATCGGTTGGCTGGGACCGTAAATGTCGGCGTCGAGGATGCCGACCTTCGCGCCCTCGGCCGCCAGGGCGAGGGCGAGGTTGACCGCGGTCGTGCTCTTGCCCACGCCGCCCTTGCCCGAGGCCACGGCCACGATGTTCTTCACGTTGGGCATGAGCTGCACACCGCGCTGCACCGCGTGGGCGAGGATTTTCGTGACCAGGTTCACGGACACGTTGTCCACGCCGGCCACCGACTTCGCCGCCGCGATCAGCGCACGGCGCAGCGCCGGCAGCTGGCTCTTGGCGGGATAACCCAATTCCACGTCAAACGACACGTCGCCGTCCTGCACCTGCAGGTTTTTCAGCGCCTTGGTGGAGACGAAATCGCGCCCGGTGTTCGGGTCTTGCACAGCTTGCAGCGCCTTGAGCAGCGCCTGTTGATCAACGGACATGGGAAGAAGGCTCCAGGGACGTGGGAATGACCTCCCGATACCCGGGAGGGTGCTCTGCGGCGGCCGCAAGTCTACCCGCCGGGCCCGGGGGACGGGATTCACACAGGGGACGTACGGGCTTGTCCTTGGGCCTGAGGCGGTCGGCAGTGATCTCGCGGCGAAAGCGAAGGAGGGCCTGGGCGAGCGGGGTGTCCGATGCAGCGAAGTGAAGGAGGAGGATCGGGCGCCAGCCCGATCCGGGGGACATGAGCGGAATCGGACACCCCGATCGCCCAGGCCCGGAGCGGCCGGAGAGCGCCGAGAGCAACGCCGAGTCCCTAAAATCACGGGTTCTCCCGAAGAAAGCCCGCCATGAGCCCGCGCCGCCTGTTCGTCACCACCGCCCTGCCCTACGCCAACGGCCACTTTCACATCGGCCACATCATGGAATACATCCAGGCCGACATCTGGGTGCGATTCCAGCGCATGCAGGGGCACGAGGTGCACTTCGTCTGCGCCGACGACGCCCACGGCGCGCCGATCATGATCGCGGCCGACAAGGCCGGCAAGACGCCGCAGCAGTTCGTGGCCGACATCGCCGCCGGCCGCAAGCCCTACCTCGACGGCTTCCACATCGCCTTCGACCACTGGCACAGCACCGACGCGCCCGAGAACCACGAACTCGCCCAACAGATCTACAAGGACCTCAAGGCCCATGGCCTGATCGAAACCCGCACCATCGAACAGTTCTTCGACCCCGAGAAGAACATGTTCCTGCCCGACCGCTTCATCAAGGGCGAGTGCCCGAACTGCCACGCCAAGGACCAGTACGGCGACAACTGCGAGGTCTGCGGCAAGGTCTACAGCCCCACCGATCTCATCAACCCCTACTCGGCGCTGTCGGGCGCCAAGCCGGTGCTCAAACAGTCGGATCACTTCTTCTTCAAGCTGTCCGACCCGCGCTGCCTCGATTTCCTCAAGCAATGGACCACCAGCGGCGCTGTGCAGCCCGAAGTCCTCAACAAGATCAGCGAATGGATCGCCCCCGACGAGCATGGCCAGACCAAGCTCGGCGACTGGGACATCTCGCGCGATGCGCCCTACTTCGGCATTGAAATCCCCGACGCACCGGGCAAGTACTTCTACGTGTGGCTCGACGCCCCGGTGGGTTACCTGGCGTCCCTCAAACACTGGCTGGGCCGCCAGGGCGTGGACTTCGACGCCTTCATGGCCGACCCGCGCACCGAGCAGTTCCACTTCATCGGCAAGGACATCATCACCTTCCACACCCTGTTCTGGCCGGCCATGCTGCATTTCAGCGGCCGCAAGACGCCGAACGCGGTGTTCGTGCACGGCTTCCTCACCGTGAACAACGGCGAGAAGATGAGCAAGAGCCGCGGCACGGGCCTCGACCCGCTGAAATACCTCAAGCTGGGCATGAACCCCGAGTGGCTGCGCTACTACCTCGCCGCCAAGCTCTCCGCCCGCAACGAGGACGTGGACTTCAACCGCGAGGACTTCATGCTGCGGGTCAACAGCGACCTGATCGGCAAGTTCGTGAACATCGCCAGCCGCGCCGCGGGTTTCATCGCCAAGCGCTTCGGCGGCCGCCTGGGCACGGTGTCCGCCGACGGCGCCGCCCTGCTGCAGGCCCTGCAAGCCCGCGCGGCAGCCATCGCCGGGCTGTACGACACCCGCGAGTACGGCAAGGCGCTGCGCGAGGTCATGGCGCTGGCCGATCAGGTCAATGCCTATGTGGACCAGAACAAACCGTGGGAACTCGCCAAACAGGAAGGCCAGGACACGCGCCTGCACGACGTGTGCAGTGCCTGCATCGAGGCCTTCCGCCTGCTGGCGCTCTACCTCAAGCCCGTGTTGCCCGCGCTCGCCGCGCAGGTCGAAGCCTTCCTGCAGATCCAGCCGCTGCAATGGGCCGACGCCGGCCGGCTGCTGGGCGCGGGCCACACCATCAACACCTACCAGCACCTGATGCAACGCGTCGACCCCCAACAGCTCGACGCCCTGTTCGAGCCGCCGCCGGCCCCGGTGGAAGCCGCGCCGCTGCCGGGTGGCGAGGCGATCGCCGACACCATCGGCATCGACGACTTCGCGAAGATCGATCTGCGCATCGCGCGCATCGTCGAGTGCGAGCGCGTGGAAGGCTCCACCAAACTGCTGCGGCTCACGCTCGATGTGGGCGAGGGCAAGACCCGTAACGTGTTCAGTGGCATCGCCAGCGCCTATCAGCCCGAGCAGCTCAAAGGCAAGCTCACCGTGCTGGTGGCCAACCTCGCGCCGCGCAAGATGAAATTCGGCGTGAGCGAAGGCATGGTGCTGGCCGCGAGCCACGCCGACGACAAGACCGCGCCGGGCATCTATGTGCTGGAGCCGGGCGCGGGCGCCCAGCCGGGCATGCGGGTGCGCTGAGCGCCGCGCGGGACGAACCGGCCGCGCTCAGGGGCGCTTGTGGGGGCGCTTGTGGGGGCGTTCAGCGGCGCTCGAGGTCCGGGTCACGCCCGGTCATCGTGCGCACGACCCGCAGATCGCTGTTGAACACCGCCGTGAACAGCAGCATCTCCGTCGAATTCGCCGGCTGGAAGCGCCAGTCGTAATGCGTCTCGCCCTTCAGGGCGTAGGTCGTGGTCGCGCGGGGCTTGCCGAGCAGGCGGCGCACCTGCTCCATCGACATGCCGGGCTGCACCCGCGCGAAGTTCTCCTCGGTGAGCACCTGGCTGATCTTCAGCAGCCGACCGTCTGGCCCGATGGTGATCATGTAATTCACCACACCCTCGGGCTGGCGGTTGTATTCATACACCTGCGCGCCGTCCTCGCCGTCCCACACCGCCTCCGGCTGGCCGAACTTCTCCCGCACGTCGGCCTCGGTGGACACGCCCGGCTCGAGCTCGGCGATGTTCTGCAGGTCGCAGGCCACCAGGCCCAGTGACAGGGCGATCGCGGCGAACACGAGGGGCAGGCGCATGGACACACTCCGGGAAAGGCGGAACCCGCAGTGTAGGCGCGGGCCCGTGAACGTCAGGTTCGCATCACGTTGCCAGCGGTAACATGCGCCGATGCCCTGGGGATTGCCGCCGCTCGCCCCGTTTCGCCCGCGCCTGTGGGACGACGCGCGCGCGATCACGCGGGAGACCGTGCTGCGCGACATCGGCGCGGGCCTCACCGTCGGGGTGGTGGCCCTGCCGCTGGCCATGGCGTTCGCGATCGCCAGCGGCCTGCCACCGCAAGCGGGCCTCTGGACAGCCATCATCGGTGGCTTCCTGATCGCCGCGCTCGGCGGGACCTCGGTGCAGATCGGCGGACCGGCCGGCGCCTTCATCGTGATCGTCTACGGCATCGTTGAACGCTACGGCGTGGCCAACCTGCTGATCGCCACCGCCAGCGCGGGCGTGCTGCTGTTCCTGCTGGGGCTGCTGCGCCTGGGCACGCTGGTGCGCTTCGTGCCGGTGAGTGTGGTGATTGGGTTCACCAACGGCATCGCCGTGCTGGTCGCGGTGTCGCAGCTGCGCGACCTGCTGGGTGTCAGCGTGCCCAGCATGCCGGCCCACGCCTTCGGCCAGATCCGGACCGTGGCGCAGCACCTCGACACGATCAACCCCCATGCCCTGGCTCTGGGCGCGCTGTGCGTGGCGGGCCTGTTCCTGTGGCCGCGGCTGTGGGCGGCGGACTCGGCCTTCCGGCGTCAGCTCGCCGGCCTGGAACGGGCCAGCGCGCTGCGCGCCACCTCGCGCCTGCCGGGCCCGGTGGTGGCGCTGGTCAGCCTGTCGCTGCTGGCCTGGGCGCTGGACTGGCCGGTAGAGACCATCGGCAGCCGCTTTGGCGGCATTCCGGCGGGGCTGCCCGCGTTCGAGCTGCCGGCCTTCTCGTGGGACACGGTGCGGCTGCTGGTCACGCCCACGCTGACGATCGCCCTGCTGGGGGCGATCGAAAGCCTGCTGTGCGCGCGGGTGGCCGACCAGCTCGGTCGCGGTCGGCCGCACGACCCGAACCAGGAGCTGATGGCGCAGGGCGTGGCCAACTTGGTGCTGCCGTTTTTCGGCGGTATGCCCGCCACCGGCACGATCGCCCGCACCGTGACCAACATCCGGGCCGGCGCCCGCACGCCCGTGGCCGGCATGGTGCACGCCCTCACGCTCGCCGCGATCGTGCTGCTGGCCGCGCCCCTGGCCTTCCACATCCCGCTGGCCGTGCTCGCCGGTGTGCTGCTCTTCGTGGCCTGGAACATGGGCGAGTGGCACGAGTTCGTGCGCATGCGCCGTTTCAGTCTCCACTACCGGCTGATGCTGGTGTCGACCTTCGCGCTGACGGTGGTGTTCGATCTCACGGTGGCGGTCGAGCTTGGGCTGGTGCTGGCCGTGGTGCTGTTCGTGCGCCGCCAGGCCGAGATTTTCCGCGCCGACGTGACCCGCCCGGACAGCGCCTCGATGGGCGTCACGCTCTATGGATCGCTCTTTTTCGGGGCGGTGACCAAACTCGACCCGGTGATCGAGGCAGCCCGCCAGCCCGACGGACCGACGGTGATCACGCTCGATGGCGACCGCCTGCTGGCGCTGGACACCTCGGGCCTGGATGCGATCGAGCAACTGTCCCAGGCGCTGGCAGCGCGCGGAGGTCGGCTGCGACTGGTGCGGCTGCAGCCGCAGCCTCGCTCGCTGGTCGAGCGCGCGGGTCTGGCCGACCTGATCGCGCCGGATTCCTCGCCGCCGGACAGCCCCGGTCCGTAAAATGGCGGGTTTTCCCACCCACCGAGCCGCGCGCCATGCCGTTCTTCCGCCGCCCCGACTACCAGTCCGACGCCACGCAGTTCATCGAGCAGCTCAAGAGCAACAAGCCTGGGCTGGAAGCCGCCCAGCGCCAGGGCCGCTCGCTGCTGTGGGACAAGGACATCGACCGCGACTTCCAGGCCGAGGCGCAGGCCGCCCGTGTGGCACAGAAGCCCTACGTCTACCAGACCGAACCGGCCCTGAAGTGAGCCAGGAGCCGGCGCCGTCGCTCGACGCCGCCCCGCCGGGGCTGGACGAGGTGCTGCCGCAGGTGGTCGACGGCGTGGCACTGGCGCGTCTGTACGGCGAGCCGCTCTTCAAGCTGCCCCAGGACCTGTACATCCCGCCGGACGCGCTGCAGGTCTTCCTCGAAGCGTTCGAGGGCCCGCTGGACCTGCTGCTCTACCTGATCCGCAAACAGAACTTCAACATCCTCGACATCCCGATGGCCGCTGTGACGCGGCAGTACCTGGAGTACGTCGAGGAAATCCGCGCCCAGAACCTCGAACTCGCGGCCGAGTACCTGCTCATGGCGGCGATGCTCATCGAGATCAAGTCGCGCATGCTGCTGCCGCCCAAGAAGACCGCTGAAGGCGAAGAGGCCGAGGACCCGCGCGCCGAGCTGGTGCGCCGCCTGCTCGAGTACGAGCAGATGAAGCTGGCCGCGCAGCGCCTGGCGGAAGTGCCGCAATACGGGCGCGACTTCATCCGCGCGCAGGTGTATGTCGAGCAGGCGCTGGTGCCGCGATTTCCCGACGTCAATGCGGTGGATCTGCAGAGCGCGTGGCGCGACATCCTGCGCCGGGCGAAACTCGTGCAACACCACCGCATCAGCCGCGAAGAACTGTCCGTGCGCGAGCACATGAGTCTGGTGCTGCGGCGCCTGCAGGGCCGCCAGTTCGTCGAGTTCGGCGAGCTGTTCGACCTCACGCGCGGCGCCCCGGTGCTGGTGGTCACCTTCATCGCCATGCTTGAGCTGGCCAAGGAAACCCTGATCGAACTGACGCAGGCCGAGGCCTTCGCCCCCATTTACGTCCGGCTGGCCTACACACCCAGCCCGGCCTGATGTCCACCATGACCGCCACCGCGCACCGCTTCGACGTTCTCATCATCGGCAGCGGGCTCGCCGGGCTCACCGCCGCCCTGCACCTCGCCCCGACCCACCGTGTCGCGCTGGTCACCAAGCGCGCCTTGCTCGACGGCTCCAGCAACTGGGCGCAGGGCGGTATCGCCGCCGTGCTCGCCGAAGGCGACAGCTACGCGTCGCACGTGGACGACACGCTGGTGGCCGGCGCCGGGCTGAGCGACCGCGAAGCGACCGAGTTCACCGTGCAGAACGCTCCGGCTGCGATCGCCTGGCTGCGTGACCTGGGTGTGCCGTTCACCACCGAGGCCGGCGAGCTGCACCTCACGCGCGAAGGCGGGCACAGCCACCGCCGCATCGTGCACGCCGCCGACGCGACCGGCGCGGCCGTGCAGGCGACGCTGATCGAGCGCGCCAAAGCCACGCCGGGCATCACGGTCTTCGAGCACCACATGCTGGTGGACCTGATCACCGACCGCCAGACCGGCGGCGAAGCCGCGGCGCGGCGGTGCCTCGGTGCCTATGTGCTCGACACGGTGCGCGACGAGGTGGTCACCTTCGCCGCGAAGCACACGGTGCTGGCCACCGGCGGCGCCGGCAAGGTGTATCTCTACACCACCAACCCCGACACCGCCACCGGCGACGGCATCGCCGCGGCCTGGCGGGCGGGCTGCCAGGTGGCCAACATGGAATTCATCCAGTTCCACCCCACCTGCCTGTATCACCCGCACGCCAAGAGCTTCCTGATCACCGAGGCGGTACGCGGCGAGGGCGGTGTGCTCAAGCTGCCACCCCACCTCGGCGGTCACCGGTTCATGCCCGACCATGACCCGCGCGCCGAACTTGCGCCGCGCGACGTGGTGGCGCGCGCCATCGACTTCGAGATGAAGAAGCATGGCCTGGACTGCGTGCACCTCGACATCTCCCACCAGAGCCCGGCGTTCCTGCGCGAGCATTTCCCCAACATCCTGGCGCGCTGCGCCGAGCTGGGCATCGACATCACGCGCGAACCGATCCCGGTCGTGCCCGCGGCGCACTACACCTGTGGTGGCGTGGTCACCGACCTCAACGGCCGCACCGAACTGACCGGGCTGTACGCCGTGGGAGAAACCACCTGCACCGGCCTGCATGGCGCCAACCGCCTGGCCAGCAACTCGCTGGTGGAATGCATGGTGTTCGCCCAGGCTGCGGTCAGTGCGATCCGCGAAGCCCCGCTGCCCGCGCCGCCCGCGCTGCCCGCCTGGGACGACAGCCGCGTGACCGACGCCGACGAGATGGTGGTGATCTCGCACAACTGGGACGAGCTGCGCCGCTTCATGTGGGACTACGTCGGCATCGTGCGCACCAACAAGCGACTCGAGCGTGCCGCCCACCGGATCACGCTGCTGCAGCGTGAAATCCAGGAGTTCTACGCCCAGTTCCACGTCACCCGCGACCTGCTGGAACTGCGCAACCTCGTGCAGGTGGCCGACCTCATCGTCATGTCCGCCCTGCTGCGCCACGAAAGCCGCGGCCTGCACTACAGCCTCGACTACCCTGGCCAGCTCGCCGAGGCCAAGCCGACGATTCTGGGCAACACCCCCCTGCGCCGCTGACGCGGCTTCCCCCCTCCGTGGCGCGCCTGCGGCGCTTCGAGGGGGGACGGCATCTCGGGCCGGCGAAGCCGGACCCTTGCTGCCCCCAGGGAAGCAACCCTTGGTTGGCCTGTGGCGTCGTGGCACGCTGACCCCCTCGCGGCTTGCGCCCCGAGGTCGGGGGGCACGGCGCCCAGGCACCCGTGGATCCGGCTTCGCCGGTCCCTTGCTGCCCCTAAGGAAGCAACCCTTGGTTGGCCTGTGGCGTCGTGGCATGCTGACCCCCTCGCGGCTTGCGCCCCGAGGTCGGGGGGCACGGCGCCCAGGCACCCGTGGATCCGGCTTCGCCGGTCCACTGGGTGCGTCCCCCCTCGAAGCGCCGCAGGCGCGCCACGGAGGGGGGAAGCCGCGTCAGCGGCGCAGGGGGGTGTCCGAATCACACCGCGCCGAGGTGGGGCACCAGCGCGCCCGCGTCGTGACCGGCCTTGTGGGCGGCGGTGAAGGCCAGCATGCGATCGATGGGCTGGCGCGCGCGCGGGATGAGCGCGGGATCGACGTGGATGGCGTTGGCGCCGGTCTCCAGCACCCGGGCCACACCAGCCAAGCCGTTCATCGCCATCCAGGGGCAGTGCGCGCAGCTCTTGCAGGTGGCGCTGTTGCCGGCGGTGGGCGCCTCGATGAACACCTTGCCGGGGTTCTGCTGCCGCAGCATGTGCAGCATGCCCTTGTCGGTGGCGACGATGTAAGCCGGCGCGTCGAGCTCACGCGCGGCTTTCAGGATGGCCGAGGTGGACCCCACCGCGTCGGCCAGGGCCACCACCTCGGCCGGGCTTTCGGGATGCACCAGGACCTTCGCCTCGGGGTGTTCCCGCTTGAGCAGTTCCAGTTCCACCGCCTTGAACTCGTCATGCACGATGCATGAGCCGTTCCACATCAGCATGTCGGCGCCGGTTTCGCGCTGGATGTAGCTGCCCAGGTGCTTGTCGGGCGCCCACAGGATCTTGTGGCCCTTCTCCTTGAGCGCGCGCACGATGTCCAGCGCGCAACTGCTGGTGACCAGCCAGTCGCTGCGGGCCTTCACGGCGGCGCTGGTGTTGGCGTAGACGACCACGGTGCGGTCCGGGTGCTGGTCGCAGAACGCGCTGAAGGCGTTGATCGGGCAGCCCAGGTCGAGCGAGCAGTTCGCGTCGAGATCGGGCATCAGCACCGTCTTCTCGGGGCTGAGAATCTTGGCGGTTTCACCCATGAAGCGCACGCCGGAAACCACCAGGGTGGTCGCCGGGTGGTCCCGGCCGAAACGCGCCATCTCCAGCGAGTCGCTCACGATGCCGCCGGTCTCCAGAGCCAGGTCCTGCAGGTCGGGGTGGACGTAATAGTGGGACACCATGACCGCGTTGCGCTCTTTCAGCAGGCGCTTGATGGTCGCCTTGAGCTCGGCGCGCTGTTGGGGTCCGGGCTCCACGGGCACGCGCGCCCAGGCGTGCTGCGTCGGGCAGGCGGGCTGTTCGTATTCGACGTCGATGAGGGATTCGGAGCTCATGGTTCAGGCCATCCGCATGGAGAAATCGATCGCCTTGACGTCTTTCGTCAGGGCGCCGATGGAAATGCGGTCGACGCCGGTTTCGGCCAGCGCCCGCACGGTGGACAAGTTGACGCCGCCGGAAATCTCCAGCACCGCGCGGCCGGCGTTGCGGCGCACCGCCTCGCGCAACGTGGGCAGGTCCATGTTGTCCAGCAGCACCATCGTGGCCCCGCAGGCCAGTGCTTCGTCGAGCTGGGCCAGCGTCTCGACCTCGATTTCGACGAAGCGCGCGGCCGGCGCGGTCTCCCGCACCCGCCGCAACACGGCCGCCACGCCGCCGGCGGCCGCGATGTGGTTCTCCTTGATCAGCACCGCGTCGAACAGGCCGATGCGGTGGTTCACGCCCCCCCCGGTGGTCACCGCGTACTTCTGGGCCATGCGCAAGCCGGGCAAGGTCTTGCGGGTGTCGACGATGGCCGCGCGCGTGCCGGCCACGGCCTCGACATAGCGCGCCGTCTGCGTGGCCACCGCGGAGAGCAATTGCAGGAAGTTGAGCGCGGTCCGTTCGGCGCTGAGCAGGGCCTGGGCGCGGCCCTCGATGGTCAGCACGGTCTGGTCGGGCGCACAGCGCTGGCCCTCGGCCACCGCCCAGGTCAGGCGCGCGGCCGGGTCGAGCGCGCGCACCGCGGCCTCGACCCAGGGCGTGCCGCAGATCACGGCGTTTTCACGGGCCATCACGCGGGCCTGCGCGGGGCGCGCGGGATCGATCAGGGCGGCGGTCAGGTCGCCGCCGCCAACGTCTTCGGCCAGGGCGCGCGCGACATCCGCCGCGGCCAGGGCGCGCAGGTCGTCGGCGGTGTAATCAGCAAGGTGTTTCATGGGTGAAATGGCCATACGGGATGGACTATAGTCCCGCATTCTCTGCCACCCCCCGCCCCCGGGCGGGCCACTGACATGAGCAACCCCACCGCCGCCACCACCGCCACGCCCTACGGCACGCTGCCCACCGCCTCGCCGCTGCCACCGCGCAAGCCGGTCAGCCTGCCGCGCCTGGCGGAACTCCGCGCGCGGGGCGAGAAGATCTCGATGATCACCGCCTACGACGCGACGTTTGCCGCGGTGGCCGACGCGGCGGGCGTGGAATGCATCCTCGTGGGCGACTCGCTGGGCATGGTCTGCCAGGGCCTGGCCAGCACCGCCGGGGTCACGCTCGACGACATGGCGTATCACGTGGAGAGCGTCGCGCGCGGGCTGCGCCGCGTCCAGGGCACGGCGTGGCTGCTGGGCGACCTGCCCTTTGGCAGCTACCACGAGGGTCGGGAACAGGCGATGCGCAGCGCCGCGCGCCTGGTGCACGCCGGCGCTCACATGGTCAAGATCGAGGGCGGCGGCTGGACGGCCGACACCGTGCGCTTCCTGGTGGAGCGCGGCATCCCGGTCTGCGCCCACCTCGGCCTCACGCCGCAGACCGTCCACGCCCTGGGCGGCTACCGTGTGCAAGGCCGCGACGAAGCCGCCGCGCTCACGCTCAAGCGCCACGCCCTCGAACTGCAGGACGCCGGTGCCACGATGATGGTGCTGGAAATGGTGCCTGCCGCGCTGGCCGCCGAGCTCACGCCGCAACTGCCCCAGTGCCACACCATCGGCATCGGCGCCGGCAAAGGCACCGCCGGGCAGGTCCTGGTCATGCACGACATGCTCGGTGTGAACCTGGGCAAGAACCCCAAGTTCGTCCGCAACTTCATGGAGGGTGCGGGCTCCGTGCGCGAAGCCATCGCGGCCTACGTGCGCGCCGTCAAGGACGGCAGCTTCCCCGACGACAGCCTGCACGCCTGGTGACCCGGGCCCGTCCCGCGATGCCCGCGTTCGGCGGCCCGCTCTCAGTCGCGCAGCGCCTCCCGGCACTTCCCGCCGCCCCCACGCCACTTTTGTTCGCATGAAGCTTGTCCACACCATCGCCGACCTGCGAGACGCGCTGCGTCCGTACGACGCCCCGGCCCTCGTGCCCACCATGGGCAACCTGCATGCCGGTCACCTCGGTCTGGTGAAACTGGCCAAACCGCGGGGCGACGTCACGGTGGCCAGCATCTTTGTGAACCGCCTGCAGTTCGCGCCGCACGAAGACTTCGACACCTACCCGCGCACGCTTCAGGCCGATTGCGATCAGCTCGCCGCCGCCGGCTGCGATGTGGTGTTCGCGCCCAGCGAGCGGGAGATGTACCCGCAGCCCCAGGGTTACAAAGTGCAGCCGCCGGCTGAGCTGGCCGACATCCTGGAGGGCCACTTCCGGCCCGGCTTTTTCACCGGCGTGTGCACGGTGGTGATGAAACTGTTCCAGATCGTTTTTGCACAAGCCAAAGGGCCCCGCACGGCCGTGTTTGGCCAGAAGGACTACCAGCAACTCATGGTCATCCGGCGCATGGTGGAGCAGTTCGCGCTGCCCATCGAGATCGTGTCCGGCGCCACCGAACGCGCGCCCGACGGGCTCGCCCTGAGCTCGCGCAACGGCTACCTGAACGAAAAGGAACGGGCGGAAGCGGTGCAGCTGTCGCTGGCCTTGCGCGCGCTGGGGCGCGATGCGCTGGCCGCAGCCGACGGGCTGGCGCGGCAGTTGCCCGGCCTGGAGGCGCGGGCGCTGGCCGGTCTGGCCGCCCGCGGCTGGAAGCCCGACTACCTGACGGTGCGCCGCCGCCACGACCTGCAGCCGCCGCAGGCCGGCGAGCCCTTGGTGGTGCTGGGAGCCGCCCGCCTGGGCACGACGCGTCTCATCGACAACCTCGAAATCTGAGGCTCGCGGCGCTGGCACGGGCCGGCACCCACGCCAGCGTCAGGCCAGCCGACCCTCGGCCTTGGGATCGCGCCCCATGAGCGCCGCAATCGCCTCAGGCGGCTGACACACACCGTCGAGCAGCGCCAGCACCGCCTCGCTGATCGGCATGTCCACGCCCACGGCGCGCGCCCGCTGGACCACGGTGCGCGCGCTGTACACCCCCTCGGCCACGTGGCCGAGTGAATCCACGGCGGCCTGCAACGTGAGCCCGCGGGCGAGCAGCTGGCCGACGGTGCGGTTGCGGGACAGGTCCCCGGTGGCGGTGAGCACCAGGTCGCCGAGGCCAGACAGCCCCATGAAGGTATCGACCCGCGCGCCCAGGGCCACGCCCAGGCGCGTCATTTCCGCCAGGCCGCGGGTGATCAGCGCGGCCCGTGCGTTGAGGCCGAGGTTGAGCCCATCGCACAGGCCGGTGGCGATCGCCAGAACGTTTTTCACGGCCCCGCCGACTTCCACGCCCACGATGTCGTCGTTGGCATAGACGCGCAGCGCCGGGCTGTGGAAGGCCGAGACGAGTTGCTGGCGAACGGTCTCATGCTCGCTGGCGGCGACGAGGGCGGTGGGCTGACCGCGGGCCACCTCCTGCGCAAAGCTCGGCCCACTCAGAATGCCCACCGGCAACCCGGGCGCCACCGCGGCCGCCACCTCGTGCCCCAGCAGACCCGGGGTGCCGTCGGGCTCGCGCGGGCGCTCAAAGCCCTTGCAAAGCCAGGCCACGGGCGCGCCACGGCCGGCCAGAGCGGTCAGGGTGTCGCGCAAGGCGGCCATGGGCGTGGCCACGACGAATAGATCGGCCTGCGGCAGACCGCCGGAGGCCACCTGCAACCCGTCGGGCAGGGCCACGCCGGGGAGGTAGCGCGCGTTCTGACGCGCGGCGTCCATCGCCGCCGCCTGCGCGGCGTCGCGCGCCCACAGGGTGATGGCGGCGTGGCCATGCCGTGCGGCGCTGACGGCCAGCGCCGTTCCCCACGCGCCCGCGCCCAGCACCGCGATGCGCATGGCGCTCAGTTGGTGATGATGCGCGGCGCGTCCTCGGCAGCCTGCGCCTGCTGCTGCTCGTACATGGCCTGGAAATTGATCTCGGCCAGATGCACCGGCGGGAAGCCGGCGCGCTGCACCACGTCGGCCACGTTGCTGCGCAGGTAGGGGTAGACGATTTGCGGGCAGGCGATGCTCAGGATCGGGCTCATCTGGTCCTGGGGCAGGTTGCGGATCTCAAAGATGCCGGACTGCTTGCACTCGACCAGGAACACGGTCTTGTCCTTGATCTTGGTCGTCACCGTGGCGGTCACGGACACCTCGTACACGCCATCGGCGGCGTTCGCCGCTTCCACACCGAGCTGGATGTCCACCGACGGCTGCTCCTGCTCGAGCAGGATCGCCGGCGAGTTGGGTTGCTCCAGCGACGCCTCCTTGAGGTAGATGCGCTGGATCTGGAAGACGGGCTGTTGGTCGGACATGGTCGCGGTCTCGGTTCGGAACAAAAGAAAACCCGCCGGGGAAACGTTCCCGCAGCGGGCCCGGGCGGAATTATCGCAGCCGCCGGTCGCTCAGGACTGTTGCAGCAGCGGCAGCAGGCCGCCGCGGGCGTCGAGCGCATGCAGATCGTCGCAGCCCCCGACATGGGTCTCGCCGATGTAGATCTGCGGCACGCTGGTGCGGCCGGTGCGCGCCGTCATCGCGGCGCGCACGTCGGGCTTCCCGTCCACCACGATCTCGTCGTAATCAGCCACCCCACGGGCCTGGAGCAGCGCCTTGGCGCGCTGGCAATAGGGGCAGTAGTCGCTGGAATAGATGGTGACCTTGGCCATGGCGGACCTCAGGCTTTCTCGGCTTTTTCCACCGGCAGGCTGGCCGACCGCCAGGCGCCCATGCCGCCGGACAGCGAGTGGGCCTTTTCGAAGCCCAGCTTGCGCGCCAGCGCCACCGCCTTGTTCGCTTTCGCGCCCGTCGGACACACCAGAATCACCGGCGTGGCCTTGTTCTTCACCACAGCCGGCAGCTTGGCCTCCAGCTCGGCCAGCGGCACATGGCGGGCCCCGTTGACGTGGCCGGCGGCGAACTCCGCCTCCTCGCTCACGTCGATGACGACCGCCTTCTCGCGGTTCATCAGGTTCACCGCCTCAACGGTGTTGAGCGTGCCGGCGCGTCCCCCGGCCTGCACCGCGGGCCACAGCAGCAATGCCCCGGAGGTGAAGGCAACAACGATCAAAACCCAGTTTTCAATGAAGAAGCTCACGGCATCACCTTGGTGTGGAAGCCCGGGATTCTAAAATGTCGGGCTGTGCCTCCGGGCAGTCCAGCCCGCGAAGGCCCACCGCCGGCGCGCCTTTGGCGCGTCAGGCTTCCGTTGCGAACCACCCCTCCCGACCACCCCCAGCCCTCCCTCCGCGATGTACAAGCTCGTCCTCATCCGCCACGGCGAATCCACCTGGAACCTCGAAAACCGCTTCACCGGCTGGACCGATGTGGACCTCACGCCCACCGGCGTGTCGCAGGCCATGTCGGCCGGCCAGCTGCTCAAGGCCGAGGGCTGGGATTTCGACATCGCCTACACCAGCGTGCTCAAGCGGGCGATCCACACGCTGTGGTACGTGCTCGACGCCATGGACCGGACCTGGCTCCCGGTCGTCAAACACTGGCGTCTCAATGAGCGGCACTACGGCGCCCTGCAGGGCCTGAACAAGGCCGACATGGCACGGCAGTACGGCGAAGAGCAGGTGCTGGTCTGGCGTCGCAGCTATGACACCCCGCCGCCGGCCCTGGAGGCCACCGACCCGCGCTGCGAGCGTGGCGACCGCCGCTACGCCCTGCTGGCGCCGGAGCAGGTGCCGCTGACCGAGTGCCTTAAGGACACCGTGGCGCGCGTGATCCCGTTCTGGACCGAGTCGCTGGCCCCCGCCATCAAGGCCGGCAAGCGGGTGGTGGTCGCCGCCCACGGCAACAGCATCCGGGCGCTCATCAAGTATCTGGACAACGTGTCCGATACCGACATCGTGGGGCTGAACATTCCCAACGGCATCCCGCTGGTCTACGAGCTGGACGAGAACCTGCGTCCGATCCGCCACTACTACCTCGGCGACGCCGAGGCAGCGGCCCGGGCGGCCGCGGCCGTGGCGACCCAGGGCAAGGCCTGAGGGCGGATGTCCGAGCGGGGGCATGGGGGAACCCGGGCACCCGCCGCGGGTCACAGGTGTATATTGGCCCGGACCGGGTGGCCTGAGGGCCGCCCGGGCGTTTTGCGAAGGTGAGAGACATGTCCAAACCCGTGAGCCAGAAGCTCAAGACCGCCGGCTGGATCGCCGTGGGCGCGGTCGCCGGTGCCCTGACGACCGTGCAGCTGCAGGCGGTGGCCCGCAGTTCGCTGGCTCCGCTGCCGCTGGAGGAGCTGCAGCAGCTCGCGGCGGTGTTCGGCATGATCAAGAGCGATTACGTCGAGCCGGTGGACGAGAAGAAGCTGATCTCGGAAGCCATCTCCGGCATGGTGTCCAGCCTGGACCCGCACTCGCAGTATTTCGACAAGAAGTCCTTCAAGGAATTTCGCGAAGGCACCAGCGGCCGCTTTGTCGGCGTGGGCATCGAAATCACCATGGAAGACGGCTTGGTGAAGGTCGTCTCGCCCATCGAAGACTCGCCCGCCTTCCGCGCCGGCCTCAAGAGCGGTGACCTGATCACCAAGATCGACGACACCAACGTCAAGGGCCTGAGCATCAACGAGGCGGTCAAGCTCATGCGGGGTGAGCCGCGGACCAAGGTGCTGCTCACCGTGTTCCGCAAGGACGAGGACCGTACCTTCCCGGTGACGATCACGCGCGAGGAGATCAAGACCCAGAGCGTCAAGGCGCGCCCGGTCGAGCCCGGCTATGCCTGGATCCGCGTGTCCCAGTTCCAGGAGCGGACCACCGAAGACTTCACCCGCAAGCTGGAGGAGTTGTACAAGGCCGACCCGGGCATGAAGGGTCTGGTGCTTGACCTGCGCAACGACCCGGGCGGCCTGCTCGACGCGGCGGTGGCGATGTCGGCGGTTTTCCTGCCGGAGAACGTGACGGTGGTCTCCACCAACGGGCAGCTCGACGACAGCAAATTCACCTACAAGTCGATCCCGCAGCATTACCTGCGCCGCGGCGGCAACGACCCGGTCAAGCGCCTGACCGACGCCACCGGCGGCCTGTACAAGCGCATTCCGCTGGTGGTGCTGGTCAATGAAGGGTCGGCGTCGGCGAGCGAGATCGTCGCCGGCGCGCTGCAGGACCACAAGCGCGCCACCATCATGGGCAGCCAGACCTTCGGCAAGGGTTCGGTGCAGACCGTGCGCCCGCTCGGGCCCGACACCGGCCTGAAACTGACCACCGCGCGGTACTACACGCCGTCGGGTAATTCCATCCAGGCCAAAGGCATCGTGCCCGACGTGATGGTCGATGAGACGGCCGAGGGCAACGTGTTCGCGGCGCTGCGCACCCGCGAGGCCGACCTGCAGAAGCACCTCAACAGCCCCGGCGAAGCCCGCAGCGCCCCGCTCACCGACGCCCAGCGCGCGGCCGAACAGCAGCGCGACCAGGAACGCGAAGCCGCCCGCAAGAAACTCGAAGAAGAGGCCAGGAAGAACCCCAGCCAGCGCCTTGTGCCGGAGTTCGGCAGCGAGAAGGACTTCCAGCTGCAGCAGGCCCTCAACCAACTCAAGGGCAAGCCCGTGCAGGCGAGCAAGACGCTGGCCGTGCGGCCGACCGACGACGCCAAGAAGCAGAACTGAGCCCGGCGTGAACGACGCCCAGCTGCTGCGCTACTCGCGCCACATCCTGCTCGATGACCTCGGCGTCGAGGGGCAGGAGCGGTTGTTGGCCGGCCACGCGCTGATCATCGGCGCCGGCGGGCTCGGCTCGCCCGCGGCGCTGTATCTGGGCAGCGCCGGCGTGGGCCGCATCACCGTGGTCGACCACGACGCGGTGGACGAAACGAACCTGCAGCGCCAGATCGCGCACAACCTCGCGCGCGTGGGCCGGCCCAAGGCCGAGTCGGTGCGTGAAGCGATCGCGGCCATCAACCCCGATCCGGTGGTGGAAGCCATCACCCAGCGCGCCGACGACGCGCTGCTGGACCGTCTCGTGGCCGAGGCCGACGTGGTGCTGGACTGCACCGACAACTTCGCCACCCGCCACGCGGTGAACCGCGCCTGCGTGCGACACGCGCGGCCGCTGGTCTCCGGGGCGGCCATCCGCATGGACGGCCAGCTCAGCGTTTACGACACCCGGCAGCCCAACGCCCCGTGCTACGCCTGCGTGTTTCCCGAGGACAGCGGCGTCGAAGAAACCCGCTGCGCCACGATGGGTGTGTTTGCGCCGCTGGTGGGCATCGTCGGCACGATGCAGGCGGCCGAGGCGCTGAAGCTGCTGGCCGGGCTGGGCTCGCGCCTCACGGGCCAGCTGCTCATGATCGACGGACGCGACCTGGCGTTCAACGCCATCGGCCTGCCCGCCCACCCGGCCTGCCCGGTCTGCGGCCACCGGCACGGCTGAGCCGTCCCCGAGTCAGCGGCTGCGCGCGGTTTCGCACGGCCCGTGGCGGCGCCGGAACGCGCGGGGCTCCTCGGCCAGCGGATCCGCGAATACCCCGCGCCCGGCGCGCCGCGCCAGCTGTTCGTCCCGCGCATACGGGCCCTCACCGGAGCGCCAGCGATAGGCCCAGGCCCAGCCCTCGCGCACCAGCCACCGGTTGATGTCTTCGCCGCGCCAGACGATCACCGCGAGCTGGCGGCCGTAGTCGTCCTCGGCCTGCGGCCGCACGGTGACGGTGGCGCGCTCCAGCCGCGCGGCCAGCGCATCGCGCGCGGCGCGGCCGCCAGGCTGGCAGATTTCGGGCGCGTCAATGCCCTGGAGCCGCACGCGGCGCGGTGCCCCGCCGTCCAGGGGACGCACCCACAGCGAGTCGCCGTCGGACACGCGGGTCACCCGCGCCTCGAACGAGGCCCCCTGCGCCGACGCTCCGCCGGGCACCGCCAGGACCCACGCCAGCACCCACACAGGCCCCCACCTCACCGCCCCGCCTCCGCCTCGCGCAGCAAGCGCTCCAGACGCGCGGCCAGCTGCTCGGTCGTGAGCCGTTCGCGCAGGCGCTCCACCATCAACGGCAGGCTCAACGGGCTGGGTGCGCTCAGGGCCACCGCCTCGCGGCGCCAGCCGCGCAGGCGACCCAGCACCGCCCGCAACCGCGCCAGGTCGAGCTCGTGCGACAACACCTCGCGCCGGGCCTGATCGAGCAGCAGGTTGCCCGGGTCGTACTGCCGGAACACGTCGTAGAAGAGGCTGCTGCTGGCCTGCAGCTGCTTGAGGCTTTTCGGCGCGCCCGGGTAGCCGCCAAACACCAGCCCGGCGATGCGCGCGATCTCGCGAAAGCGACGCTGGGCCAGCTCGCCGGCGTTGAGCGAAGCGAGCACATGGTCCAGCAGGTCGTCCTCGACGAACGCGCTGCCGTCCAGCAGCGGCTCCAGCGGCACCGGCTCCGCACCCAGCAGCTCCAGGCCGTAATCGTTGACCGACAGGCTGAAGGTGTTGGCTTGCGCCCTCGACAGCCGCCACGCCAGCAGACTGGCCAACCCCAGATGCACCTGCCGGCCGGCGAAGGGGTACAGACACAAGTGATGGCCTTCCCGGGAACGCTGGTGCTCGATCAGCAGCACGCCCGGGCGCGGCAGCGCGGAGCGCTCGGCCTGGGTGCGCAGCATCGGGCCGGCGGCGGTCAGCTCGGGGCTGTGGAAGCGCCCGTCCGCGGCCTCGGCCATCTGTGCCAACACGGCATCGGCCAGTTCGGTGGACAGCGGCATCTGCCCGCCCTGCCAGGTGGGCACGGCGCCCTTGGCCTTGGTGGCCTTCTTGACCCAGGCGGTCATGTCCTGCACACGCACGAACTCCAGCAGACGCCCGGCGAACACAAAGCAGTCGCCGCGGCGCAGGCGGCCGATGAAGCCTTCCTCGATGGTGCCGATGCGCGCGCCGTTGAGGTACTGCACCTGCAAGGCCGCGTCGCTGACGATGGTGCCCACGCCCAGGCGGTGGCGACGGGCCGTGGCCCGACCCTGCGGTGTGTCGGGCACGGTCCAGCGGCCATCTTCGGCGCGGGCGATGCGGTGGTAGTCGGGGTAGGCGGTAAGGCTGTCACCGCCGCGCTCGCAAAACGCCAGCGCCCAATCGAAAGCGGCCCGTGAAAGATGGCGGTACGCCCACGCGCCGCGGACCTCGTCGTACAGCGCCTCGGCATCAAATCCGCCGCCCAGCGCCACGGTAACCAAGTGCTGCACCAGCACATCCAGCGGCTGCTCCGGGCTGTGGCGCGACTCCACGCGCCCGGCCAGCGCGGCCGCGCGCACCGCGGCGGCTTCGACCAGCTCCAGCGTGTTGGTCGGCACCAGCGTGAGCCGGCTGGGCCGCCCGGGCGCGTGACCACTGCGCCCGGCGCGCTGCAGCAGGCGGGCCACGCCCTTGGCCGAGCCGATCTGCAGCACCCGCTGCACCGGCAGGAAGTCGACACCGAGGTCCAGCGACGACGTGGCGACCACCGCCTTGAGCTGCCCACCCTTGAGGCCCTGCTCCACCCACTCACGCACCGATTTGTCCAGGCTGCCGTGGTGCAGCGCCACCTGACCGGCCCAGTCGGGCCGCGCGTCGAGCAGCATCTGGTACCACAGCTCGGCCTGGCTGCGCGTGTTGGTGAACACCAGCGCGGTGTCGCTGCGCGCCAGCTCCTCCACCACCGGCGCTTGCATCCGGGCGCCCAGGTGGCCAGCCCATGAGTAGCGACCCGGCTCCTCGGGAATGAGCGTGTCGATCACCAGCGTCTTGTCGACCCGGCCTTGCACCCCCACCGACGGCCCGCCGCCGCACAACACGGCCCGCGCCTCGTCGAGATTGCCCAGCGTGGCGCTCATGCCCCAGACCTGGAGGTCCGGACGCCAGCGCCGCAGCCGGGCCAGCGCAAGCTGCACCTGCACACCGCGCTTCGTGCCGAGCAGCTCGTGCCACTCGTCCACCACGACCGCGCGCACACCGCCCAGCGCGGTGGCGGCTTCGGGCCGGCTGAGCAGCAGGCTCAGGGACTCGGGCGTGGTGACCAGGGCGGAGGGCAGCCGGCGGTCCTGGCGGGCACGCTCGGCGCTCGCGGTGTCGCCCGTGCGCAGGCCCAGCGTCCAGCCGGGAGCGAGGTCGGGCAAGGGCGCGGCCAGCGCGGCCGCACTGTCGGCCGCGAGCGCACGCATCGGCGTGATCCACAGCGCCGTGAGCGCCGGTGCACGCGGTGGCGGCGTGGCACCGGCCAGCCGCTCCAGCAGGCCGAGCCAGACAGCGTAGGTTTTGCCGGCACCGGTGGTGGCGTGCAGCAAACCACTCTGGCCGGCCGCCTGGGCGGCCCAGACCTCGCGCTGGAAGTCAAACGGCGTCCATCCGCGCGCGGCCATCCAGGCGCGGGCGCGCGGGGCCGGATCGCGCGGGACGCGGGGCATGCGCCGGTCAGCGCGAGCGGCCGCCCACCACCACCAGCACCACGCCGGCCGCGATGGCTGCGAGACCCGCCCACACCGGCAGGTTGACCGTTTCCTCCTGCTTCACGGTGAGTTCCACCGGGCCCAGCTTCACCGCCTCGGTCTCCTTCGTGTACTTGAACTGGCCCAGGGCGAGCGCGGCGGCGCCCGCGGCGATGAGCACGATGCCGGCGAGGGTGGCGATTTTCATGGCGGCTCCAGCGAAAGAGGAAAGCCCGGGATGATGCCTCAGAGCCCCGGCGGATGCCGTCCCTCGGCCGGGACGGCGGGAAGCGACGGGCAGCCTGGCCACAGGCCGCCGCCGCCTCACCGGTAAGCCGCGGCGGTGATGAACTCGCCGAAGGTTTCGCACCACACGACCACCGCGCGGTAGCGATCGACATCCACGTCGGGCGGCAGCTCGACCAGGAAGTTGTCGAAGGTCTTGACGTCACCCACGCGGCGCATCGAAGCCTTCAGCCGCAGGAAATCCGCCTCGGTCTCCACAAACTCGGGCGACAGGTAGAGCTTGTAGTCCGGGCCGGGCGACAGCCGCCCCTGCAGCGCGACGTGGCGCGGGCCGACACTGACCGTGCCTTCGCCCCAGTGAAGCGGGTCGCTGTCGCGCAGGTCGCGGCGGAAGGTGCCGGTGTGGCGCGCCTGACCGGCGACCTGGGCCACATCGCTGGCCGCCGGCGCGTCGGGCGCGATCAGGATCGGCAGCAGGTAGATGCCCAGCCCCACACCAATCAGCAGCGCGGTGACGTGGGTGGCGATGGTGAGAAGGAAGCGGCGGGTCATGGCGGGGGTGGGCGATGGCGGTTGGCGGAGGACGGATGCGCGTCGGTCGGGCCAGCCGCCCAACCCTTACACGCCGGGCGGCAGCGCGCGCAGGCTGGCCACGGTGAGCAGGCAGGCCTGGGCGGCTTCCGTGCCCTTGGCGGCGAAATGCTGCTGCAGGAACTTGCGGTGTTCGACGTGTTCGTGGAAGTGGTGCGGCGTCTGCACCGCGCTGATCACCGGCACCCCGGTGGCGAGCTGCACATCCATCAGCGCCTGCACCACGGTGGCGGCCACGAAGTCGTGGCGGTACACACCGCCATCGACCACCAGCGCGCTGCCGACGACGGCGGCATAACGGCCGGAGCGGGCCAGGCGCTGGGCGTGCAGCGGGATCTCGAACGCGCCCGGCACGTCGAACACGTCGATGGACGCGCGGTCGAAGCCGGCGCGCGCCATCTCGGCGAAGAAGGCGTCGCGCGAGCGCTGCACGATGTCGGGATGCCAGGAGGCTTCGACGAAGGCGAAGCGCAGGTCGCGCGGCAGCGCGGGCAGGTGGGTGGCTTGGGGAGCTTCGGGCATGGGCGCGAGTCTAGTCCACGGCGTCAGAGAGGACACACCCCGCCGAGTCGCCAGGGCGCGCCAGCGGAGGTGCGTCTTCTCTGAGGCCGTGGACGGGGGCGCGGTGGGTGCGGCACGCGCGCGGCAGGACAGCGGCGTGCGGCGTTCAGGCGGTCACGATCCAGCCCTCGAGCGGATCGGCGTCGGGCAGTCCCCAGCGCGGGTGACCGCGCTCGTGCTGCACCTGCGCCCAGGCGGCCTGCAGCAGGCACAGCACGGCGTCGAGCCGGTCGCCGCTGGGGTCGTCGGCGAGCGCATCGCGCTGCGCATGACTCAAACGCAGACGCAGCCCAGCTTCGCGCAGGCGCGGCGCGTCGCCGCTCTCCAGCGCGTGGATCAGGGTCTTGCGCGCGATCAGGCGGTCGGGGGTCTGCCGGGTGCGGTCGTCGCTTTTGTAGGAGGTGTTGCCCAGCACGCTGCGCGCCAGCAGGCCGGGGTAGGCCTCCAAAGCCACGCGATCCGGATTGCCCGGCACGGGCGAACCCACGCCGGCCAGCGTGACGCCAGCGGCGCGCAAGCGCGGCACGCCCGCGTGCAGCATGAAGGCCACCGGCGGGTTGACCCACTTCATGCTCGGGCTGGAACCGGCGGGGCCGTCGGTGGCCCGATGGGCGAACTTGCCGCCCACCGGGCGCGCTGCGCAGAACGCGGCGAAGGCGTCGCGGATGGCCGCGCGTGGCAGGGAGGCGTAGTGATCCAGGCAGGCCGCCCAGTCGGTGGGCCATCCCAGCGACACCACCAGCTCACGCGGCAGGCCGAAGGGCAGGTCGAAGCCGCCCAGCCAGGGACCGGGCGCGCGCAGCCGCCCGGTCCAGGCGTCCAGCGAGTCGTGGGCTTCCAGCCCGGCCAGCGTGACGCGGCCGCGGTCAAGACGGCCCACGGCCAGCGTGATGGGTTTGCGCCGCGTGGGCGCGCTGGTGAAGTCGCAGCCCAGCAGGGTGAGGCCGGCGGCGGAAGGGGCAGGCGCTTGGCTCATGGGGCGATCATCCCAGCCCCAGCGCGATCACGCCGCCGGCAATCAGGATGGCCCCGCCCAGCCGCGCCAGGCGGTCGCCTTCGCCCAGCAGGTGACCACCCAGCAGCGCGGCGAACAGCATGGACACCTCGCGCGCCGGCGCCACGTGGGAGATGGGGGCCTCGCGCATGGCGAACAGCACCAGCACATAGGCCACCGGGCTGATGAAAGCCACCACCAGCGCCGCGCGCCACTGGCGCGCCCACAGCAGCCGCGCGGTCGGGCGGTCGCGCCACGCCACGGGCGCGAGCAGGGCCACGCGGAAGAAATTGCCCATGTAGTCCACCAGGATCGGCGACAGCAACGCGACCTTCACCGCGTAACCGTCCACCACGGTGTAGGCCGCGATGAACACCCCGGTCAGCAGACCGTAGGCCACCCCCGCGTGGACCCGCGCGCGGGCGGCCGGGTCGTGCGCGGCGCGCAGCAGGGCGGGCCCGCCCGCGATCAGGAACACACCGCCCACCACCGCCGCGATACCGACCGCGCCCAGCGCCGACAGCCGCTCGCCCAGCAGCGTGACCGCCACCAGCGACGACAGCAGCGGACCGCTGCCGCGCGCCAGCGGATAGACCACGGTGAGGTCGGCGTGTCGGTAGCCGCGCAGCAGGCTCACGTAGTACGCCACGTGCAGCACGCCGCTGGTGGCCACCAGCCCCCAGGCCAGCGCGTCCCACTGGGGCACGGCCTCGCGCCCGAGCCACCAGCCCAGCGGCGCCCAGACGACCATCATGAGCACCGCGGTGAAGAAGGCGAAACGGGCATCGCCCCCCGCCTGCTTGGCCACGATGTTCCAGCCCGCGTGCAGCAGGCCGGCGAGCACGATGAGAGAGAAGGCGGTCAGCGACATGGCGCGCGCCAGGTCGACACCGGCGACCCGGCGGCCGCGGGTCGTGGCGGTCGGGCGCTCAGGCCCGGCCGATGATGCTGGCGGTGGCCATCAGCTCTTCGAGCAGGGCCAGCGAGACACGGCCGGACACGGCGTAGGGATCGAACTCCGGGCGCTCGGAGTACTTCAGCACGATGCTGGTGTTGAGCTTGGCCAGGTTGACCGTGCCCATGGTCCAGCCGCCAAAGCGCCGCTCGGTGATTTCCTCGTAGTGCAGCAGCACGACGTCGGTGTGGCGCGGGTCGGTGATGATGTGGTTGTACAGCCGGTTGACGGCGGTGCGTCCGCCCTCGATGGCCTGCAGGAACACGCCGCCGCCGTAGCACAGGACGCCGGTGATTCCGTTGCCCAGGTTGTGCGAGCGGGACGATTCGAGGATGGATTCGATGGCCTTGACGCTGTCTTGTTCGACGGCGCGGCTGACGTAGAGCAGGCGGACCAGCATGGCAGTTTCCGGAGTGGCGGATCGGCGGGACGTGGGCGGGGGATCAGCGGGGGATCAGGGAGAGGAATTCGCGGCGCAGGTTCGGGTCCTTGAGGAACACGCCGCGCATGACCGAGTTGATCATCTTGCTGTCCATGTCCTTCACACCGCGCCAGGCCATGCAGTAGTGGCTGGCCTCCATCACGATGGCCAGGCCATCGGGCTGGGTCTTTTCCTGGATCAGGTCGGCGAGCTGGATCACCGCCTCTTCCTGGATCTGCGGGCGACCCATGATCCATTCGGCCAGGCGCGCGTACTTCGACAGGCCGATGACGTTGGTGTGCTCATTGGGCATCACGCCGATCCAGATGCGGCCGATCACCGGGCAGAAATGGTGGCTGCAGGCGCTGCGCACCGTGATCGGGCCGACGATCATCAGCTCGTTGAGGTGCTCGGCATTGGGAAACTCGGTGACAGCGGGGCCCTTCACATAGCGGCCGGCGAACACCTCCTTGAGATACATCTTCGCCACGCGGCGCGCGGTGTCGGCGGTGTTGTGATCGTTCTCGGTGTCGATCACCATGGACTCCAGCACACCCTGCATCTTGGACGAGACCTCGTCGAGCAGCTGCTCCAGCTCACCGGGCTGGATGTAGGCGGCGATGTTGTCGTTGCTGTGGAAGCGCTGGCGGGCGGCCTTCAGGCGCTCGCGGATCTTGACCGACACGGGCACGCCGGCGTCGTCGTCATCGGGGGCGGCGTTGTTCATGGCTTGATCGGTTTTCATGAGCATGGGTCATGCTAACACCCACCCCCCGCCCCGGGTGTGACGAGGTCTTTGGACCTACGCCGGTGCGGCGCGGCTGGCCGGCAGCAGCGCCAGCAGCGCGGGCAAGGTGTCGGCCTCGTGCAGCGGCTTGTCGGGACGCGGTCGCAGCATGCGCGGAAATCGCAGCGCCACGCCGCTCTTGTGACGCGGGCTGCGGGCAATCCCCTCGAAGGCCAGTTCGAACACCATCGTCGGCCGCACGCTGCGCACCGGGCCGAACTTCTCCAGCGTGGTCTTGCGAATCACCGCGTCGACCGCGCGGAACGCTTCGTCGGTGAGGCCGGAGTAGGCCTTGGTGAAAGCCACCAGCTGCAGGCCGTCGGGGTCGGGCGGGCGCCGCGCGGCGATGGCCTCGACCACCGCCTGCGCTTCGTCCGCATCCGCCGGCGCGCGGTTCCACACCGCAAAGGTGTAGTCGGTGTAGACCGAGGCGCGCCGGCCGTGGCCCGCCTGCGCGTAGATCAACACGCCGTCCACCGTGAACGGCTCCACCTTCCATTTCCACCACGCCAGCGGCGCGTCATCGCCTGATCGGCGCACGCGGCCGGTGCCGTAGCGGCTGTCCCGGTGCTTGAGCATCAAGCCTTCCACCCCGAGCGACCGCGATTGCGCGCGCCACGCCGCCAGCGACGGCCAGTCCGCGCCGGCCAGCAGCGGCGAGACCACGAGCCGCGGCGACACCGCGGCGGCCAGCGCCTGCAGGGCGGCGCGGCGCTCGTGCTGCGGGCGCACGCGCTGGTCCACGCCGCCGAGCTCCAGCACGTCGTAGGCCACGAACCCCACCGGTGCGTCGGCCAGCACCTTCGCGTTGAGCGCCTGGCGCCCGATGCGCTGCTGCAGCCGCGCGAACGGCGCCGGCCGTCCCGGCGTGTCGGCGCCGGGCAGCGGCGGTGCCTCGCGGTCCCAGACCACGATCTCGCCGTCCACCACCGTGCCATCGGGCCAGCCCGCGGCCAGCGCCTGCAGCTCGGGAAAGCGCTCGGTCATCAGTTCTTCGCCGCGCGACCACACCCACACCCCACCCGCACGGCGCACGACCTGGCCACGGATGCCGTCGAACTTCCACTCCGCGAGCCAGTCACTGGCTGGCCCGAGGCCCTCGGCCGGGTCCTCCAGCAGCGGCTGGGCGAGAAAAAAGGGCCAGGGCTGGCTGGGTTCGCGGGGCATCGCCGCCGCGGGGCCATCGGTTCCGGCTGGCGCGATCGCTGCCGGCGCGATCACGGCGCGCCACGCCTCGGCGGTGGGCAGGCGTTTGCCGTCGGTGTAGCCCATCATGCGGGCGGCCACGAGCGTCGCGTCCAGCCCCGCGTGGCGGGCGACGGCGCGCTGCACCAGCAGCTTGCTCACACCCACGCGGAAGCCGCCCCCGACCAGCTTGACGAGCAGAAAGCGGCCCAGCGTGTCGAGTTCGCGCCAGGCGGCGCGCAGGGCGTGGGCCACGGTGGCGTCATCGGCGCCGCGCAGCGGCAGAAGCCGCTCATGCATCCACACCGCCAGCCCGGGCGGCTCGGCCGCGGGCACGGGCGGGGGCAGGACCAGCGCGATGGTTTCGGCGAGGTCACCCACCGCCTGGTAGCTCGCCTCGAAGAGCCAGTCGGGCAGCCCGGCGGCCTCGGTGGCCACCGCGCGCAACAAGGCGGTGCGCACGGTCTGGCGCGGTTTTCCCCCGGCCAGGAAATACACGGCCCAGGCGGCGTCCTCATCCGGTGCAGCGGCCAGGTAGGCCACCAGCGCATCGACCTTCGCGGCGGTGCTGGTGGTGGCGTCGAGCGCCGCGTACAACTCGGCGAAACGCTTCACGCGCCCTCCCCGGCCGACGCGCCGGCGGGTGCCTCGGCCGCGGCCTCCTGGTCGTCGCCATACTCGGTCTCGAAGGCCTCGGCCTGCAGACCCTGCTCTTGCAGGTAGCGCACCAGCACCGGCACGCTGCCGTGCGTGACGATCACGCGCGGCGCGCCGGTCGCGCCGATCGCCGTCAGCAGACCGGGCCAGTCGGCATGGTCGCTGAGCACGAAGCCGCGGTCGTGGCCGCCGCGGCGGCGCTGGCCACGGACCTGCATCCAGCCGCTGGCGAAGGCGTCGCTGAATTCCCCGAAGCGCCGGACCCACGGTGTCCCCAGCGCGCTGCCGGGACACAGCACCAGCGCGCGGCGCAGCGCGCCACGGTCGGCCACCTCGCTGACCAGCCGGGTCTCGGGCAGTGCGACGCCGACGGCGCGGTAGGCGCGGTTCAGCGGCTCCACCGCGCCGTGGCACACGATCGGCCCGATGGACGCATCCACGCCCGCCAGCAGACGCTGCGCCTTGCCCAGGCTGTAACACACCAGCACGCTGGCGCGCCCGGCCTCGGCGTTGGCCGCCCACCAGGCGTTGATCTCGCCAAACAGGCGCGCGTCGGGCTGCCAGCGGTAGATGGGCAAGCCGAAGGTCGATTCGGTGATGAACACGTCACAGCGCACTGGCTCGAAGGGCGTGCAGGTGCGGTCGGGCGTGGCGCCCGCCGGGGTGGGCCGGTAGTCACCGCTGGCCACCCACACGCGCCCACCGTGTTCCACGCGCACCTGCGCCGAGCCCAGCACGTGTCCGGCCGGGTGCAGGCTGATGCGAACGCCGCGGTGTTCGACCGCCTCGCCATAGGCCAGCCCCTGAAACGTGATGTCGGCGCCGAGGCGCGCGCGCAGCAGTCCCTCGGACACGGCGGTGGCCAGGTAGTGGCCGTGGCCGGGCCGGGCGTGGTCGGCGTGGGCGTGGGTGATCACGGCGCGGTCCACCCGGCGCCAGGGGTCGATGTAGAAGTCGCCCGGCGGGCAGTACAGGCCCTCGGGCCGCTGCACGATCAGGTCGCTCATCGCGGGGCGCGCGCCTCAGTATTCATGGCCAGTGAGGAACAACACGGTGCGCATCACGCCGAACGCCACCCGGTCGAGCACACGCTGCGTCCAGGGCCGCTGGCCCAGCGTCTGCGCATCCAGCCGCTGCCCGGCGGTGTTCATCAGGCGGTCCAGGCCGTCGCGCAGCCGCTGGCTGAACACGCGGTCGGTGGTCAGCACGTTGGCCTCCCGCGCCAGCAACAGCGACAGCGGGTCCAGGTTGGTCGAACCCACTGTGGACCAGCGGCCATCGACCACCGCCACCTTGGCGTGCAGAGCGCTGGGGGCGTATTCGTGGATCTCGATACCGGCGTCAACCAGCCGCTGATACACCGGCCGCGCGGCGCGGTACTGCAGGAAATGCTCGTACTTGCCCTGCAACAGCAGGCGCACGCGCACGCCCCGGGCCGCCGCCATCAGCAGCGCACGGCGCAGCTTGCGGCCGGGGATGAAGTAGGCGTTGGCGATGACGATTTCCCGGCGCGCTTCGCCAATGGCCTTGAGGTAGGCGCGCTCGATGTCGTGGCGATGGCCGACGTTGTCGCGCAGCAGCAGGCCGGCGCGCGCGCCCTGCACCGCCACCACCGCGCTGTCGTCGAAGGCCGGCTCACGGCCGGGTCGGGCGTAGCGTTCGATCTTGTCCAAGAGACGCGAAAAATCGCCCACCGGCCGCGACTCGCGCAAGGCCTCCCACGCGGCCTTGAACTCGCGCTGGCGGGCGCGTCGTGCCGCCTGCAACCGCCACCACAACGACTCCATCGTCTCCACCATGTCGGCCACCAGCGGACCGGCCACGCGCAGCGAATAGTCCAGGCGCGGTGCCGTGAGCCGCCCCAGCGCCACATCGTCCTGGTCATCGATGATGTTGATGCCGCCGCAAAAGCCGATCGTCCCGTCGACCACGCACAGCTTGCGGTGCAGCCGACGCCAGCGGCTGGGCAGCAGCAGCCCGAAACGCCCCAGCGGCGCATAGACGCGCAGCGCCACGCCCGCATCGGTCAGGCGGCGTTGCCACACCGCCGGGATGCGGGGCGTGCCCGCCCCGTCGATCACCAGCCGCACCGCCACGCCCCGCCGTGCCGCACGCTCCAGCGCCTCGGCCACCGCCAGCGCCGACCCGGCGAATTCAAAGATGTAGGTCTCCAGGTGGATCACCTGGTGGGCGGCGTCCATCGCCTCCACCAGCGCCGGGAAAAATTCCGCCCCGCCCTGCAGCAGCCAGAGCTGGTGTCCGGGGAGGAGGCTGGTGGCGCGCGGGATCACGGTCGGAGGCGGTGTGCGGGGACAGCCGGTGGCTCAGAAAGCCAGGTCGGCGATCAGCGGCAGGTGGTCCGACATGCGCGCCCAGGTGCGGCCATGCGGCACATGGGCCGACACCGGCGTGAGCCCGCGCACGTAGATGCGGTCCAGGTGGAGCAGGGGCAGGCGGGCGGGAAAGGTCGGCAGGCGGATGCCGTCGAAAGTGACCAGGCCCAGCTCGGCCATTGGCCGCAGCAGCTGCGCGCCCCAGTCGTTGAAATCGCCCGCCACCACCAGCGGCGCCGACGCCGGCACCACGCGCGCCAGGTACTGGCCCAGGCGCCGGACCTGGCGCTCCCGGCTGGCGTGGATCAGCCCGAAATGGACTACCACCACATGCACCTCGCGCTCCTGCACCAGCAACACCGTGTGCAGCAGCCCGCGCTGCTCGAAGCGGTGGTCCGACACATCGGTGTGGAACACGTCGAGCACCGGCCAGCGCGACAGCAGGGCGTTGCCATGCTCGCCATGGCGGGTGACCGCGTTGGTGCGGTACACGGCCTCATAACCCTCGGGAGACAGGAAATCGGCCTGCTCGATCTCCGGCCAGCGGGTGAAGAGCTTCTCCATCTTGCGGTGGTGGCGCCGCACCTCCTGCAGGCAGACGATGTCGGCATCGAACTGCTCCACCGCGTGCTGCAGGTTGTGAATCTCCAGCCGGCGCGCCGGCCCCAGGCCCTGCACGCCCTTGTGGATGTTGTAGGTGGCCACCCGCAGCGTGCTCATGGCGCCATGATGACATGGCCGCCCAGCCGCGGCAGCCAGGCAATGGCTTCCGCGTTCGACGGCGAAAAGCAGCGCTCGGCGGCCTCGCGCCACGGCAGCCAGACCTGGTCGCGGTGCTCGCGCGGGCTCAGGCGCACCGGCCGCGCGGCGGGCACACACAGACCAAACAGGCGCTCGGTGTTGTGCGTGATCCCGGGCGCGTAGCGGTGGCGCCAGCGGGGGTAGATTTCGTACACGTTCTCCAGCGCCCAGTCGCGCAGCGCATGGCCGGGGGCCCGGGCGTCGATGCCGGTTTCCTCGGCCACCTCGCGCACGGCCGTGGCCTCAAACGGCTCATCCGGCGTGTCTTTCGCCCCCGTCACCGACTGCCAGAACCCGGGCGCGTCGGCCCGTTCGATCAGCAGCACCTCCAGCGCCGGGGTGTGAATCACCACCAGCACCGACTGCGGAATCTTGAAGGGGCGTGGCTCGCTCATGGCAGGCAGAAACAATCAGGGCGCCCGCAGGCGCCCTGTGATTCTGGCCGAAGCCGCGCCCTCAGGCCGGCTGTGGGTTGCGCAGCTTGATGTGCAGCTCGCGCAGCTGCTTTTCATCCACCACGCTTGGCGCCTGGGTAAGCAGGCATTGCGCGCGCTGGGTCTTGGGGAAAGCAATCACGTCGCGGATCGACTCGGCGCCGGTCATCAGCGTGACGATGCGATCCAGGCCAAAGGCCAGCCCACCGTGGGGCGGTGCGCCGTACTGCAGCGCGTCAAGCAGGAACCCGAACTTGAGCTGGGCTTCCTCGGGCGTGATCTTCAGTGCGTCGAACACCTTCTGCTGCACGGCCGCGGTGTGAATCCGCACCGAGCCCCCGCCGATCTCCCAGCCGTTGAGCACCATGTCATAGCCCTTGGCGATGCAACGGCCGGGGTCGCTGACCATGAAGTCCTCGTGCCCGTCTTTCGGCGCGGTGAAGGGGTGGTGCACCGCCGTCCAGCGATCCGCCTCTTCGTCGTACTCGAACATCGGGAAATCGACCACCCACATCGGTGCCCAGCGGGCCTCGAACAGGCCGTTCTTTTTGCCGAGTTCGCTGTGGCCGATCTTCAGACGCAGCGCGCCGATGGCGTCGTTGACGATCTTGGCCTTGTCGGCGCCGAAGAACAGGATGTCGCCGTTCTGCGCGCCGCTGCGCTGCAGGATGGCGGCAATGGCCGCGTCGTGCAGGTTCTTGACGATCGGGCTTTGCAGGCCGTCACGGCCCTTGGCCACGTCGTTGACCTTGATCCACGCCAGGCCCTTGGCGCCGTAGATCTTCACGAACTCGGTGTACGCGTCGATCTCGCTGCGGCTCATCTCGCCACCGCCGGGCACGCGCAAAGCCACCACCCGCCCGTTTTTCATGAGGGCCGGCGCACTGAACACCTTGAAGTCGACATCGCCCATCACGTCGGTGAGTTCGGTGAACTCCATCTTGACGCGCAGGTCGGGCTTGTCGGAGCCGAAGCGATGCATCGCCTCGGCGTAGGGCATCACCGGGAACGCGCCCAGGTCCACGCCCAGCACCTTCTGGAAGACGCTGGTGATCATGCCCTGGAACATGTCGCGGATGTCCTGCTCGGTGAGGAAGGACGTTTCGATATCAATCTGCGTGAACTCGGGCTGGCGGTCGGCGCGCAGGTCCTCGTCGCGGAAGCACTTGGTGATCTGGTAGTAGCGGTCGTAGCCGGCCACCATCAGCAGCTGCTTGAAGAGCTGCGGCGACTGCGGCAGCGCGAAAAACTGACCGTCGTGCACACGGCTGGGGACGAGGTAGTCGCGGGCGCCTTCGGGCGTGCTCTTGGTGAGCATCGGGGTTTCGATGTCGACAAAGCCGTTCTCATCGAGGAACTTGCGCACCTCCATCGCCACGCGGTAGCGCAGCATGAGATTGCGCTGCATGGCCGGGCGACGCAGGTCGAGCACGCGGTGCGTCAGGCGGGTGGTCTCCGACAGGTTGTCGTCATCGAGCTGGAACGGCGGCGTGACGGACGGGTTGAGGACCTTCAGTTCGTGGCACAGCACCTCGACCTTGCCGCTCTTGATGGCGTCGTTGGTGGTGCCTTCCGGACGGGCGCGCACCACCCCGATGACCTGCACGCAGAACTCGTTGCGCACGTCTTCGGCGGTCTTGAACATGTCCGGGCGGTCAGGGTCGCACACCACCTGCACCGTGCCTTCGCGGTCACGCAGGTCGATGAAGATGACACCGCCGTGGTCGCGGCGGCGGTTGACCCAGCCGGCGAGCGTGACGGTCTGACCCAGTTGGGCTTCGGTCACCAGACCGCAATAGAGGGAGCGCATGGGCATGTCGGTTCTTCTTTCCGTTCAGGGCAAGGGCGGCCGGGCCGCGGAGTCGGCAACGGGCGGCAGGGCCCCGGCTGCGCGCTGGCTGCCGGGCACGATGACGCCCATGGAAACGATGTAGGTGAGGGCTTCGTCAACGGACATCGCCAGCTCGACACAGTCGCGCTGGCGGACCATCACAAAGTAGCCGCCGGTGGGGTTGGGCGTGGTCGGGACGTACACGCTGATGAACGGCTCATCGGCCGCCGACCCGGGCTTGGCACGCAGGGCAGACAGCACCTGTCCGCCGGGCTGGCCCGTCAGGAAGCCGATGGTCCACATGCCGTCGTGCGGCCATTGCACGAGCACCGCCTTGCGGAACGCATTGCCCTTTTCGGAGAACAGCGTGTCGGACACCTGCTTTACGCCCGAATAGATCGAGCGGACCACCGGGATGCGGTGCAGCAGCGCGTGCCACCAGGTGACGAGGCGGTGGCCGATGATGTTCGACGCGAGCGCCCCGATCGACAGCACCACGCCCAAGGCAAACAGCACCCCGAGGCCGGGAATGTGCACACCCAGCCAGTTGTCGGGCTGCCAGGCCACCGGCAACACCCGCAGCGTCTGGTCGAGCGTGGTGACCACCCAGTCGAGCACCCAAAGGGTGATGATCAGGGGCACCAGGACCAGCAGTCCGGAGAGCAGCCATTTGCGCAAAGCAGCCATGGGTCGAGGCCGGTGGCCGTCAGGCGCCCGCGGCGGGCGCGGGAGCCGGCGCTGGGGCGGGGGCCGCCGCGGGCGCGGACGCCGGCGCAGCGGCCGGCGCATCGCTGGCGGCAGGCGCCGGCGCGGCGGTCTTGCCGCTGGCCGGTTGGCCGCCGCGGAAGTCGGTCACGTACCAGCCGGAGCCCTTGAGCTGGAAACCGGCGGCGGTGACTTGCTTGCGGAAGGTCGCCTGTCCGCAGGACGGGCAGGTGGTCAGGGGCGCGTCGGAAATTTTCTGCAGCACGTCCTTGGCATGGCCGCAGGACTCGCACTGGTAGGCGTAGATGGGCATGGCGTGAACCGGGTCGGGACGGTGAAATGGGTGGGTTCGGGGCCGGCCGGCCGGCAGGGCCGTGCGGCGGGCCCGGCCCCTGCCGTTCGGCCGCACCGAACGACAAAACCGCACATTATAAATTCGCGCCCCGTTTTCCGGGCGCCGCTTCACCAGAGCCGCACGCGCAGCAACACCTGCATCGCCAGCAGGCCGAGCACGAAGCCGACCCCACCGTAGATGATGGCCTGCAGCAGCCGGTTGGTGCGGCGCTGCTCGGCCAGCAGGCTGTCGAGCTCGCGCCGCAGTTCGGTGGGACGGTGCTGTAGGTAGTCGTGCATCAGCCGGGGCAGGGCCGGCAGCAGCTTGGCGTACTGGGGGGCTTCGGCCTTGAGCTGGGCGAGCAGCTTCTGCGGGCCGACCTGTTCCAGCATCCACCGCTCCAGAAAGGGCTTGGCGGTGCTCCAGAGATCGAGTTCGGGGTCCAGATCCCGACCCAGCCCTTCGATGTTGAGCAGCGTTTTCTGCAGCAGGACCAGCTGGGGCTGGATTTCCACCTGGAAGCGGCGCGAGGTCTGGAACAGGCGCATCAGGACCAGCCCGAGCGAGATTTCCTTCAGTGGTCGGTCGAAGTAGGGCTCGCAGACGGCGCGAATGGCCGATTCCAGCTCGTCGACGCGGGTCTGGGGGGGCACCCAGCCGCTTTCGATGTGCAGTTCGGCCACGCGCTTGTAGTCACGCCGGAAGAAGGCGGTGAAGTTCTGCGCGAGGTACTCCTTGTCGAACTCGGTGAGCGTGCCGACGATGCCGAAGTCGAGCGAGATGTAGCGGCCGAAGGTTTCGGGCGCCAGGCTGACCTGGATGTTGCCCGGGTGCATGTCGGCGTGAAAGAAGCCGTCGCGGAAGACCTGCGTAAAAAAGATGGTCACGCCGTCGCGGGCGAGCTTGGCGATGTCCACGCCCTGGCGGCGCAGTTCATCCACGCGGTTGATGGGCACGCCGTGCATGCGCTCCATCACCATCACCTCGGTGTGGCAATAGTCCCAGAACATCTCGGGGATCAGCACCAGGTCCAGCCCGGTCATGTTGCGGCGCAGCTGGGCGGCGTTGGAAGCCTCGCGCAGCAGATCGAGCTCGTCGTGCAGGTACTTGTCGAACTCGGCGACCACCTCGCGGGGTTTGAGCCGCTTGCCATCGGCCGACAGGGCCTCCAGCCAGCCCGCCATCAGGCGCATGAGGCTGAGGTCTTTGTCGATCACCGGCAGCATGTTGGGCCGCAGCACTTTGACGGCCACCTCCCGGCCGGCGTGGCGGCCGTCGCGCAGCGTCGCGAAATGCACCTGGGCGATCGACGCGCTGGCCACGGGGACGCGGTCGAAACTGGCGAACACCTGATCGAGCCGGCGCCCGAACGCGCGCTCGATGGTGGCCACGGCCACCGCGCTGTCAAACGGTGGCACGCGGTCCTGCAACCTGGCCAGTTCGTCGGCGATGTCGGGCGGCAGCAGATCGCGGCGGGTCGAGAGCACCTGACCGAACTTCACGAAGATGGGGCCCAGCCGTTCCAGCGCCTCGCGCAGGCGCTGACCACGCGGCGTGTCGAGCCGACGACCGACCGAGACGATGCGCCCCACCAGCCGCAGGCCAGGGTGGCGGAAGCTGGACAGCACCAGCTCGTCCAGCCCGTGGCGGAACACGACCCAGACGATGAAGGCACCGCGCAGGAAGCGCCTCATGCGGACGGCCCCGCCGGCGGGCGTGGCATCTTCGACACCAGGGCCCGCAGCGCCGACGACAGGGCGCGGCCGCCCTGCGCCAGGGTGTGTGCCGGCGCGTCGCCGAAGACACGCGCGAGATCCTCCTCGGCGTCCCAGCGCACGTTGTCCACCAGCCAGGCCACCTCGGCGGCCAGCAGCACGTCACCCTGGATGTCCACCGCCGGCTTCTGGCCGGCCAGCGCGGTCTGCACGAGCGCCAGCGGCGACGGGTCGGTGAGCGTGACGGTGAGGTCGGGCGCGGCCTGCGGGTCGGCGCGCTCCAGCAGGCCGGCGGGCGTGGCGGCCAGCATCAGGTGGATCTCGCCCCAACGCAGCCGCACCAGCTTGCCGCGCTGCCGGCGCAGCCGATCCATCGCGGCGGGTTCTTGCTGCAACACGTGGTTGAGCGCCAGCACCAGTCGGTTCTGCAGCTCATCGACGACCCAGGCTGGCGGCTTGAGTGCGCCCAGCAGGGTTTGCAAGGGATGGGGGGGCGGGGACGGAGGAACGTCGGTGCTCATGGTCGCCCGATTCTCGGCGATATCGCCGCGATTCCCGCGCACCGGGCGCAGGGCGGGGTCACCGGGCGGGGTTACTCGGAGCGCGCGCGCCTGACGACAGGGCCACCGGCCATGTCACTGCAGGGCTTGCACGCCCGCCACCAGCCAGCCGCCGGGGCCCGTGCGATCCCGGGTGACGTTCCAGACCTCGCGGAACGGGCTCGGGCCTGCCGAAGGTTCTTCACGGATCAAGCCGGAAAACTCCACGCTCGCCATGTACGCATCGGGCAGTTCCTCGATGCCCAGCAGGGAGGCCTCCAGCATGACCACCTCGGTGCGGTTGGCCGTGCTGCCGGTGTGACGTTCGCGCTCGGCCAGCTGGGTCTGAATCTGAGCCACCATGTCGTCGGTCATCATGGCGCGCAGCGCCGGGATGTCGGCGCGGTCCCACGCGTCCTGCAGGTGGACGAAATTGGCGCGGGAGGCGGCGAGGAACCCCTCGACATCGAAGCCGGCGGGGACGCCCCAGGCCGGCGTGCGACCGATCGACGAACCAATCATCGAGCCCGAAGAAGCCCCCGGGTGCGGCTCCAGCGGCACCGGCGCGCTGCGCTCCCAGGGACGGGCCGAGGCGTCGTTGCCCACGTTCAGCGGGCTGTAGCCGCGCGGCGTGGCCGGTTCGGCCGCCGCCGCGGTGGCAGGCACCATCACCCCGGTTGACGACGCCGGGCGCCGACGCACGAACCAGGTCGCGGCGGCCAGCAACAGACCGGCCAGCAACACCATCAGCAGCACCTGCGCAAAGGCCTCGCCCAAGCCCAGGCTGGAGGCCAGCCAGGCGAGGCCCAGGCCGGCCGCCAGACCGCCGAGCATGCCGCCCCAGGCCGGACGGGTGGCCGCAGCGGCCCCTGCAGCACCGGCCGCGCCGGGCGCGGCGCCCGCGGTGGTGGCAGCACCCGGGTTCGCGGGGCTCGCTGCGGCCGGCGCGGCGCCATCGCGCTGGCTCAGGTGGGGCGACTGCTTGCCCATCGACGTGCCGCCGCCCAGCCGTTTCGCCCACGCATCACCCGAACCCAACGAGAGCCCCACGGCCATGATGAAGGCCACCCCGGCCGACCACACCCTGCGCATGCTTGTCCCCTTTGCTGGCTGTTTGTTTTCTTGCCTTATTGTCATTCGCTTGTCACGTTTGTCGTCACCGTGATCGTCTAACCCGGTCTGCTCGCCTCAGCATCGAATGCCCACGTGCAGCGCCACCACGCCCGCGCTGAGGTTGTGCACATCGACGTGCCCGAAGCCGGCGGCCTTCATCATCTGGCGCAGCGTTTCCTGGTCCGGGTGCATGCGGATCGACTCGGCGAGGTAGCGGTAGCTGGCATCGTCGTTGGCCACCAGCTGGCCCAGCTTCGGCAGCACGTTGAACGAGTACCAGTCATACGCCTTTTCCAGCGGCTTGGCCACGCGGGAAAACTCCAGCACCAGCAGCTTGCCACCCGGGCACAACACCCGCCGCATCTCGGCCAGCGCCCGGTCCTTGTGGGTCATGTTGCGCAGGCCGAAGGCGACGCTGACCAGGTCGAACGATTCATCGGCGAACGGCAGCTTCTCGGCGTCGCAGACCATCGTCGGCAAGGCCAGGCCTTCGTCGAGCAGCCGGGTGCGACCCTCGCGCAGCATGGCCTCGTTGATGTCGGTGTGCACCACACGCCCGGTCGGTCCGACGCGGCGCGCGAAGGCCCGCGACAAATCGCCGGTGCCGCCCGCGATGTCCAGCACCTGCTGACCCGGCCGCGGGTTCGCCACCGTCACCGTGTAGCGCTTCCACAGGCGGTGCAGGCCGGCCGACATCAGGTCGTTCATCACGTCGTACTTCGGCGCGACGGAATCGAACACGCTGCGGACGTGGCGGGCTTTCTCCGTCTCGTCGACGGTGCGGAAGCCGAAATGGGTTTGGGCCATGGGCGCTCCGCTCAGTGGCTGCCGCAGGCGTGGCCGGCCTTGGGTGCCATCGGGGCGTCGCGGTCGACGCCAGCGGCCTTCAACCGGGCCTCGTAATCCGCCCACAGCTCGGCCTGCCGCGAACCCAGGAAGTACAGGTAGTCCCACGAGAAGATGCCGGAATCGTGGCCGTCGTCGAAGGTGGGCTGGACCGCGTAGTTGCCCACCGGCTCCAGCGCCAGCAGACCGACCTCGCGCTTGCCGGTCTGCAGCGTCTCCTGGCCCGGGCCATGGCCCTGGACCTCGGCGGAAGGCGAGTAAACGCGCATCAGCTCGAAGGGGATGCGGAACGATTGCCCGTCGGAGAAAGCGATTTCCAGCGCGCGCGATGCGCCGTGCACCGTGATGTCGACGGGGGTGGGGGTGTTGCGGTCGAGGCCAGCCATGGTTCGTCTCCGAAGATCAATTGCTTTCGAGCGCCCCGGTCGAAACCGGACGCGCCAAGGAACCGGCGTTGCCGGGCCGTTGGCGCAGACCCCCTTTGAGAGGGCAAGACGCGAAGCGACGCAGGGGGGTCATACCAACACCCGCTCGATGCCGCCCTGGTTCGCGGCGGCCACGTAGGTGGGCAGCCAGTGCTCGCCGAGGATCTGGCGCGCCATCTCCACCACAATGTAGTCGGCCTCCAGCAGGCCGTTCTGCATGTCGTCCTGATAGCGCGACAGGCCCTGCAGGCAGCTCGGGCAGGACGTGAGGATCTTCACGTTCTGGTCCGGCGCCACAGCGCCGGTCGCCCGCAGCGCGGCCTCGCCTTTGCGCAGTTCTTCTTCCTTGCGGAAACGCACCTGGGTCGAGATGTCCGGCCGGGTCACGCCGAGCGTGCCCGATTCGCCACAGCAGCGTTTGCTCTCGATGACGTCCGGGCCGACGAGCGCCTTGACCGTCTTCATCGGCTCCTGCTGCTTCATTGGGCTGTGGCAGGGGTCGTGGTACAGATACGCGCCCTGGCCGCCGTCGAGGGTGACGCCCTTCTCCAGCAGGAATTCGTGGATGTCGACGATGCGGCAGCCGGGGAAGATCTTGTCGAATTCGTAGCCCTGCAGCTGGTCATAGCAGGTGCCGCAACTCACCACCACCGTCTTGATGTCCAAATAGTTCAGCGTGTTGGCCACGCGGTGGAACAGGACACGGTTGTCGGTGATGATCTTCTCGGCCTTGTCGAACTGGCCCGAGCCGCGCTGCGGATAACCGCAACACAGATAACCCGGCGGCAAGACCGTCTGCACGCCGGCGTGCCACAGCATGGCCTGCGTGGCCAGCCCCACCTGGCTGAACAGCCGCTCCGACCCGCAACCCGGGAAATAGAACACCGCCTCGGTGTCGGCCGTGGTGCGGGCGGGGTCGCGGATGATGGGAACGTAGTTCTTGTCCTCGATGTCCAGCAGCGCGCGCGCGGTCTTCTTTGGCAGGCCGCCGGGCATCTTCTTGTTGATGAAGTGGACCACCTGCTCCTTCACCGGCGCGGCGCGCAGCGTGGCTGGCGGCGCGGCGGTCTGCTTGCGCACGACCGTCTGCAGCAGGTTGTTCGCCGCCCGCTGGACCTTGAAGCCGACGTCGACCATCGCGGTGCGCATCAGCTTGATGGTCTCGGGGTTGGTGGCGTTGAGGAACAGCATGGCCGCCGCGTTGCCGGGGCGGAAGCTCTTCTGGCCCATCTTGCGCAACAGATTGCGCATGTTCATCGACACGTCGCCGAAGTCGATCTTCACCGGGCACGGCGTGTAGCACTTGTGGCACACCGTGCAGTGGTCGGCCACGTCCTCAAACTCTTCCCAGTGCTGGATGCTGACGCCACGGCGCGTCTGCTCTTCGTACAGGAAGGCTTCGATCAGCAGCGAGGTGGCCAGGATCTTGTTGCGCGGGCTGTACAGCAGGTTGGCGCGCGGCACGTGGGTGGCACACACCGGTTTGCACTTGCCGCAGCGCAGGCAGTCCTTGACCGAATCGGCGATGGCGCCGATGTCGCTCTGCTGCATGATCAGCGACTCGTGCCCCATGAGGCCAAAGCTCGGCGTGTAGGCGTGCGTCAGGTCGGCGCGCCGCACGGTCGAGTCGCCGGTGTCGGCGCGCAGCAGCTTGCCCTTGTTGAACCGCCCCTGCGGGTCAACCTTGGCCTTGTAGTCGGCAAAGGGCTTGAGCTCGTCGTCGCTGAGGAACTCGAGCTTGGTGATGCCGATGCCGTGTTCGCCCGAGATCACGCCGTCGAGCCGTCGCGCCAGCGCCATGATCCGTGCCACCGCTTCGTGGGCGGTCTGGAGCATGGCGTAGTCGTCGCTGTTGACCGGGATGTTGGTGTGCACGTTGCCGTCGCCGGCGTGCATGTGCAAGGCCACCCACACACGACCCTTGAGCACGCGCTGGTGGATGGCGTTGCATTCGGCGAGCAAGGGGCCGAACGCCGCACCGCTGAAAATCTGCTGCAGCGGCGCGCGGATCTGGGCCTTCCAGCTCGCGCGCAGCGTGTGGTCCTGCAGCTGCGGGAACAGGCGATCAACGTCGTCGAGCCAGCCCTGCCACAGCGCGCGCACCTCGCGCACCAGCGCCAGCGCCTGCTGCACACGATCCTCCAGCAGCTCGGCGCTGGGGATGTCGCTGGCGTCGTCGGTCTTGCCCAGCGGCAGTTGGCCCTTGGCAAAGAAGGCCTCCAGGGCGTCGGCCAGCGCGATCTTGTTGCGCAGCGACAGCTCGATGTTGATGCGTTCGATGCCCTCGGTGTACTCGCCCATGCGCGGCAGCGGGATCACCACGTCTTCGTTGATCTTGAAGGCGTTGGTGTGCTTGCTGATGGCCGCGGTGCGCTTGCGGTCGAGCCAGAACTTCTTGCGCGCTTCGGGGCTGATGGCGGTGAAGCCTTCGCCGCTGCGCGAGTTGGCGATGCGGATGACCTCGCTGGTGGCGCGGGCCACGGCGTCGGGGTCATCGCCCACGATGTCGCCGATCAGCACCATCTTGGGCAATCCGCCGTTGCCCTTTTTGCTCTTGGTGGTGTAGCCCACCGCCTTGAGGTACCGGTCGTCCAGATGTTCCAGTCCGGCCAGCAACACGCCCGAGCGCTTCTGCTCGGCGAACATGAAGTCCTTGATCTCCACGATGCTGGGCACCGCGTCCTTCGGGTTGCCGAAAAACTCCAGGCAGACGGTGCGCGTGTGGCCCGGCATGCGGTGCACGATCCAGCGCGCGCTGGTGATCAGGCCATCGCAGCCTTCCTTCTGGATGCCAGGCAGACCCGAGAGGAACTTGTCGGTGACGTCTTTGCCGAGGCCTTCCTTGCGGAAGGTGCGTCCCGGGATCACCAGGGTTTCGCTGCGGCGCGGCGTCTTGCCGTCCGGGCCGAAGTAGCGCAGCTCGAAGGTCGCCACCTCGGCGTCGTGGATCTTGCCGCGGTTGTGGTCCAGACGCGTGACTTCCAGCCACTCGGCCTGCGGCGTGACCATGCGCCAGCTCACCAGGTTGTCGAGCGCGGTGCCCCAGAGCACGGCCTTCTTGCCACCCGCGTTCATCGCAATGTTGCCGCCGATGCACGAGGCCTCGGCGCTGGTCGGATCGACCGCGAACACATGGCCGGCGCGCTCGGCGGCATCGGCCACACGCTGCGTCACCACACCCGCTTCGGTCCACACCGTCGGCAATGGCTCGTCGTGGCCCGGCACCTTCACCCACTCGACCTCGGTCATCGCTTCGAGCTTCTCGGTGTTGATCACCGCGCTCTTCCAGGTCAGGGGAATCGCCCCGCCGGTGTAGCCGGTGCCGCCCCCCCGCGGGATGATGGTCAGTCCCAGGTCGATGCAACCCTGCACCAGGCCCGCCATCTCGGCCTCGGTGTCGGGCGTCAGCACCACGAAAGGGTACTCGACCCGCCAGTCGGTGGCGTCCGTCACGTGCGACACGCGCGACAGACCGTCGAACTTGATGTTGTCTTTCGCGGTGCAGCGGCCCAGCACCCGGCGGGCGCGCTGGCGCAGGTCCGCCATGTCGTCGAACGATCGCGCGAAGCTTTCCACGGCGGCGCGCGCGGCGGTCAGGAGTTCGCCCACCAGCGCGTCGCGCGACGGATCGTCCTGCGGGGTGCGGCGCTTCTGCACCTCACCCAGGCGGTGGTTCAGGGCGTCCACCAGCTGCCCACGGCGCTGGCGGCTCGACAGCAGGTCGTCCTGCAGGTAGGGGTTGCGCTGCACGACCCAGATGTCGCCCAGCACCTCATAGAGCATTCGCGCCGATCGGCCCGTGCGGCGTTCGCCCCGCAGCTCGTCCAGCAGGGACCACGCCCGCTCGCCCAGCAGCCGGATCACGATTTCGCGATCGGAGAACGAGGTGTAGTTGTAGGGGATTTCGCGCAGGCGGGGCGCGTCGTCCTGGGCGGTGGTCAGCAGCGGAAGGGGCGTGGGTGCGTTCATGGGGCGTGGGGCGCGCCCACAGAGCGCACCGGAGCCCGCCATGGTATCGCAGCGCACCATTCCACACGGGCTTCACGGTGACGCCGGTGCGGTTATCGCCCGGGCGGCGGCGCCCCCGCACAATGGCCGCATGCTCCCCTCCCCTGCCCCCTGGCCCTACCCCCGCTGGATCGCCCACCGCGGCGGCGGCGATCAGGCACCCGAAAACACGCTCGCCGCCTTCCGCACCGCGGCCGCCCGCGGCTGGCGCATGTACGAATGCGACGCCAAGCTCAGCGCCGACGGCGTGGTCTACCTCCTGCACGACGACACCCTCGATCGCACCACCAGCGGCCAGGGGCCGGCCGACGCCCTGCCCTGGACGGCGCTGACGGCACTCGATGCCGGCGCGTGGCACAGCCCGGCCTTCACCGGCGAGCCACCGGCTCCGCTCGCAGCCGTGGCGGCGCATTGCCTCGCCCTTGGTCACGCCCTCAACATCGAAATCAAGCCCATGCCCGGCCAGGCGGCGGCCACCGGCGCGGCCGTGGCCCGGGCCGCGCAAGCGCTCTGGGCCCCGCACCCGGATGCCCTCCCTCCGCTGCTGACCTCGTTTCAGCCCGATGCCCTCGCCGCCGCGCAAGCCGCGGCGCCGGCCTTGCCGCGCGGCCTGCTGCTGCACACGCTCTGGTCGGGTTGGGAGGTGGCGGCCCGCTCGCTGGGCTGCGTGGCCATCGTCGCCCACCACCCGCTGTGGGATGAGGCCTTGGTGAAGGCCACCGCCGGCTGGCGCCGGCTGGCCTACACCGTCAACGACGAGGCCGAGGCGGCGCGTCTCTGGGCGCTGGGCCTGGACGGTCTCATCACCGACAGGATCGCCCGCCTGGGCCCGGCCGCGCGCTGACCGGGCGTCACGCCCGCCCGCGCAGCCACCAGGCGGCGCTGCCCTGCGCGAGCACCAGCGCGGCGTAGGTCAGCATCTTGCCGTCGCGGCCGTACACGACCAGCCCCGCCAGCAGCACCGCCACACCCACCGCCGCCAGCACGCCGAACTGGGCGAGGCGGCCGGCGCGCGTGCCCCGCCGGGTGCCCAGGGCCAGCCACAGGACCAGGGCGACACCGACCGCCGGCGCTGTCAACCCAAAAAGGTGTTCCCAGAAAAGCCCAAGTGTCATATAAAGTTGACAGTCACGCGTCAACCCCCAATTTTATAATTCGCACCATGTCGGTCTGGACGCTCGGGCTCAACCATCAGACGGCGCCGCTGGACCTGCGCGGCCGGTTTGCGTTCGCCCTCGACCAGGTGCAGCCCACGCTGCACGCGCTGCGGCAATCCCTCCCACGCGCGCCCGAAGCCACCCTCCTGTCCACCTGCAACCGCACCGAACTGTACGGCGCGGGGGATCCCGGCGTGCTGGAGCCGGCGCTGGACTGGCTGGCCACCACCGGCGGCGTGAGCGCCCATGTGCTGCGCGACCACACCTACGTGCTGCGCGACGATCAGGCGGCCCGCCACGCTTTCCGGGTCGCCAGCGGTCTCGACAGCATGGTCCTCGGCGAAGCGCAAATCCTCGGGCAGATGAAGGACGCCGTGCGCGCCGCCGACGAAGCCGGCGCGCTCGGCACCACCCTGCACCAGCTGTTCCAGCGCTCGTTTGCGGTGGCCAAGCAGGTCCGCAGCTCGACCGAGATCGGCGCCCACTCGATCAGCATGACGGCCGCGGCCGTGCGGCTCGCGTCCCAGCTGTTCGAAGACCTCAAAGACATCCGCGTCCTGTTCGTCGGCGCGGGGGAAATGATCGAACTGGCCGCCACGCATTTCGCCGCCAAGACGCCGAAGTCCATGTCGATCGCCAACCGCACGCTGGAGCGCGGTGAGGCCCTGGCCGGCCGGTTCGGCGCGCAGGTCATGCGCCTGGCCGACGTGCCCGACCAGCTTCACGCCTTCGATGCCGTGATCAGCTGCACCGCCAGCACCCTGCCCATCATCGGCCTGGGTGCCGTCGAACGGGCACTCAAGAAGCGCCGCCACCGCCCCATGTTCATGGTTGATCTGGCCGTGCCGCGGGACATTGAGGCCGAGGTCAAAGACCTCGACGACGTCTATCTCTACACCGTCGACGACCTGGCCCACGTGGTGCAGACCGGCAAAGACAACCGCCAGGCCGCGGTCGCACAGGCCGAAGCCATCATCGACGCTGGCGTGCTGAGCTTCATGCACTGGATGGAACAGCGCGACCCGTCGCGCGGCGTGGTGCCGCTGATCCAGCAGCTGCAGGCCCAGACCGACGCCTGGCGCAGCCTGGAAATCGCCCGCGCCAAACGCCTGCTGGCCAAAGGCGAGCCGGTCGAAGCGGTGCTGGACGCCCTGTCGCGCGGCCTGACCCAGAAAATGCTCCACGGCACCCTCGCCGAGCTCCACGCCGGCGACGCCGATACCCGGGCCGCCACCGCCCAGACCGTCTCGCGCCTCTTCCTGCGCGACGGCACCCCGCCGCGCGGCTAGCGCCGCCCTCGCGCGCCCCGAGGCCGCCCCGCGCGGCCCGCCCGCCATGAAACCCTTTGTCCGCGACACCTTGCTGCGCCAGCGCCAGCGCCTCCACGAGCTCGACGCCCTGCTGTCATCGCCCGACGCGACCGACAGCCTGGAACGCTTTCGTGCGCTCAGCCGTGAACACGCCGACCTGAGCGCGCTGATGGCCGTGTTCGAGCGCCACGAACAGCGCCGCCACGACCGCGACACCGCCGAGGCCTGGCTGGCCGAACCCGAGATGGCCGCCCTGGCGCGCGACGAAATCGCCGCCGCCGACGCCGACCTCGCTGCGCTCGACGCCGAACTCCAGCAACGCCTGCTGCCGCGTGACCCGGACGACGCGCGCCCCGCCTATGTGGAGGTGCGCGCCGGCACCGGTGGTGACGAAGGCGCCCTCTTCGCCGGCGACCTCGCGCGCCTGTACACCCGATACGCCGAGCGCCGCGGCTGGCGGGTCACCGTGGAGAGCGAGTCGCCCGCGGAACTGGGCGGCTACAAAGAGGTGGTGCTGCGCGTCGATGGGGACGGCGACGGGGTGTATGGCGCGCTGCGCTTCGAGTCCGGCGGCCACCGGGTGCAGCGCGTGCCGGCCACCGAAACACAGGGCCGCATCCACACCAGCGCGGCCACCGTCGCGGTCATGCCGGTGCCCGATGAGGCCGAGGCGGTGCGCCTGAACCCGGCCGAACTGCGCATCGACACCTTCCGCGCCAGTGGCGCCGGCGGGCAGCACATCAACAAGACCGACTCGGCCGTGCGCGTGACGCACCTGCCCACCGGCATCACCGCCGAATGCCAGGACGGCCGCAGCCAGCACAGCAACAAGGCCCGCGCGCTGCAGGTGCTCGCCGCGCGGCTCCAGGAAAAAGACCGCGCCGAGCGCGCCGCACGGGAAGCCGCCACGCGCAAGGGGCTGGTGGGCAGCGGCGACCGCAGCGACCGCATCCGCACCTACAACTTTCCCCAGGGCCGGGTCACCGACCACCGCATCAACCTCACGCTCTACCAGCTCGGCGCGGTGATGGACGGCGACATCGATGAGCTCGTGCGCGCACTCCAGCTGGCGCGCGGTGCCGAACTGCTCGCCGAGCTGGAGCAGGCGGCCCGATGACTCCGGCCCCGACCCTGGCCGACGCCCTGCGCCGCCTGCAGGCCGATGGCGTGCCGCGACTGGAGGCCCAGCAGCTGGTGCTGCTCGCCGCTGGCCACGACCCGCACGACCGGGCCTGGCTGGCGACCCACGACGACCACCCCCTCGATGACAAGGCCCAGGCCCGGCTGGACGCGCTCGCCACGCGCTGGCACAGCGCCGAGCCGATGGCCTACCTGCGCGGCGAGCAGGCGTTTCGCGGGCTGGCGCTGCGCGTGGATGCGCGCGTGCTCGTGCCGCGCCCGGACACCGAAACCCTGGTCGACTGGGCGCTTGAGCGGATCGCCGACCTGCCGGCGGCCGGCCGGGTGATCGACCTCGGCACCGGCAGCGGCGCGATCGCGCTCGCCCTCAAGCAGGCGGCGCCACGGCTCGACATCTGGGCCACCGACCGCAGCGCCGACGCCCTGAGCGTGGCGCGGGCCAACGCCGAACGCCTGGACCTGCCGCTGCAGTGGGCGCAGGGCGCCTGGTTCGAGGCCGTGGCGGGGGAACGCTTTCACCTGGCCGTGAGCAACCCGCCCTACATCGCCGCCGATGACCCGCACCTGCCCGCCCTGCGGCACGAACCGCGCGGCGCCCTGGTGGCCGGTGCCGACGGTCTCGACGATCTGCGCACCCTGATCCAGCAGGCGCCGGAGCACCTCCACCCCGACGGCTGGTTGCTGCTGGAACACGGCCACGACCAGGCGCCAGCGGTCCGCGCGCTGCTTCGCGACGCCGGCTATGCCGACGTGGGCAGCCGCAACGACCTTGCGGGCATTGCGCGCTGCACCGGAGGGCGCTGGCCTGGCGCGCGATAATCCCGAGCGCACCGCCGGGTCAAGCGCCCGGCCCCACCGGAGACACCCCATGAGCGACACCCAATCCCGCATCGACCAGCTGGTCAAGTCCCACGACATCGTGCTCTTCATGAAAGGCACGGCGAGCTTTCCCATGTGCGGCTTCTCGGGCCGCGCGATCCAGATCCTCAAGGCCAGCGGCGTCGACCCGAAGACCGTGACCACCGTCAACGTGCTGGAAGACGAAGCCATCCGCCAGGGCATCAAGGACTACAGCAACTGGCCCACCATCCCGCAGCTCTACGTGAAAGGCGAGTTCATCGGCGGCTCGGACATCATGATGGAGATGTACCAGTCGGGCGAGCTCGCGCAGGTGCTCGGCACCCAGGCCTGAGGCCCCGCCCGCGAACGCACGCAAGCCGCCCCGGGGCGGCTTTTTTGCGCGCGGTCCCGATCCGCGGAGCAGGCCGTCGAAAGCCCCGCTTGTCCGGGCTTCCCCCGCATTGAGCCCTGGCGCGGCTTGTGCTTGAATGAACCCGTGTCCTTAGACAGGAGGTTCCCATGAGCCGCTCACGCAGCCTGGTGGCTTCACCCGCGATGGGTTTGCCGATCGCCCACATGCGCAGCGTCTTCCGCGCCGAAGACGTCGAACGCAAGCTGGCCAAGCTCCAGGCCAGCGGCGCCGAGCGCGAACACGAAACGCTCAAGGCCACCTGGCAACGCATGCTGGAACGCGGACCGCAGCGTTTCGCCGTCAAGCCCTCGGGGGTGCCCGACATGGTGCCCCTGTACGACCGGATGCCCAATTTTGGGGAGGCGCTGGACGACGTGAAGCGCCACGTGGCCCTCAGCCAGGACAGCCGCGACAGCCTCGAACTCACGCCCATGCTGCTGCTGGGTCCGCCGGGCGTGGGCAAAACCCACTTCGCCCGTCAGGTGGCCGATCTGCTGGGCACCGGCATGAGCCTCGTGCCCATGAGCAGCATGACCGCCGGGTGGCTGCTGTCGGGGTCCTCATCGCAATGGAAGGGCGCCCGGCCGGGCAAGGTCTTCGAGGCGCTGGTGGATGGGCAATACGCCAACCCGGTCATCGTGGTCGACGAGATCGACAAGGCCAGCCCCGACGCGCAGTACGACCCCCTGGGTGCGCTGTACAGCCTGCTCGAACACGACACCGCCCAGTCCTTCATCGACGAATTCGCCGAGGTGCCGATCGACGCCAGTCAGGTGATCTGGATCACCACGGCCAACGACGAGCGCAGCATCCCCGAGCCGATCCTCAACCGGATGAACGTGTTTGAAATCCAGCCGCCCTCGCTGGAAGCGGCCCGCCGCATCGCCGCGCACCTGTACCAAGGCATCCGCGACGAGCACGACTGGGGTCAACGCTTCGACCCGGAGCCGCCCCAGGACGTGCTTGACCAGCTCGCCGGCATGCCACCGCGCGAAATGCGCCGCGCCCTCGTCACCGCCTTCGGCAACGCGCGCCTGGACGATCGCTACACCCTGGAGGCCGACGACCTGCCGCGCGGCGGCCCCGGCAAGGGCCGCATCGGTTTTCTGCAGTAACCGGCCAGCCCCGCGCGCTCAGGCGTCGGGGTGCAGCCACTGCCGCTGGGCCGCGAACACCGCGTTGGGGTATTCCGCGCGGCCGCGGCTGCCGTTGTAGCGTCCCAGCGCCATGAACAGGTCGCCCCGCTCGCGGTCGAGATAGTGGCGCAAGATCACGCAGCCAAACCGCAGGTTGGTCTGCATGTGAAACAGCTTGCCAGCGTCACCATCGCCGATCACGCGAACCCAGAATGGCATGATCTGCATGTAGCCCCGGGCGCCCACGCGCGAAATCGCGAACTTGCGAAATCCGCTCTCCACCTGGATCAGCCCCAGGACGAGCGGCACCTCCAGGCCGGCGCGCCGGCTCTCGTACCACACCGTCTGCAGAAACTCGATACGCGTCTGGAAGTCGGGCTTGCGGCGGTGCAGGCGATCGCTCATCGCCGCCAGCCAGCGCAGGTAGGCCAGCCGCTTGCCCGTGTCGGTGAACTCGGGCACCGGTGGCGCGCCGCTGGCCACGGCCGCGCTGAGGGCGGTGCGCACCGAATCGGCCAGTGGCTCTTCCAGCTGCCCGCCGGCGCGGCCGGTCACAGGCCAGGCCGCCGACGCCAACGCCACCAGCCCGGCGCGGCGCGTGACCCCGGCGGGTCCCGCGGGCCCGGCCCGCCCAGGCTGTCCGGAGCGCCCGGTCCAGCGGATCATGCCGTGATGCGGCTCCGCAGCAGCGCCACCGCCTCGCCCAGCGGCACCACCGTGGGCGCCGCATCGCGGCGGTGCTGGTACTCCACCGTGCCGGCCTTCACGCCCCGGTCGCCGATGGTCACGCGGTGCGGCACACCGATGAGCTCCCAATCGGCAAACATGGCGCCCGGGCGCTCGCCGCGGTCGTCGAGGATCACATCGACACCGGCCGCCAGCAACTCGCCGTACAGGCGCTCCGCCTCGACCTTCACCGCCTCGCTGCGGTCCATGCCGATCGGGCACAGCACCACGGTGAAGGGCGCGATGGCGTCCGGCCAGATGATGCCGCGCTCATCGTGGTTCTGCTCGATCGCCGCTGCCGGCAGCCGGGTCACGCCGATACCGTAGCAACCCATTTCGAAATGCTTGGGCTTGCCGTCTTCGTCGAGGAAGGTCGCGTTCATGGCGCGGCTGTACTTGGTGCCGAGGTAGAACACGTGCCCGACCTCGATGCCACGCTCAATCGCCAGCCGGCCGCGGCCGTCGGGCGAGAGATCACCTTCGACCACGTTGCGAATGTCGGCCACCACCGACGGCTCTGGCAGGTCGCGGCCCCAGTTCACGCCAGTGAGGTGCACATCCACCTCGTTGCCGCCACAGATCCAGTCGGCCATGACCGCGACCTCACGGTCCACCACCAGCCGCACCGGCTGCTTCAGTCCGATCGGGCCCAGGTAACCCGGGCGGCAGCCGAAGTGAGCCTCGATTTCCGGCACGCTGGCGAAGCGGAAGCCTTTGTCCAGGCCGGGCACCTTGCTGACCTTCACCTCGTTCATGTCGTGATCGCCGCGCAACAGCAGCAGCCAGACCTGGGAAGCCGCCACTTCGCCGGCCTCGTCGAGCGTGTCGGTGGCCAGCACGATGGACTTCACCGTGCTCGCCAAGGGCACACCCAGCAGCGCGGCCACGTCGGCGCAGGTGCTCTTGCCCGGGGTGGGTGTGCGCACCAGCGGGTTGGCCGCTGGCGGGCGTGGGCCGGCGGGCGCCAACGCCTCGGCCTTCTCGATGTTCGCGGCGTAGTCGCTTTGCGGGCAGTACACGATCGCGTCTTCGCCGGTGGCGGCGATCACCTGAAACTCTTCGCTCAGGTCGCCACCGATGGCGCCGCTGTCGGCCGCCACGGCGCGGTAGGTCAGCCCAAAACGGTCGAAGATCCGCCGATAGGCCGCGGCCATCACCTCGTAACTGCGCTTGGCGCCGGCTTCGTCGCGGTCGAAGCTGTAGGCGTCCTTCATGATGAATTCGCGGCCGCGCATGAGGCCGAAGCGCGGACGACGCTCGTCGCGGAACTTGGTCTGGATCTGATAGAAGTTGCGCGGCAGCTGCTTGTAGCTGCGCAACTCCTGACGTGCGATGTCGGTGACGACCTCTTCGCTCGTGGGCTGGATCACAAAATCGCGTTCGTGGCGGTCCTGAATGCGCAGCAATTCCGGCCCCATCTTGCCAAACCGACCCGTCTCCTGCCACAGCTCCGCCGGCTGCACGACCGGCATGGTCAGCTCCACCGCGCCCGCCCGGTTCATCTCTTCGCGCACGATGCGCTCCACCTTTTGGATCACCCGCAGGCCCATGGGCATGTAGTTGTAGATGCCGGCACCGAGCTTGCGGATCATCCCGGCGCGCGTCATGAGTTTGTGGCTCACGACCTCGGCGTCGGCGGGCGCTTCTTTGAGGGTGCTGATGAAGAACTGGGAGGCTTTCATGGGCGGGCGGGATGAGCGACGGCGCCGTCGAAACCGGGGCATCCCGGGGCCGATCGGCGCCGTTCGGAGGGTATGTGCCGGGTGCGCACCGCAGGGTCGCGATGCATAATGGACACAGTTCAAAAATCTGGGGTTGATTATGCTTGACAGAGAAGGCTTCAGGCCCAATGTCGGCATCATTCTGCTCAACCAGCGAAACCAGGTGTTCTGGGGAAAGCGCATCCGCTCCCACTCCTGGCAGTTCCCGCAAGGGGGCATCGACCGGGGCGAAACGCCCGAGCAGGCGATGTACCGCGAACTGCACGAGGAAATCGGGTTGCGCCCGGAACACGTGACGATCGTGGCCCGCACGCGGGACTGGTTGCGCTACGAAGTGCCAGATCGCTTCATCCGCCGGGATGCACGCGGTCACTACAAAGGCCAGAAACAGATCTGGTTCCTGCTGCGGCTGGTCGCGCAGGACTGGAACCTGAACCTGCGCGCCACCGACCACCCGGAGTTTGATGCCTGGCGCTGGAACGACTACTGGGTGCCGCTGGACGTGGTGGTCGAATTCAAGCGCGGCGTGTACGAAATGGCCCTGACCGAGCTGGCCCGCTACCTGCCCAAGTCCGACAACCGCCCCAACCGCTACCTCCGCCATGCGCAGCGCCCGCGCGGCACGGCCGAACCGCGGCGCGGTGCGGCCGCTCCGGTGGCCATGGAGCTCCCGCCGGGCGCCAGTTTTGACCCTCACCCCCAGGCGTCGCCCACCGGTGACGCCCTGTCCTGATGACGCATTCTTCGCTGCTGTCGGCCCTGTTGACGGCCTGCCTCGCCCTGGTCGGCCACGTTGCCTTCGCGGCCAACAGCCCCATCACCACCGGCTCGACGGCCGACGACGACGCCCCGGCGTGGCAAGAGGGACCTGTGCCCGCGCCCGCCGCGCCTGCGCTGGACAAACTCGCCCCCTTCAAGCTGGAGATGGCCACCAACCTGCGATGGGCGCTGGACCCGAACAGCGTGAGCCTTGGGCGCGACGGCGTGATCCGCTACGTGCTGGTGGCCACCAGCGACAGCGGTGCAGCCAACGTGTTGTACGAGGGCATCCGTTGCGGCACCGCCGAGGTTCGTACCTACGCACGCTGGACGGCCGAGGCTGGCTGGAAAGACAACGAATCAGCCACCTGGCAGCCGCTGGCGTTCCGGGGTGCCACCCGCCGCGCGATGCTGATGGCCCGGGGCGGTCTGTGCGACGGCAAAACGCTGCCGTCTGACGCGCGGCGTGCCATTCGCGAGTTGCAGCAAGGCCGCAACTTCATGAACTGACGGCGCCGTGACGGCGCCTACTCAGCCCCGCGAGAGCACCAGGTTGTCGCGGTGGATCATCTCCGGCTCGGCGGCGTAGCCGAGCAACCGCTCAAAGTCGGCGGACGATTTCCGGCACAGCAACCGCGCCTCCGAGCTGGCGTAGTTGGCCAGGCCACGGGCGATCTCCTGCCCTTGGGGATCGCGGACGGCGATCACATCGCCGCGCGAAAACTCCCCCTCCACCGCGGTCATGCCGATCGGCAGCAGGCTTTTGCCCTCTCCCACGATCTTGGTCACCGCGCCGTCGTCGACCACCACCGCGCCACGGAGCTGCAAGTGGTCCGACATCCAGCGCTTGCGCGCCTGGTGCTTGGCCGTCTGGGCAATCAGGCACGTGCCGATCGCCTCACCCGCGCACAAGCGCATGAGCACCCGGGGTTCGCGTCCCCAGGCGATGACGGTGGTCGCGCCCGACGCTGCGGCGCGCTTGGCCGCCAGGATCTTGGTGATCATGCCGCCCTTGCCGATGCCGCTGCCGGCACCGCCCGCCATGGCCTCCAGCGCCGGGTCGCCGGCCTGCGCCACATGCACAAAGGTGGCCGCCGGATCGCGGCGGGGATCGGCGGAATACAGGCCGCGCTGATCGGTGAGGATGATCAGGGCATCGGCCTCGATCAGGTTGGCGACCAGGGAGCCCAACGTGTCGTTGTCGCCGAACTTGATCTCGTCGTTGACCACCGTGTCGTTTTCGTTGATCACCGGCACCACGCCCAGCTGCAACAAGGTCAACAGCGTCGAGCGGGCGTTCAGGTACCGCTCGCGGTCGGCCAGATCGGCGTGCGTGAGCAACACCTGGGCACTGCCAACGCCACAAGCCCGCAGCTGGGTCTCGTACATCTGCACCAGACCCATTTGACCCACAGCGGCCGCGGCCTGCAGCTCATTGATCTCCTTCGGGCGCGTGGCCCAGCCCAGCCGCTTCATGCCCTCCGCCACGGCGCCGCTGCTCACCATCACCAGCTCGCGCCCCTGCTGCACCAGTGCCGCCAGCTGTTCGCTCCACTGGCGAATGGCGTTCTCATCCAGACCACGACCCTCGTTGGTCACCAGGCTGGAGCCGACCTTCACGACGATGCGGCGGGCATTGTTCAGGATGGCGGTGCCCGCGTGGTCGGGCGCTTGAGCGACAGTCATGGGTCCGGCAGATCAGAGTTGGGTCAGGCAGCGTCCGGTGCGGCGCCTTCGAAACGGGGATCGACAGCCACAGGCTGGCTGGCGCGGTGCTGGGCCGCGAGATGCTCATACACCTTCTGCACCAGCTGTTCGCAGCCCTCCCGGGTCAGCGCAGAAATCTCGAACACCGGGCCTTTGACCCTCAGGCGCTTGACGATGTCCTTGACACGGGCCTCGCGCTCATCCGCCGGCACCATGTCCAGCTTGTTGAGCACGAGCCAGCGCGGCTTCGCGTGCAAGGCGGGGTCGAACTTCTTGAGCTCGGCGACGATCGCCTTGGCCTGCGCCACCGGATCGACCGAATCGTCAAACGGCGCCACATCGATGAGATGCAGCAACAGGCGGGTGCGCTGCAAGTGTCGGAGGAACTGATGACCCAGGCCGGCTCCCTCGGACGCGCCCTCAATCAAGCCGGGCACGTCGGCGACCACAAAGCTTTTCTCCGGGCCGACCCGCACCACGCCCAGATTGGGATGCAGCGTGGTGAACGGGTAGTCGGCGATCTTGGGGCGCGCATTGGAGATGGCGGCGATCAGCGTGGATTTGCCCGCATTCGGCATGCCCAAAAGGCCCACGTCGGCCAACACCTTGAGCTCGAGCTTCAGCGTCCGGCGCTCGCCGGGCCAGCCCGGCGTCTTTTGGCGCGGCGCCCGGTTGGTCGAACTCTTGTAATGCATGTTGCCGAAGCCGCCATCACCGCCCTTGGCCAAGGTGACTTGCTGGCCAGGCTGCAGCAGCTCATGCAGCACCTCACCGGTGTCGGCGTCGGTGACGATGGTCCCCACCGGCATCTTCAGCACGATGTCATCCCCCTTGACGCCGAACATGTCCGAGCCCTTGCCATGCTCGCCCCGCTGGGCCTCGAACCGCCGGGTGTATCGAAAATCAACCAGCGTGTTCAGGCTGGCGTCTGCCACCGCATAGACGTGTCCGCCGCGTCCGCCGTCGCCGCCGTCCGGCCCGCCAAATTCCTTGTACTTTTCATGGCGAAACGATGCGCAGCCGTTGCCGCCGTCACCGGCGGCCACATCGATCGTGGCTTCATCGACGAACTTCATGGCAGGGGTCTCCGGTAGCGGGGCGCTGGAACAAAAAAGCCCGCACACGCGGGCTTTTTTCCGTCTGGCGTGACGTGCTCAGGCGGCAGGAACGATGCTCACGGTGTGGCGGTTCAGCGCGCCCTTGACGGCGAACTGGACATGGCCGTCCACGGTGGCAAACAGGGTGTGGTCCTTGCCCACACCGACGTTGGTGCCGGGGTGGAACTTGGTGCCGCGCTGGCGCACGATGATGGAGCCGGCCGACACCAGCTCGCCACCGAACGCCTTCACGCCCAGCATCTTGGGCTTGGAGTCGCGGCCGTTTCGCGTGGAGCCGCCGCCTTTTTTCTGTGCCATGCTGCTTTCTCCTTAGGCCGAGATCGAAGCGATTTCGATTTCGGTGAAATTCTGCCGGTGGCCCTGGCGCTTCTGGTAGTGCTTACGACGACGCATCTTGAAGATACGGACCTTGTCGTGACGCCCGTGGGCGACCACCTTCACCGTGACCGTTGCGCCGGAAACCAAGGGCGTGCCGACCTTGAGTTCGCTGCCGTTACCGACCGCCAGAACCTGATCAAACACGATCTCTTGGCCCACGTCCGCAGCAATCTGTTCTACTTTAATTTTCTCGCCGGCAGCCACGCGATATTGCTTGCCACCGGTTTTTATGACCGCGTACATATGAACCTCGTTGAATCAATCCACCCGGGCTGTCCCGGGGAATGCTCGGCAGACCCAATTCCGCCGAACCGCGAAGTCTAGCACGCGCCAAGGATTCCCGGCAAGACCAGCGGTCGAGACGTTCGGGCTTCCTATAATTTGGGACTTTTCGCCATACCCCCTCGGGTGCCACCCTTGACCGCTTCAAGTCCCTCGTCTTCCCCGCTGGCACTCATCCAGCCCGACATGCAGCGCGTGGACGAGGTGATCGCCACCCGATTGACCACCGATGTCCCGCTGGTGCGCGAGGTGGCCCAGTACATCATCTCGGCCGGGGGGAAACGCCTGCGTCCTGCCCTGCTCCTGCTGGTCAGCGGCGCCCTTGATTGCCGTCACCCGGACCGGCACACGCTCGCGGCGGTGGTGGAATTCATCCACACCGCCACGCTGCTGCACGACGACGTCGTGGACGAGTCAACCCTGCGCCGGGGCCGAGCGACCGCGAACCAGCATTTCGGCAACGCGGCAAGCGTCCTGGTGGGTGATTTTTTGTACTCGCGCGCCTTCCAGATGATGGTGGACGTGAACCAGATGCGCGTGATGCAAGTGCTGGCCGACGCGACCAACGTCATCGCCGAGGGCGAGGTCCTGCAGCTTATGAACATGCGTGACGCCAGCATCGACGAGGCCACCTACCTGCGGGTCATCCGGTCGAAAACGGCCAAGCTGTTCGAGGCAAGCGCGCGACTGGCGCCCATCCTTGCCGGTTCCGATACGCACACCGAAGCCCACTGCGCCGCGTACGGTCAGGCGCTGGGCACGGCGTTTCAGGTCATTGATGACGTGCTCGACTACGAAGGCAGCGCCGACGAACTGGGCAAAAACCTCGGCGACGACCTGCGCGAAGGCAAAGTCACGCTGCCGATCATCTGCGCACTGCGCGCCGGCAGCTCCTCCCAGCGCGCGGTGCTGACGCAGGCGATTGAAGCCGGCGCGGCCGACCGGCTCGACGACATCCTGTCCATCATTCACGAAACTGGGGCGCTGCATGCCGCCCGCACAGCGGCCAATGGTGAAGCCCAGCGCGCCATCGACGCAGCAAGGGCTCTGCCGGCCAATGACCACTCGGCGGCAATGCTACAATTGGCGGCTGGACTGTTGGAGCGACGCTCCTGACGGTCCCCGGGCCCCACAAGGCCCATCGGGGTGTAGCTTAGCCTGGTAGAGCGCTACGTTCGGGACGTAGAGGCCGGAGGTTCGAATCCTCTCACCCCGACCAAATACCAGCCCGCGCATGGATGTCATGCGCGGGCTTTTTTCTTGGCCGGGTCACCACTGGGCACCCTGGCGGCCGCGCTGGTCGCATCGAGCGGCGTTTTGACGACAACGCGCGTCAATGATGCGCTGCAAGTCGTTGATTTCCGCTAGATTACGACCTTATGGCTTCGGTAGACACCCCCACCCACGATACCCCCTCCATGGCCCTGCCCGGGCTGGGTCGTGCCCTGGTGTCGGCCGGCAAGCTCGGACAGAAAGCGGCCGAGGACCTTTACCGCAAGGCGCAGAGCAGTCGCACCAGTTTCATCGCCGAGCTGACCGGATCGGGTGCGGTATCGCCGGTGGATCTTGCGCACACCATGTCAGTGGCGTTCGCCGCGCCGCTGGTGGACCTCGACGCGGTCGATCTTCAGCGACTCCCCACGGGTCTGCTGGACAGCAAGATTTGCGCGGACTTCCGGATCGTGGTGCTGAGCAAGCGGAACAACCGCCTGATCGTCGCGACCGCCGACCCATCCGACCAGCAAGCCGCCGAAAAGATCAAGTTCGCCACCCAAATGGGGGTCGACTGGGTCATTGCTGAATTCGACAAGCTGAGCAAGCTGTGCGAGTCGCAGAACACATCGGCCAATGAGGCGATGGAGAACATCGTCGGCGACGTCGAGTTCGACGACCTTGCCGCAGAAACGGCCGTCGCCGACACGCAGGAGAAGGCCACCGAGGTCGACGACGCGCCGGTGGTGAAGTTCCTGCACAAGATGCTGATCGACGCGTTCAACATGCGCGCGTCGGACCTCCACTTTGAGCCGTACGAACACCAGTACCGCGTTCGCTTTCGGATCGACGGCGAGTTGCGCGAGATCGCATCGCCGCCGGTCGCCATCAAGGACAAACTGGCTTCGCGGATCAAGGTCATCTCGCGGATGGACATTTCTGAGAAGCGTGTGCCCCAGGACGGGCGCATGAAGCTCAAGATCGGACCGGACCGGGTGATTGATTTCCGGGTCAGCACGCTGCCCACCCTGTTCGGCGAAAAGGTGGTCATCCGTATCCTCGACCCCAGCAGTGCGAAACTGGGCATTGATGCCCTCGGTTATGAGCCGGAGGAGAAGGAGCGCCTGTTGCACGCCATCGGCCGGCCTTACGGCATGGTGCTGGTGACCGGTCCGACCGGCTCGGGCAAAACCGTCTCGCTCTACACCTGCCTGAACCTGCTCAACAAGCCGGGGGTGAACATTTCGACGGCGGAAGACCCGTCCGAAATCAACCTGCCCGGCGTCAACCAGGTCAACGTGAACGAGAAGGCCGGGCTGACTTTCGCGTCGGCTCTCAAGGCATTCCTTCGCCAGGATCCCGACGTGATCATGGTGGGTGAAATTCGCGATTTGGAGACCGCCGACATCTCGATCAAGGCGGCCCAGACGGGCCACCTCGTGTTGTCCACGCTGCACACCAACGACGCGCCAACCACGCTCACGCGGATGATGAACATGGGGATTCCCACGTTCAACATTGCCTCGAGCGTGATCCTCATCACCGCGCAGCGCCTGGCACGCCGCCTCTGTGGCAATTGCAAGGCACCGCTGGATGTGCCCCGCAAGGCACTCCTCGAGGCAGGGTACAAGCCGGAGGAGTTGGATGGCACCTGGACGCCCTACCGCCCGGTGGGCTGCTCGGCCTGCAACAACGGATACAAAGGCCGGGTGGGTATCTACCAGGTGATGCCGATCAGCGAGGAGATCCAGCGGATCATCCTGCGCGGCGGCAGTGCGCTGGACATTGCACAGCAGGCCAGCAAGGAAGGCGTGCGCACCCTGCGCGAATCGGGCCTGCTCAAGGTCAAGCAGGGCATGACCTCGCTGGACGAGGTGCTCAGCGTGACCAACGAATGACGGTGCCCGGGCGGCATCACCACTGAGGGACAGCCATGGCGACGGCGGCGACGACCAAACCCACCAAAGATTTCGTCTTCGAATGGGAAGGCAAGGACCGCAACGGCAAGCCGGTGCGGGGCGAGACGCGCGCGGGCGGAGAGAACCAGGTGCTGGCCATGCTTCGGCGCCAGGGGGTGATCCCTTCGAAAATCAAAAAACGGAAGATGTCGTCGGCCAAACGCATCAAGCCGAAGGACATTGCGCTGTTCACCCGTCAGATGGCGACCATGATGAAGGCGGGTGTGCCGCTGCTGCAGTCCTTCGACATCGTGGGCCGCGGCAACGCCAATCCCAGCGTCACCAAGCTGCTCAACGACATCCGCTCCGACGTCGAAACCGGCACGTCGCTTAGCGCTGCCTTCCGCAAGCACCCCCTGTATTTCGACAACCTGTACTGCAACCTCGTGGAAGCCGGTGAAGCCGCCGGTATTCTGGAAGACCTGCTCGACCGGCTCGCGGTCTACATGGAGAAGACCGAGGCGATCAAGTCGAAGATCAAGTCGGCGCTCATGTACCCGACGTCGGTGATCATCGTTGCGTTCGTGGTGGTGGCGGTGATCATGATCTTCGTGATTCCGGCGTTCAAGGAAGTGTTCACCTCCTTCGGCGCCGATCTGCCCGCGCCGACGCTGTTCGTCATCGGCATGAGCGAGTTCTTCGTGAAATGGTGGTGGCTGATCTTCGGCGGACTGGGTGGTGGTTTCTACTTCTTCTTCCAGGCCTGGCGACGCAGTGAGAAGGTCCAGCAGTTCATGGACCGCATGATGCTGAAGATGCCCGTCTTTGGGCCCCTGGTGGAGAAATCGGTGATCGCGCGCTGGACCCGGACGCTGGCCACCATGTTCGGTGCTGGCGTGCCCCTCGTGGAAGCGCTGGATTCCGTGGGTGGCGCGTCGGGCAATTCGGTCTACGCCCTGGCGACCGAGAAGATCCAGGCTGAGGTGTCCACCGGCACCAGCCTGACCATGGCCATGACGAACGCGAACATCTTTCCGTCGATGGTGCTTCAGATGTGCGCGATTGGCGAAGAGTCCGGGTCCATCGACCACATGCTCGGCAAGGCGGCCGACTTTTACGAGGCCGAGGTTGATGACATGGTCGCCGGCCTTTCCAGCCTGATGGAGCCGATCATCATCGTCGTGTTGGGCACCATCATCGGTGGCATCGTGGTGTCGATGTACCTGCCGATCTTCAAGCTCGGTCAGGTGGTTTGATGGTCGCGGAACTCGCTGGGGCGCCGGCGGTGGCGCTGCTGGGGGTGCTCGGCCTTTTGGTGGGCAGCTTTCTCAACGTCGTCATTCACCGGCTGCCGCGCATGATGGAGCGGCAATGGGCCGCCGAGTGCGCCGAGATGCAGGGCGCTGAAGCGCCAGCGGCCGAGCGCTTCAACCTGGTGGTGCCTCGCTCGCGGTGTCCCCACTGCGGGCACCGCATCCGCTGGTTCGAAAACATCCCGGTGCTGAGCTTCCTCGCGCTGCGGGGCCGGTGCAGCGCCTGCGGCGCGGCCATTGGCGTGCGCTACCCGGTGGTTGAGTTGGTCACCGGCGCTTTCTTTGCGTGGTGCGGCTGGCGGTGGGGCCTGAGCCTGGTAGCGCTGTCGTGGTGCGGGTTCGCCGCGGTGGTACTCGCTCTGGCCGCGATCGATTGGGACACCACGCTGCTGCCCGACGATCTCACCTTGCCTTTGCTGTGGGCCGGATTGCTGGGCGGTGCGCTGGGGATCACTGGTGTGCGTCTGGACGACGCTGTGTGGGGTGCGGCTGCCGGCTATCTGTCGTTGTGGAGCGTGTACTGGGCCTTCAAGCTGATCACCGGCAAAGAGGGCATGGGTTACGGCGATTTCAAGCTGTTCGCCGCCTTCGGCGCCTGGTTCGGCTGGCAGGCGCTGGTGCCGATCATCCTGATGGCTTCAGTGATTGGTGCCGTGGTTGGTATCGCCATCAAGTTCCGTGGTGAACTGCGCGAAGGGGGTTATGTGCCGTTCGGCCCGTTCCTCGCCCTCGGCGGCCTCACCGCCATGGTGTTTGGCCCGGGCGCGATCCTCGCCGCGGTGGGTCTGTGACGCGCTGGCGTATTGGGCTCACTGGGGGTATCGGCAGCGGCAAGAGCACGCTGGCGCGCCTGCTCCAGGGCGCGGGTGCCGACGTCATCGACGCGGATGCGTTGGCACGGGCCTGCACCGCGCCCGGGGGAGCGGCCATGCCGGCGATCGAGGCGCGCTTTGGTGCAGATGTCTTGACGCCGGAGGGCGCGCTCGACCGCGACCGCATGCGCGCGCTGGCATTCGCCCAGCCCGATGCGCGACGGGCGCTCGAAGCGATCGTGCATCCGCTGGTGGGTCGAGCCATCGATGACGCCGTCCGCGCGGCCCGCAGCCGATGCGTGGTGTTGGACATCCCGCTGCTCGCGGAGTCGGCGGGCCGTTGGTCCGCCCGGCTTGATCGCGTGGTGGTGGTGGACTGCGAAGAGGCCACGCAACGCCGTCGCGTGATGGCGCGCAACGGATGGTCGGCGCCCGCGGTCGACGCCGTGATGGCCCAGCAAGCCAGCCGGGCGCAGCGGCGGGCCATCGCCGACGTTGTGGTGGTCAATGAAGGGGAGTCGATCGATCCCCTCCGGGCCCAGGCGCAGCGGCTGGCCCAACGCTTCGGGCTATGATGGGCGCCCCTGTGGATCGAAGCCCCGCGCCGCGCCCGTGATCCTCTACGAATACCCTTTCAACGAACGCATCCGCACCTACCTCCGGCTGGAACACCTGTTTCGCCGACTGGCCGAGCTGATGCCGCGCGATCACGCGCTGGACCACCATTTCGCCATCCAGACGATCTTCGAGATCATGGACGTCGCCTCCCGCGCCGACATGAAGTCAGACGTCCTGAAGGACCTGGATCGCCACAAGCAGGTGCTCAATGGCTACCGGGGCAATCCGGCGATCTCCGAAAAGGCGCTGGACGAGGTGATTGCGCAGATCGACGATGATTTCGCCCGCCTGACCGGCCTCGCCGGCAAGACGGGGCAATCGCTGACCGACAACGACTGGCTGATGGCGATCCGCAGCCGCATCGGCATTCCGGGCGGCACCTGCGAGTTCGATCTGCCAGCCTACTACCACTGGCAACACCGGAGTGCCGACCTGCGCCGGGTCGATCTGGTGGGCTGGGCGCAGGCGCTGGCACCGCTGGCCGACAGCATCGGACTCCTGCTGCGGCTCATGCGCGACGGCGGCGCACCGCAAAAGGTGGTGGCACCGGGCGGTCAGTACCAGCAGAACCTGCCGCAAGGTCGCACGTTCCAGCTGCTGCGCGTGCGGGTGGACGCTTCAGCCGGCCTGATCCCGGAGATCAGCGGCAACCGCCTGATGTTCTCGGTCCGCCTGATGCGCCAAGGCGACGACGGGCGCCTGCAACCCAGCCACGACGACGCCAGCTTTGAGCTGGCCCTGTGCGCATGACGCCGTCGCCACACCCCCACCGTGTGGTGCGCTGCCCGCGCTGTGGTGGCGACAGCCTGTACGCGCCCGACAATCCGCACCGCCCGTTCTGCAGCGAGCGCTGCCGCCAGATCGACTTTGGCGCCTGGGCGAGCGAGCAGTTTGCCCTGCCCCAGCGTGACGCGCCCGACCCGGGCCACTACGGGCCAATCGGCTGACTGCCTCAGCGGGCGGCCGCTTCCTCGGCCAACCACGCCAGCACGGGCACCGTGCCCGGCAACACCGGCTCGCAGCCCACCGGCAAGCGCTCCCAGCGGGCCTGTTGGCCTTCGTGCATCTGCAAGCCGCCGGTCCAGTCAAACACCTTGCAGAAATGAAGGCGCACCAGGGCGTGCGGGTAGTCAACCAGTTGTTCACGCCACGCGTGGGCCGCGCCGATGGTCACGCCAATCTCTTCCTGCAGCTCCCGGCGCAGGGCCTGCTCCACCGATTCCCCCGCCTCCAGTTTGCCGCCGGGAAACTCCCAGAAACCGGCATACACCTTGCCCGTCGGGCGCGAGGTCAGCAGGAAACGCCCGTCGGGGTCGATGAGGATACCCACCGCCACGTCAGTCACCGGACGCTCGGCCCTCGGCTCGCCGCCCGGCGCATCCACCACCAGCAAGCTGCCGGTGCTCATGCGGCGTGGGCGCCAGCGAAGTCGCGGGCAAACTGATACGCCACCCGGCCACTGCGCGAACCGCGCTCCAGCGCCCAGACCAGCGCTTTTGGACGCGCCGCCTCGACCGCCGCTGGCGGCACGCCGAACGCGCGCAGCCATTGCGCCACGATGGCGAGGTATTCGTCCTGGCTGAACGGATAGAAGCTGATCCACAACCCGAAGCGCTCGGACAGCGAGATCTTCTCCTCCACGCCCTCGCCCGGGTGCACCTCGCCATCGGCCGTGTGGGTGTACGTGAGGTTTTCCTTCATGTACTCCGGCAGCAGGTGGCGGCGGTTGCTCGTGGCGTAGATGAGCACGTTGGCGCTGGCGGCGGACACCGAGCCATCGAGGATCGACTTGAGCGCCTTGTACCCGGGCTCGCCATCTTCAAAGCTGAGATCGTCGCAATAAACGATGAATTTCTCCGGACGGGCCGCCACCACGTCCACGATGTCGGGCAAGTCCACCAGGTCGGCCTTGTCCACCTCGATCAGCCGCAGGCCTTGAGACGCATAGGCGTTCAGGCAGGCCTTCACCAGCGAACTCTTGCCGGTGCCACGCGCGCCGGTGAGCAGCACGTTGTTGGCGGGCAACCCTCGCACGAACTGCTCGGTGTTGCGCTGGATGCGCTCCTTCTGGCCGTCGATTTCCTGCAGGTCGGCCAGGGCCACGGCCGCCACATGACGCACCGGCTCAAGCGCACCATGGCCGCTGCTGCGCTTGCGGTAGCGGAAGGCCACAGAGGCGCCCCAGTCGGGTTCGCCCAGCGGGCTTGGCAGCACCGCCTCGATACGGTCGATGAGGGCCTCGGCGCGCGCCAGCAGGCGCTCGAACGACGGGTTCATGAACGGTAATCGGCGTTGATGGTCACGTAATCGTGGCTGAAGTCGCACGTCCACACCGTCTCGGCCGCGCTGCCGCGGCCCAGCCCGATGCGCACGTCGATCTCTGCCGGCTTCATGGCCGCAGCGCCGTCGGCCTCGCGGTAGTCGGGGTGACGACCGCCGCGCGTCACCACGTGCACATCGCCGAGCCAGAGATCGATACCCCCCACGTCCAGGTCGTCGATGCCCGCATAGCCGACCGCGGCCAGGATGCGCCCGAGGTTGGGATCGCTGGCGAAGAAAGCGGTCTTGACAAGCGGCGAGTGGGCCACGGCATACGCGGCCTTGAGGCACTCGGCGCTGTCGCGGCCGCCCTCGACCCGGATGCTGATGAACTTGGTGGCGCCTTCGCCATCGCGCACGATCGCGTGGGCCAGTTCGCGGGCCAACGGGGCCAGACCGGCGATGAGCGCGTGGCCGGCCGGGCTGTCGAGGTCGGTGATCGGCGCGTGGCCGGCGCGGCCGGTGGCGATCACGACGAAGGAGTCGTTGGTGCTGGTGTCGCCATCGACGGTGATCCGGTTGAACGACACGTCCGCCAGGCGACGGGCCAGCGCGTCCATCAGATCCGGGGCCACCGCAGCGTCGGTGGCGAGGAAGCCCAGCATGGTGGCCATGTTCGGCCGGATCATGCCGGCGCCCTTGGCGATGCCGGTGGCGGCGATCGCCTGCCCGTCGACCACAAAACGCCGGCTGGCCGCCTTGGGCAGCGTGTCGGTGGTCATGATGCCCTGGGCGGCGGTCAGCCAGGCCGCGCCGCTGTCGCTGCCGGCGCCGGCGGCGTGGGCCAGCGCAGCGGGCAGGCCAGCCAGCAAACGGTCCATGGGCAGCGGCTCCATGATCACGCCGGTGGAAAACGGCAGGATTTGTTCGTGGTTGACGCCCAGGCTGCGGCCCAGCGCGGCACAGGTCTGGCGTGCGTGGGTCAGGCCGCTTTCGCCAGTGCCGGCATTGGCATTGCCCGTGTTGATCACCAGCGCCCGTACACCCTGCCCGCTCGCCAGATGCTCGCGGCACACCTGCACCGGAGCGGCCGCATAACGGTTGCGCGTGAACACAGCGCCCACGGCGCAACCCTCGTCGAGGAGAAACACCGTGAGGTCTTTGCGGGCGGCCTTGCGAATGCCAGCCTCGGCAACGCCGATGCGCACGCCGCGCACCGCAGCAAGCGACGCCGCATCGGGAATGGACAGGTGAACGGGCATGGGGACTCCGGAAAAGCGCCGCCACGCCGCGTGGCGGCCGGTCAGGGACGGGGGCTCAGTCGAGCTTGCCGTGGCAGTGCTTGTACTTCTTGCCGCTGCCACACGGGCACGGTTCGTTGCGCCCCACCCGGGGCACGTCCGCCCGCGCCGTGGCGGGATCGGCGGTGACTTCCGGCTCGCCGGTTTCGGTGGGCGCGGTGTAGGTCACGTTGCTGATCGACTCCGCCTTCTCTTCGAGCTGCTCGGCCGCCTGCTCGATCTGCTCGGCCGACTGCACGCGCACGTTCATCAGGAGACGCGTCACGTCGTTCTTCACGGTGTCGAGCAACTGCGCAAACAAGGTGAACGCCTCGCGCTTGTATTCCTGCTTCGGTTGCTTCTGGGCGTAGCCACGCAGGTGAATGCCTTGGCGCAGGTAATCCAGCGCGGCGATGTGCTCGCGCCATTGGGCGTCGATGGTTTGCAACAGCACCACCCGCTCAAACGAGGTGAAGCTCTGCTCACCCACGAGCGCGACCTTGGCATCAAACGCGGCCTTGGCCGCCGCTTGCACGCGGGCGACGATCTCCTCGGGGTCCATCTCGTCGGCCTCGCTCACCCACTGGGTGACCGGCACGTCAACGCCCCACTCTTCGCGCAAGGACTTCTCCAGCGCCGGCAAGTCCCACTGCTCCTCCACGCTGCCCGGCGGCACATGGGCGTGCACCAGATCGGCGAAGCAGCCGTCGCGCAGCGCGTCGATCTGCTCGCGCAGCGTCGTGGCGTCCAGGATCTCGTTGCGCTGCTGGTAGATCACCTTGCGCTGGTCGTTGGCCACATCGTCGTACTCGAGCAGCTGCTTGCGCACGTCGAAGTTGCGGGCCTCGACCTTGCGCTGGGCACTCTCGATGCTGCGGGTCACGATGCCGGCCTCGATGGCCTCGCCTTCCGGCATCTTCAGCCGGTCCATGATGGCGCGCACGCGGTCGCCCGCGAAGATGCGCATCAGCGGATCGTCCAGCGACAGGTAGAAGCGCGACGAACCGGGGTCGCCCTGGCGGCCCGAACGGCCGCGCAGCTGGTTGTCGATGCGGCGCGACTCGTGGCGCTCGGTGGCGATGATGCGCAGCCCGCCCAGGCTCTTCACCTTGTCGTGGTCGGCCTGCCACTGCGCGCGCAGCTGCTCCACCCGCGCAGCGCGGGCCGCCTCCGGCAGGCTGTCGTCGGCCTCGATCGCAGCCGTCATCTTTTCCAGGTTGCCGCCCAGCACGATGTCGGTACCGCGGCCAGCCATGTTGGTGGCGATCGTGATCGCGCCCGGCCGTCCCGCCTGCACGATGATGTCGGCTTCCCGCGCATGCTGTTTGGCGTTGAGCACCTCGTGCGGCAGCTTGGCCTCGCGCAGCAGCTGGGAAATGATCTCCGAGTTTTCGATCGACGACGTGCCCACGAGCACCGGCTGGCCTCGCTCGTGGCACTCCCGGATGTCGGCGATGGCGGCCTGGTATTTTTCGGCGGTCGTCTTGTAGACCCGGTCGAGCTGGTCGTCTCGCTTGCTCGGGCGGTTCGGCGGAATGACCACCGTTTCCAGGCCATAAATTTCCTGGAATTCGTAGGCCTCGGTGTCTGCGGTGCCCGTCATACCGGCGAGCTTGCCGTACAGGCGGAAGTAGTTCTGGAAGGTGATCGACGCCAGCGTCTGGTTCTCCGGCTGGATGGCCACACCCTCTTTCGCCTCCACGGCCTGGTGCAGGCCGTCGCTCCAGCGGCGACCCGCCATCAAGCGGCCGGTGAACTCGTCGACGATGATGATCTCGCCGCCCTGGTTCACGTAATGCTGGTCGCGGTGGTAGAGATGATGGGCCTTGAGCGACGTGACCAGGTGGTGCAGCAGCGAGATGTTGGCCGGGTCATACAGCGAAGCGCCCTCGGGAAGCAGACCCGCCTGGCTCAACAGACGCTCGGCGTTTTCATGGCCCTGTTCGGTCAGGTGGATGCTGTGCGCCTTTTCATCGACGGTGAAGTCGCCGGGCTTGATCACGCCTTCGCCGGTGCGCGGGTCGGCCTCGCCCTCCTGTCGGGTGAGGTGCGGCACCAAGCGGTTGATCGCCACATACATCGGCGTCTGGTCCTCGGCCTGACCGCTGATGATCAGGGGCGTGCGCGCCTCGTCGATCAGGATCGAGTCCACCTCGTCCACGATGGCGTAGTTCAACCCGCGCTGCACGCGATCGGCCGACTCGTAGACCATGTTGTCGCGCAAGTAGTCGAAGCCGTACTCGTTGTTCGTGCCGTAGGTGATGTCGGCGGCGTAGGCGGCCTGCTTGTCCTCGCGCGGCATCTGCGGCAGGTTGATGCCCACGGTCAGGCCGAGAAAGCCGTACAGGCGACCCATCCACTGCGCGTCGCGGGAAGCCAGGTAGTCGTTCACCGTGACGACGTGAACGCCCTTGCCGGTCAGGGCGTTGAGGTACACGGGCAGCGTGGCGGTGAGCGTCTTGCCCTCGCCGGTGCGCATCTCGGCCACCTTGCCTTGGTGAAGGGCCAGGCCACCGATCATCTGCACGTCGAAGTGACGCATCTTCATCACCCGCTTGCTGGCCTCGCGGACCACCGCGAAGGCTTCGGGCAGCAACGCGTCAAGGGCTTCGCCGTCGGCGATCCGTTGCTTGAACACCGCGGTCTTGCCGCGGAGCTCGTCGTCCGACAGTTTCTCGAACTGGGGCTCCAGCGCGTTGATGCGCTCCACCGTCTTGCGGTACTGCTTCAGCAGGCGATCGTTGCGGCTGCCAAACAGCTTGGTGAGGAAATTCGTGGCCATGGATTCGGGGCCCGCGGCACCCGCGACGGGCGGGGCGCTAAGCGCTGGGGGAGGGATCGGATCCCGGCGGGTTGACGGCCTGATCACAGGCTGTCGGCCACACCGGGCGAAGCGGCGATTTTAGCGGCCGAGGGCCACTGCTCAGGGGCGCTTGGGCGGTGCCTGTGCCTGGGCTTGCCGCACGGTGTCGCCGGCCGCCAGAAACTTCTGGGGGTCCTGCGGGATACCCGCCACCAGAACCTCGAAATGCAGGTGCGGGCCGGTGGAACGGCCGGTGGAGCCGATCTCGGCGATCAGCTGGCCGCGCTTGACCAGATCACCTGCCTTCACGTGGACCTTCGACGCGTGCGCATAGCGGGTGACCAGCTGGTTGCCGTGGTCGATATCGATCAGGTTGCCGTAGGCCGCGTGGTACTCCTGCGCGATCACCACGCCACCCGCGGCGGCATAGATCGGCGTGCCGACCTCGCCCGGAAAGTCCAGTCCGGTGTGCATGGCCGACTGGCCGGTGATCGGATCGATGCGCCACCCGAAGGGCGAGCCCTTGTCCACGCTGGGCACCGGATTGGCCGTCGGCACCATGGATTGCTGGATGCGAAGGTCGAACAGGCGGGACTCGGCCGCCATCAACCAGTCGACCTGGCTGCCCGCGGTGTGGTCGAACCGATCCAGCGCACCACTGAGCTCTTCCAGACCGATGTTCCGCGGAGCGATCAAGGTGCCGCCGGCACCCGGGGGCGCCTTCACCTCGGCCGGGTTGAGGCCGGCGAGTCCGGCGACACGCTGGCCGAGGGCGTCCAGCTGCACCATGCGGGCCTGCAATTCGCCGAGCTTGCGGGCCATGGCGTCGAGGTTGGCGCGGAGGTAGGCATCCCGCTCGCCTGCGGTGTTCTGGTGGATCAGTCGCGCCACCGACGCAAAACCGGGCCAGCCTTGGCGAACGCCCTCCAAAAACACCCAGTGGTAGATCGTGATCGAACCCAGCATCAGCAACACGGACGCCATCACGCCCGCGCCCAGCAGCTTCCAGCCGCTGAGGTGCAGCGCTTGGCGCTTCGCCATCCAGGCGTCCGTGATAATGATGTGCACCCGTCGATCCTTTGAACTGCGGCCGCTCTCGCGGTCTGTCACATGGCTCTGCCTTCCTCACCGCGCCGCGTTTTCAGCCTCGAGCAAGCGGTCGATGCCGCTGCGCCGCTGGCCGCGCTGCAGGAGCGCCTGCGCGCCTCGCAGTGGTGCCTGGAACAGATCCAGCCCCTCATGCCCGCGCCACTGCGCACGCAGGTGACCGCCGGGCCGCTGGACGGCAACGAGTGGTGCCTGCTGGTGCGCAGCGCCGCTGCCTCGGCGAAGCTGAGACAACTGCTGCCCACATTCGTTCAGGCACTCGCTCAGCGGGGTGCGCAGGTTAGCGCAATCCGCCTCAAAGTCCAAACGCCCACCCACGGGCGATAAAGGGTGGTGCCGCTTGTCTGGATCGAACAGACGACCTATCGCTTACAAGGCGATTGCTCTACCAGCTGAGCTAAAGCGGCGCCGGAACCTGAGATTCTAGGACGTCACTTGACCCGCTTGAGTTGCGGTCGGCCACCCGGCCGCCCCGTGCCGTTGGGCGGCTCGGGGGGTGGTTCGTCTCCGGCGTCGGAGGGCACGGCCTGCAGCGGCGGCCGCGACGGCTCTGGCGGCGTCCGCGGCGCAGACACCGGGACAGCGGCGACCGGCGCCGGCGCCGGGAAGGCCATTCCCTGGCCGTTCTCGCGCGCGTAGATGGCGATCACGTGGGTGACTGGCACGATGATGTCGCGCGCCACGCCCCCAAAGCGCGCCTTGAACTCGATGAACTCGTTGCCCAGTCGCAGGCCGCTGGTGGCGTCCATGCTGACGTTGAGCACGATCTCACCGTTCTTCACAAACTCCGCCGGCACCTGTACCGACGCATCCACGTGCACCGCGATGTAGGGCGAAAAGCCGTTGTCGGCGCACCATTCGTGCAGCGCGCGGATGAGATACGGGCGGGTGGACGGGATGGGCGCGTCAGCGGCGTTCATGCGAGGGTGCGGTGGGTTCGGCGGCTCGCGTCAGCGCGGCGTCACTTGCGCATCACCTTTTCAGACGGCGTCAGCGCTTCGATGTAGGCCGGGCGCGAGAAGATCCGCTCGGCGTACTTGAGCAGCGGCGCGGCGTTCTTGCTGAGCTCGATGCCGTAGAAATCGAGGCGCCACAGCAGCGGCGCGATCGCCACATCCAGCATAGAGAAGTTGTCGCCCAGCATGAACTTGTTCTTCATGAACACGGGCGCCAGTTGCGTGAGCCGATCGCGGATGTGCGTGCGGGCCTTTTCCATCGCCTTCTCGTTGCCCTTGGTCGCGCGGGATTCGAGGGTCGACACGTGCGTGAAGAGCTCTTTCTCGAAGTTCAGCAGGAACAGGCGCACGCGGGCGCGATCAACCGGATCGCCCGGCATCAGTTGCGGGTGCGGGAAGCGCTCGTCGATGTACTCGTTGATGATGTTCGACTCGTAGAGGATGAGATCACGCTCCACCAGGATCGGCACCTGCCCGTACGGGTTCATCACGCTGATGTCTTCGGGCTTGTTGTACAGATCCACATCGCGGATCTCGAAGTCCATGCCCTTTTCGAACAGGACAAAGCGGCAGCGGTGGGAAAAGGGGCAGGTCGTGCCCGAGTACAGGACCATCATGGCGCAGTCTCCTTAAAGCAAAAAACAGTGGTTTGCAGGAGTGCCCAGCGGGCACGGCAAACCACTGCGTTCGGGCGCGGCGCCCGACGGGCGCCACGGGACCGGATTACTTGATGTCTTTCCAGAAAGCGGCGTTGAGACGCCAGGCCACCACGGTGAACGCGGCCAGGAAGATCATCACCCACACCCCGATACGGATGCGGCTGTTTTGGGCCGGCTCGGCCATCCACTGCAGGTAGGCGACGAGGTCACCGACGTTCTGGTCGTACTCGGCCGGGGTCATGGTGCCGGGCTTGACTTGCTCCCAGCCCTTGAGGACCTCGACTTCCTTGCCGTGGCTCATCACCTTTTCGTACACCGGACGGCGCTCACCCTGCAGCTCCCACAGCGGGTGCGGCATGCCGATGTTGGGGTAAGCCTTGTTGTTCCAGCCCGTGGGCTTCGTGTCGTCACGGTAGTAGGTGCGCAGCAGGGTGTAGAGGTAGTCCACGCCCGGGCCTTCGCGGCTCGACTTGGAACGCGCCACCAGGGTGAGGTCCGGCGGGTTCTTGCCGAACCAGGCCTTGGCTTCGTTCGGGTTGATCGACGCCTTCATGGTGTCGCCGATCTTGTCGGTGGTGAAGGTCAGGTTCTCGGCGATCTGCTTGTCGTTTAGGCCGATGTCACGCAGGCGGTTGTAGCGCATGAAGGCGGCCGAGTGGCAGCCAAGGCAGTAGTTGACAAACAGCTTGGCACCGTTTTGCAGGGCGGCCATGTCGTTCGTGCGCTTGGGCGCCTTGTCAAGCGGGATGCCGCCACCAGCGGCCAAAGCGGCGCTTGCCAGTCCCAGCGACAGCGCGAGGCCCAGAAGGATTTTTTTCATGTCAGGGTTCTCCGAATCTCGCGGGCGTTCAGTGCGGCTGGAAGGTCACGCGGCTGGGCACGGGCTTGAACTCGCCCAGGCGGCTCCACCACGGCATCAGCAGGAAGAAGCCGAAGTAGAACAGGGTACCCACCTGAGACACACGCTCGCCGATCGGCGACGGCGGCAGGACGCCGAGGTAGCCGAGCACGAGGAAGTTGACCACGAACACGCCGTAGAGCCACTTGTTCCACGTCGGGCGGTAGCGGATCGACTTGACCGGGCTGTTGTCCAGCCACGGCAGGAAGAACAGGATGATCACGGCAGCGCCCATCACCACGACGCCCCAGAACTTGGCGTCGATGGAGAGCATGGCGGCGCTCAGGGCCACCGCACCGATCACGATCGCGCCCTTCAGGGCAGCGGCGATCTGCGCCTTGAGCACACCCAGCAGCGCACCCAGCACCACGCACGCCACGAGCACGTACATCATCTCGGCGGTGATCGCACGCAGCATCGAATAGAAGGGCGTGAAGTACCACACCGGCGCAATGTGCAGCGGCGTCGTCAGCGGGTCGGCCGGGATGAAGTTGTTGTATTCCAGGAAGTAGCCACCGAACTCGGGTGCGAAGAACACCACGGCCGAGAAGATCATCAGGAAGACCGACACGCCCAGGATGTCGTGCACGGTGTAGTACGGGTGGAAGGGGATGCCGTCCACGGGCTTGCCGCTGGCGTCCTTGTTGGCCTTGATCTCCACGCCATCGGGGTTGTTCGAGCCCACTTCGTGCAGCGCAATGATGTGGGCCACCACCAGACCGAGCAGCACCAGCGGCACGGCGATCACGTGGAAGCTGAAGAAGCGGTTCAGGGTGGCATCGCCGACCACGAAGTCACCGCGGATCAGCAGGGCGAGGTCAGGGCCAACGAACGGGATCGCAGAGAACAGGTTCACGATCACCTGGGCGCCCCAGTAGGACATCTGGCCCCAGGGCAGCAGATAGCCCATGAAAGCCTCGGCCATCAGGCACAGGAAGATGGCGCAACCGAACACCCACACCAACTCACGCGGCTTGCGGTAGCTGCCGTAGATCAGGCCGCGGAACATGTGAAGGTAGACCACCACGAAGAACGCCGAGGCGCCGGTGGAGTGCATGTAGCGGATGAGCCAGCCCCACGGCACGTCACGCATGATGTACTCGACCGAGGCGAAGGCGAGGTTCGCGTCGGGCTTGTAGTGCATCACCAGAAAGATGCCGGTGACGATCTGGATCACGAGCACGAGCAGCGCGAGCGAGCCGAAGAAGTACCAGAAGTTGAAGTTCTTGGGCGCGTAGTACTCGGCCAGGTGCTCGTTGTAGAGCTTGGACAGCGGGAACCGGTTGTCGATCCAGTTCAGCGCCTTCGCGCTCATCGGCGCGTCGGGGGAGATCTCTTTGAATTCAGCCATGGGGTGCCTCTATGTCCGAAAGCGTGAATCGGGGCGGGCGGGCGCTCAGGCCGCCTTGTCTTCGCCGACGAGCAGGATGTTGTCGGAGAGGAACTGGTGGGGCGGCACCTCGAGGTTGTCGGGTGCAGGCTTGTTCTTGAAGACGCGGCCGGCGACGTCGAAGGTCGAACCGTGGCAGGCGCACAGGAAACCGCCCTGCCAGTCATCCGGCAGCGAGGGCTGCGGGCCGGGGGTGAGTTTGTCGGCCGGGGAGCAGCCCAGATGCGTGCAGATGCCCACCGTGACCAGGAACTCGGGCTTGATGGAGCGATGGCGGTTCTTGGCGTACTCCGGCGTCGGCACGGCGGTGCGGTCGGAGTTGGGATCGGCCAGCTGACCCTCCACCTTTTCCAGGGAAGCCAGCTGCTCGGGGGTGCGGCGCATGATCCACACCGGCTTGCCGCGCCATTCGACGACCTTCTTCTCGCCCGGGGCGATGGTCGACACGTCCACCTCGACCGCCGCGCCGGCCGCCTTGGCCTTCTCGGAGGGCTGGAAGGTGCTCACGAAAGGAACGGCCACGGCCGCCGCGCCCACGCCACCCATGGCGCAGGACGTGATCAGCCAGGTGCGGCGGCTGCTGTCCACAGCGCCATTGCCAGGTTTGGCGGTAGCTTCACTCATGGGTTTCTTTCCAGATACGAGACGGGTATTGGGGACAACCCGACATTCTAGCGGACGCTCCCGGTGGTCCCCGCTTGTCCGGGTGACCCACTGCGGCATCGGGGCGTCTGTCAGGGGCTTTGGCGCGCTGTCGTGTGTGAGAATCGTCACACCCAACCACGCGAGGAGGCGATTTCCATGGGGATGATGCAGGAGTTCAAGGAGTTTGCCGTCAAGGGCAACGTGATCGATCTCGCCGTGGGCGTGATCATCGGCGGCGCCTTCGGCAAGATCGTGACGTCCATGGTCGAGGACATCATCATGCCGGTGGTGGGCATGGTGTTCGGCAAACTGGACTTCAGCAACCTGTTTGTGCCACTGGCCACGGTACCCGAAGGCACGGCCCGCACGCTGGCGGCCATGAAAGCGGCGGGCGTGCCGGTGTTTGCTTACGGCAATTTCCTCACCGTGGCCCTGAACTTCGCCATTCTCGCTTTCATTATTTTCCTGATGATCAAGCAGATCAACCGCCTCAAGCGCGAGGCCCCGCCGCCGCCGCCGGCGGCACCAGCGCCGGAACCCGAGGACATTGCCCTGCTGCGCGAAATCCGCGACAGCCTCAAGAAGTAACCCGCCCGCGGGGCAGGCCCGCGCCAGGGTCAAGGGCGGGATGTCGCCAGGGCCGCGTCGATGGCGGCCAGCAAGCTGTCCGCGCTGGCCAGACCGCGACCCGCGATGTCGAACGCGGTCCCGTGATCGGGGCTGGTGCGCACGAAGGGTAAGCCGAGCGTGGTGTTCACGCCGTGCTCCACGCCCAACAGCTTGATCGGGATCAGCCCCTGGTCGTGATACATCGCGATCACCGCGTCAAACGCCCCTTGGCGGGCCCGCATGAACACGGTGTCGGGCGGATGCGGGCCGGACGCGTCGATGCCGGCCGCCCGCGCCGCCGCCACCGCCGGCGCAATCTGCTCGATCTCTTCCCGCCCGAACAGCCCGCCCTCGCCCGCGTGTGGGTTAAGCCCAGCCACCGCGAGCCGGGGCGCGACCACGCCGGCGCGGCGGAAATGGGCGTGGGCGATTTCCAGCGTCTGAAGCACGTTGTCCGGGGTCACGGCGTCGATCGCCGCCCGAAGGGACACGTGGATGCTGACCAGGACCGTGGCCAGTCCGGGGGCGCTGAGCATCATGCGCACCGGCACGTGCGTCACCGGGACGCCCGCGTGCTCCGCCGCCAGCGCTTGCAGCAATTCGGTGTGGCCCGGATGAGACACGCCGGCGGCCGCGAGCGCCTCTTTGTGCAGCGGCGCGGTGACAACCGCCCGTACCGCGCCTTGGAGCGCGGCGGTCGCGGCGGTCACCACAGCGTCGGCGGCGAGTCGCCCGGCCAGGGCAGACACCTGCCCCAACGCCGGCGGCGCCACCCCGGCGCCGACATCCCACAGGGCCACCCGCCCGGGCTGGCCGGAGGCCCGGGGGGCCTCTACGCGTTCGATCGCCGGCATACCGGGCAGGTCGCGGCAGGCGCGGACCAGCGAGGCCGCGTGTCCGACCAACAGGACCGACGGCACCAAGTCCGGCCGCAACACCAGCGCGCGGGCGACGATCTCCGGGCCGATGCCGGCCGGATCGCCCAGGGTGATGGCCAGTGGCCGGGAGACGGCCGCCGGGTCAGGCCGGGTTGGGGACATCGATGAAGCGGTGCGTGAGGCCAAAGCGGTCGGCCAGTGCCTGCGCGAGCGCGGGCGCGCCGTAGCGTTCGGACGCGTGGTGGCCGCAAGCGATGAAAGCCACGCCGCTTTCGCGGGCGTAGTGGGCCTGGGGCTCGGAGATTTCACCGGTGATGAACACGTCCACCCCGACGGCGATGGCGGCTTCGAAGTACCCCTGGGCCCCGCCCGTGCACAGGCCGATCCGGCGCACGGGTCGGTCGGTGGGCTCGGCCACGACGGTGACCGCGCGTCCCAGGCGGGCGGCGACGTCGTCGGCCAGCGCGTGCGCCGACGGCATGGCGCGTTCGCCGACAAAGCCGAGCCGCTGATCGCCAAAGCGCTCGCCGTCCGCCAGCGCGATGCCGAGCACACGGGCGAGCTGGACGTTGTTGCCCAGCGTGGGGTGGGCATCCAAGGGCAGGTGGTAGGCGATGAGGTTGATGTCGTGGGCGAGCAGGCGCTGCAAGCGCTGCTTCATCCAGCCGGTGACCCGACCGTCCTGACCGCGCCAGAAAAGACCGTGGTGGACGACCACCGCATCGGCGCCGTCGGCGATGGCCGCGTCGATCAGCGCGCGGCTGGCCGTCACGCCGCTGACCACATGGCGTACCCGCTCCCGGCCCTCCACCTGCAGACCGTTGGGGCCGTAGTCTTTGAAGAGCTGGGGCTGCAGCCACTCATCGGCCGCCTGCACCAGCGCATTGCGTGAAGCCTCGCTCATGCGGCGATTCTGACAGGCGGCAAGACCGCGCAGGGATGCGGGACAATCGCCGCATGAAACGCATCTGGCTCCTGTTTGCCCAAACCGTCACCGTGCTGGTGGCCGCCCTGTTCGTCGTCGCCACGCTGCAGCCGCAGTGGCTGGGCCGCGCGCGCACCGGCGTGTCGGTGGTGCCGGTGTTTGAGGCCGCACCGGGCACGGGCGGCGAGGTGCCAGCCGGCACCCACAGCTTCCGCACCGCCGCCAAGGCGGCCGCACCGGCGGTGGTGAGCATCAACACCAGCAAGGCGCCGCTGAGCAACCCGCACAGCGCCGACCCGTGGTTCCGCTTCTTCTTCGGCGATCAGGCACAAAACCAGCCGCAGACCGGCCTGGGTTCGGGCGTGATCGTGAGCCCGGCGGGCTACGTGATCACCAACAACCACGTGGTCGAAGAGGCCGACGAAATCGTGGTGTCGCTCAACGACGGCCGCCAGACGGTGGGCAAGGTCATCGGCACCGACCCCGAGACCGACCTGGCGATCCTGAAGATCGAACTGACCGACCTGCCGGTGATCACGCTGGGCAATTCCGACGAATTGCAGATCGGCGACCCGGTACTGGCCATCGGCAACCCTTTCGGCGTGGGCCAGACCGTCACGGGCGGGATCGTCAGTGCCCTGGGGCGCACGCAACTCGGCATCAACACCTTCGAGAACTTCATCCAGACCGACGCGGCCATCAACCCGGGCAACTCGGGCGGTGCCTTGGTCGACGCGGGCGGACGGCTCATGGGCATCAACACCGCCATTTACTCCCGCTCGGGTGGGTCGATGGGCATCGGCTTTGCCATCCCCACGTCCACCGCCCGCAGCGTGATGGAGTCGATCGTCAAGGACGGACAGGTCACGCGGGGCTGGATCGGGGTGGAGCCGCAAGACCTGAGTCCCGAGCTGGCCGAGAGTTTCGGCGTGAAGGCGGGTCAAGGCGTGATCATCACGGGCGTGTTGCAAAACGGTCCCGCGGCCCGCGCCGGGCTGCGTCCGGGCGACGTGATCACCGCGGTGCGGGGTCAGCCAGTGACCACGGTGCCTGAACTGCTGTCGGCCGTGGCGGCGCTCACGCCCGGCGAAGCCGCATCGCTCGATGTCGTTCGCCGCGACGGGACGACCCAGATCAACGTCGTGCCCGCCCGACGCCAGCCGATCGTTCGCCGCGAACGCTGAATCAGCGCCGCGCCGCGCGGGCGATCAGGCCGTTTCTTCGTCGGCCGCGCCGTCGGTGCGCGGCTTCACAAACCACTGCGCGCCCCAGATGCCCATTTCGTAGAGCAGGCACATCGGGATGGCCAGCGCCAGCTGCGAAATCACGTCCGGGGGCGTGACCACCGCCGCGATGATGAAGGCAATGACGATGAAGTAGCCGCGGAAGTCCTTGAGCTTCTGCACCGTCACCATGCCCATCTTCACCAGAAGAATCACCACCACCGGCACCTGGAAGGCCAGGCCGAAGGCGAGGTAGAGCGACAGGATCGCCTCCACATAGGACGCGATGTCGGGCGTGGCGGCGACGCTGGCGGGCGTGAATTTCTGGATGAAGCCGAACATCTTGTCCAGCACGAAGAACTGCACGAAGGCAATGCCGACATAGGCCAGCAAGCTGCCCAACACAATCAAGGGAATGGCAAAGCGTTTCTCGTGGCTGTACAGGCCGGGCGCCACAAAGGCCCAGATCTGGTACATCCACCACGGCAGCGACAGCAGCAGCGCCGCCATGGCCAGCACCTTCAGCGGCACGAAGAAAGGCGAGAACACGCCCACCGCGATCAACTTGGCGTCGGGCGGCATGTGGGCCTTGATCGGGATGGCAATCAGGTCAATCAGACCGCTGGGGCCGGGCCACAGGGCCAGGGCCGCCATGCACACGGCCAGTCCGATCACGCCCGCCAGCAGGCGATCGCGCAGCTCCATGAGGTGCTGCACGAAGGGCTGTTCGGTGCCCGCGAGTTCGTCGTCGGTGGATTTGGGGTCGGACATCAGCGGGGCGCGGAGGGAGAGCGGGGGCGGAATCGCGCCACCCGGGCGGCGCCAGACTGGGTGCGGGTGCGCACGCCGGCGCGGGCCTTGTACCACTGCGGCACGGCCCCACGCTTGAGGCGCCAGTTTTTCTTGGGTCGCTGGTAAGCGGGATACACCGGCGTGTCGGCGACCGGCTCGCTCAGGGGCGCGTCCAGGTCGAGCCCCCCCGTGGCGTCGGACCACGACTTCTCGAAGTCCTGCGTGGTGTCGCGCACCGACGACTCGACGTCGCGAGCGGCGTTTTCCACCGAATCCTTCATTTTGCGAAGCTCTTCCAGATCCATCGACCGGTTGACTTCGGCCTTGACGTCGGCGACGTAGCGCTGGGCTTTGCCCAGCAGCGCGCCGATGGTGCGCGCCACGCGCGGCAGCTTCTCCGGGCCGATGACGATGAGCGCCACGGCGCCGATGAGCGCGAGCTTGGAAATGCCCAGATCAATCATGAATCGGCCCGTGTCGGCCCGCGGCGCCTGGCGCGGCGGGCGTCAGGCGAAGCCGTGCCAGCGCACGGCATGGCGGATCAGCTTTTTTGCTTGGCTTCGACGTCGATCGTGGTTTTCTCGGCGGTGGCCTGCGCCACTTGCGCCGGTGCAGCGGCCGACGCGTCGGCAGCCGTGCTGTTGCCGTTGGCGTCCTTCATGCCGTCCTTGAAGCCCTTGACGGCACCGCCGAGATCGGAGCCGATGTTCTTGAGCTTCTTGGTGCCGAACACCATCACCACGATGAGGAGCACGATCAGCCAGTGCCAGATGGAAAAGGTACCCATGGAGATCTCCGGAATGTGAGGGCGGCGCTGTGCGCGTGGGGTGGGATTCTACGATGCGCCCCGGGTTCAATCGGGGCCAGCGCCGGGATTGCCCATGCCGACCGGCGGCGTAATGCTTTTGTCGCGCGGCTCACTTAATGGGCCGCGCTGCGTTCAGCCTCGGGCCCAGGGGCGCGGGCCCCCCATCACGTGCACGTGAAGGTGGTGAACCTCCTGACCGCCTTCGGTGCCGGTGTTGCACACCAGCCGAAAGCCACCGTCGGGATAAGGATTGCAGCCCTGCTCGGCGGCCAGGCGGGGGGCCAGCACCATCAGCCGGCCCATCAGGGCTTCGTCGGCCGGCGTGAGCTGGGCCATCGACGCGATGTGGCGCTTGGGAACGAGCAGGAAATGCACCGGCGCCCACGGATGGATGTCGTGAAAGCCGAGGATGTCGTCGTCCTCATAGACCTTGCGGCTGGGAATCTGGCCAGCGATGATTTTGCAGAAGATGCAGTTCGGATCGTGGGCGCTCATGCGGGCTCCGGAGGGGCAGTCGACGGGTCAGCGCGGCAGCGGCTGGCTGGCGTTCATGGCCACCATGCCTTTGACGATGCGGTAGAGGAACCAGATGGAAATGAGCAGCCACGCCACCCATCCCGGCAGGACAAACAGGAACCACAGCGGCAGGGTCACCAGGTACAGGATCGCCGCCCAGATCACCGAGCGCAGCCGCCAGGAGAAGTGACTGGCCTGCCACGTCCCCACCGCGTCGTCGCGCTTCACCAGGTCGATCACCAGCGCCACGATCAGCAAGGCCACGCCGGGCTGGGCGGCGGGCAGCACCGCGCCGACGGCGACGATCAGGTGCAGGATGTAGCTGACCCAGCCGACGCTCTTGAGCGATTGGGCCTTCTCGTTGTCGGTGGTTTCGACGTCGATCACGTCCGGCATGGCAACTCCCGGTGGTGGTGGCAGGTCGGTGTGGTCAGGCGTCGCCCTCGCCCGCTTCACGCGCCTGCGCCTTGCGCAGCGCCTTCTCTTCGAGCCCGCTGAGGCCCTCGCGGCGCACCAGTTCGGCCACCACGTCGGCCGGGCCAAGGTTGTGGTGGGCCAGCGCGATGAGGCTGTGGAACCAGAGGTCCGCGACCTCGTTGACCAGCTTCTGCGGGTCACCGCCGTGTTCGAGGTCCTTGGCGGCCATCACGGCCTCGGTCGCTTCTTCACCGATTTTCTTGAGGAAAGCATCCGGCCCTTTGTGCAGCAGGCGGGCGACATAGCTCTTATCCGGATCGCCGCCGCGCGCGGGTTTGCGGCTTTCGATCACGGCGGCCAGCCGTTGCAGGTCGTCGGTGAGGGACATCGGATTCAGCGGTAAATGGATTCGGGGTCCTTAAGGACCGGTTCGACGGTCTGCCACGCGCCGTGGTCCAGGCGCTGGAAGAAGCAGCTGTGGCGGCCGGTGTGGCAGGCGATGCCGGGTTCGTGGCCGAGTTGGGTCACCTTGAGCAGGACCACGTCGTTGTCGCAGTCAAGGCGGATGTCGTGCACGGTTTGCACATGACCGGACTCTTCGCCCTTGAACCAGAGCTTGCCGCGCGAGCGGCTGAAATACACCGCGCGACCGAGTTCGGCGGTCTTGGCCAGCGCCTCGCGGTTCATCCAGGCGAACATCAGCACGTCGCCCGTGGCGGCCTCTTGCGCGATCACGGGCACCAGGCCCTGCGCGTCCCACTTCACCTGATCAAGCCAGTTCATCCGGGAAATCTACCACGCACCCCCACCACGCCCACCGCCACTCAGAGGCGGACCGGAATGCCCCGTTCGGCCATGCGGGCCTTGGCCTGGGCCACGGTGAACTCGCCATAGTGAAAGATGCTCGCGGCCAACACCGCGTCCGCCCCGCCCTGCTGCACACCGTCGGCGAGGTGGTCCAGGTTGCCCACGCCGCCCGAGGCGATCACGGGCACGTCCACCGCGTCGGCCACAGCGCGGGTGAGCGCGAGGTCGAAGCCCGCCTTGGTGCCGTCGCGGTCCATGCTGGTGAGCAGGATTTCGCCCGCGCCCAGTTCGGCCATGCGCCGCGCCCACGCCACGGCATCGAGCCCGGTGTTTTTCCGACCGCCGTGGCTGTAGACGTCCCAGCCTTCGCCGCGCTGCGCGAGATCGTCGCCCTGCCGGCGCTTGGCGTCGATGGCGACGACGATGCACTGGGAGCCGTACTTGTCGGACGCTTCGCGAATCACCGTGGGGTTGGCGATGGCCGCGGAATTGAAGCTGGTCTTGTCGGCACCCGCGTTGAGCAGCCGGCGCACGTCCTCGACCGTGCGCACGCCGCCGCCCACCGTGAGCGGGATGAAGACCTGCGAAGCCACGGCTTCAATGATCGGCAGGATCAGGTCGCGTCCGTCGCTGGTGGCGGTGATGTCGAGGAACGTGAGTTCATCGGCACCTTGTTCGTTGTAACGCGCCGCGATCTCCACCGGGTCGCCGGCGTCGCGCAGTTCGACGAAGTTGACGCCTTTGACGACGCGGCCGCCGGTGACGTCGAGGCAGGGAATGATGCGTTTGGCCAGCATGGCGGGGCGGGGTTCAAAGAAGGGTGAGGGTCTGGGTGCCGGTCCAGGCGGTACCGGGCGCCACGGCGATGGGGCTGAACACCTGCGCGGCTTCCACGCAGAGCATGCGCGCGAAATCGGCGTCGGGCAAGTCATCGAGCGCACGGGCGCCCACGGCACCGGGATTCCAGACCACCGTGTGCGCCCAACCTGCGGACTGCTCGATGTGCAAGCGCTGGACACCATCGTGCAGGATCAGCCCGGCCGGCGCGCGGGCGTACACGCGATCGAGCCCCGCCGGACCCGCGAGGGGTTCGTGCAGGCCGTCCAGGCGCACAGCGGCGACGTCATCGACCGCGAGATAGGTGTGCAAGGCGCCGGTGAACGACAGCGGTTCAGCCCCCCGGTTGTGCACGCTCAGCGACATGTCCAGCGCGCCAGGGCGCAGGGTCACCCGGAGACGGGCATCGAAGGCGCCGGGTCCGTGGCGGCGGGTCTCGGGTTCGTCCCGGAGCGTCAGCGCGAGGCGGTCGGCGGCGCAGGCGCTGTCGTCCCAGGCCCAAACGCGCTGGCGGGCGAACCCGTGACGCGGGCCGGGGCCGCGGGTGTGGAACTGCGGGAAACACACCGGCACCCCTCCGCGCACCGCGCCCGGGCCACCCAGGCGGGCGAGGGGGCTGAGGTAAAGCCGCTCGCGCCCCGCGGCGCGCCACGACAGCACCTGGCCTCCGAAGGCCGCCACGGTGAGGGAATCGCCGCCGGGCAGCGCCAGCGACCGGGTGTCCGCGGCCGCCCCGGGGCCGCGGGCGGCATCAACCATTGAGCTCGTCGGCCAGCGCCTGAGCCGCCTGGAAGTCGAGGTCGCCGCTGTAGATGGACCGACCACAAATCACGCCCTCCACGCCCTCGTCTTCCACCGCGCACAGGCGACGGATGTCGTCGAGGTTGGACAGACCGCCGGAGGCGATCACGGGGATCGTGAGGGCCTGGGCCAGCTTCACCGTGGCCTCGATGTTGATGCCGGTGAGCATGCCGTCGCGGCCGATATCGGTGTAGATGATTGACTCGACGCCGTAATCCTCGAACTTCTTGGCCAGATCCACCACCTCATGGCCCGTGAGCTTGCTCCAGCCATCGGTGGCCACCTTGCCGTCCTTGGCGTCGAGGCCGACGATGATGTGACCGCCAAACGCGGTGCAGGCGTCCTGCAGGAAGCCCGGGTTCTTCACCGCGGCGGTGCCGATGATCACGTAGCGCAGGCCGGCGTCGAGGTAGCGTTCGATGGTGTCGAGGTCGCGGATGCCCCCGCCGAGCTGGACGTCGACCTCGCTGCCAATGTCCTTGAGGATGGCCCGGATGGCCTGCTCATTTTTCGGCTTGCCCGCGAAGGCGCCGTTGAGATCGACGAGGTGGACCCGGCGCGCGCCCAGGTCGACCCAGCGGCGCGCCATGGCGGCGGGGTCTTCACTGAACACCGTGGATTGGTCCATGTCGCCCTGCTTCAGGCGAACGCACTGGCCGTCTTTGAGGTCGATGGCGGGGATCAGCAGCATGGTGGCGGCGAAGCGGAGGAAGTCAGGGGTTCCAGTGGAGGAAATTGCGGTACAGGGTCAGACCCTGGTCGGCGCTCTTCTCGGGGTGAAACTGGGTGGCAAAAATGTTATCCCGGGCGATCGCGGCGGCAAAGCGCCCACCGTAGTCGGCCTCGCCCGCGATGTGGGCGGCCTGGGCCGGCGCGGCGTAGTAGCTGTGCACGAAGTAAAAGTACGCGCCATCGTCCACGCCCGCCCAGAGCGGGTGCGAGGGGCCGCGGCCGAGCGCGTGGAACACGCGGTTCCAGCCCATCTGGGGCACCTTGAATCGGCTGCCATCGGGCTGAAGGCGGCCATCCAGCCGGAACCGGCGCACCGCGCCAGGAATCAGGCCGAGACCGTCGGTCGGCCCTTCCTCGCTGCGGTCGAGCAGCATCTGCATGCCCACGCACACACCAAACAGCGGTTTGTGGGCGCAAGCGTGCAGCACCGCGGCCTGAAGACCGGACGCGGCCAGTTCGCGCATGCAGTCGCCCATGTGGCCCTGGCCGGGGAGCACCACGCGGTCGGCCGCCATCACCTCGTCGGCCGATGCGGTGACCCGCACCTCCACGTCACTGCCCCGGGCAGCGTGTTGCACCGCCTGCGACACGCTGCGCAGGTTGCCGCTGCCGTAGTCCACCACGGCCACCGTTCTCGCGTTCATCGGGACGGGACCTTCAGAGCGAGCCTTTGGTGGACGGGATCACGTCGCCCAGGCGCACGTCGCGCTCAAGCGCCATGCGCACCGCGCGGGCGAAGGCCTTGAACACCGTCTCGGCCTGGTGATGGGCGTTTTCGCCGTGCAGGTTGTCGATGTGCAGGGTCACGCCGGCGTGGTTGACGAAGCCCTGGAAAAACTCGTAGGTCAGCTGCGTGTCGAAGGCACCGATCATGCCGGCCTTGAAGGGCACGCGCATGTGCAGGCCCGGCCGGCCCGAAAAATCGATCACCACCCGGGACAGCGCCTCGTCGAGCGGCACATAGGCGTGACCGTAGCGGCGGATGCCCTTCTTGTCGCCCACCGCCTGGGCGAAGGCCTGCCCGAGGGTGATGCCCACGTCCTCGACCGTGTGGTGGCCATCGATGTGGAGGTCGCCGTCGGCCTGGATTTCCAGATCGATCAGACCGTGACGGGCGATCTGGTCGAGCATGTGGTCGAAGAAGCCGATGCCGGTGGACAGGCGGGACACGCCCGTGCCATCGAGGTTCAGGCGCACGCGGATGCGGGTTTCGCTGGTGTCGCGCTGCACGAGGGCGGCGCGGTCGCCGGGCTGAGGATCGGGAAGGGAAGCGGGCGCGGTGGTCATAGGGCGGACGGCAAGGCGCGCAGGAGCTGCGCGTTCTCCGACGGGGTTCCCACCGTCAGGCGCAGACACCCAGCCAGCAGCGGATGCATTGTAGAAACATTCTTCACCAGCACGCCCTGGGCCTTCAAGCCGGCGAAGGCGCGCGCCGCGTCGGGCACCCGCACCAACACCATGTTGGCTTCGCTGGGAAAGGGCGTCACGCCCGGCATGGTGGCCAGCGCGGCGATCAGCCGCTCGCGCTCGGCACGGATGGTGGCGGCCTGCTCGGCGAACACAGGGGCGTGCTCCAGCGCAAACAGCGCGCACTCCGCGTTCAGCACGCTCACGTTGTACGGCGGACGCAGCTTGTCGATCTCGGCCACCAGCGCCTGCGGACCGACCATGTACCCCAGGCGCACACCGGCCAACCCGAACTTGGACAGCGTGCGCATGAGCAGCACGTGGCCATTGGCAACCGGGTCGCGGCGCATCTCGTCGAGCCAGGTGGCGCTGGAGAAGGGCTGATAGGCCTCATCCATCACCACCAGCCCGTCGAACGCAGCGACCTCGGCGATCAAGCGGCGAATGACGGCCGCGTCCCACAGGTTGGCGGTGGGGTTGTTGGGGTAGGCGAGGTAGGTGATGGCCGGGCGGTGGGTGCGCAGCGCCTGCACCATGGCGGCCTCGTCGAGCGCGAAATCGGCTGTCAGCGGCACGCCGTGGAAGGCCAGGCCCTGCAGGTGCGCGCTCATGGCGTACATCACGAAGCCCGGCAGGGGCGCCAGCACCGAAGCGCCGGGCTGGTCGCAGGCCATGGCCAGCAGGGAGATCAACTCATCCGACCCGTTGCCCAGCATGAGCTGGCAACCGGGCGGCAGGTCGATGTGGCGCTCGATGGCGCGCTTGAGGTCGTCCACCCGCGGGCCAGGGTAGCGGTTGATGGCCACGCGCCCGAGCCGCTCGCCCAGCGCGGCTTGCAGGGCCGGCGGCAGCGGAAAGGGGTTTTCCATCGCATCGAGCTTGATCAGGCCGGCGGCGTCCTGCACGGCGTAGGCGTGCATGGACTGGACATCGGCGCGGATGCGCCGCAGCGGCTGCCCGGCAGGGCGGGAATCGGGCGCGGTCATGCGGCACCCCGCATCGGCGGCACCTCTCGCAGCCGCATCTCGGCGGCGCGCGCGTGGGCCTGCAGACCTTCGCCGTAGGCGAGTTCGGCCGCCACCGTGCCCAGCGACTGGGCGCCGGCCGCGCTGACCTCGATCAGGCTGCTGCGCTTCTGGAAGTCGTAGACGCCCAGCGGCGAGCTGAAACGCGCGGTGCCGCTGGTGGGCAGCACGTGGTTGGGGCCGGCGCAGTAATCGCCCAGGCTTTCGCTGGTGTACGCACCCAGGAAGATCGCGCCGGCGTGGCGCAGCAGCGGCTCCCAGCGGTGCGGGTCCGCGCTGGACACCTCGAGGTGTTCGGGCGCGATGCGGTTGCTGATGGCGCAGGCCTCGTCCATGGAGCGGGTGTGGATCAGCGCGCCGCGGTCGTTCAGGCTCTTGGCGATGATGGCCGCGCGCGGCATGGTGGGCAGCAACCGGTCGATGGCGGCCTGCACCGCGTCGATGTAGGCGGCGTCAGGGCACAGCAGGATGCTCTGGGCCAGCTCGTCGTGTTCGGCCTGGCTGAACAGGTCCATCGCCACCCAGTCGGCCGGCGTCGTGCCGTCGGCCAGCACGAGGATTTCGCTCGGGCCCGCGATCATGTCGATGCCCACCAGACCGAACACCCGCTTCTTGGCGCTGGCCACGTAGGCATTGCCGGGGCCGGTGATTTTGTCGACCTTGGGGATCGTGTCCGTGCCGTAGGCCAGCGCGGCCACAGCCTGCGCGCCACCGACGGTGAAGGCGCGCGACACGCCGGCGACATAGGCCGCCGCCAGCACCAGCGCGTTCTTTTCGCCGCGCGGCGTGGGCACCACCATGACGATCTCGCCGACGCCGGCCACGTGGGCCGGGATGGCATTCATCAACACGCTGGAGGGGTAGGCCGCCTTCCCCCCGGGCACATAGATGCCCACACGGTCCAGCGGCGTGACCTTCTGGCCCAGCAGCGTGCCGTCCTCATCGCGGTAGGTCCAGCTCTCGCCGCTGGCCTTCTTCTGGGCCTCGTGATAACGGCGAACGCGGGCGGCCGCGGCCTGCAGGGCTTCGCGCTGCGCGGCGGGCAGGCCATCAAAAGCCGCTTTCAGCTCGGTCGCGCTGAGCTCCAGGTCCGCCACGCGCGCGGCGTTCAGCCCGTCAAAACGCGCGGTGCATTCGAGCACCGCCGCGTCGCCGCGGGCGCGCACGTCGGCCAGGATGTCGGCCACGCGCTGCTCGATCGCGTGGTCGGTCTCGCTGGACCAGTGCAGGCGCGCGGCGAAGCGCGCCTCGAAATCGGCATCGGCGGTGGACAGGCGCAGGGGCGTGGCGGCGGCGTTCATGCGGGCACGGCGGGTTGGCAGGCGCGGGCAAAGGCGTCGATCACCGGACGCAGGGCCGCCTGCTTGAGCTTGAGCGAAGCCTGGTTGACCACCAGGCGGGAACTGATGTCCATGATGCGCTCCACCTCGACGAGGTGGTTGGCCTTGAGGGTGTTGCCGGTGGAGACGAGGTCGACGATGGCGTCGGCCAGGCCGGTCAGCGGCGCGAGTTCCATGCTGCCGTACAGCTTGATCAGGTCCACGTGCACGCCCTTGGAGGCGAAGAATTCGCGGGCGATCGTCGTGTACTTGGTGGCCACGCGCAGGCGAGATCCCTGGCGCACGGCACGGGCGTAGTCGAAGTCGGCACGCACCGCCACGCTCACGCGGCAGCGGGCGATACCCAGGTCCAGCGGCTGGTAGAGGCCCTGACCGCCGTGCTCGATGAGCGTGTCCTTGCCGGTCACGCCCAGGTCGGCGCCACCCTGCTCCACGTAGGTCGGCACGTCGGTGGCCCGGACCAGCACCACGCGCACGTTCGGCTGGTTGGTCGGCAGGATCAGCTTGCGCGATTTCTCGGGGTCTTCAAGCACCTCGATGCCAGCCGCGCGCAGCAACGGCAGCGTCTCGTCGAAGATGCGGCCCTTGGACAGCGCCAGGGTCAGGGTGGGGGCGGACATGCTCATGAGATCCGTTCGATGTCGGCGCCGATGGCGCGCAGCTTGAGCTCCATCTGGTCGTAACCGCGGTCCAGGTGGTAAATGCGATCCACCACCGTTTCACCCTCGGCCACCAGACCGGCGATGACCAGGCTGGCGGAAGCGCGCAGGTCGGTGGCCATCACGGTGGCGCCGGACAGGCGCGGCACGCCCTCCACCACCGCGACCTTGCCGTCGGTCTGGATCTTGGCGCCCAGACGCACCAGCTCGTTGACGTGCATGAAGCGGTTTTCGAAGATCGTCTCGGTCACCTTGCTGGCGCCTTCGGCGATGCAGTTGAGCGCCATGAACTGGGCCTGCATGTCGGTGGGGAAACCGGGGTATTCGGTGGTGCGGAAGCTCTGGGCCTTCATGCGACCCGCCGCGCGCACGCGGATGAACGGGCCGGCCGCGTTGCTGCCGGCTTCGATGTCCACGCCGGCCTCGTGCAACTTGTCGATGACCGCGTCGAGGTGGTCGGCGCGGCCATGGCGCAGCAGCACATCGCCGCCGGTGGCAGCCACCGCGCACAGGAAGGTACCCGCCTCGATGCGGTCGGCCACGACCGCGTGTTCCGCCCCGTGCAGGCGCTCCACCCCCTGCACATGGATGCGGCTGGTGCCGTGGCCTTCGATCTTGGCGCCCATGCGGATCAGCAGCTCGGCCAGATCGGCGATCTCGGGCTCCTGCGCGGCGTTCTCCAGCAGGGTTTCGCCCTCAGCCAGGGCGGCCGCCATGAGAAAGTTTTCCGTGCCCGTCACGGTCACCATGTCGGTCGCGATGCGCGCGCCGTGCAGGCGGCTGCGGCCGGCTGGCAGGCGGGCCACCATGTAGCCGTGCTCCACCTCGATCTGCGCGCCCATGGCCTGCATGCCCTTGATGTGCTGGTCCACCGGCCGCGAACCGATGGCGCAGCCGCCGGGCAACGAGACCCGCGCATGACCAAAACGGGCCAGCAGCGGACCGAGCACCAGCACCGACGCGCGCATGGTCTTGACGAGGTCGTACGGCGCTTCCGGCTTGATCGCGCCGGCCGCGCGCAGACTGATGCCCCCGCGCTCGCCGTGGGTCTGGGTCTTCACGCCCATGTTGTCCAGCAACTGGCGCATGGTGGCCACGTCGCGCAGCCTCGGCACGTTGTGCAGCGTGACCGTGTCCTCGGTGAGCAGTGCCGCGCACAGCTCGGGCAGGGCAGCATTCTTGGCGCCGGAGATCGGCACCTCGCCGGTGAGGGTACGTCCGCCGCGGATGCGCAGTTTGTCCATGGGTGGCTTTCGGGGCGCTCAGGCCTGGGCGGCCCATTCGGCCGGGGTGAGGGTCTTCATGGACAGCGCGTGCACCTCGTCGGTGTGCATGCGCTGGCCCAGCGTGGCGTAGACGGCCTGGTGTCGCTGGATGAGGCGTTTGCCTTCGAACGCGCGCGAGACGATCACGGCCGACCAGTGGCGTCCGTCGCCGGTGACTTCGAGGTGGTCGCAGGCCAGGCCGGCGGCGATCAGGGATTGCAGGTCTTCAGCGGTCATCGCAGCGGGTGTGTCAGCGGGTGGGTCAGTGGCGGATCTTGTAGCCGGTGCGCAGCAGGTACAGCGCAAACGCGCTGACCACCGCCAGCGCCACCGACACCAGCGCCAGGCTCAGCCAGGGGGAGACGTCGCTCACGCCGAAAAAGCCGTAGCGGAACCCGTCGATCATGTAGAAAAACGGATTGAGGTGGCTCACCGTCTGCCAGAACGCCGGCAGGGAGTGGATGGAGTAGAACACGCCCGAGAGGAAGGTCATGGGGACGATCACGAAGTTCTGGAACGCCGCCATCTGATCGAACTTCTCGGCCCAGAGCCCGGCGATCACGCCCAGCGCGCCCAGCAGCGCGGCACCCAGGAGCGCAAACGCCAGAATCCACAGCGGCGCCACCACCGTGGGACGCGCAAACCACCAGGTGAACAGCATCACGCCGGCGCCCACGGTGAGGCCACGCAACACGGAGGAGCCGACGTAGGCGACAAACCAGGCGCGGTGCGACAGCGGCGTGAGCAGCAGGAAGACCAGGTTGCCCATGATCTTGCTCTGGATGAGGGACGAACTGCTGTTGGCGAACGCGTTTTGCAGCACGCTCATCATCACCAGCCCGGGCAGCAGGAAGGCGGTGTAGTTCACCGCGTCGTACACCTTGACCTGGTCCTCCAGGACGTGGCCGAAGATCATGAGGTAGAGGATCGCGGTGACCACCGGCGCGGCCACGGTCTGAAAGCCGACCTTCCAGAAGCGCAGCACTTCCTTGTAGAACAGGGTCTGCCAGCCGGTCATGCGGCGGTCTCCGGCGAGGCGGGTTGCGGGACTGCAACGGGCGGGCGCGGTGCGGCGCCGGTGAGGTCAAGGAACACGTCTTCGAGGTCCGCTTTGCGGATCTCGATGTCTTCGGGGGTGATCCCGGCCTGGCGCAATTGGCCCAGCAGCGCTTCCACGGCCGAGGCGTCGGGGGCGGGCAACTGCACCACGCGGCCGGTCACGCGGGCCTGCGCGGCGATCGCCGGGGGCAGGGTCGCGTCCGTCTTGAAGCGCAACACGTTCGAGGCCGCGCGGGCCAGCAGGCGGGAGGTGGCTTCCAGCGCCACCAGTCGTCCCTGCTTGAGCATGGCGATGCGACCGCACAACGCCTCGGCCTCTTCGAGGTAGTGGGTGGTCAGCAACACCGTGCTGCCCAGGCGCTTGTTGAGGCCGGACACGAACTGCCAGAGCGTCTGGCGCAGCTCCACATCCACACCCGCGGTGGGTTCATCCAGCACGATGACCGGCGGGCGATGCACCAGCGCCTGCGCGATCAGCACACGGCGCTTCATGCCGCCCGAGAGCTGCCGCATGTTGGCCTCGGCCTTGTCGGCCAGGCCCAGTCCGGTCAGCAGTTCGTCGATCCAGTCGTCGTTGTGGCGAACCCCGAAATAGCCCGACTGGATGCGCAAGGTTTCGCGCACGTTGAAGAACGGGTCAAACACCAGTTCCTGCGGCACCACACCCAAAGCCTGCCGGGCCGCGGCGTAGTCCGACTGCACATCGTGGCCCATCACCGTGACCCGACCGTCGGAGGCGCGGGTCAGGCCGGCCAGGATGCTGATCAGCGTGGTCTTGCCCGCACCGTTGGGACCGAGCAAACCGAAGAACTCGCCGGGCTCGATGTCGAACGTGACCGACTGCAGCGCGGAGAACGGGCCGCGCGCGGTGCGAAAGGTTTTGGAAACGTGCTGGAAAGAGACGGCAGACATGCGCGGGCGACGCCACGGGGTTCCACGGGGTTCACCGGCAAAGCGCAGACGGTCTGCGGCGGCGGGTGACCCGCGATTTTACGGCGGGGGCGGGTGGCGCGCCGGGCAAGGCGGCGGTGGCCCTCCGCGGAGCGGGCGCGCTCAGTGGGCCGGGAGCAGCGATTCCACGCCGTAAAGCGCCACCAGGTCGCGCAGGCGCGGCGGCCAGCCCGTGACCCGCAGACCGCGGCCGTCGGCGTCAAGCTGGCGGGCCAGTTCGAGCAGCACGGCCACGGCCGACGAGTCGAACGCGCTGAGCGCGGTGGCGTCGACGGTGAACGCCCCACGCCCGCCGCGCGCAGCCTGCACCAGACTGGCGAGCGTGGCGTCGGCCTCCGCCAGGGTGAGGCGCTCGGGCAGGCGGGCGTCGGCCATCGGCGTGGAGGAAGGCATCAGCTGGTCTTGGCGGTGGCGCCGGCGTTGCTCTTGTTGCGCTGGGCCAGCGAGGCAATCAGGCCGTCGATGCCCTTGGCGCCAATCTCCTGCGCAAACTGGGTGCGGTAGGTTTCCACCAGCCAGACACCGAGCACGTTCAGGTCGTAGATCTTCCAGCCGTCGGCGGCCTTCTCCAGGCGGTAGTCGAGCTGAATCGGCTCGCCGCGACCGCGCACTTCGGAGCGCACCACCACCTCGGTGTCGGCGGGCGCCATGCGCAGGGGGCGGAAGCTCAGGGTCTGGTCCTTGACCTCGCCCAGCGCGCCGGCGTAGGTGCGCACCAACAGGGTCTTGAACTCGTCCTGCAGCTTTTTCTGCTGCTCGGGCGAGGCCTGGCGCCAGTGGCGGCCCACCGCCGAGGCGGTCATCCGCGTGAAGTTCACGTGGGGCATGATTTTGGTGTCGACCAGGTTGACGATGCGGTCGATGTTGCCGGCCTGGATCGCCGGGTCGGCCTTCACCGCGTTGAGCACCTCGGTCGACACCCGCTTGACGAGCGCGTCAGGTGCCTCGTCGTTGGCCCAGACGGGCCACGCGGTGGCAGCGGCGGTGAGGGCCAGGGCGGTCAGGGCGGAGCGGCGGTCAATCATCGGAAATCCTTTCGTGCCCCGCGACGGCGGGGTGTGGGTCGCATGCTAGGCATGCGGCGCGGCGGGTGTGTGTCGGGGGGCTGGCGATGCGTGTCGAGAGGTATCGGCGCGATGGATGTTGGCACCCACTCACTCGCCGTCGCCCAGGCCAATGCCTTTGTCGATCATGCGATCGATCTGGCTCTGCCGGCGGTTGAGATAGAGGTCGCGGGTGAAACTGTATTTGTCGAGCGCGGCGCCCTCCAGCACCGTGGTGGCGCCCAGCAGGTTGGCGCGGGTGTCGACCACCCGCAAGCCGGTCAGGACGTTGCGGTTCGCCACGCGGTCCACGTCGCCCACCGGATCGGCCTGGGCGTCCACCACGAGACCGGCGGTGTCACGCACCGTCGACGGCCCGAGCAGGGGCAGCACGAGATAGGGGCCAGGGGGCGCGCCCCAGCGGCCGAGCGTCTGGCCGAAATCGATGCGGGTGCGCGGAATCTGCATTTCGCTGGCGATGTCGAGCACACCACCCAGCCCCAGCACGGTGTTCACGCTGAACCGCATCAGGTTCTCGCCGGCTTCCTGCGGACGCAGCTGGAACAGCGCGTTCGCGGCCGACCACAGGTCGGTCAGGTTGCTGAAGAAGTTGCTCACGCCGGTGCGCACCGGCGAGGGCGCGACCTCCACGTAGGCGGTGGCGACGGGCTTGAGCACCGCCTCATCCACCGCTTCGTTGAACGAGGAGACGCCCCGGTTGAAAGGCTCGAACGGGTCGCGCGGGTTGGCGTCCGGGCCCGTGGCGCAGCCGGTCACCAGCGCCAGCGCCGCCACGGCGCCGAGGGACTTCAACCAGGAAAACAGAAATGGCATGGTGTCGCTCCCGCAAAGCCGGATCAGGGTTTCTTGTCGTCGCTGCCCTCGGCCGCCCGGTTGAACAGGAACTGGCCGATCAGGTTTTCCAGCACCAGGGCCGACTGGGTCTGTGTGATCACCGCGCCCTCGGCGAAGTTCTCCGGGTCGCCGCCCGGCTCGATGCCGATGTACTGCTCACCAAGCAGGCCGCTGGTGAGGATCTTCATCGAGCTGTCGCGCGGGAACCCGTAGCGCTTCTCCAGGCGCAGCGTGATGCTGGCCTGGAAGGTTTTGTCGTCGAAAGCGATCTGCTCGACCCGGCCCACCACCACGCCGGCGCTGCGCACCGCCGCGCCGGGCTTGAGCCCACCGGCGTTGTCGAAGCGCGCCGTGACGCGGTACGTGGGCTCAAAGCTCAGGCTGAGCAGGTTGGCCGACTGCAGCGCGAGAAAGAGGATGGCGACACCGCCGATGAGCACGAACAGGCCGACCCAGAAATCGTTTTTGGAAGAGGTCATGCGGAACTCCGAGAAATGCGTCGGCCGTCAGATGCTGAACATCATGGCGGTGAGAATGAAGTCCAGCCCCAGCACGGACAGCGAGGCCACCACCACCGTGCGGGTGGTGGCGCGGGACACGCCTTCGGGCGTGGGTTGTGCGAGGTAGCCCTGCAACAGGGCGATGAAGGTCACGGCAAAACCGAACACCACGCTCTTGATGACGCCGTTGCCCACATCGGCCCAGACGTCCACGCCACCCTGCATCTGGCTCCAGAACGCACCGCCGTCCAGCCCGATCAGGCCCACGCCGACAATCCAGCCGCCGATCACGCCGACCGCGCTGAACACCGCCGCCAGCAGTGGCATCGTGATCACCCCGGCCCAGAAACGCGGCGCCAGCACGCGGCGGATGGGATCGACCGCCATCATTTCCATGGCGCTGAGCTGCTCGCCCGCCTTCATCAGGCCGATCTCGGCGGTCAACGAGGTACCGGCCCGCCCGGCAAACAGCAGGGCACTCACCACCGGCCCCAGCTCACGCACCAGCGACAAGGTCACCAACAGCCCCAGCGCCTCGGTCGCGCCATAGCGCTGCAGCGTGTAGTAGCCCTGCAGGCCCAAGACAAAGCCAACGAACAGGCCCGACACGCCAATGATGGCCAGCGAGTAGTTCCCCAGGAAATGGATCTGGTCGCGCACCAGGCCGAAGCGCCGCAGCGCCACGCCGGCCAGCCCCACCAGGCGCACGAACAGCCGGGCAGCGAAACCGAGCGCGGTGATCGTTTCGCGCACGGCGCGGCCGACGCGGACGGGATGCAGGGCGTTCATGGGCGCCCTCCCCGGCCGAAATCGGCGGCGAGCTCGGGCGCCGGGTGGTGAAAACGCACCGGTCCGTCGGGCAGGGCGTTGACGAACTGGTGGACCAAGGGGTCGGCGCTGTGGCGGACTTCGTCGGGCGTGCCCTGCGCGGCGATGCGGCCGTTGGCCAGCACGATCACCTGATCCGCGATGTGAAAGGTCTCGTCGAGATCGTGGGACACGATCACGCTGGTCAGGCCCATGGCGTTGTTGAGCTCGCGGATGAGTCGGGCGGCGGTGCCCAGCGAGATCGGGTCGAGCCCGGCGAACGGCTCGTCGTACATCACCAGTTCCGGGTCCAGCGCGATCGCCCGCGCCAGCGCGACGCGTCGCGCCATGCCGCCCGACAGTTCGCTGGGCATGAGCTGGCGAGCGCCGCGCAGGCCCACGGCGTTGAGCTTCATCAGCACGATGTCGCGCACGAGCGGCTCGGGCAGCCGGGTGTGCTCGCGCAGCGGGAACGCCACGTTGTCGAACACGCTCATGTCGGTGAACAACGCCCCGAACTGGAACAGCATGCCCATGCGACGGCGCGCGGCGTACAAGGCCTCGGGCGTCATGGTGGTGATGTCGGCGCCGTCGAACAGGGTTTGCCCCCGCTGGGCCCGGATCTGGCCGCCAATCAGGCGCAGGACGGTCGTCTTGCCACCGCCGGATGCGCCCATCAGCGCCGTGACCTTGCCGCGCGGCACGGTCAGGGACACGTCGTCGAGAATGACCCGCGCCCCGTACCCGAAGGTCACGTTGCGGAGTTCGACGAGGGGGGGCAACTGGGTGGTGCTCATCAATGAAAAGCCGGGTGTTCCAACCCGGCGTTTCATGATAAGCGAAGCGCTGTCGGCGCGCCGCCACAGGGTCTGGCGCCCGGCCCGGCCCTCAGGACACGGGGGCGGCGTCGGCCCGCGTCAGCGCGGCAGGTCGGAATAACCCATCAGGAACTCGTCCACCGCCCGCGCGGCCTGGCGGCCTTCGCGGATCGCCCAGACCACCAGGCTTTGGCCGCGCCGCATGTCGCCGGCGGCGAACACCTTGGGCACGTTGGTGGCGTAGCCGCCGGTGAACTCGGTGGTGGCGCGGGCGTTGCCGCGGGCGTCCTTGTCCACGCCGAAGGCGTCCAGCACGGTGGCCACCGGGTTGGTGAACCCCATGGCCAGCAACACCAGATCGGCCTTGTATTCCTTCTCGGTGCCCGGAATCTCGACCAGTTTGCCGTCCTTGAACTCCACGTGGACCGTCTTCAGGCCGGTGACCTTGCCGTTCTTGCCCAGGAATTCCTTGGTGGAAATGGCGAACTCGCGCACGCAGCCTTCCTCGTGGCTGGAGCTGGTGCGCAGCTTCATCGGCCAGTAGGGCCACACGAGCGGCTTGTTCTCCTGCTCGGGCGGTTGCGGCATCACCTCGAACTGCGTGACGCTGGCCGCGCCGTGGCGGTTGCTGGTGCCCACGCAGTCGGAGCCGGTGTCGCCGCCGCCGATGACGATGACGTGTTTGCCGTCGGCACGCAGCTGGCCCTTGAGCTTGTCGCCGGCGTTGACCTTGTTCTGCTGGGGCAGGAACTCCATCGCGAAGTGGATGCCTTCCAGATCGCGGCCGGGCACCGGCAGGTCACGGCTCTGCTCCGCGCCACCGGCCAGCAGCACCGCGTCGAACTCGGCCTGCAGCTGCTCCGGGCTCACCGTCTGCTTGGCCCAGTTCGTCACCTTGCTGCCCTCGGGCATGGTCCCCACCAGCACGCCGGTGCGGAAGGTGACGCCCTCGGCCTCCATCTGCGCCACGCGGCGGTCGATGTGGGTTTTCTCCATCTTGAAGTCGGGGATGCCGTAGCGCAGCAGACCGCCGACACGGTCGTTCTTCTCGAACACCGTCACGTTGTGGCCGGCGCGGGCGAGCTGCTGGGCCGCGGCGAGGCCGGCCGGCCCGGAGCCGATCACGGCGACCTTCTTGCCGGTTTTGTGGCGCGGCGGCTGCGGCAACACCCAGCCCTCAGCCCAGGCCTTATCGATGATCGCGTGCTCGATCGACTTGATGCCCACCGCGTCGTCGTTGACGTTGAGCGTGCAAGCGGCCTCGCAGGGCGCCGGGCAGATGCGGCCGGTGAACTCGGGGAAGTTGTTGGTGCTGTGCAGCACCGTGATCGCGTTCTTCCAGTCGCCCTGGTACACCAGATCGTTGAAGTCCGGAATGATGTTGTTGACCGGGCAACCGTTGTTGCAGAAGGGCGTGCCGCAGTCCATGCAGCGGGCGCCCTGTACCTTGGCCTGCTGCTCGTCGAGGCCGATGACGAATTCCTTGTAGTGCTTCACGCGTTCCGGCACGGGCGCGTAGCCCTCTTCCAGACGCTCAAACTCCATGAAGCCGGTGACTTTTCCCATGATGCGTGTCCTTGCGGGTGTGCGTTGTCGCGGGGGATTCTTCGCGGGTTGACTGGGTGGGTTTACTTGGCGGCGGCCACGGCCTTCTTCGCCGAACCCTGGGCCTTGCCGGTGGCGGCGGCTGCGGTCTGGCGGGCGTGGATCTCGCCCAGCGCGCGCTTGTACTCGTTCGGGAAGACCTTGACGAACTTGCCGCGCGCGGTCGCCCAGTGGTCGAGCAGTTCGCGGGCGCGCTTGCTGCCGGTCCAGCGGTTGTGCTCTTCGAGCAGCTTCTTCAGCTGGGCCTCGTCGGTCTGGCCGCGGTGCCACACCGCCTTGTCGACGGTGGCTTCCTGGTCCTTGGCGCTGAGCACCGGCTCCAGGCTCACCATCGCGGTGTTGCAGCGGCTGGCGAAGCTGCCGTCTTCGTCATAGACGTAGGCCACGCCGCCGCTCATGCCGGCGGCGAAGTTGCGGCCGGTCTTGCCCAGCACGGCCACCGTGCCGCCGGTCATGTATTCACAACCGTGGTCGCCCGTGCCCTCCACCACCGCGGTGGCGCCCGACAGACGGACCGCGAAACGCTCGCCGGCCACGCCGCTGAAGAAGGCCTCACCGCTGGTGGCGCCGTACATGACGGTGTTGCCGACGATGATGTTGCGCGTGGCTTCGCCGCGGAAATCGATGCTCGGGCGCACCACCACGCGGCCGCCCGACAGGCCCTTGCCGGTGTAGTCGTTGGCATCGCCGATCAGGTAGAGCGTGATGCCCTTGGCCAGGAAGGCGCCAAAGGACTGGCCGCCCGTGCCTTCGAGCTGGATGCGGATCGTGTCGTCCGGCAGGCCTTCGGGGTGGTGTTTGGTCACTTCGCCGGACAACATCGCGCCGACCGAGCGGTTGACGTTGCGGGCCACTTCGATGAATTGCACCCGCTCGCCCTTGTCGATGGCGGCGCGCGACTTCGCGATCAGCACGTTGTCCAGGGCCTTCTCCAGGCCGTGTTCCTGCGTTTGCGTGTGCAGACGCGGCACGTCGGCGGGCACGGCCGGCGTGGCCAGCAGGCGGCTGAAGTCCAGGCCGCGTGCCTTCCAGTGGGCGATGCCGGCGCGCATGTCGAGCAGGTCGGCGCGGCCCACCAGCTCGTCGAAGCTGCGGATGCCCAGCTGCGCCATGATCTGGCGCGCTTCCTCGGCGACAAAGAAGAAGTAGTTGACCACGTGCTCGGGCTTGCCCTGGAACTTGGCGCGCAGCACCGGGTCCTGCGTGGCCACGCCCACCGGGCAGGTGTTCAGGTGGCACTTGCGCATCATGATGCAGCCCTCGACCACCAGCGGCGCGGTCGCGAAGCCGAACTCGTCGGCGCCCAGCAGCGCGCCGATCACGACGTCGCGGCCGGTTTTCATCTGGCCGTCGGCCTGCACGCGGATGCGGCTGCGCAGGCGGTTGAGCACCAGGGTCTGCTGGGTCTCGGCCAGACCGATTTCCCACGGGCTGCCGGCGTGCTTGATCGACGACCACGGCGAGGCGCCCGTGCCACCATCGTGGCCGGCGATCACCACGTGATCGGCCTTGCACTTGGCCACGCCCGCAGCGATCGTGCCCACGCCCACCTCGGACACCAGCTTGACGCTGATGTCGGCGTGCGGCGCGACGTTCTTGAGGTCGTGGATCAGCTGGGCGAGGTCTTCGATCGAGTAGATGTCGTGGTGCGGCGGCGGGCTGATCAGACCCACGCCCGGCACGCTGTAGCGCAGCTTGCCGATGTAGTCCGACACCTTGCCACCGGGCAGCTGACCGCCCTCGCCCGGCTTGGCGCCCTGCGCCATCTTGATCTGGATCTGGTCGGCGCTCTGCAGGTACTCCGCGGTCACCCCGAAGCGGCCCGACGCGACCTGCTTGATCTTGGAGCGCAGGCTGTCGCCGTCGTTGAGCGGGAGATCCACCTCGACCACGTCCTCGCCGATGATCGACTTCAGGGTCTCACCCTTGGTGATCTTGATGCCCTTGAGCTCGTTGCGGTAACGGCGCTCGTCCTCGCCGCCCTCACCGGTGTTGCTCTTGCCGCCGATGCGGTTCATCGCCACCGCCAGCGTGGCGTGGGCCTCGGTGGAGATGGAGCCCAGCGACATGGCGCCGGTGGCGAAGCGCTTGACGATTTCCTTGGCCGGTTCGACCTCGTCGATCGGAATCGCCTTGCTCGGGTCGATCTTGAACTCGAACAGGCCGCGAAGCGTCATGTGGCGGCGGTTCTGGTCGTTGATGATCTGGGCGTATTCCTTGTAGGTGTTCCAGTTGTTCGCGCGGGTGCTGTGCTGCAGCTTGGCGATCGCATCCGGCGTCCACATGTGCTCCTCGCCACGGGCGCGCCAGGCGTATTCACCGCCGGCGTCCAGCATGGTCGCCAGCACCGGGTCGTCGCCGAAGGCCGCCTTGTGCATGCGGATCGCTTCTTCGGCGATCTCGAACACGCCGATGCCTTCCACGCGGCTGGCCGTGCCGGTGAAGTACTTGTCGATGGTTTCCTTGTTGATGCCGATGGCTTCAAACAGCTGGGCACCGCAGTAGGACATGTAGGTCGACACGCCCATCTTGGACATGATCTTCGACAGCCCTTTGCCGATGGCCTTGGTGTAGTTGTAGATGGCCTTCTCGGCCGACAGGGCGCCGGGCAGGTCCTGGTGGATCGCCATCAGCGTTTCCATGGCGAGGTACGGATGCACCGCCTCGGCACCGTAACCGGCCAGCACCGCGAAATGATGGACCTCGCGGGCCGTGCCGGTCTCCACGACAAGGCCGGCGGTGGTGCGCAGGCCCTCACGCACCAGGTGCTGGTGGATGGCGGACAGCGCCAGCAGCGCCGGGATGGCGATCTGCGTGGGCGAGACCGCGCGGTCGCTGATGATCAGGATGTTTTTGCCACCCTTGATCGCGTCCACCGCCGCGGCGCACAGCGACGCCAGCTTGGCCTCCACACCCTCACGGCCCCAGGCCGCGGGGTAGGTGATGTCCAGCGTCGTGCTGCGGAACTTGCCCTGCGTGACGGCTTCGATGTTGCGCAGCTTGGCCATGTCGGCGAAGTCCAGCACCGGCTGGCTCACCTCCAGCCGCATCGGCGGGTTCACCTGGTTGATGTCGAGCAGGTTCGGCTTGGGCCCGATGAAGGACACCAGCGACATCACGATGGCTTCGCGGATCGGGTCGATCGGCGGGTTCGTGACCTGGGCAAACAGCTGCTTGAAGTAGTTGTAGAGCGGCTTGTTCTTGTCGGACAACACGGCCAGCGGGCTGTCGTTGCCCATCGAGCCAATGCCCTCCTCGCCCGCTTGCGCCATGGGCGCGAGCAGGAACTTGATGTCTTCCTGCGTGGTGCCGAAAGCCTGCTGGCGGTCCAGCAGGGTCACGCTGCTGGGCTCAGGCAGGTTGTCCGCCGCGCCCGGCAGGTCGTCGAGCTTGATGCGCAGGTTTTCGATCCATTGCTTGTAGGGCTTGCTGTTGGCGAGGTTGGCCTTGAGCTCCTCGTCGTCGATCATGCGGCCCTGTTCCAGGTCGATCAGGAACATCTTGCCCGGCTGCAGGCGCCACTTGCGCACGATCTTGTTCTCCGGCACCGGCAGCACGCCGGATTCCGAACCCATGATCACGAAGTCGTCGTCGGTGATGCAGTAGCGCGACGGGCGCAGACCATTGCGGTCGAGCGTGGCGCCGATCTGGCGGCCGTCGGTGAACACGATCGAGGCCGGACCGTCCCACGGCTCCATCATGGCGGCGTGGTACTCGTAGAAGGCCTTGCGGCGCTCGTCCATGGTGGTGTGCTGCTCCCACGGCTCGGGGATCATCATCATCACGGCCTGCGCCAGCGGGTAGCCGGCCATGGTCAGCAGTTCGAGGCAGTTGTCGAACGTGGCCGTGTCGGACTGGCTGGGGAAGCTGATCGGGTAGAGCTTTTTGAGGTCCTCGCCGAGCACCGGCGAGCTCATCACGCCTTCGCGCGCCTTCATCCAGTTGTAGTTGCCCTTGACGGTGTTGATCTCACCGTTGTGCGCGACGTAGCGGTACGGGTGCGCCAGCGGCCACTCCGGGAAGGTGTTGGTGGAGAAACGCTGATGCACGAGACCCAGCGCCGACACGCAGCGCGGGTCTTGCAGGTCCATGAAATAGGTGCCGACCTGGTCGGCCAGGAGCAGGCCCTTGTAGACCACCGTGCGGCTGCTCATGCTCACCACGTAGTACTCCTTGGAGTGCGTGAGCTTGAGACGCTGGATCGCGGCGCTGGCGGTCTTGCGAATGACATAGAGCTTGCGCTCCAGCGCGTCCTGCACGATCACGTCGTTGCCGCGGCCGATGAAGACCTGGCGGATGATCGGCTCTTTCTCGCGCACGGTGGGCGACATCGGCATGTCGCGGTTCACCGGCACATCGCGCCAGCCCAGCAGCACCTGACCCTCGGCGGCAATCGCCCGCTCCATCTCCTGTTCGCAGGCCAGGCGGCTGGCGTGTTCCTTGGGCATGAAGATCATGCCCACGCCGTACTCGCCGGCCGGGGGCAGCGTGACGCCCTGCGCGGCCATTTCTTCACGGTACAGCGCGTCGGGCATCTGGATCAGCAGGCCCGCGCCATCGCCCATGAGCTTGTCGGCGCCCACGGCACCCCGGTGATCGAGGTTCTCCAGGATCTTCAGCGCCTGCTCGACGATGGCGTGGCTCTTCTCGCCCTTGATGTGCGCCACGAAACCGACGCCGCACGCGTCGTGTTCATGGGCCGGGTCGTACAGACCGGTGTGCTGGAGGTGCTGCTGCTCGGCTGCCGTGGTCATGGCGCTTCCTTCCGACGTCGGGGGTCGATCAAAAATGGAAGCGTGAGGATATTGCAACGCAGCACGCGCGACAATGAATTTATTTGGGGTCAGACTCCGATTAATTCGACGATGGATCGTCGTCGGTGTTTTATTGGGGACAGATACAAACCCGGCTCCCGGGTTTCGGTGCGTCAAGGTCACGGAGGCGCCGGATGAACCGCCGCCCGCGCCGCATCCCCGCCATCAGTCCCCGGCCTGCCCGCCAGCGTCGGGGATGCGGCGGGGGCGTCCGGCGCGGGCGGGAACCAGCCGCCGCGGGGTTCGTGCCTGCAGGGCGGCGCGGAAGGACTCGTCGCCGAGCGGCCATCCCTTGAGCGTGGCGTCGGTGAGCTGGGCCACCTGGGCGCTGGCCAAGCCGCCATTCACCCAGTCGGCGTAGGCCGCTTCGCGGGCGAATGGCGTGTTGCCGAGCGCCCAGTACACGGCGTGGGGCGTGAGGCTCCGGTCGTTGGTCAGGCCGACGTGGTGGCGGTGGCTGGACCAGGGGTACTGCCGGGCCTCGGGGACCAGTCCGGCTCGCACCGGATTGAGGTCGATGTAGGCCATGCAAGCCAGCAGGTAGCGCTCGCTGTCGACCAGCGTGGACCGGTAGCGCCCTTCCCAGAGCGTGCCGGTGCGGTGGTGGCGGTCGTTGAAGTAGCGCACATACGCCCGGCCGAGGCCCTGCATCATGGCGGGGAGCCCGTCGTCGGTGGACGGCGTGAGCAACAGATGGAGGTGGTTGTCCATGATCACCCAGGCGTGCAGCGCCACCCGCTGCCGCTGGGCGTGGTCGCGGATCAGGTCAAGCAGGCGCTCCCGGTCGGCGTCGTCGAGGACGATGGGCTGGCGGTTGTTGCCGCGGTGGATGACGTGGTGCGCGTAGCCGGGGACGGTCAGGCGGGGCAGACGGGCCATGGGGGAAGCGGTGCAGGGCGACGGGGATCGGGGCCGACGAAGGCCGCGGGCGATGGGGGCGGCGATGGGGGCGGCGATGGGTGTGGCGATGGGTGTGGCGGTGGGCGTGGCGGTGGGCGTGGCGGTGGGCGTGGCGCGGTGGGTGCTGTGGAGTCTGACCCCGATTTATAAGCGCGATTGTGCGCCCACAGCCGCCGCGCGCGACCCGACGCGGCCAGTCGGTCGGTCGGTGGCTGAAGCGGCGCCAATCCAGCCGGAGGTCGAGCCCGGTCAGGCCGCGCCGGTGCGCAAGCGGCGCGACAGCGCCAGCGAGATCCCCACGCCGGCGAGGGCGGCGGCGCCCGTGAGCCAGGGCGTGACCTGCCACCCCCCGGTGGCGCTGGCGGCCGACGCCACGGCCAGCGGACCGACGAACTGCCCGAAGGCCGAGCCTTGTTGCATCCAGCCCACCGTGACCGCCACCGTGTCCGGGCGGGGCGCCACCCGAACGGCCGTGGCAAACAGGGTACCGGGCACCAGACCGCCGGCGGCGGAAAAGAGCAGGAATCCCGCCGCCCGCAGCCCGCCATCCAGCGTCGGCGCGAACGCCCATGCGGCGCCAAGCGCCATCGCGCCAAATCCCAGCACCAGCAGCTGTCCCGGCGGGCGCCCGCGCGCCAGGCCACGCCCGGCCGCGATGTTGCCGGTCATGTTCACCAGCGCGACCAGCGCCGCGGCCGGTCCGGCGTACGCCGCCGGCACGGCCGCATCGGCCAGCACGGTCGGCAGGAAGCCGATGACCGCGATCCATTGGCTGGAATAGGCCAAAAAGGCGCCCGCCACCAGCCAGGGGCCGGCACATCCGAGCGTGGCGCGCAAACGCGCAGCACTCGCCCCTGCGACCGGACGAACGCGGGCATCGTCCGGCACCGCACGACTCAGCGCCCACGCCGCCGCCAGCGACAAACCCGCCAAAGCCACCCACAGCGACCGCCAGCCGCCCGCCGCGGCCCACGGGCCGCCCACCGCCAAGGCCAGCGCCGTGCCCAGCGGCATGTAGGCGCCCCACGCGCCGAGCGCCTTGGATTGCGCCTCACCCGACGGCAACAAACGGCGCAACACGGCCGGCGCCGGCAACACCGCCCACAGAAAACCCAAACCCTCCAGCGCCCGGCTGGCCAGAAGCAGGTGGGCGTCCTCGGCGGTGGCACCCACCGCACTGCTGAACGACAGCAACACGAGCCCGGCCACCATCAGGCGCCGGGCGCCCCACCGCTCCGCCCCCAAACCCACGGCCAGGCCCAGCGTCATGCCCGCCAGCTGCACCAGCGACAGCAGCCAGCCGGCTTGCACCAGACTGATGCCCAACGCCTCGCGCAAGGCGGGCAAGGCCGCTGGCAGCTTGCCAACGTGCAAGGCGGCACACACCCCGGCCCCGATCACCAGCGCCGCTGCCGTGCCGGGCGACGCTGCGCGGCTCACGGAAACAGCGCGCTGCCGAACAGGCGCTCGTGCTCGCGGATGGCGAAACGGTCGGTCATACCCGCGATGTAATCGGCCACCGCGCGGGGCCGGTCCGGGCGCAGCGCGTGCGCCGGGGGCAGCTCGGCCGGTGCCTCCAGGTAGCGCTCGAACAGATCGGACACGACCCGCCGCGCGCGGTCGGTGGTCTCCATGACCTGGGGGTGGCGATACAGGTTGCGAAACAGGAACTGCTTGAGCGCGCGGCTGCGCTGTCGCATGCCGTCCGAGAAGTCCACCAGCGGCCGGGCCGCGCGCACCTCCTCCGGTGAGGCCACCCCGGCATCGCGCAGGCGCTCGCGCGTGGTGTCGATCACGTCATAGACCTGATCGCTCAGCATCAATCGAATCGACTCAAACAGCAGCCGCCGCCCGCCGAGCTGCGGGTGCGCGGCCAGCGCGCGGCGCCGGTAGGTGTCAAACAGCTCCACCGAGGCCACCTGCTCCAGCGTGAGCAAGCCCGACCGCACACCGTCGTCAATGTCGTGGGCGTTGTACGCGATCTCATCCGCGAGGTTGCAGAGCTGCGCTTCGAGGGACGGCGAGCCGCCGCGCAGAAACCGGGTAGCCACGCCGCCCGGCTCGCGCGCCTCCAGGCGCTGCGCGTTGGCGCGCGAGCAGTGCTTGAGAATGCCCTCACGGGTTTCGAAGCAGAGGTTCAGGCCGTCAAACGCGGGGTATCGCTCCTCCAGTTCGTCCACCACCCGCAGGCTTTGCAGGTTGTGCTCGAAGCCCTGTCCGTCGTGCGCCGTGCCGGCATCGAGCGCCTGCATGCAGGCGTGCAGCGCATCCTGCCCGGCGTGGCCAAACGGGGTGTGGCCCAGGTCGTGGGCCAGCGCGATGGCCTCCACGAGATCTTCGTTGAGCCGCAAGGCGCGCGCGATGCTTCGGCCCAGCTGGGCGACCTCCAGCGAATGGGTCAGGCGGGTGCGGAACAGGTCGCCCTCGTGGTTGAGGAACACCTGGGTCTTGTAGACCAGCCGGCGAAACGCGGTCGAGTGGATGACGCGGTCGCGGTCGCGCTGGAAGGCGCTGCGCGTGGGCGCTTCCGGTTCAGCGTGACGCCGGCCACGCGATCGCGCCGGATCGCTCGCGTACGGGGCCAACCCGAGAGAGGACGCCTGCATCCGCGCGGCGCCCTCAGGCGCTGGCCTGCTCAATCACCGCGGCCACCGTGGCATCCGGCGCACCGCGCACGACCGCCCGGCCCGGCGGATCGATCACCACAAACTTGATCTCCCCGGCCTCGGCCTTCTTGTCCACCCGCATCAGCGACAGATAACGGGCGACGCTGTCGGCGTCGTCCAGGCGCGGCGCGCGAGTCGGCAAGCCGGCGCGGTCGATCAGGGCAGTGAGGCGTTGGACAAAGGCGGCATCGACGGTGCCCAGCGCGGCCGACAGCCGCGCGGCCATCACCATGCCGCACCCCACGGCTTCGCCGTGCAGCCAGGCGCCGTAGCCCATGCCGGCCTCGATCGCGTGGCCAAAGGTGTGGCCAAAGTTGAGGATGGCGCGCAGGCCGGCCTCACGCTCGTCCGCCCCCACCACCGAGGCCTTGATTTCGCAGCTGCGCTGCACCGCGTGCGCGAGCGCCGCGCGGTCGCGGGCCCGCAGCGCGTCGATGTGGGCTTCGATCCAGTCCAGGAATGCCATGTCCGAGATCGGTCCGTACTTGATGACCTCGGCCAGCCCCGCGCTGAGCTCACGCTCGGGCAGGGTGTCCAGGGTGTCGAGGTCGCAGACGACGCGCTGGGGCTGATAGAACGCCCCGATCATGTTTTTGCCCAGCGGGTGGTTGATTGCCGTCTTGCCGCCGACCGACGAGTCCACCTGCGCCAGCAGCGTGGTCGGCACCTGCACGAAGGGCACGCCGCGCATGAAGCTCGCGGCGGCAAAACCGGTCATGTCGCCGACCACCCCGCCGCCCAGCGCGTACATCACGGTTTTGCGGTCGCACCCCTGGGACAGCAACGCATCAAAGATGAGGTTGAGTGTGGGCCAGTCTTTGTGGGCTTCGCCATCGGGCAACACGACGTGCAGCACCCGGGTATGGTGCGGCGCGAGTGCCGCGCGCAAGCGCTCGAGGTACAGCGGCGCCACCGTGGTGTTGGTGACGATCAGTGCGCTGGCGCTGCGCGGCAGGCCGGCAAACGTGTCGGGGCTGTCCAGCAAACCGCTGCCGATCAGGATGTCGTAGCGGCGGTCGCCCAGGTCAATGCCGACCCGGGCCGAAAGGGAGGTGACGCGATCCATCCCCGAAGTGTAGTGGGCACCCTGGGCGCGCCAGGTGACCACGCTTCAGGCGCTGGGCGCGCCCAATTCCAGCTGCATGGCGATCATGTTGACCAGCGTCGCCACTGAAGGGCGGCCGGTGTCCAGCGTGAAGTGGGCCACCTCGGCGTACAGCGGGTCGCGCTGGGCGTGCAGGTCGCGCAACTTTTGCAAAGGATCGTCCACCTGCAGCAGCGGCCGCGACTTGTCGTGGCGAAGCCGGCGGTGCAACTCCTCGGGGGTGGCGCGCAGATACACCACCCAACCCCGTTCGTGCAGACAGCGCCGGTTCTCCGGCCGAAGCACCGCGCCGCCCCCGGTGGACACCACACCGCGCTCACCGCGGGTGAGCTCGTCGATCACCGTGGCCTCCAGGTCCCGAAAGGCGGGCTCACCCTGGGTCTCAAAGAACGCCCGGACGCTCCCGCCGGTGCGGCGCTCGATCACCTGATCGCTGTCCAGAAACGGCAACGCCAGTCGCTTGGCGAGCTGGCGTCCGACCGTCGATTTGCCGGACCCCGGCAAACCGACGAGAAAGATGGAGGCGGTGACCGTCAATTGATCGCGTTGCGACCCAGCACCCGCGGGGTGATGAAGATCAGCAGCTCAGAGCGGTCGAGGATGCGGTTGCGGGTCTTGAACAGGTTACCGACGCCCGGCAGGTCGCCCAACAGCGGCACCTTGTCGGTTTCGTTGCGGTCGGTCTGCTCAAAGATGCCACCGATCACCACCGTCCCGCCGTTCTCCACCAGCACCTGGGTCTTCACGTGCTTGGTGTTGATGGCAATACCGCTGACCGTGGTTTCGCCTCGGCTGTCTTTGTTGATGTCCAGGTCCAGAATGATGTTGCCCTCGGGCGTGATCTGGGGCGTGACTTCCAGCTTCAGGTTCGCCTTGCGGAAGGCAATGGCGGTGGCGCCGCTGGAGGTGGCCGTCTGGTACGGGAATTCGGTGCCTTGCTCGATCAGCGCCTTCACCTGGTCCGCCGTGACCACGCGGGGGCTGGACACCACGCGACCCTTGCCGTCGGATTCGAGGGCGGAAATCTCCAGCGCCAGGAAGCGCGAGGCGTTCGGGCTGAACAGCGACAGCGCGTAGCTGGCCGCCGTGGCCCCGCTCGGGTTGGCCGGCAGGTTGACGAAAGGCGAGGACGTCAGGGTCGGGCCGGTCGTGACCGCACCGTAGGTGGAGCCAAAGTTGCCATTGATCTGGTTGCCGTTCACCGAGCCGACACCCACGTTGCGGGCACCGCCACCGAGGCGCACACCGATCGACTTGCTGAAGGTGTCGTCCGCCTCCACGATCCGGGCTTCGATCATCACCTGGCGGATCGGCACGTCCAGCTTGTTGATCAGTTCCTGCACCTGCTCCAGCCGGGACGGGATGTCGGTCACAAACAACTGGTTCGTGCGGGGCTCGGAGATGACGCTGCCGCGGGGCGACAGGATGCGGGCGCTGTTGCCAGTCGTACCGCCGGACGAAGCGGTCAACTGGGCTGCGATATCGGCCGCCTTGGCGTAATTCATCTGGAAGCCTTGCGTGCGCAGCGTCTCCAGACCTTCGATCTGGCTCTTCGCCTCGAGCTCCTGTTTCTCACGCGCGGCGATCTCGTCCTTCGGAGCAATCCACAACACGTTGCCGGACTTGCGCATGCCCAGACCCTTGGCCTGCAGGATGATGTCCAGCGCCTGATCCCAGGGCACGTCCTTCAGCCGCAGCGTCACCGAGCCCGACACCGAGTCGGAGGTCACGATGTTGAAGTTGGTGAAGTCCGCGATCACCTGCAGCAGCGAACGGACTTCGATGTTCTGGAAGTTGAGCGACAGCTTTTCGCCGGTGAAGCCCGGGCCGCGGCTGAGCTTGGTCGGATCGATCTTCTGCTCGCGGACCTCCAGCACAAACTGGTTGTCGCTCTGGTAGGCCGAGTGCTCCCAGTTGCCGGTGGGGGTCACCGTCATGCGGACGCGGTCCCCGATCTGGGTCGTGGTGATGCTTTGCACCGGCGTGCCAAAGTCGGCCACGTCGAGGCGACGGCGGAGTCCCTCCGGCAGCGACGTCTTGAGGAAATCGACCACCAGATTTTGACCCTGCTGCCGGATGTCGACACCCACCTGGTTGTTGGCCAGCTCGACGACCACGCGGCCGGTGTTGGCGGCGCCACGCCGGAAATCGACGTCCCGCAGGGGCGCCACGTCCAGGTTGCGGCTTTCTGCAAAGGCCGAGGGCGGCGTCGTCGGACCCGAAACCGCTTCGGGGCGCTCCAACACCACCAGCAGGGTGTTGCCTTCCTGCCGCGTCTGGTAAGCCGCGGCTTGCTTGAGGTTGATCACCACGCGGGTGCGGTCACCCGCTTGCACCACGTTGGCCGAGCGCAGGTTGCCCTCGTTGATTTCGACCGCGCTGCGGCCCAGCGCATTCGTCACGCCCGGCAGGTCCAGCGCGATACGTGCCGGCGACTGGATGGTGAAGCCGGTGGGCGGCGCCTTGAGCGGCTCACTCAGGTTGATGCGCAGCACCTCGACACCCCCCTGGATGCTGCCGTTGACCGACTGGATGGCTCCTTGCGCATGGGCCCACGCGGCACCCGCCAGGAACCACACGGTCACGGCACCGCGGATCCATCGGCTCGCGGGCTGGCACATCAGATTGACCGGGTTCGCCTTGTTCATTTCGAAGTTCCCTCGACTAGCTGCAGCGTGGCGGGACGCTCGGTCCATTCACCGGCCGCGTCCTGCACGATCTCTCTCAACACGATTTCGGTCTCGCTGATGCGCGTGACACGACCATAGTTCTGACCCAGGTAATTGCCGGGCTGCACTTGGTACAGCAGTCCAGCGACCTTCACCAGCGCCACCAGCTTGCCCTTGCGGTCCAGGCTGCCCACCATGGTCATGGTGTCCAGCGGATACCCCTCCAACGGCTCCTTGCGCCGGTTGAGTTCGGGCGCAATCAAGGCGTTGTTGATCACAGGGGCGTTCGCCGCACCCCGCAGCACGCTGGCCAGCTTTTCCTGGCTGAACGGCGGTACCTGCGATTCCACACCGTAGGGGTGGGGCAGGAACTTGCTGGGTTCGGGAATGGGCTTCACCGACGGCTTGATCGCGTTGCGTTCGGTCAGCATCCAGGCCCGCAGATCGTCTTCAGATTGGCCGGTACAACCGGTCAGCGACACCACCGCCGCCAGCGCCGAGAGGGTCAGACGCGCGTTCATGGCTTGGCTCCCGGGGCTTTCGCCTTCTGCTGGGAAGCGACCTCGGCGGCATCAAGGTAGCGGTAGGTCTTGGCCACACCATCCATGGTCAGCACGGTTGCAGCGGTTCCAGGTCTGGTCTGGACTGGCAGTAGCGTGAGATTGTTGAGCGTCACGATACGCGACAGGTTGGCAATATCTGCAGCGAACAGGCCTACATCGTGGTACTGCCCCGTCACGCGGATGGAGATCGGGAGCTCGGCGTAATACTCCCGGACGATGACCTGCCCGGGGCGGAACAGCTCGAATTGCAGGCTTCGACCAAGACCCGCCTGGTTGATGTCCGACAGCAACGCGTCCATTTCGGCCTTGCTAGGCAGTTGCTTTTCCAACTGCGTCACGTACTGCTGCACCTGCTCCAGTTGCTTCTTCAGCGCGTCGAGATTGACGGCCTGCACCAGTTTGGTTTTGTAGGTTTCACGCAGCTGGACCTCTTTCTGCCGCTCGGTGTCGAGCAAGGCGTCGGAGTCCTTGAGCCAGACGAACCAGAGAATGGCCACCACACCGATGGCCACCGCCGCCATCAGCAGGTAACGGGGGGCCGCTGGCCACAGGGAAGGGTCGTTGGGATCGAGGCCGACAAACTGGGACTGCAGCTTGGACTGCAACCCCTTCAGGTCGATGTTGAGATTGGGCGATTTGGCCATGGGTACGGTTCCCGAATCAGACCTTGCCAGCGGGGGCAGCGGGAGCGGGCGGGGCCGCGTTGGCCGCCGGAGCGGCAGGGGCAGCCGGGCTCGCTGGCGTTGACGCGGCGGGCGGCGTCGCCGGGCGGGTCAGCGCCACGCGGACCGTGAAATTGGACACCCTGCGCTGCTCTCGCCCCACCACGGCCGCGTTCGCCGCCACGATCTCAACCAACTCAGGCTTCGTCAGCCAGGGGCTCTTGGTTCCCAGGTTGCGCAGCAACTCAGACACCCGCTCCTGCGACTGGGCTGTGCCGGTGAGCAACACCGACTGGTTCTCCTGCCGCATGGAGTTCAGGAACACGCCCTCGGGCAGCTGGGTGGTGAGCTCTTCCAGAAGATGCACCGGAAGATTTCGGTTGGCTTGAAGATCTTCCACCGCCGTTTGGCGGGCCCGAAGCGAGGCGATCTGCGCCTGCAGGGAGGCGATGTCCTTGATCTCGGTGTCCAGCTTGGTGATTTCCGCCTGAAGAAACGCGTTGCGCTCCTGCTGTGCCGTGATGTGGGCGTCGTACCAGAGATACACGCTGCCGGCCAGCACACCACCCAGCAGCGCGGCTCCGCCCAGCTGGGTGAAAAACTGTTCCTTCTGGCGCTTGCGGGCTGCCTCGCGGTGAGGCAGCAGGTTGATCAGGATCATTGGTAGAACCTCCGCAGGGCCAGACCCGTGGACGTGAGGTAGGCCGGCGCCTCGCGCGACAACTTGCGTGCCTGCACGGACGACCCCATTTCCATGGCATCAAACGGGTTGGCCACCTGGCAGGCGAACGACGTCTGGTGGGTGACCGCCTCCGTCAGGCCGGGCAGACAGGCACTGCCGCCCGCCAGAAGAATGTGATCCACGCGGTTGAACGGGGTGCTGGTGAAGAAAAACTGCATCGACCGGGCAATTTCCTGCGCCATCGTCTCCACAAACGGGTCCAGCACGGCGGCCGCGTAGTCCTCGGGCAGTTCGCCCGACCGCTTCTTCAGCTCAGCCTCCTCAAGAGAGAACCCGTATTGACGCACGATCATCTGGGTGAGCTGAGCGCCGCCGAACGCTTGATCCCGCTCGTAGAGCACCTCGTCGTTGCGCAGGACCTGCAGGCTGGTGGTGGCCGCTCCTAGCTCAAACAACGCCACGAGCGCGTCGGCGCCTTGGTTGGGCAAGGTTTCCACGAGACGGCCAGCCGCCAGCCGCGACGCGAAGCTCTCGACATCCATGACCACCGGTTTGAGTCCGGCGGCTTCGGCCAAACCCTGTCGGTCCGACACCTTCTCCCGACGCGAGGCCGCAATCAGAACCTCCACGTCGCCCACCGACGTGGCGCTCGGACCAATGACGCAGAAATCGAGACTGACCTCGTCGAGCGAGAAGGGGATGTACTGGTTGGCCTCGGATTCCACCTGGGCTTCAAGTTCCTTGTCGGACAAGCCGCCAGGCAGGATGATTTTCTTGGTGATGACAGCCGCAGCCGGGAGCGCCATCGCCACATTTTTCGTCTTGCTGCCGCTTTTGCGCACCAAGCGGCGGATGGCATCGGCCACTTCATCGAACTTCTCGATGTTGCCGTCGGTGATCCAGCCGCGCTCCAGCGGCTCCATCGCGCAGCGCTCAAGCACCAGATCGCCCGCGCGGTTGCGCCCCAGTTCCACCAGCTTGACGCTCGATGAACTGACATCAATGCCCAGCAAGGGCGCCGGTTCCCGGCTGAACAACGACCCCAATGCAATCAAGGCGGCCCCCAATTTCCGCGCCGCGAGGGCGCCCCAGACTTAACAATTCACTTCAATGCTAGCAGTAAGGCCTTTGTCGGGCAAAGATTTTTCACCCGCCGAACAATTCGCAACGTTGCCAAAACCCGACGTATTTCGCTGCCAACTGAAGGACCTGAAACCCCGGCAATCCGGGGCCTGACATCTGCTCACCATCGGTACGACCGATGGAAACCTGAGCCCGGGGGTGATTTCTATAATCCGCCACCCACTCCGATTGCCGGCATGCCGAACGACGACACTACCCCAGCCCGTACCGCTTCGAAACGAGTATCCGAGCGGCCCGTGGCCCTGGTCTGGATGGGGCGCTTGGTGGTGGGTCTGGTCGGACTGGCGGTGGCGGGTGTGGTGGCCGTGCTGATGGGCGTCGGGATCGCGCTGGCGGTGGCGTACCCCAATTTGCCCGATGTGGCCGGTCTGGCGGACTACCGGCCGAAGCTGCCGCTGCGGGTTTTGAGCGCCGACGGCCGTCTGCTTGGCGAGTTCGGCGAAGAGCGCCGCAACCTGCTGACCATCGACGAGATTCCCGAGGTGATGAAGAACGCCGTGCTGGCCATCGAAGACGCGCGGTTCTTCGAGCACAGCGGCGTGGACTACCGCGGCATGGTCCGCGCGGCACTGGCCAATCTGCGGCAGGCCAAGAGCCAAGGCGCGTCCACCATCACCATGCAGGTGGCGCGCAATGTCTACCTGTCGGCCGAGAAGAGTTACACCCGCAAGATCTACGAGGTGCTGCTCACCTTCAAGCTGGAACACCTGTTGACCAAGGAGCAGATCCTGGAGATCTATATGAACCAGATCTTCCTGGGTCAGCGGGCTTATGGTTTTTCAGCGGCCGCGCAGATCTATTTCGGCAAGCCGCTGAAGGACGTCACGATTGCCGAGGCGGCCATGCTGGCTGGGTTGCCCCAAGCGCCGTCGGCCTACAACCCGATCCGCAACCCCAAGCGCGCGCGCGCCCGGCAGCTCCACATCATCGACCGGATGGTGGACAACGGGTTCATCACCCAGGCGCAGGCCGAAGCGGCCAAGGCAGAGCCGCTGCGGCTGCGACCCCAGGGCACGCAAGACGGGGTGCATGGCGATTTCGTGGCCGAAATGGTGCGGCAGGCGATCGTGGACCAATACGGCGAAGAGGCCTACACCCGCGGGCTGGTGGTGACGACCACCATCAAATCTTCCCTGCAGGAAGCCGCCTACGACGCGGTGCGCGCGGGCGTGCTGGACTACGAGCGCCGACAGTTTTACCGCGGACCGGAACTGTTCATCACGCTGCCCGCCAACCCGGCCGAGCGCGACGCGGCCATCGATGAGGCGCTGGCTGAGCGGCCCGACAACGGCGATCTGCTCTCCGCGGTGGTCTTGTCGGCCGAGCCGCGCAAGGTGGTGGCGGTGCGGTCGGACGGCGAGCCGTTCGAGATCACGGGCGAAGGCCTCAAACCCGTGCAGTCCGGCCTGTCGGACAAGGCCGGTCCGAACATCAAGATCCGGCCCGGTGCGGTGATCCGCGTCATGAAAGTGGGCGCTCGCGAAGGCGGCTGGCGCATCACGCAACTGCCCGAGGTGGAGTCGGCCTTCGTAGCGCTGGACCCCCGCAACGGCCGGATCCAGGCGCTGGTGGGCGGGTTCGACTTCCAGAAAAACAAGTTCAACCACGTCACCCAGGCGTGGCGGCAGCCCGGCTCCAGCTTCAAGCCCTTCATCTACTCGGCGGCGCTGGAGAAGGGCGTCTCGCCATCGACCGTGGTGAACGACGCGCCCCTGTTCTACAGCGCCGAGCAAACCGGCGGGAAGCCGTGGGAACCCAAGAACTACGACGGCCAGTTCGAAGGCCCGATGTCGATCCGCCGGGCACTGGCAAAGTCGAAGAACATGGTGTCGATCCGTGTGCTGCAGGTCGTGGGCACGCAAAGCGCGCAAGAGTGGGTCACGCGCTTCGGCTTCGAGGCCGACAAGCACCCGCCCTACCTGACGATGGCTTTGGGCGCGGGCTCGGTCACGCCGCTGCACATGGCATCGGCCTACGCGGTGTTTGCCAACGGTGGCTACCGCGTCGCGCCGATGCTGATCACCCGCGTGACCGATCACAAGGGCAAGGTGCTGTTTGAGGCGCCGCAGACCACGCTGGACAGTGCCCCGCGGGTGATCGATGCGCGCAACGCCTTCGTGATGAACAGCCTGCTGCAGGAGATCACGCGCTCGGGCACCGCGGCCCGCGCGCAGGCCACGCTCAAGCGCCCCGACCTGTACGGCAAGACCGGCACCACCAACGACTCGGTGGACGCCTGGTTTGTGGGCTACCAGCCGACCATCGTGGCCGCCGCCTGGGTGGGCTACGGGACGCCACGCAACCTCGGCAGCCGCGAAACCGGGGGCGGGCTCAGTCTGCCGATCTGGATTTCCTTCATGCAGACCGCGCTGAAAGACGTGCCGGTGATGACCTATGAAGTCCCGCCGGGTGTCGTGAACGTGGGCGGCGAGTGGTACTACGAGGAATTCGGGCCCGCCGGCGGCGTGACCAGCCTGGGGATGAACGATCCCGCCGTGGGCGGCGCGGTGCCGGGCCTCGATCCGGGCACCAAGCCCACCGCGCCGGAAGACCGGCGCAGCATCCTCGACCTGTTCAGGAACTGAAAGTCAGCGGCAGACCGGACTGCTCGCTGGCGTAGCGGCTGAGGTTCTCAAAAAACTCGCCGTTGCCCTTGGTGTCGGTCCAGGCCACACCATCGAACTTGTAGTGGAAACCACCGGCGCGCGCGGCCAGCCAGACCTCGTGCAGCGGCTTCTGCAGGTTGATGATGATCTGGCTGCGGTTGCCAAAGGTCAGGGTGATCATGCCGCCGACGCGCTGGTTGTCGATGTCGGCGTCGGTGGTGTCGTTGAGCCGGTCGCAGGCCAGTTCGATGGCCCGCAGCAAGGCCTCGGCGCGGTCCTGGTATTCGAGGTCGGTCATTACAATGCGCGGATGTTTGAGCGGCAGCGGATTCTAGGCCGGCGGTGCGGCCCCACCACGCGCATGGCCTTGGGTGCGGCTGCCGCGGCTTTGCTGATCGGTTGCGGCCAAAAAGGACCCCTCCGCCTGCCGCCGACCACGCCAGCCCCATCGGCTGGCGCGTCCGCCCTCCCCTCCCCCACGCCCGCCCCGCATGTCGACGTTGCCCCTGCCCGCCTTCCTGACCCATCGACACGGTGAACTCCACCTGGAAGGCGTGGCGCTGTCGGCGCTGGCGCGCGACCACGGGACGCCCCTGTTCGCCTACAGCCGCCAGGCCATGCTCGATGCGCTGGCCGCCTACCAGCGCGGCCTCGCCGGCCGGCGGCACCTGATCTGCTACGCCATGAAGGCCAACTCGTCGCTGGCCATTCTGCAAACCCTGGTGCGCGCCGGATGCGGGCTCGACATCGTGTCCGGCGGCGAGTTGGAGCGCGCCCTGATGGCCGGCGTGTCGCCCGAAAAGATCATCTTCTCCGGTGTCGGCAAGACACGCGCGGAGATGCGCCGGGCGCTGGAAGTGGGCATCGGGTGTTTCAACGTGGAGAGCACCGCGGAGCTGGACGTGCTGGATGAGGTGGCCCGCAGCCTGGGGCGCCGTGCGCCGGTGAGCATCCGCGTGAACCCGAACGTGGACGCGCAAACCCACCCGTACATCTCCACCGGCCTGAAGGGCAACAAGTTTGGCATCGCCCACGAGGCGGTGGTGGCCACGTACCGGCACGCGGCGGCCTGCGGCGGGTTGCGCGTGGTCGGCATCGACTGCCACATCGGCTCGCAGATCACGCAGACCGGTCCGTACCTCGACGCGATGGACCGGGTGCTGGATCTGGTGGAGGCCATCGAGGCGGCGGGGGTACCGATCGAGCACCTCGATTTCGGCGGTGGTCTGGGCATCGACTACCACGGCGATACGCCGCCGGCGGCGGACGCCCTGTGGCAGCAATTGCTGGCCCGGCTCGATGCGCGCGGCTTCGGCGGGCGCACGCTGATGATCGAGCCCGGCCGCTCGATCGTCGGCAACGCCGGGGTGTGCCTCACCGAGGCGCTGTACCTCAAGCCCGGTGAACTCAAGAACTTCCTGATCGTCGATGCGGCGATGAATGACCTGCCGCGACCGGCCATGTACCAGGCGTTTCACCGCATCGAGCCGGTGCGCCCGCGGGCGGATGCGCCGACGGTGTGGGACGTGGTCGGGCCGGTCTGTGAAAGCGGTGACTGGCTGGGCCGGGATCGCCCACTCGCCGTGCAGGCCGGCGACCTACTGGCGGTGCTGAGTGCGGGCGCTTATTGCATGAGCATGGCCAGCAACTACAACACCCGCGGGCGGGCCGCCGAGGTGCTGGTGGACGGCGACCAGGTCACGCTGATCCGGCGCCGCGAGTCGACGGCCGATCAGGTGCGGCTGGAAACGCTGCTGCCCTGAGAGCCGCCCCGCGCGCGGCGGTGCACCACGCGCCACGCCAGCAGCGCGCCGAGCACCAGGGCATACACCGCCACCTCGGCGAAGTCATTCTTGCCAGCCCGCATCCAGAAGAAGTGCAGCACGGCCAGCACCGCCACCGCGTACACCGCGCGGTGCAGCGCCTGCCAGCGCGCCGCGCCCAGGGTACGGATGGCCCGGTTGAACGACGTGGCCGCCAGCGCCAGCAACAGCAACCACGCGAGCATGCCGACCAGGATGAAGGGGCGCTTGGCCGTGTCGCGCAGCACCTCGGCGATGTCCCAGCCCATGTCGAGCCAGGCGTAGGCCAACAGGTGCAGGCTCCCATAAAAGAACACGAACAACCCGATCAGGCGCCGCACCCGCGCCAGCGCCGTCCAGCCACTCACGACCCGCAGCGGCGTCACCAGCAACACCAGCACCAGCGCGCGCAGGGTCCAATCGCCCAAGCCGCGGATCAGCGCTTCGGCGGGGTTGGCGCCAAGCTGGTTGGCGACGGCGCCCCAGACCAGCCAGGCCAGCGGCACCAGACCAAGGACCCCCAGCAGCGGCTTGCACGCCGGGTGGAGCAACGCGCGCTGCGGCCAGGGCTGGACCGCGCGGGAGGCGGCTGCCATCAGTAGAAGGTGCGCAGGTCCATGCCGGCGTAGAGCTGCCCCACTTGCGGCTCATACCCGTTGAACATCAGCGTGGGGCGACGCTTGGCGAAGAGGCCGCCGTCGTCACCGATGCGCCGTTCGGTGGCCTGACTCCAGCGGGGGTGGGCCACCTGCGGGTTGACGTTGGAATAGAAGCCGTATTCCTGCGGTGCGGCCACGTTCCACGAGGTGCGCGGTTGCTGCTCGGTGAAGCGGATCTTCACGATCGACTTGCCGCTCTTGAAGCCGTACTTCCAGGGCACGACCAAGCGCACCGGCGCGCCGTTCTGATTCGGCATGACCTCGCCATACAAGCCAAAGGCCAGCAGGGTGAGCGGGTGGTTGGCCTCGTCGAGCCGCAAGCCTTCGAGATACGGCCAGTCAAGCACGCGAGACGACAGACCGGGCATCTGGGCGCGGTCTGCCAGCGTCACGAATTCCACGAACCTGGCGCTGCCCAAGGGTTGCACACGGCGAATGAGTTCGGCCAGCGAGTAGCCCACCCAGGGCACCACCATGGACCATCCCTCCACACAGCGCAGGCGGTAGAGGCGCTCTTCCATGGGGGCGAGCTTGAGCAGGGCATCGATGTCGTAGACCCCGGGTTTGGACACCAGCCCCTCCACCTGGACCGTCCACGGGCGGGTCTTCAGGCGGCCGGCGCGGGCCGCCGGGTCCGTCTTGTCGGTGCCGAACTCGTAGAAGTTGTTGTAGCCGGTGACGTCGGCGTAGGCGGTGGGTTTCTCGGCCGCCTGCGCCCCGGGCACGCGCGACGCCGCGCCGGGCAAGGCCGCGAGACGGCCGGGCGCCTTGATCACCGCGGGAGACTGGGCAAAGGCTTCACGCCCGGCCCAACCGAGCGCGCCGCCGGCTGCCGCGGCTGACAGCAGCCACTGCCGGCGGTTCTGGTAGGCGGCTCGGGGGGTGATCTCGCTGGAGAGCGGGTGCTGGAAGCCGTCTCGGCCGGTGCGGATGAGCATGAATCCGTCCTTTCAACAGGTCGCTGGCCCGCGGGGCGCGGGCGCTGACCCGTCAGTCGTGCGACCGGGCGGATTCTGACAAGTTCCGGCTCAGAGCTCGCCGTAGCTGTGCAATCCCGACAGGAACATGTTGACGCCCAGGAAGGCGAAGGTCGTGATCGCCAGACCGACCAGCGCCCACCAGGCGGCCACCGTGCCGCGCAGGCCCTTCATGAGGCGCATGTGCAGCCACGCGGCGTAGTTGAGCCAGACGATCAGGGCCCAGGTTTCCTTCGGGTCCCAGCTCCAGTACCCGCCCCAGGCCTCGGCAGCCCACAGGGCGCCGAGCACGGTGGCGATGGTGAAGAAGGCAAAGCCGACCGCGATGGCCTTGTACATCACGTCGTCCAGCACCTCGAAACTGGGCAGGCGAGCGCCGATCCGCCGCCGGGCGGCGATGATGCCGCCGACGATGAACGCAGAGATGCCGAAGTACATGAACCAATAGCCACCGCCCTGGTCCTGCGCGCCCTGGCGGAAGACCATGGGCTCAAAACACAGCACCACGCCCAGCAGCCACAAGGGCGCGAGCTTGTACCAGCGGGTTTCGCCGGCGCTCTGCTTGATGAGGTACGCAAAGGCGAGCATGGCCGCGATCGCGAAGGTGCCGTAGCCGACGAAGTTGGCCGGCACGTGCAGCTTCATCCACCAGCTTTGCAGCGCCGGGACGAGCGGCTGGATCTGGTGGGCTTCGCGCACCACCGTGTACCAGAGCAGGAAGCCCACGGCGGCGCTGACGATCAGCATCGAGAAGGCGCCCATGGTGCGGGTCGCGTAGCGGTCTTCGTAATATAGGTAGAAGAGCGCCGTCATCCAGCAGAACATGATGAACACCTCGTAGAGGTTGCTCACCGGGATGTGCCCGATGCCGGGGCCGATCTGGTGGCTCTCGTACCAGCGCACCATGGAGCCGATCAGGGCCAGAGTGACCGCCACCCACGCCATCCGCGAGCCCAGCAGTTCAAACGCGTCGCCCGCGCGGGTGAACACGCCCAGCCAGTAGAAGACCGTGCTCATGAAAAACAGCATGCTCATCCAGAGGATCGCGCTCTGGCTGGAGATGAAGTACTTGAGCAGGAACACCGTGTCGGCCCGCGCCAGGTCGGCGCCCTGCGGCGTCTGGTACAGCCAGATGGCCAGCAACGAGAAGGCCGCGACCACCGCCATCAGCACACGCAGCGGCCGCCAGAACCAGCCCAGCCAGATCAGGGAGGGCACCGTGCCGGCCAGGATCGCGGTCTCGTAAAAATCCATCGCGTGGCCGTAGCGCACGAAGGCCCAGATCGCGCCGGCCACCAGGGCGGCGGCGAACAGCCAGTCCCACCGGTCGCGGCGGGCGAAATAGCCGGTCACGCCGGTGGCAGCGGCACCGGACTTCTTGAGTTCGATGGTTTGCGTGGCGGTGTTCATGCGGTCCCCTTGAGCAGCTGGGCTTTGAGCGTGTCGAATTCGCGGTCGGCGTCCATGGTCTTGCGGTTGGTCGACAAGGCCACGCGGGCATTCGCGCCACCGCCCTCGGCCGGCGCCAGCCACACCCACAGGCGGCGGTCACGGACGTAGAGCATGGCGAAGATGCCCAGAATGAGCAACAGGCAGCCCAGATAGACGATGTTCTGGCCCGGCGCGCGGGCCACCTGGAACACGCTGGCCTGCACGTGCGTGAAGTCGGTGAGCTTGAACGCCATCGGCGCCGGGTAGAAGAAGGTGTCGCTCAGGCTGATCACGGCCTGGGTCATGAAGCGCTGGGTGTCGTCGCCGCGCGGCGCGGGAGCCAGGCCGGCGCGTTCGCGGCTGAGCTGCAGCAGCTCGAACAGCGTGCCGTTGAGGATGCGCACCAGAACATCGCTGGCGCGCTCGCGGTCGTCGGCCGGGACGTTGACTTCCATGAAAGCGGAGATCGCCTGCAGGCCGCCAGCCACCTCGGGTCGCTCCCCCGCCCCGGGCACCGGCTCGGCGCCGGCGAACAGCGCCAGCGCGCGCGTGGCCGATGCCTCCAGTGCCTCCACCAGATCGGGCCGACCGGGTTCGACCGACGCACGGGCATAACGACGCACCGCCTCAGCGCGCATCGCCGGGTCGTCCAGGGCCGCACGCAGCCGCACGAAGCCGTCCAGGCTGTCGTTCTCGTCGGCCGGCACGCGCAGATAGCGGAAGGTGTCTTGCGGCGTGTCGCGCAACCCGAGGAGGAACACCCGCTGCCCGTCCAGCTCAACCGGCAGCATGTAGTTGTGGTACTCGATCGCCTGACCGGATGCGTCGCGCAGCTTGTAGGTGATGCTCGGACCGACGTTGCGCAGGTTCTTCTCGGTCACCGTCTTGGCGCCCGACCCCAGCCGGCTCTCGATCGATTCCCGCAGGTTCACGGTGCGCACGTCGGCGCCGGTGGGGTTGTTGGCCGCGAAGTTCTCGACGTTGATGATGCGCAGACCGGTGTATTCCAGCGTCAGCTGCTCGGCCCCGTTGCCCAGCACGGTGGAGCTGCCGATCGTGCCTTCCACCTCAAACGGGCGGGTCGGCCGGCTGATCGGCACGGCCTGCAGCTTCACGCGCGAGCCACCATCGTCAAAGCTGCTCTGGTAGATGTTGATGCCGCGGTGGTTGGCCGGGTGGTTGACCTCCACGCGGGCCGGCTTTTTTTCACCGGTTTCGTGGTCGTGGATCACGATTTCGCTGGCAAACAGCCGCGGCATGCCCGTGTCGTAATACTCGACGATGAATTTCTTCAGCTCCACCGAGAAGGGCAGCTCCTGCAGCAGCACGCCTTGCGGCTGCGCCAGGATCGCCGTGCTCGACGCGGTGCCCTCGGTCACCAGCAGGTTGCCCCGGAAGGTCGGGTTGCTGGCCGACAGGCGATGCTGCGCCGGCACGTCGGCGATCAGGCCGCCGCCGGTGAAGGGGGTCTTGCCGTTGAACCAGGTCTGGGCGCGCACGATCAGGTCGCCGTCGAGCAGGCCCCCGACGCACACCAGCACGATCGCGCTGTGCGCGGCGATATAGCCCCATTTGTTGGCCGCCCCTGCCTTGGCGGCGACCATCCAACCGGTGCCCTGGGGCGTGGTCCGCGACTGCAGTTTGACCTTCCAGCCGGCGGCCAGCAGCGTCTGGCCCATGCGGTGGGCGGCCGCTTCCGGTCCATCCTCCACGCGCCCTTCGGCCTTGTGCGGAAAGGCCAGCAGGCTTTGCTCGCGGATGTTTTCCTTGTAGACGCGGAAGTCGGCCAGGATCTTGGGCGTGTTGCGCGCGATGCACAGGCTGGTGCTGACCACCAGAAACGCCAGGATCAGCAGAAACCACCAGGCGCTGTAGACAGAGAACAGGTTGACGCTGCCAAACAGCTCGGCCCAGAACGGCCCGAACTGGTTGATGTAGTTGTTGATCGGCTCGTGCTGCTTGACGACGGTGCCGATCACCGAGGCGATGCAGATGACGGTGAGCAGCGAGATGGCAAACCGCATCGACGACAGCAGTTCCACCACGTCGCTGAACAGACGCGAGCCGGTGTTCGGTCGGAGGCCTTGGGTGGAAACGCTCATGTCGGATCGGGACATCAAAAAGGGCGCTCCCGGTGGTCCGGAAGGCGCCCTGCTGTGATGCGAAGTCGGGTCACTGGTTCAACCCGTCCTCACAACTTTTGCGATCTTGCCCCCAAAAAATGAAGCCGGGCTGAAACCCGGCCACCGGCTGGGGGGATGGATCAGCGCAGACCGGCGATGTAGTCGGACACCGCCTTGATTTCGCGGTCGGTCATCTTGGCTGCCACGCCCGTCATCTGCAGGTTGTTGGCGCGCGTGCCGTCGCGGAAGTGGCGCAGCTGGGTTTCGGTGTACTCGGCGTGCTGGCCCGCCAGGCGCGGGTACTGCGACGGGATGCCGGCACCACCGGGGCCGTGGCAAGCCGCGCAGGAAGCGATCTGGCGGTCAGCGATGCCACCGCGGTAGATGCGCTCACCCAGCTTCACCAGGTCTTTGTCGGTGGCGAAGCCCGGCTTGCCCTTCTGGGAAGCCAGCCAGTAGCTGATGTCGCGCATGTCGCTGTCCGACAGGGCCGAGGCGAAGCCTTGCATGATCGCGTTCTGGCGCTTGCCGGACTTGTATTCCTGCAGCTGCTTGATGAGGTATTCGGGGTGTTGCTGGGCCAGCTTGGGGTTGGCCGGGATCATCGAGTTGCCGTCGGCGGCGTGGCAGGCCACGCACACATTGCCGTACAACGCGGCGCCCCTGACCAGATCCGGCTTGGCCGATTGCGCCTGGGCGCTGAACGACAGGGCTGCGGCGGCAGCGGCGCAAAGGAGGGAAACGGGCAATTTCATGACGGAGCGGGCGTCGTGGGCGACGTTTTCGGTTGATGATCGAACCCGGGTGGTCCCGGCAAAACCGCTCGATTTTACAATGCCCCACCGGGAAAGCCCCAATGACCCAGCACGCCGCCACCCCCACTCCCTCCGCCCTCCCCGACCCCGCCTTCATCCACGGCTGGCTGCACACCGCCCGGTTCCTCACCACCGCGCCCCAACTGGAACACCTCCCGGCCCTGGACGTGCCGGAAATCGCCTTCGTCGGCCGGTCCAATGCCGGCAAATCCACCTGCATCAACACGCTGACCCAGCAGAAACGGCTGGCTTTTGCGTCCAAGACGCCCGGGCGCACGCAGAGCATCAACCTGTTCACGCTCGGCCGGCAAGGCGCGACCGATGCGGTGCTGGCCGATCTGCCGGGCTACGGCTACGCGGCGGTGCCGCAAGAAGCGAAGCGGCGCTGGCAGCGCGTGATGGTGAATTACCTGCTTACCCGGCCCAATCTGCGCGCCGTGGTGATGCTGGTCGATCCGCGCCTGGGGCTGACGGAACTGGACAACGCCCTGCTGGAAGCCATCCGCCCGCGTGTGCAGGACGGGCTGCATTTCCTGGTGTTGCTGACCAAGGCCGACAAGCTCACCCGCGCCGAGGCCAACAAGGCGCTGTCGATTGCGCGACTGCAGACCGCCGGCGGGGAGGCGAGACTGTTTTCTGCCCTGAAGAAGCAAGGGCTGGATGACGTGGCCACGCTGTTGTGGCGCTGGAGCCAGGCACCCGCGCCCGGGGTCCTGCCCGCAGCGCCGGCCGACGACGACGAACCGCCCGCCGCCGACTGACCTCCCGCCCGGCCGCGCCGCCGCGGGCCTGCCCGAGCCCGCCATGATCGACACCTTCCCGCTGTCACTCCCCCACGGCATCACCCTGAGCTGCCGGGCGGCTGGCCCGCGGGGGGCGCCGGTGCTGTTGTTTCTGCACGGTTTTCCCGAAGCCGCCTTCGTCTGGGACGACCTGCTCACCCATTTCGCCCGGCCCGAGCACGGCGGCTGGCGGTGCGTCGCGCCCAACCTGCGCGGCTTCGAGGCATCGAGCGCACCGGCCGAGGTGGCCGCCTACCGGGCCAAGCCGCTGGTCCAGGACATCGCGGCCCTGATCGCGGTGGCGACCGCCGACAGCCCCACGCCGGGCCGCCTGGGCGCGCTGATCGCCCACGACTGGGGTGGCGCGCTCGCGTGGAGCGTGGCCGCGCAGCACGGCCCGGCGGTGCACCGCCTTGTGATCCTCAACGCCCCGCACCCCGGGCCTTTCCAGCGCGAACTGGCCCATTCGCCGGCCCAGCAGGCCGCCAGCGAGTACATGAATTTCCTGGCCCGGCCTGACGCGCCCGAGCGGCTGGCCGACGACGACTTTGCCCGGCTGTGGCCCTTTTTCGGGCGCATGGCTGGGGGCGAGGACCCGGCCTGGCTCGACGAGGCCACGCGTGAGCGCTACCGCGCTGTGTGGCGCCAGGGCCTGCGCGGGCCCTGCGCCTATTACGCCGCCTCGCCGCTGCGCCCGCCCACGGCCACCGACCCGGGCGCTGCGGCGGTGACGCTGCCGCCGGCGCTGGTGCGGGTGGATGTGCCGACGCTGGTGGTCTGGGGTCTGGCCGATACCGCCCTGCCGCCGGCCTTGCTCGACGGGCTGGACAGCTGGGTGAGCGATCTGCGGATCGAGCGGCTGCCGGGCGCGACGCACTGGCTGGTCCACGAGCGGCCCGCCGAGGTGGCCACGCTCATCGCGAGCCACCTGCCGCCTGCGGCGGCGTGATCGCCCGACCGCCCGCTCAATAGAACGGCGCCTCGCCCGGGGGGCGGGTCTTGAACCGCTTGTGCACCCAGTAGTACTGCTCGGGCATCCCGCGGATGAAGTCTTCCAGCGCGCGGTTCATCGCGGCGGTGTCGGCCACGATGTCCTCAGTCGGATAGCCCGGCCACGGCGGCAGCACGGTGACCTCGTAGCCCCCCGGCGTCAGTCGCGTGACCACCGGCACCACCCGGGCGCGGGCCAGGCGTGCGAACCGGGGCAGGGACGTGATGGTGGCGGTCTGCACGCCAAAAAACGGCACGAACGCAGAGTCGCGGGTGCCGTAGTCCATGTCGGGCAGCAGGTAGAGCGGCAGGCCCTGACGCAGCGCGGCGACCAGCGGCTTGAGGCCCTGGCGCATGGCGACGATGTGGGGGTGACCGAAGCGCTGGCGGCCGCGGGTCATCCAGCGGTCCACGTCGGCGTTGAGCTGCTCGGCATAGATGCCGCAGCAACGGCGCCGCAGGTGGACGGTCAGACCGGTCCAGCCCGCGTCCATGCCCACAAAATGGGGCGCGAAGAGCACCGTCGGGGCCTCGCCGTCCAGCGCCGCGAGATCGCCCTTGAGCAAGACGCGGCGCTTGACCACGTCGGCCGGCGCCTCCCACAGCCAGCTGCGGTCCAGCCACGCCTGGGCAAAGGCGACGAAGTGGCGGCGCACGGCGGCATCGCGCTCGCGGTCGGACTGGTCGGGAAAACACAGCGCCCAGTTGGTGCGGGCCACGTGGCGCCGGCGCCGCGCCACCGTGTGAAGCACCTGCCCCAGCAACCAGCCCAGGGCGCGCACCGCCGGCAGCGGCAGGTGCGACAGCAGGCGCATGAAACCCACGCCCAGCCGGTTGGCCAGGCCGCCCGGGGGTTTCTGGTGGGGTTTGTGGGTCGGCGTCTCGACCGGCTCGGAGCTCATGCGCGCGGGGGCTTGTAGCGGTCGTAGGACCACAGGTATTGGGCGGGCGATTCTCGCACCAGCGCCGCCATGGCCTCGTTGATCACGGCCGCCGCTGCCGCGGGGTCGTCGGGCAGCGCCGCCCCAAGGGGGCGGACGTGCACCACGTAACCCGCGCCGCGGGGCAGGCGTTCCCCCCAGCTCAACAACACGCGCACGCGACCGGCCTGCGCCAGCCGCGCCGGCAGCGTCATGGTGTAGGCCGGCCGACCGAAAAACGGCGCCCACACGCCCTGCCCGGCGGGCGGCACCTGGTCGGGCAACAGGCCGACGGCCTCGCCCGCCTTGAGCGCCTTGAGCAGCTGCTTCACGCCAGCCAGGCTGGTGGGCGCGGTGCGCAGCCCGGGCCGCGCGCGGGCGCCGGCGACGAGGTCGGTCAGCCAGGGCTGGCGCGCCGGCCGGTACAGCACGGTCATCGGTCGCGCGGCGCCGTGGCGGGCGGCGTAGGCCTGGGCGGTGATCTCGAAACAGCCGAGGTGCGGCGTGAGGAACAGCAGCCCGTCGCCGGCCGCCACGGCGGCATCGATGTGTTCGACGCCCTGCCAGCGCACCGGCACCGGGGCGCCCAGCCACAGCCGCGGCAGCTCGGCCACCAGCTTGCCGGCCTCGCCGACGGCCGCGCGCGTCTGGGCGGGCGTGAGGCCGGCGAGCTCGGCGTGCGCGTGCAAGCGCCGCCGGTACCGCGGGGACAGCGCCCAGGTGAGCCAGCCCAGCGCCACGCCCAGCGCATGGAGCGGGCGCAACGGCCAGCGCGCGAGCGTGCGAAAAATCAGGCGGACGAGCGTGGACAAGGGCGGCGGCCGGCGGGGGGCGGCGCGGCGTCGCTAGAATCGCGCCATCGCCGAGTTGATGAACTGATTGCGGGGCGATTCACAAGTACTGCTAAAGCGTTCGCCGACTTCTGCAAGACCGGCAACGCCGATCCACCCCGACACCGCAGGAGTTTAAAGACATGGCGAACGACTTTCTCTTCACGTCCGAATCGGTCTCCGAAGGACACCCCGACAAGGTGGCCGACCAGATCTCCGACGCGATCCTCGACGCGATCTTCACCCAGGACCCGCGCAGCCGCGTGGCCGCCGAGACGCTGACCAACACCGGTCTGGTCGTGCTCGCCGGCGAGATCACGACCAACGCCCACGTGGACTACATCCAGGTGGCGCGCGACACCATCAAGCGCATCGGCTACGACAACACCGAGTACGGCATCGACTACAAGGGCTGCGCGGTGATGGTCTGCTACGACAAGCAGTCCAACGACATCGCCCAGGGCGTGGACCACGCCTCCGACGACTACCTCAACATCGGCGCTGGCGACCAGGGCCTCATGTTTGGTTATGCCTGCGATGAGACCCCGGTGCTGATGCCCGCGCCGATCTACTACGCCCACCGGCTCGTCGAGCGGCAGGCGCAGCTGCGCAAGGACGGCCGCCTGCCCTTCCTGCGCCCCGACGCGAAAAGCCAGGTGACCATGCGCTATGTCGATGGCAAGCCGCACAGCATCGACACCGTGGTGCTGTCCACGCAGCACGCGCCCGAGTGGAGCCTGGGCGACAAGATGAAGCCCGAGTTCAACGAGGCCGTCATCGAAGAAATCATCAAGCCGGTGCTGCCCAAAGAGTGGCTGCAGAACACCCGCTACCTGATCAACCCGACCGGCCGTTTCGTCATCGGCGGTCCCCAGGGCGACTGCGGCCTGACCGGGCGCAAGATCATCGTCGACACCTACGGCGGCGCCTGCCCGCACGGCGGCGGCGCGTTCTCCGGCAAGGACCCGTCGAAGGTGGACCGCTCGGCCGCCTACGCCGCGCGTTACGTGGCGAAGAACGTGGTGGCCGCCGGCCTCGCGCGCCAGTGCCAGGTGCAGGTGGCCTACGCCATCGGCGTGGCCAAGCCGATGAACGTGACCGTCTACACCGAAGGCACCGGCGTGATCCCCGACGCCGAGATCGCCAAGCTGGTGGAGGCCCATTTCGACCTGCGTCCGAAGGGCATCATCCAGATGCTCGACCTGCTGCGCCCGATCTACCAAAAGACCGCGGCCTACGGCCACTTCGGCCGCGAGGAGCCGGAATTCACCTGGGAGCGCACCGACAAAGCAGACGCGCTGAAGGCCGCCGCCGGTCTCTGAGCGCCCTCGAGGCCCTTCCAGAAGCGGCCACTCACATCAATGAAAAGCCCCGCCGCTGTGCAGCGCGGGGCTTTTTTTCGGGCCTGTCCCGCGGTCGGGGGACCGAAAAGCGCTGAATTTTCCAGTGGGCCGACCGATACACCGGGTGTGAACGAATGCGACCTGCTTGAGAGACCCGGAGGCCCCGCCATGGACAACGACCGCAGCCCGGATGCCGCCACCCCCGTCGTGGCCCCCGACAGCCTGCTGCGCAGCATCGCCGACCGCATCCCGGCGCGGCTGGCCTACTACGACCGCGACCTGATCTGCCGCTTCGCCAACCGCGCTCATGCGCAGGCCTACGGCCAGGAGCCGGCGGCGCTGATCGGGCGCCCGATGAACGAGATCGTGCGGCCGGAGGTGATGCAGGAAATCCTGCCGCGTGTGCTGTCCACCCTGGCCGGCGAAGGCTGCACCTTCGAAGCGGCGCGGGCCGATGTGAACGGCACGGTGCGGTATTACGAGGTGCATTACATCCCCGACGTGCGCGACCACGATGTGCAGGGCTTCTTCATCGAGCTGCACGACATCAGCGAACGCCGGCGCACGGAAGAGCTGGTGCTGCACGCCAACCACGATCTGGAAGAACGCGTGCGCGAGCGCACCGCCGCCCTCTTCGCGAGCGAGCAGCGCTACCGCCTGATGGTCGACGCGATCCAGGACTACTGCGTGTACTTCATCGACGAGCGCGGCATCGTGACCGAGTGGACCGAGAGCGCGCAGCGCCTGCACGGCCACCTGAAGGCCCAGATGGTCGGCCGCCCCTACGCCGACCTGATCTGCGACCTCGACAGCGGTCTGAACGAGACCGACCCGGCGCAGGTGCTGCGCCTGGCCAAGTCCAACGGGCAGTGGGAGACGCGCGGCTGGCGCTGGCGCGCCGACGGCAGCCGCTTCTGGGCCCACACGGTGCTGACCGCGCTGCGCAACGAGCAGGGCGCGTTGCAAGGCCTGTCGAGCATCACGCGCGACATGACGGCCGCCAAGAGCCTGGAGGACGTGATGAACGACCTCAACCGCGAACTGGAAAAGCGCGTGGCCGAGCGGACGCAACAGCTGGTGGCGGCCAACAAAGACCTCGACGTGTTCTCCCACATGGTCTCCCACGACCTGCGCGCCCCGCTGCGGCACATCAGCAGCTTCGTCAGCCTGCTGCAGGAACACCTGCAGGAAGGCTCGGGCGACGCGACCGCGCTGCAATACCTCGACCTGATCGGCAAGGCCGGCAAGCGCATGGGTTCGATGCTCGAAGGCCTGCTGGAATACGCGCGGCTGGGCCGCGTGGCCTTCCAGCCGCAGACCGTGCCGCTGGCGCCGCTGGTGCACGGCGTGCTGGCCCACCTGCGCCACGAAAACGCCGGTCGGCAGATCGAGTGGGTCATCGACGAGGAGCTGCCCACGGTCAAGGGCGACCCGATGATGCTGGCCCAGGCGTTCACCGCCCTGCTCGACAACGCCGCCAAGTACACCCGCAAGACCGAGGACGCCCGCATCGAGCTCGGCTGGGAAATCAACCCGCTGGGCGGGCGGATGTTCTTCGTGCGCGACAACGGCGCCGGCTTCGACCTGCAGAAAGCGCACAACCTGTTTGTGATGTTCCAGCGGCAACACCACTCGATGGATTTCGACGGGCTGGGCACCGGCCTGGCGCTCACCCAACGGATCATCGAACGCCATGGTGGCCGCATCTGGTGCGACACCGCGCCCGGCGAAGGCTGCACCTTCTATTTCACGCTGCCGGCCGACGAATCCGAGCCAGACCTCGCGTTTCCCGCCTCGGCGATGGCCGAACTGACGGCCTGAGCTGTGGCGCCGGCACCGGCGCCGGCCGGATAATCCGGCGCCCATGAACCCGCCGTTGCCCACGCCCCACCCCGCCGCCGCAAACCCCTCGACGCTGTTCGACCTGCACGGGCGCGTGGCGCTCGTGACCGGCGCCGGGCGCGGCCTGGGCGCGGCGATCGCCACCGCCTTCGTCGCCCAGGGCGCGCGCGTCTGGCTGGTTGGCCGGGATCTCGCCCGGCTGGACGAACTCGCCGCCGCGCTCGGGCCGAGCGCGCGGCCGCTGCCGCTGGACATCACCGACGCCGCCGCGGCGACCGCCGCGGTGCAGCGGGTCGTGCGCGAGGACGGCGGGCTGGACGTGCTGGTCAACAACGTGGGCCAGCGCCGGCGCGCGCCGCTGGCCGAACTGCCGGCGCAGGCGCTGCGCGAGGTGCTCGACATCAACCTGGTGGCGGCCTGGCACCTCGCCCGCGAGGCGGCGCCCGCGCTCGCGGCGCGGCGCGGCAGCCTGATCAACGTGACCTCCATCGCCGGGCCCATCGCCCGCGCGGGCGACGCCGCCTACACCACCGCCAAGGGCGCGCTGGACGCGATGACCCGCGCGCTGGCGGCGGAATGGGGGCCGCAGGGGGTGCGCGTGAATGCGATTGCGCCCGGTTACTTCGCCACCGAGGCCAACGCCGCCATGACGTCCGACCCGGCCGTGGCCGACTGGCTCGCGCGGCGGACCTCGCTCGGCCGGTGGGGATCGCCACCGGAAATCGCCGGGGCGGCGGTCTTTCTGGCGAGCGACGCGGCGAGCTACGTCACCGGCCACACGCTGGCGGTGGACGGCGGCTACCTCGCCCACTTCTGAAGGATCGCGCAGCGGATCGCCGCCGGCGGGGGTCGCGGCGGGCGCGTCAGCGCCCGGCCGTCAGCTGGAGCGTTTGCCCAGCCGGTACTCGATCTCGCCGACGATGCCGCGGCGGAACAGCAGCACGCACACCACGAAGGTCGCGCCCATGATGATCGACACCATCGAACCCAGGTCGGCCAGGTAGTTCTGCATCGTCACGATGATCGCCGCGCCCACCGACGGCCCGAGGATGGTGCCCATGCCACCGAGCAGCGTCATCAGCACCACCTCGCCCGACATCTGCCAGCTCACGTCGGTCAGCGTCGCAATGCCGAAGGCGATCGACTTGGTCGCGCCGGCCAGGCCCGCGATGGTGCCCGACAGCACGAAGGCCATCAGCTTGTAGCGGTCCACGTGGTAGCCCAGCGACAGCGCGCGCGCCTCGTTCTCACGCACCGACTTGAGCACCTGCCCGAACGGCGAGTGAATGATCCGGTAGATCAGCGCGAAGCCGATCAGGAAGATCGCCGCCACCAGGTAGTACATGCGCGTGTCGCTGCTCAGGTCGATCACCCCGAACAGCGCGCCGCGCGGGATGCTCTGGATGCCGTCTTCGGCGTAGGTGAACGGGGCCTGCACACAGATGAAATAGATCATCTGGGCCAGCGCCAGCGTGACCATCGCAAAGTAGATGCCCTGGCGGCGCACCGCCAGCCAGCCCGTGACCACGGCGATCACCGCCGCGCTGGCCGTGCCGCTGAGGATCGCCAGTTCGGGCGTGAGGCCCCACACCTTCGCGGCGTGGCCCGACACATAGGCGGCGAAGCCGAAAAACATGGCGTGGCCGAAGCTGAGCAGGCCGGTGAAGCCGATCAGCAGGTTGAATGCGCTGGCAAACAAGGCGAAGCACAGCACCTTCATCAGGAAGATGGGGTAGCCCACGAAAGGAGCCACGAGCAGCGCCAGCACCAGCGCAGCAAAAACTAGACGGTTCGCGGTGGACATCATTTCTCCCGGCCGAACAGACCCGCCGGGCGGACCATCAACACGATCACCATGATGATGAACACCACGGTGGACGACAGTTCGGCGTAGAACACCTTGGTCAGGCCCTCGACGAGACCGAGCGCCAGCCCGGTGATGATCGAACCCAGGATTGACCCCATGCCACCAATCACCACCACCGCGAACACGATGATGATGATGTTGGAGCCCATGAGCGGGCTGACCTGATAGATCGGCGCGGCCATCACGCCGGCCAGGCCGGCGAGCGCGACACCAAACGCGTAGGTCAGCGTCACCATCAGCGGCACATTGATGCCAAACGCCTTGACGAGGTTGGGGTTCTCGGTGCCGGCACGCAGGTAGGCACCGAGCTTCGTCTTCTCGATCACGTACCAGACCGCGAGGCACAGGAAGATCGACGCGAACACCACCCAGGCACGGTACTTGGGAAGGAACATGAAGCCCAGGTCAAAACCACCGCGGAACACCTCGGGCAGTTCGTACGGTTGCCCGGACGAGCCGTAGAACTCGCGGAACAGACCCTCCAGCAGCAGCGCCAGACCGAAAGTCAGCAGCAGCCCGTAGAGGTGATCCAGCCCGTGCAGCCAGCGCAGCATGGTCTTCTCGATGATCACGCCGATCAGCCCCACCGCCAGCGGCGCCAGCAGCAGCGCGAACCAGTAATTCAGGCCGGCGTAGTTGAGCAGCATCCACGCGAAGAACGCGCCCACCATGTAGAGCGCGCCATGCGCGAAGTTCACGATGTTGAGCATGCCGAAGATCACGGCCAGGCCCAGCGAGAGGATCGCGTAAAAAGAGCCGTTCACCAGGCCCAGCATGAGTTGCCCCATGAAGGCCTGCACCGGCACGCCGAAGATTTGATCCATGCGAGTACGACGGTTGGGGGCGGGCCACGGCGTGGCCCGCCCGGTTGCCCGGAGGCGTCACGCCGGCTTACGCCGGCGCGGGTTCACTTCTTGATGCCGGGGCAGCGGCTCTGCGCCAGCGACTGGAAGGCGTCGTCGCCCTTGACCGTGCCGCGCAGGTGGTAGTAGTCCCAAGTGCCCTTGGATTCCGACGGCTTCTTGACCTGGAAGAGGTACATGTCGTGGACCATGCGGCCGTCCTCGCGGATCTTGCCGCCCTTGGCGAACATGTCGTTGATCGGCATTTCCTTCATCTTGGCCATCACCGCTGCCGTGTCGTCGGTGCCGGCGGCCTGCACGGCCTTGAGGTAGTGCATGGTGGCGGAGTAGACGGAAGCGTGGTTGGAGTTCGGCTTGCGGCCGTTCATGACCTTGCTGAACTTGTCCGACCAGGCGCGGGTTTCGGCGTTCAGATCCCAGTACCAGCCCTCGGTCAGGTACAGGCCTTGCGCCGTGTTCAGGCCGATGGCGTGCACGTCGGTCACCAGCATCAGCAGCGCGGCCAGGTTCTGGCGGCGGGTGATGCCGAACTCGGCGGCGGCCTTGATGCTGTTGACCGTGTCGCCACCGGCGTTGGCCAGGCCAACCACCTTGGCGCCCGAGGTCTGGGCCTGCAGCAGGAAGGACGAGAAGTCGCTGGTGCCCAGCGGGTGCCGCACGGCGCCATTGACCTTACCGCCCGAAGAGCGGACCACTTCGCTGGTGTCCTTCTCCAGGGAATGGCCGAAGGCGTAGTCGGCGGTCAGGAAGTACCAGCTGTCGCCGCCGTCCTTCACGATGGCCTTGCCCACCACGTTGGACAGCGCGATGGTGTCCATCAGGTAGTGGATGCCGTTGGCCGGGGCGCAGTCTTCGTTGGTCAGGCGGGCGGTGGCCGCGCCGGTGGTGATGGTGATCTTGTTCTTTTCCTTGGCCAGCGCCTGCACCGTCAGGGCCACCGCGGAGTTCAGGTTCTCCACGGAGATGTCCACGCCCTCGCGGTCAAACCACTGCTGCGCCACGTTCTTGGCGACGTCGGGCTTGTTCTGGTGGTCGGCGTTCACGACCACGATGTCCTTGCCGAACATCTTGCCGCCGAAGTCCTGCACGGCCAGACGTGCAGCGGCCACGGCGCCGGGGCCGCCGTAGTCGGCGTACAGGCCGGACATGTCGGTCAGCACGCCGATCTTCACGGCGTCGCCCGAGAGCTTGCCCTGCTGGGCGGTGGCGAGGGAAGCGCTGCCGGCGAGCACGGCGGCAATGGCGGTGGCGATCAGTTTGCGTTTCATGCGTGTCTCCTTGGGTGAATGAAGGGCCGACGCCGATGCGTCAGACGCCCAGGTACTCGTGCAGCATCGCTGCCTTGCTCTCGAGTTCGTGTTTTTCGACCGTGGCCACGATCTGGCCATGCTCCATCACGTAATGGCGGTCGGCCAGCGGGGCGGCGAAGCGGAAGTTTTGCTCCACCAGGATGATGGTCAGGCCCTTGGCCTTGAGCGCGCGGATCACGCGGCCCAGCGTCTGCACGATCACCGGCGCCAGGCCCTCGGTGATTTCATCGAGCAGCAGCACCTTCGCGCCCGAGCGCAGGATGCGCGCCATCGCCAGCATCTGCTGTTCACCGCCCGACAGGCGCGTGCCCTGGCTGTGGCGACGCTCCTTCAGGTTGGGAAACATCTCGTAGATCTCGTCCACGCTCAGACCACCCGGGCCGATGGTGGGCGGCAGCATCAGGTTTTCTTCGCAGCTCAGCGACGAGAAGATGCCGCGCTCTTCCGGGCAGTAGCCCAGGCCGAGCCGGGCAATGCGGTTCGTCGGCATCGCGATCGTCTCGACGCCGCCGATGCGGATCGAGCCGGTGCGCTTGCCCACCAGGCCCAGAATCGACTTGATCGTGGTGCTGCGGCCCGCGCCGTTGCGGCCCAGCAGCGTGATCAGCTCGCCCTCGTGGAGTTCGAAGTTGACACCGTGCAGGATGTGCGATTCGCCGTACCAGGCGTCGAGGTTCGCGACCTTCAGCAGGGGCTCACTCATGCGGCGGTCTCCTCGGTCGATCCCACGTAGGCTTCCAGCACGCGCGGATCTTTCGACACCGTGTCGTACGGGCCCTCGGCCAGCACACTGCCGCGCGACAACACCGTGATCGTGTCCGACAGGTTGGCCACCACGTTCATGTTGTGTTCCACCATCAGCACGGTGCGGTTGGCGGCGACCTTGCGAATCAGCTCCACCACCCGCCCCACGTCCTCGTGGCCCATGCCCTGTGTGGGCTCGTCCAGCAGCATCAGCTCGGGATCAAGCGCCAGCGTCGTGGCGATCTCCAGCGCCCGCTTGCGGCCATAGGGCAGGTTGACGGTCACCGTGTCGGCGAAGCTGCCCAGATCCACCTGCTCCAGCAACTCGCGCGCGCGGTCGTTGAGGCGGTACAGGCTGGATTCCGGCTTCCAGAAGTGAAAACTCGTGCCCAGCTGGCGCTGCAGCCCGATCCGCACGTTCTCCAGCACCGTCAGGTGCGGGAACACGGCGGAAATCTGAAACGAGCGGACCATGCCGTCGCGGGCCACGTCGGCGGCTTTCAGCGGCGTGATGTCCTGACCCTTGTAGAAGATCTGCCCGGCGCTGACCGGCAGAAACTTGGTCAGCAGGTTGAACACGGTCGTCTTGCCGGCGCCGTTCGGGCCGATCAGGGCATGGATCGACCCGCGGCGCACGCGCAGGTTGACGCGGTCAACCGCGACAAACCCTTTGAACTCGCGGGTCAGGTCCCGTGTTTCGAGGATGTAGTCAGTGCTCATGGATCGCGTCCGGCCGGCGGTACCGGCCCCGGTGGGTGAGCGCGCATTGTTAGCAAACTAACCATGCAGGGCCACTGGGGTAAACCCCCCGCAAAAGTCGCCCGGTTGACATCGACTGCCGGCTTGAAAAGCCGCCCGCGCGCCCTTATGATTAGCACTCGCCAGCGTTGAGTGCTAACACCGCACCGGCGCGCCGGGCGCCCGACGGGCGCCATGCACCGCTTCACCCCCATCCATTTCAGGAGATGCAATGAAACTTCGTCCTCTCGCCGATCGCGTGATCGTCAAGCGCATTGACAGCGAAACCAAGACCGCCTCCGGCATCGTCATCCCCGACGCCGCCGCCGAGAAGCCCGACCAGGGCGAGGTGCTGGCCGTCGGCCCGGGCAAGACGAACGACAAAGGCGAAACCAAGGCCCTGACCGTCAAGGTCGGTGACCGTGTGCTGTTTGGCAAGTACAGCGGCCAGACCGTCAAAGTCGACGGCGACGAGCTGCTGGTCATGAAGGAAGACGACCTGTTCGCGGTCGTCGAGAAGTGATCCTTCTCCCCCCTCACCCCCCCATTGACTGAATCGGAGAAATCAACATGGCAGCAAAAGACGTCATTTTCGGCGGCGAAGCCCGCGCCCGCATGGTCGAAGGCGTGAACATCCTGGCCAACGCGGTCAAGGTCACCCTGGGCCCGAAAGGCCGCAACGTGGTGCTCGAGCGCTCCTTCGGCGCCCCGACCGTGACCAAGGACGGCGTGTCCGTGGCCAAGGAAATCGAGCTGAAGGACAAGCTCCAGAACATGGGCGCCCAGATGGTCAAGGAAGTCGCTTCCAAGACCAGCGACAACGCCGGTGACGGCACCACCACCGCCACCGTGCTGGCCCAGGCCATCGTGCGCGAAGGCATGAAGTACGTGGCCGCCGGCATGAACCCGATGGACCTCAAGCGCGGCATCGACAAGGCCGTGATCGCCCTGATCGACGAACTGAAGAAGATCAGCAAGCCGACCACCACCAGCAAAGAGATCGCCCAGGTCGGCACCATCTCCGCCAACTCCGACGACTCGATCGGCAACATCATTGCCGAAGCCATGGACAAAGTCGGCAAAGAAGGCGTGATCACCGTGGAAGACGGCAAATCGCTGCAGAACGAGCTGGATGTCGTGGAAGGCATGCAGTTTGACCGCGGCTATCTGTCGCCCTACTTCATCAACAACCCCGACAAGCAGGCCGCGCTGCTGGACAACCCGTTCGTGCTGCTGTTCGACAAGAAGATCAGCAACATCCGCGACCTGCTGCCGGTGCTCGAGCAGGTGGCCAAGGCCGGCCGTCCGCTGCTGATCATTGCCGAAGACGTCGAAGGCGAAGCCCTGGCCACGCTGGTGGTCAACACCATCCGCGGCATCCTGAAGGTCGTCGCCGTGAAGGCCCCGGGCTTCGGCGACCGCCGCAAGGCCATGCTGGAAGACATCGCCATCCTGACCGGCGGCAAGGTGATCGCTGAAGAAGTGGGCCTGACGCTGGAGAAGGTGACCCTGGCCGACCTGGGCCAGGCCAAGCGCATCGAAGTCGCCAAGGAAAACACCACCATCATCGACGGCGCCGGCGCTGCCGCGGACATCGAAGCCCGCGTCAAGCAGATCCGCATCCAGATCGAAGAAGCCACCAGCGACTACGACCGCGAGAAGCTGCAGGAGCGCGTGGCCAAGCTGGCCGGCGGCGTGGCCGTCATCAAGGTCGGTGCCGCCACCGAAGTCGAGATGAAGGAGAAGAAGGCCCGCGTGGAAGACGCGCTGCACGCCACCCGCGCCGCGGTGGAAGAAGGCATCGTCCCCGGCGGTGGCGTGGCCCTGCTGCGTGCCCGTCAGGCCGCTGGCGAGATCAAGGGCGCCAATGCCGACCAGGACGCCGGCATCAAGCTGGTGCTCAAGGCGATCGAAGCCCCGCTGCGCGAGATCGTGTTCAACGCCGGTGGCGAGCCGAGCGTGGTGATCAACGCCGTGCTGAACGGCAAGGGCAACTACGGCTTCAACGCCGCCAACGACACCTACGGCGACATGATCGAGATGGGCATCCTGGATCCCACCAAGGTCACCCGCACCGCGCTGCAGAACGCCGCGTCCGTGTCGTCGCTGATGCTGACCACCGAGTGCATGGTCGCCGAGGCCCCGAAGGACGAGGCACCTGCCCCGGCCGGCGGCATGGGTGGCATGGGCGACATGGGCGGCATGGGCATGTAATGGCCCCTTGCCAGCGACGCCATGCCGGCGTTGCAAGGGCTTGCCGTGGCGATGCCACTGTCTGCGCCCTTGCCTTGGCCTGGCGCCGCTGGCGGCGTCGATGTGGCGTTTGGGCGTCCATCGACACGCCCCAAGAAAAAGCCCCGCGAGTGATCGCGGGGCTTTTTTCTTGGGGGCCGGTCGGGCCGGCGGCCGCCGGCTCACACCATCATGGCTTCCAGCTTGATCGTGTCCGCCACGAAGGCGCGGATGCCTTCGGCCAGTTTTTCGGTGGCCATGGCGTCCTCGTTGAGCGCGAAGCGGAAGCCGGCTTCGTCGTAGGCGATCGCCGGGATGTCGAGTGCGCGGGCGGCCTGGGGATCGAGCGCGCGCTGCAGCGGCGCGTCGCTGGCCGCCAGCTGGGCCAGCAGATCGGGACTGATGGTCAGCAGGTCGCAACCCGCCAGCGCGGTGATCTGACCCACGTTGCGGAAGCTCGCGCCCATGACTTCGGTGGCGATGCCGTACCTCTTGTAGAAGTGGTAGATGGCGCGGACCGACTTCACGCCGGGGTCGTGGGCGCCGGCCATGGCGGCCTCGTCCCAGGACGCACCAGCCTGCTTCTTGTACCAATCGTAGATGCGTCCCACAAAGGGGGAAATGAGCTGCACCTTGGCCTGCCCGCACGCCACGGCCTGGCAGAAGGAGAACAGCAAGGTGAGGTTGGTGCGGATGCCATCGCGCTCCAGGCGCTCTGCCGCGCGGATGCCTTCCCAGGTGGCGGCGATCTTGATCAGCACCCGCTCCCGCGCCACGCCCTCGGCGGCGTACAGCGCGATCAAGCGGCGCGCGCGCTCGACCGTGGCGTCGGTGTCAAAACTCAGGCGCGCGTCGACTTCGGTGGACACCCGACCGGGGATGTGGCGCAGGATTTCCACGCCGAACCGCACGAGCAAGCGATTCATCAGCTCGACCTTGTCCGCGGTGCCGTGGCGCGCGATCGCCTCCGCCAGCAGCGGCGCGTAATCGGGCTTTTGCACCGCCTTGAGGATGAGCGAGGGGTTGGTGGTGGCATCGCGCGGGGCGAAGGCAGCGAGCTGGTGGAAGTCGCCGGTGTCGGCCACCACGGTGGTGAACTGTTTGAGGGCGTCGAGCTGGTTCATGCCGCGATTATCGGCACGGCCAGCGAAATAAAATTCCGCCTTTGTCACCCTGGGGGTAACGCGCCATGCTCGACCGCATCACGGCTTCCCTGCCTTCGCTGGCGCCGGCCGAGCAGCGCGTGGGCGCGCTGGTGCTGCGCGACCCGCGCGCCTTCGCCAGCCTGCCGGTCACCGAGCTCGCCGCGCGCGCCGGCGTGAGCAAGCCGACGGTCGTGCGGTTCTGCCGCAGCATGGGCTACGACGGCCTGTCCGACTTCAAGCTCAAGCTCGCCGGCACGGTGAGTGAGGGCGTGCCGTTCATCCACCGCAGCGTGGACGCCGACGACAAGACCGGCGACGTGCTGGTGAAGGTGATCGACAACACCGTGGCGGCTTTCCTGAAGTACCGCAACGACGCCTCCACCCACGCCATCGAGTGCGCGGTCGATGCGCTGATGGCCTCGTACCGCGCGCGCGGCCGGATTGAGTTCTTCGGTGTCGGCAACTCGGGCATCGTGGCGCAGGACGCGCAGCACAAGTTCTTCCGCCTCGGCATCAACACCGTGGCCTACAGCGACGGCCACATGCAGGTGATGAGTGCCTCGCTGCTGGGCGCGGGCGACTGCGTGGTCATCGTCTCCAATTCGGGCCGCACGCGCGATCTGATGGACGCGGCGGACATCGCCCGCCAGCACGGCGCCACGGTGATCGGGGTGACGGCCAGCGGGTCGCCGCTGGCGCGCATCAGCCACATCCACCTCGCCGCCGACCACCCAGAAGGCTACGACCGCTACAGCCCCATGACCTCGCGGCTGCTGCACCTGACCATCATCGACATCCTGGCCACGTGCATGGCCCTGCGCATCGGCGGCGAACGGCTGCAGCCGCTGCTCAAGGAGATGAAGAACAACCTGCGAAGCAAACGCTACGCCTGAGCCGCGGCGACCACCCGCGCGCGACGGGCGGCGCTCAGGCCGCGGGAAGCGGCAGCGCGTGTTCGATCAGGCTGGCGTGCAGCGCCGCGCCCAGCGGCAACACTTCGTCGTTGAAGTCGTAACGGCTGTTGTGCAACACGCAGCTGCCCACGCCGTTGTCCGCGCCCTGCCCGAGACGCAGGTAGGCGCCGGGCTTGACCTGCAGCATGAAGGAGAAATCCTCGGCCCCCATGCTTGGGTCCATCGCACGGTCCACGTGCTCATGGCCGACCAGGCGCTGCGCCACGTCGGCCGCAAAACGCGCCTCGTCGCGGGTGTTGATCGTGGCCGGGTAGATCCGCTCGTACTTGAGCTGCGCGGTGGCGCCCAGCCCGAGTGCCACGCCCGAACACACCTCGTGCAGCCGGCGCTCGACCATCGCCTGCACCGCGGGGTTGAAGGTGCGTACCGTGCCCACCAGCGTCGCTTTGCCGGGGATCACGCTGAACGCCCCGAGGTCGCCCGCCTGCATGGCACACAGGCTGATCACCGCGCTGTCGATGGCCCTCACGTTGCGCGACACGATGCTCTGGACCGCCGTGATGATGTGCGCCGCCACCAGCACCGGGTCGACCGTCTGGTACGGATGCGCGCCGTGGCCGCCTTTGCCGGTGATTTCGATGGTCACCCGATCGGCGGAGGCCATCATCGGCCCCGGGTTGACGCCGACCGTCCCGGGCCGCATCAGGGGCCAGTTGTGCATGGCAAACACCGACGACACCGGAAAGCGCTCGAACAGGCCGTCGTCGATCATGGCCTTGGCCCCGGCGAAACCTTCCTCGCCGGGCTGAAAGATCAGCACCGCGGTCCCGTCGAAATGCCGGGTCTCGGCGAGGTAGCGGGCCGCGCCGATGAGCATCGTGGTGTGACCGTCGTGGCCGCAGCCATGCATCAGCCCCGGGCGCGTGGACTTCCAGGCAAATTCGTTGTGCTCGGTCATTGCCAGCGCATCCATGTCGGCGCGCAAACCAATCAGGCGGCCGGTGGTGTCCTGACGCCCGCGGATCGTCGCGACCACGCCGGTCTTGCCGATGCCGGTGTGGATGGCGTCCACCCCGCACACCTTGAGCGACTCCACCACGCGGCGCGCGGTGTAGTGCTCCTCAAAGCCCAGCTCGGGATGCGCGTGCAGCTCGCGGCGCAGCGCGGTGAGCTCGGGGTGGTAGGCCGCGATCTGGGCGAAGGCGCGGCCGTGAACCTTCAGTCGGGGAGCGGGTGCCATGGTGGGTTGAACCGGCAAGCGGGTGAGGGTTCCGTGATGAAGGCGGCATCGAGCCCGGCGGCGGCACTCAGTCGACCGCCGGCGACAGCGAGAGACCGCCGTACCACGCGGTCAGCCGGCTTTGCGTGTTGTCCGTGTCGGTCATGAAAGCCACGCCGCGCAAGGGGCCGGGCGCTTCGCCAAAGGCCCGCCGGAAATCGGCCTGCACGTCACGGCGGTGCTCCCGCCATTGGCCCAGGTGCGTCCGCCCGCTGTCGACCACCAACTTGCGGATGCGGTCCGTGCGCGGGTTGCTGATCACCGTGCCAACGGGGTGATGCTCGCTCCAGACATAGGCTAGCGTGGCGTACGGCAGCTCTTCGCCCGTGACCAGACGGGTCAGCTCACTCAGGCGGTGGGCCCGAGCCGGCCAGGTCCGTCGATCACCCTCAAACGCCAGCACCACGCCCACCGGCGAGTCCGTGCGGGCTGCGTCGGCCAGATCGCCGTCCAGCGGCAGATGGTCCGCCCGCCAGCGGAAGGTCAATGTGCCCGGCGCGGTCAGCGGCGGCTCGAAGCGCTGGCGCAGGATGCTCACCGATCGGTCGGCTTTCACCCGCAACGCCGGCTCGCCCGCCACCGTCGCCACCTCATACGGCGCCCAGCGCTTGCCCGGCATCGGCAGCGTCTGCCAGCCCAGACCCGGTGGCGTCAGCAGGTGTTCACCCGTCCAACCCGGCAGATCCAGCGACGGCGGTGGCGCCGCACAGCCCAGCATCGCGGCGGCCATGGTCATCACCGCCGCCCGCCGCCATGGTGTCGACGTCCCGGCGCCTTCCTTGCCCGCCCGATACCCCCGCATCCTGTGCTCCTTGGTGCCGCCTAGAGTCGCGCCCGCGTCGGCCAGACCATCCACTGGCATCGCCGCACGCCACGCGCGCCGGCATTCTGCCGCGCGTTTCATCCTGTCACACCACTTCGGAGGAAAACCATGAATCTGACCACCCACCTGCGACGCACGCTGACCGCCCTGACCCTCACCGCCCTTTGCAGCGTCGCGACCGCGGCGGATGCCAACAAAGCCAGTGCCGCCGACCTCGACGCCGTCGCCGGCATCGGCCCCAGCACCTCCAGCGCCATCATCGCCCAGCGCCAGAACAAACCCTTCAAGGACTGGGCCGACCTGAAAGCCCGCGTCAAAGGCATCGGCGACGCCCGCGCCCAGAAACTGTCCGCCGCCGGCCTGACCGTGAACGGCCAAGCCTACGGCCCCGCCCCAGCCACCGCGGCGCCGGCCAAAAAACCCGCCAGCCCGACACCGGCCGCCGCGTCCGCTCCGGCCAATACAACCCCTCCGTCCAGCGCACGCTGACGCCGAGGGAGCAGAGGGCGAAAAACGCCCCGCCATGAAAAAAGCCACCCGGCGAACCGGGTGGCTTTTGACTCAGCAGCTAAACGGTGGAAACCGATTAGAAGGAGTGCTGCAGGCCGACGGCGTACAGGTTGGACTTGACGTAGTCGGTGCTGGCGGCGTCCTTCAGCTTGGTCTGCGTCAGGGCAGCGTAGGCGAAGGTGCGCTTGGACAGGTTGTACTTCAGGGCGGCGCTGTAGCCGGTGGTCTTGAACGCGGACACGCCGTTCACCTTCACCTTGGACTGCGAGTAGCCCACGCCAACAGCCAGGTTGGCGCCCAGGGGGGCGTCAGCACCGATGTTGAACTCGTTGGCCTTGGCGTTGCCAGCCACGCCCACTTCGGTGACCTTCACCTGGTTGTAGCCGCCGATCAGCTTGGCCACGCCCAGGTCGTAAGAACCGTTGATCAGGGTGTAGGTGGCTTTGCCGTTGGACGGCACGGTGCGCAGGCCGGTGGAGTCCACCAGGGCGCCCTTGTCGTTCTCGATCTGGTGAGCGACACCAGCCACGATCGGGCCGTTGGCGTAGTTCAGGCTCAGCGAGGTGATGCTGCTGGCACCGATGGCGCCCGCGGTGTTCTTGTCTTCGCCGAAGGCGTAGGCCGCCGAAGCGGTGAAGCCGCCGAACGACGGGGTGTTGTAGCGGATCTGGTTGTTCGGGTTGTCTTCGTACGCCAGCCAGGTCGAGAACGACGAAGCGATGTTGGCGTTGAAGGTGTCGTTGGCCATCGCACGGGTGTCGTCGTACGGGGTCCACGACTTGCCCAGCTCAAACGAGCCGAAACCGCCGGACAGGCCGATAGAGGCCACACGGTTGCCCAGCGACGTCGGGGTCGGCTGGTCCGGGCTGATCGAGGTTTCGATGGTGAAGTTGGCCTTCAGACCGCCACCGAGGTCTTCGGTGCCCTTGAAGCCGATGCGGCTGGTGTTGAAGCCTTGGCTGTTCAGCACGGTTTCGCGGGCGGAACCGACCACGCCACCCACGGAGGTTTCGGCCTTGCTGGAACCCAGCCAGATGTCAACCAGACCGTACACGGACACGCTGGACTGGGCCATCGCGGCGCCGGAGGCGGCCATCACGGCCAGGGCGATCAGGGACTTTTTCATTGAGTCTTCCTTTAAATATCCACAAACAAGTTGCGGGTTGATGAAAACGACGGAGTGATCTTAGCGGCGGGCGGCGGCAAAGCTAGGGTTGATCCGGAGAAGCCGTGATTCAGCACCGCTTTTTGTGGGTTCTGCGCAACGCGGGTCGACCAAGATCCCGCGGATGGGGGACGAAAAAAAACCGGTGCCGAAGCACCGGTTTCGCTCGGGCGTCAGGCGCAGCGGTCGGCCGCGCCTGCGTCACCGGGATCAGAACGTGTGGCTGATGCCGATGTTGTAGCCCGTGGCGCGACCGTCCACCGCAGAGGTGGTGGCCGGGCCGGTCAGGGTGAAGGCGGCGCCGTTCTTGTTCTTCTGCGAAGCAACGGTCACGTACAGAGCGGTGCGCTTGGACAGGTCGTAGATGTAACCCACGGCGAACTTGCTCACCTGCGGATCCACCGCCAGGGCGGCCACGTCCACCTTGGTGCGGTTGTACGACACGCGGAAGCGGCCCGGGCCCACCGGCGCCACAGCGCCGATTTCGAAGTTGCTGACCTTGGCGATCGCAGCGCCGGTGGCCTGCACGCTGGCCTTCTCCTGGCCGAAGTTGGCCATCACGCGGGCCACGCCGAAGTTGTAGGACACACCGCCCACCACCGACTTGTGCTTGGCAGAGGTGGTCAGACCCAGCAGCGGGGTCGCGGCCACGGTAGCGCCACCGTCGGTGGTGCTGTAGGCCAGCTCGGCCATCAGCGGACCCTGGGTGTAGTTCAGGCGCAGGCCGGTGCTCTTGCCAGCGTCGTTGCCGACGGCGGCGACTTCGTCCAGAGCGTACTGGGCGTGGGCCTGGAAGCCCGAGATGCGCGGGGTGCTGTAGGTGATGGCGTTGTTGTTCCAGATCTGGTTGGTCTGGCCGGTGGCGCCGTGCGTGTTGGAACGCATGATGAAGCCATAGCCGTTGCCCACGCCGCCGGTGCCGAAGGGCGAGAACAGGAAGCCGGACCAGAAGCTCATGGTGTACTCACGGCCCAGACGGACTTCACCGAAGCCACCCTCGATGCCCACCCAAGCGCCACGATCGCCGATCGACGAAGCGGCCGGCGCGTCAGCGGCCAGGCTGGTTTCCACCTGGAACTTGGCCTTCAGACCGCCACCGAGGTCTTCGGTGCCGCGGAAGCCGAGGCGGTTGGTGGTCATGTTGCTGCTGGTCAGACCGGTGTTGTCGGTGCCAGTGCCGCTGTTGTTGACGCTGGTGTAGCCGACGTCCACCACACCGTAGATGGTGACGGACGACTGGGCCATGGCGGCGCCGGTGGCGGCCAGGGCTGCCAGGGCGATCAGGGTCTTTTTCATGAAAAGGTTCTCCAAGGGTTGAAAAAAGGCTGAAGGTCTGAAGCCTTCAGGCCAACCTCCGGCGAGGAAGCTCCGCGGATTGCATCAGAAAGCCACCCCGAAGGCCATGCTCGTATGCCCTTGAAGGGCCCATCGGTGGTGCGTTTGTTGCACCATTGCGACGCCCTCCGTATTAACCCTTAAGACCAAGGAATCCGGTTTCAGTTTTTGACGCTTGACCGAGGTCAAGCGCGGCGCGGCTCCTTGTGCCAGCATTCGTGCCATCTCTGCACCCCTATCCCTTGACCGATGCGCCCCACCTCCCCTGCCGATGCCTGGCTGACCGCCGCCGACGCGGCGCTTCGCACCTTGTTTGTGCGCCCGCGCGCCTCGCGCCCCTGTCCCACCGTGCCCGAACGCGACGAGACCGCGAACCTGAGCGACGCCGACCGCGCGCTGGCGGGAGCGCTGATGCGGGTGAATCACGTGGGCGAGGTGTGCGCGCAAGCGCTGTACACCGCGCAGGCGCTGGCCGCGCGGCAACCCGGACGGTCTCACGAAGCCGTGGCCCGGCAGCTCGAAGAGGCCGGTCGGGAAGAAACCGACCACCTGGCGTGGACGCAGGAGCGCCTGGACGCGCTGGGCGCTCGCCCCTCGTTGCTGAATCCGCTGTGGTACGCGGGGGCGTTCGGGCTGGGCTTGCTCGCCGGGCGGCTGGGGCCGGGCGTGAGCCTGGGTTTTGTGGTGGAAACCGAACGTCAGGTGGAAGCCCATCTGGCCAGCCACCTGGATCGTCTTCCGGCTCAGGATCACGCCTCGCGCGCGGTCGTGGCGCAGATGAAGGATGACGAAGCGCGTCATGCGCGCGAGGCGCAACACGCCGGTGCGAGCGAACTGCCGGCCCCGGTCAAGGGCCTCATGCGGGCGGCGGCCAAGGTGATGACCACGGTGGCGCACCGGATCTGACCACCGGCGCCCTGGCGGAAGGGACTTCAGGCTTCGACGAGATCGAAACCGGTGGTGATGTCGGCCGTTTTGGCCATCATGATGCTGGCCGAGCAGTATTTCTCGTGACTCATGGCGATGGCCCGCTCGACCGCCGCCGGGGGGATGCCTTTGCCGGTGACGGTGAACTGCATGTGGATGCGGGTGAACACCTTGGGGTCGGTTTCGGCACGCTCGGCGGTGAGCTTGACGCTGCAGCCGCGCACATCGTGGCGGCCGCGCTTCAAAATCAGCACCACGTCGTAGGCAGTGCAGCCACCCGTGCCGGCCAGCACGGTCTCCATGGGCCGTGGCGCGAGATTGGCGCCGCCGTTTTCCGGGCGGGCGGGATCGGGCGCGCCGTCCATGACCAACACGTGGCCGCTGCCGGTTTCGGCCACAAAGCCCATGGGGGACCGGGTGCCGGCAGCGCCGGTCCAGCTGACGGTGCATTCCATGTGGGGTTCCGTTCGTCTGCGCGGCCCCACCGCTGGGGAGGCCACTCTAAAAAAGGGAGCGGGATCCGGGCGCAGGGTTGTTGCAATGCAGCATGCGCTCGGTACAATCGCACCATTGTATTGACGGTTGTCTCCTCTACCCTCCACGGGTGGATTCAAGCCCGGACTGGAACCCCAGCCCGGGCTTTTTTTCGCCCCCCGATAATCGGGCGCATGACCGCCTCCGCCCGCCCCGCCCCGCGCCCGGCCAAGCGCGCCCCGTCCGCGCTGACGCCCGCCGACTACCTCAAAAAGATCCTGACCGCCCGGGTGTACGACGTGGCGGTGGAGTCGCCGCTGGAGCCGGCGCGCCAGCTCAGCCGCCGGTTGCACAACACGGTGCTGCTGAAACGGGAAGATCAGCAGCCGGTGTTCAGCTTCAAACTGCGTGGTGCCTACAACAAGATGGCCCATCTCAGCGCCGAGCAACTCCAGCGCGGCGTGATCTGCGCGTCGGCCGGCAACCACGCGCAAGGCGTGGCGCTGAGTGCGCGCAAGCTGGGCATCCGCGCCGTGATCGTGATGCCGACCACGACGCCGCAGGTGAAGATCGAGGCAGTGCGCGGCTTCGGCGGCGAGGTGGTGCTTCACGGCGACAGTTACTCGGACGCCCACGCCCACGCCCTGCAGTTGCAGAAAAAGCAAGGGCTGACTTTCGTGCATCCCTTCGACGATCCGGACGTCATCGCCGGCCAGGGCACGATCGCCATGGAGATGCTGCGCCAGCTGCAGAGCCTGGGCAGCGACCGTCTGGACGCGGTGTTCGTGGCCATCGGCGGCGGCGGGCTGGTCAGCGGGGTGGCCAACTACATCAAGGCGGTGCGGCCGGATATCCGGGTCATCGGTGTGCAGATGGCCGACTCGGACGCGATGATCCGTTCGGTCGCGCAAGGCGAGCGCGTCACGCTGGGCGACGTTGGCCTGTTTTCCGATGGCACCGCGGTGAAACTGGTGGGCGAGGAAACCTTCCGGGTGGCCAGCGGGCTGGTGGATGAGTTCGTGCGCGTCGACACCGACGCGGTGTGCGCCGCGATCAAGGACATCTTCGTGGACACCCGCAGCATCGTCGAGCCGGCCGGGGCGCTGGCGGTTGCCGCCATCAAGCAGTACGTGGCGCAACACAAGACCAAAGGCGAAACCTACGCGGCCATCTTGTGTGGCGCCAACATGAACTTCGACCGGCTGCGCTTCGTGGCCGAGCGCGCCGAGGTGGGCGAAGAGCGGGAGGCGCTGTTCGCGGTGACGATCCCCGAGGAGCGCGGCAGCTTCCGCCGCTTCTGCGAAACCATCGGGCAGCTGCCGGGCGGACCGCGCAACGTCACCGAGTTCAATTACCGCATCCACGATGGCAGCCAGGCGCATGTCTTCGTGGGCATCACCACGCACGGCAAAGGCGAGTCGGGCAAGATCGCCGCCAACCTCAGGCGCCACGGGTTTGAGACCCTGGACCTCACCCACGACGACCTGGCGCAGGAACACATCCGCCACATGGTCGGCGGCCACTCCCCGCTGGCGCAGGACGAACGGCTGCTGCGTTTCGTGTTCCCGGAACGGCCGGGCGCCCTGCTCAAGTTCCTGAGCCTGATGCGCCCGGGATGGAACATCAGCCTGTTCCACTACCGCAACCAGGGAGCCGATTACGGGCGGATCCTGGTGGGGCTGCAGGTGCCGGCCAAGGACGGCAAGGCCTTCGACAAGTTTCTCGACACGCTGGGCTACCCGTACGTCGAGGAAACGCAGAACCCGGTGTACCGGCTGTTCCTCAAGAGCTGAGATGGCGCTGGACCCGGCCCTGTTGCCGCTGCACCGCCGCGGCCACGCGCCCCCGCCGGGTCTGGCGGTGCCCGCCATCGCGCCCACGGCCGACACCCTGCTCGACCACCGGCTGGCGCAGCGGCTGGCCTGCGCGCCCGATGGGCAGCGCCAGTTCGGCCGCCTGCAGGACCTGGCGCTGCAGCTGGCGCGCGTCCAGAACGGACCCGATCACGCCTTTGACACGCTGACGCTGACCGCGCCCCAGCTGCTGGTGTTCGCCGCCGATCACGGCATCGCCGATCAGGTGCAGGGACCCGACGACCACCGGCGCACGCAGGCGCGTGTCCTGGCCTTGCTGGCTGGGGCAGCTCCAACCTCCGCGCTGGCGCGGCTGCACGGCGTGGCGGTGACGGTGGTCGACGCGGGTCTGGCCACGCCGGTGACGCCGCCGGCCCGCTCGCCGGTGGGCTGGCAGGCGCGCAAGATCGGGTTCGGCACGCGCAACCTGCTCCTCGGACCGGCGATGTCGGTGGCTCAAGCGTCGGCGGCGCTGCAGGCGGGCATGGACGTGGTGCGGCAGACACCAGGCAACGTGGTGGCGGTGGCCGGCGTGGGCGAGGCCAGCAGCGCCTGCGCCGGGCTGCTGTTGTCGCGGCTGTGCGGGGTGCCGGTGGCCGACGCCTGCGCCCGCGCGCCGCGCGAGGCGGCCGGGTTTGACGAGGCGGACGACACCGAGCGTCTCGACGCGCTCACGAACGCCGCCCTGCGCCACCGGGCGCTGCACAACGCCACCGATGTCCTGGCCGCGATGGGCGGGTTTGACCTCGCCATGATGGCCGGCGCCATGCTGCAGGCCGCCAGCGAGCGGCGCATCGTGCTGGTGGACGGATTTGCCGCGGGCGCGGCGGCGCTGGTGGCGCGCGCCCTCAGTCCGGCGGTGACGGACTACCTCGTGTTCAGCCACCGCGCGCCCGACCCGGGTCACCGGCTCATGCTGATCCACCTGCAGGCCGATCCGCTGCTGGACCTCGGCCTGACCGCGCACCAGGGCACGGGGGCTTTGCTCGCGTGGCCGCTGGTGCGCGCGGCGCAGGCGCTGCTCGACCTCTGAGCCGCTTCAGCGCGCGCCGAGCCAGCGCCGCTGGTCGGCCAGCCGCTGCACATCGCGCCAGCGCCGGCTCTGCGCGGCCACGCGCGGCCAGACCCGCAAAAGCAGCTCGCACTCGGCCAGCGTGTCGGCGGCGGCTTCGTGGCGGCGGGCGCAGGTGATGCCGAAATGGGCCATCCACTCGTCCAGCGAACGCGCGAGCACCCGCTCGTGGGTCACCGCGCAGAGGTGTTCGATGTCCACCCACGGGTTCGGCAGGTCCAGGCGCAGGTGCTGCTTCACATGGCGCTTGATGAGGGTTTCGTCAAAACCGCTGTGGAAAGCCAGCAGCGGCGCGCTGCCGATCCAGTCAAGAAACGCGCGCAGGGCCACCGCCGGCGCCACGCCGTCGCGCTGACTCTGCACGCCGATGCCATGGAGCAGGATGTTTTCGCGGCTCGTGGCCACTTCGTCCTGCCGCAGCACGATTTCGAAGCTGTCGCCCAGGCGAAGATCGAGCCGCCGCGTGGCCCAGTCGACCCGCAGGCCGATGGCGGCGATGGCCAGCAGGCAGTCGCGGTGCGGGTCAAGGCCGCTGGTTTCCACATCGAGCACCACCCAGCGCGCGGGTTCGTCGGCGTCCGCCGGGCCGTGGCCGGTGAGGCGCTGCCACCAGCTCACCGGCTGTAGTCCAGCTTGACGCGCTGCTGCAGCGAGCGCAGCACGCGCAGGGTTTCTTTCAGGATGCGGCGGTCGATGTCGTTGAGCGACGCGATCGCGATGCGGTTGGGGTTATCGTCGACCGTGGTGCCGTCGAGCTGGGCGCGCAGGCGCAGCATCTGCAGGAACTCGAAGCCGCCGATCCAGGCATCGCGCTCCCCATTGGGCACCCCCAGAAGCGGGCCGACGGCCTCGATGCGGGCGCGGGTGCCGGTGGCCGTGACGCCATGCGCCAGCGCATACAGGCGCGCGACGTCGACGAAGATCGCCGTGCCCTGCAGCTTCAGGTCGAGCGTGTCGCGGTCGTCGGTGTCGATGTTGCCCAGCCAGTTCAATGGGGCGGCCTGCTGCAGGCCATTGAGCGCCAGCTGTTGGAGGAAGCGCGGGGTGGTGCGCGCCATGCGGGTGACGCGCTCGCGCAGGCGGTGGGCCAGGGACTCGTCGCCGGCCAGCGGGCGAAAGTCGAACCAGATGCTGGCGTTGAGTAGGTCCTGGGGTGAGCCGTGCTCCACCCAGAGGGCGAATCGCGCTTCCCACTGCGGCAGGGTGCGGCAGCACTCGGGCTGGCCGGCCATGATGCCGCCCTTGCACAGCGGAAAACCGCAGTCGTCCAGCGCGGCGTTGACCGCGGCGCCGAAGGCCAGCGCCCGGCCGGTGTCCAGACCGTCGCCAACGATCAGCGCGTTGTCCTGGTCGGTGGCGATGGTCTGTTCGCTGCGCCCCTCGGAGCCCAGCGCGAGCCAGCAGAAACGATCCATCGGGATCGCATGCTCGGCGGCGAGGATTTCGACCAGCCGCGCGGTCAGCACGTCGTTGAGGTGGCTGATCAGCGCGGTGAGCTGCTGGGCCTGCACGCCCTGGCCCAGCAGGGTGCGGGCGAAACCGCGGATGTCGTGCGCCACCACGCGCAGCGTGGCCACGTCGGTGGCGTTGCGGATGCTGCTGCTGACGTGCTTGAGGCTCAGGCGCTGCAGCGCGAACAGATCGCGCTCGGACACGATCCCGCGCACGAGGCCGTCCTGCGTGACCGGCACGTGGCGAATGCCCTGGCTGGACATCATGAGGGCGGCATCCTGCGCGGTCTGGTCGGCGCGCAGGCTGTGCACCGGCGAGACCATGACGCGTTCAATGGGGGCGTCAAGGTCGGCGCCGGCGAGCGTCACGCGGACGAGCACGTCGGAGCGGGTGAGGATGCCAGCCAGCGCGCCGGCCGCATCGACCACCAGCATGGAGCCAATGCGGGCCTCGTGCATGCGCTGCAGCGCCGCGCGCAGCGGTGTGTCGGGCGTGCAGGTGATCACCGGGCGGTTGCCGACCAGGCGCGACAGCGGGGTCTCCAGGGACTGCTCGGCCAGCGCCTGCGAGGAATAGGCCACCTGCAGGGCGGCGCGCGACAGTTCCAGGAAACGCAGGATGCGGCGGTTGAGAAAGTCGCCAAACACCGCGCTTTGCTCCGCCAGCGCGCGCACCGCTGGTGCCGGCACGGCCAGCACAAAGGTGTCGCCGGTGGCGCTGTAGCGGGTGGTGGGGGCGCGCTGCGCCAGCACGGCGCTGATGGGGAAGAGATCGCCGGCCTCGTACTGGAACGCGCCGCCCGAGACATCAGACAGGCCGCGCTGCCCGGTGATGGCGCCGCGGCGGATGAAGAACAGCTCCTGCACCGGCCCGTCTTCGGGCGTGACGACCACCTCGCCCGGCGCAAAGTAGGCCTGCCGCGCCGCCGCCAGGAAGGCCCGCACGTGCGCCGGCTCCATCTCGTGGAAGGGCGGGTGTTTTTGAAGCTCCTCGGTCAGGTGACCGAGCAGGCTGCCGGAGGGCGTGGCGACGCTCGGATCGGGGGCGGGATCGGCGGCGGCGCGCGGCGGCATGGATCCCGGGCGAGGCTCAGAAGGCGCGCGGCGGCGCCGGCAGGTTAAGTTCGACCGCGGCCGGGCCGCCGGCCGGTCCGAGGCGCACCTGGCGCGCGGACACGCTTTGCAGCACGACGCCACCGTCCAGCGTGGCGCCCACGCGGAACGGCCGGGCGGGTTTGCCGTCCACCGCGATCAGCGCGGCGCCGCCGCCGTCGGTGCTGATCACCCCCAGCAGCACATAGCGCGACGCCGGAGCGGCCACCGGCGCGTCCGACGCCCCGGCGGGCGTGGCGCGCGCGCCGAGGGCCCGGGCCACGGCCGCCGGATCGGCCGCCGCGACCTCGGCCGGGGGCGGCGGCAGCGCGGTGGCCGGGGCGCGCCCGAGCGCGCCCATCAGCCAATACCCGGCGCTCAGGCCGGCCACGAGCCACAGGACAACCGCGGTGATCTGCGGCGTGCGGGTAGGCCGGGTGACCGGGGCGAACACGCCCGCCTCGGTGAGGAAACCGGAGTGTCCGAAGGTGGAAGCGCGTGCCATGCGGGGATTATGATCCAGCGACGCTGCGCCGGGCACCCCTTGTCCCGACGTGAAAGCCCCGGGAGAACCCCTTGAACCGCCCCCTTTTCCAGCCCTTGCGGGCCGCCGTGCAGCGCGGCTTCACCCTGATTGAATTGATGGTGGTGCTGGTGATCATCGGCCTGCTGGCCGCGCTGATCGTGCCCAACGTGCTGGACCGCGCCGACGACGCCCGCGTGACCGCCGCCCGCACCGACGTGAACAACCTGATGCAGGCGCTCAAGCTGTACCGGCTGGACAACCAGCGCTACCCCACGACCGAGCAGGGCCTGGGCTCGCTGGTCAACAAGCCCACCACCGGGCCGGTGCCTCCGGCGTGGCGTCGTTACCTCGACAAGCTGCCCAACGACCCCTGGGGCCGCCCCTACCAATACCTCAATCCCGGCCTGAAGGGCGAGGTGGACGTGCTGTCGCTGGGTGCCGACGGTCAGCCTGGCGGCGACGGCCAGAACGCCGACGTCGGCAGCTGGCAGTAAGCGCGCCCCGCGCCGGACGCCCCGCCGGCCCCGCCGCCATGACACCGCGACGCGCGCTCGGATTCACCCTGCTGGAGCTGCTGGTCGTGGTGGCGCTGTTCGCCCTGGCCAGCGCCGGCGTGTCGCTGGCCCTGCGCGACAGCGAGGCGCAGCGGCTGGAGCGCGAGGCTGCGCGTCTGGGCGCGCTGCTGGAACAGGCCCGGGCGCAATCGCGCACCAGCGGTCAGCCGATCGTCTGGCGCCCCACGCCGCAGGGCTTCGAATTCGTGGGCAAACCGGGCGATGTGGCGGCAGCGGCCAACGCGCCCCGCCGCGAGCCGTGGCTGCACCCGACCGTCGACGCGCGCATCGACCAGCCGCCCGGTGCTTCGCTGCTGGTGCTCGGCCCGGAACCGCTGATCCCGGCGCAGCGCGTGGCGCTGGCGCTGGGCAGCCACCGGCTGGTGCTGGCCACCGACGGGCTGGGGCCGTTCCGGGTGCAGACCGGACCGATGGAGCCGGGCCAATGAAACGCTTCACGCTGCCCACCGCCCGCGCCGTCCGCGGGGGCGGCTTCACGCTGATCGAGGTGCTGGTCGCGCTGGCGGTGGTGGCCATCACGCTGGCGGCCGGGTTGAAGGCCAGCGCCACCCTCACGCGCAGCGCCGAGCGGCAGTCGGACCAATGGCTGGCGCAGCTGTGTGCCGAGAACGAGCTGATCCGCCTGCGGCTGCAGCAGCAGCTGCCGGGCGTGGGCGACAGCGAGGTGGCGTGCGAGCAGGGCGGTCGGGCGATGCGGGTGCGGCTGTCGGTGCAACCCACGCCCAACCCCAATTTCCAGCGCATCGATGCCACGGTGGTCGGCCCGGTGGACGGCGTGGACGTGCGGCTGCTGTCGCTGTCCACCGTGATGGGGCGGTACTGACGATGGCGGCACGGCGCGTTCGGGGCTTCACGCTGGTCGAGGTGCTGGTGGCGCTGTCGGTGATGGCGCTGATCGCGATCCTGAGCGTCAACGCCATCGGTGGCATGAGCACCACGCAAAGCGTGACGCGCGATCGAAGCGAGCGCCTGCTTCGGCTGCAGGCAGCGCTGGGTCAGTGGAATGCCGACCTGGATGCGGTGGTCGACACGGGCGAGGTGGCGCCGCTGGACTTCAACGGGCAGGCACTGCGCCTGACCCGCCGGGACAGCGTGGACAACCCGCTGGAGAGCCGCGGCCTGCGGGTGGTGGCCTGGGCGCGGGTGGGCACCGGGGCCGACGCGGTGTGGATGCGCTGGCAGTCGGGCCCGGTGGTGCGGCGCGACGAGCTGGCCCGCGCCTGGCAACGCGCCGCCGACTGGGCGCGCGGCAGCCTGCTCACGCCCGGCGAGACGGCCGGCAATCCGGCCGCCGACAGCGCGATCCGCCTGGTGCCGGTGGCGGACTGGCAGGTGTTCTTCCACCGGGGCGACGGCTGGAGCAACCCCCAGTCCTCAGCCCCCCGCGGTCCGCTGCCCGGCCTGGTACTCGACAGCGGCAAGATGCCCAACGGCGTGCGCCTGGTGCTGGGCCTGCCGACGGCCGAGGGCCTGGGCGGCACGATCACGCGCGACTGGGTGCGCCCGTCGCTGGAGGCCGGCCTGTGAACGCGCGGCGCCAGCGCGGGGCCGCGCTGCTCATGGCGATGCTCACCGTCACGCTGGTGGCCACGCTGGCCGCCGCGGCGCAGTGGCAGCAATGGCGGGCGGCCGAGCTGGAGCGGGCCGAGCGCCTGCGGGCGCAGGCCGGCTGGATCCTCATCGGGGCCCTCGACTGGGCGCGGCTGATCCTGCGCGAAGACAGCCGCGGCAACCAGAACAGCGGCAATGCCGACCACCTGGGCGAGCCCTGGGCGCTGCCGCTGGAAGAGGCCCGGCTGGGCAGTTTCCTCGCCGCCGACCGCAACAACAGCGCCGACAGCCTGCTGCAGGCCTTCCTCTCCGGGCAGGTCACCGACGCCCAGTCGCGCCTGAACCTGGGCAACCTCGTGCGGGTCGAGGGGGGCGGCGCGAACGCCACGGTGCAGGTGTCCGAGGCGGACCTCGCGACCTTCCGCCGCCTCTTCGCCCAGCTTGGCCTGCCGCCGGGCGAACTGGACGTGATGGTGGCCGAACTGCTGCGCAGCACCCGCCTCGGCCTGAACGATCCCCAGCCCTCGGCCACGGCCCTGCTGCCACGCCGCTACGCCCACCTCGGCTGGGCCGGCCTGTCCACCGCCACGCTCAACGCCCTCGCGCCGCACGCCACCTGGCTGCCCGAACGCACCGCGCTGAACCTCAACACCGCCGGCGCGGTGGCGATCCAGGCGTCGGTGCCGGGGCTGGACGCGGCGCAGGCCCGGGCGCTGGTCACCGCCCGGGAACGCGCGCCGTTCCGCGATCTGTCGGCTGCGCGCAACATCCTGCCGCCCGCGCTGGGCGCGGCGCTGGTGGAAAGTTCGCACGATGTGCGCACCCGGTATTTCGAGGTCCGCGGCCGGCTGCGGCTCGATGAAGCGGTGATCGAGGAGCGCTCGCTGGTGGTGCGCAACAACCTCGACGTGCGGGTCGTGTGGCGCGAGCGGGCGGCCTGGCGGTGAGCGCCCCCGGCCACCCCCGGTGTCGCATGTCACCCGCCCTCTCTAGAATGGGGCGCTCATCCTTGCCCTGACCCACCCCCACCGTGCTCGTAGCCACCCCCACCGACTTTGCCTCTGGCGCCCCCCAAGGGCCGGCCAGCGAACTCGGCTGGGTGCTGACCGACGAGCGCGGCGCCATGATCGACCAGGGCTTGTGCGCCGCCTCGCTGCTGCCACGCGACGACGACACGGTGCTGGTGCTGCCGCCGCGGGCCGTGTCGTGGCACCGCATCGACCTGCCCCGGGTATCGGCCAACCGCCTGCGTGCCGCGCTCGAAGGCCTGCTCGAAGACCGGCTGCTCGGCGACATCGGCGAACTGCACTTTGCGCTCGAACCCGGCGGCCAATCGGGTCAGCGCGTGTGGGTCGGGGTGTGCGCGCTGGCGCCCCTGAAATCCTGGCTGCGCGCGCTGGAAGCCGCCGGTCGGCCGGTGGCCCGCGTCGTGCCTTCGCTGGCGCCCGCGCTGTCCAGCGCCGCCACCGGCGCGATCGCCGCGGGCCTGTCGCGCGCCTTTGAACTGGACACCCCGCCCACCCTGCACTGGGCTTTCCTCGAAGGCGACGACGCCTGGCTTGGCAGCGCCGGTCCCGGCGGCGTGACCTGCATCCCGCTGCGCGAAGGCACCACCGCCCTGGAGGCGACTGCGGCGCTCACACCCCCGCCGGCGATCGGCGAGAGCGACACCGAACTCGATGTCTGGCTGGCCGACCCGGGCGTGGCCGCGCTGGCCGAGCGCGCGCTGCGCCGGCGCGTGGACCTGCTGCCGCAAACCGACTGGCTGATCCGCTGCGGTCAGTCCGACTGGAACCTCGCCCAGTTTGAGCTCAGCCTGTCCCACGGCGCCCGACGGCGCCAGCGCTGGCGCCGCGCCTGGCGGCTGTTTTCCACCGCACCGGCGTGGCGCGGGGCGCGCTGGGGCGCCGCGGCGCTGGTCGGCATCCAGCTGCTGGGCCTGAACACCGCCGCCTGGCAGGAACGCCGCGCCCTGGAGCGCAAACAGGCGAGCATCGAACAAACCCTGCGCAGCGCCTTCCCGGCGGTCACGCTGGTGATCGACGCGCCGGTGCAGATGCAGCGCGAGGTCTCGCGCCTGCAGCAGGCCAGCGGCGCGCTGGCCCCGGGCGATCTCGAGAGCCTGCTGGCCGCGCTCGACCGCGCCGCGGGCGGTGACGCGCTCACCGCGACCCAGTGGAATTACGCCGCCGGCGAACTGCAGCTGGCCGGCTGGCGGCAAAGTGAAGACCAGGTCCGTGCCTTGCAGGTGGCGCTGGAACGCGCCGGCTGGCGCGCCCGCTTTGACGGCAGCCGCCTGAGCGTGCGCCCGCCGGAACCCTGACCCATGAAAACCGCCCTGCCCCCCGCTCTCACCCAAGCCCGCGCCCAGGCGCGGGCCGCCTGGGCACGCCTGTCCGGCCGCGAGCGCGCTGCCGTGGGGGCGGCCGTGGCGGTCACGGCGCTGGCCGCGGTGTGGTGGCTGTTGGTCGCCCCGGCCTGGAGCACGCTGCGGGCCGCCCCGGAACGGCACGAGCGGCTCGATGCCCAGCTCGGCCACATGCAACGCCTGGCCGCCCAGGCCGAGGGCCTGCGCGCAGAAGCCAGCGCCGCGCCCGGGCGCGACCAGACGCTCAAGACCCTGGAGGCCGCCACGCAAAGCCTCGGCGCACAGGCGCAGATCGCGGTGCTCGGCGACCGCGCCACGCTCACGCTGCGCGGCGCGCGGCCGGAGGGCGTGGCCGCGTGGCTGGTGCAGGTGCGCCAGAACGCGCGGCTGGTGCCGGTCGAGTCGCAGTTGACCCGCGACGCGGAAGGCGGCTGGAGCGGCACGGTCATCGTGGCCGGCCCTGGACTGGGGGGCGTCTGAGATGAGCGGACGGCTGCCGTGGATGGCGGGTTTGATCGGCGCTGTCGTGGCGCTCGTGGCCTTTGCGCCCGCCCGCTGGCTGGCCGAGCCGCTGGGCGCGGCCACACAAGGCCAGCTGCAACTCGTCAACGCGCAAGGCACCGTCTGGAACGGCCGGGCCGACGTGCTGGTCAGCGGCGGCGACGGCAGCCGCGACCGGGCGACGCTGCCCCAGGGCGTGCGCTGGCGGCTCGCACCCACGCTGGTGCGTGGCTGGCCGGCCGCCTCCCTCGCGGTAAGCCTGCCGTGCTGCAGCTCCGCGCCGGTCGCGATGCGGATCACGGCGCGGCCGGGCACCAGCGAACTGATCGTTGACCGCTTTTCGTCCCGCTGGCCGGCCGCCCTGCTGGCCGGTCTGGGCACGCCGTGGAACACGCTGCGCCTGGAAGGCGCGCTGGAACTGAATTCGCCCGGCTTCACCCTCAAGCGCGACAGCGGCCGCCTGCAGCTCGACGGCAGCGTGGTGGTCGACGCGGTGGACATGGCCTCGCGGCTGTCCACGCTGCGCCCCCTGGGCAGCTATCGCGCCACCCTCCAGGCCGCACCGGACGGCAACACCGCCACCCTCAACCTGCAGACCGTGCGGGGTGAATTGCTGCTGCAGGGCGAAGGCCTGTGGATCGGCGGGCGGCTGCGCTTCAGCGGTGACGCGCGCGCCGCCGCCGGGCGCGAGGAGCCGCTGTCGAACCTGCTCAACATCGTGGGCCGCCGCCAGGGCGACCGATCCATCATCACCCTGGGCTGACGCCAGCCGAACCCCGAGGATTCCGCCATGAACCGCCCCCAGCCCCTGCCCCCCGGCCGCCGAACGCGTCCTGCGCGGGCGGCGGCCGCCCTGCTGAGCCTGTCGCTGCTGGCCGCCCTGCCCGCGTGGGCCCAGGGCCGCGCCAGCGAGCCGGTGCAGCTCAATTTCGTGGGCGCCGAGATCGAAGCCGTGGCCCGGACGATGGCCACCATCACCGGCCGCAGCGTCGTCGTTGACCCGCGCGTCAAAGGCACGATCAACCTGGCCACCGAACGGCCCGTGCCGCCCGCGGCCGCGCTCAACCAGTTCGCCGCCGCGCTGCGGCTGCAAGGCTTCTCGCTGGTGGACACCGGCGGCCTGTACAAGATCGTGCCGGAGGCCGACGCGAAGCTGCAGGGCAACGTGGTGAGCGCCGGCAACGTGGCCGCGCTGCCGGCCACCAACACGGTGGTGACCCAGATCTTCCGGCTCAACCACGAGAACGCCAACAACCTGGTGCCCATCCTGCGGCCGTTGATCGGCGCCAACAACACGATCAACGTCAACCCGGGCAACAACTCGCTGATCATCACCGACTACGCCGACAACCTGCAGCGCATCGGCCGCATCATCGCCACGCTCGACGTCTCCGGCGCCACCGATGTGGAGATCATCCCGCTGCAGCACGCGGTGGCGACCGACATGGTGCCCATGATCACCCGCCTGATCGATCCGGCGGGGGCCAGCCCCGGCCAGGTGAGCGGCGAGGCGGGCTTTCGCACCACCATCGTCGCCGAGCCGCGCAGCAACGCGCTGGTGGTGCGCGCCGCCAATCCGGCGCGGCTGGCGCTCGTGCGCTCGCTGGTGGCGCGGCTGGACCAGCCGTCGGCCGCGGCGGTGAGCGGCAACATCCACGTCGTCTACCTCAAGAACGCCGACGCGGTCTCGCTGGCCACCACGCTGCGCGCCGCGATCGCCGGCGAGGGCGGTGGCGGCGGCGCCGCCCCGGCCACGGGGCGGACCACGACCGCCGCGGCGCCGGCCGGCGCGGCCGGCAGTTCCCCCGCCACCGCGCCGGTCACCCCCAGCGCCCAGCCCTCCACCGGCGGCCAGATCCAGGCCGACCCGGCGACCAATTCGCTCATCATCACCGCGCCCGAGCCGGTCTACCGCCAGCTGCGCACCGTGATCGACCGCCTCGACTCGCGCCGCGCGCAGGTCTATGTCGAAAGCCTCATCGCTGAGGTCAACGCCGACAAGGCCGCCGAGTTCGGCATCCAGTGGCAAGGCGCCTCGGGCAATTCCGGCGACCGCGTGATCGGCCTGCTCGGCACGAACTTCGGCAGCGGCGGCAGCAACATCCTGAACCTGTCGCAGGGCAACACGGTGCCGGACCCGGGCCTGAACCTCGGCCTGGCCCGGCGCACCAACGGCGTGTACGTGCTCGGCTTCCTGGCCCGCTTCCTCCAGCAGAACGGCCAGGGCAACATCCTCTCCACGCCCAACCTGCTGACGCTGGACAACGAAGAGGCCAAGATCGTGATTGGCCAGAACGTGCCCTTCGTCACCGGCCAGTTCACCAACACCGGCAGCAACAACGGCTCGGTCAACCCGTTCCAGACCATCGAGCGCAAAGACGTGGGCCTGACGCTGCGGGTGAAGCCGCAGATCAGCGAGAACGGCACCATCAAGATGACCATCTTCCAGGAGGTCAGCAGCGTGGCGCCGCAATCCGTCAACAGCGCCACCGGCCTGATCACCAACAAGCGCAGCATCGAAAGCACCGTGCTGGTGGAAGACGGCGCCATCGTCGTGCTCGGTGGCCTGTTGCAGGACGAATTCGCCGGCAACCAGGACAAGGTGCCTGGGCTGGGCGATGTGCCGGTGCTGGGCGGCCTGTTCCGCAGCGAGACACGCAGCCGCCGCAAGACCAACCTCATGGTGTTCCTGCGCCCGGTCGTGCTGCGCGATGGCCGCGAGAGCAGCAGCCTCGCACTCGACCGCTACGAGCAGATGCGCGCGGTGCAACAGGAGTCGCAACCCGCGACCAGCGGCGTGCTGCAGATCAACGAGAGCCCGGTGATGCCGGCCAACCCGGCGGCCGCGCCCCTGGGGAGCACACCCGCCCCGGCCCCGGCGCCCGCCGCCCCGACCCGCTGACCGCCGTGCGATACCCGCTCCCCTACGCCTTCGCGCGCGAACACCAGTGGCTGCTGGAGGACGACGGCCAGGCGTTGACCCTGGTCGGCTCCCGGCAGCCGGCGCCCGAGCCGGCCGCGCAATCGCAGCGCCTGTCGGCGCTGTCGGAAATCCTGCGCTGCCATGCGGTGCGCGAGATCGTGTGGGAAGCGCCCGAGGCACTGCGCCAGCGCATCAGCGCGGCCTACGCGCAGGGCGAGTCGAGCGCCGCGGCGGTGGTCAGCGAGGTGCAGGGCGAGGCCGACCTGAGCCGCATGATGCAGGAGCTGCCGGCGATCGAAGACCTGCTGGAAACCGCGGATGACGCGCCCATCATCCGCATGCTCAACGCGCTGCTCACCCAGGCCGCGCGCGACGGCGCCAGCGACATCCACATCGAGCCCTTCGAGCGCACCTCCAGCGTGCGCTTCCGCGTCGACGGCACGCTGCGCGAGGTGGTGCAACCCAACCGCGCGCTGCACGCCGCGCTGATCTCGCGCCTGAAAATCATGGCCGAGCTCGACATCGCCGAAAAGCGCCTGCCGCAGGATGGCCGCATCTCGCTGCGCATCGGCACCCGCGCGGTCGATGTGCGCGTGTCCACCCTGCCCGGCGCCCACGGCGAGCGCGCGGTGCTGCGCCTGCTCGACAAGAGCGAGAGCAAGCTCAACCTCGAGTCGGTGGGCATGCAGGGCGACGTGCTGTCGCGCTTTGAGCGCCTCGTCACCCAACCGCACGGGATCATCCTGGTCACGGGGCCGACCGGCTCGGGCAAGACGACCACGCTCTACGCCGCGCTGCAGCGCCTCGATGCGGGCACGCAGAACATCATGACGGTCGAAGACCCGATCGAGTACGAGCTGCCCGGGGTGGGCCAGACGCAGGTCAACCCGAAGATCGACCTGACCTTCGCCAAGGCCCTGCGCGCGATCCTGCGCCAGGACCCCGATGTGATCATGATCGGCGAGATCCGCGACCACGAAACGGCGCAGATCGCCATCCAGGCCTCCCTCACCGGCCACCTCGTGCTGGCCACGCTGCACACCAACGACGCGCCCAGCGCCGTCACCCGCCTCACCGACATGGGCGTCGAGCCGTTCCTGCTGTCGAGTTCGCTGCTGGGCGTGCTGGCGCAGCGGCTGGTGCGCAAGCTCTGCCCACATTGCCGGCGCCTGGACAGCCACGGCCAGTGGCACCCGGTGGGTTGTCCGCAATGCAACCACACCGGCTACCGCGGCCGCACCGGCATTTACGAGCTGATGGTGGCCGACGAAGGCGTGCGCACGCTGATCCACGAACGCGCGCCCGAGGCCGACCTGCGCGACGCGTCGCGCCGCGGCGGCATGCGGGCCATGCGCGAGGACGGCGAGCGGCTGGTGGCCGCCGGCATCACGTCGGCGCAGGAAGTGCTCAGCGCCACGCGCGACTAGGGCTTGACGTGCCGGCCTATACCTTTGAAGCCCTGGACGCGCAGGGTCAGGTCCAGAAAGGCCTGATCGACGCCGACACCGCCCGCGCCGCGCGCAGCCAGCTGCGCGCACGGGCGCTGGTGCCGCTGGTGGTGGAGCCGGCCGCGGCGTCGGTGCAGGACACGCCCGCCGGCGGTCTCAACCCCGTCCTGTGGCGCGCGCGGGTGTTCAGCGCGATCGCGCTGGCGGTGTGGACGCGCCAGCTCGCCGGGCTGGTGAGCGCGGGCATGCCGCTGGAGCGCGCGCTCAGCGCGCTGGCCGACGAAGCGGAGGCCGAGCGACCGCGCAACCTGGTCGCCACGCTGCGCGCGGAGGTCAACGCCGGTTCGCCCTTCGCCCGCGCCCTCAGCCAGTTCCCGCGCGAGTTTGCCGGCGATTACGTCGCCGTCGTTGCCGCGGGAGAGCAAAGCGGGCAGCTCGGCGCGGTGCTGGAACGGCTGGCCGACGACCTGGAAGCCCGGGAAGCGCTCAAGAACCGGCTCATCGCCGCCTCGCTGTACCCGGCGATCGTGACCGCGGTGGCGGTGGTCATCGTGGTGTTTCTGGTGGCCTATGTCGTCCCGCAGGTGGCCAGCGTGTTCGAGGGCAGCCAGCGCGCGCTGCCGCTGCTGACCGTGGTGATGCTCGCCGTCAGCGGTTTCGTGCGGGCGTGGGGCGTGGCGCTGCTGGCGCTGCTGGCGCTGGCGGTGGTCGCTCTGGTGTTCGCCCGGCGGCAGCCGGCCCTGCGGCTGCGCATGGACGCGCTGTGGCTCACGCTGCCGCTCGTGGGTCGTCTGGCCCGCGGCTACAACGCCGCCCGCTTCGGCGCCACGCTGGCCATGCTCGCCGGCGCCGGCGTGCCGATCCTGCGCGCCCTGCAGACCGCCGCCGACACGCTGAACAACCGCGCCCTGCGCAACGACGCGCTGGACGCGCTGGCGCTGGTGCGCGAAGGCGCGCCGCTGGCCAGCGCGCTGGCCCAGCAGCGCCGCTTCCCGCCGCTGCTGGCCATGTTCGCCCGGCTGGGCGAGCAGACCGGCCAGCTCCCGGCCATGCTGCAACGCGCCGCGCAACAGCTGAGCAACGACGTGCAGCGCCGCGCCATGCACCTGGCCACGGTGCTGGAACCGCTGCTGATCGTGGCCATGGGCCTGATCGTGATGCTGATCGTGCTGGCGGTGCTCATGCCCATCATCGAACTCAACCAACTGGTGACCTGACGGCCCATGGTTTCCCGCGCTCCTTCCGTCGCGACATCGCCGCCCCCCCGGGCGGCACACACCGCCCTGGCGGCGGCCCGGTGGAGGATCTGATGGCGGTCACCCTCGACGGCAAGCTGGTGGTCGCGATTTCCTCGCGCGCGCTGTTCGACTTTGAGGAAGAAAACCGCCTGTTCGATCAGGGCGACGACCAGGCCTACATGCGCCTCCAGCTCGACCGGCTGGAGGAGCCGGCGCACCCCGGCGTGGCGTTTTCGCTGGTGAAGAAGCTGCTGGCCTTCAACGACGCGCAGGCGCAGCGGGTCGAGGTGGTGATGCTGTCGCGCAACGACCCGGTCTCCGGCCTGCGCGTGTTCCGCTCGATCAAGCAGCACCAGCTGCGCGTCGAGCGCGGCGTGTTCACCCGCGGGCGCGATCCGTACCACTACCTCACGCCGCTGCGCGCCAACCTGTTCCTCTCCGCCAACGCGGCCGACGTGCGCAAGGCCCTGGAGCTGGGCTTCCCGGCTGCCACGGTGGCGACCCACGCCGCGCGGGCGACCAATGCCTTCCCCAATGAAGTGCGCATCGCCTTCGACGGCGACGCCGTGCTCTTCTCCGACGAGGCCGAGCAGGTGTACCAGCGCGACGGTCTGCCGGCCTTCCAGCACCACGAGGCCAGCAAACGCACCCAGCCGCTGCCCGCCGGGCCGTTCAAGCCGCTGCTCGAAGCCCTGCACCGCCTGCAGCGCGAAGGCACGCCCGCCATGCGCATCCGCACTGCGCTGGTGACCGCCCGCAGCGCGCCGGCCCACGAGCGCGCCATCCGCACGCTCATGGACTGGAACATCGAGGTCGACGAAGCCATGTTCCTGGGTGGCCTGGCCAAGGGCGAGTTCCTGCGCGCGTTCGAGCCCGACTTCTTCTTCGACGACCAGACCGGCCACATCGAGTCCGCCGCGCGCCACGTGCCCGCCGGGCATGTCGCCGCCGGCATCGCCAACCCCTGACCCAGCCTGGCGGCGGTCCGCCCGGCGCGGAACCGCCGCGGCCGTCGGGCCGTCGAAGTCGTGCTGTCCGCCGGCCCTGTCGTCCCAACACGATTGGCGCCACCGTCCCCGCCCTGCCACCCGCACCGACCGCGCATGAATCCACCGATGACCAAGCTGCAAGCCTTCCGCGCCTTCGCGGCGCAAGCCTGGCGCCTGTCCAGCCCCTACTTCCACTCCGAAGAGAAGTGGAAGGCGCGCGGGCTGCTCGCCGCCATCGTCGCGCTCAACCTCGGCGCGGTGTACATGCTGGTGCTGATCAACGACTGGAACCGCGTGTTCTACGACGCGCTGCAGAACAAGGACGCGCCCGTGTTCTGGCGCGAGCTGGGCCGGTTCACCTACCTCGCCTTCGGCTTCATCCTGATCGCCGTCTACCGCTTCTACCTCACCCAGCTGCTGGAGATGCGCTGGCGCGCGTGGATGACCCACCACTACCTCGACCGCTGGCTGGCCCACAAGGCCTTCTACCAGATGGAAATCGCGCGCTTCGCCCGCGGTGGCGACGCCCCGCCCGACAACCCCGACCAGCGCATCGCCGAGGACGCCAACCTGTTCACGAGCTACACGGTGAGCCTGTCCATGGGCCTGCTCAACGCGGTGGTCACCTTCGTCTCCTTTGTCGGCATCCTGTGGTCGCTCTCCGGCAGCTTCACCGTCCCCCTGGGCGGGCAGGACATCACCATCCCCGGCTTCATGGTGTGGATGGCGGTGGTGTACTGCGTGGTCGGCAGCGTGATCACGCACTACATCGGCCGCCGCCAGATCGGCCTGAACTTCCGCCAGCAACGGCTGGAGGCCGACTTCCGGCACCACCTCGTGCGCGTGCGCGAGTCCAGCGAATCCATCGCGCTCGACCGGGGCGAGGCCGTCGAGCGCCAGCAACTCGGCCTGCGCTTCGGCGATGCCCTGGCCAACTACTTCCGCCTGCTCACCGCGCAAAAGCAGCTCACCTGGTTCACGGTGGGCTTTGGCCAGGCCGCGGTGGTGTTTCCGTTCATCGTGGCCGCGCCGCGCTTCTTCAGCGGCGCCATCCAGCTCGGCGAGCTGATGCAGATTGCCTCCGCCTTCGCGCGGGTGCAGGACTCGCTGTCGTGGTTCGTCGACAACTACAGCAGCCTGGCCGCCTGGCGCGCCACCACCGACCGCCTGACCAGCTTCGAGGCCAGCTTCGCCGCCCTGCCCGCCGCCGGCGCCGACCAGCGCACCGGCGCCGCGCCCGACGCCGACACGCTGATCGTGGACGCCGTGCGCGCCGACCGGCCCGGCGGTGGCGTGCCACTGCTCGCCGCCGCCGGCCTGGCCCTCCAGGCGGGCGACACGGTGCTCATCAGCGGCCCGTCGGGCAGCGGCAAGTCCACCTTGCTGCGCCTGCTCGCCGGCATCTGGCCCTGGGGCCAGCGTCACCTGCGCCTGCCCGCCGCCTTCGAGGCCGACGCGATGTTCCTGCCGCAGCGCGCCTACTTCCCCACCGGCCGCCTGCGCGACGCCCTCGCCTACCCCGAGGCCGCCGACCGCCACACCGACGACGAACTCCGCCAGGCCCTGCGCGACGCGCTGCTGCCCGAGCTCGTGGACCGCCTGGACGAACAGGGCGCCTGGGGCCAGACCCTTTCCGGCGGCGAGCAACAACGGCTGGCGATCGCGCGCGCCCTGCTCAAGCGGCCCCGCTGGCTGTTCGCCGACGAAGCCACCAGCGCCCTCGACGAGGCGGCCGAGACCCAACTCGTGGAGCGCCTGCGCAATCTCGTGGCCCAGCGCCACGGCGCGCTCGTCTCCATCGCCCACCGCCCGGGCGTCGCGGCTTTCCACCGCAGCCGCTGGACGCTGGAGCCGGCCGGGGAGGAGGCGCGTTACCGGGTGGTGCCGGTGCCCGCCGGGACAACGTAACGCGCCCAGCCCGCCGCGCGCAGTTCACACGCCGGGCAACGGCCGCAGCCGTAGCCCCAGGGGTGGCGGTGGTCGCGGTCGCCGAGGTAGCAGGTGTGGCTGTGTTCGACGATCAGGTCGACCAGCGCGGCGCCGCCGAGGTCGCGGGCGAGCTGCCAGGTGGCGGCCTTGTCGATCCACATCAGGGGGGTGTCGATGAGGAAGCGGTGGTCCATGCCGAGCGACAGCGCCACCTGCAGCGCCTTCATGGTGTCGTCGCGGCAGTCGGGGTAACCGGAAAAGTCGGTCTCGCACACGCCCGTGACCAGCACGCTCAGGCCCCGCCGGTAGGCCAGCGCGGCGGCCAGCGTGAGGAACAGCAGGTTGCGGCCGGGCACGAAGGTGTTGGGCAGGCCGCTGGCCTCCATGCGGAAGGCCATGTCGCGGGTGAGCGAGGTCTCGCTCACCGCGCCGAGCACGGCCAGGTCGAGCACATGGTCCTCGCCCAGCCGCGCGGCCCAGTCCGGCCAGCCGGCGCGCAGCCCGTCAAGCACCGCCAGCCGCGCCTGGAGTTCGACGCGGTGGCGCTGGCCGTAGTCGAACCCCATGGTCTCGACATGGTCGTAGCGGGTCAGGGCGTGGGCCAGGCAGGTGGTGGAGTCCTGCCCGCCGGAGAACAGCACGAGGGCGCGGCGGTGGGTGGCGGTGGGGGCGGCGGTCATGGCGCGATTGTCGCGCCGGGCCGGCGGCGGCGCGTCAGATCCGCCGCATCACGTCAGGCGCTCGGAGCGGCGGCTGGTGTGGCTGTGGCTGGTGGCGAGCATGCGCAGCAAGGCGCGGTTGGCCTGCTCCAGCGGAATCTCGTGGCGGCGTGCGAGGGCGGGCAGGCGCTCCATGCCGGCGACATCGGCCAGCGCGCGGGCCATGTCCACCAGCGGGAAATATGGGCCGTCGCGGCGCAGCACGGCGTCAAACATGCGCCCGGGCAGCGGCAGCTTGGTGAGCAGCTCGCCCAGCGGCCGGTTGAGCAGGCGGTCGAGCTGCCCCAGCAGCGCGGTGGTGTAGACCTCCGAGCGCAGGCTGTCGTCGGAGCCGGTGGCCAGCAGGTGTTGCGCCAGCCGGGCGCGCATGACCATGGACAGGCGCACCGGGTGGAGATCGCCGTCGGGTTCGCCCTCGGGCAGCTGCTCGCGCAACCAGCGCCCCAGTTCGCGCAAGCCCAGCATCATGAGCGCGTGGCGCAGCGAGTCGATCTCGCGGCGCAGGCCATAGGCGGCGGAGTTCACCAGGAGCAGGATGCGATAGACCAGGACCGCGTCCTGGCGCACCACGCGCTCGAGGTGTTCGACCGAACACTCCTCGTCGTCGATGGCCTCCAGCACCTCGCGGATCACGCCCACGTCGTAGGCCACCGCGTGGTGTCGGTGGGAGGCCAGCACGTCGGCGTCCGGCCAGCCGACCAGGCCCCAGACACCGTGCTGCTCCAGGCAGGCGGCGGCCAGGGCCCGCGTGGTCACGCCCTGCATCAACAGGCCGGCCGGCATGCGCAGGCGCCGCTGGCCGGGCCGTTCGGGTTCGGCGAGCAGGGCGGCCTCGTCCTCGCTGGGCGTGGCCAGGCTGCGGGTGTCGATGGGCGGCATGGCCTCCGCGCGCAACGCGCCCAGGGGCGCCACGCGCAGGAGCTGGTGGCCGCGGCGCACGGCGTGAGCCAGGCGCGCCAGCGATTCCGCACCGCGGTACAAGTCGTTGGGCACCTCCAGCCAGGTGTTGCCCACCGGATCGCCCTGCAGCGCCCCATGCAACAGCCGCGGGTGCTCGATGGAGAGGATCAGCACCGGCGCGCTCGCCGGCCAGTCTTCACCGATCGCCTGCAACAGATGCCCCGCGTCCACCGCATCGATCAGCTGCGGCCGCACGTGCAGCCGCACCGCGGCGAGGCCGCGTTCGCGGTCGAACACCGGCTCGTAGGCCAGGCAGACGCTGTCGAGAACGCTTTGGGCCATGCCGCCAGTCTCCGTTCAACCGAGCGCCGAGAACAGCGACAGGCGCTGGATCTGGGCGTACGACTTGATGGCCGCCTCGAAGGCGGTCTGCTGTTTCTGAAAGTCGGAGATGCCCTCAACCATGTCGAGGTCCTCGTACGACGACTTCTCTTTCTTGAACGCCAGGTCGCGGTCGGTGAACAGCGATTCCAGCGAGTCGGCGCGGTTGAGCCATTCACCCACCCGGCCGCGCGCCAGCAGCACGCGGTCGTGCCCCGCGTCGATTTCGGCGATCGCGCGCTCCAGGCCGTGCCGGCGCACCGCCGTCTCGTTGCTGCCCTCGGACCGCAACACCTCGATCGCGCTCTGAACCACCGCGAAGATGTCGGTGGCCGGCGGGTTGGCGGTGATCTCCAGGGTGTCGCCGGTGGCTGGTGTGCCTTGCAGCTGCAACTGGATGCCCTCGAACTCGATCGTCATCTCGGGCGTGTAGGCCACGCCGTTGTGTCCCGCCACCGGCGCGGCCGGCACCGCGGTCGTGTCGATCACCGAGTAGGTCATGCCGCCCGGCGTCTGGGTGAATTCGATGCGGTAGTTGCTGCCGGTGAGCGCGGTGGCGTCGCTCACCTGCCCGAGGTTGGCGCTCGCGCCCCCGGTGTTGCCGGCGCCCAGCGACACGGCGAACGCGCCGTTGCCCTGCGGCACGCGCATCCAGATGGCGTCGCCGTCCAGGGCCGCGGGCAGCGCGTTGTCGCCCGGGGCGACCTGGCCGCGCTGGCCATCGAAACGCACGCCGGCGCCGGTGGCGGTGTAGAGGTCCACGAACGGGCGCGGCGAGCCGCCCAGGCCGCCGAACAGCGTGCGCCCGGCGTTGTCGGTGCGGTTGGCCACGGCGATCATCTGCTCGCGCAGGCCTTCGAGCTGCTTGGCGATGTCGGCGCGTTCGGCGTCGGTGAAGGTGCCGTTGCCGGCGGACACCAGCAGCTCGCGCACCCGCATGATCAGTTCGCCGGACTCCGCCAGCCCGCTCTCGGCCTGCTCCAGGCTGGTGCGCGAGGCGTCGAGCGCGCGCTGGTCGGCCTGCACGCGGGTGAGGCGGTTCTGCGCGGTTTCGGCCAGCGTGGCGGCGACCGGGTCGTCGCTGGCCTTGAGCACGCGCTTGCCGCTGGAGAGCCGCTCCTGCTGGCGCGCCATCTCGGTCTGGCGCTGCATGAGGTTGTCGACGGTGCGGTCGAAGGTGTTGGCGGTGGCGATGCGCATCATGGCGGTCTCCCGGTGGCTCAACGGCCGACGGTTTGCAGCAGGCTGTCGAAGGTGCTCTGCGCGATCTGCAGGAACTTGGCGGACGCCTGGTAGGCCTGCTGGTACTGCAGGAGCCGGGCGGCTTCCTCGTCGAGGTTGACGCCGGCCACATTGGCGCGGGCGGTTTCGGCGGTGGCGGCCACGTTGCCGGAGAAGCGCGCGGCGAACTGGGCGCTCTGCACCCGCGTGCCGACGTCGGAGAACAGGCTCACATAGCCGTCGGACAAGGGCACGCCCTCGAAGGTCTGCAGGTCACGCAGGGCGAGGATGCCGGCGGCGTTGCCGGCGTTCTGGGCGAGCGAGTTGCTGGGGGCGGCGCTGACGGTGAAGCGGTCGCCCGCCGTCGGGCTGCCGCGCAGCGTGAGGCTCCAGCCGTTGACCTCGATGGGCTGGCCAGGCGCGAAGGCCTGACTGGGCAGCGCGCCGTTGACGGTGTAGGTGCCGTCGGCGAGGAATTCGATGTCCACGCTGGGGATCGGGCTGCCGACCGGCCCGGTGGCGTACAGGCGCTCGATGCTCAAACCCCCGGCGTTGGTGGTCGCGGGGCTGACCATCACCGGGCTGGCCGCGGCGAGGCGGTCCGGCGCGCCGATGGCCACCGACAAGTTGCGCGCCACGGCCTCGAACGGGCGCAGGCGGTAGCGGTCGCCGGACGCGACGGCGCCGCTGTCGAGGGTGAAGCGCAGGCCGTCGATGTCGACCGGGAAAGCCGCCACCGACGTGCTCTGGTTGTCGGACAGGCGCACGATGCTGGTGCCCGTGGCGTCGGTGCGGATCTCGTAGTCGGAGGCGATCAGCGCGGTGGCGTCGATCACGGTGGCGGTGAACTGCCCGGTGCCGGCGTTGGACGGCGCGGCCAGCGAGGCCGCCGCGGCCGGTGGCACGAAGAAGTCGGCGCCGGGGGTGCCGGTCAGGTCCACGCCCAGGCGGTGCTGCTCATTGACCAGCGTGGCGGTGGCCAGGGCCAGACGCCCCACCTGCGCCTGCACCGAACCAAGGTCCTCGTTCAGGAAGGTCATCAGGCCGGCGAGTTCGCCGCCGCCCAGTGCGGCGGGGTCGATCGGCGTGCTGGCGCCGCCCTGCACGAAGTTGAGCGCAATGCGCGAGCTGTCCACCGGGTCGCGCCCCACCGCCAGGCGGCTGGGCTGCTGGCCCAGCACCAGCGGCTGGCTGCCCGCCACGAAGACGTTGACCGTGCCGCTCTCGCCCGGCACGGTGCTGATCTGGACGAACTGGCTCATCTGGCGCAGCAGCTGGTCGCGTTCGTCGAACAGGTCGTTGGGCGTGTGGGTGCCGCCGGCCGTTTCGATGATGCGCTGGTTGACCGCCGCCAGGTCCTGGGCGAGGCGGTTGATGTTGTCCACGGTGCCGCCGACCTGAAGTTCGGTGGCCTGCTTGATGGCGTCGAGCTGGCCGGCGGTGTTGCGCAGGCGGCTGGCGAACTCGTCGGCCCGGGTGAGCACCACCACGCGGGCGGTCAGGTTGCTCGGCGAGGTCGACACGTCGTTCCACGCGTTGAGCATGTCGTTCATCGCGGCGCCGAGGCCGCCGCTGCCCGTGGGGAACACGGCCTCCAGCTGGTTGAGGCGGTCCAGGCGCAGCTGGTCGGCCGCGGCAACCGAAGCGGTGGCCTGCGCTTCGCGGGTGAGGTAGGCGTTGTGGGCGCGCTCCACCGTGGCGAGCTCCACGCCCTTGCCGATGTAGCCGCTGCCGAAGGACTGGTAACCGGCCGAGCGCAGCTGCACGGTCTGGCGCGAGTAGCCCTCGGTGTTGACGTTGGCGATGTTGTGGCCGATGACCTGCAGCGCCGCCAGGTTGGTGTTGAGCGCGCGGGCGCCGATGTTCAGGGCTGACATGGCTGGGGCTCCAGGGTCGGACGGATCGGGTCAGGGTGGGTCATGCCTGGGCGCGCTGCAGGCTCAGCGTGGTGTTGATGGCGCGGCTGAGTTTGGCGGCGTACTGCGGGTCGGTGGCGTAGCCGGCGCGCTGCAGGCTCTGCGCAAAACCCTGCACCGAATGCAGCTGGTCCATGACCGCGTCGTAGCGCGGGCTGTTGCCAATCAGGCGGGCGTAGTCGCGGAAGGCGTCGTCGTAGCTGTCGTAGGCGCGGAAGCGCGCCGTGACCTTGCGCGGCTCGCCGTTGATGTATTCGGTGGTGATCACCTCGGCGGTCTTGCCCTTCCAGCCCGGCCCGGCCTTGATGCCGAACAGGTTGAAGGAGTTCGAGCCGTCGCGGTGGCGGATCTCGCTGCGGCCCCAGCCGGTCTCGTGGCCGGCCTGGCCGATCATGAAGCTGGCCGGGATGCCCGTCTCGCGCGACACAGCCGCGGCGGCGGCGCTGTGCTGCGCCACGAACGCGGCCTGGCGCGGGCCCGCGCCCACGCGCTCGACGGTGGACGTCACCGGCGGCGCCACGGGTGTGGCGGGCTGACCACTCATCTGGCGGGCCAGCTGGCGCTCAATGGCTTCGGCCAGGCCGCCGGGCATGCCGGCGAGGCTGACCGCGAGCTGCTGGTCGAGCAGGTCGGTGCCCAGGTTCTCGCCCGCGCTGTCGGTCAGGCCGCTCTTCTGGGTCGCCTCGCGCATGCTCTTGATCAGTTCGCGCATGAACAGCGACTCGAACTGGCGGGCCGCTTCTTTCAGCGCGGCGCGGTCGTTGCCGCCGGCCTTGAGCGCGCCCAGCGCCGACGGGTCGGCGGCGAGGCCGCGGGGCATGAGGGGAGAAGCGTTGAGCATCGGGGCGTCCTCCGGGGGTCCTCAGATGATCTCCAGCTCGGCGTTGAGCGCGCCGGCGGCCTTGATGGCCTGCAGGATGGCCAGCAGGTCCTGGGGCGTCGCGCCCAGCGCATTGAGCGCCTTGACGACGTCGGCGAGCTTGGGGGCGGTGTCGAGCTGGATCAGCGAGCCCTTGTCCTGGCTGATCTGGATGTTGGTGCGCTCGGTGACCACGGTCTCACCGCCCGACAGCGGGTTGGGCTGGCTGACCACCGGGGTCGAGCTGATGCTCACCGACAGGTTGCCATGCGCCACCGCGCAGGCACCCAGCGTGACGGCCTGGTTCATGACGATGGAGCCGGTGCGCGAATTGATGACCACGCGCGCGGCGGGCACCGCGGCGTCCAGCCGCACGTCCTCCACCCGCGCGAGGAACGCCACGCGGGCGTTGGGGTCGGCCGGCGCGCGCAGGCGCACCACGCGGCCGTCCACCGCCGCGGCGGTGCCCGGGCCGATGGCCTTGTTGATTGCCTCCGTGACGCGGCTGGCGGTGGCGAAGTCGTTGCTCTGCAGGCCGAGGTCGATGGTCTCGCCCAGGGCAAAGGGCGTGGCCACCGCGCGCTCGACCTGACCGCCGCCGGGGATGCGGCCGGCGCTCAGGTGGTTGATCTGCACCTTGCTGCCACCGGCCGAGGCGCCGGCGCCGCCGACCAGCAGGTTGCCTTGGGCGAGGGCGTAGATCTCGCCGTCGGCGCCTTTGAGCGGCGTGGTGATCAGGGTGCCGCCGCGCAGCGACTTGGCGTTGCCGATGGACGACACGGTGACATCGAAGGTCTGGCCGGGCTGGGCGAAAGCCGGCAGCTGGGCGGTGACGAGCACGGCCGCCACGTTCTTGAGCTGCGGGTTGACGCCCGGCGGCAGGCTCAACCCGAGCTGCTGGAGGTAGTTGGCCAGGCTCTGGCCGGTGTAGGGCATCTGGGTGGTCTGGTCGCCCGTGCCGTCCAGACCCACCACCAGGCCATAGCCGGTGAGCTGGTTGGTGCGCACGCCCTGCACCGCGGCGACTTCCTTCACCCGGATGCTTTGCGCCAGGGTCGGCAGCGCCGACGCGGCGAGGATCAGTGTGGCGAGGGCCATCCACACCCGGCGCAGCGCGCGGGCGGCAGAAGCGGGGGTGGCGCGGGTGTTCATGGGAGCGCAGGGGATGTGGCGGTTCATGGTGGCGGCCTTCAGAACGGCAGCACCGTCAAAAAGAAGCGGGCGAGCCAGCCCATCGACATGACCTCGCCCTGCTGGCCGCGGCTGCGCGACTCGATGCGGGCGTTGGCGACCTGGGTCGACGAGACCACGTTGCCCGGGCGGATGAAGCGCGGGTCGATGGTGCCGGAGAAGCGCAGCACGTCCACGTTGGCATTCACGCCGGTCTGCTTCTCACCCACCACGAGCAGGTGGCCGTTGGGCAGCACTTCCTGCACGGTGGCGGTGATGCTGCCGGAGAAGGTGTTGTTGCTCTGCGTGGCGCCGTCGCCGCTGAAGCTGTTGTCCGACTGGGCACCCGCGTTCAGGCGGCCCAGGGTGCCGGCGTTCAGGAAGGGGAAGGCCGAGATGCCGCTGGAGACTTCGCCGCTGCGCTCGATGGACGACGAGTTGGTCTGGCTGGCGGTCACGCGCTCGGTGATCTGGATGGTGACCGCGTCGCCGGGCAACCGGGCACGCGGGTCCTCGAAGCCGGGACGGTAGGTGGCGGCCTGGAACAGGCTGCCGGTGGGTGCGGCGGCGGGCGCGGCGGGCTGCACATAGCGCACCGGCTGGGCCGGCACCAGGTCGACCTGCGGCACGCGCTGCAGCGTCTCGCAGCCAGCCAGCAGAAACAGGGGCGCCAGCCAGAGGGCGGACAAACGCGGGCGGGAGGACATGGCGGTCTCGGTGGTGTTCGGGGCGGTGGATCGCTGCATCACAGCTGCGACAGGCGCTGCAGCATCTGGTCGGAGGTCTGGATGGCCTTGGAATTCATCTCGTAGGCGCGCTGCGTCTGGATCATGCTGACCAGCTCCTGCACCACGTTCACGTTGGACGCCTCGGTGTAGCCCTGCATCAGCGAGCCCATGCCGGTGGTGCCCGGCGCGCCGTTGATGGGGTTGCCGGAGGCCACGCTCTCGCGAAACAGGTTCTGGCCCATCGGCTCCAGGCCGGCCGGGTTGATGAAATTGGCCAGCTCGATCGAGCCCACCTGCTGCGGCGTGGTGTTGCCGGGCAGCTTGGCGGTCACGATGCCGTCGCTGGAGATGGTGATGCTGGTGGTCTCGGGCGGCAGGGTGATGCCGGCGGTCAGCGGGTAGCCGCTGGAGGTGACCATCTGGCCCTGGGCGTTGAGCTGAAAGCTGCCGTCGCGGGTGTAGGCGGTGGTGCCGTCGGGCATGGCGATCTGGAAAAAGCCCTGTCCGTTGATGGCCACGTCCAGCGCGTTGCCGGACTGCTGCACACTGCCCTGCGTGAACTGGCGGGCGGTGGCCACGGTGCGCACCCCCAGACCGACCTGCAGGCCGGTCGGCAGCTCGGCCTGCTGCGCAGCGTTGGCGCCGACCTGGCGCAGGTTCTGGTACATCAGGTCCTCGAACACCGCGCTGGAGCGCTTGAAGCCGTTGGTCGAGACGTTGGCCAGGTTGTTGGAGATGACGTCGAGCTGCGTCTGCTGCGCCGTCATGCCGGTCTTGGAAATCATCAGCGAGTTGATCATGGTCGCTCCTGGGGCCGGCCTCAGCCGTTGATGTTGAGCAGCTGGGCTGCGGTGCGGTCATTGGTTTCGCCGTTCTGCAGCATGCGCATCTGCACCTCGAACTGGCGTGCCACGGCGATCATGTCGACCATGGCGGAAATCGGGTTGACGTTGGAGCCTTCGAGCGCGCCGTCCTGCAGCCGCGCGGTCTCGCTGGCGGGCAGCGGGTCGCCGCCGGGACCGCGGAACAGGCCGTCGTCGCCGCGGCGCAGCGGGTTGTCGGCGTCGGGCTCGACCATCTTCAGCCGGCCCACCGCCTGCGCCGGCTCGTTGCCCACCCGGGCGCTGACGGTGCCGTCGGCGGCGATGTCCACGCGGGCGTTGGCCGGGATCGTGATCGGGCCGCCGTCGCCCAGCATCGGCAGGCCGTTGGCGCCGACCAGCGTCCCTTCGGTGTTGATCTGCAGGCCGCCCGCACGGGTGTAGGCCTCGGTGCCATCGAGCGCCTGCACCGCGAACCACGCGCTGCCCTGGGCGGCCACGTCGAGGTTGCGGCCGGTCGCCGTCACGCTGCCGGGCAGCTCCGAGTGACCCGCGGTGGCCTCGATGGCAAACACGCGCGTGCTGGCGCCGTCGCCGCGCACCGGCACCGCGCGAAACGCAGAGAGTTCGGCGCGGAAGCCGGGCGTAGACAGGTTGGCCAGGTTGTTGCTCAGCACCTGCTGGCGGTGCTGGGCGGCGCTGGCGCCGGTCATGGCGGTGTAGATGAGGCGGTCCATGCACAAATCCTTCCAAACGCCGGAGCCCCATCAGTCAGGCTGAGGGGACGGCGTGAACGGATTGTGGAAATTCTTAAGGGGGAACAAAGCCCTGAATAACGCGCAGCGGGTGGCGCTATTCACCGCTTCCCGGTGCAGACCGGGAGGGCTCGCGCATCAGTCCGGGGTGCGCCGCCGCCAGCGAAAGCCAGGCAAATGGATGCGCTCGTTGTCAGTGCCGCTCCAGACGGGCTGCAGCCCACGCTGCCGAAGCGCTTCGACCACACGCGTGCCAATGGCCACGTAGTCGTCGGCATCCTCGCTGTACAGATGCAGAAACGCCACTCTCAGGCCCTCGCCGTCAAAGGCGTGGTCCATATCCTGGGTGTGGAAGAAGCAGGCCCCTTCGAACTTCTCGACGTTCGGGTCCAGCTCGTCGGTGCGCTCATGCACCAGCTCGGCCCCTTCGTCCAGGCAGTCGCCTGCGTATTGCATGGCAAAAACGTCTCCTTCGGTCAGATCGGCAAACGCATCGTCGAGTCGGTCGTTGTCGGTCTCTTCAGGCCACGTGGCCTCGGCCGCGCGCTTCTTGGCGAGCACATGGGCTGCAAAGGCGTGAAGGACATCGGCATCGATGTCTTCATCTTCATCGGCGCGCTCTTTAATCAGCGCACCGATCTGTTCGGGCGAGTGGTAGCCGTACCAGATCCAGCGAACCACCTCGGCACGCAGATCGCTCTCGGCGCTGTCGACATCCTCGCTGTCTTCGTAGTCGCTCAACGGATTGGGTTCATGTTCCACGTATGCCTGACGACACAGGGCAGCGATGTCGTCTACCGGCCACGGCTTCGCAAAACGCTTGTCTCCATGTCGGCGCACACCCACCTGCCGCAAACGGGCATCGAAGCAGAGAAAGTGATCCCGGCCGTAGGGGTAGAGAAGCTGGTATTCCCGGTAATGGGAATCGGCGCTGGGCAGCCATTCGGCATCGAGGAACACATCAAACGAACTGTCGCGCGCCGCTGCGAAAGCGGCGCACTCGCGAAGGACTCGGTCCACTGTCTCGCTCGACGGCTTGACGCCTGCGAACCACACGGTGACAGAAAGGATGTGATCCGAGCGATTGAGAGTAGCGCTGACCCTGGCACCGACGGCGCGCGCTGGCAACCAGTCGTCAGAGAGGTTGTGGAAGGACCACGAATCATTGGCGGAAGACATGGGCGCGACATTCGGTCGGGTAAGAACCCAACGATGCTAAGAGCCCACCCCTCGCGCGCAATACTTCCACGGTGCTATTTGAGATCACGCCTCTTGACGGCTTCAACGCATGTTGAGCAGCGTGCTCATCACCTGGTCCTGGGTCTTGATGGTCTGTGCGCTGGCCTGGTAGGCGCGCTGCGCGGTCATCATGTTCACCAGCTCGGCGGTGATGTCCACGTTGGAATCTTCGAGCGCGCCGGAGCGCAGCGCGCCGAAGTTGCCGCTGCCGGGTTCGCCGCGCAGTGGCTCGCCGGAGGCGAAGCTGGCCTGCCAGTTGCCGCCGCCGGTGGGCACCAGGCCTTGCGCGTTGCGGAAGTTCACCAGCGCAATCTGGCCCGCGGCGCGGGACTGGCCGTTGGAGTACCGGCCGGTGACCACGCCGTTTTCGTCGATCTTCAGGCTGGTGAGTTCACCCGGGCGGTAACCGTCCTGGGTGAGGTTGGTCACGGCAAACGAGGTGCCGAACTGCGTGACCTGATCGAAATCCATGGTCGCAGTCCAGGTCAGCGTGGGGTCGTTGGGCGAGGCCAGTGTGATGGGGGGCACCACGGTCGCCGGGTCGAGGCTGCCGTCGGCGAGGAAGTTGACGGTGAACGGCGTGGAGGTGGCGGGATCGGCGCCGTTGACGCCGGTGTAGACCTCCCAGCTGTTGTTGGCGACCTTGCGGAAGGCCAGCGTGACCGGCACTTCCACGCCCTGCGCGTCGAACGCGACGAGCGAGGTGCCGTAGGTGGACAGCGGCACGTTGGGCGTGACGCTGTTCCATACCACGGCGCGGGCGTCCAAATTGAACTCCGCGGTGATGGCGCTGGTCTGCTGCGCGGGAATCGGCCCGCCGGTGGGCAGCACGAGGGGGCTGCTTTCGAAACTCAGCCGGTTGCCGGCGGGGTCGGTCGGGTAGCCCATCAGGCGGCTGCCGTCGTTGGTGGTGACGAAGCCGTCGCGGTCGAGCTTGAACATGCCGGCGCGGCTGTAGGCGGTGGAGCCGTTCGGCATGGTGAGCTCGAAGAAGCCGTTGCCGTTGATGGCCACATCGAGCTCGTTGCCGGTGACGGTGATGTTGCCCTGCGTGAAGTTCTGCGCGACGTTGGCCACCGTCACGCCGATGCCGGTGGCCACGCCGCCGGCGGCGTTGACCGAGCTGGCGTAGAGCTCGGCGAACTCGGCGCGCGAGCTCTTCATGCCCACGGTGTTGCTGTTGGCGATGTTGTGGCCGATGACGTCGAGGTTGCGGCTGGCGCTGTTCAGGCCAGAGAGTCCTTGTTGAAAGCCCATGGCGGTGTCCTGTGGTGAGAAAAGGGAGGGAGGGGCGTCACATGAAGGTGCTGACCTGGTCGTAGCCGAGCTGACGGCCGTCCTGCAGCTGCAGGTTCATGGCGCCGTTGGCAAAGCCCACGCCGGTGACGGTGAGGCGGGTGAACGGCGTGGCGGTGACGGGCGAGCCGCCGTTGGCCGCGCGCACGCGGAAGCCGGCCACCTGCGACGGGTCGGTGCCGCTGCCGTTCCAGTTGAAGGAATGCTGGCCGGCGGTCAGCGCGCCGAAGTCCAGCGTGTCGATCACGCCGCCGGCGCGGTCGAGGATGTCGACCTGCACCGAGCTGGCTGCGCCGCTCAGGCGCATCGCGCCCTTGCCGGTGGTGCCGTCGAAGCCGAGGGCGTTGCCCTGCACCAGCGCCTCGCGGCCGATCAGCGTGGTGCCCTGCAGCTGCTGCATGGCGCCGAACTGCCCGGCCATGCCCTTGAGCGTGCTGTTGAGCTGCTCGATGCCGCTGACCGTGTTGATCTGCGCCATCTGCGTGGTCATCTGCGCGTTGTCCATCGGGTTGAGCGGGTCCTGGTTGTTGAGCTGCGCGACGAGCAGCTTGAGGAACCGGTCCTGCGAGGCCTCGGAAGCACTGGTGGTGCGCCCGCCGTTGGCGGTGGTGCTGCCGGCGGTGGTGCCCAGGCCGGTGAGATCGAGCGGTTGGCTGAACATGGGGGCTGGCCTTTCACTGACCCATCTGCAGGGTCTTGAGCAGCAGCGTCTTGGCGGTGTTCATCACCTCGACGTTGTTCTGGTACGAACGGGAGGCGGAGATCATGTTGACCATCTCCTCCACCGGGTTCACGTTGGAGTGGGTGACATAGCCGTCGGCGTCGGCCATCGGGTGATTGGGGTTGTGCTCGCGGCGGCCGGGCTGCTGGTTTTCGGTGATGGTCTGGACCTTCACGCCGGCGTTGCCCGGCGCGCCCAGGGGCACGGTCTGGAACTGCACCTGGCGCGCCTTGTAGGCCTGACCGTCGGGGCCGGCCACGGCGTCGGCGTTGGCCAGGTTGCTGGCCACCACGTTGAGGCGCTGGGCCTGCGCGCTGACGGCGCTGCCCGAGACGTTGAAGATGTTGAACATCGACATGGGCGGACTCCTTCAGGCCGGCGGGCAGCGTTCGTGCGCGCTCACTGGCCGGTGATGGCGCTGAGCATGGTCTTCACATGCCCGTTGATGAAACGCAGCGTGGATTCGTAGCGCACGCTGTTGTCGACAAAGTTGGCCCGCTCGCGGTCGAGGTCGACCGTGTTGCGGTCCTGGCTGGGCTGGGTCTGCACCGCGTAGGCCAGCTCGCCGCTGCGCGGCAGGCCCGGACGCATCGGCAGGTGGCGCACATCGCTGACGGCCACACTGTCCCGCGCGGGCGCGGCCGTGACGTTTTTCAGCGCCTGGGCGAAGTCGAAATCGCGGGCCACGTAGCCCGGGGTGTCGGCGTTGGCGATGTTGCTGGCGAGCAGCTGCTGGCGCTGGGCGCGCAGGTTCAGCGACTGGCCGTGGAAATCCAGGCGGGCGGTCATTTGTTCCAGCATGTCGGCCTCGCGGAGGGTGGGGTGGGTGGACGGGATCGCCATGTCGGGCAAGTCCCGGGCATGGCAGGTGAAACGATTGTGGGAAAGCTTGAGGCGGGCAATGCGGCGAACAACGCGGTCGTGGCCCGGCATTTCGGCGCTTTGGGCTGGCGCGGGCGGGCCTAGAGTGCTGATCTGGAAGCCTGCCCCCTGTCCGTCGGGAGATCACCCATGCGCCTTGCCACCTCTGCCTGCCTGCTGGCCCTGTCTCTGGGGGCGGCGCCGGCGCGCGCCAACCCGGGGCTGGAGCAGCTCGCGCGCGACTGGCTGCAGCCCGCGGTCACGCAGGCCATGGCCACGCAGGAGCTGCCGTTGCGCGCGGAGGTGAGCGTGGGCTCGCTGGACAGCCGCCTGCGCCTGGCGCCCTGCGGCGCGATCGAACCCTACCTGCCGGCGAACACCCGCCTGTGGGGCCGCACCCAGATCGGCCTGCGCTGCGTCGACGGCATGGCCCGCTGGAACGTGTTTGTGCCGGTGACCGTGCGCGCGTTCGGCCCGGCCTGGGTGCTGAAGGCCCCGGTGCCGGCGGGCGAGACCCTCACTTCAGAACACGCTGAGCGCGCCGATATCGACTGGGCGGCCCATCCGTCGCCGGTGCTGGCGCTGCCGGATCGCTGGATCGGCCGGCAGGCGGCCTTCGCGTTGTCGCCGGGGCAACCCCTGCGCGAAAACATGGTCCGCGCGCCGCAGGCCTTCGAGGCCAACGCCCCGGTGAAGGTGCGCAGCGGTGGCGCCGGTTTTTCCGTCACGGTGGTCGGCCAGGCGCTGAGCGAGGGCCTGGTGGGCCAGCCGGCGCGGGTGCGCCTGCCCAGCGGGCGCGTGGTCACGGGCGTGGTCCGGGCCGACCAGACGGTGGAGCTGGCGCTGTGAACGGCGCGCCCGCCGGGAACACCGGGCGGTCGGCGCAGGTCGACAGCCGGTATGAAAAAAGAGGGTCGAAAGGCCTCAAGTTCGCCCCATCGATGTCGATAGTGCTTCCACAGTGCCCCGACTTCGGGGTTTGGAGCGTGACATGAAAGTCGAATCTTCACCGGACTCCTACATCGGATCCGTGGCCGGCGGACCGCAGAAAGCGGCCCAGAACCCGGTCGCGGGTGCCGCCGCGGCCGAGCCGGCCGCCGCCGCCGCGGGGCGTCCGGCCGCGGGTGTGCAGGTCACCCTGTCGGCGGCCACGCAGTCGGCCACGAGCGCCGGCGGTGGCGACGTGTTCAATGCTGAAAAGGTGGCGGCGATGAAGCTGGCCATCGACAACGGCACCTTCCAGGTCAACCCCGAAGCCATCGCCGACAAGCTGCTGGCCAACGCGGCCGAGATGCTGCAAAGCAGCAAAGGCTGATTCCCGGAGACAGCGCATGAACCGCCCGACCCCGACACCCGCCGATCGCCACCCCTGGCTCGCCGCGCTGTCGGACGGGCTCGACGCGCTCGAGCAGGCGCTGCTCGCCGGCGAGGCGCCCGCCGTCGCCGAGGCGAGCGCCGCGGTGCAGGCCGCCCTGGCCCAAGCCCCCACCACCCTGCGGCTGCGCGCCGGCGGGGATCCGCTGGCCCAGGCACTCGCCCACCAGGCCCAGCGCTTCGCGCGCCTGCGCCAGGGCGTGCTGCGCGCCAGCGCCCAGAACCAGCGCGCACTCGGCGTGCTGGTGCCCCAGGCCACCCCCGCCACCACCTACGGCCGCGCCGGCCAGGGTGCGGTGCGCGGCGCGGGCAGCGCCTACCTCGCCGCCTGAACGGCGCGCCCGGGCTGTCCGGGCTTTCTCACACCACCGGGCCACCGCCCACCACCGACCGCTCACCAGCCCAGCCGTCGGGACCCACCGCCCCTGGCAAAAAGCCGATGCGCCCGAGAGCGCACCGGCCTTGATGCGATCCACCCGCCACCGCGGGTCGCCAGGTGGTCAGTGCTCGCGCAGCTTGGCGCGCAGCCGGGCGATCGACTGGCTGTGCAGCTGGCAGATGCGCGACTCGGTCACGCCGAGCACCGCCGCGATCTCCTTCAGGTTCATGTCGTGCTCGTAGTACATGGACATGATCTGCTGCTCCCGCTCGGGCAGGACCTTGATGGCCTCCACCAGCGCCATGCGCATGCGCTGGTCCTGCAGCAGGCTGGACGGATCGACCTCGTGGTCGCCCATGTGGCGGTCGAGGAAGCTGTCCTCGTCGTCACCGCCGCCGCTGATGTCTTCGAGGTACACGAGCTGGGTGCCACGCACCTTGGCCAGCAGGTGCTGGTAGTCGGCCAGCGTCATGCCCAGCTCCTTGGCGATTTCGCTTTCCATCGGCGCGCGGTGCAGCTTCTGCTGCAGGCGGTGCACCGCCTGTTCGATGTCTTTCTGGCTCTTGCGCGAGCCGCGGCTCATCCAGTCGCCTTCGCGCAGCTCATCCAGCATGGCGCCGCGGATGCGCTGGCTGGCGAAGGTCTCGAACTGCACGCCCTGCGACGGCTCATAACGCGCGATCGCTTCGGTCAGGCCGATCATGCCGACCTGGATCAGGTCATCGAGCTCCACGCTGGGCGGCAGCTTGGCGATCATGTGATGCGCCAGCCGGCGCACCAGCGGGCTGTACTTGCGCAGCTGCTCGTCGCGGTTGAGCGTGCCTTTGGCGGTGTACATCGTCAACTCCACAGGGCGGGGGCGGCCGGCGCGGCGCTCGCGGCCGCGCTCCCCCAGGCTTGAATGTCGGGTCGGGTCAGGGCCGCGTCGGGCAGACGCGACGCCCAGGTCGCCGCCGGCCACACGGCCAGTTCGGCACCGAGGTGGCGGTGCGCGCAGTCCACGACGCTGGCCGTGGTCTGGGCCAGCGGCCCTTGCAGGGTGGCCGGCGCCAGCACCGGGCGCAGGCCATGCAGGTGCAGCAGCTTGGCGGTGGCGTAGGTGTCGATCGCGGCCTGCGGCTGGGCGATCACCGGCACCAGCGCGTGGGCCGGCAACCCGCCGAGCAGGCTCACCAGCGTGACCGGCGCGGCAAACAGCAACACCAGCACCCCGGCCGCAAACGGCGCGAGCAGGCGCGACAGCGCCGCCCCGGCGCCCGCCACGGCCGCGGTGGAAACCAGGCTGCCCAGCCCCTGCGCGCCGGGCATGACGAGCCACTCCGGGTGATCGGCGGGGTGACCCAGGTGGGCCACGGAAGCATCGTTGAGGGCGTGCAACAGGCCCAGCGGGGCGCCGGTCTCGGCGGCGGTGCCGTCGATCACGGCCACCGGCTGACCAGCCGCCTGCAGTTCGGCGGCCAGCGTGCACAGCCAGTCGAAGGCCTGCACCGGCTGCGCCGGGCTGGCCAGCGGCACCAGCGAGGCACCGCCGGCGGGCAGCGCGGCGCGCAGCCCGGCGGCCTGGGAGGCGCCCGGTTCAAACATGCGCGCCACCCAGCGAGATGCCGCGGCCGCTGGCCTGGGCGAAGTAGTAGGCCATGTCATCAGCCACCGGGTCGTGGGCGGCGCGGGTCTGCGCGCCCATGGAGAGTCGGACCAGCGCCGCGGCGTCGGGTGCCTGCCAGTCTTCGGGCACGCGCTGGCCGTTGGCCAGACCGCGCAACACGACCTGGTGGCGCACCAGCGCGTCCACGGCCGGCCCGAGCTTCACGGCTTCATCCACCTTGGACAGCACCACGCCGTGCAGCTGCTGCGCCTTGAACGAGGCCAGCACCTCGTCGAGCGTGTCGCCGTGGGCGCCGGCATTGAGCAGCAGCGTCTTTTTCACGGCCGGCAGGTCCAGCACATCGAGCATGTCCTGGATGCGCTGGTCGCGCTGGCCGAGGCCGGCGGTGTCGATCACCACCAGGCGTTTGCCGGCCAGCAGGTTGAGCAGGTCCTTGAGCGCGGCGCGGTCGTGGGCCAGGTGGGCCACCACGCCGAGCATGCGGCCGTAGGTGCGCAGCTGCTCGTAGCCCGAGACGCGGTAGGTGTCCAGCGTGATCAGCCCCACGCTCTGCGGGCCGTACTGCTTCACGCACTGGGCGGCGAGCTTGGCGGCGGTGGTCGTTTTGCCCACGCCGGTGGCACCGATCAGCGCCACCACGCCGCCCTCTTCCACCAGACCGGCGCCGGGCGCGGCCACCTTGAGGTTGCGGGTGATCACATCCATCAGCCAGCGCACCGCCTCGGCCGGGCCGGCCTCGGTGGGCACGCGCTCCAGCACCGCGCGCGCCATCGACGGCGAGTAGCCGGCGCGGATCATCTTGTGCATGAGCTGCGACTGGATCGGGTTCTGGCGCGACGAGCCGAGCCAGGCCAGGGTGTTGAACCGCTCCTCGATCATTTCGCGCAGCGCCGACAGCTCCACCGCCATGCGCTGGTTGTCGTCGCTGCCAAAGCGCACGGCCGGCTGCGAATCGGCCCAGGCGGGAGCGGCCTCGCGGGTGCGGATCGGCGCCGGCTCGGGCATGTTGAAGCGCTGCACCGGAATGCCGGCGGGCGCGCTGGGCGCCACCGGCGCAGACGGCGCCATGACCGGGGCCGGCTCCACGCGCGGGGCGGGGCGCTGCACCGGCGCAGCGATCGCCACCGCGGGCTGGGCGACGGGCGCCGACGGCGTGGCGGCCGGCACCGGGGCGGGCGCGCCCAGGGCCTCGCGGCGCTTGCGCAGCATGCGCTCGCGCACGTACTCCTGGAAGGACAGCGTGCTCATGGCCAGCTGCTCGGTGTCCTTTTCCACCGAGGCCTGCGCCACCGGAGCCGCTGCGGCAGCGGCGGCCGGGCGCGCCGGCGTGGCGGCGGGCGCGGCGGTCAGGCTGGCCAGGGTTTCCTCGGCGGTGGCCATGACTTCGAAGCCTTCGGCGGTGTTGCGCGTGGACAGGATCACCGCGCTGTCGCCCAGGGCGCGGCGCGCCTTGGCCATGGCTTCACGCGAGGTGGGGGCAATGAATCGCTGGATGTTCATGCGGGCTCTCCAAGGATGGGACCGATGCGGATCAGGTGGGTCTCAGGGATCTCGCCGTGGGCCAGCACCTGCAGGCGCGGGGCGCCGCGGCGCAGCAGGCGGGCGATGGCGGTGCGGATGGCGTCGGGCACCAGCAGGCAGGCGGGCACGCCCTTCTCCTCCTGGCGGTTGGCCACGTCGGCGGCCGAGCGGGTGAGCATGTCGGCCACGCCCGGGTCGAGCGCGCCCTGCCCGCCCAGGGCCTGCATCAGCAGGCGCTCCAGGCCAGGCTCGATGGCGATCACTTCCAGCTCCTTCACCGGACCGTAGATCTGCTGCACGATGGCCGGCGCCAGCGCCAGGCGCACGCGGCGGGCCAGTTCGGCCGCGTCGGTGGTGTGCGGTGCGTGCTCGGCGATGGCTTCGATGATGGTGCGGATGTCCCGCACGTGCACACCCTCTTCCAGCAGCAGCTGGAGGATCTTCTGGAAGGTGGCGACCGGGATCATCTTGGGCACGACTTCTTCAATCAGTTTCGGGGCCAGGCGGGTCACGTGTTCGACCAGGTCCTGGGTCTCCGTCCGGCTCAGCAGCTTGGCCGCCTGGACTTGCATCAAGTGTGAAAGATGGGTCGCCAGCACAGTCTCGGAATCAACCACGGTGAAACCGGCCATTTGCGCGTTTTCTTTCTGGCGCTCGTCGATCCAGTGCGCAGGCAGGCCGAAAGCGGGGTCGGTGGTCGGCGTGCCGATCAACGGGGTGCCCACGCCGCCCGGGTCGATGGCCAGCCACATGCCGGGGAACACCTCGCCCTCGCCCACCACCACACCGCGCAGCGTGATGCGGTAGCCGCTGGGCCGCAGCTCCAGGTTGTCGCGCACATGCACCGGCGGCGGCAGGAAACCCACGTCCTGCGCAAACTTCTTGCGCACGCCCTTGATGCGGGTCAGCAGGTCGCCCTGCCGGGTCTTGTCGACCATGGCGATCAGGCGGTAACCCAACTCCAGGCCGAGCAGGTCGACAGGCTGGAGATCGTCCCAGCTGGCTTCGCCGTCGCCCGCGGGCGCGGCGGCCGGCGCGGCCTCGGGCGGGCGCTTTTCCTGCTGCAGCCGCCACCAGCCCAGACCGCCCAGCAGGGCGGCGAAGGTCAGGAAGAACAGGTGGGGCATGCCGGGCACGATGCCCAGCACGAACAACACGCCGCCGGCGATGAACAGCACCTTCGACGACAGGAACATCTGCTGGATGACCTGGTCGCCGAGGTCTTCGTCCTTGCCCACGCGGGACACCACCATCGCCGCGGCCACCGAGATCAGCAGCGAGGGAATCTGCGCCACCAGCGCATCGCCCACCGCCAGCAGGATGTAGGTGTCGGCCGCCTGCCCGGCCGACAGGCCGTGCTGCACCATGCCGATCGTCAGACCGCCGATCATGGTGACGATCAGGATCAGGATGCCGGCGATGGCATCGCCGCGCACGAACTTGGACGCACCGTCCATGGAGCCGAAGAATTCCGCTTCCTCGCCGACCTCGGCGCGGCGGCGCTTGGCTTCCTTCTCGTCGATCAGGCCAGCGTTGAGGTCGGCGTCGATGGCCATCTGCTTGCCGGGCATGGCGTCCAGCGTGAAACGGGCCGACACCTCGGCGATCCGCTCAGAACCCTTGGTGATCACCACGAAGTTGATCACCACCAGGATGATGAACACGATGAAACCGACCGCGAAGTTGCCGCCGATGAGGAAATGGCCGAAGGCCTCGATCACCTGGCCGGCCGCGCCCGGGCCGGTGTGGCCCTCCAGCAGCACCACCCGGGTGGAAGCCACGTTGAGCGACAGGCGCAGCAGCGTGGTCAGCAGCAGCACCGCCGGGAAGACCGAGAAGTCCAGCGGCCGCTTCATGTAGGCCGCCACCATCATCACGATCAGCGACAGCGCGATGTTGAGGGTGAAGAAAGTGTCGAGCAGCCAGGTGGGCAGCGGCAGCACCATCATCGACAGGATGGTGATGACCAGCATCGGCGCGGCCAGACCGGCGGCCCAGCCAGCGTTTTTCTGCAGCCAGCGCTGCACGGGGAGCAAGGCGTTCATTCCGCGTCCTTGGCGACGGTGGAGGGCTTGAAGTGGGGATCGAGCTCGCGCGGGACCTGCGGCTGCGGCTCAGCGGGCATCGGCATCTCGCCGCGCAGCGCCGCCTTGAGCTGGTACACGTAGGCCAGCACCTGGGCGACCGCGGTGTACAGCGCCGACGGAATCTCCTGATCGATCTCGGCGTGGGCAAACAGCGCGCGCGCCAGCATGGGCGACTGCAGCACCGGCACCTGATGCGCCTTGGCCACGTCGCGGATCTTCAGCGCCAGCAGGTCGGCGCCCTTGGCGATCACGCGCGGTGCCGCCATGCTGGCCTCGTCGTAGCGCAGGGCCACGGCGTAGTGGGTCGGGTTCATCACCACCAGGTCGGCCTTGGGCACGGCGGTGATGCTCTGGCGCATGGCCAGTTCGCGCATGCGCGCGCGGCGGCGGCCCTTGATGTGCGGATCGCCCTCCATGTCCTTGTGTTCGCGGCGCACCTCGTCGTGCGACATGCGCAGGCGTCGCTTGTGGAGAAACACCTGCGTCGGGAAGTCGACCACCGCCACCACGCCCACCACCAGCAACAGCCACAGCAGGCCGTGCATCAGCCAGCGGCCCAGCTGGCCCAGGGCCGCCTCCAGCGGCTGCATCAGCAGGGTGGTGAAGGGTTGCAGGTGGGCGGAGAGAAACATCCAGCCCACCGCGCCGAGGATCACCGCCAGCACCGCCAGCTTGGCCGTCTCCACCAGCTGCTGCGCCGAAAACAGGTTGCCCAGCCCGCTGATCGGGTTGAGGCGGTTCAGGTCGGGGGTGATGGGTTTGCTGCTGAGCGTCCAGCTGCCGCTGGCGAAGGCCACCACCAGCACGATCGCCAGCAGCGCCAGTCCCAGCGGCAGGTAGAGCGCCAGCGCCTGCCACGAGGCGTTGACAAGCCCTTCCATCGCGAGCTGGGGGTTGTGCGCGGTGCGGTGGTCAAAGCGCAGCAGGCTGCGCATCGACTCGGTGAGCCGGGCTGCGGCCAGCGGCAGCAGCACCATCAGCGCCACCGTCCCGACCCCCAGCACCGCAAGGTGCGTGAGGTCCTTGGAGCGCGCCACCTGGCCATCGTCCCGCGCCTGTTTCAGGCGCCGGGGTGTGGCGGGCAGTGTCTTGTCTTGCGCGGAGGCGTCCATGCGTCAGGCTCGGTGGGATGAGCCTGATTGTGGAAAGCGGCGCGCGAAACTAAAGGGCGATAAGGCGTGGAGAACCGGGCTTATTCCGCCCGGCGCGGCTGGGATCGCGGGCGCTCAGAAGCCCAGGCTGGCCAGCAAGTCGTCGACGCCCTTCTGGTCGGTGACGACGTCGGTGCGGCCCTCGGCGTTGACCACCGGCCCCGCCAGTTCGAAGGCCTGGTCCTGACCCGGTTGGCCGGAGGGTGCGCTCTGCAGCAGCAGGCCCAGCAGTTGCTCTTCGATCGTGCCGGCGAGCTGCACCACGCGGGCAATCACCTGGCCGGTGAGGTCGTGGAAGTCCTGGGCCATCATGATGTCGGTCAGGCGGCTGTCGGTTTTCTCGCTCAGCGCCACCACATCCTCTGACCAGGCCAGCAGCTCCGGCATGGCGTGGCGCAGGCCGGGCACCGCACGGATCGTTTCGGCCAGCTGCCGGCCGCGCTCCGTCAGTTGGGCCTGCTCCTGCTTGGCGAGCTCCACCTCGTTCAACACCTTCTCGGCGGCTTCGCCGGTCAGGCGCGCGATGTAGGACAGGCGGCTTTGCGCGTCGGGCAGCTGGTCGACCGTGCCCTTGAGCTTGTCGGTGTAGCCCAGCTCTTTCAGGGCGTCGTGCAGCTGGCGCGTGATGGCGCCAAGCTGGCGGAACATGTCGGGGTTGCCGGTGCCGGTGCCGGCGCTGGGGTCTGTGGTCTGGCTCATGGGGCGCTCCTTCACAGACCGAGCTTCTTGAAGATGTTGGCGAGCTTCTCTTCCAGCGTGGCCTTGGTGAAGGGCTTGACGATGTAGCCCGCCGCGCCGTTTTGCGCCGCCATGACGATGTCTTCCTTGCGCGCTTCGGCCGTGACCATCAGCACCGGCAGGTGTTTGAGCTTTTCGTCCTGCTTGATCGCCGACAGCAGCTCAAAGCCGTTCATGTTGGGCATGTTGATGTCGGTGACGACGAAGTTGAACGCGCCGCTCTTGAGCTTGTTCAGCGCGATGGCGCCGTCCTCCGCCTCGTCGGCGTCCGAGTGACCGATCTCCTTGAGCAGGTTGCGCACGATGCGACGCATGGTGGAGAAGTCGTCAACGATCAGGAATTTCATCGGTGTGGCCATGGAGCCTCCGGGGGAGGGGTGGTCGTTGGCGGTTCAGCCGCCGCTGGGGGTTGATGGAGCTTTCGTCACTTCCGGACGATTCTGTAGGGCCGGTGCGGCCGTTCCCTGGGGATTTGTCGCGGCGGGCGCCGGGGCTGCCGCGCCGGGCGCGCCGGTGGCGTCGGGGGTCGCGGCGGGCGCGGGCATGGCGGCGGACGGCAGCATGCGGTCTTCGGCCTCCTTGGTCATCACCACGATGCTGATGCGGCGATTCGCAGGGTCGAACGGGCGGTCGGGGTAAAGCAGTCGGCTGGACGCCAGCCCCTCCACCCGCCGCAGCTTGTTGTCGGGCAGGCCGCCGGCCACCAGCTCGCGCCGCGACGCGTTGGCCCGGTCCACCGACAGCTCCCAGTTGCTGTAGCCGCGCTCGCCGCTGCCGTACGGCGTGGCGTCGGTGTGGCCGGTCAGCGCGAGATGGTTCTCGACGTCGCCCAGCGCCCGACCGATCTCCCGCAGGATGTCGCGCATGTAGGGTTTCACCAGCGCACTGCCGGTGTCAAACATCGGCCGGTTCTGGGCATCCAGGATCAGGATGTGCAGGCCATCGGGCGTCTTTTGCAGCAGGATCTGCTGGCCGTACTCCTCCAGCTTGGGGTTGGCCTCGATCGCCGCGCGGATCTTGGCCTCCAGCGCGTCGATGCGGGCCTGCTCCTGCTGACGCAGGGCTTCGGCGCGCGCCATCTGCGCGCCCATGAGCTTGGCGGCGCGCTCGGCGTCGCCCGCGTCCTGCTGGCCGAAGGCCTTGGACAGATCGCGCCCCCCGCCCGGCAGGATGCTGTCGCTGTTGCCCGTGCCCTGGCCCCCCATGAGGGACACCTTGACCGGGTTGGAAAAATAGCTGGCGATGCCTTCGAGCTCGCCCTTGGCCGTGGAGCCCAGCAGCCACATTAGCAGGAAGAAGGCCATCATGGCCGTCACAAAGTCGGCGTAGGCGATCTTCCACGCGCCACCGTGCGCGCCGTGACCGCCCTTCTTCACCCGCTTGATGATGATGGGCTGGAGCTTCTTGCCGTCACCGGCCATGACGACCTCCCCGTGGCAGCGATGTCAGCCGTGTCATTTCTTGCCCTTCACGTGGCTCTCCAGCTCGGAGAAGGACGGGCGCACGTCGCTGAACAACACCTTGCGGCCGAACTCGATCGCGGTGGAGGGGGCGTAGCCCTGCATGCTGGCGAGCAGCGTGGTCTTGATGCACTGGAACTCTTTGCTGCTCTCCTCCAGCTTCTGGTCCAAGACACCGGCCAGCGGCTCGGCGATGGCGTAGGCGAGAAAGATGCCGAGGAACGTGCCCACGAGCGCCGAACCGATCATGGCGCCCAGCACCGCCGGCGGCTGACCCACGGCGCCCATGGTCTTGATCACGCCCAGCACCGCCGCGACGATGCCGAAGGCCGGCAGGCCACCGGCCACCCGCGCGATCGCGGCCACGGGCGCGTGGCCCTCGTGATGGTGGGTCTCGATCTCGCTGTCCATCAGCGACTCGATCTCGTGGGCGTTGAGGTTGCCCGAGACCATCATGCGCAGGTAGTCGGTGATGAACTCCACCACGTGGTGGTCGGCCGCGATCAGCGGGTACTTCTTGAAGATCGGCGACTGGTCGGGGTTCTCCACGTCCTGCTCGATCGCCATCAGACCCTCCTTGCGGGCCTTCTGGAGCAGGTCGTACTGCAGCGCCATGAGCTGCATGTAGCGGTCCTTGGTGTGCTTGCTGCCCTTCAAGGCCGCCGGCACGGCCGCCAGCGTCGCCTTGAGCACCTTGGGCTGGTTGTTCACGATGAACGCGCCCAGCGCGCCACCGCCAATGATCATCATCTCGATCGGCAAGGCCTTCAGGATGACGATCATGTTGCCGCCCGCGATCATGTAGCCGCCAAAGATGCAGCCCAGGGCAACGACATAACCAATGATGACAAACATGGTGGTGGCTGGTGGTGGGCCGGTGTGTGGCGCCAGCCAGCACACCCGGGAGGGGTTTGAGTAGGTATCGGTGACTCTAGGACCCTTTGAAGCACCCCATGCACGCGAAAAGGGCCCGCTCAGGGGCCCTTTTCAGGTCTTGACGCCGGGAACCCGGCGGCGCAGGCGTTGGCTGTGGTGCTCAGTGCAGGCGCAGGCTGCCGGAGCTGCTGCCCTTGCCGGCGCGGGCCGGCGGCTGGCACAGGCCACACACGAAGTGGCGGGCGTTTTCGTACGGCTCGGTGACGAAATGGCCACCGCAGCAGGAGCACTTGGTCAGCGTCAGCATGCCGTTGTCCACAAACTTCACGAGGCGCCAGGCGCGGGTGATCGACAGCAGCGGCTCCACGGCGCTGGCCGTCATCTGCTCGCTGTACAGGCGGAAAGCCTTGATCACGGTGTCGATCTCTTCGAGTTCGCTGGTCTTGGACAGGTACTCGTGGATGTTCAGGAACAGCGAGGCGTGGATGTTGGGCTGCCAGGTCAGGAACCAGTCGGTCGAAAAGGGCAGCTGGCCTTTGGACGGGCTCTTGCCCGCCACTTCCTTGTACAAGCGCAACAGGCGCTCGTAGCTCAGGTTGGTTTCCGACTCCAGCACCTGCAGGCGCGCGCCGAGCTGGATGAGTGCCACCGCACGCTCGATGTCGCGGGACTCGTTGAGGATGCTTTTCGTGGCGGCCATGTCGGACTCCCGGGATGCGTGGTGTTCAGTGGGCGGCCATGCTCTCGGCGTACTTGCCGGCCATGAGGATGCTGGCGTGCAGCTGGGTGGTGGTGGTGTTGTCCACCTTCTTCACGTTGTGGCTGGTCAGCAGGTTCCACACCAGGTCGTCGTCCACGCGGAAGCGGCACAGCAGCATGTTGCTCGACGCGATCTTCAGCAACTGCGCCGTCGACAGCATGCCCAGCAGGTCGGCGGCTTCTTCGGTCAGGCCCAGGCGGAACAGCGCTTCAGCGCGGTCCTTGCGGATCAGGTTCTGCGCCAGCATCAGGTAGGTCAGGTTGGCTTCGCGGATCTCGGCCAGAAGTTGTTCGCTGTCCATGTGGTTCTCCTTGGTGGCGGTGGGTGACAGTGGGGGTCGGCGCGGCGGCGTTTGCTGTTGCATTTCTTGACCCGATGTGAGGAATTGTGTCGAGCGGTGAACAAACTTGAATCGGCAAATGGCTGTTCGACGTGTCGGGCGCTCCCTCACACCGTGTCATCCGTTCACCTACAACGGAGGTACACATTCCGGTCCGGCCTCTGGACACGCCAAACCGGTGGGGGGAGCGGATCCGGGCCCCCCTTGAACCCGCTCCACCGCCGCTGGTCAAGCGCTGGTGCGCCTTGGCGCCACCCGGGGCGTTTCCCCAGTCGACGCCGGAGAAAACACCGGGAATCCAGGCGTGATTCCAGCCCCTTGCACAAAAGAACAGCAGGCCAGCCCTAAAGATTCCGCGGGGGTCACCGAAATTCACCTCAACGAACTTCTGAAGGGGTTCGTCGTCCGGCTAGCAGAAACCAAAGCCCCTCTGTCAATCAGGCAGGTGGCGGCGGTCGAAGGCTCCGGTCAAGCCGTCAGAGCTATTTATTTGATAGCAATGACATCTTCGATTGGCAGCAATGCCGGATTACTTTGTCCATCTCTTTAGGAGTGAATCATGACCACCATCAACACCAACGTGATGTCGATGAATGCCCAGCGCAACCTGATCTCGTCGCAGGGCTCGCTGGCCACCTCGATGCAACGCCTCTCGTCCGGCCTGCGCGTCAACAGCGCCAAGGACGACGCCGCCGGCCTGGCCATCGCTGAGCGCATGAACGCCCAGGTGAAAGGCCTGAACGTCGCCGCCCGCAACGCCAACGACGGCATCTCCCTGGCGCAGACCGCCGAAGGCGCGCTGGGCAAGGTCGGCGACATGCTGCAGCGCATGCGTGAACTGGCCGTGCAGTCGGCCAATGCGACCAACAGCGAGGACGACCGCACGGCCCTGCAGGCCGAGGTCAAGCAGCTGACCGATGAAATCGACCGCGTGTCGCGCCAGACCTCGTTCAACGGCAAGAAGGTGCTCGACGGCTCTTTCACCGCCGCCAGCTTCCAGGTCGGTGCCAATGCCGGTGACAACATCACGGTCGGTTCGCTGACGAACACCACCGCCGCCAGCCTCAGCACCGTCGCCTATGCTCAGTCGACCACGGCCAACATCGCCGTGGGGAACGCGGTGATCACGGGGTACAACACCGAGATCGCCGACGGAACGCTGGACATCACGGTGGCCGGTACCACCTACGAGCTCGGTGAGATCGCTGCCGCAAGCTCCGGTCAAGAACGTCTGGGTCAGGTGGTTGAAGCCATCAACCGCAAAACCAGCGAATCGGGTGTGTCTGCCTTCCTGGTGGCCGAAGACGATGGCCAGTTCACCCTGGAACTCGTGTCGTCCCGACTGGATGCCAACGGCGCCGCAGTTGTCCCGACGCTGGCCGGCTTCACGGTGGCTAACTCCGGCTTCACGCCGCCCACCATGGCGGCCGCCACGGCCGAGCTGACTGGCATCGACTCGATCGATATCACCACCGAGAAGGGCGCCTACATTGCCATGAAGAAGATCGACGCTGCGCTGGACGACGTGAACAGCGCTCGCGCCAAGCTCGGTGCCGTTCAGAGCCGCTTCGAGAACGCCGTGGCCAACATCCAGATCGGTGTGGAGAACATCTCCGCCTCGCGCGGCCGGATCATGGACGCCGACTTCGCCAAGGAAACCGCCAACCTGTCGCGCGCCCAGATCCTGCAGCAGGCTGGCACCGCGATGGTGGCCCAGGCCAACCAGGTGCCGCAGGGCGTGCTGTCCCTGCTGCGCTGATCGGAACACGGATCGGGCCGCTCGCGCTGCAGGGCGCCGGGTCCGATCTGGTACCGCTCCACGGGGCGCCAGAGGGTTATTGCCCTCTGGCGCCTTCCTGCTTGATGGGGGTCAATGCACCGAACTGGTCGGCTGAAGCACCGCTTTTCCGGCGGCTGGGTTTTGGGGGGCGCTCAAGAATACGCCAAGGCTACCGAAATCCACCCCAATGGACGTCCTGGAACGCTTCCAACTCCGGCGGGAGAAAACGGCAAAGCCTTCACGACCCGGGCATTTTTCGGCAGGGAGCCATCCCGCCCCGAAGAACGGATGCCCGGTCAGCGTGCCGGTTTGCCATCCCTTCACCTCTAGGAGCACGTCATGACCACCATCAACACCAACGTGATGTCGTTGAACTCCCAGCGCAGCCTCGCGGCCTCGCAGGGCTCGCTGGCGACATCGATGCAGCGCCTGTCGTCCGGCCTGCGTGTCAACAGCGCCAAGGACGACGCCGCTGGCCTGGCCATTGCCGAGCGCATGAACGCCCAGGTCAAGGGCTTGACCGTCGCCGCCCGCAACGCCAACGACGGCATCTCCCTGGCGCAGACCGCCGAAGGCGCGCTGGGCAAGGTCGGCGACATGCTGCAGCGCATGCGCGAGCTGGCCGTGCAGTCGGCCAACGCCACCAACAGCGAGGACGACCGCACGGCCCTGCAAGCCGAGGTCAAGCAGCTGACCGATGAAATCGACCGCGTAGCCCGCCAGACCACGTTCAACGGCAAGAAGATGCTGGACGGTTCGTTCACCGCGGCCACGTTCCAGGTGGGCGCCAACGCCGGTGACAACATCACGATCGCGTCGCTGGCCGACACGACCGCGACCAATCTCAGCAGCATCGCTTACGGTGAATTCACGGTCGCTGCCCTGAACGCCAACACCACGATCACCAACTTCGACGCCGAAGTGACGACCGGCCTGACGATTCAGGTGGGCACCGCGACGGCTGTGGACCTGGGCGAGTTGCCTGCGGCGACCTCGTCGGTGGAACGACTGGGTCAGGTGGTGGAAGCCATCAACCGCAAATCCAGCGAAACCGGCGTGTCGGCTTACCTGGTGGACAACAACGACGGCACCTTCGATGTTGAGCTGCTCTCGTCCCGATTGAACGCGACGACCGGGGTGCCGGAAGCGATCACGTTCGGGGCGGGATTTGTGGCGGCAGACACGGGCCTGACCGTGGCCAACGGCGCCGCCATCGCAGCGGCCACCACCGACCTGACCGGCATCGACTCGATCGACGTCACGACCGAGAAGGGCGCCTACCTGGCCATGAAGAAGATCGACAGTGCCCTTGACCAGGTCAACGGCGCTCGCGCCACGCTGGGTGCCGTGCAAAGCCGTTTTGAGAACGCGGTATCCAACATCCAGATCGGCGTGGAAAACCTCTCCGCCTCCCGCAGCCGGATCATGGACGCCGATTTCGCGAAGGAAACCGCCAACCTGTCGCGCGCCCAGATCCTGCAGCAGGCCGGCACCGCGATGGTGGCCCAGGCCAACCAGGTGCCCCAGGGCGTGCTGTCGCTGCTGCGGTAAGCGACGCTCCCCAGGGCTGCGCGATCGGGCGCGGCCCGCCCCTCCCGGCGGCGGCAGCGGCTTTGATTGCCCTGCCGCTTCCGTGCTTGGGGGATGACCCCAGCGCATGACCGACGTGCGCTGGGGTCATCCTCAACAGGAAGGCAAACCATGGCCATCACCTCCCCGGGCCTCGCCAGCGGCATCGACATCCAGGGCATCGTGTCCAAGCTGGTCGCGCTGGAACGGCAGCCTTTGGTGCCGCTGCAGCAGCAGGCGGCCTCTTTCCAGAGCAAGTTGTCGGTCTTCGGCACCATCAACGGCATGGTCTCGGCCCTCGGCGATGCGGCCAGCAAACTGACCCAAGCGTCCGCCTGGACGGGGGTGCGCGGCACCACCACCTCCGACGCCGTCGGCATCAGCGCCCAGGCGGGCACCACGCCCACCTCCATGTCGGTCGAAGTCCAGGCGCTGGCCCGCGCGCAAACCACCGCGTCCGCGACGATTCCTTCCGGCACGGCGGTGGGCAGCGGCACGCTGACCATCCAGCTCGGCGGCTGGAGCGGCACCACCTTCACGCCCGGCACCGCCGCGGCGGTGAACGTGAGCGTGGTCGCCGGCGACACGCTGACCGACATCGCCCGCAAGATCAACGAAGGCCGGGCCGGGGTGAACGCCACGGTGCTGCGCGACGGCACGGGCGAGCGCCTGCTGGTCCGGGCGAACGACACCGGTGTCTCCCGGGCATTTCAGATCACCGCCACCGACGACGACGGAACCCCCCGCGATGCGAACGGCCTGTCGCGGCTGGCCTACGCCAGCAACGCCGGCACGATGCATGGCATGTCCCTGACGCAGGCCGCCGTCAACGCGCAGGCCACGGTGAACAACGTCCCGATCACCTCCGAGAGCAACTCGGTGAGCAACGCCCTGCCCGGGATCACGCTGACGCTGAACAAGCTGACCACCGCGCCGGTGGAAGTGGGTGTCCAGCAGGACCGGGACAACATCCGCAAAAACCTCCAGACGTTTGTCGACGCCTACAACGCGCTCAACAACATGCTGGCGACCTCCACCCGGTTTGATCCGGACACCAAGGTGGCCGGCTCGCTGCAGGGCGACTCGACTGCGGTGGGGCTGCAAAACGCGCTGCGCCGCATGATGGGGTCGGTCACGCCCGGCGGCGAGTTCGAGCGCCTGAGCGACATCGGCATCACGATGCAGCGCGGCGGCGCCCTGGCCATCGACAGCGCCAAGCTCGACCGCGCCATGGCCAACCCGGCGGCGCTGCAACGGCTGTTTGCCAATAGCAGCACCGTGGCGACCGAGCAGGGCTTTGGTCAAAAGGTGAAGGCGTTTGCCGACGGCATGATCAACAGCGGCGGCGCGGTCACCAGCCGCACCGAGTCGCTGCGCAACGCGATCTCGCGCAACGCCAAGGAACAGGACAAGCTCAACGAGCGGGTCTCGCGCGCCGAGGCCCGCTACCTGGCCCAGTACAACGCCATGGACGCTGCCGTGGGCCGCCTGAGCGGCCTCAACGCCTTCGTGAGCCAACAAGTCACGCTCTGGAACAACCAGAAGTGATGCACGGTCGCATGCCTACAGTTGGCCCGGGGGGTGCCGATACAACCAGGCATCAGCGCTCATCAGGAAGAGATGCCATGTACACCCCCATCAGCACCCGTGCCGCCACCACCTACCGCCGCGTGTCGGTCGAATCCGAGATCACCGGTGCCGACCCGCACCGTCTGGTCGACATGCTCTACGACGCGGTTCTGCAGCAGCTGCGGCTGGGCCACGCGGCCATGCAGCGCGGCGACATCGCCGGCAAATCCGACGCGATGGCCAAGGCGATGCGCATCATCGACGAAGGCCTCAAGGCGAGCCTTAACCCGGCCGGCGGCGAGCTGACCGTCCGGCTCAAGGCGGTGTACGAGTACAGCATCAAGCGCCTCACGCTGGCCAACCTGCGCAACGACGTCGCGGCGGTGAGCGAGGTGATCGACCTCATCGCCCCCCTGGCCGAGTCCTGGAAATCCATCCGCTCTGCCGCGGTCAAGGGAGCCTGAGATGGCCGACGGGCTGCTCGACTACTACAAAGCCATCGAGAAGACCAGCCGCCAGATGCTGGAGGCGGCCCAGCAGGAAGACTGGGACCAGGTGGTTCGTCTCGAAGGGGCCTGCGCGGTCTTGATCGCGCAGCTGCGCTACAAGTCGCGCAGCGCGGAACTGGGGCCGGAGGAGCGCAAGGAGAAGGTGGCGATCATGCAGCGCATCCTGCGCACGGATGCCGAGATTCGCTGCCTGGCCGAGCCGTGGCTCAACGACCTGGCGCAGCTGGTGGACCGCAACAACCCGGCGGCGGTCCACTGAGCGTTTACACGCTCATGTTCATGACATCGGTGTAGGCCTGAACCAGCCGGTTGCGCACATGCAGGGTGGCCTGGAAACCAATCTGGGCCTTCTGCATCGCCACCATGGTTTCCTCCAGGCTCACCTGGGGGTTGCCCAGCTGGACCTGGGTTTGCAGGCGGGAGGCTTCGTTCTGGGCCTGGCTGACGGACTTCAAGGTGTTCTTGAAGCTGTCGGCCAGACCGGCACCCCCCACGGGAGGGCGGCTGGCGGCGGGCTTCAGGCCACCGAGGCTCTGGCTGCTCAGCGGGGCAATACGAACGTCCATGGCGGACTCCTTGTCGGATAAGGCAATGTCCCGCACTGTAGGGAAGTGACGGGTTTCACGGGTGGGGAATAAGGGCCCAAAGGGCGGCCTTTTCCCCGCTATGGCGCGGACGGGCGCTGGCCATACTCGGTCGCATCGGGGGTGACTTCACCCCGGCGAACCGCTGTCACAGCCCTCATGAACACCACCGTTGCCGACGTCGAACTCCAGCCCGCGCGCCGCAGCGCGCTGGGCGACGGCTTTGCCCGCCTGGACACGGCCCAGAAGATCAAGCTGGGCGTGGGCGCACTGGCCTTGCTGGCCCTCGCCCTGGCCGCCTTTTTCATGAACCGCCAGCCCGACTGGCGCGTGCTCTACGCCAACCTCGGCGACAAGGACGGCGGCGCGATCGTGGCGCAGCTGTCGCAGATGAACGTGCCCTACAAACACGCCGAGGGCGGTGGCGCGATCCTGGTGCCGGCCAACCAGGTGCACGACGTGCGCCTGCGCCTGGCCTCGCAGGGTCTGCCCAAGGGTTCGGTGAGCGGCTTCGAGCTGATGGAGGCCAACCGCTTCGGCATGACCCAGTTCCAGGAGCGCCTGACGTTCCAGCGCGGCCTCGAAGGCGAGCTGACCCGCTCGATCCAGTCGCTGGCCTCGGTGCAGGCGGCCCGTGTGCACCTCGCCCTGCCCAACCAGAACGGCTTCTTCCGCGAGCAGCAGAAGCCCAGCGCGTCGGTGCTGCTCACCCTGCACCCCGGCCGCACGCTGGACCGCGCCCAGGTGGCCGGCATCGTGCACCTCGTGGCCAGCAGCGTGCCGGAGATGAACCCGAAGGCGGTGAGCGTGGTGGACGACGCGGGCAACCTGTTGTCGAACCCGCCGGACGGGCAGGCGCAGGGCGCCGATGTGCAGAAGCTGCAGTACGTGCAGCAGATCGAGCAGCTCTACACGCGCCGCATCATGGAGATGCTGGAGCCGCTGGTGGGCGCCGGCAACGTGAAGGCCCAGGTGACCGCCGATGTGGACTTCTCGCTGGTCGAATCCACCTCCGAACAGCACGCCCCCAATCAGGGCGGTGCGCCCAGCGCGGTGCGCAGCCAGCAACTGGTGGAGGACAGCGCAGCGGCCACCGCCCAACCGGCCGGCGTGCCGGGCGCGGTGAGCAACCAGCCGCCCGCGCCGGGCAGCGCACCGATCAACGGCCCGGCGGCGCCGGTGGGCGTGACCGCGCAGGGCGGTACCGACAAGCCCGGCCAGCTGCGCCGCGAGTCGGTGGTGAATTACGAGGTCGACAAGACGGTCAAGGTCGTGCGCGAGGCCACCGGGCAGGTGCGCCGCCTGAGCGCGGCGGTGGTGGTGAACCACCGGGGCGTGGCCGACAAGAGCGGCAAGGTCGTGCCGACGCCCATCCCGGCCGCGCAGCTGGAACAGATGACCGCGCTGGTGCGTGAGTCGATCGGCTTCAACCAGTCGCGCGGCGACTCGGTCAACCTGGTCAACGCCCCCTTCAACGAGGTCAAGACCGCCGAGTCGGCCGCGCTGCCGCTGTGGCAACGCGCCGATGTGCTGGACCTGGCCCGCAGCTTCGCCTGGCCGCTTGCGCTGCTGGGCACCGCGCTGCTGGTGATCTTTGGGCTCGTGCGTCCGGTGCTCAAGCTGATGAAGAACCCGGCCCCGCGGGTGGCGACGCTGCAACCCCAGGCGCTGGACGCCGTGCTCGACGACGCCCCCGAGCGCCCGGGCCTGCCGCAGCCCGTGGCCAATGGCGCCAGCGACGTGATCACGCCCGAGCAGCAGCGCCTGTCCGACGCCAAGCGCCTCGCGCTGGAAAACCCGGCGGCGGTGGCCAACATCGTCAAGGGCTGGGTCAACGGGGAGGCACCGGCATGAGCCTCCTGACCCGCCCCCATCACCCCTTGTTCTCGGAGCCCACCCATGGATGACGATGGCGTGCAGGACGCCGCGATCTTCCTCATGTCGCTCGGCGAGGAAGAGGCGGCCGAGGTGTTCAAGCACCTCAGCCCGAAAGAGGTGCAGAAGCTCGGCGAGACGATCGCCAAGACCCGCGCCGTCTCGCACGAACGGGTCGATCAGGTGATGCAGAAATTCACCAGCGCGGCCTCGTCGCAGAGCCTGCTGGTGAGCGACACCGACAACTACGTGCGCAGCGTGCTCAAGCGCGCGCTGGGCGACGACAAGGCGGCGCTGCTGATCGACCGCATCCTGCAGGGCGGCGATGTCTCGGGCATCGAGAGCCTGAAGTGGATGGACCCGCTGTCGATCGCGGAACTGCTGCGCAACGAACACCCGCAGATCGTCGCGGCCATCCTCGTTCACCTGGAAGCGGACCAGACCGCCGGCGTGCTGAAAAACTTCAGCGAGCGCACCCGCAACGAGGTGATGCTGCGCATCGCCACGCTCGAAGGCATCCAGCCCACGGCGCTGAAGGACTTGAACGAGGTGCTCTACAAGGTGCTGGCCGGTGGCGACAAGATCCGCAAGACCAGCATGGGCGGCGTGAAGACGGCCGCCGAGATCATCAACATGATGGGCACGCAGATCGAGAGCTCGGTGATCGAGTCGATCCGCGAGTTCGACTCCGAACTGGCCCAGAAGATCATGGACAAGATGTTCACCTTCGAGGATTTGCTCAAGCTCGACGGCAAGTCGGTGCAGCTGATCCTCAAGGAGGTGTCGACCGACCAGCTAGTGATTGCGCTGAAAGGCGCCAGCACCGAGCTGCGGGAACTGGTGTTGCAGAACATGTCCAGCCGCGCTGCCGAGGCGCTGCGCGAGGACCTCGAATCGCGCGGCCCGGTGCGGCTGTCCGAGGTCGAGTCCCAGCAGAAGGACATCCTGAAGGTCGTGCGCCGTCTGAGCGACGAGGGCCAGATCGTGCTGGGCGGCGGAGGCGACGATGAAGCCTTTGTCTAAGCTCGATCCCCGCCCGGTGCCCAAGCCGGCCTCCCCGCACTCGCGCTTCATCCCGCGCGAGGAGATTGGCGGCGTGGCGGCCTGGGAGTTCGCCGCGGTGGACGGCAGCGAAGCGGCCGCGCCGCGCCGCGGCAAGCCCGCCGCCGAATCGGTGAGCGCCGAGGTCCTTCAGGCCGCGCGCGAACAGGCCTACCACGAGGGCTTCGCCCACGGCCACGACGCCGGGTCGCAGGAGGTGCGCGACGCCCTGGAGGCCAGCCTGCGCCGCGCCGCCGAGGAAACCGCGGTGCGCCTGGGCCTGGTGCTGAACACCACGCGCGACCAGCTCAAGCGCAATGAAGACGCGATCTCTCGCCATATCCTTGATCTGGCCTGCGAGGTGGCGCGCCAGGTGGTGCGCCGCGAGCTGCAGGCCGACCCGCAGGTGCTGCTGCCGGTGGTGCAGGAGGCCCTGCGCGAGCTGGTCGACGACAGCCTGCCGGCCACGCTGCGGCTGCATCCGGACGATCTGGCGGTGATGAAGGGCGCCCTGCAGGAAACGCTGGGCGACGACGCGCCGGCGCTGGTGGCCGACACGTCGATCACGCCCGGCGGCTGCCGGGTCGAGAGCGCGGCCACCACGGTGGACGCCACGCTGGAGAAGCGCTGGCTGCGCGCGGTCGGCAACCTCGGGCTGGAAACGCCCTGGCACGCGGGAGACGAGGATGTCTGATTCGGTGTCGGGCGACAGCACCTTTGGCCCGGCGAGCCGCTGGGAACACTACATGGAAGACCTGCGTGACCGGGCGGCCACGCGCACCCGGCTGGAGGTGCAGGGCACGCTCACACGCCTGGCCGGGCTCGTGCTGGAAGCGGTGGGGCTGAAGGTGCCGGTGGGATCGCAGTGCCTCATCGAGAACGGCAACAAGCCGCCTGTGCTGGCCGAGGTGGTGGGCTTCTCGCAGGACCGCGCCTTTCTGATGCCGGCCGGCGACACCCACGGTCTGGCCAGCGGCGCGCGCGTCACGCCACTGCCCCCCTACCGCACCGTGCCCCGCCTGGGGCAGGTGAACCCGCCGCCCTCCCCCGACGACCGGGGCACGCTGCGCCTGCCGCTGGGGCGCGGACTGCTGGGCCGCGTGGTGGACGCCCACGGCCAGCCGCTGGACCACCAGGGTCCGATCCACGACGTCGACGTGGCACCGCTGGAGCGCGCGCCGCTCAATGCGATGGACCGTGACCCGGTGCGCGAACCGCTGGACACCGGCGTGCGCGCGATCAACGCGCTGCTCACCGTGGGTCGCGGGCAGCGCATCGGCCTGTTCGCCGGCTCGGGCGTGGGCAAGAGCGTGCTGCTGGGCATGATGGCCCGCTACACCAAAGCCGACGTGATCGTCGTCGGCCTCATCGGCGAGCGCGGCCGCGAGGTGAAGGAGTTCATCGAAGACATCCTCGGCACCGAGGGCCGCCGCCGCTCGGTGGTGGTGGCCGCGCCGGCCGACGCGCCGCCGCTGGTGCGCATGCAGGGCGCCGCCTACGCCACCGCCATCGCCGAGAAGTTCCGCGACGACGGGCTGCACGTGCTGCTGCTCATGGATTCGCTGACCCGCTACGCCATGGCCCAGCGCGAGATCGCGCTGGCCATCGGCGAACCCCCCGCCACCAAGGGCTACCCGCCGTCGTGCTTCGCCCGCCTGCCGCAGCTCGTGGAACGCAGCGGCAACGGCCTCAATGGCGTGGGCTCGATCACCGCCTTCTACACCGTGCTTTCCGAAGGCGATGACCAGCAGGACCCGATCGCCGACGCCGCGCGCGCCATCCTCGACGGCCACATCGTGCTCTCCCGCGCGCTGGCCGAATCGGGCCACTACCCCGCCATCGACATCGAGGCCTCCGCCTCGCGCGTGATGCACAACGTGGCCAGCCCGACCCACCTGGAGTGGGCGCGCCAGTTCCGCGCGGCCTATTCGCGCTACCAAAAGAGCCGCGACCTGATCCAGCTGGGCGCGTACGTGCCCGGCAGCGACCCGGAAACCGACCGTGCCATCGCGCTCCACCCGGCCCTGCAGCGCTTCCTGCAGCAGGGCATGCACGACGCCGCGCCCTTGGCCAGCAGCCTGCAGGCGCTGCAGGGCGCGCTGGCCGATCCCCGCGCCGCGCGCCAGGCCCGCCCGGCCCCTGACGGGGGCCTCGCATGAGTTCCCTCGCCACCCTGGGCAAGGTCATCGAGATCGCCACCCGGCGCCGCGACGAGGCCCTCGCCGCCCACGCCGCGCTGCAACGCGACCTCGCCGCCGCGCAGGCCCAGATGGACCAACTGCGCAGCTACGCCGACGAGTCGCTGGCCCGCTGGAGCCAGCGCGGGCAGCAAGGCGTGGACGCCGCCCTGCTCATGCACCACCGCCAGTTCATGGCCAAGCTGGACCACGCCATCGAATTCCAGACCGCGGTGCTGCGCGAGAAGCAGACCCGGCTGGACGACGCCCACGCCCGCGTCATCACCGCCGAGCGCGAGCTCGCCGGCCTGAGCAAGTACGTCGAGCGCCAGCAGCACGCGCTGGCCCAGCGCGAGAACCGCCTCGACCAGAAACGCAACGACGAAATGGCCCTGAACCTGCACCGCCTGGCGCAGGCACAGGCCAGCACCGCAGGATGGACCCCATGAGCAGCGTCAGCGCCAGCCCCTCGCCCACCCCACCCGCCACCCCGGCGTCCTCGGCGTCGTCCCACGCGGCGGGCACGTCCGCCAGCCCGGCGTCCGGAGCCAACGGCCAGCGCCGCCCACCCGCCGACCTCTTCGCCACCCTGCTCGCGCTGGTGGCCAGCGCCGACGCGCCGGTGGCGCCCGGCGCAGCCCTGAACCCCGGTGGCGACGCCGCTTCGCCCGACGATCCGGGCAGCGACCCGCTCCACACCACCGATCCCTCGCTTCCGCCCTGGGCCGGCTGGCTGACCATGCCCCTTCCCCGGGGCGACCGGGCAGGCGCGGACCTGGCCGGCCTCGCGGGCCGGGCCGGTGGCGCGAACGACACCGCCCTCCCCACCACCGCCACCACCGCGTCCGCCGCCGGTCCGGCGGGCACAGACCGCCCGGGCATCGACGTCAGTGGTCTCACCCCCACCAGCGACGCCGCCGCCCCCAAAGCACCGCCGGCGCTGGGCCGCGGGGGAATCGCCCCCGGGGCGGGCAGCCACCCGGGTCAGGCCCCAGCCCACGCGACGGCGAACGCCCACGGCCTGCGCTGGCAGCGCGCCGACGGCACCACCGGCCCCGCCGCCCACCAGCCCGGCCTGCCCGCCACCGCCGCGCCGCGCGCCACGGTGGCCCTGGACGAGCGCTTCGCCGCCCAGCAAGCCCGCGCCAGCGGCTGGCTGGCCGGTGAACGCGGCCCGGCCGCCGCCGACAGCCCCGTCGGCGAAGGCCCGCGCGGTGTGCGCGGCGGCCTGGAGCTGCCGGGCGGATCCATCGCCCCAGCCGCGGCCAGCGGCGACGCAGGCACCGCCGGCGCCGGTGCCGACACGCTGGCCGGCCGCGAGCCGACCGACGCGTCCACCCCAGACACCGCCAGCGCCGACGCCCCGCCCGGGGACGCGGCCGAGACGACCGAGGTGCAGCACTGGGGCGACGGCGCCCTGCGCCACGCCAGCCTGCACGTGGGCGACGGCGACGAGGCCAGCATCGACATCCGGCTGCGCGTGCAAGGCCAGGAGGTGCAGCTCGACTTCCGCACCGACGACGCCCAGGCGCGCGAGCAACTCATGCAGGACGCCGCGGCCGCGCTGGGCGAACGGCTCGCCCAGGCCGGCATCGACCTCGGGCAGGTGTCGGTGGGCAGCCACGGCGGATCGGCCGCCGGCGGCCAGGGCTTTGCCCGCGACGAACGGCCCACCGCCGCACGCGCGGAGGGCCGCCGCGCCGGGCCTGCGCCGGTGAACGGCGCCGAGCGTGAACCGACGCCGGTCGCCCGGCCGCCGGTCGGTGGCGCCCCGGGGCGCCTCGACCTCTACGCCTGACCTCCGGCCGGCGCCCTGCACCCGGCCCCGGCGGGGTGCCGATAAAGGCCCGGATTCCCCGGCTTTTCCGCGCAACGACCGTCCCCCCCGCCTCCCACAATCCTTCGCAACCCCCGCGCTTTTTGCGCGGTCCCGAGCCGAAGGATTGCCATGTCATCTGCCGCCACCGCCACCCCCGCCGACGGCGCTGCCCCGCCGAAGAAAAGCAAAAAGCTGCTGTTCATCATCGTCGGCGTGCTGGTGCTCGCCCTGGGCGGCGGCGCCGGCACCCTGTGGTTCATCAAGAAGCAGGCCGCGGCCGCCGAGGGCGAAGAAGAGGAAGAAGCGCCCAAGGCCAGCAAAGCTGCCGACCCGAAGGCGCCGCCCACCTTCCTGCCGATGGAAAACATGGTGGTCAACCTCGCCGATGCCGGCGGCAACCGCTTCATCCAGGTCGGCCTGACCCTGCAGCTGGAAGACGCCAAGACCGGCGAGGCGGTCAAGGCCTTCATGCCCAGCATCCGCAGCCAGGTGCTGATGCTCCTGTCGCAGCGCACCGCCGACCAGGTGTTGAGCAAGGACGGCAAGGACAAGCTGGCCCACGACATCACCGCGGCCATCAGCGACATCATGGGCTACGAAATGCCCGAGCCCGAGGAAGAGGGCGACGGCTCCAAGAAGAAGAAACGCAAGAAGGCGGTGCACAACCCGGTGCAGGCCGTGCTGTTCTCCAGCTTCATCGTGCAGTGACCCGACCCCCGGGAGACCGCCATGTCCGAATCCTTTCTGTCACAGGATGAAGTCGACGCCCTGCTGGAGGGCGTGACCGGCGAGAGCCAGAAACTGGAGAAGGAAGAAACGCCGACCGACGGCGTGCGCACCTACAACCTCTCCAGCCAGGAACGCATCGTCCGCGGGCGCATGCCCACGATGGAGATCGTCAACGAGCGCTTCTCGCGCAACCTGCGGCTGGGCCTGTTCAACTTCATCCGCCGCAGCCCCGAAATCTCCGTGGGCGCGGTGCAGGTGCAGAAATACAGCGCCTTCCTGCGCGAGCTGGTGGTGCCGACCAACTTCAACATCATGGCCATCCGCCCCCTGCGCGGCAACGGCCTGGTGGTGTGCGAGCCCACGCTGCTGTTTGGCGTGATCGACAGCCTGTTTGGCGGCAACGGCAAGTTCCACACGCGCATCGAGGGTCGTGACTTCTCGCCCACCGAGCAGCGTGTGATCAACCGCCTGGTCGAGGTCGTGGCCGAGGAATACAAGAAGGCATGGCGCGGCGTGTATCCGATCGAGCTGGCCTACCAGCGCTCGGAAATGCAGCCCCAGTTCGCCACGATTGCCACGCCCAGCGAGATCGTGGTGTCCACCAGCTTCACGCTGGAGATCGGCGACCTGACCGGCTCGCTGCACATCTGCATCCCCTACGCCACGCTGGAGCCGATCCGCGACGTGCTGTATTCCAGCGTGCAGGGCGACGCCATCGAGGTGGACCGCCGCTGGGTCAAGCTCCTGAGCCACGAGATCCAGGCGGCCGAGGTGACCATGGTCGCCGAGCTGGCGCAGACCGAAGCCACGGTCGAGCAGCTGCTGGCCATGCAGGTCGGTGACTTCATCGAGCTCGACCGCAAACCGTCGATCACGGCCCATGTGGACGGCGTGCCGATTTTCGAGTGCCAGTACGGCACCCACAAGGGCAAATACGCGCTGCGCGTGGAACGCAACCTGCGCGGCATCGACATGAACTGGCTGGGAGATTCCTATGTCAACTGACACCCCGAACCAGGACGCCATCGCCGACGAATGGGCTCAGGCCCTCGAAGAGCAGGCGGCCAGCACCCCGAGCGACGGCGCACCCGTGTTCGATGCCGCGCAGCAGGCGCCGATCACGTCGGAGGCCGCTGCCGCGAGCATGGCCGGCAACGCCATGAGCGACATCCAGCGGGTGCTCGACATTCCGATCCAGCTGTCGGTGGAGCTCGGCCGCACGCGCGTGCCAATCAAGTACATCCTGCAGCTCGCGCAGGGTTCCATCGTGGAGCTCGACGCGCTGGCCGGCGAGCCGATGGACGTGCTGGTCAACGGCTACCTGATCGCGCAGGGCGAGGTGGTGGTGGTGAACGACAAGTTCGGCATCCGCCTGACCGACATCGTCACGCCGTCCGAGCGCATGCGCCGCGTCAGCCGGACCTGACCCACCCTCCGGCGCCGCTCCCATGCTGCAAAACGCCCTGCCCGCCCTGCTGCTGCTGGCCCTGATGGTCGGCCTCGCGCTCGCCCTGAAATGGGCCCGCGGCCGCCTGCCCGGCCTGCCCACCCACGGCGGCCCGCCGCTGCGGGTGCTGTCCAGCCTGGCGCTGGGCCCGCAGCACCGCGTGGTGACGGTGCAGGTGGGCGAAGGCGAGAACGCGACCTGTCTGGTGCTGGGCGTGGCGCCCGGCGCGGTGCAGGCCCTGCACCAGATGCCGGTACCGGCCACCGCGACGCCGGTGGCGTCGCCGGCCGTGCCCGGGGGTGGTTTTGCCGCGCGCCTGGCCCAACTCACCCGCCCGCCGAAAGACACCGATGCGCCGCGCTGACCGTTTCGCCGCCGGCTTGCTGGCCGCCGCGCTGGCGCTGGGCGCCGGCGCCGTGTGGGCCCAGGGCGCACCCGCCGCCCCCACCGGACCCACCCTGCCGCTGATGGTCGGCCAGGGCCCCGGCGGCACAAGCTTCTCGGTGCCGATCCAGACGCTGCTGTTCTTCACCGCCCTGTCCTTCCTGCCGGCGGTGCTGCTGCTGATGACGGGCTTCACGCGGATCGTGATCGTGCTGTCGCTGCTGCGCCAGGCGCTGGGCACGCAGGCCTCGCCCCCCAACCAGGTCATCGTCGGTCTGTCGCTGTTCCTCACGTTCTTCGTGATGGGTCCCACGCTGGACAAGGTGTACGCCGACGCCTACGGCCCCTACTCGCGCAACGAGATCAGCTTCGAGCAGGCCATCGAGCGCGCGCAGGCCCCGATGCGCGCCTTCATGCTCAAACAAACCCGCCAGTCCGACTTCGAGCTGTTCGCCAAGCTGGGGAAATTGCCGTCGGACGTGACGGCGGAGACCGCGCCGTTCCGGGTGCTGGTGCCGGCCTTCGTGACCAGCGAACTCAAGACGGCCTTCCAGATCGGTTTCATGATCTTCATCCCCTTCCTGATCATCGACATGGTGGTCGCCAGCGTGCTGATGTCGCTGGGCATGATGATGCTGTCGCCGGTGCTGGTGGCGCTGCCCTTCAAGCTCATGCTGTTCGTGCTGGCCGACGGCTGGAACCTCCTGCTCGGTTCGCTCGCCGCCAGTTTCGCCACCTGACCCGGAGCCACCATGGACCCGCAAGCCGCCCTCACGATGTCGCAGAACGCGCTGTTTCTGCTGCTGCTGGTTGCCGCGCCGGTGCTGGGCGTGGTGCTGGTGGTGGGCCTGGTGGTGAGCCTGTTCCAGGCGATCACGCAGATCCACGAGGCGACGCTGTCGTTTGTGCCGAAACTGGTCGGGGCCATCGCCGTGTTCGCCATCGCCGGACCGTGGATGATGACCACACTCGTCGAATTCATCCGCAACACGATCCTGGCCATCCCGGGTCTGGCGGTCTGAGCTGCGGCCGCGCGCCGCTCCCCCCCCATGCCCACCTTCACCGAAGCCCAGATCATGGCCGCGGTGGCCCCGGTGTTCTGGCCGTTCCTGCGGGTGCTGGCGGTGTTCAGCAGCGCACCGATCTTCTCCGCCCGCTCAGTGCCGATGCGCGCCCGCGTCGGCCTGGCCTTTTTGGTGGCCATCTGCGCGCAACCCACGCTGGCCGACCAGCCCATGATTGGCCTGACCGACCCCGGCGCCGTGGGCGCGGTCGTGCACAACGTGGCGATCGGCCTGGCGATCGGCCTGGCGGTGCGGATCGTGTTCGCGGCCGTCGAGCTGGCCGGTGAAATCATCGGCCTGCAGATGGGTCTGAACTTCGCCGGCTTCTTCGACCCGGCCACCAACGCCCAGTCCAGCGCGGTCGGCCGCTTCTACGGCAACACCACCATGCTGCTCTTCGTCGTCATGGGCGGTCACCTGATGGTGCTGCAGGCGGTGGTCGCCAGCTTCGGCGCTTTCCCGGCCGACGGCAACGCGCTCGAAGCCATCAACCGCCTGCGCCTGCACGAGCTCGGCGCGGTGCTGTTCCGCTACGGCCTGTGGATTGCGCTGCCGATGGTGGCGATCCTGCTGTTCGTCAACGCGGTGCTGGGCGTCATCTCCCGCGTCGCCCCGCAGATGAACGCCTTCGCCATCGGCTTCCCGCTCACGCTCACCACCGGCCTCATCGGCATCGCCTTCACGCTGCCGATGATGGACGCTCCGGTGGCGGCGCTGCTGCGGCTGGCCACCGGGCTGTTCACCGGCGGCTGAGGCGCGCGGTCACACCAGTCCGTTGCGGATCGCGTAGACGGTGAGTTCGGCGTTGTTGGAGAGGTGCAGCTTCTCCAGCACCCGCGCGCGGTAGACGCTGACCGTCTTGGGGCTGAGCATCAGTTCTTCAGCGATGTCGCTGAGCTTCTTGCCCGAGGCGATCTTCTGCAGCGTCTGCAGCTCACGCTCGGACAGACTGGCGTGGAGCTGCTCGGTTTCGGGCGCGTTGAGGGTGTCCACCAGCATCTGCGCCACCTCCGGCGTCACGTACTTGCGGCCCTGCATCACGGTGCGGATGGCGCCCACCAGCTCGGCCGGCTCGCCCGCCTTGTTCACGTAGCCGCGGGCGCCGGCGCGCAGGCACCGGATCGCGTACTGGTCCTCGGGGTACATCGACACCACCAGGGTCTTGACCTCGGAGCCCTCCTCCTTGAGCGCGCCCAGCACCTCCAGCCCGCCGCGGCCGGGCATGTTGAGGTCCAGCACCAGCACGTCGCAGGGCGTGCGCCGCATCAGGTCGCGCAACTCGGGGTAGCTGCCGGCCTCGCCGACCACCTGGATGTCCACCGCCTCCGAAATCGTGTCGCGGATGCCGCGCCGCACCACGGCGTGGTCGTCGCACAGGATCACCTTGATCATGAATGCCCTTCTGATGCCGCCGGTGACGCCGCGTGCAGGGGCACCGACAGGATCACCGACGTTCCGCGGCCGGACGAACTCACGTCCAGCCAGCCGCCGACCTGCGCCGCGCGCTCGCGCAAGCCCAGCAGGCCGAATGATTTTTCCTTGCGCAGGGCATCGCCCGACAAGCCACGCCCGTTGTCGCTCACCTCCAGCGTGAGCACGCCCTCGCCGTCGCTGAGGTCGATGTCGACCGCGGAAGCGTGGGCGTGTTTGCTGACGTTGGTGAGGGCCTCCTGCGCCGTGCGGTAGGCGACCAGCTGCACATCCCTCGGCACGTCGATGGCGTCGGCCGAGCGGCGGACCGTGACGCGCAAGCCCGTGCGGCGCTCAAAGCCCGCCGCCAGCCACTGGACCGCCGCCACCAGCCCCTGGTCCAGGATCGGTGGGCGCAGGTTCATCATGATCCGCTGGCTGGCGCCGAGTGCGTGCTGCAGCATCTCCAGCGCGGTGGCGACGTGGCGCTGCATCTCCGGCTCGGTGGCGCGGCGGCTGACCCACGCGAGATCGAGCTTGACGGCGGCCAGCGCGCCGCCGATGTCGTCGTGGATTTCGCGGGCGATGTTGGCGCGTTCCTGCTCGATGCTCATTTGCAGGTGTTCGGCCAGCTCGGCGATGCGCTGTCGCGACTCGGCCAGTTCGCGGTCGGCGCGCTGTTTCGCGCGCCGGGTTTCACTCACCTCCAGCGCACGCTCGATCACGTGCGACAGGCGGTGCATGTTGTCCTTGAGCAGGTAATCGCTCACGCCCCGGTGCATCGCATCCACCGCGGCAGCTTCGCCGATGGCGCCGGACAGGATGATGAACGGGATGTCCACGCCGGTCTCGCGCACCACGTCCCAGGCGTCCAGGCCCGTGAAGCCGGGCAGGTGGTAATCGGCCAGCACGGCGGCATACCCCCCCTGGGTGACTTCGCGGCGGAAGTCGTCGAGCGTGTCCACCAGGGTGAGGTCGGCGCGGAACTGGCTGCGCTGCAGCGCGAACTTCACCAGGGCGTGGTCAACCCGGGAGTCTTCCAGGTGAAGCAATCGAACCGCGGAGGTGTCGTCGGTCACGGATGGCGGGCGATGGGTGGGTGTGGGCGCCGCCGGGTGGCAAAAAAGGCGCTGAATTCGGCGCGTTTTCGGCCGATACATCCCGGACCAGCTGTCCAAAATTGTAATACCCCTACCCCCAGAGCCGACCATGAATCACCCACCGACGATGCCCCCGACGCCATCCGTCAACCTGCCGGTGTCGCTCGTGGCGGAAGTCCAGGACGCGTTGCTGATGGTCATGACCGACCTGCAACGGCTCGAAGGCCTGCTCGACCACGCCACCGCCAACCTGCTGCAGCGCTTCGGCGAAGCCGACCGGGCCCTGGGCGCGCTGGAAGGCCAGCACGGTGCCGAACTCGCCCGCATCCGGCTCAACCTCAACCAGTCCGTGACGGAATTGCAGTTTCACGACATGGCCACGCAGCTGCTGGTGCACACCGGCAACATCCTCAAGGGCTGCGCGTGGCGACTGGCGGCCGAAGCGATCGCGCCCGACGAGGACGAAGAGCCCCTGAATCTCGACCCCATGCCGGGCCGCCCGAGCCCGGTCACGCAAAACGAAATGGACGCCGGCTCGATCGAGCTGTTCTGAACGAATGTCCCCCATTCAAGCCACAGCCCTTCCCGCCGATAACTGACGTAAACGGAGTACCCCATGCGATCGATTCTTGCCGTAGACGACTCGGCGTCCATGCGAAAAATGGTGTCGTTCACCCTGACCGGCGCGGGCTTCCACGTGGTGGAAGCGGTCGACGGGCAGGACGCCTATGAAAAGGCACAGACCCACAGCATCGACCTGGTGCTCACCGACCAGAACATGCCCAACCTCGACGGTCTGGGCCTGACGCGCAAGCTGCGCGATCACCCCAAGTTCAAGACCACGCCGATCCTGATCCTGACCACCGAGTCGAGCGACGCGATGAAGCAGGCCGGGCGCACCGCCGGTGCCACCGGCTGGCTGGTCAAGCCCTTCGATCCGGGTCGCCTGATCGAAGTGATCCAGAAAGTCATCCGCTGAACGCACCGAGGAACACGCCATGGCTGACATGACGACCGACACGGGGCGCGCCGGTGGTGACATCGACCTGACCCAGTTCTATCAAATCTTCTTCGAAGAGGCCGGCGAAAACCTCGACCAGATGGAGCAGATGCTGCTCGCGCTGGACGTGGAAAAGGCCGACGACGAAGAGCTCAATGCCATCTTCCGCTGCGCGCACTCCATCAAGGGCGGCGCGGCCACCTTCGGCTTTGCCGATGTGGCCGAGCTGACGCACCAGATGGAAAGCCTGCTGGACAAGCTGCGCCGCCACGAACTCAAGCCCACCACCGCGATGGTGGACGTGCTGCTGGAGTCGTCTGATGCGCTGCGCGGCCTGCTGGCCGTGCACCAGGGACGCGCCAGCGAGCCGCCGGCCACCCACGAGCTGGTTGCCCGCATTTACACGCTGGCCCACGGCGAGCCGATGGCCGCGCCCGAGGCTGCGCCGGTCGTGGCAGAGCCGGCGCCCGCGCCGGCGCCGGTGAGCGCGCCCGCGCCCCAGGCCACCGCCCCCGCGGCCCCGGCGGGCAAGACGACGCGCGCCATCGACATCCACATCGGCCCGCTGGACAACCCGGCCGCCGCCGACGGCATCGCCGAACTGTTCCGCGACATCCCGGGCCTCGGCTCGATCGAGACCATGCCCAGCGACGTGGCGGGCAAGCGGGTGTTCCGCGCCAGCACCAGCGCCAGCGACGCGGAGCTGCTGGACCTGTTCACCTTCCACGTGAGCCGGGAGCAGATCCAGATCCTGGACGCCACGCCGGCCGCACCCGCCGCCGCCCAGGTCAGCGCACCCAAGGCCACGGAGGGCACCGATTTCGGCTTCTTCGACGGCGCGCCCGGCGTGCCCGAGGCCGCACCGGCGCCGGCTGTCAGCGCCAGCGAAGCAGCGCGACCCGCCGCCGCCAAACCGGAGACCCGCGCCGCCGCGAGCACCGCCGCGGCCGGGGCCAGCGCCGCCGGACCCGAATCGACCACGCTGCGCGTGTCGGTCAGCAAGGTGGATCAGCTGATCAACCTCGTCGGTGAACTCGTTATAACCCAGGCCATGCTGGCGCAGAAGAGCCGTGAGCTCGACGCCAGCGCCAACCAGCCGCTGCTGGCCGGCCTGGCCGACCTCGACCGCAACACGCGCGACCTGCAGGAAGCGGTGATGTCGATCCGCATGATCCCAATGTCGGTCGTGTTCAACCGCTTCCCTCGCATGCTGCGCGACCTGGCCAGCAAGCTGGGCAAGAAAGTGGAACTGGTCACGTTCGGTGAAGCCACCGAGCTCGACAAGGGGCTGGTGGAGAAGATCACCGACCCGCTGACGCACCTGATCCGCAACAGCTGCGACCACGGCATCGAGATGCCGGACGAGCGCCGCGCCAAGGGCAAGAACGAGACCGGCACCATCACCCTCTCCGCCACCCACCAGGGCGGCAGCATCCTGATCGAGGTGCGCGACGACGGCAAGGGCCTGTCGCGCGAGAAGCTGCTGAAGAAGGCGCGGGAAAAGGGCATCGAGGCCCCGGACACGCTCACCGACGCCGAGGTCTGGAACCTGATCTTCGCGCCGGGCTTCTCCACCGCCGACCAGGTGACCGATGTGTCGGGACGCGGCGTGGGCATGGACGTGGTGAAGAAGAACATCACCGCGCTGGGCGGCACGGTCGAACTCGACTCCGCCGAGGGCTATGGCATGCGCGTGTCGGTGCGCCTGCCGCTGACGCTGGCCATCATGGACGGCATGTCGGTGCGCGTCAGCGAGGAGGTGTACATCCTGCCGCTGGCCAGCGTGATCGAATCCTTCCAGATCAAGCCCAGCGACATCAACACCGTGGCGCAGGGCGCCCAGGTGGTCAAGGTGCGCGATGAATACATGCCGGTGATCGAACTGGAGCAGGTGTTCCACGTGCCGCGGTTCGAGCACAACGGCAACAGCCCGATCATGGTGGTCATCGAAGCCGACGGGCAGCGCGTCGCCCTGATGGTGGACGAGCTGCTGGGCCAGCAACAGGTGGTCATCAAGAACCTGGAGAGCAACTACCGCAAGGTGCCCAACGTGTCGGGGGCCACCATCCTGGGCGATGGCAAGGTGGCGCTCATCCTCGACACCTCCGGCCTCGTGCGGCGCTCGCGCCACTGACACCGCCGCGCCCGGCGCGGCCCCCTCGACGATCACCTGGCCAGGACCACCCCATGCTCATGCAGACCCCTTCGACCCGGCGCTCCGCGGCCGCACCGGCCCGCCCCGCTGCGGCGGACGACGGCCCGCTCGCGGAGGGTCGCGAGTTCGTGTGGTCCGACGCGGACTTCAGCCGCATCAAGGCCTTGATCTACCAGAAGGCAGGCATCAGCCTGCACGACGGCAAACACGCCATGGTGTATAGCCGCGTCTCCCGCCGACTGCGCGAGACCGGCCACGGGAGCTTCAAAAGCTACCTCGACTGGCTGGAAAACCACGACGGTCCCGAGTGGCAGGAGTTCATCAACGCGCTGACCACCAACCTGACCGCGTTCTTCCGCGAGTCGCACCACTTCGACATCCTCGCGCAGCACCTGCGCAGCAAGCCGGGGCATGCGTGGCGGATCTGGTGCTCGGCGGCCTCCACCGGCGAAGAGCCGTACTCGATCGCGATGACCTGCGCCGAGGCCCTGGGCACCGGCGGCAACTTCGAGATCGTCAACAGCGACATCGACACCAAGGTGCTGGCCACGGCCCAGCGCGGCGTCTACAAGGCCGACGGCGCCAAAGGCCTGAGCGCCGAGCGGCTGCAGCGCTTCTTCATGCGCGGCAAGGGCGCCAACGCCGGCCTCATGCGCGTCAAGCCGGACCTGCAGCGCCACATGAGCTTCCAGGTGGTGAACCTGATCCGCGAACTGCCGCTGCGCGACAGCTTCGACATCGTGTTCTGCCGCAACGTGATGATCTATTTCGACGGACCGACGCAGCGCGCGGTGCTGGAGCGCATCCACCGGGTCATGAAACCGGGCGGCATGCTGTTCGTGGGGCACGCGGAGAACTTCAGCGACGCACGCAACCTGTTCGTGCTGCGCGGAAAGACGGTCTATGAGCGCCTCTGATGCTCTGGTGGCGCCCGCGCGCTCGGACCGCTCGCGGCTGGAGCGTCTGAAAGCCCGCACGCCCAAGGCGGGCGAGGCGTCGTTCTTCTATCACGACCACCATTTCAAGCAGGACGCGGTCAAGGTCCTGCCCGGTGAGTACTACGTGACTGCCGAAGACATCGTGATCATGACCGTGCTCGGATCGTGCATCGCCGCGTGCCTGTACGACCCGAAGGCGCGCGTGGGCGGAATGAACCACTTCATGCTGCCCGAGGGCGGCGCCGACGCCGGCGGCCGCTACGGCTCGTACGCGATGGAACTGCTGATCAACGAGCTGATGAAGCTCGGCGCGCGGCGCGAGTACCTGCAGGCCAAGATCTTCGGTGGCGGCCAGGTGATGCACACCTTCACCACCATGAACGTGGGCGAGCGCAACACCAAGTTCGTGCTGGACTATCTGCAGACCGAACGCATCGCGGTCGTGTCCAAAGACGTGCTGGACATCCATCCGCGCAAGGTCTGCTACTTCCCGGCCACCGGCAAGGCGATGGTCAAGCGCCTGGCGCACTCGCACCCCGAATCGCTGGAAACCCAGGAGCGCAAGGGCAGCGCGGCGGTGGTGGCCACCTCCACCGCCGGCGGCTCGATCGACCTGTTCTGACCAGCCCCCACCGCGTGCACCGGGTTCCGCCGAAACCGGGCGCCGCGCCTCAAGAGGACACAGCAAATGGCAAAGATACGTGTGGTGGTGGTGGACGACTCGGCCCTGGTGCGCAGCCTGCTGACCGAGATCATCAACCGCCAGTCCGACATGACCTGCGTGGGCGCGGCGGCCGACCCGCTGGTGGCGCGCGAGATGATCCGCGAGCTCAACCCCGACGTGATCACGCTGGATGTGGAGATGCCCCGGATGGACGGGCTGGAGTTTCTCTCCCGCCTCATGCGGCTGCGACCGATGCCGGTGGTCATGGTGTCCACGCTGACCGAACAAGGCGCGGAGATCACGATGCGCGCGCTGGAAATGGGCGCGGTGGACTTCGTGGCCAAACCGCGCATCGGCGTGACCAGCGGGCTCAACGAACTGGCCGGCGACATCGTCGACAAGATCCGCGTGGCCGCGGCGGCCCACGTGCGCCGTCTGCCGGCCGCCAGCGCACCGGCCGCCGGCACCCCGCCCGCGGGCGCGGCCGGGGCCGAGACCCCGCCCCCCGCTCGGACCCCCTTGCCACGGCTGTCCACCGAGAAGATCATCTGCATCGGCGCCTCCACCGGCGGCACGGAAGCCATCCGCGAGGTGCTCGTGCCGATGCCGCCCGACGCGCCGGCCATCGTCATCACACAACACATGCCCGCCGGCTTCACCACCAGCTTTGCCAACCGGCTCAACGGCCTGTGTCGCATCCGCGTGCAGGAGGCACGGGGCGGCGAGCGCATTCTCCCGGGACACGCCTACATCGCGCCGGGTGGGCGCCACCTGCGCATCGAGCGAAGCGGCTCGAATTACGTGGCCGTGGTGGAAGACACCGAACCCGTCAACCGGCACCGCCCCTCGGTGGAGGTGCTGTTCCGCTCGGCGGCCCAGGTCATCGGGCCCAACGCGATCGGCATCATGCTCACCGGCATGGGCGCCGACGGGGCCGCCGCGATGCGCGAGATGAAGGACGCCGGCAGCTACAACTACGTGCAGGACGAAGCCTCCTGCGTGGTGTTTGGCATGCCGCGCATGGCGATCCAGCACGGCGCCGCCCACGAGATACTCCCGCTCAACGACATCGCCCCCGCGGTACTGCAACGCCTGGCCAACGCACCGGCCGGGGTGAGGCACCGCATCTGACTTGCCCACCAGGAGATTGCCCATGTTCACGCCCCTGTCCCGCCGCCTGCTTATCGCCCTGATGGGCGCCGCCCTGCTGCCGCTGGCACACGCCCAGACGGCGCCCGCCCCCCAGGGGCGGGTGATCCTGACCATCTCCGGCAAGATCGGCGCCACCAACCAGGGCAACAAGATGGTCATGGACATGGCGATGCTCGAGGCCTTGCCGCAGCACAGCTTCACCACCCGCACGCCCTGGTACGACAAGCCGGTGAAATTCACCGGGCCGCTGCTGGCCGACGTGCTGGCCGCCGCCAAGGCCTCCGGCACCACCGTCAGCGCGGTGGCGATCAACGACTACGCCATCAAGATCCCGGCCGACGACGCACGCAAGTTCAAGGTCGTGGTCGCGCGCCTGATGGACGACAAGCCGATGCCCGTGCGTGACAAGGGACCGCTTTTCGTGGTCTATCCGTTCGACAGCAGCGCCGATCTGCGCACGTCGACGTACTATGAACGCTCCATCTGGCAGTTGAAGGCGCTCGACATCCAATGAACTCGGAATCGACCGGTCTGGCCCGCTGGCAGCCCCGACACTGGGCGGCCGCTGTCGGTGCTGCCCTGCTGGTCACGCTGACGCCGCTGACCTACATCCAGTGGGATCAGCTGCAGACGATGAAGAGCCTGAAGACCAACCAGGTCGATTCGATCCTGTGGGCGGCCTATCAGCTCGAACGCGAAGCCAGCCGGCTGAGCCACCTGCTTCACGAATCGGTCGGTCAGTCCACCAAATCGGTTCCTTCCGCCGACCTCTTTGAGCGGTATGAGGTATTCGCCAGCCGCCTTCCCCTCCTGACGGAGATTCCACGGCGCGATCTGGTGGAAAACGACGCCGCTTACATCAATGCCATCAACGCTGTCCGAGAGTTTCTGCTCAAGCACGACCCGTTGTTCGTCGACGCAGGCTCCCAGGAAGTCGGCGCGGAGGCTAGAGCCGTGCTGGCCCAAGACATTGAGGCTCTGGAACCATTCCTGAGGGAGCTCACCCGCGCGGCCAACCGCGCCACCAGCCGCTTCCTCGACGAGCGCAATGCGCAGCTGCAGGAGCAAAGCCTGCTGGTCGTGGGGCTGGCCGCGGTACAGACGGTGGTGCTGCTGGGCTTTTTGTGGCTGCTGGTGACCCACCTGCGGCGTCAGCTGGCCCAGACCGATCGGCTGCGCAAACTCAGCCGCGAGCTCGAGACCGCGCGCGACATCGCCGAAGCCGCCAACCACGGCAAGAGCGTGTTCCTGGCCAACATGAGCCACGAGATCCGCACGCCGTTCCAGGGCGTGCTGGGCATGCTCAACCTGCTGGAGGAGACCGGTCTGTCGGGGCAGCAGCGCGACTACGTGCAGACCGCGCGCGACTCGGCCCAGCACCTGCTGGGCGTGCTCAACGACATCCTCGACGTGTCCACCATGGAATCCGGCACGCTGCGCCTGTCGGTCGCGCCGGTGGAGCTGCGCCATGTGGCGCAGGACGTGGAGGGCCTGATGCGCGCCGCGGCCCGCGAAAAGGGGCTGGATCTCGCGGTCCACGTGGACCGCGCGCTGCCGTCGTGGGTGATGGCCGACGCCACCCGCGTGCGGCAGATCCTGTTCAACCTGCTGGGCAACGGCGTGAAGTTCACCACCGCGGGCCGCGTGCAGGCCCTGATCGAGCCGATCCCGTCGGTGCCGGACGGCGTGCGGATCACCGTGAGCGACACTGGCATGGGCATGGACGAGGCCACGGTGGGCCAGCTGTTCACCCGCTTCTACCAGGCCGACAACTCGCTGCGCCGGCGCATCGGTGGCACCGGCCTCGGCCTGGAAATCTCCCGCAACCTCGCGCGCATGATGGGCGGCGACATTGAGGTGCGCAGCGCCCTCGGCGAAGGCTCGACCTTCACCGTCACGCTGCGCCTGCCTGCGACCGAGGCGCCGGCCAACGCCGCCACGCTCACCGGCGACGCCCCGAAGCGCGCGGCGCGCCGCCTGAAGGTGCTGGTGGCCGAGGACCACCCGATCAACCTCAAGTACATGAACATCCTGCTCGAGCAGATGGGGCACGACGCGGTGTTCTGCGAGAACGGCCAGGAAGCGCTCCAGCTGCTGGAGACCCACCTCTTTGATGTGGTGCTGCTCGACTACCACATGCCCGTGCTCGATGGCCTGGCCGCGACGCAGGCGATCCGCGCGCTGCCGGGCCCGGCGGGCCAGATCAAGGTGATCCTGGTCACGGCCGACGTGGTGAACGACACCCGCAAGCGGGCGCGCGAGGTCGGTGTCGACGAATTTGCCAGCAAGCCGCTGCAGGCCGACGACCTGAAGCAGGCCTTGATGCGCTGCGGCTTGCTGCAGGGCGAGGACCCCACCGACACCGGCCACGCCGATCCGGGCATCACCGCCACCGACCTGCCCGGCGTGGCGCCGGTCTCCCTGGGCGGCGCGGGGGCGGACGTCGAGCCCCTGACCCCGTCGCAGTGGGACGCGCTGGTGCCGGCCCGTACCGCTGACGCCGGCATCCTGGTCGACAGCGAGTCCTACGTGGAGATCCTGGCGATGATGCCGGCCGACACGCACCAGGAGCTGCTGGGCACGCTGTTTGATCCGCCGGAGGGCACGGTGCACGCGCTGATGAAGGATCTGGCCGCGGGCGACGGGCCGCGCATCGCCTACAACGCGCACAAGCTCAAGGGCACCGCCATGCTGATGGGCTTCCGCGGCATCGTCCGCACGGCGCAGCAGATCGAGAAACTGGCCACCGACGGCCATGTGCGGGACGCCCAGGCGCTGGCCGACGAGCTGATGGACACCTCGCTGCGCACGCGGGAGGCGCTGCGGGATTTCGAAACGCCGGTGGCGCCGTGAACGCGGGGCGCTGCGCGCCCACGTCCCACCCCCAAGACAAAGGCCGCGATGCGGCCTTTGTCTTGGGGGGAGCCGACCAGGCGGCGGATCGACTGCGGATCGCTGGATGAGCGGCAGCCGGCCTCGGGTCGCTTCGTGGGGGCAGCCGGGCTAGGAGTCTGCGCGGCAGAAGGAGCATCGGCTGCAACACGCGATCAACCGGTCTCGTGGGGTACCACCTCCTGCGCCCAGGGATCCACCCTGGGCTTGTCGGTGGCACCCCACGATCCTCGGTTTTCGCGCGTTTCGCTTCGATGCCTTCTGCCGCGCAGACTCCTAGACGCGCCGGCTGACCAGCGTGCCGGCCTCGGGCACCGGCACGATGCCCTGCCCGCGCTCGTCGTACCCGGTGAGATCGTCCGCGGCGGGCGGCGGCGGGGCCGTCGCCTCGGCCGCCGCCTCGGCGTCATCGGCGCGCCGGCTCAGGGCCTGCTCGACGACGGCGGCGCCGGCCTCCCACACATTGGTCCACGACTCGCGCAAGCGCCGGATGGCCTCGCGGTCGCGCTCGGCGCGGGCGGCGGCGGCCTCCTGCTCGGCGCGGCGGTCTTCGTCCCGGCGCACGCCGCGCTCCTCGGCCGTGTCCGCCGTCGGGCGCGCACCGCCCTCGGCCCGCCGCTCCAGCGCGGTGCGCGCATCGCGGCCGGGGTTGAGGTCGGACTCGGGGTCGCGGGCGGTCGGCTGCACGGCGCGCACCGGCGCGGCCGCGGCCACCGGCGCCACGGCCGACGGAACGGTGGGAGGCGGCCAGGCGGCCGGTGTGGGTGCAGCGATCGGGATCATGGTGGTCCCCCAAAAGGGTCGACCCGGCGAAGGCTCTGCCGGGCGTCTGATTCCGGTTTCGGCGAACTGGACCGGAACTTGAGCGCTTTTTTCGCGACCGCGCCGGCCGGAAGTCAGTACGCGCGGGCGTTGAGCCCGCACCAGTAGCGCTCGATGTCGGCCGCCACCTCGATGAACTCGCTGAAGCTCACCGGCTTTTCGATGTAGGAGTTGGCGCCCAGGTCGTAAGCGGCCTGGAGGTCGCGGTCTTCGCGCGAGGAGGTGAGCATGACGACCGGAATCCGGCGAAAGCGCGGGTGGGCGCGCAGCTGCTGCAACACCTCCAGCCCGTTGACCCGTGGCATGTTGATGTCCAGCAGGATCACCGAGGGCAGCGCCTCGCCTTCTTCCCAGCGTTGCACAAAAGCGAGCGCTTCCTCACCGTCGCGGGCCACGGTGATCGGCAAGGCCGTGCCCCGCTTGCGGAACGCGCGCACGGTCAAATCCACGTCCATCGGGTTGTCGTCCACCAGCAGGATGGGTGGCAGGGGCGCGTTCATGACGGGAACTCCACAAAAAAGGTGGCGCCGTGGCCCGGCTGGCTTTGCGCCCAGACGCGGCCGCCCATGCGCTGCACCGCCTTGGCCACGAGCGCCAGGCCCACGCCCGTGCCAGCGACCTCTTCAGCCCGGTGCAGGCGCTGGAAGATGCCAAAGATGCGATCGTGGTATTTCATGTCAAAACCCACCCCGTTGTCACGTACCCAAAGGCGCTGACAGCCGTCCCCCCGATCGGCGCCGATCTCCACGCGCGGCGCCTGACCGCGGGCGCTGAATTTCAGCGCGTTGCCCACGAGGTTGCGCAGCACCACCGCCAGCCCCTCGCGGTCGGCCTGCAGCACGCAGTCGTCGGGGACATCGATTACCAGGGTGGCACCCGTGCGTTCGATGTCGGCCGAAAGCTCGTCGGCCACCCGCCGCAGCAAGGGCACCACCTCCAGGGTCTGGGCGTCCATCGATCGCCGCTCCATGCGGGAGTAGTCGAGCAGGTCGTTGATCAGCGAGGCCATCTGCTGCACGCCGCGCCGGATGCGGCCGAGGTAGCCGCGGCCGGCTTCGCCCAATTGCTCCCCGAAATCTTCGGCCAGCAACTGCGAGTACCCGTCGATGCCGCGCAGCGGCGCCTTCAGGTCGTGCGAGACGGTGTACGAAAAAGCCTCCAGCTCGCTGTTGAGGGCGCTCAGTTCGGCGGTGCGCTGGGCCACCCGCGCCTCCAGCTCGGCGTTGCTGCGTTCCAGCGCGTGCTGGGCCTCCTTCAGCGCGGTGATGTCGAGCACCGTGCCGGTGAAATAGAAGGGACCGTCGGGCCCGTTGCGGTGCGACTGCACGCTGGCGCGGAACCAGCGCAGCGGGCCCAGGTCCGGGTGGCGCCGGTATTCCAGGTGGGGCGGCGCCCCGCGACCGGGGTGGGCGCGCATGAACGCGGCCACCGCGGCCTGGTCGTCCGGGTGCAAGAGCGCCACGAAGTCGTCGAGCCGCGGCGGCGGGCCGAGGGCCGGGTCGCGGTCGAAGTTGCGGAACAGCTGGTCAGACCACCAGATGGCCTGGGTGCCGAGGTCGAACCGCCAGCTGCCCAGGCCGGCCATCGACTCGGCGCGCACGAGCTGGTCGCGCTGATCGCGCAGCGCCTCGCTGGCGCGCCGCCGCTCGGTCACGTCCTGCACCGTCGACAACAGGCGCAGCAGTTCTCCACCGGGCCCGCGCACGGCCCGCACGTCGATCTCCGTGTCCACCAGTTCCCCGTCTTTGCGCACAAAGCGTTTTTGCATCTGGTAGTGGTCGCGCTCGCCCACGCGCACCTGCTCCAACAAGCTCAGGTTGAGCGCGAGGTCGGGCGATGGGGTCATCTCCGACCAGGTCTTGCCCAGCAGCTCGTCGCGCGGGTAGCCGAGGATCTCGCACAGGCGGTCGTTGACCTGCAGCCAGCGGCGCGAGTGGGGGTCGGAGATCGCCATGCCGATGAAGGGCAGGTCGTAGAACCGCTCCAGCAGCTCGGCCTGCTCTCGCTGCGCCAGCAGGGCCTCTTTCTGCGCGGTGATGTCCAGCAGGATGCCGCTGATCGTGAGCACCTCGCCGGCGGCATCCCGGTCCAGGCTGGTGCGGTCGTCCACCCAGACCCAGCGCCCGTCGGCGGTGCGCAGGCGGTATTCCTGCCGGTAGTCGTTCGTGCCATCGGCAAAGAAGCGGCTGACCTCGCCCTCCACGCGCGCCAGGTCGTCCGGGTGGATGAGGTCGCTGAAGGGCACGCGCCCCTGCAGCAGGGCGGCCGGCTCCAGGCCCCATTGGCGGACCGACTCGCTGACGTAGACCACCGGCCAGCCCGGGGCGTTGCGCCACTGGATGACCACCAGCGGTGAGCGGTCCACCACCGCCTGCAGCCGCCGCAGCTCGGCCTGCTGGGCCTGCAGCCGCCCGACCATGCGATCGGCCTCGGCAGCGACCTGACCGATTTCGTCGCGCCCGCCCAGCCCGGTGCGGGCGGTCAGATCGCCCTCGCCCACGCGCGCCAGCGTGCGCTGCAGGTGCTGCGCGCGCCGGAACCACACGCCGTGGGCGATCAGCGCCATGACGCCGACCAGCGCCAGCAGGATCAGGCTCTCGCGCACCACCTCCTCCACCAGACCCGCGCGCCGCTGGGCCACGGCGAACTCCAGGTCGGTGACCGCCACCAGGCGGCGACCGCTCGCGAACGGCACCACGCCCACGAGGCGCGCGCCGGCGGCGGCCGGGCGAACGGTGATGGCCATCTCCCCGGGGCCGCCGGGGGGCAGGCGCAGCAGATCCCCGGCCAGATCATCCTGGCCGCCGGCCACCGTGTCCCACGCGCGGCCGATGTCGGCGCGCACCAGCGAGGCGGTGACCAGCCCGTCCGGGCGGAGCAGCCAGACCGACTCCATGCCCGAAACCAGGGCCAGGCTGCTGACAATGCGCCGGACCTGCTGGGGCTGCTGACCCTCGGTGAGAAAACTCAGGCGGCTTTGCTCCACCGCCAGTCGCTCACGCAGGCGCTGCGACTCGAGGTCCAGCACCTCGGCGTGCAAAGCGCGCAGCTGCACACCGTAGTTCAAGGCGCTGGTGGCCAGCGCAAACACCGCCAGCATCAGCGGCGCGAGCCAGCGCCCGGGCAGCCAGGCCACGCGATCCAACGCGGACGTGCTCATGGCGCACCGCCCGCCGCGAGGAGGCGCTCCGCCGGCGCCGGGTCGAGCAGTCGCGCCCAGTCGGGGGCCCGGGCCAGCAGGCCCATGCGCTTCAGGGCCCCGACCACGGCCTCCCCCCCGGCCGGCGCCGGCCCCGGCTGCGGTCGCAGCCAGGCGAGCGACTCACGCAGGTCGAGAAACCGCAGGCCACCGAGCACGGCGAGGTAATCGTCGGGCCGCAGGTCGGTGCCCGGCGCGAGCAGCTGGGCGGCACCGGCCGGGTCGCGCTGCAGGCCCGACAGGCCGCCATACCACCCGCGCAGCAGGGCATCCACCGCGTCGGGACGCTCCTGCGCCACGCTGGCCCGCACCGCCAGCACATCGACGATCTCGCCCGGGATCTGGCGGCTGTCGAACAGGGGCCGAAAACCGGCCACGGCCAGCTCGGTGGCCAGCGGGGCGTAGCTGACCGCGGCCGCCACCTCGCCGGCCTGCAGGGCCGCGAGGTGCAGGGTGGCTTCCAGGTTGACCACCTTCACCGCGGTGCGGTCCAGGCTGGCGCTCTCCAGCATGCGCTGCAACAACAGCGCGCCCACCGACGAATCTTCCACCGCCACGAAGGCCCCGGCCAGGTCGCGCACCGCCCGGATGGTCGGCGCGGCCATGACCACGTCGCTGCCCTCGGAGGTGTCGCACACCGCGACGATGCGCAGGTCCAGGCCCCCATCGGCCAGCCGCAGCGCCTCGTCCAGCGTGAGCCCGGCGGCGTCGAGGAGGCCGTTGCGCAGGTGGCGCTGGGTGTCGGCCGCGGTCGGCAGCTCGATCACCTTGACCGCCGCCGGCTCGAGCAGCCGGCGATCACGCGCCAGCACCAGCGGGTCGTAGCCGACCCACGCGTTGAAGCCCACGGTCAGGGGCGGGCGCGGCGCGGGCACGCAGCCGCTGGCCGCCAGCGCGCTCAGACCGAGCCACCCCAGGCACGCGCGCCGGCGTAGGCCCACCGGCGCGGCCGGTATCGCGGTATCGGCGATATCGGCGGGATCGACGAGACGGGCGGGAGGGGCGTGACGACGGAGCGAGTCGGCCGTGAACATGCCAAACATTTTGTCACCGGGATGGGCCAGGAAACCGCCGGTGCGCGACACGCCGGCCCCCCCAGGCTGCGCCAGATCAAGAAGTGGTCGTGCCCGCCGCCCCCGCCTCGGCCAGCGGCAGGGTCACGGTGAACGTCGCCCCCTGCCCGGGCAGGCTGTCCACGCCGATCGAGCCGCCGTGGGCCTCGGCGATCTGGCGCGCCAGCGCCAGGCCCAGGCCAGTGCCCTCGTATTCGTTGCGCCGGTGCAGGCGCTGAAAGGGCTGGAAGAGCAGCGGCCGGTGCTCAGGCGCAATGCCGATGCCGTTGTCGCTCACGCTGATGCGCGCCACCCCCGGGGCCAGCTGGGCATGGACCAGCACCTCGGGGCGGCGGTCGGCGGGGTGGAACTTCAGCGCGTTGGCCAGCAGGTTCTGGAACAGCAGGGACAAGAGGCTGGGGTGACCGCGCACCACCGGCATCGGCCCGATGGTGAGCGTGCCGCCCGTGTCGGCCAGCCGCCCGGCCAGCGCATCGCGCAGCTCCGCCATCACCCGGTCCAGCGGCACCGCCTCGGGCGCCTCCACCTCGCCGTTCTGCAGGCGGGCGTAGCGCACCACGTCGTCGAGCAGGGTGCGCATGCGCGCGCCCGCGCGCAGCACCAGCTGCAGGTAGTGGCGGGCGTCTTCGGGCAGCTGCGCGCCGTGGTCTTCGTCCACCAGACCGACGAACTGCACCACGGTGTTCAGGGGCTCGCGCAGGTCGTGGGAGGCGATGCGCACAAACTGCAGCAGGCCTTCGTTGGCGACCCGCAGGTCTTCGGCAGTCACCTGCAGGCGCTGGTGGCTCTCGCGCAGCTCGGCCAGCGCGGCCGCCAGGTTGAGGCGGTCGTTGGCCGACATCTGCTTGAGCTTGTCGTTCGCCTGCTTCAGTCGCAGCTGCGTGCGCACGCGCGCGGTGACCACATCGGGGCGGATCGGCTTGGCGATGAAGTCGGCCGCGCCCTTCTCCAGCCCGATGCGCTCGAAGTCCTCCTCGCTGTGGCTGGTGACCATGATGACCGGCAGGTCGGCCAGCGCCGGCTCGCGGCGGATCGCGTCGAGCACCTCAAAACCGGACAGGCCGGGCATCTGGGCGTCCAGCAGCACGATGTCGTCGGGCCGCTCGCGCAGGCGGGCCAGCGCGTCGCGGCCGTTGGTGGCAAAGCGCAGCCGCCCCAGCGGGCGCAGGGTCTTGGCCAGCGCCTGCACCATGGCCGGGTCGTCGTCCACGATCAGGATGCGGGGCTGCTCGTCGGCCTCGTCGGGCCAGGCCAGGGGTTCGGTGTCGGCGAAGGCGGTCATGCGGGGGCGATCTCGGCCAGCAGCGCGGCGGCCGCCGGGAAGTCCAGATCATGCAGGCAACGGCCGAGTTCGCGCATCGTGGCATCCCCGAAGCGGGCGCGCAGGCCGGCGGCGTGGGCGTCGAACCAGGCCAGCGCGTCGAGGTCGCTGTGGGCCAGCAAGGACTGCAGGCGCGCCACGACGGCCGGATCGCAGGGGGCGGCGGCGGCGCCGTCGTGCCAGTCGTCGCCGTCGAGCCAGGGCGCGGCGCCTTGCGCGAGGCGCGCCAGCGCGGTCTGCAGCACGCCCCAGCGCCGGGCCAGCGCGTCCTCCGCGTCCCGCTCGTGCCAGGCGGTCTCCAGGGCCTGCGCCGCCTGCACCACCGCGTGGGCCGAGACGGTGCCCGCCGCGCCGCGCAGCTTGTGCAGGCGCGCAGCGAGCGCGTCGCGATCGACCGCGGCCCAGGCTTCACCGGCCATCGGCCCAAACTCGGCCACCACGCGACGCAGCGCGCGGCGCAACAGGGCACGGTCGTGCCCGAGGCGGTGGGCCGCCTGGCGCAGGTCCACCCCTTCGATCAGCGGCCAGTCCGCGGGGACGTCGCCGGGTGCCTCGATCGCCTCGGGCGGCTCCCAGACCGGGGCCGCGCGGCCGGTGGCGTGCCCGACGGCCTGCCGCACGGCGGCCACCAGCGCCGCCGGCTCCAGCGGCTTGGTGAGGAAATCGTTCATGCCGGCCTCCAGCGCGCGGCGCCGTTCCTCGGCCAGGGCGCCGGCGGTCAGGGCCAACACCGGCAGGCCGGCCAGCGCCGGCTGCGCGCGCAGCGCGCGGGTGGCGGCGAGTCCGTCCATGTCGGGCATCTGCACGTCCATCAGCACCGCATCGACCAGCGCGGGTTCGGCGCTCAGGCGCGCCACAGCTTCACGACCGCTGGAGGCCAGCAAGACCGTGGCGCCTTCGCGGGCGAGCAGGTGCTCGGCGATCTCGCGGTTGGTGTCGCTGTCGTCCACCACAAGCACCCGCAGCCCGGCCAGCGCGCGGCGCGATGCCGCGGCCTCGGCACCGCCGGGCGCGCGAACCAGCCGGTTGGCATGCCCCTGCCGGCGGACGACGGCGTGGGTCACCGCGTTGAACAGCGTCGACGCCCCGGCTGGCCAGCCCAGCACCGCATCGGCCAGCAGCTCGGCCGCGGGCAGCAGGTCGCCCAGCGACTCCGGCGGCGCCACCAGCACCAGCCCGGTGGGGTGCGCGGGATGGCGGGCGTCGGTCAGGGTCTTCAGGTCGGCCAGCGGCGCCGCGCCGGGCCAGCGCTCGGCCACCAGCACCGCGTCCGGCGGCTGCGGCCCGCCCATCTGGGCCACCACGGCCGCCGGATCGGCCGCGGCGCTGGCCACCCAGCCAAAGGCGCGCAGGCGCTCCATCAGCTCGCGGGCCTGGGCCGGGTCGGGGTGGGCGATGAGCGCGTGCAGGGCACCCGGCGCTGCCGCCACCGCTGGGGGCGGCAACGCGTCCGGCCCCGCGCCGCGCAGCGGCACGTCAAACCAGAACACGCTGCCCTGGCCCGGCGCGCTGTCGAGGCCCACGTCGCCGCCCATCAGCGTGACCAGGTGGTGCACGATGGACAGACCCAGACCCGTGCCGCCGTGGCGCCGCGTGGTGGAGGCATCGGCCTGCGAGAACGGCGTGAACAGGCGCATCTGCACGTCCTGCGCGATGCCCACGCCGGTGTCGCGCACTTCCGCGTGCAGGCGCACGGTGCCGGCCGGGTCGTCCGGCCGCGCCGCACCGCGCCGCAGTGCCACCGACACGCTGCCGGCGGGCGTGAACTTCAGCGCGTTGGCCACCAGGTTGGTCAGCACCTGGCGCAGGCGCAGCGCGTCGCCGAGCAAGACCTCGGGCAGGTCGGGCGCGCGCTGCACGCGCAGCGCCAGACCCCGCGCTTCCGCCTGCTGACCGAACAGCGCCTCCATCTGGCTCAGCAGGTCGGTGACGGCCAGCGGCTCGGTCTCCAGCGGCATCTTGCCGGCCTCGATCTTGGCCAGGTCGAGCACGTCGTTGACGATGGCCAGCAGGGACTGGCTGGCCGCCTGCGACTTGGCCACGATCTGCTGCTGCCGATCGCTCAAGGGGGTGTCGGCGAGCAGGTGGGTCAGGCCGATCAGCGCATGCAGCGGGGTCCGGATTTCGTGGCTCATGTTGGCCAGGAACTCGCCCTTCGCCCGTGCGGCGGCTTCGGCCGACTCGCTGGCGCGCACGAGGTCGGTGATGTCGAAGCGGAAGCCCACGGTGTGGCCGTCGGGCAGGCGCCGCTCGGTCACGCGCACCACGCGGCCATCGCCGAGGTGCTGGATCAGCGTCGAGCTGTCGGCCCGGTGGCGCTCCATACGCTGGGCGATGAAGTCTTCTTCATGGCCGATGGCCTGGGCGAGCATGCCGCGCTCCACCCCGGCACGCACCAGCGCTTCAAACGACACCCCGGGCTCGATCAGGTCGCGGATGCCGTCGTAGATGGCCAGGTAGTGCTCATTGCAGAACACCAGCCGGTCCTGCGGGTCGTACAGCACGAAGGCCTCGCCCACCGCGTTGATGGCCGCCCGCAGCAGGGCGGCGTTGCGCTCGCTGGTCTGCTCGGCGCGCTTGCGGACGCTGATGTCGGTATACGTGGTGACGAAGCCCCCTTCGGGCATCGGGGTGCCGCGCACCTCGATGGTCACGCCGTTGGGTCGCACGCGCTCAAACTGGTGGGCGACCACGTCCCGCGCCTTGGCCGTCATCTCGGCCACGTGGGCCTCGACATCCACGTCGCCGTACTCGCCCCGCTGGGCGTTGAACCGCATGATGTCTTCAAAGGTCGGGACGCCACGCTCAAACAGGGCTTCGAAGCCCAGCAGGTCCACGAACTCCTGGTTCCAGGCCACGAGGCGCAGGTCGGCGTCGAAGGCGCTGAGGCCGCAGGGCAGGTTGTCCAGGATGCTTTGCTGCAGCGCATTGATGCGGCGCAGCTCCTCCTCCATGGTGTGGCGCGCGGTGATGTCCATCAGCGCGCCGACGATGCGCACCACGCGTCCGTCATCGCCAAACACCGGCTCGCCCAGGAGCCGGACGTGGCGGCGGTTGCCGCGCGCGGTCACGAAGGGCAGCTCGACATCGAAGGCCTGGCCCTCGCGCAAGGGGCGCATCGTGGCGGCGATCATGGCGTCGCGGGCGGCACCCGGGAAGAAATCGGCGACGTTGCGCGGTGAGGGTTCAAACGACTCGTCGGCTTCGTGGAGGCTGCGGATCATGGCCGACCAGGTGACGCGCCGGTCGGCCACCTCGTACTGCCAGCCGCCCACGCCGGCGAGCCGCCCGGTGCGGTCCAGCAAGGCCTCGCTCTCGGCCAGGCGTTGTGCGGCCTCCCGGGCGGCGGTGATGTCCTGGTGGGTGCCGAACATCCACTCGGGCCGTCCATCGTCGGTCCAGGTGATCACCCGACCGCGGTCCAGCACCCAGACCCAGCGCCCGTCGCGGTGGCGCATGCGGGCCTCGCATTCGTACTGGTCGGTGCGGCCTTGGAAATGGTCGTCGAGCAGCGCGCCCGACCGGGCGAGGTCGTCGGGGTGCGCGAAGCGCGTCCAGGTGTCGATGGACACGGGCTGCAACTCCTCCAGCCGGTGGCCCACGATTTCCGCCCAGCGTTCGTTGAAACGGGTTTCGCCGGTCTGGACGTTCCACTCCCAGGTGCCGGCGTTGGTGCCGCGCAGGATGTTGTCGAGCCGTTCGCGCTCGGCGGCGAGCAGCGCGGTGCGTTCGCGCACCTGAGCCTCCAGCCGCTCGTTGGCCTGCGCCACGGCGCGCTGGGCTTCCCGTTCGGCCGTGACGTCGCGGGCGATGAGCGACGCACCGATGAGCCGCCGGCTGGGGTCAAGCAAGGGCGAGAGCGTGAGCGTGACCTGCACGTCGTGGCCGTCGCGGTGGCGGCGCCAGAGGTCCAGCGGGGCTGGTTGCTCGTCGGGCTGCAAGGCGTCCAGCACGCGCTGTTCGTCGCTGACGCCCTCCGCCGGACCGATCAGGGCCTGCAGCGGCTGGCCGACCGCGCGGGTGGCGGCGTGGCCAAACACGCGCTCCGCCCCGCGGTTCCAGGAGAGCACCCGCCCCTGCCGGTCCAGCCCGATGATCGCGTCGCCGGACTGGTCCACCAGCGCGGCCAGCCGGGCGCGCTGGCTTAAAGCGTCGAGCCGGCGCTGGCCGGCGACCCACATCAGGTACAGCATCACACCACCGACCACGCCCACCCACAGCGCGTGAGGCAGGCGGTCCCGCGTGAGGTGCCAGGCCGCGGCGCGCAGGCGCGACTCGGGCAGCACCGCGAGGTAACGGATCTGGCCAAAGGGGGTGTCGGGGTTGCCCACGACGGTGGCCATCGCGCCCACGCTGGGGCCGGCCGGGCCGAGCCAGCGCTCCCGCCCGTTGAAGCGGTCGGGTTCCTGGCGGGTGTATTCGTCGCTCCAGCGCAGCGGAGCCCCGGTCTCGAAGCGGAAGGTGCGGGACGGATCGGGGTGGACCAGCAGGTCGCCGGCGCCGTTGGTCACCAACACGTCCGCGCCCAGCGCGCGCTCGCTGCGCAGCATGTCGGTGATCTGCAGCGAAGGCGGCTGTCCGACCGTGGCCACCAGCAAGGCCACCGCGCGGCCGGTGTCATCGATCAGCGGTGTGGCCAGGTGCAGCACCGGGCGCCGCGGTTCGACGATCACGCCGCCGCGCCGGTCAAGCACGGTGTCGGACAGCACCACCTCGCCCACCCCGGCGCGCAGGGCCGCGTCCAGGAAGCCGTCGGACGGGGCGTCCAGCGGTGCGCCGGTGCCGGTGTCGTCGAAGCCGCCGTTGCGCCGGGCGAGGGCAATCCAGGTGGCGCGGGGGTTGTCCACCCCGACCACGGCGATCCGGTCCAGCGCGGGCTCCGACTCCAGCAGCGCGCGCAGCAGCGCCTGCAGCCGCTGCTCGACCGCCCGCCGGCTCGAGCCGTCCACCGGATCGGCCCCCACCCCGGCGCGCGCGCGCAGCAGCGCGGCCATGTCGGGCGCGGATGCGAGGAAGCGCAGCGTGGTGCGCTTGGCCTCGCGGGATCGCTCGACGCGGGCGACCTGCTCGTCCACGGCGTCGTCCAGCGACCGCTGGGTCTCGCGCCACGATTGGTCGAGCACGATCTGGAAATGCACCACCGCCACCGCCAGCACCGCCAGCCCGTAGGCCAGCGCGGCGCCCCGGGCAAGCCGGCTGCGCAGAAAAACGCCCACGCCGGTGGGCAGGCCGCGCAGCCCGGCGTCGCCCGTGCCCGGCCCCAGGCTCGCGCGCGGCGGGCCGCCTGGCCCGGGCCGTGGCCGCAGCGCGAGGTAGAGCAGCAGCGCCAGCACGCTGGAGCCGGCGACGCCGCCCACGGCCACCAGCGCAGGCGGCGTGGGGGCCAGGGCCTGGCGCAGCGCCGGCAGGGCGTCGACCTGCATCGTCCACTGGCGTCCGCCGACCTGCAGCAGGCGCCGGGTCGACAGCCCCGCCAACGGTTCGGCCTCCGCCGGCTGCCGGGTGAAGAAGGGTTCGGGGTCGGTGCCGTCGGTCAGCGTGATGCGGATTTCCTGGGCGCTGGGGCCCAGGTCGCCGATCACCTCGTCAACCACCAGCGGGGCGTAGGACCAGCCGATCGTGGACGCGACGCGGGCCACCTCGGTGCCCAGCGGCGCACCCGCGCGGTAGGTCGGCAACAGCATCAGCAGGCCCTGGCGCGTCTGGCCGGAGGCCTGCACCAGCGTGATCGGCGCGGTGACCCGGACCTGCCCGGTGCGCATGGCGGACTCGGCGGCCGCGCGCCGGTTGCTTTCGGACGCGACGTCCAGCCCGGTGGCGCCCGCGTTGACGCCCAGCGGGTAGATGTACTGGATGACGTAGCGCTCGCCGGTATGGGGCTCGATCTCGCGGATGCGGAAATCGGCCGGCCCTTCGGCGCGCGCGCTGGCCAGGAAGTCGGCCTCGGCCTCGCGCGGTACCCGGCGGATGAAGCCGAAGCCGCGTGCGCCGGGGAACTCGCGCGCGAAATCGCGGCTGTCGGCATAGAGCTCAAACTGGCGGCGGCCCACGGCGGCACCGCCGGCGGCCAGCACCGCACCGCGCGTGCCGCGCAGGCCTTGCTCGTACAGCGTGAAGCGCTCGTGGATGCGCTGGCGCGTCTCGTCGGCCAGCGATTGCAGACGCGCGGCCTCGCGGTCGGCGTTCGAGCGCGTGATCGTGGTGGTGCCCCACACCGTGAAGAGCAGCCCCGCCACCCACGCCGTCAGGGCCAGCCGCCCCGCCATGTTCAACCGCCCAACCACCACGTCGACGTCTCCTCCGGGGCGCACACCGCGGCCCTTGGCGCCCGGCGCTTGCTGACGCGCAGCGGGTCGCGGGCCATGCTAGCACCGCGCGATGGGCGCAAGCGGGGGAACTCCCCGGGGTGTGTGGCGTATTTCCGGCGCCGGGGCGATGCGCGGCCCGCGGCGGGGGTGTCAGCGGTCGGCGATCCAGGCGCCCAGGGACGTAGCGGTGGCGCGGTCGATGGGCTTGGTGAGGTAACCGCGCACCGCCGGGTAGGTCGCGGCGCGGGCGCGGTCGGCCGGATCGGCCGAGGAGGAAAGCATCACCACCGCCAGGCCCTCCACATGGGCGGGCGGCAGCTGGCCGACGGCGTCGAGAAAGCCAAAGCCGTCCATCAGCGGCATGTTGATGTCCAGCAGGATGAGCGAGACGCCGTGGTCCGGCCCGCGGGCCAGGGCGTCCAGGGCGTCGTGCGCGCGTTCGTGGCAGCGGATGTCGTCGGCCACGCCGGCGCGCTGCAACATCAGGCGGGTGAACAGCAGGTCGTTGTCGTTGTCGTCGATGAGCACGACGCGGCGGGTCATGGCAGCTCCGGGGCGTGAATACCCCGGACTGTAAGGCCTGCCGCGCTCAGCCGCCCAGCACCCGCGTCGCCACCGTGGTGTAGAGCGGGATGCCCACCAGCAGATTGAACGGGAAGGTGATGCCCAGCGACAGCCCGAAGTACAGCGACGGGTTCGCCTCGGGGATCGCGTAACGCAGCACCGCCGGCACCACGATGTACGACGCGCTGGCCGCCAGCACCATCAGCAGCGCGGTGTCGGGCGCGCTCAGACCGAGCAGCCAGCCCATCGCCAGGGCGATGCCGGCGTGGACCACCGGGCCGACCACGGCGTAGACCATGAGCAGCGGCGACTGCTGCCGCGCCTCGCCGAAGCGCCGCGCCACCATCAGGCCCATGTCCAGCAGGAAGAAGGCCAGCATGCCCTTGAACAGGTCGCCCGAGAAGGGCTTCATGACCGCCTGACCGGCCTCGCCGCTGAGATAACCCACCGCCATGGCGCCGAGCAGCAGCAGGTGGGCACCGTCGGTGAACGACTCGTGCAGGATCTTGCCGATCGACGGGCCGGCCGGCGCGGCGGGCGCGCCCAGCACCAGCGCGCCGCCGCTCACCCCCACCGGGGCGCTGGACGCGGCGTGCCGCAGGCGGCTGGCGAGCAGGACGGCCATGATGATCGCCGGCGACTCCATCAGCACCATGGCCACCGCCATGTGCCCGCCGACCGCGAGTTGCTGCGACTCCAGGTACTGCATGGCCGCCACGAAAGTGACCGCGCTGACCGAGCCGTAGGACGCGGCCACCGCGGCGGCATCGAACTTCGGCACCCGGTGGCGCAGCACCGCGTAACCCAGCGCCGGCACGATGAAGGCCAGCGCCACCGCCGCGCCCAGCGCGCTGAGCACCGAGGTGCTCAGGCCGGAGGCGGCGAGCGCGAAGCCGCCCTTCAGGCCGAGCGCCATGAGCAGGTACAGCGACAGGAACTTGGCAATCGCCGGGGGGATTTCCAGGTTGGATCGCAACGCGCCGGCGAGCACGCCAAAGACAAAAAACAGGATCGCGGGGTCGAGCAGGTTGTTCATGGGGTTCTCCTGGGGGCGCGATCCTAGGAAAAATGCTGCATTGCGTAAAATCGATTCTTCAAGTCATATACATCAGTAAAAGCCGATGAACATCACGTTTCGCCAGCTGCGGCTTTTTCTGGCGCTGGCCGAGACCGGCAGCGTGGGCGGTGCGGCGCGCGCGCTGCACGTGACCCAGCCCACGGCCTCGATGGCGCTGCGCGAGGTGGCGCAGGCCGTGGGCCTGCCGCTGTACGAGCTGGTGTCGCGCCGGGTGCACCTCACCGAAGCGGGCGAGGAGCTGGCGCGCACCGCGCGCCGGGTGGTCGACGAATGGGAGGCGTTCGAGCAGCGGGTTGACGCCATGAAAGGCCTGACCCGCGGGCGGCTGAAGGTGGCGGTGGTGAGCACCGCCAAGTACTTCGTGCCCCGGCTGCTGGGCGGCTTTTGCCAGCAGCACCCGGAAATCGACATCGCGCTGGAGATCCTCAACCGCGACGGCGTGGTCGCGCGGCTGCGCGAGAACCGCGACGACCTCTACATCATGTCCATGCCGCCGGACGACCTCGATCTGGAGGCCCGGGTGTTCATGCCCAACCCGCTGGTGGTGATCGCGCCGGCCGATCACCCGCTGGCCGGGCAGCGCGCCATCGACCCGCGGCGACTGCGCGAGGAGCGCTTCATCCTGCGCGAAAAAGGCTCGGGCACGCGCATGGCGGTCGATGCCCACTGGCGCCGGCTGCGCGCCGCGCCGCCGGTGCGGCTGGAACTGGGCAGCAACGAAGCGGTCAAGGAGGCGGTGGCGGGCCACCTCGGCCTGTCCGTCGTGTCGGTGCACGCGCTGGGCGAGCGCTGGGCCGACCAGGGCCTGTGCGTGCTCGACGTGCAGGGGTTTCCGATCCGCTCGCAGTGGCACGTGGTGCGCCTGCGGCAAAAGCGCCCGTCGCCGATCGCGCGGGTGTTTGAGCAGCACCTGGCGGCGCAGGCGCGCGACTGGTCGCCGCCGGCGGGTCTGGGCGACGACACGGGCTGAAGCGTCCCGGAATGACGGCGTCGGGGACCGACTTGGGAGACGGTCTCGGGGGTGGCTTCAGGCGGTGGCCACCAGCCAGCCCGCGGCCAGCAGCTGCAGCGCGTTGATCGCCACGCTCAGCCGGTGGCGCCGCTCGAAGGCCACGCCGGCCGCCGCGTCGCCGGCGAGCTGGCGGTCGCGCAAGGCGTTGATCGACGGCATGAGGCGCCAGCGCGTCCAGGCCGCCGACAGCGCCACCGCCACCGCCAGCCCGATGGCCTGCGCGCCACGGGCGTCCACCGCCAGGCCCGCGGCCGCCAGCGCCGCGAACCCGGCCACCCACAGGTAGTACCAGGGAAACACCGCCCGGATGAAGCGCCCCGCCACCTCGGCCGGCAGCTGGGTGAACACGAGCGGCGCAAGCAGCGCGCTGAACAACAGCATGCCGCCCAGCAGGGCGGCCAGCAGCAGGGCGATGAGGGCGGACAGCATGGGCGGCGATTGTGGCGAGGCCCCGGCCGGCGCGCCGCCGCCACCGCCGATGCCCCGGCGGCGGCGTCGACAAACGCACACCCGGCGCCGCCCGACGGCAGTTACCCGCCGATAGCGTGACGAAAGTCGTCTGCCTTGTCCTTCAGTTTGGGGACAGGAGGCCGACAACCAGAGCACTCCCCAACCTGTTGGCTATTGATTCCTGGAAGGTGATCCCCATGAGCCCGCCCCTGAGTTTGAGCACCCGTCTAACCCTGGGTACTGGCGCCATGCTGGCGGTTCTGGTGGGCACGGCCGTCATGGTCTGGTTTCTGATGGACCGGTTTGGCCACGAAACACGGCGAATCAACGACATCAACGTTCCGCAGCTGCAACGCATCGCCGACATCGAACTCAACGTGACGCGGATCTCGCTGCTGGTGAGACATGCCATGTTGGCCCGTACGCCGTCTGAGATGGAGGCGGCCCTGGCTGAAATCGGTGAGCGCAAGCGCCTCCTCGACACCCGCTTGAAAGAGTACGTCGACGTCGCTCGCGGCGCGAGCAACCCGGCGGTCGTGACCGAGCTGCCCGGCCTGATGGACGCCTTCTGGGCAGCCGGCGCGGCCAACGTGGGGTTGATCCGCGCCGGCAACAAGGACGCGGCGTTTCAACATCTCCTTGACGTCACCATCCCCGCCCGCAACGCGCTGCTGACACCGCTCGGCACCGAAAAGACCAGGCAAGGCGATGAGCTGTCACAGCGAATCACCGACTCGGAGGCCTTCGAAGCGGACGTGCAGCTCATCGTGGTCGGTGCCGTGCTGCTGGTCTCTGCCGGCATGCTGGGACTTCTCCTCTACCTGCGCCGCGTGACCGCGCAGCTTGGCGCGGACCCCCACGAACTCAAGCGGGTGGCCGATGCGGTGGCCGACGGGGACCTGACCGTGGCGATCCGCACCGACGCCGGCGACACGCGCAGCGTGATGGCGGCGCTGCGCACCATGACGCAGCGCCTGGCCGGCACGGTGCAGGGGGTGCGCGCGAGCGCCGAATCCGTGTCCAGCGCCAGCGCGCAGATCTCCTCCGGCAACGCCGACCTCTCCAGCCGCACCGAGCAGCAGGCCAGCGCGCTGGAGGAGACCTCCGCCTCGATGGAGGAGCTGGGCACCACCGTGCGCCAGAATGCCGACCACGCCCGCACCGCGCTGGAACTCGCGCGGACCGCCGCCACGCTGGCCCAGCGCGGTGGCGAGACGGTGGAGGGTGTCGTGCACACCATGCGCGGCATCCACGACAGCAGCCAGCAGATCGCCGACATCATCGCGGTGATTGACGGCATCGCCTTCCAGACCAACATCCTCGCGCTCAACGCCGCGGTGGAAGCCGCCCGCGCCGGCGAGCAGGGACGCGGCTTCGCGGTGGTGGCTGGCGAGGTGCGCAGCCTCGCCCAGCGCAGTGCCCAGGCGGCCAAGGAAATCAAACAGCTCATCACCACCAGCGGCGACCGCGTGGAACAAGGCAGCGCCCAGGTCAACGCGGCCGGCGCGGTGATGCGCGAGATCGTCGCGTCGGTGCAGCGCGTCAGCACGCTGATGGACGAGATCAGCCACGCCAGCGCCGAGCAGAGTGCGGGCGTGGGCCAGGTGGGCGAGGCGGTGCAGCAGATGGACCAGGCCACCCAGCAGAACGCGGCGCTGGTGGAGGAAATGGCCGCCGCCGCGCAAGCGCTGCGCCAGCAGGCCGCGGCGATGGTGGACTCGGTGGCGGTGTTCCGCCTGCGAGCGGCCTGACCTGGGCCTGACCCGCGCGACAGCGCGGCGGGCCGGGCCGGGCGGCGCCAGAATGCGGCGTCCATCCCCAAGGAGACCGCATGCACGCCGCCTGGTACGAACGCAATGGCAGCGCCCGCGAGGTGCTGCAGCTCGGCACCCTGCCGACGCCGGAACCCGCCGCCGGTGAGGTGCGGGTGCGGCTGCACGCCTCCGGGGTGAACCCCTCCGACGTGAAGTCGCGCACTCGCCGGCCGCTGGCCGGGCCGCGCGTGATTCCCCACAGCGACGGCGCGGGGGTGATCGAGGCGGTGGGTCCGGGCGTCGCGGCCGACCGCGTGGGCGAGCGGGTGTGGGTGTGGAACGGCCAGTGGCAGCGCCCCCACGGCACCGCGGCGACCCACATTGCCCTGCCGGCCGGTCAGGCCGTGGCGCTGCCGGCGGCGGTGTCGTTCGACGAGGGTGCCTGCCTCGGCATCCCGGCCCTCACGGCACTGCAGGCGGTGCGCCTGGCGGCGCTGCAGCCGGGCGACACGGTGCTGGTCACCGGCGCGGGCAACGCGGTGGGCCATTACGTGACGCAGCTCGCCGCGCGGGCCGGGGCACGGGTGATCGGGACGGCGGGTGCCGCAGCGCGGCAGGCCGCCGCCCGAGAGGCCGGGGCCCACGCGGTGATCGACCGGCGCAGCGACGTGGCCGCGGCCGTGAAGGACCTCACCGGCGGGCGCGGCGCGGACGCGGTGATCGACATGGATTTCAGCGGCACCGCGCCGCTGCTGGCGCACGGTGTGCTGCGCGCCCACGGCCGGCTGATCGGTTACGGCTCGAACGAGCCGGGCACGGTGGGCGTGGACTTCCGCACCCTGCTCTTCCAGAGCCTCACGCTGCGGTTCTTTGTGGTGTACGAACTCACCCCGGCCGACCGGGGGGCGGTGATCGGCGCGCTGCAGGACCTGCTGGCGGCGGGCGCGCTGCGCCACCGGGTGGGCGCGGTGATGCCGCTGGCCGACATCGCGGCCGCGCACGAGGCGGTCGAGTCCAGCGCGGTGGTGGGGCAGGTGGTGTTGCGGCCCTGAGCCGCGGCGATCGCCGCCCCATTACCGCACGCTTCGGGGCACGCCTCACGGGACCAGGGCGACCGACTTCACCTGCGCCCACACGGCCGCGCCGGGGCCGATCTCGAGCTGGTGCAGGGCACGGCGCGTCACCCGCGCCAGCAGCGCCGGGCCGGCGGCGTCGTGGCCGGGGACCTCCTGCCGTGGTGTCTGCAATCGCAGCCGCACCAGGGCCTGCGCGGGGTGGGCGTCGTCGCCCACCGCCTCGACCACCGCGGGCAGGCTGTTCTGGATGCTGCTGTCGTGCGGCCGCTGCCGCGCGAGGCTGACGTCGCGCGCCAGCACGCGCAGCCGCACCGCGCGACCCAGTGGCACGGCCGGGCCCGGATCGCGCAGCCAGACGGTGTGTTCGCCCACGGCCACCTGGGCCAGATGCCAGCGGGGGTCGCGGCCGGCGAGCGCACCGTGCAGCAACACGCCGGCGTCCTCGCCCACCACCACCGGCGTCTGCACCGACGCCAACACCTCGGCCACCGGGCCGCTGGCGCGCACCGCGCCGTCGCCCAGCACCACGAGGTGGCTGGCCAGCCGGGCCAGCTCGTCGGCCGAGTGGGTGACGTAGAGCATGGGCAGGCGCAGCTCGTCGCGCAGGCGCTCCAGCCACGGCAGGATGTCCTGGCGGCGGGCGTGGTCGAGTGCGGCCAGCGGCTCGTCGAGCAGCAGCAGGCGCGGCCGCGTGGCCAGCGCGCGGGCGATCGCCACGCGCTGCCGTTCGCCGCCGGACAGCGCGGCCGGTCGCCGCGCGAGCAGGTGGCCGATGCCCAAGAGCTCGATGGCCTGCTCCAGCGCGGCCTCGCCGCCGGGCGCCTTCACCCGGCGCAGGCCATAGCGCAGGTTGCCCGCCACGCTGAGGTGGTCAAACAGGCTCGCCTCCTGGAACACATAGCCCAGCGGCCGCTGCCAGGTGGGCACGAACACACCGCGGGCATCGTCCTGCCACACGGCGTCGCCCAGCGCGATGCGCGCCCCGGGCACGCGCTCCAGCCCGGCGACCGCGCGCAGCAGCGTGGTCTTGCCCGAGCCGGACGGTCCGAACAGCACGGTGATGCCGGCGCCGGGCAGCGCCAAGTCCGCGCGCAGCCGGAACGCGCCACGCGGCCAGTCGAGCGCCACACGGATCGGCGCGTCGGCGGCACCGGCCTGCGTCATGGCAGCACCCGCTCGCTGCGCCGGCGCAGCCGCGCGAGCAGCAACAGCACGGTGAAGGCCAGCACCACCATGCCCGCGGCCAGCGTGTGGGCGGCGCCGTACTCCATGGCTTCCACGTGGCCGTAGATCTGGGTGGAGACCACGCGCGTCTCGCCCGGGATGTTGCCGCCCACCATCAACACCACGCCGAACTCGCCCAGCGTGTGGGCAAAGGTCAGCACGGCGGCGGTGAGCAGACCGGGCCAGGCTTGCGGCAGCGCGACGGTGAAGAACGCGTCCAGCGGCCGGGCGCGCAGCGTGGCGGCCACCTCCAGCGGGCGCCGACCCAGCGACTCAAAGGCGTGCTGGATGGGCTGCACGGCGAACGGCAGCGAGGCGATGACCGAGGCCACCAGCAGGCCACTGAAATGAAAGGTCAGCGTGCCCCAGCCCAGCGCTTCGGTGACCTGCCCGACCCAGCCGCGCGGCCCCATGACCACCAGCAGGTAAAAGCCCAGTACCGTGGGCGGCAACACGAGCGGCAGCGTGACCAGCGCGTTCACCGGCGCCCGCCAGCGCGAGGCCGTCTGCGACAGCCACCAGGCCAGCGGCGTAGCCAGCAGCAGGAGCACCGCCGTGGTGGCCAGCGCGAGTTGCAGCGACAGCGCGATGGCGGCGGCGGCGGACGGATCGAGGGCGGGCATGGCAGGTGCGGCTCAGCGGTCGTAGCCCGCGGCATCGATGATGGCCCGGGCGGCGGGACCGCGCAGGTAGTCCAGCAGCGCGATCGCCGCCGGCTGGCCGGCGCCGGCCTTGAGCAGCACCGCGTCCTGCTTCAGCGGGGTGTGCAGCTCGGCCGGGACGAGCCAGCCCGAGCCGCTGGCGATGCGACCCTCGCGCGCCACCTGGGCCCAGGCCACAAAACCCATCACCGCGTTACCCGAGGCCACAAACTGGTGCGCCTGCGCGATGTTTTCGCCCATCACCAGCCGCGGGGCCAGCGCCGCGCGCACGCCCAGCCGCTCCATCACCTCCAGCGCCGCCGCCCCGTAGGGCGCGAGCTTGGGTTCGGCGATCGCCACCCGGCCCGGCGGAGGCGCCTGCAAGACCGCGCCGCGCGCGTCGACCAGGCCGGGCGCGGCGCTCCACAGCGCCAGCCGGCCCAGCGCGTAGGTGAAGCGGGTGCCCGCGACCGCCAGGCCCTCGCGCTCCAGCCGGGCGGGCGTTTCGTCGTCGGCCGAGAGGAACACCTGAAACGGCGCGCCGTGGGCAATCTGCGCGTAGAAGCGACCGGTCGACCCCACCGCCACCACCGCCCGGTGGCCGGTGTCCCGCTCGAAAGCGGCCGCGATCTGCTGCATGGGCGCCGCGAAATTCGCCGCCACCGCCACCCGGACCCCCGCCGGCTGGGCGAACGCGGGGGCGACCGGCGCGACCAGCGTGGCCGCCGCCCGCGCGAGCCACCGGCGGCGCGTCGCCACGCCCGCCGCGGGGAACAGTCCAAAGAAGGGGTTCATCCAGCGCTATTCAAGAACAGAATAGCGAGTGTAGCAACCGACCCCGAGCCGCCGCGCCATGAACCAACCCGCCCTGCCCCCCGCCCTGGCCGACGCGCTGGGCCACGCCGCCAGCGACCGCCGCCTTGAGGTGCTGCGCCGCCTCGCCGCCTGCGGCTCCATCTCCCAGGCCGCGCGCGACGGAGGCATCAGCTACAAGGCCGCGTGGCAGGCGATCGACACGCTGGGCAACCTCGCCGGCACGCCGGTGGTGACCACCGCCGTGGGTGGCAGCGGGGGCGGCGGCGCGCGGCTCACGCCGGCCGGCGAACGGCTGCTGGCCGCGGCCGACGCGCTGGCGCGGGCGCGGGGAGATGTGCTGGCGCGGCTCGGCGCCGGCGCGGCCATGGCCACGACCGGGCTGCGCACCAGCCTGCGCAACCAGTTGCCCGCCAAGGTGGTGGCGTGGCGCCGCACCAGCGGCTTCGTCACGGTGACGCTGGCGCTGGGGGGCGGGCAGGCGCTGACGGCGCGCATCACCCGCGAGAGCACCGAACTGCTCGGGCTCGCCCCGGGCCGGTCGGTGCTGGCGCTGTTCAAGGCCACCGCGGTGCGGATCGAGCCGGCCACGGCCGGCACCGGGTCGCTCGCGTCCGGACCGGACGCCAACCGCCTGAGCGGCGCCGTCGTGCGGGCCTCGCGCGCGGCCGGTGGCGGGGAGTGCAGCCTGGCGTTGCCCGGCGGGTTGCGGGTGGTCGGCTTCGCCCCAGCGGGCCACGGGCTGCGGGCTGGCGCGGCCGCGCGGGCGGTGGTGGACGAGGCTGCCGTGGTGGTGGGTCTGGCGGACTGAGCCACCCGGCTCAGCGGAACACGCCGATCGCCTCGGCCAGCCGCTCCGCGCGCTGGCTCAGCGACGCCGACGCGGCGGTGGACTGCTCCACCAGCGCCGCGTTCTGCTGCGTCATCTGATCGAGCTGGGTGACTGCGGCGTTGACCTGGCCGATGCCGGTGGTCTGCTCGCCGGTGGCGCGGCTGATCTCCTGGATCATGTGCGAAACCGCCTGCGTCTCGCGCAGGATGGACTCCATCGCCGCGCCGGCCCGCTGGGCCAGCGCCGCACCGCTGTCCACCCGGTCGGTGCTCTCGGTGATGAGCTGTTTGATTTCCTTGGCCGCCTGCGCGCTGCGCTGCGCCAAGTTGCGCACCTCGCCGGCCACCACCGCAAAGCCGCGGCCCTGTTCGCCGGCGCGCGCGGCTTCCACCGCGGCGTTGAGCGCCAGGATGTTGGTCTGGAAGGCAATCCCGTCGATCACGCCGATGATGTCGGTGATGCGGCGGGCGCTGGCGCTGATCTCGCCCATCGTGCCCACCACGTCGGTCACCACGCGGCCGCCCTCTCCCGCGGCCTGGCTGGCCGACGCGGCCATGCGCGCGGCCTCCGCGGCCGTCTGGCTGGTGCTGTTGACGGTGCTGGTCATTTCTTCCATGGAAGCCGCGGTCTCTTGCAGGTTCGAGGCGGCCTGCTCGGTGCGGCCGCTGAGGTCCTGGTTGCCGGCGGCGATCTCGCGGCTGGCGGCGGTCACGCCACCCACCTGCGCCGCCACATCGTCGAGCAGGGCCCGCAGGTTCAGGCCGGCCTGGTTGATCGTGCGCTGCAACAGGCCGATCTCATCCACGCGATCGAGCGCGCTGGCGCGGTTGGGCTGGCCGGCCGCCACGGCCTGCGCCTGCGCCAGCACCCGTTCCAGCGGCCGCACCAGCTCCCACTCAATCCAGCCGGCCAGCAGCGCCAGCAGGGCACCCATCGGCGCGCCCAGCATCCACAGATCGGCCCACCCGTGCAGCGTCACCCCCAGACCCACCGTGAGCAGCCCGAGCAAGGCCATCGGCACGTACAGGCGGGTGCGTAGCGACGCGACCTGGCCCCAAGAGCGCCACGACATCAGCCCGCGGCGCACGATCAGGCCCTTGTGGAAAGCGAGGTTGCCCTGGGTGCCGGCGACAAAGCGGGCGTACAGGGCTTCGGCGGCCTGCACCTCGTCGCGCTCGGGCTTGGTCCGCACCGACATGTAGCCGGCCAGCTGGCCGTTGCGCACGATCGGGGTGGCGTTGGCGCGGACCCAGTAGTGGTCGCCGTCCTTGCGGCGGTTTTTCACCAGCGCGGTCCAGCTCTGACCGGCCTTGAGGGTGGCCCACATGTCGGCAAACGCGTCGCGCGGCATGTCGGGGTGACGCACCAGGTTGTGCGGCTGCCCCATGAGCTCGTCGCGGGTGAAGCCGCTGACCGCGAGGAAGGACTCGTTCGCGTAGCGCACGTGGCTTTGCGCGTCGGTGGTGGACAACAGCGTGGCGTCGTCCGGGAAGTGGAATTCGCGCTGGGTGACGGGCAGGTTCTGACGCATGGCGGCCTCCGGGGAGCTGTGAGCGCAGGATCGGCCCGCTGATCTTTGTCTTGAACAGAAATCGACAAAAGGCGGAAAAGCACCACATTCACCCACCACAGGGGCGATACGTCATGGACAAATGGCCGCCTCAGCAGGCACCGCTGCCGGGACGGGGCGCGGGGTCGCCGCGACGGGCGCACCAGCCCGGCTCGCTCGGGTGTGGCAGCGGCAGGCCTTCGCGGTCGAGCAACACCGGGTGCACCCGCCAGGCGCGCACGCCGTCGCGGTCAAGCTCGAGCCGGAGCAGCCAGCCGGTGTTGTGCACCGGGTCGGTGAAGCCGTCGAACACGAAGTTGCCCAGGCTGTAAAAGATGGGCCGGCCGCGGTGGATTTCGATGTCCTGCGTGACGTGGGGATGACCGCCGACCACCGCGTCGGCGCCGGCCTCGATCAGGCGCCGGGCCAGCGCGCGCTGCCCGGGCCGCGCGACGGTTTCATATTCCCAGCCCCAGTGCAGCACCGGGATCACCAGATCGGCGCGGTGCTGCTCGCGCGCGCGGCGGATATCGCGCCGCAGGTCGGGCTCGTCGATCCAGGCGATGCCGGGGCGGTCCACGTCGGCCTGGAACGAGCGGGGGAAGAAGTCGTTGTACGCGAGCAGCGCCAGCCGCAGGCCGCGGCGCTCGACGATCAGCGGCTCGTGGGCCTCGGCCAGCGTGCGGCCGGCGCCGAAGCGGCCGATGCGGTGGCGGTCGAGCAGGTCCAGCGTTTGCGCCAGCGCCGCCGGGCCGTAGTCGCCGGCGTGGTTGTTGGCCAGGCCCACCGCGTCGATGTGGCGCCGCAGCACCGGCAGCACCCGCGGGTGCGCGCGGAAGGTGTAGGGCTTGTCGGGCAGCGGCGCGCCGGTGGTGGCGACGATGGATTCGAGGTTGGCCACCCGCAGGTCGGCGTCGCGCAGCCAGTGGGCCACGCGGGCGAACGGGTCGCGGCCCTGCCGGACCACGCGCCCGGGCGTGTCGTCGAGCATCACGTCGCCCACGAACACCACCGACACCGGCGGCGCGGCGGCATCCGGCGCCGGGCCCTGCGCGTGGACCGCGGCCGCGCCGGCGAGCCACAGCGCCACCAGCCAGACCGTGGCGCGCGGCGTCATGGCGCTACCTCCAGCAGCCGGCACTCATAGGCGAAGCGCCGCTCGCGCACGGGCGAATACAGCCACTGCAGCCCGGTGAGCGACGGCGCGTCCGCCGGCGCGGGCCGGGCGGCGCGGTAGCTCGCCTGCTGCAGCGGCACGGGCCCGGTCTCACCCACCCACTGCACCAGCACCCGCGCGACCACCGCGCCGGGCGCGTCGTCGTCGGACACCAGCCAGGCCCTGAAGCGGAAATGCCGGTTCACGGCAACCGGCGCCACGCGATAAGGGTCATCGGTGAGTCGGGCCTCGACCACGCGGTGCTCACCCGTGCTCTCGATGTCGCAGCGCAGCAGCGGCGCGGCCTGGGCGGGCGACAGCCCGAGCGCGAGCCCGGCCAGCGCCGCGGCGCACACCCCCCGGCTCATGCGGCCTGCCCCGCCTCGGCGGCCGGGCGCCATCGATTGACCAGGGCCACCAAAGACAGCATGACCGGCACCTCCACGAGCACCCCCACGACCGTCGCCAGCGCGGCCCCCGAGTGCAGACCAAACAGGGAAATCGCCACCGCCACCGCCAACTCGAAGAAATTGGACGTGCCGATCAGGCACGCCGGGCCCGCCACCGCGTGGGGCAAGCGAAGCCAGCGGGCGGCCCACCAGCCGAGAAAAAAGATGCCGTAGGTCTGGATCAGCAGCGGCACCGCGATCATGGCCATGGCCGCCGGTTGCGCGATGAGGGCGTCGGCCTGCAAGCCGAACAACAGCACGACCGTCCCCAGCAGGCCCAGCACCGACCAGGGCTTGACCCGGTCCAGCCACGCGCGCAGGGCGGTCTCGCCGCGGCGCAGCAGCCAGCGCCGGGTCAGCACACCGGCCACCAGCGGCAACACCACATACAACACCGTCGACAGCAGCAGCGTGTTCCAGGGCACGACCACGTCGGTGACGCCGAGCAGGAAAGCCGCGAGGGGCGCAAACGCGACCACCATCACCAGGTCGTTGACCGAGACCTGCACCAGGGTGTAGTTGGGGTCGCCGCGGACGAGCTGGCTCCACACAAACACCATGGCAGTACAAGGCGCCACGCCGAGCAGGATCATCCCCGCGATGTATTCGCGGGCGGTCTGTGGGTCCAGCCAGGGCGCGAAGAGGTGCTCGAAAAAGAGCACGCCCAGCGCGGCCATGGTGAACGGCTTGACGAGCCAGTTGATCACCAGCGTGAGCGCGAGGCCGCGGGGTCGCCGCCCGACGTCGCGCACCGCCGCCCAGTCGATCTGCACCATCATGGGATAGATCATTACCCAGATGAGCACCGCCACCAGCAGGTTCACGTGGGCCCATTCCCAGGCAGCCACCACGCCGAACGCCGCCGGCACCTGCCGGCCCAGCAGCACGCCGGCGGCCATCGCCAGACCGACCCACAGGCTGAGCCAGCGCTCGAAGCGGCCCATCAGGCGTCCGCGCCCGCGGCGCGCGCCCGGCCGATGCGGCGCAGTTCGTCCTGCAGCGCCAGACGGTCGAGCTTGTCCAGCGGCAAGGCAAGGAACAGGGCCACGCGCCGGCTCAACACCAGCATCGCCTCCTGGAAGGCCTGTCGACGCTGGTCTTCGTCGCCCTGGGCCGCCGCCGGGTCTTCGACACCCCAGTGCGCCGCGATGGGCTGGCCCGGCCAGACAGGGCACACCTCGCCGGCCGCCTTGTCGCACACGGTCAGCACGAAATCCATCACCGGCGCCTGCGGCCCGGCGAACTCATCCCAGCGCTTGCTGCGCAGGCCGCTGGTGTCGTAGCGGTGACGGGCCAGGAGCTCCAGCGTCAACGGGTGCGGCGCGCCCGCGGGGTGGCTCCCCGCGCTGAAGGCGCGAAAACGGGGACGACCGAGGTGGTTCATCAGCGCCTCGGCCATGAGGCTGCGCGCGGAATTGCCGGTGCAGATGAACAGGACGTTGTAGGTGCGGGGAGTCATGGGGTCTCCGGTGGGATCAACAGGTCTGGCACACGGCCGGCAGGCTGACCGGCTCGCCACAGGGCTGGCCGCCACAGCAGTGTTCGGTGAGATAGCCCAGCAGGGCATTCATGCGCGCAAAGTCGGCCCGGTAGATCAGGTGCCGACCGTCGCGCTGCTGCGTCAGCAGGCCGGCGTGGCAGAGCGTGCGCAGGTGAAATGACAGGGTGTTCGGGGCCGCCCCCACCCGCTCGCCCAGCGATCCGGCGGTCAGACCGTCAGGCCCGGCCTGCACAAGGGCGCGAAAGATGCGCAGCCGGGTGTCCTGCGCGAGCGCGCCCAGCGCCGCCACCGCGTCCATCTCGTTCATGGCCGGCTCCCGGCGACGGGCAGGGCCGCCGGGCCGTCGGTGTCGCGCACGGTCGGCAGCCGCCAGGTGATGACCCAGCACAGGGCCAGCATCAAGGCCGATCCACCCAGCACCGCCACCAGCCCGCCCGCCTGATACAGCAGCCCGGAGAGCAGCGTGCCCAGGAAGCGGCCCAGCGCGTTGGCCGCGTAATAGAAGCCCACGTCCTCCGCCGCCTTTTCGCTGCCGGCGTAGGCCAGCACCAGGTAGGAGTGGACCGAGGAATTCACCGCGAAGGCCACGCCAAACACCGCCAGACCTCCCACCACCACCCACGGCAGGTGCGGCACACCGGCCAGCACCGCCGCCGCCAGCGCCGCCGGCACGAGCGCCAGGGCGGCCGACCAGGCGCGCGCGGCCGGCACCTCGCGGCTCAGGCCGTCGTCGCTGCGCCGCACGATCTGCGGCGCGAGCGCCTGCAACGCGCCGTAGCCGATGGTCCACGCGGCCAGAAAGCCGCCGACCATGGTGAAGGTCCAGCCCTGGGCGTACAGAAACACCGGCACGCCGACCACAAACCACACATCGCGCGCCCCGAACAGCGCCACCCGGGCCGCGGCCAGCGCGTTGATGCCGGCGTTCTTGGCAAACAGTTCCTTCGCCGAGGACGACGCCTTGCTCTTGCCCATCAGCCGCGGCAGCGCCGCGACCACGCCCAGCAACACCACGCCCAGCAAGGCCGCCATCAGCCACAGCGCGCCGCGAAAGCCCAGCGTCTGCAGCAGCACACCGCCCAGAAAGAAGCCGACGCCCTTCATGGCGTTTTTGCTGCCGGTGAACCAGGCCACCCACTGGAAGAGCTGGCTGCCGGCCGCGCCGTCCTCGCGCGCCTGCGCGGCGGTGACCTTGATCGCCGATTTGCTGGCGGTCTTGGTCAGATCCTTCGCCACGCCACACACGCCCTGCGCCACCACCACCCAGGCCACGGCCGCCGCCGCTGTCCAGCCCGGGTCGAGGAAAGACAGCAGCGTGAAGCCGGCGATCTGCGTGACCAGGCCCACGGTGAGCATGCGGGTGATGCCGTGGCGCGTGGCGAGCCAGCCCCCCACGAGGTTGGCCACGATGCCGGCCGCCTCGTACAGCAGGAAAAGGAAGGCGAGCGTGAAGGGCGAATAACCCAGCTGGTGGAAATGCAGCAGCACCAGCATGCGCAGCGCGCCGTCGGTGAGCGTGAAGCCCCAGTAAGCGGCCGTGACGATGGCGTAGTGGCGGACAGCGGCGTTCATGACAGCAGCATGCAGGAAGCGGCGGGCGCGTCAGATGCCGACGGCGTTGAGGTGGCAGGCCAGATCGACCATGCGGCAGGCGTAACCCATCTCGTTGTCGTACCAGGCGTACACCTTGAGCAGCGTGCCATCGGTCACCAGCGTGGAAGGCGCGTCCACGATGCTCGACCGGGTGTCGCGGGCGTAGTCGGCGCTCACCAGCGGGCGGGTCTCAAATCCCAGGATGCCCTGCAGCGGCCCGGCCTTCGCAGCCGCTTCGAACAGCGCATTCACCTCCTCGGCGGTGGTGGCGCGCTGCAACTCGAACACGCAGTCGGTGAGCGAGGCGTTGAGCACCGGGGCGCGCACGGCGTGGCCGTTGAGCTTGCCCTTGAGCTCCGGGTAGATCAGCGCGATGGCGGTGGCGCTGCCGGTGGTCGTGGGCGCCAGGCTGGCCATGGCGCTGCGGGCGCGGCGCAGGTCCTTGTGCGGGGCGTCGACCACCACGTTCGTGTTGGTCGGGTCGTGGATCGTGGTGATCTGGCCGTGGCGGATGCCGATCGACTCGTGCACCACCTTCACCACCGGCGCCAGGCAGTTGGTGGTGCAGCTCGCGGCGGTGACGATGCGGTCGCGCGCCGGGTCGTAGCGGTCGTGGTTCACGCCGACCACCACGTTCAGCACCCCCCCGGTCTTCACGGGCGCGGCCACGATCACGCGCTTCGCGCCACGGTCGAGGTGCCCCTGCAAGGTCTCGGGCGTGAGGAACTTGCCGGTGCACTCCAGCACCACATCCACCCCCAGTTCGCCCCACGGAATGTCGCCCGGCGCCGCGTGGGCGGAGAAGCCCAGGCGCTGGTCATTGATGCGCAGCGCGGTCTCGCCATCGGCGCCAATGTCCGCACGCCAGCGACCCTGCACCGTGTCAAAGGCCAGCAAGTGCGCCGTGGCCGCCACGCCACCCTTGATCTCGTTGACGTGGACCACCCGCAGCCGGTTGCCCGCCCGCGGATCGTCCGCCGGCCGCTCCGCCGCCCCCAGGGCCGCCCGCAGCGCCAGCCGCCCGATGCGTCCCATGCCGTTGATGCCGATGTTCATGCGATTCTCCAAAGCCTTGTTGTTTTCAGACACGTCCTGCTGGGGCGCTCGAAAAACTTCCACATTTCGACAATTATGGAAATGTATGTGACAAGGACGTGAAACGGGCTGACCCCTCCCGGCGGTCGGATGAAACACGGCCGGCCCGTCGGGCCGACAACGCCCGACGCCCAGCGCCCCACGATCAACTTGACTCACAGCCCGGAGATGCTCGCCGTGCTCATGCGGTCCGCATCGCCTTGAGCAGCTCTTGCGCCACCAGGTGCGACGACTGCGGGTTCTGCCCGGTGATCAACTGGCCGTCGCGGATCGCAAAGGCTTGCCAGTTGCCCGTGCCCTCGAAGCGCCCACCCAGTTCGCGCAGGCGCGTCTCCAGCATGAAGGGAACCACCTTCTCCAGGCCCACGGCCACTTCCTCGGCGTCGGTGAACGAGTTGACGCGCAGGTCCTTCACGATGGATTGGCCATCAGGACGCTTTGCCGTGACGAGGCCCGCCGCACCATGGCAAACCGCAGCGATCAGCTTCTTCGCCTCGAAGGCACGCTCGACGGCACGGGTCACGCCAGCGTCGACAGGCAGGTCCCACATCGTGCCGTGGCCACCCGGGAAGAACACGGCGTCGAACTCGGCGCCATCGAACTCCGAGGCCTTGGGCGTTGCGGCAATGCGCGCTTGCAGCGCGGTATCGGCCAGGAATCGCTCGACCACCAGGTCGTTCTGGCCAACCGGCTTGACGCTGCCCGGGTCGATGGGGGCGGGGCCGCCGGCCGGCGAAGCCAGCGTCACCTCGACGCCGGCATCGGCCAGCGCGTAGTACGGCACCGCCAATTCTTCAGCCCACAGGCCAGTGGGCTTGCCGGTGTCACCCATGCGGGCGTTGGAGGTGACGATCATCAGGATGCGGGAAGTCATGAGGTTTCCTTTGGGAGTTGCCGCGCCACCGTGGCGCGATGGGAAGGACTGTATTGATTCGATCGAATCTCATAAACTGAACCCGAAGAACTTCATTAATTACAGTGATGAACAAATGACGCGGACCTTCGACCCCGTGCAACTGGGCAGCATCGAATTGTTCTGCAAGGCCGCCGAACTGGGCAGCTTCACCGGTGCTGCCGAGTCGCTTGGCCTGACGCCAGCGTCGGTGAGCCGCTCGATCAGCCGCTTGGAAACGCGCCTGGGGGTGCGTCTGTTCAACCGCACCACACGCAGCGTGCGGCTCACGCCGGGAGGCGAGCTTTACCACGCGCAGTGCCAGCAGGCACTCGAGCAGATCGCCGAGGCCGAACGCGCGCTGACCGGACAGCAGGCCGAGCCCAAGGGGCTGGTGCGTGTAAGCGTAGGCACGGTGTACGGCCACCACCGCGTGGTGCCGATGCTGCCCGGCTTCATGGCCGCGTACCCCGGCGTGGAGGTCGAGCTCAATGTCTCCAATCGCAACGTCGACTTCGTCGAGGACGGGTACGACCTGGCCATCCGCCTGGGCGAGCCACGGGACTCGCGTCTGGTATCCCGCAAGCTGGAGGAGGCCACCGTAGGCATCTTCGGCTCACCGGCGTACCTGCGCCGGCGCGGCAAACCCAGGACACTGGACGAGTTGCGCCAGCACGACCTGATCCAGTTCGTGGTGCCCAGCTCGGGCCGGCCGATGCCCTGGATCCTGCGCACCCCCGAGGGCGAGGACATCGACTTCGGCTTCAAGAGCCGACAGCGCGTGCACGAGGACGTGCTGGCCGGCGTGGGCTGGGCGGCCGCGGGCGGCGGGCTGTTCCAGATCTACCACTTCGTCGCCCGCGAGGCGGTGAAGGCCGGCCACCTGGTCGAGGTGATGCAGGGCCACAGTGGCCGATCCCGGCCCTTTCATGTGCTCTACCCCCAGAACCGGCACCTGTCGGCACGGGTGCGTGCCTTTGTGCAGCATCTGGCCGAGACCGTTGCCGTCGGGGAGGACGGCTTGTGGCCGAGTCGAGCCAAGAACACCGGCAGATTGGGCGCCTGAAACCGGCCAGTCGCAGGCGCTTCTCGACGAGAACTGAGAGCGCATCATGAAAGACCGGTTGTCGCTGAAAGCTGCCCGCCAAGGTCTCAGCACCGAACACCCGCAAGTTCTGCAGAGTTGCCTTCCAAGCGCCGTACCGACTCAGCAATCAGTTGGAGCAGTTCCGCTCTGTGGGATCTGGAAGCATCTGGCAAGTCTTGGAGGAAACGTAACCTGTCGGTAGCGACTGATTGCAGTTTTTGGTGGAGTTTCCGGCAGCGCTGTTTTCTTCCGACGGACCTCACTTTTCAGGTTCACCGAGGCGAAGGAAGGCGCCGCCTCACTCCACCGTCACGCTCTTGGCCAGGTTGCGCGGCTTGTCCACGTCGGTGCCTTTGGCCAGCGCGGTGTGGTACGCCAGCAGCTGCAGCGGCACCACGTGGAGCAGCGGGCTGAGGGCGCCGTAGTGCTCCGGCATGCGGATGACGTGAATGCCGTCGCCGCTGGCGATGCGGGTGTCGGCGTCGGCGAGCACGTAGAGCACGCCGCCGCGGGCGCGCACTTCCTGCATGTTGCTCTTGAGCTTTTCCAGCAGCGCATCGTTCGGCGCCACCGTGACCACGGGCATCGCACTGGTCACCAGCGCGAGCGGGCCGTGCTTGAGTTCGCCGGCCGGGTAGGCCTCGGCGTGGATGTAGCTGATTTCCTTCAGCTTGAGCGCGCCTTCCAGCGCGATCGGGTAGTGCAGACCACGGCCGAGGAAGAGCGCGTTGTCCATGCGGGCGAAATCGTCGGCCCAGCCGATGACCTGCGGCTCCAGCGCGAGCACGGCCTGCAGCGCGGCGGGCAGGTGGCGCATCGCCTTGAGGTGGGCGGCCTCGTCGGCCTCGCTGAGATGACCGCGCACCTGGGCCAGCGCCAGCGTGAGCAGGAACAGGCCGGCGAGCTGGGTGGTGAATGCCTTGGTGGAGGCCACACCGATTTCCACGCCCGCGCGGGTGATGTAGGCGAGCTTGCACTCGCGCACCATGGCGCTGGTGGCCACGTTGCAGATGGTCAGGGTCTCGTGCATGCCCAGGCTTTGGGCGTGGCGCAGGGCGGCCAGGGTGTCGGCGGTTTCGCCGCTCTGGCTGATGGTGACGACCAGCGTGCGCGGGTCCGGCACGCTGGTGCGGTAGCGGTATTCGCTGGCCACCTCGACCTGCGTGGGAATGCGGGCGATGGATTCGAGCCAGTACTTGGCGGCGCAGCCGCTGTAGTAGCTGGTGCCGCAGGCCAGGATGAGCACGCGGTCGATGGCCTTGAAGCTGCGGTAGGCGCCGTCGCCGAACAGTTCGGGCGTGATGCCGGCGATGCCTTCGAGGGTGTCGGCGATGGCGCGCGGCTGCTCGAAGATTTCCTTCTGCATGTAGTGGCGGTAGGGCCCCAGCTCGGCCGCGCCGCTGTGGGCATGCACCGTGCGCACGGGGCGGTCGGTGGCCTCCAGCGTGCGGCCATCCCGGCCCGCCACCCAGTAGCGCCCGGGCTGCAGGTCCACGAGGTCGCCCTCCTCCAGGTACACGATCTGGTCGGTCACGCCCGCCAGCGCCATGGCATCGCTGGCCAGGAAATGCTCGGCGCCGCCGGCGCCCACGCCCAGCACCAGCGGCGAGCCGGCGCGCGCACCGACCACGCGGTGCGGCTCGTCGCGGTGGAACACGGCCAGCGCGTAGGCGCCGTGCAGCTGGGCCACCGCAGCGCGCAGCGCCTGGAACACGTCGCCGTCGTACAGGGAGTCGATCAGGTGGGCGATGACCTCGGTGTCGGTCTGGCTCTCAAACACGTAGCCGCGCGCGGTGAGGTCGGCCCGCAGTTCGTCGTGGTTTTCGATGATGCCGTTGTGCACCAGCGCCACGCGGCCGGCCGCGCCCGGCGCGGCCTTCGGACCCGCGCTGAAATGGGGGTGGGCGTTGTGCACGGCGGGCGCACCGTGGGTGGCCCAGCGGGTGTGCGCGATGCCGGTGCCGCTGGCGATCGCCTCCGTCTGCACCTGCGTCGCCAGTTCAGCCACCCGCGCGGTGCTGCGCGCGCGCCGCAACCCGCCGGCGTGGACCGCCACGCCGCAGGAGTCGTAGCCCCGGTATTCCAGCCGCTGCAAGCCCTGCACCAGCACCGGCACGATGTCGCGCCCCGCCACGCCCGCCACGATTCCGCACATGTCCGCCTCCGTTGGATTGAATCGGCCGCATCGTAGGCAGGACCCGGCGAATTTATCGGTCGACTTTCAATGACTTTCAACTGAAAATTTCATCTCTCTGAATTGATAATCTAAAAAATCAAAGTGCGCAGCTTTATGGAATCTTTTGTCATTGACGACGCCGACCGACGCCTGCTCGACTTGCTGCAAACCGACGCCGCCCGCAGCAACCAGGCGCTGGCCGAGGCCGCGCACCTCTCGCCACCGACCTGCCTGCGCCGCGTGAAGCGGCTGCGTGCGCTGGGCCTGATCGAGCGGGAGGTGGCGCTGCTGTCGCCCGAGCGGCTCGCGCAGGCGACCGGCCATGGATTGACCGCGCTGGTGGAGGTGACGCTGGAGCGCCAGGGGGCGGAGGCGCTGGAGGCGTTCGAGGCGCGCGTGGTGCCCGAGGCGGCGGTGCAGCAGTGCTGGCGCGTCAGCCCGGGGCCGGATTTCGTGCTGGTGGTGCACGTGAGCGACATGCCGGCCTACCTCGCGCTGACGCAGCGGCTCTTCACGGCGGACGCCAACGTGCGAAACCTGAAGGCATTTTTCAGCACCAAGCGAAGCAAGTTCGAGCCACGCCTGCCGGTGCGCTGAGCACCCATCGGTACTCATCCACCCCCGCCGGTTGATACAAACCACACAGCGCGGCGCGTTTTCTGCATACCCGGGTGTTCCCTTGGGCCACGCGCCGGGGAGGCCTCTCTACAATCCGGTGTCAGACAAAAGCAACAACGCGTATCAGGAGGTTACCAATGAACATGATGTGGGTCGGCATCGGCATCGCGGTGGTGCTGGTGGTGCTGTGTGTGCTGCTGTTTCAGCGGTACGTGCGCCGGCAGGACGACGGCCGCGACGACCGCTACGCCCCCGAGCGCATCCTCTCCGCCCAGCAGGTGAGCATGCTCGACTACCTGCACGACACCTTCCCCGGTCAGGTCGTGCTGCCCAACGTGGGGCTGCGGCAGATGCTGTCGGTGCGCCGCGCCGTGGACAAAAAGACCGCCAAGGAGCGTCTGGCCGACCTGTCGGTGGACTTCGTGGTCTGCGCACCGGACGGGCGCCCCACCTTCGCCTTCGACATCGAGCGCCACCACCTGGCCAACGCCGAGGCCCGCACCGATGCGGTCAAGCGCAAGAACCGCATGCTGCGCACCGCGGGCGTGCGTTTTGTGTTCCTCAAGGACGGCATCCACCGCATGCCCTCGCCCGCCGATTTCCGCGCCCAGCTCAACCTGGCGGAGTTGCCCAAGCCCAAGGCCGGCGCCGAGGTGCCGTCGCGCAAGCTCAGCGAGGCCGACCGCGACAGCGTGTTGAAGGACCTGGAAAGCCAGCTCTCCGGCTTTGACCACCTGTACAGCGGCAACACCGGTTTCCGCGACTCGGAGGTGATGGGCCTGTCCGGTCTGATGGACCTCGACCCGGACGCCGAGCGCCGCTCCACGCGCGGCGACTCGCGCCACGGCGTGCTGCGCTGAGTGGGGGCGCTCAGCCCTTCGGCGCCTTGGCCGGGCGCTGCCAGTTCGGGATCACCACCTGTTTGCCCCGAGCCACCGCCAGCGAGCCCGGCGGTGTGTCCTTGGTGATGGTGGAGCCACCACCCACCGTGCCACCCGCGCCGATCGTCACCGGCGCCACCAGCACGCAGTTGCTGCCCACATGGACGTCGGCCTCGATGACGGTGCGGTGCTTGTTGGCGCCGTCGTAGTTGGCCGTGATGCTGCCCGCGCCGTAATTGACCCGCTCCCCGACCGTGGCATCGCCAAGGTAGGCCAGGTGGTTGGCCTTGGCGCCGGCGGCCAGCGTGCTGTTCTTCACCTCGACGAAATTGCCGATGTGCACCTGCGCGCCCAGCTGCGCGCCGGGGCGCAGCCGCGCAAACGGCCCGACCAGCGCGCCCGGTCCCACCTGCACCCCGGCGCGCTCGCCGTCGATGTGGGTGAACGGGTGGATGACCGCGCCCGACTCGATGCGGGCGTTGGCGATCACGCAGTTCGCGCCGATGCGCACGCCGTCGCCCAGCGAGACGGCGCCTTCGAACACGCAGTTCACATCGATTTCCACATCCGCACCGCAGGTCAGCGTGCCGCGCACGTCGAGCCGCGCCGGGTCGGCCAGCCGCACGCCGTCGGCCATCAGATCCTCGGCCAGCCGGCGCTGGTGCGCCCGCTCCAGCTCGGCGAGCTGCGCCGGGCTGTTCACGCCGGCCACCTGCACCGCATCCGCGATGCGGTGGGCGACCACCGCGGCGCCATCGGCGACCGCGAACTTCACCACGTCGGTCAGGTAGTACTCGCCCTGGGCGTTGCGGTTGTCCAGCCGCGCCAGCCAGCCGCGCAGCAGGCGCGTGGGCACCGCCATGATGCCGCTGTAGATCTCGGTGATGGCGCGCTGGGCTTCGGTGGCGTCTTTGTGTTCCACGATGGCCTGCACCCCCCCGTCGGCGCCACGCACGATGCGGCCGTAGCCGGTGGGGTCGGGCAATTCCAGCGTGAGCAGCGCCAGGCGCTCACCGCCGCAGGCGTCGAGCAGGGCCTGCAGCGTGTCGGCGCGGGTCAGCGGCACATCGCCGGACAGCACGAGGGTCACGCCGTCGTCCGGCAACACCGGCACGGCCTGCTGCACGGCGTGGCCGGTGCCGAGTTGCGGTGACTGGCGCACAAAACGCAGCTCACCACCGGCTGGCGCGCTCAGGCCCGCCTCCACCGCCTCGGCGCCGTGGCCGGTGATCACCACCACCTGCCGGGCGGATAACCGCGCGGCGCAGTCGATCACGTGCTGGGCCAGTGCACGACCGGCCAGCCGGTGCAACACTTTGGGCAGGCTGCTCTTCATCCGCGTGCCTTTGCCGGCCGCCATGACCACCACGTCCAACGCCATGTCCCCTCCTCCGGTGAATGCCCGGCGCCGCGCCGGGTGGCGCCGGATTATCGCCCGCACCCTGCTGGCGATCGGCGTGTCCGCCGCGCTGGCGGCCTGCACCGTCGCGCGCCTGGCCTACCCCCAGGCGCCGCACCTGGCGGTGTGGTGGATCGACGGCTACGCCGACCTCGACGACGCGCAGGGTGCGGCCCTGCACACCGAACTGGATGCGCTGTGGCGCTGGCACCGCCAGCAGGAATTGCCGCGCTGGGCCGCGCTGCTGCGCGAGTGGCAGGCGCTGGCGCCCGGGGCCTTGAGTGGCGAGCAGGTCTGCCGCCAGTTCGACGGCGTGCGGGAGCGGCTGGACGCGCTGGGTGAACGCGCCGTGCCGTCGCTGGCCCGCCTGGCCACGCAACTCACGGCCGAGCAGCAGCAGCACCTCGCGCGCCGCCAGTCGCGCAGCAACCGCGACTTTGCCCGCGACTTCCTGCGGGGCGACGAGACCGCGCGGCTGGAGCGGCGCACCGAACAGGCGGTGGAGCGCTACGAGCGCCTCTACGGGCGCCTGAGCGCCGCGCAGCGCGCGCTGGTGCGCGAGCAACTCCGGGCCAGCCCGTTCGATCCCGCCCGCACCCAGGCCGAACGCGAACGGCGCCAGGCCGACCTGCGCGACACCGTCGCCCGCGCGCAGGCCGACCCCGCGCAGGCCGAGGCACTCGTGCGGGCGCACCTCGCCCGCTTCACCGATTCACCCACGCCGGGCTACAACGAGCACCTGCAGGCCCTGTTGCGCCACGGCTGCGCAATGGCCGCGGCCGTGCACAACAGCGCCTCGCCGGCGCAGCGGGCACACGCGCTCGGCGTGCTCAAGGGCTACGAGGACGACGCGCGGCAACTGGCCCAGGGGCGGTGACCGCGGTCAGCCTCAGGCCACCCACCACGCCACCCCCGCCAGCGACAGCAGCGTGACCGGCACGCCGGTGCGGGCGTGGGTCCGCCAGTCGATCACGACACCCTGCGCGCGCGCCAGGTCGGCCACGATCAGGTTGGCGATGGAGCCGACCAGCAGCAGGTTGCCCGCAAAGGTGGTCACCAGCGCCAGCGTCACCCCGGCCTGCTCCCCCGCCAGGTGCGGCAACAGCAGCATCACCGCCGGCACGTTCGACACCAGGTTGGAGAGCACCGTGCCCACCACCAGCAGCGTGGACGGTTCGCCCAGCACGACGCCGCGCGCGCCCAGCCAGGCCACCGCCTCGTGGGCCACGCCGGTGGCCGCGAACGCGTGGTTGACGACGAACAGGCCCATGAACAACACGAGCAGTGGCCAGTCCACCAGCCGCATGAACGCCGGGCTCGCCAGCCGCCGGCTCAACAGCAGCACCGCCGCCCCCACCAGCGCAGCCACCTCGTGCGGGCCGTCGGTGAACAGGAACACCCCCATCAGCGCGCCCGCCACCCCCAGGCCCTTGGCGGTCTGCCAGGCGTCAAAGGGCGGCTCATCGGGCAAGTTTCCCGGCGTGTGTTCCGGCGATCCCCCCGGAAAGCCCACGGCCGGATCGCCGGTCCCACCCGCAGTCGCTGGCCGGTCCGCCACCACCGGCTGGCCCGGCGCAAAGGCCACCCAGGCCCACAAGACGATCAGCCCCACCAGCACCGGCACCGCCGCCGCGCGGGCGTAGGCCGCGAACGGCAGCTGCATCACCGAGCCGATCAGCATGTTCTGCGGGTTGCCGATCAGCGTGGCGGCCGAGCCGATGTTGGCGCTGCAAGCGAGTGCCAGGAGAAACGGCACCGGGTGCCAGCCCCGGCGCAGGCACAGGCGCACCACCACCGGCGTCATCGCCAGACACACCACGTCGTTGGAAAACACCGCCGACAAGCCCGCCGACACCGCGATCAGCGCGGCCAGCAAGGCAGCCCGCCCGACCGGCAAGACGCCCACGCGGCGCGTGACCGCGGCGTAGAAGCCGCCCAGGCGCATCTGGGCCGAGATCACCATGAAGGCAAACAGCAGCAGGATGGTCGGCAGGTCGATCGCGCGCGCCGCCTCGGCCACCGGCATGCCGGTGATGGCAATCACCGCGATCGCGCCCAGCAAGGCCACGCCCGAGCGGTCCAGCTTCAGCCGCGGCAGCCCGCCGAGGAACATGCCGAGGTAGACAACGCCAAAGACGGCGATCACCGCCCAGTCGGTCAGGGCGTGCTGCAAGGGGTTGGGGGACATGGGACGCGCATGGTAGAGGCTGCGGCCCCAGACGCCAAAAAACCGCCCGAAGGCGGCTGGCGGCGGGCAAGGCGACCGGCGCTCAGGCCTGCAGCGCGTCCCACATGGCCTTGTCGCGCTCGGCGGTCCAGATGCGCGGGTGCTTGATGCCGCTGGCCTCGTCGTAGGCGCGGCTCACGTCGAAGGGCAGGCAATGCTCGTAGATGAACACATGGCCGAACAGCGGGTCCATGCGCTGGCGGGTGTGGGCCATGGCCGCCTTGAGGTCCATGCCGGCGGCCGCCGCCTCGCGGGCGGACTCGAACAGCGTGGTGACCCAGCGCTGCGTGTAGTCGAGGGCCTTGTTGACGTTGTCGTGCCCAACCATGGCCTCGCCCCGACCGGGCACGATGGCGCGGGCGTTGAGCGCGCGCAGGGCTTCCAGCGTGGCCGGCCATTCGGCGAGCTGGGCGTCGCCGGTGTAGACGCCGGCCTCGTACTCCACGAGGTCGCCGCTGAACAACACGCCCTCTTCCTCCACCCAGGCAATGGTGTCGCCCTTGGTGTGGCCCTGGCCGGGGTGCCAGATCTGCACCTTCACGCCGCCCAGGTCGAGCTCGATCGATCCCTGGCGGCCCGGGGTGCCGTCGCCCACGACCAGCGTCGGCCAGGTCAGGCCCGGCACGGTGTCGGCGCCGCGGAACAGGCGCGGAAAACGCTCCATTTCGCTTTTCATGTCCTGCGCGCCGCGCTCCACGATCAGCTCGTGGGTGCCGCGGCTGGCGATGATTTCGGTGGCGCCTTCCGGGATGAAGGCGCTGGCGCCCAGCACCCGCACGGCGTGGTAGTGGGTGAGCAGCACGTACTTGATCGGCTTGTCGCTGATGGCGCGGATGCGCCGGATCAGGTCCTGCGCCATGGCCGGCGTGGCGGTGGTGTCGCTGACCAGGATGTAGCGCTCACCGATGATGACGCCGGAGTTCGGATCGCCTTCGGCCGTGTAGGCCCAGCAGTGGGCGCTGAGTTGCTCGAAGCTGATCTTTTTGTCCTGCAGGTCGGCCTGCGAGGCGAAGGCTTTGCTCATGGCGGTCTCCGGTGATGGGTCGGCGATTTTACCTAACCGAAATGAATTTCACATGGGTAAATCACGTCAACCGCCGGCCAGCCCACCCTCCAGCACCCGGATCACCTCGTCGGCGAAGCCGGCGTAGCTCATCGGCCCGCCGGGGCGCAGCCAGGTGAAGGTCCAGTTGATCATGCCGAACAGCATCATCGTGATCGCGGTCTGGTTGACCGGCGTGATGCGGTCCGGGTAGGCGCGGCGCAGAAAGCGGGTGAAGGCGGAGACCACGTCGCGCTGGCGGTTGAGGATCAGCTCGCGCTGTGCCTCGCCGAGGAACTTGGTGTCGGAGACCAGCGCCACGTGGCGGGTGGCCGAGGTTTCGTATTCGGCCAGGAAACTGCGCACCAGCCCGTGCAGCGCGGCGCGCTCGCTGAGGTTGTGGCGCTGGGCGTGCGCCTCGGACTCGCCGATCAGGGCCAGCAGCCGCTGCGTGTAGCGATCCAGCAGGTCGAACAGGATCGCTTCCTTGCTCTCGTAGTAGTGATAGAGCCGGGCTTTGCTGGTGCCGCAGGCGGCGGCGATGTCGTTCATGCTGGCGGCCGGAAAACTCTGGCGCGCGAAGCATTGCGCCGCCACGTCGAGGATCTGGTCGCGCTTGAGATCGTGAGAGGCGGACTTGGGGCGGGCCATTCGGCGATTCTGCCAGCGGGCCCGCCCGCAGGGGCCCCGCGCGGCGGGCGTGGGCTGGGTTCAGCCGGCGCAGGGCGTGGGCTGGGTTTAGCCGGCGCAGGGCGCCGGGGCCGCCGTACCCAGCCAGGCCGGGCGCCGCCGCCACAGGCGGGTCCAGGCGTCGGCGCAGGGCGTGGCGGCGGTCCAGACGAAGCGCACGGCCCGCGGCGCGGCGCGCGAGGCCGGCTCGATCACAAGGTGGGCCCCCGCCGGCACCGCCAGCCATTCGCCGGGGCCCACGAACACGTCGCCGGCGGCGGTGCCGGTGATCCAGGCCTGGCCACCCAGCACGGTGAGTCGACCCGCGCAGGCCGGGCGCAGGCTGCGCGCCGTGCCGGGCGCGACCACGGCGCCCTGGCGGGCGCTGGTTGATGCGGATGCGGAATCGATGAACATGTTGATCTCCGGTGCGGGAGACGGCGTCTCCGGGGGGCCATATTCCGCCTGCAGGGGCTGGTCCGTCCAATGAAAGCGGGTTAGCCTACTGATTCGTTGCCCGCATCAATGCTTCCGTGCACCCGCCGCCATGAACCTGCCCGCCCGCCACCCCCGCACCCGGCCCATCGGCATGGGCCACCTGCGCGCCTTCGAGGCCGTGGCCCGCCACCTGAACTTCCGCGCCGCGGCCGAGGAGCTGTCGCTCACGCAAAGCGCGGTGAGCCGGCAGATCCAGTCGCTGGAAGACGAAGTCGGCACCGCGCTGTTCCTGCGCCACACCCGGGCGGTCGAACTCACCACCGCCGGCACGCAGCTGCTGAGGGCCACCGGCGTGGCGCTGGACCGGGTGGATGGCGCGGTGCGACACATCCGCCAGTCGATCGGCCGCCGCGGCGTGGCCATCACCACCTGGGCGTCGTTCGCCTCGATGTGGCTGATCCCCCGGATGGAGGATTTCCAGCGCGAACACCCCGACATCGACATCCGGATCGACGCCAGCGACGCGGCGGTGGACCTGGCCACCGCCGACGTGGACCTCGCGCTGCGCTATGCCGTGCCGGGTGCGGTGGGCGCGGGCGCGCAACGCCTGTTCGGCGAGCAGCTCACGCCGGTGGCCAGCCCCTGGCTGCTGCAGGGCACGCCGATCACCCGCGTGGAAGACCTGGCGCGCTGCGCGCTCATCGAGGCCGGCGACGCCCACCGCACGCGGCACCTGGAATGGCTCACCTGGCAACGCTGGTTCGACACCTTCGCGCCCGGCGACGCGCCGGCCCCGGGGGCGCGCAGCGCACGGCCCGCGCGCGCGCGCACGCGCCTGGCGCCGCAGCGCTGGCTGTACTTCAACTACGCGCACCAGATCGTGCAGGCAGCGCTCACCGGGCAGGGCGTGGCGCTGGCGCGGCTGCCGCTGGTGGCCGAGAGCCTGGCCAGCGGCGCCCTGGTGGAGCCGCTGCCGCGCCACCGGCTGGACTCACCGCTGGCGTACTGGCTGATGGTCGCCCCCCGCAGCGCCGCGCGACCGGAGGTGCGCGCCTTCTGCGACTGGCTGCTGCGCCAGGCGGCCATCACGCGCGACGCCATCGGCGACGTGCCCGACCCCGACACGGTGGACCAGCTGGACTGATCGCCGGTGGTCCCGCCCGCGGCCCGCCGCGCTGGCAGACTGGCGCCCTTTTTTCCCGGCTCCCCATGAACACCGCGTCCTCCCACGGCAACCTGCGCAGCATCGTCGCGATGCTGATCGCGGTGGGTTTCTTCGCCCTGATGGACGCGATCCTGAAAACGCTGTCGGCCCATTACCCGGCGCTGCAGATCGCCGCCCTGCGCGGCCTCACCGCCATGCCGCTCGTGCTGATCTACCTCGCGTGGCGCGGCGCGTGGGGACGCGTGTGGCGGGTGCGCTGGCCGCTGCACCTGCTGCGCGGGGCGCTGAGCGTGGCCATGCTGGCGCTGTTCACCCGCGGGGTGAGCGAGCTGCCGCTGTCGGCCGCCTACACGCTGTTCTTCATCGCGCCGCTGCTGATCACGGCGCTGTCGGTGCCCGTGCTGGGCGAGCGCGTGCCGCGCGCGCACTGGGTGGCCATCGGCGTGGGCTTCGTCGGCGTGTTGATCGCGCTGCGCCCCGACCCAAGCGCGCTGGGCAGCGGGCTGGTGAGCGTGGGTGGACTGGCGGTGCTGGGGGCGGCCCTGTGCTACGCGGTGTCGGCCGTGACCGGCCGGCTGGCCAGCCGCACCGACAGCCCGGAGAGCCTGATCCTGTGGGTGATGGTCTTGCTCACCGTGGGCGCGGGCGCGCTGGCCGCGCCGGGCTGGGTGGCGGTGCGGCCGGACCACGCGGCGCTGCTGCTGGGGCTGGCCCTGACCGGCTTCGGCGGGCAGGTCGCGATCACGGAGGCCTTCCGCCATGGACAGGCCTCGGCCGTGGCACCGTTTGAGTACAGCGCGCTGGCCTGGGGCGTGGGGCTGGACTGGCTCATCTGGCAGACGCTGCCGGCGGCCCACACCTGGGCGGGCGCCGCGCTGCTGATCGGCGTGGGCCTTTACCTGATCCGCCGCGAGCAGCGCATCACCGAAGCCCACGCCACCGCCGAACACCCCTGAGCCGGTGGCACCGCGCCGCAGGAGCGCAAGGCGCGCATCAGCCGCGCAGGCGCAGCGCTTCGTCGAGGAAGCGGTACACCTCGTCGGGCACCACCGGGCGCGCGTCCTGCGGCCGGGGCTTGCGGTACTGGCCCAGCCGCACCACGATCAGCCGCTCGGTCGGCGCGACGATCACGTACTGCCCGAGGTGACCCTGCAGGAAATAGAAGGGTGTGCGGTGCTTCGGGTCCATCCACAGGCCCATGCCGTAGTGGTCGACGAAGCCGTTGGGCCGCGTCATGCGGGCCACCGCGTCGGCCGGCAGCAGGGCCTGGCCGTTCCAGCGCCCGCCGTCGAGCAGCAGCTGGCCGAGCCGCGCGAAGTTGCGCGCCGAGCTGTGCAGGCAGCAATAACCCATCTCGATCCCGCCCTGCTCGCGCGAGCGGTCCAGACTCCAGCTGGCGTCGGCCTCCATGCCCAGCGGCTGCCAGAGCCGGCGGGACAGGTACTGCGACACCGTCAGCCCCGGCTCGCGGGCCTGCAGCGCGCGCGCCAGCGCCAGCGTGAGCACCTGCGTGGACGCGCTGCTGTATTCAAACGCGCTGCCCGGCTCGGCCTCAAAACCCTGCCCCAGCACGGTGGCCGCGGTGTCGCCGCCGAAGTACAGCTCGGTGGTCTTGTTCAGGGGCAGGTAGTAGTTTTCGGTCCAGTCGTGGCCAGAGGTCATGGCGGCGAACTGCGCCAGCGTGGCCTTCTGCCCGCGCGGGTCGGCGGCGTACTCGGGCAGCCAGCGCGCCAGCGGCTCGTCCAGGCCGCCGACGATCCCGTCGGCCGCGGCGGCGGCCAGCAGCATCGTCACCACCGTCTTGGCCATCGAGAAGGAATTGGTCCGGCTGTCGGCACCGTAGGGCGCCCAGTAGGTTTCATGCAGCAGGCGCCCGTCGTGGATCACCAGGAAAGCCGCGGAGCGGTATTCCTCCAGGAACGCGCGGGTGTCGGGCGACAGGGCGGTCTGCCCCAGGCGCGGATGGGCCGGCCAGGGCTGCGGCGCGCCGGCCGCGACCGGGGCCTGGGCGAAGTTGCGCGCGTCGTCGATGTGGGCGGTGTTGTGGCCCTGCAGGTAGGTGTAGCGCAGGGCGGTCCAGATGTAGCCGTGCCCACCGAGCTGAATCGCCAGCGCCGCCAGGGCCAGCACGACCACCAGCCCCAGGACCCAGCGGCGCAGCGCCTTCACCGCCCGCTCCAGGCCACGCCGGTGTCGCACAGGATGGCGTCCAGCGGCACGTCGTGCGGCTCCGGCTGCATGTCCGGCAGAAAGCCGAACTCGTAGCCCAGCCCGACGGTGAACGGCCGTGGCTGCAGGCTGGCGAGCGTGCGGTCGTAGAAACCGCCACCGTAGCCCAGGCGGTAACCGCCCGGCCCGTAACCCACGCAGGGCACAAAGATCAGCGTGGGCTGCACGATCTCGGTGTCCTTGGGCTTGGGGATGCCGTAGGCGTCTTCCTCCATCGGGCAGCCGGGGTACCAGGTGTAGAAGGTCAGCGTCTTGTCGACCTTGTTCACCACCGGCAGGCCGATGCGGCGCTGGCGGGCCGCGCTCTGCGCGTCCTCTTCCCGGCCGGCTTCCTGCCAGCGGAACAGCGCCGGCAGCGGATCGAACTCGCCTTTGATGGGCCAGTAGGCGCCGATCACCGTGTCGGGCCGGTCGATCAGCCACACGCGCATCACGCGCTGCAGCAAATCGTTGCGCCACGCCCGGTCGGCCAGCGCCTGGCGCTTGGCGATCAGGGCCTGCCGCCACGCCTTTTTCGGGTTCATATCCAGGGAACTTGGGTCGTTCTTGTTGTCCATAATCGAACCATGACACCGTTGCATCGACGACCAGCGCGCCGCTGGGGCCTGCGGGCCATTATGGCGGCGCTCGTGCTGCCCGCCGCGGCGCTGGCGCAGACCACCGCGGGCGACCGCGCGTTGCTGGACATGCGCGAGGCCGCCCGCCGCGGTGACCTGCCGCGCCTGCAGGCCTTGCTGCCCGCGACCCGCGGCCACGTGCTGGAGCCGCTGGCGGTGTACTGGGACGCCCGGGCCCGGCTCGCCAGCGCGCCGGCCACCGACACACGCGCCGCGCTCGACCGCCTGGCCGGCACCTACTGGGAAGACCGCCTGCGGGCCGACTGGCTGGCGCAACTCGGCCTGGCCCGCGACTGGACCACGTTCGCCGACCAATGGCCGCGCTACCGCATGGGCGATGAACGCGCGCTGCGGTGCTACGCCGCCCTGGCCGACACCGCGGCCGGGCGTCTGGCGCCCGAGGCCGCCGCCGAACGCGTGGCGGCCGACTGGCTCGCGCAGCGCGAGGCCGACGACGGTTGCAGCACCGCGGCGCGCAGCCTGCTGGAGCAGGGCGCGCTCAAGCCCGCCACGGCCTGGCTGCGCGCCCGCCTCGCCATCGAATCGGGCCGCACCCCGGTGGCCGCCCAGGCGGTGGGCCTGCTCAACCCCGACTGGGCCCCGATGGTCGAGACCATCGCCGCCAACCCCGCGCGCTACCTCGACGAGAAAGTCACTGCCATCCGCCCGCGCACCAAGGAACTGGTCACGCTGGCCATCATCCGCCTGGCCGCCAGCGACCCGGCCGCCGCCGCTGCCGAGCTCGATCACCTGCGCTGGCGCACCCAGCTCACCGCCGAGGAGCGCTCATGGGCCTGGGGCGCCATCGGCAAACGCGCGGCCCAGCGCCTGATGCCCGAGGCGGGCGAGTGGTTCGCCCGCGCCGACCCGCGCCACCTGGGCGATGACCACCTCGCGTGGAAGGTGCGCGCGGCGCTGCGCGCGCAGGACTGGGCCACCGTGCGCGACACCATCGCGGCCATGCGCCCGGCCCAGGCCGCCGACCCGACCTGGGTGTACTGGCGCGCCCGCGCCGTGGCCAGCCTGCAGCAGCCCGACGCCGCGACCGCGGTCGCCCAAGCCCGCGCGCTGTACGAATCCATCGCCTCGCCGCACGGCTTCTACGAACAACTCGCGCTGGAAGCCCTGGGCCAGCCGGTGACCACGCCGCCCGCCCCGGCACCGCTCACGCGTGAGGAAATCGCCGCCGCCGAGCGCGACCCTGGCCTGCAACGTGCGCTGGCCGCGATCCGGCTGGGCCTGCGCTCCGAAGGGGTTCGCGAGTGGAACTACACCGTCGCGCTGCACACCCCCGGCGGGCTCGGCGAACGCGAACTGCTGGCCGCCGCCGACCTGGCCTGCCGGCAGCAGCTGTGGGACCGCTGCATCAACACCAGCCTGCGCACGCGGCAGCAGATCGACGTGGCGCAGCGTTTCCCGCTGCCCTACCGCGACGCGGTGCTCGAGCGCACCCGCGCCATCGGGCTCGATCCGGCCTACGTGTACGGCCTGATCCGGCAGGAAAGCCGCTTCATCGCCGACGCGCGCTCCGGCGTCGGCGCGGCCGGGCTGATGCAGGTGATGCCCGCCACCGCGCGCTGGACGGCGCGCAAGATCGGGCTGAGCGACTTCCGCCCGCAGCAGATCACCGAGCGCGACACCAACATCCAGATCGGCACCGCCTACCTCAAGTTTGCACTCGACGACTTCGAAGGCTCCCTGCCGCTGGCCGCCGCCGCCTACAACGCTGGGCCCAGCCGCGCCCGCCAGTGGCGCCAGGGCGCCACCCTGCCCGGCGAGATCTGGGCCGAAACCATCCCCTTTGAAGAAACCCGCGATTACGTCAAGCGCGTGCTCGCCAACACCACGCAGTACGCCGCGCTCATCACCGGCCGCCCGCAATCGCTGCGCGAGCGGCTGGGCACCGTCGGCCCACGCGCCGACAGCGCGCCCTCGATCGATCGCGACCTGCCCTGACCTCCGACCCCTCCCCACGCCTCCATGACTTCCCGCAACATCCTCGTGCTGGGCGGCACCGGCTTCGTCGGCCGCCACGTCTGCGAAAAACTCCACCGCGAAGGCTGGCGCGTCACCGTGCCCACCCGCCGCGCCAGCAACGCCGCGTCCGTGCAACACCTGCCGCGGGTCACCGTGCTGGAAGCCAACGTTCACGACCCGGCGGCCCTGGCGCGCCTGCTGCCCGGGCACGACGCGGTGATCAACCTCGTGGCGATCCTGCAAGGCGATGAGGCCGCGTTCGATCGGGTGCACGTCGCGCTGCCCCAGACCCTCGCCGCCGCCTGCGCGGCGACCGGCGTGCGCCGCGTGGTCCACATCAGCGCGCTCGGCGCGGCCGAGGACGGCCCGTCGCGCTACCAGCGCAGCAAGGCGCGCGGCGAGGCGGTGCTGCGCGGCGCGGGGCTGGACCTCACCATCCTGCGGCCCAGCGTCATCTTTGGCGCCGGCGACCGCTTCCTCAACCTGTTCGCCGACCTGCAGGCGATCGCCCCGCTCGTGCCCCTGGCCGGCGCGGGCGCGCGGCTGCAGCCTGTGTGGGTCGAAGACGTGGCCGCGGCGGTGGTGGCGGCGCTGGTCGACCGCGATCAGCCCATGAGCGCCATCGGCCAGACCTTCGAATGCGCTGGCCCCGAGGTGTTCACGCTCGCCGAGCTGGTGCGGCTCGCGGGTCACCACGGCAGCCGGGCCCGCCCCGTGCTGCCGCTGCCGGGACCGCTGGCCTATGCCCAGGCCGTGCTGATGGAGCTGGCGCCGGGCGAGCCGCTGATGAGCCGCGACAACCTGGCCTCCCTGTCGGTGGACAACGTGGCCAGCGGCCAATGGCCGGGCCTGGCGGCCCTGGGCGTCGAGCCGGCCAGCCTGCACGCCGTCGCTCCCACCTACCTTGGCCGGCGCAACGGCCGCAGCGGTCTGCTCGATTTCCGGCGCCAGGCCCGACGCTGATCCGGCCGCCAGCCACCGCTGGTCCGCCCGCGTGCCCAACCCTCCCCGGTTGGGCATTTTTTTGGCACACTCGCGGCTCCCGGGAAATGAATACCTTTCGTTTACAGGTTTAACCATGGAAATGAATACCGCGAAAACCGCCGCCCCCCGCCGCACCGCTGTCGTGCACCTCACCGAAAACCAGCGCGACGTCATCAACCGCCTCAAGCGCATCGAAGGCCAGGTGCGCGGCCTGATTGACATGGTCGAAACCGATCGCCCCTGTGAAGACGTGGCCCAGCAGATGTCGGCCGCCCGCAAGGCCATGGACAAAGCCTTCTACCGCATGATGGCCTGCTTCGTGGTCGACGCCGTGGCCTGCACCGCGGTGGACAGCTCGGCGATGCGCGACGTCGAGCGCTCGGCCCGCATTCTCGAAAAGTACGCTTAAGTACTCATTCCGTCGTTTCATCGGTGGCGCGTCGAACGCGCATCAACCGCCACCGCGCTGCCGCCTACGATGGGAACCCCAACGGAGATTCCCATGGCACTGCAGCTCTACATCGGCAACAAGAACTACTCCTCCTGGTCCATGCGGCCGTGGGTGATGCTCACGCAAGCGGGCATCCCTTTTGAGGAGATCCTCGTCCGCTTCGACTCGTTCGACGCCGGCTCCGCCTTCAAGCGGCGGCTGCAGGCGGTGTCCCCGGTCGGCAAGGTGCCGGTGCTGGTGGACGACGGCTTTGCGGTGTGGGACACGCTGGCGATCGCGGAATACGTCGCCGAGCGCTTCCCCGACCGGGCCCTGTGGCCGCGCGACGCGCGCCAGCGCGCCCGGGCCCGCAGCGTCTGCGCCGAGATGCACAGCGGCTTCGGCGCGCTGCGCAGCGCCTGCCCGATGAACATCGAAGCCTCGCTGCCGGACATCGGCCGCCTTGTCTGGCGCGATCAGCCCGCGGTGCGGGCCGATGTGGCGCGGCTGTGCGGCATGTGGGGTGAACTCCTGGCTGCGCAGCCGCCAGGCAGCCTGCTGTTTGGCGCGTTCAGCATCGCCGACGCCTACTACGCGCCGGTGTGCATGCGGCTGCGAACCTACGGCCTGCCCCTGCCGGCCGACATCGCGGCCTATGTCGAGCGGGTGGCGGCGCTGCCGGGTGTGCGGGCGTGGATCGATGCCGCGCTCGCCGAACACGATTTTCTGGACTTCGAAGAGCCCTACCGGCTCGGTCCGGGCTGAGGCGCACACCGCGCGGCAGCCGCGCGCGCCCTACACTGCCGCCCATGGAGATGTACCTCGTGGGCGGAGCGGTGCGCGACGCGTGGCTGGCGCGCGAACGCGGCGTGGCGGCGCCGGCGCGGGCGGACCGCGACTGGGTGGTGGTCGGGGCCACGCCGGACGCCCTCGTGGCCCGGGGCTTTCAGCCGGTGGGCCGCGACTTCCCGGTGTTCCTGCACCCCGACACCCGCGAGGAATACGCGCTGGCGCGCACCGAACGCAAGACCGCGCCGGGCTACCACGGCTTCCACTTCCACGCCGATCCGGGCGTGACGCTGCAGGACGACCTCGCGCGGCGCGACCTGACGATCAACGCGCTGGCCGTGCCGGCGGCGGCGGCCGACGACCCGACGTCGGTCGAGCCCATCGACCCGCACGGCGGGCTGGCCGACCTGCGCGCGCGGGTGCTGCGTCACGTGACCCCGGCGTTCGCCGAAGACCCGGTGCGCATTCTGCGGCTGGCGCGCTTCGCGGCCCGCTGGCCGGACTTTCGCGTGGCGCCGGAGACCGAGGCGCTGATGGCGGCGATGGTGGCCGACGGTGAGGTGGACCACCTGGTGCCCGAGCGGGTGTGGCAGGAGCTCTCTCGCGGCCTCATGGAACGCCAGCCCAGCCGGCTGTTTGCGGTGCTGCGCGGCTGCGGCGCGCTGGCGCGCCTGCTGCCGGAGGTGGACCGCCTGTGGGGCGTGCCGCAGCGCCCGGAACACCACCCCGAGGTGGACACCGGCGTGCATCTGATGATGGTGCTGGACATGGCCGCGCGGCTGCAGGCGCCGCTGAGCGTGCGTTACGCCTGCCTCGGCCACGACCTGGGCAAGGGCACCACCCCGCGCGAGGTGCTGCCGCGCCACATCGGCCACGAGGCGCGCAGCGTGGCGCTGCTGCGCGCGGTCGGGGAGCGGCTGCGGGTGCCGGTGGCGTGCCGCGAGCTGGCGGAGGTGGTGGCGCGGGAACACGGCCACGTGCACGGCAGCGCCGCGCTGTCGCCGGCGGCCACGCTGCGCCTGCTGGAACGCTGCGACGCCCTGCGCCAACCGGCGCGGTTTGCCGAGCTGCTGCTGGCCTGCGAGTGCGATGCGCGCGGGCGCCTGGGATTCGAGGAACGGCCGTACCCGGTGGCGGCGCGGCTGGCCCGGGCGCTGGACGCGGCGCTGGGCGTGGCCACGGCGCCGGTCGCCGCGCAGGCCGCGGCCGACGGCTTGCGCGGCCCGGCCGTGGGCGAGCGCGTGCGCGCCGCGCGCGAGCGGGCGGTGGCCGCGGCCTTGTCCGAGAACAACGCCGGCGTTTGACCGTCCCACTGGCGCACCGGCCGCGGCCATGCCACGATGTGTGGCCGCTTTGGAGGTCGCCATGCCCAACCGCAACCCGCTCAACCGTTCCCTGCCCGACGGCATCCGGCGTCTGGGATTTCGCAAGTGGTACGAGCGCGAGTTGCTGTCCAGCCATGCCCACATGGCGCTGGCGCTGGTGGCGGCGGTGGCCATGATCGCCAGCTTCGAGGCGTTCCAGGGCGGGACGATGGAAGAGAAGCTGCTCGACGCCTTGTTCGTGCTGGTCTGCGGCGCGATCACGCTGTGGGCGATGCGGCGCTACCTCTACCTGCTGATGCACGCGGAAGAGATGGCCAACCAGGCCAACTGCGCCCGCTGCAAGTCCTATGGGTTGCTTGCGCTGGATGAAGCGGCTCCGCCAGCGCGGCACGAGGCGATGGTGCCGGTGTGCTGCAAGCGCTGTGGCTTCCGCTGGAACCTCGAAGACGAGTGAGCCGGGCGCCGGGCCCTGGCGCCTCAGACCAGGTAGCCGATCAGGCTGGCGACAAAGCTCAGCAGCACGGTGCTGCTGACCGGCAGGAACCACTCGCGGCCGAAGGCGCGGAAGCGGAAATCGCCCGGCAGGCGGCCCAAGCCCAGGCGCTGCAGCAGCGGGGTGGCCCAGCTGATCAGCAGCAGGGCCAGGAAGATCACCAGCATCCAGCGCAGCACGGTGGTTCTCCGTCAGAGTCGGTGCGTGCGGTCGCCGGCGCGGAAGCCCAGCGGCGTCCAGGCGGGCCCGCCACCCGGGGCCAGCGCGATCACCTTGAACAGCTCACCCATTTCGTGCTCATTGACCAGCCGCAGCAGCTGGGCGTTGTCGCGTATGCCCGCGTCGCGCGCCAGCTCGGTGATGCCGGCGTTGAGGAGGAAGCGCCCCTGGCTGGTGTAGCCGAGCACGTCCATGCCCGCGTCCTGCGCGGCCAGCGCGATGCCGGTGAAGTTGACGTGGGCCGTCAGGTCCTTCTGGCCCAGGTCGGCCAGCACGTCGCTGTCCACCCGGTGGGCGCGGTGGGCCACCAGCGTGCCCATGTGGCGCTGCGGGTGGTAGTACTCGGCCTCCGGAAAGCCGTAGTCGATGAACAAGGCGGCGCCGCGGCGCAGCGTGGCGCCCAGCGTGCGCACGAAGGCCTCGGCCTGCGGGTGGACCTCGGTGAGGTAATCGTGGTCGCCGGGCACCGCCACCGGCGGCCGGCGGTCGGTGGGGCGGTCGGCCCAGGCCAGCCGGCCGGCGTCGTCCAGGGCCACGCCGCGCTCGTGCCAGCCGCCGGCCGAACGCACCAGCAGACCGACCGGCATCGCATCCAGCACCTCGTTGCCCACGATCACGCCGTCGATGGCGTCGGGCAGCCGGTCGGCCCAGACCACGCGGTCGGCGCGCGCGCCCAGCGCGGCGCGCTGTCGTTCGCGCAAGGTGCCGGACACCTCGACGATGGTGTAGCGGCGCAGCGGCGCACCGGCCTCGGTCAACGCGTCGATCAGGGTGGCCGCGAGTGCGCCGCTGCCGGCGCCAAACTCCCAGACCTCGTCGGTGCCGGTGGCCTGCAGCGCCTGCGCCAGCTGGCGGGCCAGCGTGCGGCCAAACAGCGGGGTCAGCTCGGGCGCGGTGACGAAATCGCTGCCGTCGGCCGGGCTGTGGCCAAAGGTGCGGGCGCCGTGGGCGTAGTAGCCCAGGCCGGGCTCGTAGAGCGCCATGGCCATCACGCGGTCAAACGGCAGCCAGCCGCCGGCCTCGCCGATGGCCCGGCGCAGGCGCGCCAGCAGGGCCGTCGTTACACTGGCGGGTTGTTTTGAGGCGGCGGTGTCCACCCGCCGATTGTCGTCCATGACCCCCACCCCGTCCCCTTCGTCACCCGCGCCGGGCAGCGTGCTCGTCACCGGCGGTGCCCATCGCCTGGGCGCCGCGATTGCGCGCGCCTTCGCGGCGGCGGGCTGGCGCGTGTGGATCCATTTTTCGCGCTCCGGCGAGGCCGCCGCGGCGCTGGCCGGTGAACTGCGTGCGGGCGGCGCCAACGCCCGCACGGCGCAGGCCGACCTCGCCGAGCCGGCGCAGATCGAGGCCATGATGGCCCAGATCGAGGCCGAGGACGGCCCGCTGCGTTGCGTGGTGAACAACGCGTCCACCTTCGAGCCGGACACCGGGCGCGACTTCACGCCGGCGCTCGCGCAGGCGCAACTCGCGGTCAACCTGATCGCGCCGCTGCTGCTGGGCCGCGAACTGGCGGCGCAGCGCGAGCGCGCGGGGGGTGCGGCCGGATCGGGCGACGCGAGCGTGGTGCACATCCTGGACCAGAAAGTGCACAACCTCAACCCGGACTATTTTTCCTACACGGTGAGCAAACTCGGGCTGGCCGGCAGCGTGCGCCTGCAGGCGCAGGCGCTGGCCCCGGCGGTGCGGGTCAACGCGGTGTCGCCCGGCCTGATGTTTCTGAGCGGGCCGCAAGCCCCCGACAACTTCGCGCGGGCCAGCCGGGTCAACCTGCTGCAGCGGCCGATCGACCCGGCCGAGGTGGCGCGCGCCTGTGTGATGCTGGCGTCATCGACCGGCATCACCGGCACCACGCTCAACGTCGACAACGGGCAACACCTCGTGCCGCTCGGGCGAGACGTGATGTTTGCCGTGGATCAGGCGCCGGGTGGCGCGGGAGAGCCGTCATGACCTGGGACCCGACCGCGCTGATGCGCCACTGCCGCAAGCTGTTCCTGCGCCGCCACGAGGCGCTGGTGCCGATCGGCATCCACGACTTCGAAAAGACCGCGCCGCAGCGGCTGTGGATCGACGTGGAGCTGTGGGTGCCGTTGGCGCAGACCACGCCGGCGAACGACGACATTGCCGAGGTGGTCGATTACGACTACGTGCGCCACGCGGTGGCCGAGCGGATCGCGCAGGGCCACATCGGCTTGCAGGAAACCCTGGTTGACGACCTCGTGGCGCGGCTGCTCGCTCACCCGGGCGTGGTCGCGGTGCGGCTGTCGACCTGCAAACCCGACGTCTATCCCGACACCGAGGCGGTGGGCGTGGAGGTGTTCCGCATGAAGGAAGGGGTGTTGCCATGAACATCCCCACCGTGGCCGGCACGCAGATCCTCACGCTCACCGGCTTGCGCTTCAACGCCAACCTCGGCATCCTCGACCACGAGAAGGCCGCGCCGCAGCCGATCCAGGTGGACGCCGAGCTCAACCAGGGCACCCAGCCGCTGCTGCCGCACGACGACGACATCACCCACGTGCTCGACTACCGCAAGGTGCGGCAGATCATCATCGACGAGTGCACAGCCGAACACGTGAACCTGCTGGAGAGCCTCATCGGCAAGCTCACGCGCCGGCTGATGCAGCTGCCCGGCGTGATCGGCGTGCGCGTGCGCATCGCCAAACTGGAAATCTTTGACGACTGCGAGGTCGCGATCCGCATGGAAAGCGGCCAGTGGTGAACGGGCGAGGTCACCCAGAATCAAGTGAAGTTTTATAAGTTATCAAAAACATATAACTTTATTAACTTCACTATAATTCACCCATGAACCCTGTCGCGAACCCCTTTGCACCGGGCGCTGGATCACCCCCGCCTGAGTTGGCTGGTCGCGACCCGTTGCGCGAATCCCTGCGCATCGCTCTGGAGAGAGCTCGGCTGGGCCGGCCAGCGAAGAGCGCCATCCTGATTGGACTGCGGGGTGTCGGGAAAACCGTGCTGTTGGACCGGGTGAGAAACGACGCCGAAGCACAAGGCATCCAAACGATCCGACTCGAATCGCCTGAAGACCGATCCCTGCCCGCCATGCTGGCGCCGCAGTTGCGTCAAGCCTTGCTGCGCCTGAGCCAAATTGAAGCCGCCAAGGCGTTGGCCGTCCGCGGACTTCGGGCACTCGCCGGGTTTGCCGGGAAGCTCAAGCTCACCTACAAAGACATTGAAGTCGGGATTGACTACGAGCCAGAAGCCGGCCTGGCCGACAACGGCGACCTTGAACATGACTTGCAGGCGTTGATGGAGCAAGCCGGCCTCGCTGCAAAAGCGGGCGATACGGCTTTGGCCCTGTTCATCGATGAACTGCAGTACGTCAGGGAGCCGGAACTGGCGGCACTCATCACAGCGTTGCACCGGGTTTCCCAGCGGCAACTGCCCGTCGTTCTCGTGGGGGCGGGTTTGCCGCAACTGCGTGGCCAAATGGGCAACGCGAAGTCGTACGCGGAGCGGCTTTTTGAGTTTCCCGAGGTCGGCCCACTGCCGCCTGAGGCCGCGCGACAAGCGATCGAAAAGCCGCTGCACCACGAAAAGGCATCCATCACCGAAGACGCCCTGGCGGAGATCCTTCGCCTGAGCGAGGGATACCCTTACTTCCTCCAGACGTGGGGCAGCGAATCATGGCTGGCGGCCGCGGCCAGCCCGATTTCCCTCAAGGACGTCGAGACCGCCAGCGCCAGCGCCATCGCTTTGTTGGATCACAGTTTCTTCCGGGTTCGGTTCGAGCGCTGCACACCTAAGGAGCGCCGCTACTTGCGGGCGATGGCTGAGCTCGGTGCGGGCCCCCACCGATCGGGCGACATCGCCGCCTGCATCGGCGAAAAGGTGTCGTCCCTGGCCCCGACCCGGGCCACCTTGATCGCCAAGGGCATGGTCTGGAGCCCGACACACGGCGACACCGCCTTCACGGTGCCCATGTTCGATGGCTTCATGAAGCGCATCATTCCCGGTGACGACTGGCGTCGCCCTTGAGTCGTCCTTGCCAACCCGGAGTCCCGGCCATGAACGAAGCCCTGGAAAACCACAAACTGGAAAAGCGCCTGTGCCGCGAGGTGGGCCGCGCCATCACCGACTACGCCATGATCGAAGAGGGCGATCGGGTGATGGTGTGCCTGTCCGGCGGCAAGGACAGCTACGGCATGCTGGACATCCTGCTCAAGCTGCAGGCACGCGCGCCGGTGAACTTCGAGCTGATCGCGGTCAACCTCGACCAGAAGCAGCCGGGTTTCCCGGAAGAGGTGCTGCCGGCCTACCTGAGCGCCCTGGGGGTGAAGTTCCATATCGAGAACCAGGACACCTACTCGATCGTCAAGCGCGTGATTCCGGAAGGCAAGACGATGTGCAGCCTGTGCTCGCGGCTGCGCCGCGGCATTCTGTACCGCGTGGCGGACGAGCTGGGCGCGACCAAGATCGCGCTGGGCCACCACCGCGACGACATCCTGCAGACGCTGCTGCTCAATATGTTCTTTGGTGCCAAGCTCAAGGGCATGCCGCCCAAGCTGGTGAGTGACGATGGTCGACACGTGGTGATCCGGCCGATGGCTTATGTGGCCGAAAAGGACCTGGCGCGCTGGGCCGAGGTGAAGCAATTTCCCATCATCCCCTGCACGCTGTGCGGCAGCCAGGAAAACCTGCAGCGCAAACAGGTGGGCAACCTGCTGCGCGAGTGGGAGCAGAAATTCCCCGGCCGCATCGAGAACATGTTCAACGCGCTGCAGAACGTCGTGCCCAGCCACCTGATGGACCGCGGCCTGCACCCGTTCGCCACGCTCAAGCCCACCGGCGTGCCCGATGCCGACGGGGACAAGGCGTTTGACCCCGAGCCGCTGCCGCCCGCCGCGCCGTCGTCCGCCCTGTCGTCCGCGACAGACGCCGGCGGGAACCCGGCGCCCGCGCGGGCCGTCATACCGCTGGCGCCTGTGGACTGAGCCACGGCGGCCCATCCGCCCGGAGGAAAACCCATGAAACGCTGTCGCCCTGCCTGGTGGTTGATGATGGCCATCGCGCTGCTGCTTGGTGGCTGCGCCAGCGTGATGCGGGTGGACAACCAGGTCCAGAGCTTCGCGCGCTGGACCGAACGCGGCGCGGGCGCGGCCGTGCCGCAGGCGCCACAGGTGTTCCGGTTCGAGCGGCTGCCCTCCCAGGACGGCGCGGGGCAAGCGGAGCTGGAAAACGTGGCGGCGCAGGCGCTGGCCGGCGTCGGCTGGACGCCGGCAGCCCCGGGGGTGGCAGCGCCGTGGACGGTGCAGGTGAGCGCGGCGACGCAACGGCTGCCCCGCGCGCCGTGGGAAAGCCCGTACGACGGGTTTGGCCCCTACGCGCCCGGGGGCTTCGGCGGGCAGTTTGTGCTGGCCAACAACGGCGCACTGATCTACGTGCCCCTGTTTCCGCGGCTGGAATCGCCGTATTTCCTGCGCCGCGTGTCGCTGGTGATCCGCCACGCCGGCAGCGCCCAGGTGGTGTACGAGACCCGCGCGGCCCACGACGGCCGCTGGAATGCGTCGCCCGCCCTGTGGCGCGCCATGTTCGACGCCGCACTGCAGGGCTTCCCGGCCCCGCCGGCGGGGGAGCGTCAGGTCAACATCGACCTGCCCCGCTGACGCCGCATCCGCCGGCGTTCACCGGGGCGTTCCCGGAAGCGTTCAGGCAGACGCCGTGCCATTGAGCAGGCCGCGGATCTGCTCGCCCAGCGCGTCCATGCTGTCCTGCTTGCCGAGCACCTCGCTCACGCCCGCGGCCCGCGCCTCGGCGATCAGGGTGTCGTTGACGTGGCCCGACACCACCGCCACCCGCAGCCCGGGGCGCAGCGCGCGCAGCGCCGATGCCACCTCCACGCCCGACAACCCGGGCATGTTGTGGTCGGTGACCACCAGGTCCACCACCTCGGCCGGATGCGCACCGAACCAGGCCAGCGCCGCCTCACCCGACTCGAAGGTCGTGACACGCAGCCCCTGCTTGCGCAGCAGCCGCCCGACGAGAAAGACCAGTGCCTCGTAGTCGTCGATGTAGACGATGTGGCGCCCGGCCAAGGCGGCGGCGGTGGCCGAAGGCGACTCGGCGGACACGGTCGCGGCGGCGCCGGCCTCGCCGGGCGCCAGCGGCCAGCACACCTCGAAACGCGTGCCCTCGCCCGGGGCGCTGTGCACCGCGATGCCCGCGTGGTGGGCCTTGACGATGCCGTGCACGACCGACAGCCCCAGCCCCGTGCCGGTGCCGGGCGCCTTGGTGGTGAAGAATGGCTCGAAGATGCGGCGGCGGGTTTCCGCGTCCATGCCGCGGCCGTTGTCGCTCACGCTCAGACGCAGGTACGCACCCGGCGACAGCCCTTCAAACCCCACCGCGGCAGCGGCGTCCAGCGCGACACGCTCCAGCGCCACGCGAATCTCGCCCCCGGCGCCATCGAACGCCTGCCAGGCGTTGGTGCACAGGTTGATCACCACCTGCTGCACCTGGGTGGCGTCGGCCAGCACCGGCAGGTCGGGCGCCCGCAGGTCGGCGTGCAACTTCACGCCGGCCGGCAGCAGCGAGCGCAGCAGTCGCAGCGCCTCCTCCACGGCCGGCTGCAGGGGCTGACACTCCATGGCCTGTGACTGGCGGCGGCTGAAGGTGAGGATCTGTTGCACCAGCTGCCGCGCCCGCAGGGCCGCGCGGTGGATTTCCTGCAGGCTTTCCTGCGCGGGATGGTCGGTGCCCACGTCTTCGCGCGCGATCGTGAGGTTGCCCAGGATGGCCGCCAGCAGGTTGTTGAAGTCGTGCGCCACGCCCCCGGCCAGCGTGCCGATGGCCTCCATCTTCTGCGACTCGCGCAGCTGAGCTTCCAGCGTCCGCCGGTCGGCCTCGGCCTGTTTGAAGGCCGTGATGTCGGTGTGGGTGCCCACCATGCGCTGCGGCTGCCCTGCGGCGTCGCGCGCGATCACCACCCCGCGCGAGAGCACCCACTTCCATTGCCCATCGCGGCAGCGCACACGGTGCTCGTTGCGGTACTGCGGCACGCGGCCGCAGAAATGCGCCTGGCGGTCGGCCTCCATCTGGGGGATGTCGTCGGGGTGGGTGCGGGCATCCATCTCGCGCGCCAGATCGGGCAGTTCGTCCTGCGCGTAACCCAGCATGGCCCGCAGCCCCGCCGAGAAGAACTCCTCGCCGGTCTGCAGGTTCCAGTCCCACACGCCATCGCCTGCACCCTCCAGCGCCAGCTTCCACAGCGCCTCGCTGGCCTTCAGCGCCGCCTCGGCCGCCTTGCGCTCGGTCACGTCGATCAGCACACCCGCCCGCAACACCCCCTGCGCGTCCGCCATCACGCGCGTCGAGCGGCGCAGCACCCACCGGGTGCGTCCGTCGGGCAGCACGATGCGGAACTCGCCGGCGAGATCGGTGCGGTCGCCCAGCACGGCGACGTGGTCGCGCTCCAGCCGGTCGCGGTCGTCGGGGTGACGAAACCGCGCGATCAACCACGGATCGGCCAACAACTCGTCGGGGCCGAACCCGTAGATGTCCCGGATGCCTTCGCTCACAAAGCGGTAGCGCCGCTGCCCGTCGCGGCCGATATGCAGCAGGTACACCGCCCCGGGCACCTGCTCGGTCACCAGACGCAGCAGCTCGGCGTGATCGGCCACGGCGCGTTCGGCCGCCATGCGCGCGGTCACGTCCTCGACCGTGCCCTCGTAGTACAACACCTCGCCAGCCGCGTCCCGCACCACATGGGCGTTCTCGCTGACCCACAGCCGGCCGGCCCCGCGGTGGGGTCGCACCTCGGACACGAAGCCGGTGACCTTGCCGTCGCGCAGCAGCCGGTCCAGAAACTCAGCCCGCCGCGCGGGCTGCAGATACCAGCCCTGGGGCGAGGCGTTCAGGTCGGCCAGCAGCTCGGCCTCGCTGGACAGCCCGGTGAGCGCCACCAGCGCGGGGTTGGCCCGCACCATGCCGCGTCCCACCACCGAGCGGTAGGCGCCGATGGGCAGGAACTGGAACAGGGTGGAAAAATCGTCGCCGGGCGCGCTGGGTTCGCTGACCATGTGGTCGATTGTGGCGGCAAAGCCCGCGCCACGGGGGGTCATTGGGGGGTATTCGCCGCTACAGTTGCCGCTGGCCCCGCGCCCCGCTCCGGAGAACCGATTGCACGCCACCCGCCTTCTCGTTGTACGCCACGGCGAAACCGCCTGGAACCGCGCCACGCGCATCCAGGGCCACACCGACATCGACCTCAACGACCACGGTCGCTGGCAGGCCGGGCGCCTCGCCGCGGCCCTGCGGGATGAACCGATCGCCGCCGTTTACGCCAGCGACCTCAAGCGCGCGCGGGAGACGGCCGAGGCGGTGGCCCACCCGGCCGGCCTGCCGGTGCACACGCACACCGGCCTGCGCGAGCGCGGCTTTGGCCGCTTCGAGGGCCACACCTGGGACGAGCTGGAGCTGAAATGGCCCACCGAAACCCTGGCCTGGCGCAAGCGCATGCCCGACTTCGCGCCGCCCGGCGGCGAGACGCTGCTGACCCTGCGCGAGCGGGTCGTCGCCGCGGTGCATGACATCGCCGCGCGCCACGCCGGCGAGCAGATCCTGCTCGTGGCCCACGGCGGTGTGCTCGACATCCTCTACCGCGCCGCCACGCGCCTGGAACTGCAGGCGCCGCGCACCTGGGAACTGGCCAACACCGCCGTCAACCGCCTGCTGTGGTCGCCGGAAGGCCTGAGCCTGGTGGGATGGGCCGACGTGCGGCACCTGCAGGCCGACCCCGACGGCGCCGCCCTCGACGAACGCAGCGCCTGAACCCGCCATGGCCACCGTCCCGGAACGATTCACCGGCCTCATCGGCCAGTCGGTGCGCGCCATCGACACGCCCGCGCTCGTGGTCGATCTCGACGCCATGGAGCAAAACCTGCAGCGCATGGCGCGCTTCGTGCGCGAGCGCGGCCTGCGCCTGCGGCCGCACGCCAAGATGCACAAGAGCGCGGAACTGGCGCGGCTGCAGATCGCGCATGGCGCGGTCGGCGTGTGCGTGCAGAAGGTCGGCGAGGCCCTGGCGCTGGCGCGCGCCGGCATCGGCGACATCCTGATCACGAACGAAGTGATCGCGCCGGCCAAGCTGCGCCGTCTCGTCGAGGCAGCGCGGGAGCTGCCCACGCACTTCGGCCTGGCGGTGGACAGCGCCGAGGGCCTGGACGCGGTGATCGCGGCGGTCGAGCGCGCCGGGCTGCCAGGCCACGGCACGCTGGACGTGCTGGTGGAAATCGACGTGGGTCAAGGGCGCTGCGGCGTGGCGCCCGGGTCGGCCGCGGTGCCGCTGGCGCAGCGCATCGCCGCCACACCGGGCCTGCGCTGGGCCGGCCTGCAGGCCTACCACGGCGGCGCGCAGCACCGGCGAAGCCCGGATGAACGCCGCGAGGCCATCGCCGCGGCAGCCGCCGCGGTGCGCCAGACCCGCGACACCCTGACGGCGGCGGGCCTGCCACCGCCGTCGATCACCGGCGCGGGCACCGGCAGCTACCTGCACGAAGCCGTCAGCGGCCTGTGGACCGAGCTGCAGGCCGGCTCCTACCTGTTCATGGACGCGGACTACGCCCGCAACGCGCCGGACGACCCCAGCGCCCTGGGTCTGACCCACGGCTTCGACCTGACGTTCGACCACGCGCTGTACCTGCAGGCCCAGGTCATCAGCCGCAGCCCGGACCGCGCGGTGATCGACGCCGGCCACAAGAGCCACGCCCTGGACAGCGGCCCGCCGCTGGTGGCCCACCCCGCCGGCCTGCGCTGGAGCAACGGCGGTGACGAACACGGCGTGCTGCACCGTGACGCCGACCCGGGATCGCTGCCCGCGCTGGGCGAGCCGGTCTGGCTGATCCCCGGCCACTGCGACCCCACGGTCAACCTGCACGATTGGCTGATCGGCGTGCGCGGTGGCGTGCCCGACGGGCACGTGGAGCGGCTGATCCACGTCGATGCGCGCGGCGCGGTGGACTGAGCCTCCGCGGCCGCCCGGACAGCGGCCCGAGGCTGGGTTGAGGGAGCGGGTCAGGGACTGTAGGGCCGCGCGTCGAGACCCAGCGCGCGGATGCGCCGCGCGGCGTCGTCGGCCTGCTCGCGCGACTCGAAAGGCCCCACGCGCACGCGGGTGAGCGTGCCGCGCGCGGACTCCACCGGGTCCATCAGCACCGGCAGGCCCGCCGCGGCCAGCCGCTGCCGCGCGCGCTCCGCGTTCGCCGGATCGCCGAACAAGCCCACCGCCACGCCGTGCCCCTTGATGCGCGGGCGCACAGCGGCCTCCGGCGCGGGCACAGCCGGCACGGGAGACGCCGCCTTCACCGCCGGTGGCTCAGCATCGGCGGTGGGCGGCGCGGGTGCCGCGGGTGCCGCCGGCGGGGCGGCCGCAGCGACGGACGCCGGCGCGGCGGCGGGTGCCGAAGAACCCGGCGAGCCGGACGCCGCGGGCGTGGCGCCCTCGGTGGCCCCGGAGGACGGGTTGGACGCCGTCGGCGGCGTAGCCTCGGGCGCGGGCGCGGGCGCGGGCGCGGGCGCGGGTGTGGCGACCGGTGCAGGGGGGCTGTCCGTGGCGGTGGGCGCGGCGACGACCGCCGGCACGGTGGTGAAGCGGTCGGACAGCGACACAGCCACCACCGCGACCAGGCCCAGCGCCACCGCGGCTTGCACCAGACCGGCCACCACGAGCCATCCCCGGCCTGGCGCCGCGTCGGCCAGCCGTTCACACGCCTGCTGCACCGTCTGCGAGGCCCGCACCGCCGCCGTCATGCGCTGACGCACCCGGTCGTGCAACAGCGCGACGGCAAACCAGCCGGGCAGGACAAACGCCGCCAGCGCCAGACCCCCGAGCAACACGCCCTGCGCCACCGGCGGCCACGCGCGCCAGGTATCGATCGACGCCAGCAGCCCGGCGGTCCCCAGCGCCAGCAGAGCCGCCCACGCCAGGGCCGCGGTCCACAGCCGGTGGAACACCAGCCACCCGGTCGTGCCCAGCGCGGCCCAGCAGTTGAAGGCGGGTCCGGGCAGACCGGCTTCATCAAAGCGCACAAACACCGGCAGGTGGGTGCCGGCCGACAGTGGCCCCAGCGCGGCGCGGTACATGGCGGCGGTGGCGTTCTCGGGAGGGCGGGTCGTGGCCATGGCGGCGGAGATCTGGCTAAGGTGCGTCGCGGAACAGGCCGCCCTCGGTGGCCGGCGGCGCCACGCCCAGGTGGCGGTACGCCGCCAGCGTGGCGGTGCGCCCGCGCGGTGTGCGCTGCAGGTAGCCCTGCTGGATCAGGTAGGGCTCGATCACGTCCTCGATGGTGTCGCGCTCTTCCCCGATGCTGGCGGCGATGTTGTCCAGCCCCACCGGGCCGCCATCGAAGCGGTGGATCACCGCCTCCAGCAGCTTGCGGTCCATCAGGTCAAAACCCTGCGGATCGACATCCAGCATGGCCAGCGCGCGGGCGGCGATGTCCTGGGTGATGTGGCCGCCGCCCTTGACATCGGCGTAGTCGCGCACGCGGCGCAGCAGCCGGTTGGCGATGCGCGGCGTGCCGCGCGAGCGGCGCGCGATCTCGAAGGCGCCGTCGGCGTCGATCGGCGCGTTGAGCAGGCCGGCGCTGCGCGTGACGATGCGCGCCAGCTCCTCGGCGGTGTAGAACTCCAGCCGCGCGACGATGCCAAAGCGGTCGCGCAGCGGGTTGGTGAGCATGCCCGCGCGCGTGGTGGCGCCCACCAGGGTGAAGGGCTGCAGGTCGAGCTTGATGCTGCGCGCCGCCGGCCCCTCGCCGATCATGATGTCGATCTGGTAGTCCTCCAGCGCGGGGTAAAGGATCTCCTCCACCACCGGGCTGAGGCGGTGGATCTCGTCGATGAACAGCACGTCGTTGGGCTCAAGGTTGGTCAGCAGCGCCGCCAGGTCCTTGGGCTTTTCGAGCACCGGCCCGCTGGTCTGGCGCAGGTTCACGCCGAGTTCCTGCGCAATGATGTGCGACAGCGTGGTCTTGCCCAGGCCGGGCGGGCCGAACAGCAACACGTGATCCAGCGCCTCGGCGCGCTTCTTCGCAGCGCCGATGAAGATCTCAAGCTGCTCGCGCACCTTCATCTGGCCCACGTACTCGTCAAGCAGCTTGGGCCGCAGCGCGCGCTCGATCGCCTCTTCCTTGGGCGACACGGCCGCGGCCGAGACCACGCGCGGCGCCGGGGCGAAATCGTCGGTCTGGATGGTCATGGGTGGGTCCGTGGGTGCAGGGCCGCGGGGGCAACGCTCGCTGCCTTCATTTCGCCAGCGCCTTCAACGCCAGCTTGATGCCTTCGGTCACGCCCACGCCCGCGGGCAGCGCTTTCAGGGCGGCCGCGGCGTCCTTGTCGCTGTAGCCCAGCGCGATCAGCGCCTGCTGGATGTCGCCGGCGGCATCGCCCACGGCCGCGGCCGCCGCGGGGGCCCCCAGGTCGGCACCGAGCTTGCCCTTGAGCTCCAGCAGCAATCGCTCGGCCGTCTTTTTGCCGATCCCCGGCACCTTGACCAGCCGGCCGGCTTCCTGCGCGGTGACCGCCTGCCCCAGCTCGGCCACGCTCAGGCCCGACAGCACCGACAGCGCCGTGCGCGGGCCGACGCCGCTGATCTTGATGAGCTGGCGGAAGGCCTCGCGCTCGGGGGCGGTGGCAAAGCCGTACAGGATCTGGGCGTCCTCGCGCACCACGAAGTGCGTGAGCAGCGACACCCGCTCGCCGCTGGCGGGCAGGTGGTAGAAGGTGCTCATCGGCACATCCACCTCGTATCCCACGCCCTGGCAGTCCACCAGGATCTGCGGCGGGTTCTTCTCCAGCAGCGTGCCGGTCAACTTGCCTATCATCGGGGCTCCTTCAGCGCTGCGGAATTATCGGCTTGATTCTTCGTCACACCTTCTCCCCGCCCGACAACGACCGCATGGCGCACCTGTGCGGCCCGCTGGACGCCCACCTGCGCACCATCGAGGCGGCCCTGGCGGTCAAGGTGGCGCACCGCTTCGAGCAATTCCGCGTGGAGGGCCCGAAAGCCGCGGCCACGCGGGCGATGGAAGTCCTGCAGGCGCTGTACGAGATGGCGCGCCGCCCCATCCCCGCCGAACAGGTGCAACTCATGCTCAGCGGCGACACCGCCCTGGAGGAGCCCGCCGCGGGGGATGCGGTGATGCAGACCCGCCGCGGCGAGGTGCGCGGGCGCACGCCCAACCAGGCCCGCTACCTGCAGCAGATGGCCACCCACGACATCACCTTCGGCATCGGTCCGGCCGGCACGGGCAAGACCTACCTCGCCGTGGCCTGCGCGGTCGATGCCCTGGAGCGCAGCGCGGTGCAGCGCATCGTGCTGACCCGCCCGGCGGTGGAGGCCGGCGAGAAGCTGGGTTTCCTGCCGGGCGATCTCGGTCAGAAGGTCGATCCCTACCTGCGCCCGCTGTACGACGCGCTGTACGACCTGATGGGCTTCGACAAGGTGCAAAAGGCCTTCGAGCGCCAGCAGATCGAGATCGCGCCGCTGGCCTTCATGCGCGGGCGCACGCTCAACCACGCCTTCGTCATCCTCGACGAAGCGCAAAACACCACGCCCGAGCAGATGAAGATGTTCCTCACCCGGATCGGCTTCGGCGCCAAGGCGGTGGTCACCGGCGACGTGAGCCAGATCGATCTGCCGCGCACCCAGCTCAGCGGCCTGATCGACGCCGAGCGAGTGCTGCGCCGGGTGGCTGGCGTGGCGTTCTCGCGGCTGACCAGCGCCGACGTCGTGCGCCACCCGCTGGTCGCCCGCATCGTCGACGCCTACGACGCCCGCACCCCCGGTGCCGACGAGGCCCCGCCGGTGCGCCGTCCCCGCCGTGCGACCAGCGCCGGTTGACAAGGCCACCATGACCCGCCCGGCACTCACGCTGTCCCTGCAGTTCGCCCGCTTCGACGGCGTGGCCGAGCACCGCGACGCCCTGCCCCGCCACCGCGTGTCGCGCGCCATCCGCGCCGCCCTCGACAGCGAAGCCGAAATCACGGTGCGCATCGTCGACGCGGCCGAAGGCCAGGCGCTCAACCGCGACTACCGCGGCAAGGACTACGCCACCAACGTCCTGACCTTTGACTACGCGAGCGAGCCGGTCGTGATGGCCGATCTCGTGCTGTGTGCGCCGGTGGTCGCGGCCGAGGCCAAGCGGCTGCGCAAGCCGCTGGCCGCGCACTACACCCATCTGCTGGTGCACGGCACCCTGCACGCGCAGGGCTGGGACCACGAAACCAGCGACGCCGACGCCGAGGCGATGGAGGCCCAGGAAACCGCCATCCTGCGCGGCCTCGGCGAGCCAGACCCTTACGCCTGAACCGCGCCCGGCGCCATCCGGGCCACGCCGTGCCGCCAACACCGCAGCCGGGTGTATCGGGCCTCGCTGGCCCCTAGCATGGCCGCTCCTTTCAACCCCCAGGAGCGACTCATGTCAGGCTGGTACGAACTCTCGAAAAACGCCCAAGGTCTTCACCACTTCGTGCTGAAAGCGGCCAACGGGCTGGTCATTCTGCGCAGCGAGACCTACGCCACCGCAGCCGGCGCGCGCGGCGGCATCGCGTCGGTGCAGGTGAACGCGCCGCACGACGAGCGTTACACGCTGCAGACCAGCCAGGACGGCAAGCCCTACTTCAACCTCAAGGCCGCCAACGGCGAAATCATCGGCACCAGCCAGATGTACGTCTCCACCGGCGCGCGGCAGACGGGCATCGACTCGGTGAAGACCAACGGCCCGAGCCGCGACGTGCGCGAGGTCTGAGTCAGGCCGCCCGGGGACCGCGGCGCTCAGGCGCCCAGGCGCATGGGGATGGTCACCGGGCCATCGTTGACCAGATGAACCGCCATGTCGGCCCCGAAGCGCCCGGTGGCCACCACCGGGTGCGCGGCATGGGCGGCCGCCACGAAGGCGTCATAGAGCGCCCGGCCCTGCTGTGGCGGCGCGGCGCCGGTGAAGCCCGGCCGGTTGCCGCCACGGGTGTCCGCCGCCAGGGTGAACTGGCTGACGATCAGCAGGCCGCCGCCCACCTCCTGCAGGCTGCGGTTCATCTTGCCGGCCTCGTCATTGAAGATGCGCAGCTTCAGGATCTTGGCCAGCAGGCGCTCGCCGACCGCGGGCGTGTCGTCCGGCTCGGCGCAGACCAGCACGAACAGCCCCGGACCGATGGCGCCCACCGTCTCGCCGGCGATGTCCACGCGGGCCTCGGTCACCCGTTGAAGAAGCGCGATCATGGTGGTGTGGTCCGGCCTATTTCAGGTCCCGCGGGTCGTCGAAGTGCGCCTCGACGTCGGTGGGCAACAGCTGGATCGTCGCCCGCAGCCCCGGCACCGCACTCATCAGCGCCTGCTCGACACTCAGCCGCAGCGCCGCCGCGCGGCCCAGCGACCAGCCCGCGGGCATGTGCATGTGCACATCGACAAAGCGACGCTGACCCGCCTTGCGCGTGTTGAGGTGATCGAAGCGGATGATGTCGGCGTCGCCCCGGCGGTGCGCGAAGCCGTTCAGCGTGGCCTCGATCGTGGCGCGCACCTCTGGCTCGACCGCCTCGTCCATCAGGCCCTGCGACGAGCGCCACATGAGGTGAAAGCCTTCGCGCAGGATGTTGAGCGCCACGCCGATCGCCACCACCGCGTCCAGCCACAGCCAGCCGGTCAGCGCCACCGCGCCGATGCCCACCACCACGCCGGCCGAGGTCCACACATCGGTGACCAGGTGGCGCGCGTCGGCCTCCAGCGCGATCGAACGGTGCTGGCGGGCCGCCCGGAACATCACCCAGGCCAGCAGGCCGTTGAGCGCCGAGCTGGCCACCGACAGCGCCAGGCCCCAGCCCACCTGCTCCAGCGGCTGCGGATCGAACAGGCGATGGCCGGCCGCCCACACGATGCCCAGCGCCGCCGCGATGATCAACACGCCCTCGAACCCCGACGAGAAGTACTCCGCCTTGTGGTGGCCGTAGGGGTGGTCGTCGTCCGGCGGACGGGCGGCCACGGTGACCATCACCAGGCCGAACACGGCGCTGGCCAGGTTGACCAGCGATTCCATGGCGTCCGACAGCAGACCAACGGACCCGGTCACGGCCCAGGCCGCTGTCTTCAGGCCGATGGTGACCAGCGCGACCGCGATAGAGACCTGCAGCAGCCGCTGCGGAGTCAGGCGGGCCAGAACGCCGGCGGGCACGGATCGCTGTCCTCAGGCCAGCGTGACGCGCGCGAACTTGCGCTTGCCGACCTGCACCACGAAGGTGCCGGCGGGCAGTTTCAGGCCCTTGTCGCTGATGACGGCGCCGTCCACCCGCACGCCCCCGCCTTCAATGAGGCGGTTCGCCTCGCTGCTGGACGGCGCCAGACCGGCCGCCTTCAGCAGGGCTGCGATGCCCAGCGGCGCACCCGCCAGGGACACCGCCGGGATCTCGTCCGGGATCCCGCCCTTGGCGCGGTTGATGAAGTCCTGCTCGGCGGCCTCGGCCGCGGCGGCGCTGTGGAACCGGGTGGTGATTTCCTTGGCCAGCATCACCTTCGCGTCCTTCGGGTTGCGCCCGTTGGCCACCTCGCGCTGCAGGGCCTCGATCTCGGCCATCGACCGGAACGACAGCAGCGTGTACCAGCGCCACATCAGCGTGTCGCTGATCGACAGCACCTTGGCAAACATCGCGTTGGCGTCTTCCGTGATGCCGATGTAGTTGCCCTTGGACTTGGACATCTTGTCCACGCCGTCCAGGCCTTCGAGCAGCGGCATCGTCAGGATGCATTGCGGCTCCTGGCCGTATTCGGCCTGGAGGTGGCGGCCCATCAGCAGGTTGAACTTCTGGTCGGTGCCGCCGAGCTCGAGGTCAGCCTTCAGGGCCACCGAGTCGTAGCCCTGCATCAGCGGGTACAGGAACTCGTGCACGCTGATCGGCGTGCCCGCGGTGAATCGCTGGTGGAAGTCGTTGCGCTCCATCATGCGGGCCACGGTGTACTTGGCGGCCAGCTGGATCAGGCCCATCGAGCCCAGCGGCAGGCTCCACTCGCTGTTGTAGCGAATCTCCGTTTTCGACGGGTCCAGCACCAGGCTGGCCTGCTGGTAGTAGGTCTCGGCGTTGGCCTTGATTTGCTCGGGGGTGAGCGGGGGCCGGGTGCTGTTGCGTCCCGAGGGGTCACCGATCAGGCTGGTGAAGTCGCCGATCAGAAAAATCACCGTGTGCCCCAGATTCTGCAGCTGGCGCATCTTGTTGAGCACCACCGTGTGGCCCAGGTGGATGTCGGGCGCCGTCGGGTCGAGCCCCAATTTGATGCGCAGCGGCACGCCGGTGCGCTCGGCACGCGCCAGTTTGCGCACCCAATCGGCCTGCGGGATCAGTTCTTCCACGCCACGCAGCGTCACCGCCAAGGCCTCGCGCACGCCGTCTGTCATCGGCTCGACCGCGTCGGGCGGGTTTTGCGTACTTTGGGGTTCGTTCGTCGGCAGACTCATGCGCGTTGTTCCGGATGTCAGACGGCGAGCGATGGCTATACTGCCCGGCGCCGATACAGGGATTCTAGTTGGCGTGGTTTTTGCACCCACGCTCCCCGACATCCCGAACGGCGACGCCTGAACTCTCAGGCTCCCCATGCATCCATTCCACGGGCCGCCCGCCGGGCGGCGCGTTTTTGTGTGAATCCCATGCCCAGCTTCTTCGCTTCGCTGGCGGTCACCGCCGCCGCCGCCCGGGACAGCCTGGCCCGCCACCCCCGCCGCGTGGTCGGCGGCATTGGCGCCCTGCTGCTGGGCACCGGCGTGACCGCCTTCGGCATCGCCCCGCTGGCGCCCGATGCCGCGCAGCTGCCGGTGCAGCAGGTCACGGAATCCCTGAGCACCGCCCCGGTGGTGGTGCCGGCCGACCTGCTCGGCGAGGGCGCCGTGCCCTTCACGCTGTACCGCAGCGACACGACCCGCGCCGACGACACCGTGCAAAGCCTGCTGCAGCGTCTCGGTGTCGCCGACCCCGCGGCCCAGGCCTTTCTGCGCCAGGACCCGAACGGCCGCGCCCTGCTGGGCCGCAACGGCCGGCTGGTTCACGTCCAGGCCGACGACGACCAGCGACTGCTGCGCCTGACCGCCCGCTGGCTCACCAGCGACGGCAAGGCGTTTCACCGCCTCGTTGTGGAGGCCAAGCCCGAGGGCGGCCTCACGTCGCGGGTGGAGCGCGGCGAACTGGTCGCGTCGGCCCGCCTGGCCAGCGGCACCATCCGCAGCTCCCTGTTCGCCGCCACCGACGCGGCCAACATTCCCGACGCCATCGCCGTGCAGCTGGCGGAAATGTTCTCCAGTGACATCGACTTCCGGCGCGACCTCCGCCAGGGCGACCGCTTCACGCTGGTGTACGAAACGCTCGAAGCCGACGGCGAGCCGCTGACCACGGGCCGCGTGCTGAGCGCCGAGTTCGTGAACGATGGCAAGGCCCACCAGGCGGTGTGGTTCGAGGCCCCGGGCCACAAAGGCGGCTATTTCAACTTCGCCGGCGAGAGCTCACGGCGCTACTTCCTCTCCTCGCCCCTGGCCTTCTCCCGCGTGAGCAGCGGCTACGGCATGCGCTTCCACCCGATCTCCGGCGAGCGCAAGGCCCACCTGGGCGTGGACTACGCCGCCCCGACCGGCACGCCGGTGCGCACCGTCGGCGACGGCGTCGTCGAGTTCGCCGGCGTCCAGCGCGGCTACGGCAACGTCATCATCATCCGCCACCGCAACAACCAGTCCACGCTCTACGCCCACCTCAGCCGCATCGGCGTGCGCCAGGGCCAGCGCGTGGCGCAGGGCGACTTCATCGGCAATGTCGGCTCGACCGGCGCCTCCACCGGGCCGCACCTGCATTTCGAGTTCCGCGACAACGGACAACACCGTGACCCGCTGGTGATTGCCCGCCAGAGCGAGGCCGTGAAGCTGCCCGACCAGCTGCGCGCCTCCTTTGAGGCGGTCGCCCGGGCCCAGCGCGTGGCCCTCGACGCCGCCGGCTCGATGCAGCAAGCCAGCGCGCAATGACCGGAGGCGGCGCGGTGCCGCCACACCGACCCAACAAAAAGGGAGCCCGATGGCTCCCTTTTTTTGTGGGTCTCGCCGCCCTCGGCGACGAGAACGACCGCCGCTGAAATCAGACGCTGAAGCTCGACCCGCAGCCGCAGGTGGTGGTGGCGTTGGGGTTCTTGATCACGAACTGCGCGCCTTCCAAGTCTTCCTTGTAGTCGATCTCAGCGCCGACGAGGTACTGGTAGCTCATCGCGTCGATCAGCAGCGTGACGCCGTTCTTGTTCATGGCGGTGTCGTCTTCGTTCACCACCTCGTCGAAGGTGAAGCCGTACTGGAAACCGCTGCAGCCGCCGCCTTGCACGAACACCCGCAGCTTCAGGTCCGGGTTGCCCTCTTCAGCCACCAGTTCGGCCACCTTGGCGGCGGCACTGTCGGTGAAGATCAGCGGGGCGGGCATCTCGGTGGTCTGGGCTTCGGCGGCAGCGGCGCTCATGGCAATTCCTTCGGGGGCAGGGTCGGACGACAGGTCCGGATGTCAAAAATGGTAAACCAAACCACTCGGAAAATGGGGTCAGGCGTTGATTGCCGCCAATTTCAGTGTGGGCTTTTCAGCGTCTTCACCCAACAGGGGTTGCAAGCGCCCGGCGATGGTGGCGCCCTGATGCATCTCCAGCGCCTTGTACGTCACGTCGCCCTCGATCCGGGCCTTGGGTTGCAATTCGAGCAGTTCACGGGCGAGCACCGGGCCGCGCACAGTGCCATTGATGATGACGTGATCGGCCTCGACGCGGCCGCAGACCTGCGCCTGTTCGCTGATCACCAGGATGCTGGGCTCGCCGGTGGGGGCCTTCAAGTCACCCGCGACCTCGCCATCCACCCGCAAGCCGTCGCGGAACTGCACATGGCCTTCGATGCGGGTGCCGGGTGCGATCAGGCTTTTGATGGGCGGGGGCTTGCGTTTGCCGAACATGGGGGCTCCTCGCGGTGGGTTTCAGGGTCGCAGGCGGTCGCCGGACTGTAGCGCGGTCGTCTGGGTGGCGCGCACCGCCGACCCCTGCAAGATACGTGCGGTGACGCTTTTCACCTGCGCTTGCGCGGGCAAGTCCACCGCACCCTCCCGACGCAGGTAGGTGCGCACACTCGCGGGCTGGGGCGATAACGCCTGGCTCCAGGGTTTCCCGGCCAGGGAACCCGCGAACACGATCTCCAGCGTGCCCTCGACCGGCGCGGCCTGACGCCCGGCCTGGACCGCGAGCACCTGCCAGCGCCACTGGCCGCCGCCGACCGGCTCGGCCTGCAGCGCGCGGATCGTCAGACCGTCTTGCCCGGTGGCCGGCAACAGACGCTCAAAGAAGCCGAGGTCGTTGCGAAGGGCCTGATTGTCGGCCTCCAGCTGCCGGACCTGCTGCACCAGTTGCGCCTGGGCGCTGCGCTCGGTCAGCAGCACACTTTCGGCGGTATCGGCCACGGCGCGCGCCTCCTGCAAGGCCGAGCGCAAGCCGGTCACCTCGGTGCGCAAGCGCTCGAGTTCCGCGGCGCTGTGGCGGTCCAGCCCGGCGATTTCCTTGCCGAATTCGAAGGCCCAGAGGGCCAGCGCGGCAGAGAACCCGAGCACCACCGCACCGGCCAGCCAGCGGACCGGCCAAGGCAGACTGCTGCGCACGGCCATGCGCGGAGCGCTGATCGTGAGGCGGCGGCGCCAGAGTCGGAATCGCATGGCGGGCGGGGCTGTGTCGGAAGCGGCTGGTCTGCCCAGAATGCAAAAACCGCCCCAAGTGCAACTTGCAGGCGGTTTTTGCGGGCCGGTGGGCGATCAGCGCTTGCTGAACTGCTTGCGGCGGCGGGCGGACCGGAGGCCGACCTTCTTGCGCTCGACCTCGCGGGCGTCGCGGGTCACGAAGCCGGCCTGCGACAGCGCGGGCTTGAGGGCGGCGTCGTAATCGATCAGCGCACGGGTGATGCCGTGGCGCACGGCGCCGGCCTGACCGGATTCGCCGCCGCCGTGGACGTTGACCTGGATGTCGAAGGTCTCGACGTTGTCGGTCAGCACCAGGGGCTGCTTGGCGATCATGATCGAGGTCTCACGGCCGAAGAACTGCTGGATGTCCTTGCCGTTGATCGTGATCTTGCCGCTGCCTTTTTTGAGGAACACGCGGGCGACGCTGGATTTGCGACGGCCGGTGCCGTTGTTCCATTCACCAATCATTCAAGGCTCCTTCAAAGGTCCAGCACTTGCGGCTGTTGGGCGGTGTGCGGGTGCTCGGCACCGCCATACACCTTGAGCTTCTTGATCATGGCGTAACCGAGCGGGCCCTTGGGCAGCATGCCCTTAACGGCCTTCTCGAGCGCGCGGCCGGGGTGCTTGGCCTGCATGTCGCGGAAGTTGGTGGCGTAGATGCCGCCCGGGAAACCGGAGTGGCGGTAGTACACCTTGTCGAGCGATTTGTTGCCGGTCACCCGCAGCTTGGCGGCGTTGATGACGACGATGTAATCGCCCGTGTCGACGTGAGGCGTGTAAATGGCCTTGTGCTTGCCGCGCAGTCGGAGAGCCACTTCACTGGCAACTCGTCCGAGGACCTTGTCGGTCGCGTCAATCACAAACCACTCGTGCTTCACGTCAGCGGGTTTGGCGCTGAACGTTTTGGTCATGTGGAAGCTGATATCGAGGGTTTGGCGGCCCTTTTCCACGGTCGGCGGTTCTCTGACGGAACCCTCTTAGGTGGGATGGATGCTTCGCCGCGGGGCCACGGGAAATCGCTGCGAAGCCCTCGATTGTACGAAATCGGCTCGTGGCGGGCAAGCCACAGGTACCATGGGCGTATGTTCAGTTACCGCCATGCCTTTCACGCCGGCAACCACGCGGACGTGCTCAAGCACACCGTGCTGCTGGCCACCCTGCGCCACCTGATGCTCAAACCGGCGGGACTGCAGCTGGTGGACACCCACGCCGGCGCCGGGCTGTACCGGCTCGACGGCGATTACGCCGCCACCGGAGGCGAGGCGGCCGACGGGGTGGTGAAGCTGATGGCCGCGCTGCGCCCGGCCCAGGGCGCGGGCGCTCCGTCGGCGCCCGCGGTGGACGATTACCTCGACCAGGTGGCGGCCTTCAACCCGTCCGGCCAACTGCGGGTGTACCCCGGCTCCCCCTTCCTGATGCACGCGCTGATGCGCGCCGAGGCGCGCGACCGGCTCAAGCTGTTTGAACTCCACCCCACCGACGGGCGCACGCTCAGCGGCAACATCGCGCAACTGGAGGCCGGCCGCGCGCTGCAGCTGCTGCGGGAGGACGGTTTTGAAGGTCTGCGCCCGCTGCTGCCGCCGCCCCCGGGCGCGGGCGGCTCACGCCGGGGCCTGGTGCTGATCGATCCGAGTTACGAGATCAAGAGCGACTACGCCAAAGTGAGCGCCTGCATACAAGACGCGCTCAAGCGGTTTCCCACCGGCTGCTACCTCGTCTGGTATCCGGTCATTCCGCGCGCCGAGGCCCACGACCTGCCGCGCCGTCTGCGCACGCTCAGCCAGCAGGCCCAGCGGCCCTGGCTGCACGCAACGCTCGCGATCGGCCAGGACCCCGCGCGCGAGGCGGCGGGCGCCCGACCCGGTCTGACCGCCAGTGGGGTGTTCGTGATCAACCCGCCGCACACGCTGGCGCCGCAGCTCCAGGCGGCGTTGCCGGTGCTGCTGAACGTGCTGGGCCGCGGTCGCGGTCAGTCGCAGGCACTCACGACCGGTTGACGGTCGACGGTGCGCCGGGCGCTCATCGGTGGCCGAGGACCATGGTCCAGTAACGGCCGTAGCGGTTGCCCGGCCGGTGGACGCAGCTCACCGCGACCTCGGCAAAGTCCGCTTTCATCAGGTTGGCGCAATGGCCCGGGCTGGCGAGCCAGCCGGCGACCACCTCAGCCACGCTGTCCGGACCCGCGGCCAGGTTTTCCCCGATCGCGGTCCAGCCGTAACCGGCGGCCTGCGCGCGCTGGGCGACGCTGCGGCCGTCGCGGCCGGTATGGGAAAGGTAGTCGTGTTGCGCCATGTCGGCCGCGTGGCGGGCGGCGGCGTCAAACAGGCGACCGTTCCAGCGCAGCGGGGTGGCGGCGTTCATCGCGATGGGGCCACACAACCGGGTCTGGGCGCGCGCGGCGTTGATCGCTTCCATCAGGGCGTCCTGAAACACCGGGAGCCCGCACCGCCGGTCGGCGGGCAGTCCGTCGGGTTCACCGGCCACGCCCGCGCCGGCCGCGACCAGCAGCCCGGCCAGCAGGAGCGCTCGTCGGCGGGACATGTTGTCATGGTGAACCGGGCTCCAAACCCCAGCGCCGGCGTCAGGCATTGACCCGTCCGCGACCGCCCGGCGGAGAAATCCGAGCGCGCCACCCAATTAACCGACCGATCGGTTGGTTAATTGTCTATACTGCGCCCACCTTTTGGTCCGACGAGGAGACAAGCCATGTACACGCAATCGTTCAGCGTGCCCGACGGAAGCCCCGCGCCGGCGCTGCAAGCTGTGCCGAGCGGCGCGGAAGCGGCGCTGCAGGCGCACTTCGACGCGGTGATCGACGCCGACGGCAAGATCGAGCCGCGCGACTGGATGCCCGAGGCCTACCGCCGCACGCTGGTGCGCCAGATCAGCCAGCACGCGCACAGCGAAATCGTGGGCATGCTGCCCGAAGGCAACTGGATCAGCCGCGCGCCCAGCCTCAAACGCAAGGCGATCCTGGTGGCCAAGGTGCAGGACGAAGGCGGCCACGGCCTGTACCTGTACAGCGCGGCCGAAACGCTGGGCACCAGCCGCGATCAGATGTTCGACGCGCTGCACAGTGGCAAGGCCAAGTACAGCTCCATCTTCAACTACCCCACCCTGACCTGGGCGGACGTGGGCGTCATTGGCTGGCTGGTGGACGGCGCGGCCATCATGAACCAGATCCCGCTGTGCCGCTGCAGCTACGGGCCCTACGCGCGGGCGATGATCCGCGTCTGCAAAGAAGAAAGCTTCCATCAGCGCCAGGGCTACGAATCGCTGCTCGCGATGATGCAAGGCACGCCCGAGCAGCGCGCGATGGTGCAGGACGCGGTGAACCGCTGGTGGTGGCCGGTGCTGGCCATGTTCGGGCCGCCGGACGAGAACAGCCCCAACAGCGCGCAAGGCATGCGCTGGGGCATCAAGCGCATCAGCAACGACGCGTTGCGCCAGAAGTTTGTAGACGCCACCGTGCCGCAGGCCGAGGTGCTCGGCGTGACCCTGCCGGACCCCGACCTGAAGTGGAACGCCGAGCGTGGCCACCACGACTTCGGCGCCATCGACTGGGATGAGTTCTGGCGCGTCGTCAACGGCGACGGGCCGTGCAACCAGGAGCGCCTGGCCACCCGCGTCAAGGCCTGGAACGACGGCGCCTGGGTGCGTGAGGCCGCGGTGGCCCACGCGGCCAAGCGCCGCCAGCGCACCGCCCAGGAGGCCGCATGAGCTCACCTGCCCTGAAGGAGTGGCCGCTCTGGGAAGTCTTTGTGCGCAGCAAGCAGGGACTGGAACACAAGCACTGCGGCAGCCTGCACGCCAGCGACGCCCAACACGCGCTGCAGATGGCGCGCGACGTCTACACCCGCCGCCAGGAAGGCGTGAGCATCTGGGTCGTGCCCTCGGCCAGCATCACCGCCAGCGAGCCGGACAGCAAGGATATGTTCTTCGACCCGGCGGCCGACAAGATCTACCGCCACCCGACCTTCTACGAGATCCCCGACCAGGTCGGGCACATGTGACCACGGCCGCCGCGCCCCGGGAATCCGCATGAACGCCACCCCCACGCCCGCGCCGGTCGCACCCGCCGCACCCGTTGATTACCTGCTGCACCTGGCCGACAACGCCCTGGTGCTGGGCCAGCGCAACGCCGAATGGTGCGGCCACGGCCCCATCCTCGAAGAGGACCTGGCGCTGGCCAACCACAGCCTCGACCACCTCGGGCTGGCCCGCCTGCTCTACCAGCACGCCGCCGCCCGCATCAACGCCGACCCGGCCGAGGCCGCGCGCTTCGCCCACCTGCGCGGCGCGCGTGTCGAGGGCGCGGTCACCGAAGACACGCTGGCCTACTTCCGCGACGCCGGTGCGTTCCGCAATTTCACGCTCATGGAGCTGCCGCACCACGGGCCGCTGGCCGGCCCCGCCCGCGCGGACCGCGACTTCGCCACCACCCTCGTGCGCAACTTCCTCGTGGCCGCGCTGGCCACGCTGGCGTGGGACGCGCTGCGCCACAGCGCCGACCCGCAGCTCGCCGGCATCGCCGCCAAGGCGGTGAAGGAAGCGCACTACCACCTGCGCCACGCGGGCGACTGGCTGGTCCGCCTGGGCGATGGCACCGACGAAAGCCGCGCGCGCGTGAGCGCCGCCTTGGCGCACCTGCTGCCGTACACGCAGGAGTTCTGGACCGGCGACGCCGCCGAAGACGCGGCCGTGGCCCAGGGCACCGGCATCCGGCTGGCCGACCTGCGCCCGCGCTGGGACGCGATCGTGGCCGAAACGCTGGCCGAGGCCACGCTGGAGCGTCCCAGCGACCGCGGGCATCTGCCGCAGGGCCGCGTGGGCCTGGCGTCCGAGCACCGCGGCTACCTGCTCGCCGAGATGCAAAGCCTCGCGCGCGCCCACCCCGATGCCCGCTGGTGATCACGGCCATGAGCCACCCCGTGACCGCCCCCACGACCGATGACACGCCCGAGGCCGGGGCGGGCGACGCGGTGCAGCGCGCCTGGGCTGCGCTTGAGCCGCTGACCGACCCCGAGATTCCGGTGGTGACGCTGCGCGAACTCGGCATCCTGCGCGACGTGCGCGCCGGCGCCGACGGCGCGGCCGAGGTGGTCATCACCCCCACCTACAGCGGCTGCCCGGCCATGGGGCAGATCGAAGACGATGTGCGCGCTGCGCTGGCCGCCGCCGGGGTGAGGGCGCGCGTGCTCACGCAGCTCACGCCCGCCTGGACCACCGACTGGATCACGCCGGAGGCGCGCGACAAGCTGCGCGCCTACGGCATCGCCCCCCCGAACGGCCGCGCGCACTCGACCCCGGGCGAGCGCGTGGTGGCTTTCGCGCGGCGGGCCGCGACCGAGCCGGTGCCCTGCCCGCGCTGCGGCTCCACGCACACCACCGAAACCTCGCCGTTCGGCTCGACCGCCTGCAAATCGCTGCACCGCTGCCTCGACTGCCTCGAACCCTTCGACCTCTTCAAACCGTACTGACACGGACCACCGCGGCGTCCGCGCCGGCCGCCAGCGCCTGGGAGAACCCTCATGACCACCATCCCCCGCGGTTTCATTGAACTGCCCGTCGCGCGCATCAGCCCCGAGGCCGCGGGTTCGGTCGCGGTCACGCTGGCGATCCCGCCGGCGCAGCGCGCCGCCTTCGATTTCCAGCCCGGCCAGTTCCTCACCCTGCGCGCGCTGATCGACGGCCAGGACGTTCGCCGCAGCTACTCGATCAGCAGCCCCCACAGCCTGTTCACCCAGCGCGGCGAGCTCACGCTGGGTATCCGCCCGGTCGAAGGCGGCGTGTTCAGCGGCTGGGCCACCACCCAGCTCAAGGCCGGTGACACGCTGCAGGTGCTGCCACCCGACGGCCGATTCACCGTTCACCGCCCGCGGGCGATCCACCGCGTGGGCTTCGCGGCGGGCTCGGGCATCACGCCCATCCTGTCCATCATGGCGTCCACGCTCGAGGCGTCGCCGACCGCGAAGTTCACGCTGGTCTATGGCAACCGCAACATGGCCAGCGTGATGTTCAACGAGGCGCTGCAGGACCTCAAAGACCGCTACCGCGACCGCCTCACGCTGATCCACATCCTGTCGCGCCAGGCGCAAGAGGTGCCGCTGCTGGAGGGCCGCATCGACGGGCCGAAGGTGCGCGCACTGATCGACGCGCTGCTGCCGGTGGCCAGCATGGACGAGGTGTTCGTCTGCGGCCCGGCCGGCATGATCGACGCCACCGAGGCCGCGTTGCTCGACGCCGGCGTGAAGCCCGAACGCATCCACACCGAGCGCTTCCTGTCGCCGGGCGCGGCCACCCCGGCCCCGCGCCGCGACGCCGCCGGCCGCCCCAACGCGACGAACGCCACCAGCGCTGGCGAGGGCCCCGTGTCGCTGACCATCGTGCTGGACGGCAAGCCCCACGCCTTGCGCATGACGCCGGCGCAGCGCGTGCTCGACGTGGCGCTGGAGGCTGGCCTGGACCTGCCGTGGTCGTGCCGCGGTGGCGTGTGCTGCACCTGCCGGGCGCGGGTGATGGAGGGCGCCGTCGAGATGGAGAAGAACTTCACCCTCGAAGACTGGGAGACCCGGCAGGGCTTCGTGCTGACCTGCCAGGCCCGGCCCACCACCGAGCGCGTGGTGGTGAGCTTCGACGAGCGCTGAGCCCGCGCGCGGCGGACCCGGCGCCTCGCCGGGACGTCAGAAGCGCCAGCCCAGGCCGACGCCGACCAGCAGCGGATCGACCTTGAAGTCGCCCAGCGCGGCGCCACCGGCGCTGACCGTGGTCTTGATGAACACCTTCTTCACGTCCACGTTGAGGTAGAGGTCCTTGGCCAGCGGAATGTCCACGCCGATCTGCAGGGCCGCGCCGGTGCTGGTGCGGTCCAGCGTGGCAGCGCCGCCGAGCACGTTGACCGAGCTGAAGCGGGTGAAGTTGATGCCGGCGCCGACGTAGGGCTTGAAACCGCCGGCGTTGAAGTGGTACTGCAGCAGCAGCGTGGGCGGCAGGTGGCGCAGGCTGCCGATGGCCGTGCCGTTGGACGAGACGGTGTGCTTCTGCGGCACGGTGAGCACGAGTTCGGCGGCGATGTTGGGCGTGAAGAAGTAGCTCACGTCCACCTCCGGGATCCATTTGTCGTTGACCGTCAGGCCGAGGCCGGTGCCGTCCTTGTTGGCGCTGTCCAGGTGCACGGCGCGGGCGCGCAGCAGGATGCTGCCGGCCGGAATGTCCTGGGCGAAGGCGGTGGTCGTGGTGAACAGGGCGGCCGCGGCGGCGGTCAGCGCGATGGCTTGCTTTTTCATGGTGCGTCTTCGGCGAAGTTGGCGGAGAGGGTTTCTGCGACGGTGTCGGGGCGCGATGCCCGAGAACCATTACAGAAGCCGGGCCGCACGCGCCCTTTGCGTCACATCAAGGCCCGCCGGCCGGCGTGCTGCCACGCAGCACGTTCTTGACGCGCATCAAACCCGGGCGTCTCGCGGGCGCAACGGCGCGCCGGGCGAGCGCTTCACTCGCTGAGCAGCACCACCGGCCCCACCCCCGCGCGCAGCAGGCCAATGCGCGCCGCCGCCGCCCGGCTGAGGTCGATCACGCGCCCGCCGATGTGCGGGCCGCGGTCGTTGATGCGAACGACCACCTCCTGACCAGTGGCCTCGTGGCGCACGCGCACGCGCGTGCCGAAGGGCAAGGAGCGGTGGGCCGCGGTCAGGGCGTTGGGATCGAAGGCTTCGCCGCTGGCGGTGCGTCGGCCGGCAAAACCCTCGCCGTACCAGGAGCCGATGCCGCGATCGAGCACGCGCGGACCGGCCGGCGCTGCGTCGGCGGGCGCGTCGGGCCCGGCCGGGGGCGGCAGCGCCGCGGGACCGCTGGCGCAGCCGGCCAAACCCAGCGCCATCACCAGCACCATCGCCACCGCAGGCCAGACGGACGACACCCCGCCGCGCCGCGGCGACCGGTGCCCCGCGCTCACAGCGGCTGCAGGCGCTGCACGATCTCCCGCGTGGCCGCGCTCTGGTTCATGGTGTAGAAGTGCAGCCCGGGCACACCGCCGTTGCGCAGCTGGTCGCACAGGTCGGTCACCACGTCCAGGCCGAAAGCCTTGATCGACGCGGTGTCATCGCCGTAGGCCTGCAGGCGCAGGCGGATCCAGCGCGGGATCTCGGCGCCGCAGGCGTCGGAGAAGCGCAGCAGCTGCGTCGAACTGGTGATCGGCATGATCCCCGGCACCACCGGGACGTCGGCTCCAAGCTGGTGCGCGTCGTCCACGAAGCGGAAATACGCGTCGCTGTTGAAGAAGTACTGCGTGATCGCGCTGTCCGCACCGGCACGCACCTTGGCCACATAGGCCTGCAGGTCGGCCTCCGGCGATCGGGCCTGGGGATGCGTCTCGGGGTAGGCCGCAACCTCGATGTGGAAGTCGTCGCCGGTCTCGGCGCGGATGAAGGCCACCAGGTCGCTGGCGTAGCGGAATTCGCCGCCCAGCCCATAGCCACTGGGCAGATCGCCCCGCAAGGCCACGATGCGCTTGACCCCGGCGGCCGCGTAGGCCGCCAGGCGCGCGCGGATGCTGTCGCGCGTCTGGCCAATGCAGCTCAGGTGAGGCGCCGCCGGACAACCCTCCGCCATGATTTCGGTTATGGTCTGCAAGGTGCCATCCTGCGTGGACCCACCGGCGCCAAACGTGACCGAGCAGAACTCAGGCGCCAACCCGTACAGCTGCTGGCGCACCGCGCGCAGCTTCTCGGCGCCTTCGGACGTTTTCGGCGGGAAAAACTCCAGACTGATCGGCAGGCTCATGCGCGGCCCTCTTCAAGGTTTGATTGCATGGATGAAAAACTCGCGGTTCCCGTCACCGCCGGTGATCGGGCTGTCGAAATAGTCGCGCACCGACAGGCCCAGGCCCGACAGCGCCTCGGTCACGCGGGCCTGCACCCGCGGATAGGCCGCCTCGTCCCGCACCAGCCCGCCCTTGCCGATGTCGGCCGGCTGCAGCTCGAACTGCGGCTTCACCAGCATCAGACCGTGACCGCCCGGCACCATCAACGGCGCCAGCGCCGGCCACACCAGCGTCTGGGAGATGAAGGACAGGTCGCCCACGATGAGGTCAAACAGCGGCGGCGCACCCACCGCGGCCGGCGTCAGGTCGCGGGCGTTGAGGTGTTCGTGGCACACCACGCGCCCATCGCTGCGCAGCGACGGATGCAGCTGCCCCGAACCCACGTCCACGCCCACCACCTGGGCAGCACCGCGCTGCAACAGGCAGTCGGTGAAACCACCACTGCTCTGCCCCACGTCGAGGCAGCGCAGACCGGCCACCGGCAGGCCCACGCGGTCGAGCGCGCCCGCCAGCTTGAGACCGCCGCGCGAGACGAAGCGCGTCTCGGCGGTGTCCACCAGCGCCAGCTCCGCCGCCGCAGGCACGTCGTCACCGTTCTTGGTGGCGGTGCGCCACGCGCCGCCGGGCAAGCGCCAGCGCACGCCCGCCGCCACCAGACGCTGCGCCTGCGACCGTGAGGCCGCCAGCGCGCGCTCGACGAGGAGTTGATCAACACGCATGCCGGAGTGCTGTGGCCCTGTCGAGAGATGCCGCGGAACCGGCTTGGCCGGACCGCAGGCATCGCCCCCGGACGGGGGTCGCGCAAAGCGCGGCGGGGGTGATGGCTTCAGTAGCGGTAGGTGTTGGCCTTGTACGGGCCTTCCTTCTTCACCCCGATGTACGCAGCCTGCTCGTCGCTCAGCTCGGTCAGCATCGCGCCGACCTTTTTCAGGTGCAGGCGGGCGACCTTCTCGTCGAGGTGCTTGGGCAGGGTGTACACCTTGCCCACTTCATAGTTCGCGCTCTTGGTGAAGAGTTCGACCTGCGCAATTGTCTGGTTGGCGAAGCTGGAGCTCATGACGAAGCTCGGGTGGCCGGTGGCGCAACCGAGGTTCACCAGGCGGCCTTTGGCCAGCAGGGTGATCTTCTTGCCATCGGGGAACACGACATGGTCGACCTGCGGCTTGATCTCGTCCCACTGCAGCTTCTCGAGCGAAGCGACGTCGATCTCGTTGTCGAAGTGGCCGATGTTGCAGACGATGGCCTCGTCCTTCATCGCCGCCATGTGCTCGTAGCGGATGACGTTCTTGTTGCCGGTGGCGGTGACGAAGATGTCGGCCTTGTCGGCGGCGTATTCCATGGTCACGACCTTGTAGCCTTCCATCGCGGCCTGCAGGGCGTTGATGGGGTCGATCTCGGTCACCCACACCTGGGCGGACAGCGCGCGCAGGGCCTGGGCGCTGCCCTTGCCCACATCGCCGTAGCCGGCGACCACGGCCACCTTGCCGGCGATCATCACGTCGGTGGCGCGCTTGATGGCGTCGACCAGGCTCTCGCGGCAGCCGTACAGGTTGTCGAACTTGCTCTTGGTGACGCTGTCATTGACGTTGATGGCGCGGAACTGCAGCGTGCCCTTGGCGGACATCTCGTTGAGGCGCAGCACGCCGGTGGTGGTCTCTTCGGTCACGCCGATGATCTCGGCGGCCTTGCGGGTGTACCAGGTCGGGTCCTGCGCGAGCTTGGCCTTGATCGAGTTGAACAGGCAGGTCTCTTCTTCGCTTTGCGGGTTGGCCAGGAGGGAGGCGTCCTTCTCGGCGCGCTGGCCCAGGTGCATCAGCAGCGTGGCGTCGCCGCCGTCGTCCAGGATCATGTTCGGGCCTTCGCCCGGGGTGCCCGCGGGGCCAAAGTCGAAGATGCGGTGGGTGTAGTCCCAGTAATCGGCCAGGGTTTCGCCCTTGATGGCGAAGACCGGCGTGCCCTTGGCGGCGATCGCGGCGGCGGCGTGGTCCTGGGTGGAGAAGATGTTGCACGAGGCCCAGCGGACCTGTGCGCCGAGCGCCTGCAGCGTCTCGATCAGCACCGCGGTCTGGATGGTCATGTGCAGCGAGCCGGTGATGCGCGCGCCCTTGAGCGGCTGGCTGGCGGCGTATTCCTCGCGGATCGCCATCAGGCCGGGCATCTCGGTCTCGGCGATCTTGATTTCCTTGCGGCCCCAGTCGGCCAGGCCGATGTCGGCAATCACGCAGTCGGCGTTGACGGCGGTGTTGAGTCGTGCATTCATGGTTTTTCGCTCCGGAGGTGGGTGATGGCCACGCGGCGGGCGAAAAAAAAGCCCATCGCACGGCACGTCGTGGATGAGCGTCGTTGCATGGATGTCCGAGCCTCACGCCGGTGCCGCTGGGGGGCGGTGGGCGCTGCAACGCTCCTCGGATGGACGCAGAGTTTACCGCAGCGCGTGCGACACTGCTGCGCTTTTCCTCACACCATGCGCCCTCTTGCCGACTGGCCGGTGGCGGACCGCGCGCCGATCCTGGGCGTGCTGACCGACATCGACGACACCCTCACCACCGACGCCCGCCCCGACGCCGAGGCCCTGGCGGCCATCGCGCGCCTGCGCGCGGCGGGGCTGCCGGTCATTGCCCTCACGGGGCGGGCGGTCGGCTGGAGCGAGGCCGCCGCGCGCGACTGGGGGCTCACCGCGCTGGCCGCCGAAAACGGCGCGGTGGCGCTGTGGCGGGACGGCCGGCGCCTGCGCCGCGCCCACGCGCAGCCCGCGGCCCACCGCCGGGCCCACGCCACACGGCGCGCCACCGCCTGGCGCGCGGTGCAGGCCGCCCTGCCCCACGCCCGGCTGGCGCGCGACAGCGCCGGGCGCGACACCGACCTGGCCATCGACCACGCCGAGCACGCCCGGCTGAGCGGCGCGGACGTGGACCGGGCCGCGAGCCTGCTGCGCGCCGCCGGGCTGCGCGTGACCGTCAGCAGCATCCACCTCAACGCCTGGCTCGGCGCCCACGACAAGCTCAGCGGCGCGCGCTGGCTGGTGCGCCACCGGCTCGGGCGCGACCTCGACGCCGAGGCCGACCGGTGGGTGTTCGTGGGCGACTCGGCCAACGACGCGGTGATGTTTGCCCACCTGCGGCACACCGTGGCCGTGGCCAATGGCGCCGGCGCGCTGGTCGGTCTGCCGCGCCCGCCGGCCTACCGCACCGGCGCGCCGCGCGGCGCCGGGTTTGCCGAAGTGGTCGAGGCGGTGCTGGCCGCGCGGGGACGGGCGTGAGCGGGGCGCCGCCGCTGGCCCGCCGCGGGCTGTGGGTGATCTTCGGTTCGACCTTCTTCGAACTGGTCGGCTATTTCATGCTGACACCGCTGTTGCTGTTGCGCCTCAAGGACGCGGGCGAGTCGACCGCACTGGCCGGCCTGTTTGCCGCCACCGGCTGGCTCGGGGTGTTCCTGATGACGCCCTTCGCCTCGGCGGTGACGGCGCGGCTGGGACGCCGGCCCACGCTCTGGCTGGCCGCCGCCATCCCGGTGCTGGCGACCGCCGGCTTCGCGCTGACGGACAGCTTGCCGCTGTGGTTTGGCCTCGAACTGGCGGCCGGGATGGCGGCCGGGCTGCGCTGGGTGCTGGCCGAGGCGGTGGTGGCGGAGTTTTCGCCGCCCACCCAGCGCGGACGGATGGTCGGCTTGTTTGAAACCATGGTCGGCGCCACCTTCGTGCTCGGCCCCCTGCTGCTGGCCTGGGTCGGACCGCAGGCGCCGGCAGCGATCTGGATCGCGCTGGGCTTCATGGCCGCCGGTCTGCTGTGGAGCCTGGCGATACCGCCGCTGCCGGCCGCGGCCGACGCGCACGAGGCCCGGGTGGGGCTGGCCGGTGTGTGGCACGCCCTGCGCGCCCACCCGCTGATCATGTCGGTCGGCTTCGTCGGCGGCTTCTTCGAAAGCGGCCTCACCGCGATCCTCCCGCTGTACGGCCTGGCGCTGGGCCTCGGCGCCACGGCGGCGGCGCTGCTGGTGTCGGCCAGCGGGTTGGGCAGCGCGCTGATGATGCTGCCCGCGGGCGTGCTGGCCGACCGCATGGCCCACCACCCGGCCGCGCGCTGGGGCGACGCCCCGGCGGCGCGGCTGACGCTGATGCGCGCGTGCGCGGTGATCACGCTGCTGGCGACGCTGGCCATCCCGTGGGTGGCGGGGATGCCCTGGCTGGCCGCGCCGGTCGCCTTTGTGTGGGGTGGCGCGGGAGGCTGTCTCTACACACTGGCCATGATCGACATCGGCTCGCGCGAGGGCGGCATCACGCTGGTCAACAGCACGGCGGTGCTGGTGCTGAGCTACACGCTGGGCGGCGTGCTCGCGCCGGCGCTGGGCGCGGCCGCGCTGCAGTGGGCGCCGGTGCTGGGCTTTCCGGCCCTGTTGCTGGGCGTGGCGGCGCTGGGCGTGGTGTTGCTGCGGCGCGCGGCGTGAACCTCGCCGCGCGATCGGCATCAGAGCTTTCAACCCCACCGCGAGGACCTTCATGGCCATATCCTGGATCACCGCGCTGCGCGTCATCCCCTGGGGCGACGTGATCGAACACGCGCCCAAGGTGCTGGCGGCCGCGCGCAAGCTGCTCGACAAGCAGGAAGCGCCGCCAGCGCCGGTGCCCACCAGCCCGCCGCTGGACCCCGCGGCCGAGCCACCCAGCCTGGGTGAATTGCGCAACCGGCTCATCGAGGCGCGGCAGTGGCTCGATCAGCAGGCCGCGGCGCAACAACAGCTGACGCAGACCGTCAGCGAACTGGCCGAACAGAACGCGCGCCTGGTGGCCGCGGTGGAGCTGCTGCGCGTGCGCACGCGCGTGTTGATCGTGGCGGTGGTGGTGCTGGCGGTGGGCGTGGGCGTGCTGCTCGCGCGCTGAGCCCGCGGCGACGGTCAAGCCCGCTTGGCGTCGACGTCCGCGTCGCAACCCGCGCCGGCCGCGATCCAGCGGCGCGCGACGCGGCGCAGCGCGGGCGCGGCCCAGGCCCAGCGCGGACCGAGCACCCCCGGCGCATCGGTGATCGCGCCGCAGCGGTACACGCGCTGGGCGCTGTCCCAGCGCAGCGCGTCGCAGGCGCCGCGCCGGCGGCGCGAGATCACCATCCCCAGCGGGCAGGGCTCCAGCAGGCAACACACGCCGCAGCCGTTGCACGGCGCACCCAGCGCCGGCTTGGCCGGCGCCGAGGGTTCGATGTGGATCACCCGCCGCTTCAACGCCGCACCCCGGAAACGCCCGCGCCGCGGACACATCGCCAGCACACACCGCGGAACGGGCCCCGCCCGTCCGCTGGTGTGGTCCCCCCGGGGGGAAGCCGCGACGCGGCGCCGGCGGGGCTCATGTCCGGGCCAACACCGGCGCCAACACACGCCCGGTGTGCGTGCCCGCGGCCACGACGGCCTCGGGCGCCGCGGCCGCGACCACCCGGCCGCCCCCGGCGCCGCCTTCGGGTCCCAGGTCGATGATCCAGTCGGCCTCGGCCATCACGTCAAGGTCGTGCTCGATCACCACCACGCTGTGGCCGCCATCCACCAGCCGGTGCAGCACGCGGATGAGCTTCTCCACGTCGGCCATGTGCAGGCCCACGGTCGGCTCATCAAGCACGTACAGCGTGTGCGGCGCCTTCTGGCCGCGGCGGCCAACCTCGTCGCGCACCTTGCTGAGTTCGGTGACGAGCTTGATGCGTTGCGCCTCGCCGCCGCTGAGCGTGGGCGAGGGCTGGCCCAGCGTCAGGTAGCCCAGGCCCACGTCCTTGAGCAGCTGCAGCGGGTGGCTGATGGCCGGCATGGACGCGAAGAACTCGACCGCTTCGTCGACCGCCATCTGCAGCACGTCACCGACGCTCTTGCCCTTCCAGGTCACGGCCAGCGTTTCGGGGTTGAACCGCGCGCCGTGACAGGTTTCGCAGGGCACCTTCACGTCCGGCAGGAAACTCATCTCGATGGTGCGCATGCCCTGGCCTTCGCAACTGGGGCAGCGGCCTTCGCCGGTGTTGAAGCTGAAGCGGCCCGGGCCGTAGCCGCGGGCCTTGGCCTCCAGCGTGTCGGCAAACAGCTTGCGCACCGTGTCCCAGAAGCCGATGTAGGTGGCCGGGCAGGAACGCGGCGTTTTGCCGATGGGCGTCTGGTCGACCTCCAGCACCCGATCGACCGGCTCGCTGCCGAGCAGCTTGTCACAACCGACCCACGCCGGCCGCTCGCCCGCCTCGTCCCAGGCGCGGCGGCCGGCGGCCGTGCTGCGCTGGGCCACGGCCGCCGCGGTGTTGGTCAGCAGCACATCGCGCGCCAGCGTGGATTTGCCCGAGCCGGAAACACCCGTCACCACCACCAGCCGGCGCAGCGGCACGTCCACGTCCACGCGCTGCAGGTTGTGCAGCGCGGCCCCGCGCAGGCTGAGGCACTCGCCGTCGGCCGCGACCGGGCGGCGCGGCTGCAGCGGGTGCTTCATCGCGTGGCGCAGGTAGCGGCCGGTCAGCGATTCGTCGCTGGCCGCGAGGTCGTCGACCGAGCCCTGGGCCACGACACGGCCGCCGCGGCGTCCCGCGCTGGGACCGATGTCGATGATGTGATCGGCGCGGCGGATGGTGTCCTCATCGTGCTCCACGACCACCAGCGTGTTGCCCTGCCGGCCCAGCTGGTGCAGGGCATCGAGCAGGATCTGGTTGTCGCGCGGGTGCAGGCCGATCGTGGGCTCATCCAGCACGTAGCACACGCCTTGCAGGTTGCTGCCAAGCTGGGCGGCCAGCCGGATGCGCTGGGCCTCGCCGCCGCTGAGGGACGGCGCGCCGCGGTCGAGCGTGAGGTAGTTCAGCCCCACCTGCTCCAGAAAGGCCAGCCGGCCTTCAATCTCCGGCAGCAGGTCGCGGGCGATGTCGGCCTCGCGCTGCGTCATCACCGGCAACTCGTCAGCCAGCCGTTTCGCCGCCGGGCCGCCCCAAGGCGAAACAGCCCCCTCGGGGGGCAGCGACCCGCGCAGCGGCGGAGCGTGGGGGCCCATCAGCTCGCGCACCCAGCGCCGCACCTCGCTGACCGACAGCCGCGCGACGTCGGTGATGCCCACGCCGTTGAAGCGCACGGCGCGCGCCTGGGCGTTGAGCCGCGTGCCTTCGCAGGTCGGGCAGGCCTCGTCGGTCAGGTCGTCCACCTCCGGTTCGGCGAAGCTCTGTTCGCGGCCCTTGTCCTGGTCGTCGCGGACCGAGTCGTCCAGCGCGCGGCGCTGCTCGCGCGAGAGTTTCACGCCCGTGCCCACACAGTCGGGGCACCAGCCGTGTTTGCTGTTGTAGGAGAACAGGCGCGGGTCCAGCTCGGGGTAGCTGGTGCTGCAGACCGGGCAGGCGCGCGCGGTGCTGAACACCTGCACCGCACCCAGGCCGCGCGTGGAACGCCCCTCGGCCAGCGCGGCCTGCAAGCCATCCAGCGGGTGCAGGAGGTGCAGCGTGCCCTTGCCCAGCTCCAGCGTGCGCGCCAGCTGGGCGCGCAGTCCCGCCTCATCGGCCGGGTCGATCACCAGATCGGCCACCGGCAGTTCGATGGTGTGCTCCTTGAAGCGGTCGATGCGCGGAAAGTTCGTCGTGGGCAGGAACTCGCCGTCCACGCGCAGGTGGGTGTGGCCGCGCGGACGCGCCCAGTCGGCCAGCTCGGTGTAGACGCCCTTGCGGTTGACGACCAGCGGCGCGAGCAGGCCCACGTGCTGGCCGGCGTACTGGCGCAGCAGCGCCGCGGCGATGCTGTCGGCGCTCTGCGGCTTCACCGCCGCGCCGTCGTGCACGCAGTGCTGCAAGCCCAGCTTCACAAACAGCAGCCGCAGGAAATGCCAGACCTCGGTGGTGGTGCCGACCGTGCTCTTGCGGCCACCGCGCGACAGGCGCTGCTCGATGGCCACCGTGGGCGGGATGCCGTAGACCGCATCCACCTCGGGCCGGCCAGCGGGCTGCACGATGCTGCGCGCGTAGGCGTTCAGGCTTTCGAGGTAACGGCGCTGGCCTTCGTTGAACAGGATGTCGAAGGCCAGCGTGCTCTTGCCCGACCCGCTCACGCCCGAGATGACGTTGAACTTGCCGCGCGGGATGTCCACGCTGAGCTGCTTGAGGTTGTGCTCCCGGGCGTTGACGATGCGGATGGCGTCGCCCCCGGCACGCCGGCGCACGAGGCTGCCCAGGTACGGTGCGGGTGCGGTTTCGGCCACGGCCACCACGCGGTCCATGGCCTGCGCGTACTCGCGCAGCGCCAGCGCGGTGTGGCTGCTGGGGTGGTCGCGCACCACCTCGGGCGGCCCCTCGGCCACCACCAGGCCGCCGCCCGTGCCACCCTCGGGGCCGAGGTCGATCAGCCAGTCGGCGGCGCGGATCACGTCGAGGTTGTGCTCGATCACGATGAGCGAGTGGCCGGCGTCGATCAGCTTGCGCAGCGAGCGCATCAGCTTGGCGATGTCGTCGAAATGCAGGCCGGTGGTGGGCTCGTCGAACAGGAACAGCGTGCCCTTGCGCGACAGGGGCTGGCGGCTCGCGCTCGCGGCCTTGGCAGCCTCGGCCAGAAAGCCCGCGAGCTTCAGACGCTGCGCCTCGCCGCCCGAGAGCGTGGGCACAGGCTGGCCCAGCTTCACGTACTCCAGGCCGACGTCGACGATGGGTTGCAGGGCGCGGATCACCTCGCGGTCGTGGGCGAACAGCTGCGCCGCTTCGTTCACGGTGAGATCCAGCACGTCGGCCACGCTGAGCGGGCGGCCGCCGCGCTCGATGGTCACCTCCAGGATCTCGGGGCGGTAGCGCTTGCCGTCGCAATCGGGGCAGCGCAGGTACACGTCCGAGAGAAACTGCATCTCCACGTGCTCAAACCCCGAGCCGCCACAGGTGGGGCAGCGCCCGTCGCCGCTGTTGAAGCTGAACTTGGCCGGCGTGTAGCTGCGCTCGCGCGCCAGCGGCGCGTCGGCGAACAGCGCGCGGATCGCGTCCCAGGCGCCCACGTAGCTCACGGGGTTGGAGCGTGCGGTCTTGCCGATCGGCGACTGGTCGACGAACACCACATCGGCCAGCTGCTCGGCGCCGAGCAGGCGGTCGTGGGCGCCGGGTGCCTCGGTGCTCTGGCCGAAGTGGCGCATCAGCGCGGGCGCGAGCACGTCCTGGATCAGCGTGGACTTGCCCGAGCCGGACACGCCCGTGACCGCGACCAGGCGCTGCAGCGGGAACTCCACCGACACGTTCTGCAGGTTGTGCTCGCGCGCACCTTCGAGGATGAGCCGCGGCGTGCTGTCGGTCACCGCGCGCTTGAAGCCCATGCCGATGGTCTTGCGCGCGCCGAGGTAGGCGCCGGTGAGCGTGTCGGCGGCGCGGATTTGCTCGGGCGTGCCGTCGAACACGATCTGCCCACCGCGCTCGCCCGGGCCCGGACCCATGTCGATCAGGCGGTCGGCCGCGAGCATCACCGCCGGGTCGTGCTCCACCACCACCAGGGTGTTGCCGGCGTCGCGCAAGCGCTTCATCGCGTCCACGATGCGCGCCATGTCGCGCGGGTGCAGGCCGATGCTGGGCTCGTCAAGCACGAACAGGGTGTTGACCAGCGAGGTGCCGAGCGCGGTGGTGAGGTTGATGCGCTGCACCTCGCCGCCGCTGAGCGTGCGGCTCTGACGGTCCAGCGTGAGGTAGCCGATGCCGACCTCGCACAGGTAGCGGATGCGGGTGTTGATTTCTTCGAGCAGCAGCTTGAGCGCCTGCTGCTCACCGGCGCTACCGGCCTGTGCGGGTGCGATCGAATCGAAGAAGCGCCGCAGGCTGGTGAGCGGCATCAACATCAGGTCGTGCAGGCACAGGCCGGGCAGCGCTTCGAGCTGCGCGCGCGACCAGCGCACGCCCGCGGGCAGGTAGCGCTTGCCGGGTTCGAGCACCGCGTCGGCCTGCGCCTTCGACCCGAGGCGCCAGAGCAGGCTGTCGGTCTTCAGGCGCGCGCCGCGGCAGCTCGGGCATTCGGTGTAGCTGCGGTACTTGGACAAGAGCACGCGGATGTGCATCTTGTAGGCCTTGCTCTCCAGGTACTCGAAGAAGCGGTCCACGCCGTACCACTGCTGGTTCCACTTGCCGTTCCACTGCGGCGAGCCGTGCTTGACCCAGGCCTGCTGCTCGGGCGTGAGCTTGGCCCACGGGGTGTCGCGCGGGATGCCCGCGGCCTCGGCGTGGCGCATCAGGTCGTCCTGGCACTCCTTCCAGGCGGGCGTCTGGAACACCTTGATCGCGCCGCTGCGCAGCGTGAGCTTGTCGTTCGGGATCACCAGACCGTAATCGACACCGATCACGCGGCCAAACCCGCGGCACGCCTCGCAGGCGCCCACCGGCGAGTTGAACGAGAACATCGAGGGCGTGGGCTCGGTGTAGCGGATGTCGCTTTCCGGGCAGTGGAGACCTGTCGAGAACTTCCAGATGTCAGACGCCCCCACGCTCCCCGCTGCGCGTGGTTCGCTGCCCCCCGAGGGGGCTGACCCGCCTTGGGACGGCCCGGCGGCGGGTCGTCCGGCTTCGCCCTCGTCCTTCAACGCGTACACGGTGAGCCGACCACCGCCGCGCTTGAGTCCGACCTCGATCGCCTCCATCACGCGCGCCGTCTCCGCGGTGGACAGGCGGAAGCGGTCGGCCACCACGTCGAGCACCTTCACCGCCTCGATCACCGGCTTGGCTTTTTTGCCCTTCGCGGGCGCTTCGTCCTTCAACTCGCGCTGCACCGTGCGCTCGGCCTGCACCCGGGTGTAACCGCTGGCCGAAAGCCACTGCGCCACCTCGTCGGCGGTGGTGTTGGCCGGCAGCTCGACCGGGAAGGTGAGCACCAGGCGCGGATCGCCCTGCGCCTGGCTGCGCCGCTGCAATTCGCCAAAGATGGTCTCGGGCGAGTCGTGGCGCACCGCCAGCCCGGTTTCGCGGTCAAACAGCGCGGCGCCGCGGGCGAACAGCAGCTTGAGGTGGTCGTTGAGCTCGGTCATCGTGCCCACCGTGGACCGCGACGAACGCACCGGGTTGGTCTGGTCGATCGCAATCGCCGGCGGCACGCCATCCACCCGATCGACGGCGGGCTTGTCCATGCGGTCGAGGAACTGCCGGGCGTAGGCGCTGAAGGTCTCCACGTAGCGCCGCTGGCCTTCGGCAAACAGGGTGTCGAACACCAGGCTCGACTTGCCCGAGCCACTCGGGCCGGTGACCACCGTGAGCTCGCCGGTGCGGATGTCGAGATCCAGGCCCTTGAGGTTGTGCTGGCGGGCGCCGCGGATGCGGATCAGGCCCTCGTCGCTGCCCGGATCGCCCCGCTGTTCGTCGGGCTCGGCCTGGGCGGCGGCGGCGGGGCGGTGGTCATCTGACATGCGGGGCTCCGGAGGGACAAGCGGAAGATTCTAGGGAGCGCGATGCCAGGCCGCGATGGCCTACGTCATTTCCACACTGGTTCCCGGGGGGCATCTGCACAGAATCACCCCCGGAAGCCCTTGCTGCCGCCCCCGGAACCGGAGACCGACCGATGCCCAAACGATGGATTGCCCTGCTCACCCTCAGCCTGACAGCCACCTGGGCCCAGGCGCAGCTGCGCATCGGTCAGCCGTCGGGCTTCACCGGCTCGGTGGCCGCTGGCGTCAAAGAGAACACCGACGGCGCCCGTTTGTACTTCGACGCGGTGAATGCCCGCGGCGGCGTGAACGGCCAGCCGATCGAACTGATCTCCGTCGATGACAAGTTCGACCCCAAACTGACGGTGGACCTCGCCCGCGACCTGATTACCCAGAAAAAGGTGCTGGCCCTCTTCCTCAACCGTGGCACCCCGCATTCGCAGGCGCTGCTGCCGCTGTTGGCGGAGTTCAAGGTGCCGCTGGTGGCGCCCAGCACCGGCGCCATGGTGTTGCACGAGCCGGTCAACCCGTGGGTGTTCAACGTGCGCGCGACCTACCAGCGGGAAGCCGCACGCGCCATCGAACACCTTGCCGCCATCGGCCAGACCCGCATCGCCGTGCTGGAGACCGACGACAGCTTTGGCGCCGATGGCGCCGCCGGCGCCATGCAGGGGTTTGCGAAGGTGAAGCTCGAACCCGTGCTGCGTCAGAAGACGCCCCGCGACAAGCCCGATTTCGGCGCTGTGGCGGCGGAGATCACCAGGCTGCAGGCACACGCGGTGATGGTCATCGCTTCGGCCGGCAACACCGCCAGCGCGGTGAAGGCCTTGCGCGCCGCCGGCTCGCGGGCCCAGGTGGTCACGCTCTCCAACAACGCGTCCGATGGATTCATCAAGCTGCTCGGCGAACACGCGCGCGGCGTGATCGTGACCCAGGTGTTCCCCAACGAGCGCTCCGTCAGCTACGGACTGATCAAGGAAGCGCAGGACCTGGCCAAGGCCAAAGGCCTGGACGGCGTCTCGCCCGCGATGATGGAAGGCTTTGCCGGCGCCAAGGTGCTGACCGAAGGCCTGCGCCGCGCCGGACCCAATCCCACCCCGCAGAAGCTGCGCGATGCCCTCGAGGGCATGTCGCGCTACGACCTCGGGGGACTGACGGTGAGCTACAGCGCCACCAGCCACACGGGTCTGGATTTCGCCGACCTGTCGATCATCGACGCAGGCGGGCGCTTCCGTCGCTGAGCCTGCCCCGCGGCGGCGCGGTTCGGCCGCGCTGCCGACACCGCGGCCGGGACCGTCTCAGCCCACCCGGCTCACGCCCACCGGCAGCGCGGCGGCCTGCTCCCAGGCGCCGCCCTGGAACCAGGCGTCACCCGCCAGCCACGCCGCGAGCATCGGCAGCGCGTCAAAGCCCCAGAACACGCGGCCCTGCACCACCATCGCCGGCACGCCGAACAGCCCCAGCCGCAGCGCGGCCTCGCCGTTCTCGCGCAAGCCGGCTTTCACGGCGTCGGCCGCCGGCCAGTCGCGACCCGCCTCACGCACGTGATCGCGCAGCCGCGCCTCCAGCGCCGCCAGACGGCCCGGATCGGCCGCGTCGGCGCCGCCGTGCCACACGTGCTCAAACAGCTGGGCCGTGACCCAGCGGCTGGTGGCCAGGGGCTCGTCGGGGTGGGCCGTGGCCAGCCCCAGGCGCAACAGCGGCAGCGGATTGAACGGATGGGCGGCCGGCAGGTCGAGGCGGATGCCGTGGGCGTGGCCCAGCCACTGCACCTGCCGGTAGGTCCAGTCGCGCTTGGGCGCAATCTCGGCCGGCCCGAGCTGCCCGTGGGCCTTGAGCAGGCCGGCGAACAGCACCGGCCGGTACCGCACCGTCACCGCGTGACCGCGCAGCGCCTCGGGCAGCGCCTGGAACGCCAGGTGCGCGTAGGGAGAGATCGGGTCGTAGAAGAAATCGATGTCGATCACGGCGCGCTCCCGGCGGGCGTCAGGCCCTGGCGGGCCTCGATGTCGCGCCACACGGCCAGCTTGGTGGCGTCGTCCAGCCGCGCCCAGGCGCCGATCTCGGCCAGGGTGCGGTGGCAGCCCACGCAGCGCTGCTGACTCGTGTCGTCGAGGCGGCAGACCGAGATGCAGGGCGACGGCGCCACCACGCCGGGCTGGCGTGCGCGGGCGGCGGCGAGCGTGACGGGCGGCGATGCACTCACGACCGGACCTCCGCGGGCGCCTGCGTGACGTCGGCCACCGGCGCGCCGGTGTAGGCCTGCAACTGCGCCGGGGTGAGGGGAAAGACGGCGTGCGGGTGACCGGCGGCGGCCCACACGGTGTCAAAGCGGAACAGCTCGGCGTCGATCAAAGCCACCGGCCGCCTGGCGTGTGCCAGCGGCGATACGCCGCCGATGGAAAAGCCGGTCTGCGCCTTCACGAAGTCGGCGTCAGCCCGCCCCAGGCGACTGCCCTGATCGCACACCAGCGCCTCGACCTTGGCTTCGTCCACCCGGCGGTCGCCGGAGGTGACCACCAGCACCGCGCGCTCGCCATCGGGGTGGTTCTTGCGGCGGAACACCACGCTCTTGGCGATCTGGCCCAGCGACACACCCAGCGCGTCGGCGGCCTGCTGGGCGGTGCGCGCGGCGTCGTCGAGCCAGCGCGGCGGGTGCGGGTGGTTGAGGGCGAGCAGGCGGTCGGTGACGCGCTGCACAGCGTCGGTGGACGAGGTCGGGTCGGTGGCCATCGCGAGATGGTACCGGGGTGCCAGAAGCCTCGGGCGAGCGGGGCGAGCGGGGCGAGCGGGGCAACTGGCGACGCCATCGGGCGCCGGGCGGATGGCATGCAGGCGGCCATGTCCCCACAGTGGCCCCATTCCCAACGCCGCCGCCCGACCGATGTACGCCTACCTCACGTTTGTCACGTCGCCCAAGATTCAATGGTTGGTCGACTTCTACAGCGAGTTCCTGGATGTGGCGCCGGTGGCCAAGCTGCCGCAAGACCATGTGGAATATCGAACTCACCTGGTCGATGTCGTCATCAAGCAGACCACCGCGGGTCTGGACGCGTCGGCGCAGCGGGAACACCGGAGCTGCCTGCTGTCTTTCGCCCTGGCGATTGAACACATGCACAAGAACGAAAACCCCCTGACGCGGGAGGCGGGCCCCCGACCGGGGCGCCAGGACAGCATCCTTCCCTACCTGTACCTGGCCATGGCCCACCGGCTGGCCGACCCCGCCCACCGGAGCCAGCGCGAGGCCCGGATCAACCAGATCATCAGCAGCCACCACATCACCGAGGCCGCCCGGACGCCGACCGCAGCGCAGCTCAACCACCTGCGCGACCTCGCCACCATGGTCCCCGACGCGTCCCTGGACCTGTGCGTGCAAGGCTTGGTGTCTGGCCTGGAGATGTGGCTCGACAGCGAGCCGCCCGGCAAACCCGTGGTGGACGTCAGCAAGATAGCACCGGACTCCAAGCTCGGCCGCGTGATGCGCGACCTCGCCCGGGAACTGGACTCCACCGGAAATCGGTCCCGGGAGGGCAGCTTCCGGCTGTCGGTGGTCTTGTGGGAGCACTATTTCTTCGTTCCGGTGGCGGCCCGCGCCCAGTGGATGGCCATGCTGCGCGATCTGGTGGCCCGGCGTGCCGGCCAGGCCTTGACCCCCACGGTGGACCAGATCACGAAACTGGGCATGGAGGCCTGCGCACTGCAGGCGTCGATCGCCGCGGTGCTGGACCGCGCGCTGTCCACCCCCGCATCGGGCCCCGCGTTGATCGAACTCATCGAGGCCGAAACGGACGCCGAGTGTCACAGCGCGCGGGCGGCCTACGCCGCGCGACAGGACGCCATCTGGCGCGCCAGCCTCGACGCCACACGGCGCGGCGTGGCCTTTGGCCCGGTCGGTGATGACCTCAACGCCCTGGCGCTGAAGACCATGGACCAGCTGGTGGCTTCGCAGGACTACCGCATCCCGCCGCCCAAACCCACCCCGACCACCCCAGCCACCACCACCCAGCCCCTCGCCCTCGCGGCCAGCACCGACGACCCCATGCCCCACGCCTGGTCGGTGGCACGGCTGGTCCGGTGGATCGAAGGACCCGTGGTCGAGAAAGCGCCTCGGCGGCTGGACCGCGCCGCACTCGCCCGCGGCGTCACCGTGGGCAAGGCGACCAGGACGCCCCAAACGCCGCGAGCAGCCGGCCAGGAGGTCGCCGCCGCGGGTGAGGAAGCCATGTCAGACGGTGAAGTCACCTCGCTGGTGAGCGACGCCCTGGCCGACACCGCGCGCTTTTTTCTGGGCGACCTCGACGACATGGTCACGCGCATTCGCGTGCAAGGCTTGATCGTGCCGCCCGGCGCTGACATCCACACGATGCACGACCGGCTGGAAGCCGTGTGTCAAGGACGGCTCGCGGACGATGACGCCCGGCACGCGCTGTTCGAGGCGGAGGCCTTCACCCAAACACTGCGGCGGTCCGTGCAAACGGCACACGCCGAGCAGCAACTGCGCCAACGCTTCGATGCCGCCCTGCGACAGGCCCTGGCCACCGAGGCCATGGCGCTCGGCCGGCGCCAGGGTGGACGCATCGCCTGCCCGCTCCAGCAGCGCGACTGGTCCTGGGTCGCCGACGCCTACCACGGCGCCTGGTGGCCCACCACGCGACAACTGGACGCCGACGGCACACCGTATCCCCTGCGCCCCGACCAGGCCCTCGCGCTGTACGTCACCGGCTCCAGCCAAAGCGGCGCCCTGTTTGATGTGTCGGTGCATCTCTGGCAACGCCGCCCCGGCCGCCTCAGCGGCCCAGGGCAAGCGAGCGTCCCCTGGACCGCCATGAACACCGACGACTGGTTCGACACCTACATCACCTGCGCGGTGCTGCACGTGCAAAGCGCTGGTTGAAGCCGGATCGGTCACCCCGCTGGGCGGTCGAGCGGATCGACGGCGACCGCCAGGCCCCAGACACTGAAACACCCTGACGTCACGGAGCTTCACATGATTGGCTGGTTTGAATGGGACGAGGCATCGCAAAAGCTGGTGGTGGTGATTCCACCTTGGGACTGCGTGGATGCGCCAGCGATTGAGCCGTCGATCGTGAATCGTCGGACCGGCGCATGGAGCGCCAAAATCAAGGCCATGGATTTGCCCCGCGGTTTGGGTGCGTTGTTCGGCACGGCATTCACACCTGCAGCATCCTGGGTACCCGACGATCTGTTGGATCACGCTGCTGACGTGCTTTTGACCATGCATTCCCCGCCAGAGCTGGGATTAGTGCGAGCGGCCAAGGTCAGAGCGGACATTGAAGAGTATTTCGCTGAACTGACACAGGCCGGGGTAAACACCAAGGCGGCTGTAGACAAGCTGTTCAGCGCCGCGATGCTGATGTCCCCCAGCACGCGCCCGCTTTACAACGTCGATCTGATCGCGCGGATGCGCGAAGGGTTCCACGACAACGCCAAGACCGTCGAGCCCCACAAGACAATCAATGCCCAACTGAAGCGGTTGCAGCAGATCTTCTTTGGCGCACCGGCACCTAAAGCCCTGGCGCTGCCTCAAACCGAGACCATTGAGGCGCTGATGCTGAGCCTGATCCGCCGAACTGTCTTCTCGCTCAGTCCTGTCAACCGGCGGATGTTCGTCGACAGCGCGGAGAAAGTTAACCAGTCGGGCCATGCCGGATTTCTGCGTTTGCTGGCCATGCGACTGGTCAGTCAACCTCGGGGAGACATCCCTCTGTACGCGGTTTGCCAACCGATGAGCAAGGTCATCAAGACGATCGCCGAGCAAGGAAGCAGTCAACCGGTGCCAGACGCCAACGAGCTCGCCAACTGGATTCTCGACATGGTCGACAGCTTGATCCAGGCCAGCGTCGCCTCAACATACCGATTCACGCGAACCTACTTGGTCACCGTACAAGCGCAGCCCTGGTCAGCGCAACTGCGGCGATCCAGAGACATTTTGGAGCGCCACAACAAGCAAGGTGCCGATGAGCGTCTCGCCCTGCGGTCCCGCTGGTTGGCCGGCAAGGCGGCCGACACTGCGCCGTCCATTACTTTGAGCGCCAACCCTTCTGCGGCATCCGCCGACACCCCGGCACACACGTGGCCGGTGGATCGACTCGTCCGCTGGATCAACGGACCGGTGACCGACAAACAGATGGCCGGCAAGCTCCTGAAGGACACCAAACAAGCCCTGGTTTTGGACACAGAACTGCTCGCGCAGGACAGAAACCGGGCTGGCATCAAGGCGCCGAAGGGACGCGACAGTCTCCAGCTCACCCAACCCCAGGTCGACGCCATCATCTGGACTGGCATTGCTCAATCGGCCGAGTACCTGCGCGACGACCTAAACGCCCTCCTCGCGCTGGTCAAAACGCTGACCAGCGGTGGCGGTCACCCTCCGGCCGAACTCAACACCCCCACCCAGCAGGCCACCGAAGCGCTCTCCTCCGTCACCACCACACTGACTGCCATCAACGCCCCCAAGCGGACCATCAGTCTCAGCCTGGCGCAAGTCACACTCAGCGCCGTCAATGAAAAATTGGAAGGCCTGCGCACCGCCATCAAACCGGTCCAGGCCGCAGCCGAACGCCTTTCCCGGTTCGAACGCTGCCTGAGCGATCTCCTACTGCAAGAGGCGTTGACGCCCGGGCGAAAGCTGGGCGGCGTGATCGCCTGTCCGATGCCGATGTCCCAATGGGCGGCCGTCCGGGATCGATTCCACCAGCGCTATTGCACACCTGTGCAAGCCTTGACCACTAACGACCGACGCACCCTGCTGCGATCAGATCAGGCCTTGGCCCTACATGTCACCGGCTCCAGCCAGAGCGGCTACGCGTTTGATGTGTCGGTCCATTTGTGGCAACGCCGTAACGACTCGCGCGTGGACCCATTCGATCAGAACAATGGGGAGGCCTTTCCGGCGATGACAACACCGGACTGGTTCGACACCCTCATCACCTGCGCGGTGCTGCACGTTCCGGAAAAGCAGTGAGGCGCCGGTCAGGCCCCCTCACCCCGCCCGCTTGGCCAGCAGCGCCCGGCCCACGCGCGAGCCGGTCGGGCGGCCCAGGGCTTCGCTGATGAAGGCCCCGGCGTCCACCAGGGCGTCGAGGTCGATCCCGGTCTCGATGCCCAGGCCCTGCAGCAGGTACACCACGTCTTCGGTGGCCACGTTGCCGGTGGCGCCCCGGGCGTAGGGGCAGCCCCCCAGACCGGCCACCGAGGACTGGAAGTTCCACACCCCCAGCTGCAGCGCTGCCAGGGTGTTGGACAGGGCCTGGCCATAGGTGTCGTGGAAGTGGCCGCTGAGGTCGTCGAGCGCGTAGTGGGCCAGCGTGGCCTCGATGGCGCGCTGCACCTTCAGCGGCGTGCCCACGCCGATGGTGTCGGCCACGTCGACGCGCTGCACGCCGATGGACTTCATCAGCCCGGCCAGGCGCCCCACCCGCTCGGGCGCGATGTCACCCTCGTAGGGGCAACCCACCGTGCAGCTCATGGCGCCGCGCACGCGGATGCCGGCCGCAAGCGCGGCCTCGACCACCGGTGCGAAGCGCTCGATGCTCTCGGCGATGGAGCAGTTGATGTTCTTCTGGCTGAACGCTTCGCTGGCGGCCCCGAACACGACGATCTCGTCCGGCCGGTCGGCCAGCGCTGCCTCAAAGCCCTTGAGGTTGGGCGTGAGCACGGCGTAGCGCACGCCGGGCTGGCGCTGCAGGCCCGCCATCACCTCGTGGTTGTCGGCCATCTGCGGCACCCACTTCGGGCTGACGTAGCTGGTGACTTCAATCTCCCGCAGACCCGCGGCCTGCAGGCGGTGGACCAGCTCGATCTTCACCGCCGCGGGCACGGGCTGTTTCTCGTTCTGCAGGCCATCGCGGGGGCCGACGTCAACCAGCTGGACGTGGGAAGGCAGGGACATGAACAACTCCAGGGGCAAGGCGGGGTGATGGGGCGGGGAGGGGCAAGGTCGGTGGCCCGGTTCAGTAACCGCGCGCGGGATCGACCACGCCGGCGATGGGATCGCCGCGCTCCAGCGCCGCGATCTTGTGCGCGATCTGCGCGATGCTCTCGGCGCGCAGGGTGCGGGCAGCGGTGTGGGGCGTGACGGTGATGCGCGGGTGATGCCAGAACGGGTGGTCGGCGGGCAGGGGTTCGGTGCGAAAGACATCGAGCGTGGCGCCGGCGAGGTGACCGCTGTCCAGCAGAGCCAGCAGGTCCTCGTCCACCACATGCCCGCCGCGGGCCACGTTGATCAGCACCGCGCCGGGCTGCAGACGGCCGAGGGTGTGGCGGTCGAGCAGGTTCTCGGTCTCGGGCGTGAGCGGCAGCAGGTTCACCAGCACGCGGCACTGCGCCAGAAAGCCGTCCAGCCCATCGGCGCCGTGGTGGCAGACCACGCCCTCGATGCGTTTGGGCGTGCGGCTCCAGCCGTGCACCGGAAACTCGAACGCCCCCACCGCGCGCGCCACCCGCTCGCCCAGCACGCCCAGGCCCATGATCCCGACCGGCCAGTCGGCCCGCTCGCGGGGCTTGCGGTACGACCATCGCCCGGCGCGCGCGTCGGCCTCGTAGCCGTCGAACTCGCGGAAGTGGCGGATCAGGGCGTGGCACACGTATTCGGCCATCTGCACCGACATGCCGGCGTCGTCCAGCCGCACCACGCGCAGGGACGGCGGCAGGCGCAGCGGGAGCAGCGCGTCCACGCCGGCCCCGATGTTGAACAGGGCGCGCAGGCCCGGTTGCGCGTCGATGAAGGCCTGCGGCGGCGCCCAGACGACGGCATAGTCGGCGGGCGCGGCGGGCGCGCCGGGCTGCCAGATGTCGACGTCGGCCTGGGGCAGCGCGGCGCGCAGACCGGCCTGCCAGGGCTCGGGCTTGTTGGCGGTGAGGCAGAGGGTGATTCGCATGGGCGGCAGCCTAGCGCGGCGCGGCGGGCGTGTCAGTCGCCGCCGCGCGCGCTCGGACGCGGCGGGAATCAGGCGGTGGTCAGGCGCAGCAGTTCGGCGCCGTCGCCAACCTGATCGCCCGGCGCAAACAGCAGCTCGGCCACGGTCCCGTCGGCCGGCGCGGTGATGGTGTGCTCCATCTTCATGGCTTCCATCACGGCCAGGGCCTGGCCCTTTTTGACCGCGTCGCCCGCCTGGACGGCGAAGGACACCACCTTGCCCGGCATGGGCGCGGTGAGTCGGCCGCCCTCGGCCTCGGTCTCGCCGGCGTGGGCCAGCTCGTCTATCTCGACCAGCGTGACCGCGCCGGCGGGCGTGAAGACATGCAGGGTTTCGCCCTGCGCCCAGACCTCCGCCACCACGCGGTGACCCGCCCAGCGCAGATCGATGCGACCGCCCTCGAGCGGCTCGAAGGCCAGCGCGTGTTCATGGCTACCATCGCGCAGGGTGAGGCGGCCCTCGCGGCCGTAGGTCAGCAGCGCTTCGCGGCGCTCCTCCCCCCATGCGAACACGAAACGCCGCGTGGCCAGACCGTGGGAGCGGAAACCGTCGCGGCGCGACAGCGGGTCGGCGCCGGCCTGGGCTCGCTCGGCGAGCAGTGTGTGGGCCACGGCGGCGGCCATCGCGGTGCCGGCGTCCACGCGGGTCTGGTGGAACAGGCGGTCGGCCTCGCGCGGGATGAGCGCGGTGTCGAGCCGCGCCTGGGCAAACGACGGCGTGGCCAGGATGTGGCGCAGGAACTGCACGTTGGTGGCCAGGCCCACGATGCGGGTGTCGGCGAGCGCCGCGTCGAGCCGGGCGAGCGCCTGCTCGCGCGTGTCGCCGTGGACGATGAGCTTGGCGATCATCGAGTCGTAGTACGGGCTGATCGCGTCGCCCTCGCGCACACCGTCGTCGAAGCGAACACCGGCCGTAGGGCCGCCGCTGCCGTTGTCGCGCTGAAACGCGGCGTGGGCCGGCTTCCGGTAGACCTGCAGCGTGCCCGTGGCCGGCAGGAACTGGTTGTCGGGGTTTTCGGCGCACAGGCGCGCTTCGATGGCGTGGCCGTGCATGCGCAGTTCGTGCTGCTGCCGCGGCAGCGGCTCGCCGCTGGCCACGCGCAGCTGCCATTCCACGAGGTCCAGGCCGGTGATGGCTTCGGTCACCGGGTGTTCCACCTGCAGCCGCGTGTTCATCTCCATGAAATAGAAGCGCATGGCCTCGGGGTGGTCGTAGCCCTCGGGCTGCTCCACGATGAATTCCACCGTACCGGCGCCCACGTAGTTCACCGCCTTCGCGGCGGCCACCGCGGCCTCGCCCATGCGCTGGCGCAGCGCGGGCGTCATGCCGGGCGCGGGTGCCTCTTCCAGCACCTTCTGGTGGCGGCGCTGCACCGAACAGTCGCGCTCGAACAGGTAGACGCAGTTGCCGTGGGCGTCGCCAAACACCTGGATCTCGATGTGGCGCGGGCGCTGCACGTATTTCTCGATCAGCACGGCGTCGCTGCCAAAGCTGTTGCGGGCCTCGCGCTGGCAGCTCGCCAGCGCGGCGGCGAAGTCTTCGCTCTTCTCGACCACCCGCATGCCTTTGCCACCGCCGCCCGCGCTGGCCTTGATGAGCGCGGGGTAGCCGATGCGGTCAGCCTCGCGCTGCAGCAGGGCCGGGTCCTGGTCGGCCCCGTGGTAACCGGGCACGAGCGGTACCCCGGCCTTTTCCATCAGGCGCTTGGACTCGGCCTTCAGACCCATGGCCTCGATCGCCGACGAGGGCGGGCCGATGAAGACCAGACCGGCCTTCGCGCAGGCGTCGGCGAAGGCCTCGTTCTCGCTCAGGAAGCCGTAGCCCGGGTGGATGGCCTGCGCGCCGGTGGCCTGGGCGGCGGCGATGATGCGCTCCCACTGCAGGTAGCTGTCCTTCGGCGCCGACCCGCCGATGTGCACCGCCTCGTCGCACGCGGTCACGTGCTTGGCGCGGGCGTCGGCGTCGGAATACACCGCCACGGTCTTCACGCCGAGGCGGCGCGCGGTGGCGGCCACGCGGCAGGCGATTTCGCCCCGGTTGGCAATCAGGATCTTGTGGAACATGGGGTTCTCCGTCGTTCAGCGCCACGCGGGCGCGTGGTCCAGGGTCAGGTGGGCCGCCACCGCGGGCGGGGCGGGATCGGGCAGTCGCGGCACCACGCCCCAGCACGGCGCGGGGAGTGCGGCGCGCAGGGCGGCGAGGTTGTCGGCGAGGTGGGGCATGGCGGGGTCCACCGCGTTGGCGACCCAGCCGGCCAGCGGCATGCCGCGGGCGCGCACCGCCTCGGCGGTGAGCGCGGCGTGGTTGAGGCAGCCCAGGCGCAGGCCGACGACCAGCAGCACCGGCAGGCCCAGATCCACCGCGAGGTCGGCCGTGTCCCAGCCGGGCGCCAGCGGCACCCGGAAGCCGCCGACACCCTCAACCAGCACGAGGTCGGCCCGGGCCGCCGTGGCACGCACCGCACCGAGGATCGCCGCGCGGTCGATGGCCGCGCCTTCCAGCGCTGCCGCGATGTGGGGGGCGCAGGCCGTGCGCCACTGGAACGGACCGACCTCGGCCTCGCTCAGGCCGAGGGTCTGGGCGCGGTGCAGGTGGCGCACGTCGTCGTTGAACCAGCGTCCGTGCGCGTCGAGCGCCTGCCCGGCCGCCAGCGGCTTGACGGGGGCCACGCGGCGCCCGGCGGCCTGCAGCGCGTGGACCAGCCCGCCGGTGACGGTGGTCTTGCCGATCTCGGTGTCGGTGCCGGTGATGAACAGGCCGCGCATCACAGCAGGGTCTCCACCACGCGCCGGCTGCGCGCGGCGATGGGTTCGAGCGCGTCGAGCAGGCGCTGCACGTCGCCCTCGGTGTGGGTGGCGCAGAGCGTCACGCGCAGGCGCGCGGTGCCGGGCGGCACGGTCGGCGGGCGGATGCCCGGCACACGCAGGCCCTGCGCTTCGAGCGCGGCCGACACCGCCATCGCGGTGGCGTTGTCACCCACCACCAGCGCCTGCACCGCCGTGGCCGACGGCAGCAGCCGCCAGCCGCTGCGCGGGTGGCGGTCGATCAGCGCCTGCGCGCCGACACGCCATTGCACCACCCGCTCGCCCAGGGCCTGTCGGCGCGCGGCGCCCTCGTCCGACACGATCAGGCGCAGCGCCGCGAGAACCGCGTGTTCCACGGCCGGCGGCGCGGCGGTCGAGAAGATGTAGTTGCGGGCCGTCTGCAGCAGGAACTCGGCGATCGTGGCGTGGGCCACGACGAAGGCGCCGGCCACGCCGGCCGCCTTGCCCAGGGTACCCACGAGCACCAGCCGTTCGCTGCGCAGGCCGGCGTGTTGCAGCGCGCCGAGGCCGTCGTGGCCCAGCACGCCGAAGCCGTGGGCGTCGTCAACCAGCAGCAGCGCGTCGTGGGCCTCGGCGAGGGCCAGGAGCGCGCGCAGCGGGGCGATGTCGCCGTCCATGCTGAACACGCTGTCGGTGACGATGAGCTTGCGCGGCGCGTGGCTCCTCGACAGCCGGTCGGCCAGGGCCACCGCATCGCCGTGCGGGTAGCGGACCACGGTGGCGCGCGCGAGGCGCGCGCCGTCGATGAGGGAGGCGTGGTTCAGGTCGTCGCAGAACAGCTCGGCGTCGGCGTCGCCCAGCGCGGTGAGCACGCCGAGGTTGGCCATGTAGCCGGTGCAGAAACCCAGCGCCCGGGCCTGGGGGATGTGCGCCTCGAAGCGGTCGGCCAGCCACGCGCTGACGGCGGCGTGGGCGGCCGTGTGGCCGCTGACCAGCGGCGAGGCACCGGCCCCCGCGCCCCAGCGCAGCGCACCCTCGGCCAGCGCGGCGGTGAGCGCCGGGTGGGCGGCCAGCCCGAGGTAGTCGTTGCTGCAGAACATGAGCAGCTCGCGCGCGCCGCCCCCGTCGCGCCAGCGCTGGCGCGGCGCGGTGCCACTGTCGGCCACGCGCAGGCGGCGCGTGAGGCTCTGGGTGTCGAGGGCGCGCAGGCGCGTCTGGCAATGGTCAAACCACATCGTGAAGGGTGTCCCGGACGGCGGCGGCCAGCCAGTTGGCCCGCGCGGCGTCGATCAAATAAGGCGGCATGACGTACACGCTGCGGCCGATCGGGCGGATCAGCAGTTCGCGCGCGCGGCCCGCGAGGTGGAAGCGTTCGGCGAACCCGGCGGGCGCGGCGGGAACGTCGAAGGCGAGGATGGTGCCGCGCTGGCGCAGGTGGGCCACGCGGGGGTCGCGGCTCAGCGGCGCGAAGGCCTCGGCCAGCCACGCGGCCTGCCGCGCGTTGGCCGCCAGCTGGCCGGCGTCGAAGCGGTCAAGCACCGCGTTGGCCGCGGCGCAGGCCAGCGGATTGCCGGTGTAGGAGTGCGAATGCAGGAAGCCGCGGGCGGTGTCGTCGGACCAGAAGGCCTGGAACACCGCGTCGGTGGTCAGCACGAGCGACAGCGGCAGGGTGCCGCCGGTGATGCCTTTGGACAGCAGGACGAAGTCGGGCCAGTCGGCGGGCCCGGCGGGCTCGGTGTGCTCCCAGGCGAAGAAGCGGCCGGTGCGGCCGCAGCCGACGGCGATTTCGTCGGCAATCAGGTGGACGTCGTGCGCGCGGCACAGGGCGCGCGCGGCACGCAGGTAGTCCGGGGAATGCATCACCATGCCGGCGGCGCCCTGCACCAGGGGTTCCACGATGAGCGCGGCGAGCTCGTGGTGGTGGCGCTCCAGCGTCTCGCGCAGGGCCGCCAGCGCCGCGGTTTCGTCGCCGGTGCGGCTGTCGGGCGCGTCGATGATGAGCGCGTGGCGCAGGAGCGGGTCGTAGGCGTCGCGGAAGACGGCCACGTCGGTCACGGCCAGCGCGCCGATGGTTTCACCGTGGTAGCTGTGGCGCAGGCAGGCAAAGCGCTGCTTGGCGGTGCGGCCGCGGTTGCGCCAGCTGTGAAAGCTCTGCTTGAGCGCGATCTCCACGGCGCTGGCGCCGTCACTGGCGAACGACGCGTGGCCCAGCGCGCCGCCGGTGCGCGCGGCCAGCCGCTCGGCCAGTCGCACGGCCGGCTCGTGGGTGCAGCCGGCGAGCATGACGTGCGGCAGCGTGCGCAGTTGCGCCTCGATGGCGGCGATCAGGCCGGGATCGCTGTGGCCGAACAGGTTGACCCACCACGAACTGATGGCGTCGAAATAGCGTCGGCCGGCGGTGTCGATCAGCCAGGGGCCGTCGCCGCGGGCGACCGCCAGCGGCGGCACCTGCGCGGCGCGCGCCATCTGGGTGCAGGGATGCCACACGGCCGCGAGGCTGCGGCGCTGCAGGTCGTGGGGCAGGTCGCTGGCGTGCATGGGTGTCAGGCGCGAGCCCATCCGCCGGTCAGGCGCCGCCACGCGGCGCGCAGGAAACGCCACAGCCAGGCGGTCAGCAACCACATCAGCACGACCACCACCGCCAGCGCGACGCCAAAGGCCAGCGGATGCTGGATGGCCAGCCACAAGGCGCCCACCACCAGACCGTCTTCCAGCAAGCTGGCCAGCACGTTGCTGACCGGTTCGGGCGAGGCGTTGATGGCGGCGCGGCTGCTGGTCTTGGCGGCCTGGCTGGTGGCGGCCAGCGTGCCGCCCAGCAGCGCCGCGACCACGGCCATGGTCGGGCCATCGGCGCCCAGCGCCGCGGCCGCCAGCGCCGCCCCGGCCGGCACGCGGATCACGCTGTGCACCAGGTCCCACATGGAGTCGATCAAGGGCAGCTTGTCGGCCAAGAACTCGACCATGAGCATGAAGCCGCTGGCGACCAGCACCGCGGGGTGCTGCAGCACCGTCAGCCCTGGCGGCAGCGCGAACCAGTCCATCGCGCCGGCCACGCCGGTGAGGAACACGGCGGCATAGAGGCGCAGGCCGCTGGCCCAGCCGAGCGCGGCGGCCAGGGCCAGCAGCTCCGGGGTGCCCAGGGTGGCGAGCGCGTCGGTCATGGCGGTGCCGTGCGGCGGGGCGTCGGGGGCGGCGCGTCAGGCGGCGGGCAGCCAGCCGGGCGCGCGTTTGTTCAGGAAGGACGACAGGCCCTCGCGGCCCTCGTCGCTGGCGCGGATGTCGGCGATGCGGCGGGCGGTGTCCGCGCGCAGTTCGGCGGTGACCGGCGCGCCGGCCACGTCGCGCACCAGCGCCTTGCAGGCGCGCGCGGCGGCGGGACCATTGCCCACGATGGCGTTGACCACGCCCTGCACGGTGGCATCCAGCGCCTCGGCGCCGACCACCTCGTGCACCAGGCCCAGCGCCTGCGCGCGGGCGGCGTCAAAGCGCTCGGCGGTGACCATGTAGCGGCGCGCGGCCTGCGCGCCCATGGCACGCACCACATAGGGGCTGATCGTGGCCGGCAGCAGGCCGAGGCGGGCCTCGCTCAGGCAGAAGGTCACGCCCTCGACCGCCACCAGCACGTCGCACACGGCAGCCAGCCCCATGCCGCCGGCGTAGCAGTCACCCTGGATGCGACCCACGATCGGGACCGGGCATTGGTCCAGGGTCCAGAGCATGTCGGCCAGCCGCTGGGCGTCGGCGCGGTTGTCTTCCCACGAGTAGCCGGCCATGGCCTTCATCCAGTTCAGGTCGGCCCCGGCGCAGAAGGCCTTGCCGTGGGCGCCAAGGACGATGACCCGCAGGTCGGGCTCGCGCGAGAGGGTGGCGAAGGTGTCGGTGAGCGCGGCGATGACGGCGTCGTTGAACGCGTTGCGCACGTCGGGGCGGTTGAGCCAGACGTGGGCCACGTGGGGCCGCGGGCGGCTGACGTCGAGCACGGTGTCGGTCATGAAAGTCTCCGGGGCCCGCGCGTCACCGCGCCGGCATGCCTTGCAGGAAATACACGAGGTCCAGCTCCGGGCCGGGCTGCCCGAGCTGGGTGAGCGCGGCGGTGATCTGGCCGCGGTGGTGGGTGGCGTGGTTGAAGACGTGGGCGAGCGTGGCGCCGAAGGGCAGGCGCACCGCCTGGCCACGCATCGAGGTGTAGGCGAGGTGGCCGCCGAAATGACCCAGGGGCCAGTCGGCGATCAGGCGCTCCCAGGCGCGCGCGCCGCCGAGCAGCGCCTGCGCCAGCCGGGCGCGGTCGGGTTCGGCCTCCAGGTCCAGCGCCACCACCGGCGAGAGGCCGCGCGCAAAGCGCGGCTGCCACAGCAGCGCCTCGGTCACGAGCAGGTGGTTGAGGGTGCCGTGCAGGCTGCGGAAGAACAGGCCGAGGTCGCGGCGGTAGTCGGCCTCGTCGACGTGGGCCACCGCGGCCAGCAGGCGCTCGGTGGCCCACGCGTGGTAACGCGCGAGGCTGAGGAAATGGTCGCGGACGTCCATGGCGGGCGGTCCGGTCACATGCGGAACACGCCGAACTTCGGCTCGGGGATCGGGGCGTTCATCGCGGCCGACATGGCCAGCGCGAGGATGCGTCGCGTGTCGGCCGGGTCGATCACGCCGTCGTCCCACAGGCGGGCGGTGGCGTAGTACGGGTGGGACTGCTCGGCGAACTGGTCCAGCAGGGGCTTCTTGAACGCGGCTTCTTCCTCGGCGCTCCACTGGCCGCCGCGCGCCTCGATGCCGTCGCGCTTGACGGTGGCCAGCACGCCGGCGGCCTGCTCGCCGCCCATGACGCTGATGCGCGCGTTCGGCCACATCCACAGGAAGCGCGGGCTGTAGGCGCGGCCGCACATGCCGTAGTTGCCCGCGCCATAGCTGCCGCCGATGATCACGGTGAACTTGGGCACATTGACCGTGGCCACCGCGGTGACCATCTTGGCGCCATGGCGCGCGATGCCTTCGTTCTCGACTTTGCGCCCTACCATGAAGCCGGTGATGTTCTGCAGGAACAGCAGCGGCACCTTGCGCTGCCCGCACAGCTCGATGAAGTGCGCGCCCTTTTGCGCGCTCTCGGAAAACAGCACGCCGTTGTTGGCGACGATGCCGATCGGCATGCCTTCGATGTGCGCAAAGCCGCAGACCAGGGTGCTGCCGAAGCGGGCCTTGAACTCGTGGAACTCCGAGTCATCGACGAGCCGGGCGATGATCTCGCGCACGTCAAAGGGCTTGCGCGTGTCGGTCGGGATCACGCCATACAACTCCTCGGCCGCGAAGCGCGGCGCGCGCGGCTCGCGCAGGGCCGCGGTGACTTCCTTGCGGTGGTTGAGCGCGGCCACGGCCTGCCGCGCCAGGGCGATGGCGTGGGCGTCGTTCTGCGCCAGGTGATCGGCCACGCCGGACAGGCGCGTGTGCACGTCGCCACCGCCCAGGTCTTCAGCGCTCACCACCTCGCCGGTCGCCGCCTTCACCAAGGGCGGGCCGCCCAGGAAGATCGTGCCCTGGTTCTTCACGATGATGGTCTCGTCGCTCATCGCCGGCACGTAGGCACCACCGGCGGTGCAAGAACCCATGACCACCGCGATCTGCGCGATGCCCTGCGCGCTCATGTTGGCCTGGTTGTAGAAGATGCGGCCGAAGTGGTCGCGGTCGGGGAACACCTCGTCCTGGTTGGGCAGGTTGGCGCCGCCCGAGTCGACCAGGTAGATGCAGGGCAGGTGGTTCTGCATCGCCACCTCCTGCGCGCGCAGGTGTTTCTTCACCGTCATGGGGTAGTAGGTGCCGCCCTTGACGGTGGCGTCGTTGCAGACGATGAGGCAGTCGACACCGCTGACGCGGCCGATGCCGGCGATCACGCCGGCGCAGGGCGCGTCGCCCTGGTACATGCCGTGCGCGGCCAGCGGCGCCAGCTCCAGGAACGGCGTGCCGGGGTCAAGCAGCATCGCCACACGGTCGCGCGGCAGCAGCTTGCCGCGGGCCACGTGCTTGGCGCGGGCGGCCTCGCCACCGCCGGCGGCGGCTTTCTCGATCTGCACGCGCAGGTCATCGACCAGCGCGCGCATGGCCGCGGCGTTGGCCTGGAAATCGGCGGAGCGGGGGTTGAGCTGGGAAGTGAGGATCGGCATGGCGGCATCGGACGGGCTGGCGTGGGGCCCCGAGGATAGCCGCTGGCCGCCCGCCCCGGCGCGACAGGCAGGTTGCAAATCACGCCACGACAACGCACACTGCCATCCCATGCCTCCCCCGCCCCACGCCGCGCCCTCTGCCCCGGCGCCCAGCCCCGCTGCAGCCACGACCACCGCGGGCCTGCCCCATGACTTGCGCCAAGGGCCGGCGCTCACGCCGATCAGCCTCGTCCGCGGGATGGTGTGGGCGTATCAACGCCGCGGGCGTGATCCGTCGGACGCCCTCGCCGCGGCACAAATCACGCCACAGGATCTGGCCCAACCGACAGGGACGATCACGGCCGCGCAGATGGAGGCGGTTTCCTACGCCGCGATGCGCGAACTGGACGACGAAGGGCTGGGCTGCTTCGCCCGCGCCCTGCCCTGGGGCAGCTACGGCCTGCTGGCGCGCGCCTCCCTGAGCGCGCCCACGCTGGGCGTGGCGCTCAAGCGCTGGTGCCGCCATCACGGCCTGCTCACGCCCGACCCCGCGCTGGCGCTGGAGACCGACGGCGCCAGCGCCCGCATCCGCCTGCGCTGGACGGCCGACCCCGGACCGCTGGCCGAGCTCGGCGTGGTGTCGGTGCTGCGCAACGTGCATGGGCTGGCGGCCTGGTTCGTGGACTCGCGCCTGCCGCTGCGCGGCGTAACCCTGCCCTACCCGGCGCCGCCCCACGTGGCGGCGTACGCCCACCTGTTCGACGCGCCCCTCACCTTCGACGCGCCCGAGGCCTCGCTCACGATCGACGCCGCCTACCTCGCGCTGCCGCTGCGGCGCGACGAAGGCGCCATGCGCGCCCTGCTGCAGCGCGCGCTGCCGCTGACCGTGCGCAGCTACCGGCGCGACCGGCTGCTGGTTCAGCGGGTGCGGCAGGCGCTGCGGACCTCGCCGGACGCCATGCGCAACGCCGAGGCCCTGGCCGCCGCCCTGCACACCTCGGTGCGCACCCTGCACCGCCAGCTGCGCGACGAAGGCGCCACCCTGCAGAGCCTGAAAGACGAGGTGCGGCGACAGCTCGCGCAGGACCTGCTGCGCCGCACCGCGCGACCGATCAAGCAGATCGCCGCCGCAGTGGGCTTTCGGAGCGAAAAAAGCTTCATCCGCGCCTTCCGCGACTGGACCGGCCAATCGCCGGCGGCCTGGCGCGAGGGCTAGGAGGCTGCGCGGCGGAAGGCATCGACGCGAAACGCGCGAGAACCGAGGATCGTGGGGTGCCACCGACAAGCCCAGGGCGGATCCCTGGGCGCAGGAGGTGGTACCCCAGGAGACCGGTTGATCGCGTGTTGCAGCCGATGCTCCTTCTGCCGCGCCACCTCGTGGTCCAGGTCAGGCGTGCAGGTCGTCGAGGTGGTGGATCACGCGGGCCACCGGCAGCCCGTCGAATGCCCGGCCATGGCCCTGCGGGCAGTAGCCCCACACGGTGGCGCCCGCGGCCAGACCAGCCTGCGCGCCGGTGGCGGTGTCTTCGATCACCAGGCAGTCGCGCGGGTCCACGCCCAGGTGGGCCGCGGCGGCGAGGTACACATCGGGCGCCGGCTTGGACCGCGGCAGGTCGTGGCCGCTGAAGACCGCCGCGCCGAAGAACGGCGCGAGGCCGACCTGCTCCAGCTGCATCACCACCTTCGCCCGGTCCGCGCCCGACGCGCAGGCGATGCGCCCGCCCACCCGCGCGTGCACCCGCGCCACGGCGTCGAGCGCCCCGGGCATGGCGCGCAACTCCGCCCGCAGGCGCGCGTTGCGCCGTGCGTAGAAAGCCTGCATCCAGTCCTCCGTGAGCGGTCGGCCGGTCTCGGCTTCGATGCGCAGCCGCAGGTCACGCACCGCGCGACCGATGAACAGCGCCTCGCACTCGGCCGCGCCGATCGCCCACCCGGCCTCGTTGAGCATCTCGCGCAACACGCCGTTGGTGATTGGCTCGCTGTCCACCAGCACGCCGTCGCAGTCGAAGAGCACGGCCTGGACGAAGGAGCCGCCGCGCGCTGCAGACGGCTTCTCCACCCTTTCGGGGGCCACACCGGGGGATCGGCCATGGCGGATCCACGGTGTGTCCGGGCTGTCAGCACCGCGGCCGCTCACAGCGGGTCACCATCGACGTAGTACCAGGCGCCGTCTTCGCGCACGAAGCGGCTGCGTTCGTGCAGGCGCTGGCCGCGGCCCTGCCAGCGGGAGCGGGCGACGAATTCGACCTCGGCGTCGTCGGGCCCGAGCGCGCGGTGCTGGCGCACCGCCAGACCCAGCCATTTCACACCGGGCTCGAGGTCGAGCGAACGCGGGCGGGTGCTGGGGTGCCAGGTGGTCAACAGGTGATCGACATCGCCACGCACGAACGCGGTGTAGCGCGAGCGCATCAGGCGCTCGGCGTCGGGCGCGGGCACGCCGGTGCCGAGGTAGCGGCCGCAGCAGGCGGCCAGCGGCGCCCCGCTGCCGCACGGGCAGGCCTCGGGCGCGGGCGCTGGGGGGCGGGCGGTCTTCATGGGCGGCGCCGCGCCTGGCGCTCGGCCAGCGTTTCCACCGGCGCACCCTGCACCACCCAGGCGGCAAAGCCGCCCTCGATGTGGGCCACGTTGGTCATGCCCATGTCCTGCAAGGCTCGGGTGGCCAGCGCGCTGCGCCAGCCCGCGCCGCAGAACAGCACGAACTCCTTGGACTCGTCACCGAACAGGGGCTTGAAGTAAGGCGACGCCGGGTCGACCCAGAACTCGAGCATGCCGCGCGGCGCGTGAAAGGCGCCGGGCGCGGTGCCTTCGCGCTCGAGCTCACGGATGTCGCGGATGTCGACCAGCTGCAGGCGCGGGTCGCCGGCGGCCAGGCGCCGCGCGACTTCAGCCACGGTGTGGGTGGTGATGACGGCGGTGGCGGCGTCAACCAGGGCCTGCGAGGACGTGGTGATGGGCATGGGAATGTCTCCGGAGATCGGGCTCAGCGGCGCCAGAACGCGCCGGTGAACAGCACCAGCACGCTCAACAACTCCAGCCGACCCAGCAGCATGGCAAAGCTCAGGACCCAGATCTGGAAATCGGCCAGCACGCCGAAGTTGCTCGACGGCCCCACCAGCCCCAGCCCCGGGCCGATGTTGTTGACGGTGGCCACCACCGCGGAAAACGCGGTCACGATGTCCAGACCGCTGAACAACAGCAGCATGGTCAGCCCCATGGTGGCCGCGCCGTAGATCAGCATGAAGCCCAGCACCGCGGTCATCACCGACATGGGCATCACCTTGCCGCCCAGCGTGACCGGGTTGACGACCCGAGGGTGGATGATGCGGACCAGCTCGCGCCGCGCCTGCTTGACCAGCAGCACCATGCGGACCATCTTGATGCCGCCACCGGTGGAGCCGGCGCACGACGCGAAGCAGCCCAGAAACATCATCAGCACCGGCGCAAACACCGGCCACTGCGCGTAATCGGTGGAGGCGTAGCCGGTGGTGGTGGCCAGCGAGACCACGTGAAATGCGCTGGTCCGGATGGCGTCGGGCACATGGTCGACCACGCCTTGCGTGGTCAGCATCAGCGCCACCAGCGCGATCGCCGCCACCAGCACCACCAGGTAGGTGCGGATCTCGCGGTCGGCGGTCACCGGCCGCAGCGATCGCGTGCGGATGACCATGAAGTAACGCACGAAGCTGATGCCGGCCAGGGTCATGAACACCGTGGCCACCCACTCCAGGCGGGCCGAGTCGAAGTGGCCGAAGCTCGCGTCGTAGGACGAGAACCCGCCCAGGCCCATGGTGGTGCACATGTGCATGAACGCGTCGGCCCACGACATGCCGCCCCAGCGGTAGGCCAGCATGCAGGCCAGCGCAAACAACGCGTACACGCCCCACAGCCCGCGCGCCGTCTCGGCGATGCGCGGCGTGAACTTCGTGTCCTTCATCGGGCCCGGTGTCTCGGCGCGGTACAGCTGGAAGCCACCCAGTCCCAGCAAGGGCAGCACCGCCACCACCAGCAGCATGATGCCCAGCCCGCCGATGAGCTGCAGGAAACAGCGCCATACGTTGACCGACACCGGCAGCTGGTCGAGCCCCGACAGCGCGGTGGCGCCGGTGGCGGTGAGAGCGCTCATCGCCTCGAAGTAGGCCTTGGTGAAGGTGATGTCGGGCACCGTGGCCATCAGCGGCAGCGCCGCATACAAGGGCAGCACCACCCACACCAGGTTGACCAGCAGGAAGCCGTCGCGCGCCTGCAGTTCGCGGCGGTGGTGCCGCGTGAGGTGCCACAGCGCCGCACCGCTGGCCACGCTCACCGCGAAGCCATAAGCCCACACCAGCGCGTGGTGCTCGTGGTCCAGAAACCAGGCCCAGCCGAGCGGCACCAGGTAGGCCGGCGAGAACGCCAGCAGGATGCGGGCGAACACGGCCAGGACGGGCAGAAAGCTGTGGCGCATCGCGGGGGCGGGTCAGCCGAAGAAGGTGGCGCTGACCTGGAACAGCCGCTCCACCTCGCGCACCAGCCGCTTGTTGGGGATAAAAACGACCACGTGGTCGTCGCTCTGGATCACGGTGTCGTGGTGCGGCATCAGCACCTCCGAGCCGCGCCCCTCCCCCCGCACGATCACGCCGATGCGCGCGCCCGGCGGCAGACGGATGTCCTCCACCCGCCGACCGACCAGCCGGCTGGTGCGCGCGTCGCCGCGGGCGATGCCCTCGATCGCTTCGGCCGCGCCGCGCCGCAGGCTGTGCACCGCCGCCACGTCGCCACGCCGCAGGTGCGTCAGCAACTCGCCGATCACCGCCTGCGCGGGCGAGATCGCGATGTCGATGGTGCTGCCCTGCATCATGTCGGCGTAGGCGCGGCGGTTGATCAGCGCCATCACCCGCCCCGCCCCGAGGCGCTTGGCCAGCATGCTGGAGAGGATGTTGTCCTCGTCATCGCTGGTCAGCGCGAGGAACATGTCCATCTGGCCGACGTTTTCCTCCAGCAGCAAGTCCTCGTCGGCGCCGTCGCCCTGCAGGATCAGCATGCTCGACGGCAGCTGGCTGGCCAGGTACTCGCAGCGGCGCGGATCGTGCTCAATGATCTTGACCTCGCACTGCCCGACCAGGCTGCGCGCCAGCCGCAGGCCGACGCGGCCGCCCCCGGCGATCATCACCCGCTGCACCGGCTTGTCGAACCGGTGGATCGCGCCCAGCACGTCGCGGATCTTCTGCGTGTCGGCGAGCACGAACACCTCGTCGCCGGCCAGCACGCGCGTCTCCGGCTGCGCCTCGACCTCACGGTCCTGCCGGTACAGCGCCACCACGCGCATCTCGCACTGCGGAAAACGGTCGCGGAATTCGCCGATGGTGTGGCCCACCAGCGCGCCGCCCGCCACCGCGCGCACCGCGATCAGGCTGGCCCTGCCGTCGGCAAACTCCAGCACCTGCAGCGCCTCGGGATAGCTGATGAGCCGGTGGATGTGGCGCGTCACCGAGGCTTCGGGGCAGATCACGTGGTCCACCGCGAAGCCACTCTTGCCCAGCAGCTCATCGCCCTCGGCAAACTCGGGCGAGCGCAGGCGCGCGATGGTGGACGGACACTGGAACACGTCGTGGGCGATCTTGCACACGACCAGGTTGGTCTCGTCCTGCGCGGCGCAGGCAATCACCATGTCGGCGTCGGCCGCGCCGGCGTCGCGCAACACCGAGGGCTGCACCCCGTTGCCCACCACACCGCGCAAATCCAGCCGCTCCTCCAGCAGCCGCAGGCGCTGGGCGTCCATGTCGACCATGGTGATGTCGTTCTGCTCGGACACCAGGCTCTCGGCGACGCTCTCGCCCACCCGGCCAGCGCCCAGGATCAGGATCTTCATGGACAGCGATGGTACCCCCCGGCGCATCGCGCGCGCCGGGGCGGCGGCGTCACAGCGCGCGCTGGATCAGGATCTTCTGCACGTCGGACGTGCCTTCGTAGATCTGGCAGACGCGCACGTCGCGCCAGATGCGCTCGACCGGAAAGTCGTTGACCACGCCGTAGCCGCCGTGCACCTGGATCGCGTCGCTGCAGACGCGTTCGGCCATCTCGCTGGCGAACAGCTTGGCCATGGCGGCTTCTTTCAGACAAGGCCGGCCGGCGTCGCGCAGCGCGGCGGCGTGCAGGGTGAGGGCGCGCGCGGCCTCGATCTGGGTGGCCATCTCGGCCAGGCGAAAGCCCACCGCCTGGTGGTTGATGATGGGCTGGCCAAAGCTCTCGCGCTGGCGCGCGTAGGTGAGCGCGCACTCAAACGCGCTGCGCGCCATGCCGATGCTCTGGGCGGCGATGCCGATGCGCCCGCCCTCCAGCGCCGAGAGGGCGATCTTGTAGCCCTCGCCTTCCTGGCCGATGAGGTGGTCGGCCGGCACGCGGCAGTTCTCGAAGGTGATCTGGGCGGTGTCGCTGCTGTGCTGGCCGACCTTGTCTTCCAGGCGGGCGACGGTGTAGCCGGGCGTGTCGGTGGGCACGATGAAGGCGCTCATGCCGCGCTTGCCTGCGGCCTTGTCGGTCACCGCAATGACGATGGCCACGGTGCCGTTTTTGCCGCTGGTGATGAACTGCTTGACGCCGTTGATCACGTAGTGGTTGCCGTCGCGCACGGCGCTGGTGCGCAGGGCCGACGCGTCGCTGCCGACGTGGGGCTCGGTGAGGCAGAAGGCACCCAGGCCGCGGCCCTGCGCGAGGGGGCGCAGGAAGCGCTCCTGCTGCTCGGGGTTGCCGTAGCGCAGCAGGATGGCGTTGACCGGGCAGTTGGTCACCGAAATGACGGTGCTGGTGCCGCCGTCGCCCGCGGCGATCTCTTCAAGCACGAGCGCCAGCGTGACGTAGTCCAGCCCCGCGCCGCCGAGCGACTCGGGCACGCAGATGCCGTAGCAGCCGAGTTCGGCCAGCCCGCGGTGGGCGTCGTGGGGGAAATGGTGCTCCTTGTCCCAGCGGGCGGCGTGGGGCCAGAGCTGTTCCTGCGCGAACGTCCGCACGGCGTCGCGGATCATGGTTTGGTCTTGGGTGAGCAGCATGGGGAGGGTTGGGTGAGGATCTTCAGCGCCCTTGAAGGAGCGCGTACACGTCATCGCGGGTGCTGATGGCCATGATGGTGAGCACCCGGCGGGCGTCATCCACGTGGTAAGCGAGGCGGTACTGGGGCGTGGTGATCTTGATCTTGTAGAGATCGGGAGCGCCGTGGAGCGCATCCCGGGGAACCCGCGGGTTCAGCAGTCGTTCCTTGGCGAGCTTCAGCTTGAAGCGCTTTTTGACGCTGTCGTCGAGCCTGGCCCATTCGCGCTCGGCGGCCGGGTGGATGGCCAGCTGGTAGGCGGTGGTCACAGGTCGTCGAGCGAAACCGGTCGGGCGGAAGACAACGTATCGAGCCGCTCGACGGCCTTGGTGGTCACCACGCGATCCGCCAGCTGGTCGAGCACCCGGGCCATCCACGCGTTGGACACGATGTAGCCGGCGGGCTTGTTGTGGTTGAGCACCACCAGCGCCTCGTCACCGGCTTGGTCGAACACGCGCGCCGGCGCCTCCCTCAGCTCGGAAATGCCCACGCTGTTTCGGGCCAGCAATGCATCCATGGCGACTCCAATCAGAAATCCACAAAATTTCGACAAATTTTAGTCAAATCTGCGGAGCCCGCCAACCACCTCACACCAGTTCGATGGCCATCGCGGTGGCCTCGCCACCACCGATGCACAGCGTGGCCACCCCGCGTTTGCCGCCGCGCGCCTGGAGCGCGTGGATCAGCGTGACGAGGATGCGCGCGCCGCTGGCGCCGATCGGGTGACCCAGCGCGCAGGCACCGCCGTGGACGTTGACCTTCTCGTGCGGCACCTGAAGCTCGGCCATCAGCGCCATGGGCACCACGGCGAAGGCTTCGTTCACCTCCCACAGGTCCACGTCCGCCACGCTCCAGCCGGTGGCGGCCAGCAGCTTCTGCGTGGCGTAGACCGGGGCGGTGGTGAACCAGTTGGGTTCCTGCGCGTGGGTGGTGTGACCGACGATGCGCGCCACCGGCGTGGCGCCGAGGCGCTGCGCGGTGGAGGCCCGGGCGAGCACCAGCGCGGCCGCGCCGTCGTTGATGGAGGAGCTGGAGGCGGCGGTGATGGTGCCGTCCTTCTTGAAGGCGGGCTTGAGCGCCGGAATCTTGTCGAGCTTGATCTTGCCGGGGCCTTCGTCGATGGACACCACACGCTCGCCGCTGCGGTCCTTCACCGTCACCGGGGCGATCTCGGCGGCAAAGGCGCCGCTCTCGGTCGCGGCCTTGGCGCGGGTCACCGAGGCGGTGGCGAAAGCGTCCTGCTGCTCGCGGGTGAACGCGTATTTCGCGGCGCAGTCTTCGCCGAAGGTGCCCATGCTGCGGCCGGGCTCGTACGCGTCTTCCAGGCCGTCGAGCATCATGTGGTCAAAGATGCGGTCGTGGCCCATGCGGTAGCCGCCGCGGCCCTTGAGCATGAGGTACGGGGCGTTGGTCATGCTTTCCATGCCGCCGGCCACCATCACCTGGGCGCTGCCGGCCACCAGCATGTCGTGGGCCAGCATGGTGGCCTTCATGCCCGAGCCGCACATCTTGGACAGTGTGACCGCGCCGGTGGACAGCGGCAGCCCACCCTTGAGCAGCGCCTGCCGCGCCGGCGCCTGGCCCTGGCCGGCCATCAGGCAGTTGCCGAACAGCACCTCGTCGACGGCGGCGGGGGCGATGCCACTGCGGGCCACCGCCGCCTGGATCGCCACGCCACCGAGGTCGTGGGCCGCGAGGGGGGCGAAGTCGCCCTGGAAGGCGCCCATGGGCGTGCGGGCGGCACCGAGGATGACGATGGGGTCGGACATGGAGAACTCCTTGCGGGATGGGTCAATGAATCAGAGCGCCCGTAGACGCCGGTCGCGCTCGTAGGGAAACACGTCGTGGACGTGCCCGGCCTGGATACGTTCTTTGTGGCCTTGCCAGAAGGCCGGGTCGAGCAGGTCGGCGTGGTGGCGCATGAACACGTCGCGCACCAGCGGGTTGCCCAGCAGGAACGGGCCGAAGGTCTCGGGGAACACGTCGTTTTTGGCGACCGAGTACCAGACCTCGCCAGACATTTCGTCCTCCTCATCGCGCGGCGCCGGCACGCGACGGAAGTTGCAGTCGGTGAGGTACTCGATCTCGTCGTAGTCGTAGAACACGACCTTGCCGTGGCGGGTGATGCCGAAGTTCTTCCACAGCATGTCGCCCGGGAAGATGTTGGCGGCCACCAGGTCCTTGATCGCGTTGCCGTACTCCACCACCGCCCGTTCCAGCTGGGCGCGGGCGGCCGTGTCGTCGGCGTTGCTCTGCAGCGCGTCGAACGCCTCCTGCAGGTAGATGTTCAGCGGGATCATCCGGCGCTCGATGTAGACGTGCTTCAGGATGACTTCGATGGTGCCGTCGCCGTCGCGGTCGGTGATCTCGATCTGGCTCGGCGCGAACTTCTGGATTTCCTCGATCAGCTCGTCGGTGAATCGGTCGCGCGGGAAGCCCACCTCGGAAAATTCCAGCGTGTCGGCCATGCGGCCGACCCGGTCGTGCTGCTTGACCAGCAGGTACTTGTCGCGGATCTGTTCGCGCGAGGTGTCCTTCTGCGGCGGGTAGTAATCCTTGATGACCTTGAACACGAACGGAAAGCTCGGCAGATCGAACACCAGCATCACCATGCCCTTGATGCCGGGCGCGATGCGGAACTTGTCGGTGCTGTGCCGCATGTGGAAGAGGAAGTCGCGGTAGAACAGCGTCTTGCCCTGCTTGGCCAGTCCGAGCGCGTTGTAGAACTCCGCGCGCGGCTTGCGCGGCATCATGCTGCGCAGGAACTGCACGTAGGCGCTGGGAATCTCCATGTCGACCATGAAGTAGGCCCGCGCGAAGCTGAACAGGATCAGCAGGTCGTCTTCGCCAAACAAGGCCGCGTCCACCACCAGCTGGCCGTCCCGGTTGTGCAGCACCGGCAGTGCAAACGGCACTTCCTGGAAGCCGTTGATGATCTTGCCGACGATGTAGGCGCCCTTGTTGCGGAAGAACAGCCCCGAGAGCACCTGGAACTGGAAGTTGGCGCGCAGGCGGCTGTGGTCAAAGTGGCGCTTCATCGCCCCGAGCACCAGCGCCGCGTCGCGGTCAAGGTCGGCGAACGGCACCGTCAGGCCGAAGTCGGCGATGAGCCGCCGCACCTCGGCGAGCATGGTGTCGGCGGTGGGGTAGTAGCAGCGGTAGGTCGGCCGCGCGGTCGGCTCTTCGTTTTCGATGTACTCGGTCGACACCGCGGGCCGCACGAAGATGAAGTCGTTCTGGAAATAGGCGCGCTTGAGGATCTTGGTCGTGACCGAGTTGAAGAAGGTCTCGGCCAGCTCGGGCTGGTGGTGGTTGACCAGCAGGCCGATGTAATGCAGCTTGACCTGCTCCCACACCGCCATCGGCTGCTCGTCGGCCTTGAACTCCTTGACCAGCCGCTTCATGCATTCCATGACGCGCAGGTCATAGAACTCGATGCGCTCGCGCTGGGCGCGCTGCTGGCCGCGCCAGTCGCGCGTCTCGAAGCGGTGCTTCGCCCGCGCCGACTCGGTGCGGAAGAGCTGGTAGTGGCGGTTGAAGCCGTCCATCATCGCCTTGGCGATGTCGTAGGCCACGGTGGAGTCGAGTCGCTGGGGAAACATGGCGCGCCGCGGTGGGTGAAGGTGCACCGATGATACGGAGGGGGGGATGCCGCGGGACTTACGCGCGGGGGCGACCGGCCACCTCGGCCACCGCCGCGCGGTAGGTCTCGTCGAGCACGTCGGTGCCCCGCACCACCATGTGCAGGTCCTGCAGCAGGCCGTCCCGCAGGCCGTAGACCCAGCCGTGCAGCGTGAGCGGCTGGCCGCGCTGCCATGCGTCCTGCACCACCGTGGTTTCGGCCACGTGCATCACCTGCTCGATCACGTTGAGCTCGCACAAGGCGTCCAGCCGGTGGTGATCGGCCAGGCCACCGAGCAGCGCGCCATGGCGGTCGCGCACGTCCTTGATGTGGCGCAGCCAGTTGTCGGCCAGCCCGACACGCACGTCCTTGAGCGCCGCCTGCACGCCGCCGCAACCGTAGTGGCCCACCACCATCAGGTGCTCCACCTTGAGCATGTCGACCGCGTACTGGATGGTCGACAGGCAATTCAGGTCGGTCGGCACGACCACGTTGGCCACGTTGCGGTGCACGAACACCTCGCCCGGCTCCAGCCCGGTGATCTGGTTGGCCGGCACGCGGCTGTCGGAGCAGCCGATCCACATGTAGCGCGGCGTCTGCTGCTGCGACAGGGCGGTGAAGAAGCCCGGCCGTTCGGCCTCCATCTGGGCCGCCCAGGTGCGGTTGTGCGCGAGCAGGTGGCGCAGCGGCATTACATCGTCTCCGCGAACAGCTCGCGGCCGATCAGCATGCGGCGGATTTCACTCGTGCCGGCGCCGATCTCGTAAAGCTTGGCATCGCGCCACAGGCGGCCCAGCGGGTATTCGTTGATGTAACCGTTGCCGCCGAAGATCTGGATGCCGTTGCCGGCCATCTTGGTGGCTTCTTCCGCGCACCACAGGATCACGCTGGCGCAGTCCTTGCGCACCTGGCGCACGTGTTCGGCACCCAGCGCATCGAGGTTCTTGCCGATCGTGTAGCAGAAGGCGCGCGCCGCCTGCAGCACGGTGTACATGTCGGCCACCTTGCCCTGGATCAGCTGGAACTCGCCGATGCTCTGGCCGAACTGCTTGCGGTCGTGGATGTAGGGAATCACGTTGTCCATCACCGCCTGCATGATGCCAATCGGCCCGGCCGCCAGCACCGCACGCTCGTAGTCGAGGCCGCTCATCAGCACCTTGGCGCCCATATTCAGGCCGCCCAGGATGTTCTCGGCGGGCACTTCGACGTTCTGGAACACCAGCTCGCCGGTGTGGCTGCCGCGCATGCCCAGCTTGTCGAGCTTCTGCGCGATGGAGAAGCCCTTCATGCCTTTCTCGATCAGGAAGGCCGTGACGCCGCGCGCGCCCAGCTCGGGCTCGGTCTTGGCGTAGACCACCAGCGTGTCGGCGTCCGGGCCGTTGGTGATCCACATCTTGTTGCCGTTGAGCAGGTAATAGCCGCCCTTGTCCTCGGCCTTGAGCTTCATGGAGATCACGTCGCTGCCCGCGCCGGGCTCGCTCATCGCCAGCGCGCCCACATGCTCGCCGCTGATCAGCTTGGGCAGGTACTTTTGCTTCTGCGCTTCGGAGCCGTTGCGCTTGATCTGGTTGACGCACAGGTTGCTGTGCGCGCCGTACGACAGGCCCACGCTGGCCGACGCGCGGGAGATCTCCTCCATGGCGATCATGTGGGCCAGGTACCCCATGCCGGCGCCGCCGTACTCCTCGCCCACGGTGATGCCCAGCACGCCCAGCGCCCCCATCTTGGGCCACAGGTCCATGGGGAACTGGTCGCTGCGGTCGATCTCGGCGGCGCGCGGCGCGATCTCGGCCTGCGCAAAGTCGCGCACCGCATCGCGCAGGGCGTCGATGTCATCGCCGAGGTGGAAGTTCAGGCCGGGCATGGGGGTCATGGCAAGGTCTCCGTGAGCAAAGGGGATGGTGTGGGGTGAATCAGCCTTGCACGCCGTCGCGACCGGTGATGGTCATCAGCGTGGCGTTCATGGTGGCGATGAGTTTCTCGCGGCCGTCGTCGATGGCGAACGCCTGGCCTTCGGTGACGGTGATGGTGCGGCCGGGCTTGAGCACCCGGCCGACCAGGCGGAAGCGCTGTCCGCGCGCGGGCGCGAGCAGGTTGATCTTGAATTCGATGGTCAGCACGCCGGCGTCGGCCGGCATGAGGCTGAAGCCGGCATAGCCGCAGGCCGAGTCGAGCGCGGTCGAGACCACGCCGGCGTGCAGGAAGCCGTGCTGCTGCGTCAGGCCGGGCGCCCAGTCCAGGCCGATTTCCACCTCGCCGGGGGCCACGCGCACCAGCGCGGCGCCCAGCGTGGCCATCGCGCCCTGACGGGCGAAGCTGTCGCGCACCCGCTCGGCGAAATCGGGGGTGCGGGGCTCGAAGGCGGGCACAGACATGGACAATCCCGGGGTTGGCAACAGCGCCGGATTCTAGTTTGACGTTTACGTAAACGTCAATTTATCGACACCCAACGCTGCCCGCCCCGGCCCCCGGCCCCCACGCCAGCGCTGTACCCGCGATTTCCCTGAACCTCCGCCCATGCGTTTCACCCTCGCCGCGCCGGTGCACAGCGAGCAGCTGATCAGGAAAAGCCGCTTTCTCGGCCGCGTCGAGCCGGTGGCCGACCGGCCGGCGGCGCTGGCGCGGGTGGCGGCGCTGCGCGCCGAACACCCGGCGGCCACGCACGTCTGCTGGGCCCTGATGGCCGGCGGCCACTCGGCGGCGCAGGACGACGGCGAACCCGCCGGCACCGCGGGCCGCCCGATGCTCGACGTGTTGCGCCACCAGGCGCTCGAGGGCGTGCTGGCCACCGCGGTGCGTTATTACGGCGGCGTGATGCTGGGCGCGGGCGGGCTGGTGCGGGCGTACACCGATGCGGTGGCGCTGGCGCTGCGCGGGGCGGCGCGCGTGCCGCTGGTGCTGCAGGCCCGGCGGACCTGCACCCTGCCCTACGCGCTGGAAGGTTGGCTGCGTCGCGAGCTGGCGCAGCACGGCGCGACGCTGGAAGCCGCCGACCACGGCCACGCCGGTGTCCGTCTCGCATTCAGCGCGCCCGAGAGCGTCGTGGCGTCGCTGGTGGCCCGGATCAACGACGCCAGCCAGGGCCAGGCGGTGTGGCACGGCCCGGCCGTCTGACGCCGCCGCGCGCCGACGCCCGCGCTCAGGCGGTCTTCTTCTCCACCTTGGCCAGCAGCGCGCGGGCCTCTTTTTCGTGCACCTTCACCTCGTCGAGATTGGCCATCAGGTCGGCCAGCTGCTCTTCGAGCTGCCGGCGGTGGTCGGCCAGCACCGTCAGGAACTTGCGCAGCTGCGGACCGGTGTCGCGCGGGCTGTCGTACATGTCGATGATGTCCTTGGCCTCGGTGAGGGAGAGGCCCAGGCGCTTGGCGCGCAGGGTGAGCTTCAGGCGCGTGCGGTCGCGCGCGCTGTAGACCCGGTTGCGCCCGCCCGGGCCGGCGCGCTGCGGCTGCAGCAGGCCCATGTCCTCGTAGAAGCGGATGGCCCGCGTGGTGAGGTCGAACTCGCGCGCCAGGTCGCTGATGGTGTAGGTGGGTGCGGTGGCCATGGTGTCGGGTGGCGGACAGGGCGCGGCGCGCGGGCTCCGTAGAATGCCTCGGGATTGACGTTTACGTCAACGTCAGCCGGCCGCATCTTAATCGAGTTCCCCGCCATGAACGACCCCCGCCACGCCCTGGAAGCCCGGCTGCACTACCCGCTTGGCGAGCGCCTTCCCGAACCTGGCGCTGCGCTGGACGTGGCACCGGGCGTGCGCTGGGTTCGCATGGCGCTGCCGTTCGCGCTGGACCACATCAACCTGTGGTTGCTGCGGGACACGCTCGACGGCCGCGAGGGCTGGACGGTGGTGGACTGCTGCATCGCGCGCGACGAAGCCCGCGCGCAGTGGGAGCGGGTGTTCGACACGGCGCTCGACGGCCTGCCGGTGCTGCGGGTGATCGTCACCCACATGCACCCCGACCACATCGGCCTGGCCCACTGGCTCTGCGAGCGCTGGACCACGCCCGAGCACGACTGCCGGCTGTGGATCAGCGCCACCGACTACGCGATGGCGCGCATCGGCTCGCACAGCACCACCGGTTTCGGCGGCGAAGCGGCCGCGGCCTTCTTCGCCAGCCACGGGCTCAACGACCCGGAGAGCGTGGCCAAGATCAAGGCGCGGGCGGGCTACTACCCCGGTCTGGTGCCGGCGGTGCCGGCGCAATACCGGCGCCTGACCGACGGCCTGCGGGTGCGCATCGGCGCCCACGACTGGCAGTGCATCAGCGGCCAGGGTCACGCGCCCGAGCACATGGCGCTGTGGTGCGAGGCGCTGGGCGTGCTGATCAGCGGCGACATGGTGTTGCCCCGCATCTCGACGAACGTGAGCGTGTACGACCAGGAGCCCGAGGCCGATTCCCTGCGCCTGTTCCTGGCGTCGATCGACCGCTTCCGCCCGCTGCCGGCCGGCGCGCTGGTGCTGCCCTCGCACGGCCGGCCCTTCACCGGCCTGCACGAACGCCTCGACCAGCTCCACGCCCACCACGACGCGCGGCTGGCCGAGTTGCTGGCGGCCTGCGCCGAGCGCCCGATCAGCGCCGCCCAGGCGCTGGCCGTGCTGTTCCCGCGGGCGCTCGACCTGCACCAGACCACCTTCGCCATGGGCGAGGCGGTGGCCCACCTCAACCGCCTGTGGCACGCCGGTCAGGCCACGCGCACGCGGGGCGCCGACGGCGTCTGGCGCTTCGCCGCCGTGCACTGAGGGGCTGACGGGCTGACGGGTCGGCGGGCGCCCTCAGGCGTCGTCGGCCAGCGGCACGGCGGCCGCCCGCAACGCCCGCCGGCGCTCCGCGTGGTCGGGCATCACGCTGGCCACCACCGCCCAGAACGACGCGCTGTGGTCCATGTGGCGCAGGTGGCTCAGCTCGTGCACCACCACGTAATCGATCATGTCCATCGACAGGTGGATGAGCCGCCAGTTCAGCCGGATGCGGCCGTCGGCGCTGGCGCTGCCCCAGCGGGTGGCGGCGTTGGACAGCGACAGCTTCGTCCAGCGCACGCCCAGCGCCGGCGCAAAACGCTCCAGTCGTTCGGTGAACACCGCCCGCGCCCGGCGCATCAGCCAGGCCTGCGCGGCATCGCGGATCTGGGCTTCGCTGGCGTGGTGCGGCAGACCGATGCGCAGCACGCGCGCGGCCTCGTCAAACGCCGCGCCGCGGCCGGAAAACCCGTGTGCCGGATCGAGCATCACCCGCGCCGGGGCGCCCAGCAGCGTGAAGTCCGCGCCGTCGGCCCAGACCACGCGCGAGCGGTCCACCTGCGCGGCGCGCTCGCGGGCGGCCGCCAGCTTCTCCAGCACCCACGGCGCCTTCGCCTGCAGCAGGGCCTCCACCTCGCCCAGCGGCGTCCAGCGCGGGGCGCGCACGCTCAGGCCCTCCGGACCCACGCTCAGGCCGATCGTGCGGCGGCGGCCGCGCTGAAACTCATAGCCCACCTCGCAGCCGCGCAGGCGCACCACGCGGTTGGCGCGCGGGTGGTGCCAGGCGGTGGGCTGAAACACCTCGGGCAGGGGCAGGGCCGGTGGGGCGTCCGGGGCAGCCGCCGCCCCGGGCAGCGGGTCAGGCAACGGGTCAGGGCGGGAAGCCGGCGCGGGCAGGGGCGCGCCGAACAGGTCGAGCGCCAGCTGCACAAAAGCCTTCACACCCACCTCAGCGGCAGCGGGGCACGACCCATCCAGCCCACACCGCGGGACCGGCTCGGCCGGGCCGCGGGTGTCGCCCGCTGGAGGGGGTCGCGCGAGGCGCGGCGGGGGTGATCACGTTCGATACGCCTCGGGGTCGAGGCGGCGCATCTCGGCCTCGATCCAGGCCTCGACCTCTCGCATCAGTTCGTCGGGGTCGCGACCGGCGCTGGGGATCGGGCGGCCGATGGAAAAATCCACCACGCCCGGGCGCTTGATCAGCGCCTTGCGCGGCCAGCATTTCGCCGACGTGACGGCGATCGGAATCACCGGCGCGCCGGTGGCCACGGCCAGGCGCGTGCCGCCGGTCTTGTAGGTGCCCTGCTGACCGCGGGGGATGCGCGTGCCCTCGGGAAACATGATCACCCAGGTGCCCTGGTCGAGCAGGCGCTGGCCCTGTTCGACGACCTTGTTGAAGGCCTGGGCGCGCTTGCTGCGGTCGATGTGGATCATGTCCATCTTGGCCATCGCCCAGCCGAAGAAAGGCACGTAGAGCAGTTCCTTCTTGAAAACGTAGGCCAGCGGGTGCGGCATCAGCGTGGGCATGCAGAAGGTTTCCCAGGTGGACTGGTGCTTGAGCAGCAGGATGGCAGGCGCGGTGCTGCCCACCGGCAGGTGCTCAAAACCGCTGACCCGGTTGCGGATGCCCAGCAGCAGCTCGCCGCTGCGCACGGCCACGCGCAGCCAACCCACGCACATCCAGTAAATCTGCGTGCTGTTGAGGAAAGGCGCCGCAGCCAGCACGGCCAGCGCCCACGGAATCACCGTGACTGCCATGAACAGCAGGTGCAGGAAGGAGCGCAGGGTGTGGAGCAGGATCATGGGGCGGAGGGGCGCGGGGCGACCGGCTGCGCCAGCAGCCAGTCGGCGAACGCGCCGAGGTCGGTGTGCAGGCGGGTGCCGGCGGGCAAGTCGGGGCGGGGCAGCAAGGGGTCGCGCAACGCGGCCGACTGGCCGGTGAGCAGCAGGTGGGTCGGGCAGCCAGCGGCGGCCGCTGCCTGCACATGGCGCAGCGCATTGCCGGCCGCCGGCACGTCCGCCAGCGGCACGCCAAAGCGGGCACCGATCTGACGGAACAAGCCCGGCGCCGGCTTGCGGCAGTCGCAGGCGTCTTCCGGCGCGTGGGGGCAGAAGAACACGGCCTCGACACGACCGCCCACCGCCGCGAGCTGACGCTGCATCTTGGCGTGCACCGCGTTCATCGACGCCATGTCGAACAACCCGCGTCCGATGCCGGACTGGTTGGTGGCGACCACCACGCGCCAACCGCCGTGATTGAGGCGGGCCACCGCCTCCAGCGCGCCGGGCAGCGGCTCCCACTCGTTCGGCGACGCCACCTTGTCGTCGCGCCCCTGGTTGAGGGTGCCGTCGCGGTCGAGGATGAGCAGCTTCATGGCGGGCTCCGGCGGAGGGGTAACCGCGCCGTGGCGCGCGGCGCGGTCGGGGTCATTGCGCCAGCCGGGACAAGTCGGCCACGCGGTTCATCGCGCGGTGCAGCTGCTGCAGCAGCGCCAGGCGGTTGGCCTTGAGGGCGGGATCGTCGGCGTTGACCATCACGCCGTCGAAGAACGCGTCGACCGGGGTGCGCAGCGCGGCCAGGGCCTGCAGGCTGGCGGTGAAGTCACCGGCCTCGAACTTCGCGTCGGCGGCGGGCACGGTGGCCTGCATGGCGGCGTACAGGGCCTGCTCAGCCGGCTCCTTCAGCAGCGCAGCGTGCACCGATTCGCCCACGCCCTCGGACTTCTTGAGGATGTTGCCGATGCGCTTGTTGGCGGCGGCCAGCGCGGGCGCTTCGGGCAGCGCGGCGAAGGCGCGGACGGCGGCCAGGCGCGCGGCCACGTCGCTCAGGCGCGCCGGGCGCAACGCCAGCACGGCGTCGATCTCCTGCGCGCTGAATCCCTGTTCGCGCAGGCTGCCGGCGAGACGGTCGTAGATGAAGTCGGCAAGGGGCCGGCTCGGGTCCTGGATGAGCGCGCCAAACGCGGGCGTGGCGGCCGCGAGCAGTGCGGGCAGCTCCAAGGGCAGCGCTAGCTCGATCAACATGCGCACCACCCCCAGCGCGTGGCGCCGCAACGCGAACGGGTCCTTGTCGCCGGTGGGCAGGTTGCCGATGCCGAACATGCCGACCAGCGTTTCGAGCTTGTCGGCCAGCGCCACCACCGTGCCCACGGCGTTGCGCGGCAGCGCGTCGCCGGCGAAGCGCGGCTTGTAGTGGTCTTCGCAGGCGAAGGCGATGGCTTCGCTCAGGCCGTCGTGGCGGGCGTAGTAGCCGCCCATGATGCCCTGCAGCTCGGGGAACTCGCCCACCATGTCGGTGAGCAGGTCGGTCTTGGCGAGGCGCGCGGCGGTATCGGCTTGCTGGGCGAGCACATCGCCGCCGAGCTGCTGACCGATCGCACGGGCGATGGCGCGCACGCGCTCCACCCGCTCGCCCTGCGTGCCGAGCTGGTTGTGATATACCACCTTGCCCAGGCCCGCGACGCGGGACTCGAGCGTCTTCTTGCGGTCCTGGTCGAAGAAGAACTTGGCGTCGGCCAGGCGCGGGCGCACGACGCGCTCGTTGCCGCCGATCACGGCGCTGGCGTCGGCGGGGCGGATGTTGCTGACGACCAGGAACTGGTTCGTGAGCCGGCCCTGCGCGTCGAGCAGCGGAAAGTATTTCTGGTTGGCCTTCATCGTGAGGATGAGGCACTCGGGCGGCACGTCGAGAAACTGCTTTTCGAACGCGCAGACCAGCACATTGGGGCGCTCGACCAGCGCGGTCACCTCGTCGAGCAGGGCATCGTCCTCGATGGGCCGGCAGCCGCCGCCCACCTCTGCCGCCCGGGCCGCGAGCTGGCGCGCGATCTCGGCGCGGCGCTCGGCGAACGAAGCGATCACCGCGCCGTCGCGCGCCAGGGTGTCGGCGTAGGCGTCGGCGTGCGGGATGACCACCGGGTCGACCACGGCTTCGAAGCGGTGGCCGTGGGTGGTCTGGCCGGCCACGAGGCCAAGCGCGCTCACCGGCACCACGCGGTCGCCGTGCAGCGCGACCAGGCCGTGCGCCGGCCGCACGAACTGCACGCTGTCCCAGCCGGGCAGCGCGCAGCCCGATTCGAGCTGGTAGGTCATGACCTTGGGAATCGGCAGTTGCGCGATGGCGTCATCGAGCGCTTTCTGCAGGCCGGCCGCGAGCTCGGCGCCGGGCGCCACGCTGTCGAAAAACAGCGCCTCGGCCTTGCCGTCCATGGCGCGGCGCAGGCCGGCCACGGCGGACGCGTCGGCCCCCAGCGCACCCAGGCGCTTGAGCAGCGCAGGCGTGGGCTGGCCACTGGCGTCCAGCCCCACGGCCACGGGCATGAGTTTTTGCGAGACGGGCTTGTCGGCCGCGCGGCCGAGCACGCCGGCCACGTGGGCGCCCAGGCGGCGCGGCGACGCGAAGGCGGTGACGGCGGCATCGGCCGGGGCGAGGCCCTGGGCCTTGAGGCTGTTGGCCAGGACGGTGGCGAACGCGTCGCCCAGCTTCTTGAGCGCCTTGGGCGGCAGTTCCTCGACGAACAGTTCAACGAGCAGGTTCTGTGCGGTCATTGTTGTGGTGCCCTTTTCACGCGGCCTTCTTGTCGATCTGGGCCACCCACTCGCGCGGCGCCATGGGGAAGCCCAGGCGCTCGCGGCTCTCGTAGTAGCTCTGGGCCACGCTGCGCGCGAGGTTGCGGATGCGCCCGATGTAGGCGGCGCGCTCGGTGACGCTGATGGCGCCGCGCGCGTCCAGCAGGTTGAAGCTGTGCGCGCACTTGAGCACCTGCTCGTAGGCCGGCAGCGCGAGCTGCTCGCCCATCAGGTGCTTGGCCTGCTTTTCGTGCGCGGCGAAGGCGGTGAACAGGAAGTCGGCGTCGCTGTGCTCGAAGTTGTAGGTGGACTGCTCGACCTCGTTCTGTTTGTAGACATCGCCGTAGGTGAGGCCGTCGGTCCAGGTCAGGTTGTAGACGTTGTCCACACCCTGCAGGTACATGGCCAGACGCTCCAGGCCGTAGGTGATCTCGCCGGTGGCGGGCTTGCAGTCGATGCCGCCGACCTGCTGGAAGTAGGTGAACTGGGTGACTTCCATGCCGTTGAGCCAGACCTCCCAGCCCAGGCCCCAGGCGCCCAGCGTGGGGTTCTCCCAGTCGTCTTCGACGAAGCGGATGTCGTTCTTCTTGAGGTCGAAGCCCAGCGCCTCCAGCGAGCCGAGGTAGAGCTCCAGGATGTTCGCCGGCGCGGGCTTGAGCACCACCTGGTACTGGTAGTAGTGCTGCAGGCGGTTGGGGTTCTCGCCATAGCGGCCGTCCTTGGGGCGACGGCTGGGCTGCACGTAAGCAGCCTTCCACGGCTCGGGGCCGATGGCGCGCAGGAAGGTGGCGGTGTGGCTGGTGCCGGCGCCGACCTCCATGTCGTAGGGCTGCAGGAGGGCACAACCCTGCCGGTCCCAGTAGGACTGCAGGGTGAGGATGATTTGCTGGAAGGTCAACATGGCGCGGGCCGCCGCGCCCGGGGGGCGGGCGGCAGAGGGCGGAATCGGGGTACCGGGGCACCACGCCGCGCGGCGCCCGAGCGGCGGATTTTACGGCGCGCCCCCGCGAATGCGCCCGCGCCGGGCCACTCGCCGCGGCTCAGCGGGCCGGGGACGGCGTGGTTGGGGTGGCTGGTTTGGGGGCCGCGCGGCCGTCGATCCACAGCCGCGCCACCTCGGCCGCGCCGATGCGGTGCAGCAGGAAGCCGGTGGGCATGCCGCCCGTGGTCTTCTCTTCGCGGATCTGCTGCAGATAGCTGTCAAACGCCACCATGAGGGTGTGCAGGTCCACCGTCTTGTTCGCGGCCTGATCGATCTTGCCGAGGCCCTCGATGGCGTCCTTGAGCATCTGCCCGTGCATCCCCGCCTGCGCCCGCAGCCGCGTTCCGTCCTGCGCCACGGAACCCATCGTGCTCTTCCCGCCGGGATCGGAGGGCAGGTAGGACCGGTTGTGCGCGCTCAGGGCCTGCGACACGCTCTTCTGCGCCTGGGCGCTGGTGAGTTCCGGCAACACGCCCAGCGCGATCAGGTTGGCGTGGGTGGAGACGGTGCGGCGGCTGATGAGGTCACGCACCTGGTCCAGCACCCGGTCGTCCACGCCCATGCCGCCGGCCGCGGCGTTGAGCCAGCTGCCCAGCCGCAGCTGCTCCTGCAGCGCCTTTTCTTCGTCGGGGTCGAGCCCGAGCTGGGCCGATTCGCTGTTGATGATGTGCACCATGCCGATGAAGCTCGACCCCAGGGTCACGCCGGTGATGAGGTCCAGCGTGGGGTCGCCGGCCGCCGGGGTCTGCTGGGCGCGCTGGGACAGCGCGTCGAGATCGTCGGGCGCGATGCGGTGCCCGGCCTCGCCGTGGGCGCGGTTCCAGAGATCCAGCAGGCGCTGGGCGTCGAAGGCCCGGTTCTTGAGCATGGCCACCTTGCGGTGCGTGGCCGAGGCCACGATCACCAGCGTGCCGGCGAGGTTGTGGCGGGCGCGCTGGCGCGACACCTGCTCGCCGGCCGTCTTCACCGCCTCGGTGCCGGCCTTGCCCAGGTCCTTCACGTTGTCGCGAATCGTGTCCTGCAGGGCGGTGATGGCCTCCATGCCGCTCGACTCGTTGCTGCCGTAGGAGAAGTACTGCAGGTCCATGCGCAGGGAGTCGGCCGACAGCGGGTGGTAGTCCACCGCGCAGCCGCCGAGGTCCAGCGGCGTCTGGGCAAAGCCGATGTCGGGCAGGGCCGCGATCTGCTCGCGAAGGGCCTGCACCTGCTGCTCGGAATCCAGCCTCGCCTGCACGTAAGCCGCAGCGGCCTCGCCCACGGCTTTGCCGCTGTCGTCCAAGCGCTGGCGCAGGGCGTCCATCGGCACCTGCAGGCCTTCCATCTCGGTCAGCGTCATGCCCAGGCTGCGGCGCAACTCCAGCAGCGAATTCATGCGGGTCAAGGCCGCGTCGCAGCGACCCTGGTGGCTGCGGATCTGCTCCAGCAAGGCCAGCAGGCGCGGATCGACCAGGTGGCCAAGAACGAGGGAGGGGTGGTCAAAAGGCAGGGCTTGCATGGCGGGTTCTCGCGATGGAACCCCGCTTGTAGGCGGCACCGGGCCGCGGATCTTCACCGAGCGATGACGAACGCCCCGGCTGGGGCGTCAGCCGCAGGGCGTGGGCCTCAGATACGGGCCTCAGAAGTGGGCCGGCACGCGCCGCCCCACCACACGCTGGCCGATCACCAGCCCCACCACCAGCGCCAGACACACCCCCGCCACCGGCCACAAGCCGCCCGCCGCGGCCCAGCGGGCGAAGGGGGTCAGGCCGCTGCGCCCCGCCACCGTGGCTTCCAGCCGGCCGCGCTGCTGGCTGGGCAGCCGGTGGGTGACCACGCCACGGTGATCGATCACGGCGGTGGCGCCGGTGTTGGTGGCGCGCAGCATGGGCCGGCCCAGCTCCAGGGCACGCAGGCGCGAGATGTGCAGGTGCTGGTCGATGGCGACCGAATCGCCGAACCAGGCGATGTTGCTGAGGTTGAGCAACACGGTCGGGGCCGACCGCGGATCGGCGAACGCCGCGGCCAGCTCCTCGCCGAACAGGTCTTCGTAGCAGATGTTGGGCGCGATCCGCTGACCGGCCCACGACCACGGCGCCTGGCCCAGCGCGCCGCGGTTGAAGTCGCCCAGCGGGATGTTCATCATCGCCACGAACCAGCGAAACAGCGGCGGGATGAATTCCCCAAACGGGACGAGGTGGTGCTTGTCGTAGCGGTGGAAGGCCGCGCCGGCGATCCCGCTGCCCTGCAGCGCGGCGGCCGCCGCCTCGGGCGTGATGCCCCAGGCGGCATTCGTGTAGCCCTCGCGCGCATTCCCCAGGGGCACGCCCGTCATCCAGGCCACCGGCGCGGCGCCGGTCTGGCCGGCGATGGGCTGCAGCAGCGGCGTCCAGAAACGCGCGTCGAGCTGCTGCGGCAGCACCGGAATGGCGGTCTCCGGCGCCACCACCAGACGCGGTCCGCTGCCGCCCTGCGCCGCCACCACCGCCTCACGCACCTGCGCGGGATACCAGTCCAGCGCCTGCGCCACGCCCGTGCCCGGGACGAATTTCTGGTCCTGCGGGATCGCGCCCTGCAGCAGCCACACGCGCAGCTCGCCGGCCGGCGCGGTCGCAGCGCTGCCGGCCGCGCGCCAGCCCTCGGCCGGCCCCAGCGTGAGCAGCAGGGCCGCGAGCGCCGCGGCCGACACCGCCGCACGGGCGAGCGACCACGGGGTCCACGCTGCCCACGGCGCACGCCGGGCGGCGGCCACCGGCGCCGGGATCCGCGAGCCCGCCCGCGGCGGCCGGCTCACCGGCGACAGCAGCCAGCGGGCCACGGCGTCCACGCCGCCGTGCAAGGCAGCAGCCACGGCATAGGCCAGCACCGCGGCCACGAAACCCATGCCATAGACCCCCACCCAAGGCGCCCAGGCCGGCATCAGGTCCACCTGCGCGTAGCCACCGGCGCCCCAGGGGAAGCCGGTGAACAACACGCCGCGCGCCAGCTCGGCCAGCGTCCAGAGCGCGGCGAACATCAGGGCCTGGCCGGCTCGCGAGGCGGGCGCCAGCGCCGCCAGCAGGCCCGCGGCCAGGGCGTAGTACAGCGCCAGCGCGCCCGCCAGCGCACCGACCGCGACCACCGCCAGCCATGGCGCGAGGCCGCCGTAGGTGTGCATGGAGATGAACAGCCACCAGAAGGTGCCGGCCAGCCAGGCGGTGGCGAACACCCAGCCGCGCAGCGCGGCCGCCCCCACGCGCGGCGCGGTCATCAGGGCCAACAGGAAAGCGGCGAGCGAGGCGATTTGCAGCGCACCGCTGGGCTCGCCCGGCACGAGCCCGGCCACCGGCCACGGCAGCGGCCACGCCAGCGAAGCGGCCTGGGCCAGCCCGGCCAGCGCGCACCACAGCAGCCAGCCCAGCCCCAGACCGCGCCCGCGGCGCCCGGGCGGGCGCCGGCTCATCGGGTTGAAGCTCGAGGGTGTGTGCAGCGAATCGAAGAGGCTGCGCATGGGGTCGCGTCCGGGCGGGGTCAGGGATCGAACGGCGGATGCGGCGTCAGGCCTCTTCCGGCACCGGCATCACCTTGAACCACTTCACCGCGCCGCCCTTGGTGTGCAGCACCAGGAAACGCAGGCCCTCGGCGTCGAGGTGTTCACCGCGGCGCGGCACGCGGCCCAGCGTGTGGGCGATCCAGCCGCCGATGGTGTCGAAGTCGTCCTCGGGGAGGTGCAGGCCGAACGACTCGTTGATGCGCTCGATCGGCGTGTCGCCGCTCACCCGCCAGGTTTTGTCGGCCAGGGCAAAGATGTCGCCGTCGTCTTCGGCAACGTCGAACTCGTCTTCGATTTCGCCGACGATCTCTTCCAGCACGTCTTCGATGGTGATCAGCCCGGCCACGCGGCCAAACTCATCGATGACGATGGCCAGGTGGTTGCGGTTGCCACGGAACTCGCGCAACAGGTCGTTCAGGCCTTTGCTCTCGGGCACGAAGGTGGCCGGACGCAGCAGCGCGCGGATGTTGAGCTCCGGGGCGCGCTGCAGCTTGAGCAGGTCTTTGGCCAGCAAGATGCCGATGATGTTTTCCCGCTCGCCCTCGTACACCGGGAAACGCGAGTGGCCGGTGTCGATCACCAGATGCAGCAGCTCGTCGAAAGGCGCGTCGATGTTGAGCACATCCATGCGGGGCGCGGCCACCATCACATCGCCGGCCGTCATGTCGGCGATGCGGATCACCCCCTCGAGCATCACCCGCGATTCGGCGTTGATGATGTCGTTGTCCTCGGCCTCGGCCAGGGTTTCGATCAGTTCGTCTTTTGAGTCCGGCCCGGGGTGGAGGAACTCGGCGAGTTTCTGGAGAAAACCGCGCTTGTCGACGTGCCGCAGGCTGCGCTGCGGCCCGCTACTGGGGGGTTGATCGGCCACGAAGGGTACGGGGGTTGTTAAGACAGCGGGGAAGGATACCCCAACCCCGTGTCGGCGCCGCGCCGCCCCGCCCGATGGCCGGGCGGGCCGGTGGCTTCAGCCGCGGGCGCGCTGCCGGGCTTCGCGCACGCCGCGGCGGATGTCCTGCAGCAGCGCGAGCGCCTGCCAGAACTGCTTGGCCTGGGCTTTGAGGTGGTAGTCGGTGATGGCCACCTGCTCGTTGAGCAGCTCGGTCACGCGCGAGTCGAAATCGGCCGGCGGCAGGCGCAGGTGGGCTTCGGTCTCGCTGCCGGCGCGCTCCAGCGTGGCGCCGGCGCGGCGGGCGATCTTCAGCATGGCCGTGTTTTCCGACAGCGCGTGGATGAACAGCTGGCTCACGCCTTCGTTGCGCGCCTTGATCACGGCGCGCTCAAACAGCAGCGAGCCGTAACCGCGGCCCCGCACGCTGGCGGCCACCGACACGCCGAACTCCGCGCAGGTGTTGAGCGCGCGGTCGGCAGCGAAGGCGAGGTGGGCCAGCGCGATGAGTTCGAGCCGGCGGTTGAAGATGCCCAACAGCTCGTCGCGGTCGAAATCCAGCTGCTCCACATAGCGCCTCACCTGCTCGTCGCTGGCGGCGTAGCCGAAGCGCAGGTAACGGTCGTGGGCCGGCAGCGCCAGCAGGTGGCGCGTGATGGCGCGCCGGTGGCCGGCGTGCAGCGGACGCACCGGCACCACCGGCGTGTCTGGCGACACGGGAGGAACGGGTACGGGGGTATCGGTCATGGATGCACTCTACGGGTTTTCCCGGATATTCGGGCGGGGAGTGCTCCCTAAAACCCCCGCCGTCCGTCGGTCAGAGGGGCAGCGCCGTGGTGTTTTTCACCCGGTCCATCACGAAACTGGTCTGGCAGTCCTGCACGCTGGGGTGCTTGAGCAGCGTGTCCATCATGAAGCGGGAATAAGCCGCCATGTCGGCCACCACCAGCCGCAGCTGGAAATCCATCTCGCCGGTGAGCGCGGCGCACTCCACCACCTCCGGCCAGGCCATCACGCTGGCCCGAAACTCGTCCATCGGGTGGCGCTTGGCGCTGCCGGCGTGTTTCTCCAGCCGCACGCTGACGTGCGCCGTGAGGCCGAGCCCCACGGCTTCGGGCCGCACCAGCGCCACGTAGCGCGCGATCACGCCCGCGTCTTCCAGACGTCGCACCCGGCGCAGCACCGCGCTGGGCGACAGGCCGACCCGGTCGGCAATCTGGTCGTAGGTGGCGCGGCCGTCGTCCTGCAGCGTGCGCAGAATGGCCCGATCGAGCTTGTCCAAGGCGTCCATGCCCGCTAGTTTGCAGGATTTCTGCGTTTCGGTGGCGTACAAAGCCTTGAAACGCCGGAATCATGACGGCGCGCGCCGATACAGTGGCGCGATCCCCCCGCTGGAGACCCGCCATGAACGCTGCGCTGCCCGCTTCCGCCACCACCGCCGGCTTTACCGGCTGGGACAACCCGATGGGGACCGACGGCTTCGAATTCATCGAATACGCCGCGCCGGACCCGGTGGCCATGGGCGCGCTGTTCGAGCGCATGGGCTTCAAGGCCATCGCCCGCCACCGCCGCAAGGCCGTGACGCTGTACCGGCAGGGCGAGATCAACTTCATCATCAACGCCGAGCCGGACAGCTTCGCGCAGCGTTTCGCCCGCCTGCACGGGCCGAGCGTGTGCGCCATCGCGTTTCGGGTGAAAGACGCCAAGGCGGCCTACGAACGCGCGATCTCGCTGGGCGCCTGGGGCTACGCCGGGCAGGCCGGCCCGGGCGAGCTGAACATCCCCGCCATCAAGGGCATCGGCGACTCGATCATTTATTTCATCGACCGCTGGCGCGGGAAGAACGGGGCCAAGGACGGCGAGATCGGCAACATCGGTTTCTACGACGTCGACTTCGAGCCCCTGCCCGGCGCCGAACTCAACCCGGTCGGCCACGGCCTGACCTACATCGACCACCTGACACACAACGTGCACCGCGGCCGCATGGCCGAGTGGGCCGACTTTTACGAGCGCCTGTTCAACTTCCGCGAGGTGCGCTACTTCGACATCGAGGGCCAGGCCACCGGCGTGAAGAGCAAGGCCATGACGAGCCCCTGCGGCAAGATCCGCATCCCGATCAACGAAGAGGGCAACGAGAAGGCCGGTCAGATCCAGGAGTACCTGGACCGCTACCACGGCGAGGGCATTCAGCACATCGCCATGGGCTCCACCAACCTATATGACACGGTGGACGCGCTGCAGCTTGCCGGCGTGAAGCTGCTCACCACGAGCGACACCTACTACGAGCTGCTGCCGCGGCGCATTCCGGACCTGGCCGAAGACATCGAGGGTCTCAGGCAGCGCCACATCCTCGTCGATGGCCAGCCCGGCGAACTGCTGCTGCAGATCTTCAGCGAGAACCAGCTCGGGCCGATCTTCTTCGAGTTCATCCAGCGCAAAGGCAATCAGGGTTTTGGCGAGGGCAACTTCAAGGCCCTGTTTGAAACCATGGAGCTTGATCAGGTGCGCCGCGGCGTGCTGAAGGCCTGAGGTGCCCGGCCATGGCCGTTGAACCTGTGGTGTACGGCGCCAGCGAGCGCCCGCCGCGCGGCGACTACGCGCGCGCCCGCGATGACTACACCTGCGAACAGCGCTGGACAGCCTACACCGAGACCGACCACGACACCTACCGGCGGTTGTTCGAGCGTCAGCGCGCGCTGCTGCCCGACCTCGCGTCCCAGGCCTTCATCGACGCCTTGCCGGCGCTCGGTGTGCACGACCGCATCCCGCGCTTTGACGACATCAACGCGCGCCTGAAGCCGGCCACCGGCTGGGAGATCGTCGCCGTGCCCGGCCTGATCCCCGAGCTGCCGTTTTTCGAACTGCTGGCGCAGCGTCGCTTTCCGGTGACCGACTGGATCCGCACGCCGGCCGAGTTCGACTACGTGGTCGAGCCCGATGTGTTTCACGACCTGTTCGGGCATGTGCCGCTGTTGTTCAACCCGGTGTTTGCCGACTATGTGCAGCGCTACGGCCAGGGCGGCATCAAGGCCCACCACCTGGGTGCGGGTGAGCTGCTGTCGCGCCTGTACTGGTACACGATCGAGTTCGGCCTGATTCGCGAGCCGCAAGGCCTGCGGGCGTACGGGGCCGGGATCCTGAGCAGCAGCGGCGAGCTGCGCCACAGCGTGACCAGCCCGCGCGCGCGTCGCCTGCGCCTGGACCTGCTGCGCTGCATGCGCACGCGCTACAAGATCGACGACTACCAGGCCACCTACTTCGTCATCGACAGCTTCCAGCAGCTGTTCGACCTCACCGCGCCCGATTTCGCGCCGCTCTACGCCGCGGTGCGCGCTCAGGGCGAGTTGTCCGCCGACGCGATCACGGCCAGCGACGCGGCCATCACGCTGGGCTGAAACGCCAGATCGACGTGCCCCGCGGCCGCCACGTGGCGGTTGTCGGCGCCGGGGAGCGTGGCGGTGGACGGAGGGAACACCACGTTGTCGGTGGACGAGTACCAGCACACCCAGCCGTCAAACGCCCGGGGCGGCTCGCGCTGCGCGAGCGCTTGCAGCCAGTCGCTGCCGGGGCGCATCTGCCGGGCGTTGGGCTGGTTGCCCAGCCTGGCCAGCCAGGTGCCGCGGTGCGGACTGCCCAGGGTGATGACCCGCGCCACCCGCGCGCGCCCGCCCGGCGTGGCGTCCATCCAGGCCCGGACGGCGAGGCCGCCCATGCTGTGCGCGACGACCACGGGCCGGCGGCCGGTGAGGGCCTCCAGCTGCGCCACGCCCCGTTCAATCACGGGCGCGTAGTCGTCGATCGACGTGAACACAGGCTCCAGGTTCAGGGCCACGACGGGCCGACCTTGGGCGCGCAGGGCACGCAGCCAGGGCCGCCAGAAGCCGCGGTTGCAGAGGTAGCCGTGGACCAGCAACACCGGCGCGCGGCTTCCGTCGCCCGTCGGGACGACGTCGGGCTCGGCGCGCCATCGAAAGGGCTGGTCCCAACCAAACACCCGCGTGGCAGCCACGGCCTCCCGCCACCAGGCCCGACACCGCTGCGCCGCGCTGGGGCGAGGCGCCGGGTCGTCGCCGTGCACCCGCGCGGCCAGCGCCTGCTCGAGGGCGAGCGCGGCAGGCTGCAAGCCCATCAGGATCGCCACCACGGCGATTCCCGGGGCGCCCGGCCAGGCCACGAGGACCGCCGTGGTCAGCACGAGGCTGCCGACGACCGCGGCCGCCTGCAAGCGGGCCACGGCCGAGGCGGACGGCAGAGGAAGGGCCCGCGGATCGGGGCTGGCCGGATAGGGCGCGGGGGGCGCGGGAGGCGCGGTGTGGTGCCGTGGGGCGTGACGGGGGTCCGGGTGCATCGTCCGATCGTCGCACGCCCCGCGGGCTCGGCGCTAGACTGGGCATATGCCGACGGACCTGTCCCCCGCTGCCCGCATTCGCGGCCATCTGGCCCGGGTCACGGCCTTGCGCGCGCAGGCCGACGCCGCGGGAGTCGCCACGACGGTGCAGCATCTCAAGCGGCGACAGGCGGAACGCTTCCGCGTCACCTATGCCGATCTGCTGCGGGCGCCGCGCACCGCCCCCGCCGTCCGATTTTTTCTCGATGAGCTGTACGGCGCGCGCGATTTCGCCGATCGCGACGCCCAGTTCGGGCGCATCGCTGGGGCCATCGAGACCATGTTCCCCGCCGCTGTGTCGCAGGTGGCCGTCGATCTGGCGGAACTTCACGCCCTCACCGAGACCCTCGACGCGTCTCTCGCACGCGCGTGGCTGGCGGTCGAACCCTCATCGGGCGAGGGCGAGCGGTATGTGCGGGCATGGCGGCGGTTGTGCGCCGAAGACGATCGGCGTCGGCAACTGGCCGTGGTGCAGGCGCTCGGCCGGGAACTTGAGCGCCTGACCCGCAGCAAGTCGCTGCGCCTGGCGCTGCGCATGATGCGCCAGCCGGCCCGCGCCGCGGGGCTTGACGCGTTGCAGCAATTTCTCGAAGTGGGCTTCGACGCCTTCGCCGCGCTCGGCGATGCCGGCCCCTTCCTGCGGGCGATCCAAGAACGCGAGAGCCAGTGGCTCGCTTGGCTCGATCGCGCGCCGGAGGCCGACGTGGCGGAGCGGCTGGATCGGGCGTGGCACGAAGCCCTGCACGCGCCCAGGTGACCGTGTCCCAGGCTCGCCCCGGCTAGCATCTCATCATGGCTTCTCTTTCAACCGCTGGCGCAGCGGCGGATTTTCTCCCGGTGGCTCAGGCGCTCGGGCTGCACGTGCTGGAACGCGGTTGGTTGTCGTCGAACAACGTGGTGCTGGTCGGCGCCGAAGTGGCCGACGTGGTCGACACCGGCTACGCGACGCACGCGCCACAGACCGTGGCCCTGGTGGCCCAGGCCATCGACGAGCGCCGATTGCGCCACATCGTCAACACCCACCTCCACAGCGACCATTGCGGCGGCAATGCGGCTTTGCAGGCCCATTTCGCCGATGCCTCCATCGTCATCCCGCCCGGCCAGGCCGACGCCGTCGCCCGTTGGGACGCGGTCGCCCTGACCCACGAGACCACCGGTCAGCAATGCCCGCGTTTTTCGGCGCAGCGGGTGCTTCATCCCGGCGAATGCATCGTTCTGGGAGACTGGCGCTGGGAAGCGCTCGCCGCGCGAGGCCACGATCCGCACAGCCTGATCCTGTTACAGCCGGACCATGGGGTGCTTCTGTCGGCCGATGCCCTGTGGGAAAACGGTTTCGGCATCGTCTTTCCCGAGCTCGAAGGCATCGACGCGTTCTCGGAAGTGGCCGAAACCCTCGATCTGATTGAACGGCTCTCACCCCGTTGGGTGATCCCAGGGCACGGTCGCACCTTCGCCGACCTCCCCGATGCCCTCGCGCGTGCGCGTCGGCGCCTGGCTCAATTTCAACAACACCCAGAGCGCCACCGCTGGCACGCCCTGAAGGTGCTCATCAAATTCAAGCTGCTGGAATGGCAACGCGCTCCAGAGGAGCAACTGGTCGCGTGGTTCCTCAAGACACCCTACTTTGGCCTCGTGGCGGGCCCGAGCGAGGACAGAACTGAACTGCTCACCCGCGTCGTCAATGACCTGGTCCAAAGCGGCGCTCTTGCCCGACACGGCGGCGACATCGTGAACGCCTAACAGCCCCATCGGTTGACCGAGCGTTGGGTTCTACCGGTCCACAGGGGATAAACCCCGCCCGGCACAGCATGGCGTGCCACCACACGACAGGACACGACAGATCGGGCGTGACCTGGTTGCACAAAAGCATGGCCAGCTGCACCGGCGATGGCTTCCCAATGGCGCGTCGCACCCGGACTTCTCGCCGCTGCCGCGTCGATGAGACCGACGCCGTGCCAGCCACTCCCACACTTTGCAAAACGGTCGCCCCAAAAACCAAACCCCTCGCCAGTTGCCTGACGAGGGGTGTTGGGGGCTGTAAGAGCCTGACGATGACCTACTTTCACACGGGAGACCGCACTATCATCGGCGCAAAGGCGTTTCACTGTCCTGTTCGGGATGGGAAGGAGTGGGACCACCTCGCTATGGTCGTCAGGCATAAGGGGTTGCTATCCAGCACACGCTGGACAGCGAATTCACAGAGTCGAGACCTTTTCGGGTCAATCAGCGCTCAATTTTGATGTGCTGCCAACGCATTGGCATGGATCACAGACATTTGTCTTGTTCTTTGACGGTTGGTCAAAGTTATAGGGTCAAGCCGCACGGGCAATTAGTACTGGTTAGCTTAACGCATTGCTGCGCTTCCACACCCAGCCTATCAACGTCGTGGTCTACGACGACCCTTCAGGGGGCTCAAGGCCCCGGCAGATCTCATCTTGGAACGAGTTTCCCGCTTAGATGCTTTCAGCGGTTATCTCTTCCGCACTTAGCTACCCGGCAATGCCACTGGCGTGACAACCGGTACACCAGAGGTGCGTCCACTCCGGTCCTCTCGTACTAGGAGCAGGCTTCCTCAAATCTGCAGCGCCCACGGAAGATAGGGACCAAACTGTCTCACGACGTTTTAAACCCAGCTCACGTACCTCTTTAAATGGCGAACAGCCATACCCTTGGGACCGGCTACAGCCCCAGGATGAGATGAGCCGACATCGAGGTGCCAAACACCGCCGTCGATATGAACTCTTGGGCGGTATCAGCCTGTTATCCCCAGAGTACCTTTTATCCGTTGAGCGATGGCCCTTCCATACAGAACCACCGGATCACTATGTCCTGCTTTCGCATCTGCTCGACTTGTCAGTCTCGCAGTTAAGCACGCTTATGCCATTGCACTATTAGCACGATGTCCGACCGTACCTAGCGTACCTTCGAACTCCTCCGTTACGCTTTGGGAGGAGACCGCCCCAGTCAAACTGCCTACCATGCACTGTCCCCGATCCAGATGATGGACCTAGGTTAGAACCTCAAACACACCAGGGTGGTATTTCAACGTCGGCTCCACCCGATCTAGCGACCGGGCTTCAAAGCCTCCCACCTATCCTACACAGATCTGTTCAAAGTCCAATACAAAGCTACAGTAAAGGTTCATGGGGTCTTTCCGTCTTTCCGCGGGGAGATTGCATCATCACAAACATTTCAACTTCGCTGAGTCTCGGGAGGAGACAGTGTGGCCATCGTTACGCCATTCGTGCAGGTCGGAACTTACCCGACAAGGAATTTCGCTACCTTAGGACCGTTATAGTTACGGCCGCCGTTTACTGGGACTTCGATCAAGAGCTTGCACCCCATCAATTAATCTTCCAGCACCGGGCAGGCGTCACACCCTATACGTCCACTTTCGTGTTTGCAGAGTGCTGTGTTTTTAATAAACAGTCGCAGCCACCTATTTTTTGCAACCCATTCGTGCTTCGTTGTTCACTACACACTACTAGGGCACACCTTCTTCCGAAGTTACGGTGTCAATTTGCCGAGTTCCTTCTCCCGAGTTCTCTCAAGCGCCTTAGAATACTCATCTCGCGCACCAGTGTCGGTTTGCGGTACGGTCAATTGCAAGCTGAAGCTTAGTGGCTTTTCCTGGGACCTCGTTCAGTGACTTCGCGAGCAAGCTCGCTCGATCGGCAGCCTCGGTATATGAGCGCCGGATTTGCCTGACGCTCGCCTACTTCTGCCTAAACCGGGACATCCAACACCCGGATCACCTATTAAGATCCGTCCCCACATCGCACTTGCAATCGGTACAGGAATATTGACCTGTTTCCCATCAGCTACGCATCTCTGCCTCGCCTTAGGGGCCGACTCACCCTACGCCGATGAACGTTGCGTAGGAAACCTTGCGCTTACGGCGAGCGGGCTTTTCACCCGCTTTAACGCTACTCATGTCAGCATTCGCACTTCTGATACCTCCAGCAGCCTTTACAAGCCACCTTCACAGGCTTACAGAACGCTCTCCTACCACTCGCCATTGCTGGCGAATCCGCAGCTTCGGTAACTGGCTTAGCCCCGTTACATCTTCCGCGCAGGACGACTCGATCAGTGAGCTATTACGCTTTCTTTAAATGATGGCTGCTTCTAAGCCAACATCCTGACTGTTTTAGCCTTCCCACTTCGTTTCCCACTTAGCCAATTTTAGGGACCTTAGCTGGCGGTCTGGGTTGTTTCCCTCTTGAGTCCGGACGTTAGCACCCGGTGCTCTGTCTCCCGCGCTGTACTCTTCGGTATTCGGAGTTTGCCTTGGTTTGGTAAGTCGCCATGACCCCCTAGCCAAAACAGTGCTCTACCCCCGAAGGTAATACGCGAGGCACTACCTAAATAGTTTTCGGAGAGAACCAGCTATTTCCAGGTTTGTTTAGCCTTTCACCCCTATCCACAGCTCATCCGCTAGTTTTGCAACACTAGTCGGTTCGGACCTCCAGTACCTGTTACGGCACCTTCATCCTGGCCATGGATAGATCACCTGGTTTCGGGTCTACACCCAGCGACTGAATCGCCCTATTCGGACTCGGTTTCCCTGCGCCTTCCCTACTCGGTTAAGCTTGCCACTGAATGTAAGTCGCTGACCCATTATACAAAAGGTACGCCGTCACCCTTGCGGGCTCCGACTTTTTGTAAGCATGCGGTTTCAGGATCTATTTCACTCCCCTCCCGGGGTTCTTTTCGCCTTTCCCTCACGGTACTTGTTCACTATCGGTCGATGATGAGTATTTAGCCTTGGAGGATGGTCCCCCCATCTTCAGACAGGATTTCACGTGTCCCGCCCTACTTTTCGCAAGCTCAGTACCACACAGGTCTTTTCACGTACGGGGCTATCACCCACTATGGCCGCCCTTTCCAGAACGTTCCGTTAAGTCTTGTGCTATCACTTGCAGGCTTCTCCGATTTCGCTCGCCACTACTTTCGGAATCTCGGTTGATGTCTTTTCCTCGAGCTACTGAGATGTTTCAGTTCACCCGGTTCGCCTCGTTATCCTATGTATTCAGATAACGATACCTTTCGGTGGGTTTCCCCATTCGGAAATCTCCGGATCAAAGCTCATTTGCCAGCTCCCCGAAGCTTATCGCAGGCTATCACGTCCTTCGTCGCCTATCATCGCCAAGGCATCCACCACATGCTCTTATTCACTTGACCCTATAACTTTGACGTCTCATC
>NZ_JBXVVX010000001.1:97500-100000 GCF_057219855.1 Hydrogenophaga sp. T66 | reverse complement strand
GGAGACCGCACTATCATCGGCGCAAAGGCGTTTCACTGTCCTGTTCGGGATGGGAAGGAGTGGGACCACCTCGCTATGGTCGTCAGGCATAAGGGGTTGCTATCCAGCACACGCTGGACAGCGAATTCACAGAGTCGAGACCTTTTCGGGTCAATCAGCGCTCAATTTTGATGTGCTGCCAACGCATTGGCATGGATCACAGACATTTGTCTTGTTCTTTGACGGTTGGTCAAAGTTATAGGGTCAAGCCGCACGGGCAATTAGTACTGGTTAGCTTAACGCATTGCTGCGCTTCCACACCCAGCCTATCAACGTCGTGGTCTACGACGACCCTTCAGGGGGCTCAAGGCCCCGGCAGATCTCATCTTGGAACGAGTTTCCCGCTTAGATGCTTTCAGCGGTTATCTCTTCCGCACTTAGCTACCCGGCAATGCCACTGGCGTGACAACCGGTACACCAGAGGTGCGTCCACTCCGGTCCTCTCGTACTAGGAGCAGGCTTCCTCAAATCTGCAGCGCCCACGGAAGATAGGGACCAAACTGTCTCACGACGTTTTAAACCCAGCTCACGTACCTCTTTAAATGGCGAACAGCCATACCCTTGGGACCGGCTACAGCCCCAGGATGAGATGAGCCGACATCGAGGTGCCAAACACCGCCGTCGATATGAACTCTTGGGCGGTATCAGCCTGTTATCCCCAGAGTACCTTTTATCCGTTGAGCGATGGCCCTTCCATACAGAACCACCGGATCACTATGTCCTGCTTTCGCATCTGCTCGACTTGTCAGTCTCGCAGTTAAGCACGCTTATGCCATTGCACTATTAGCACGATGTCCGACCGTACCTAGCGTACCTTCGAACTCCTCCGTTACGCTTTGGGAGGAGACCGCCCCAGTCAAACTGCCTACCATGCACTGTCCCCGATCCAGATGATGGACCTAGGTTAGAACCTCAAACACACCAGGGTGGTATTTCAACGTCGGCTCCACCCGATCTAGCGACCGGGCTTCAAAGCCTCCCACCTATCCTACACAGATCTGTTCAAAGTCCAATACAAAGCTACAGTAAAGGTTCATGGGGTCTTTCCGTCTTTCCGCGGGGAGATTGCATCATCACAAACATTTCAACTTCGCTGAGTCTCGGGAGGAGACAGTGTGGCCATCGTTACGCCATTCGTGCAGGTCGGAACTTACCCGACAAGGAATTTCGCTACCTTAGGACCGTTATAGTTACGGCCGCCGTTTACTGGGACTTCGATCAAGAGCTTGCACCCCATCAATTAATCTTCCAGCACCGGGCAGGCGTCACACCCTATACGTCCACTTTCGTGTTTGCAGAGTGCTGTGTTTTTAATAAACAGTCGCAGCCACCTATTTTTTGCAACCCATTCGTGCTTCGTTGTTCACTACACACTACTAGGGCACACCTTCTTCCGAAGTTACGGTGTCAATTTGCCGAGTTCCTTCTCCCGAGTTCTCTCAAGCGCCTTAGAATACTCATCTCGCGCACCAGTGTCGGTTTGCGGTACGGTCAATTGCAAGCTGAAGCTTAGTGGCTTTTCCTGGGACCTCGTTCAGTGACTTCGCGAGCAAGCTCGCTCGATCGGCAGCCTCGGTATATGAGCGCCGGATTTGCCTGACGCTCGCCTACTTCTGCCTAAACCGGGACATCCAACACCCGGATCACCTATTAAGATCCGTCCCCACATCGCACTTGCAATCGGTACAGGAATATTGACCTGTTTCCCATCAGCTACGCATCTCTGCCTCGCCTTAGGGGCCGACTCACCCTACGCCGATGAACGTTGCGTAGGAAACCTTGCGCTTACGGCGAGCGGGCTTTTCACCCGCTTTAACGCTACTCATGTCAGCATTCGCACTTCTGATACCTCCAGCAGCCTTTACAAGCCACCTTCACAGGCTTACAGAACGCTCTCCTACCACTCGCCATTGCTGGCGAATCCGCAGCTTCGGTAACTGGCTTAGCCCCGTTACATCTTCCGCGCAGGACGACTCGATCAGTGAGCTATTACGCTTTCTTTAAATGATGGCTGCTTCTAAGCCAACATCCTGACTGTTTTAGCCTTCCCACTTCGTTTCCCACTTAGCCAATTTTAGGGACCTTAGCTGGCGGTCTGGGTTGTTTCCCTCTTGAGTCCGGACGTTAGCACCCGGTGCTCTGTCTCCCGCGCTGTACTCTTCGGTATTCGGAGTTTGCCTTGGTTTGGTAAGTCGCCATGACCCCCTAGCCAAAACAGTGCTCTACCCCCGAAGGTAATACGCGAGGCACTACCTAAATAGTTTTCGGAGAGAACCAGCTATTTCCAGGTTTGTTTAGCCTTTCACCCCTATCCACAGCTCATCCGCTAGTTTTGCAACACTAGTCGGTTCGGACCTCCAGTACCTGTTACGGCACCTTCATCCTGGCCATGGATAGATCACCTGGTTTCGGGTCTACACCCAGCGACTGAATCGCCCTATTCGGACTCGGTTTCCCTGCG
>NZ_JBXVVX010000001.1:0-92500 GCF_057219855.1 Hydrogenophaga sp. T66 | reverse complement strand
GATCTGGCCGCAAGTCCAAGCTGAGCTACAAGGAGCAGCGCGAGTTCGACGCCCTGCCGGCGCGGATGGCGGCGCTGGAAGCCGAGCTGGCTGCCATCGACGCCGAGCTTGACGGCGGTCAACTCTTTGGCACAGACGCGGCCCGCGCGACTCAACTCGCCACACGACATGCCGAAATCGAGGAAGAATGGATGTCCGCCCTCGAGCGCTGGCAGGCGCTGGGCGGGGTCTGAGCCTGCCGGATTGCGGAACCCGACTTGCCCTCGTCCTCCACCACCCCACCGTCCAGTGCGCCGGACCGCCTGGCGCACGACCTGCAGCGCGCGCAAAGCGAGCTGAAGCAGGAGCGCGCGCGAAGCCGGCAGCTGCTGGATGAGATCGCGCACCAGCAGCGCGAGCTGGACCGGCTGCGCCACTCGGTGCACCGGGAGTCGAACAGCCGCCTGCTGGCGGAAGAAGCGCTGGATGAAACCCGCGACCGACTGCAGCTGGCCGTGGACGCGGCGGGATTGGCGCTGTGGGACTGGCAGGTGGGCGAAAAATCGGTGTTTCTGTCCGCCCGCTGGGGCGAACTGATCGGCGACGTGGCGATGGACGGCAACTGGGGCGAAGCCGACCTGCGCGCGCGCATCCACACCGACGACATCCCCCGGCTGACGCTCGCCCTGGGCGCGCTGATGGACGGCAGCACCCAGCGCGCGGAGCTCCGGTTTCGCGTGCGGACCGCGCAGGACTGGCTGTGGGTGCAAGGCCACGGCATGGTGGCCGAACACGACAGCAAGGGCGCGCCACTGCGCCTGATGGGCACGCTGGCCGACGTGGACCAGCGCACGCGGGCGGAAGAAGACAGCCGCCACGCGCGCGAGGCGGCCGAGCAGGCCAGCCGGGCGAAAAGCGAGTTCCTGGCCAACATCAGCCACGAGGTGCGCACGCCGCTCAACGCGCTGATGGGCCTGACCCGCATGCTGATGGATTCGCCGCTCAACGGCGAGCAGAAGAACTGGCTGCAGCTGATGGACACGTCGGCGCAGGCGCTGCTGGCGCTGCTCAACGACATCCTCGACCTCTCCCGCATCGAGGCCGGCAAGCTGCAGATCGAGCAGACCCGTTTCGCGCTGGCGCAACACCTACAGGACTGCGTGGGACCGTTTGCCGAGCAGGCGCGCGCCAAGCCGCTGAGTTTCGCGCTGGTGGTCGATCCGGCCTTGCCCGCGTCGGTGCTGGGCGACCCGGGCCGGGTGGGCCAGCTGGTGAACAACCTGTTGTCCAACGCGATCAAGTTCACGCCGCGCGGCGGCCGTATCGAGGTGCGCGCCTCCCTCAGCGACGATGGCCGCCGCTGGCGGCTGGCGGTGCAGGACAGTGGCGTGGGCATCCCGCCCCGGTTGCAGGGCATGATTTTTGAAGCCTTCACCCAGGCCGACGCCTCGGTGGCGCGGCGCCACGGCGGCAGCGGCCTCGGGCTGGCGATCTGCGCGCGGCTGGCCAAGCTCATGGGCGGTACGATCAGCGTCCAGAGCGAGCTGGGCCAGGGCAGCACCTTCACCGTGGAGCTGCCGCTGGACCTGCCGCCCGACACCGGCCACGGCCCGCTGAGCGGACCGGCCGAGCTGGGCGAGCTCGGGCAGGCCGGCCCGCGCTACGCGGGGCTGGTCGTGCTGCTGGCCGAAGACCACCCGGTCAACGAATTGATGATGCGCCAGCTGCTGCTGCGCCTGGGCTGCACCGTGCGCGTGGCCCGCGGGGGCGCGCAGGCGGTGGCGCTGTGGCAGCAAGGCGGCATCGACCTGGTGCTGATGGACGTGCAGATGCCCGGCGTGAGTGGGCTGGAAGCGACCGCGCAGATCCGCGAGCAGGAGCTGCGCCGCAAACTGGCCCGCACGCCGATCGTCGCGGTCACGGCCAACGCGATGTCGGGCGACCGCGAAACCTGCCTGGCCGCCGGCATGGACGGCTACACCGCCAAGCCGGTGAGCCCGCAAGCGCTGATGCGCGAGATGGACCGCGTGTTGCAGCGGCCGGCCCGGGCCGAACCGACCCCGCCGCCGGCCCCGGAAATGGCCCTGCCACCGGCCGAGGCGCCGGCCGCCGCGCCGGTAGCCACGCCCGCGGCCCAGCCCGAACCCCTGGATGTGGCGAAGTTGCGTCGCCGCCTGGACAACGACGAATCCACGCTGCAGCAGCTGGCGCAGGCCATGCGCAACGACCTGCAACTGCGGCAGCGCGGCCTGCAGCAGGCGCTGGCGCAACGCGACGCCGGCGCGGCCATCGCCCACGCCCACGGCCTGAAGGGCGCGCTGGGCAGCATGACCGCCGAGCGCGGCGCCCGCCTGGCCAAAGGCCTGGAACTGGCCGCGCGGGCGGACGACTGGCAGCTCTTCGAGCGGGCGCTGCCGTTGCTGCAGACCGAAGCGCTGCAGATCGATGCCGCGCTGGGCCGCCTGATCGACGGCGGCTGAGGCGCGCCCGGGGCCGGGCTCAGGCCAGCGCGGCCGCGTGGCGCTCGAACACGCGCCAGAAGGCGGCGTCCTGGGTGGTGGCGAAATTGATGCGCATGAGCGTGCTGGGTGCGCGCTGGGCGTGAAACAGCGCGCCGGGCGCGATCAGGTAGCCGTCGTCGAGCAGGCGCTGCGCCAAGGCGTCGGTGTCCACGCCGGTGTCCACCCAGCCAAACAGGCCGACCGGCTCGGCCGCGAAGCGGCAGCCGGCCTGGCGCGCGAGCTGCACGCTGCGCGCGCGGGCGGCATCGAGCCGGGTGCGGATGCGCTCGGCGTGGCGGCGCAACTGGCCCTGCTCGATGCACAGGGTCAGCGCCTTCTCCAGCAGCGCGGGGGTGGTGAGCGTGCTCAGGAGCTTGGTGTCGAGCAGGGGCTCGACCAGGGTCGCCGGCGCCGCGAGAAAACCCACGCGCCAGTTCGGCGCCAGGATCTTGGCAAAACCACTCACGTAGATCGTGCGCTGCAGGCCGTCGAGCGCGCACAGGCGGGTCGCGTGGCCCGGCGCGAGGTGGCTGTAGGTGTCGTCCTCGACGATGTGGAAATCGTGCGCCTGCGCGAGTCGCAGCAGGCGGTGGGCGCTGCCCGGCGACAGACAGTGGCCGGTCGGGTTGTGCAGCACGCTCACGCTCACGTACAGCTTGGGGCGGTGGGTTTCGCAGTAGCGCGCCATGACCGCCAGGTCCGGTCCCTCGGGGCCGCGAGGCACCGGCAGGATGCGCGCGCCCAGCGCGGCCAGCCGGGCGAACTCGACCGCCCAGCCCGGCTCTTCCACCATCACCGGGTCGCCGGCGCGCAGCAGGGTGCGGCTCACGATGTCCAGCGCGTGGGTGGCGCCCACGGTGGTGAGGATCTGCGCCGGGGTGGCCGGGATGCTCAGGCCGTCGAGCTTGTGGGCCAGCACACGGCGCAGGCCGGCGTCGCCCAGCGGCTCACCGTAGTGCAGCGAGGTGTCGTTGAGCGATTGCGCGCCGGTCACGCGGCGCACGGCCGCGGGCATGAAACTGGATTCGAGCCAGTCGGGCGGAAACACGCCCATGCCGGGCTGCGGCAGCTGGCTGACCTGATGGAACATGCCGCGGATCAGCGCGGTGGCATTGACCGGGTGCGGGCTGGGCGCGCGCGGCGCGCCGGACGAATCGGCCGGGTCGGCCGGGTCGGCGGTCTCGCCGGACGCCGCCCCGCGCGGCGCCGGCAGCTCGCGCACGAAAAACCCCCGCTGCTTGCGCGCCACCACCAAGCCCTGGGCGAGCAACTGGTCGTACGCCGCCACCACGGTCGACGGGCTTACGCCGTGCAGCGCGGCACACTGCCGCACCGACGGCAGCCGCGCCCCCGGCGCGAGCAGCCGCTGGCGGATGCGCTCGGCAAAGCGCGTGGCCAGTTGTTCGGTGAGCGACTGGGCGGCGGACTTCATCAGCATCGGGGGCTCCGGGCGGCGGGTGGGCGGGCGGGCAACGCCGCTGGCTGTACTGCCGGGCGCGGCCATACAGCGCAGCAACTGCGCCGGCCAACTGTACTGGTTCTGTACTGACCAGAAGCGTACAGTGGATCGCCTGTTCCGACCAGAACCGCCGGTAGATCCGCTTGAAAAACCGGCCATCTTTGCGTCTCTGTCCATGTCCGCCAGCGAACTGACCGCCCTGCTGCTGTTCTGCACCGCGATGAGCTTCTCGCCGGGGCCGAACACGACCCTGTCCACGGCGCTGGCGGCCAACCGCGGGCTTCGCGGGGCGCTGCCGTTCTGCCTGGCGGTGCCCACCGGCTGGACGCTGCTGATGCTGGCCACCGCGGCCGGTCTGGGCGCGCTGGTCACCGGCGTGCCGGCGCTGCGGCTGGCGCTGCTGGGCGGCGGCGTGGCCTACCTGCTGTGGCTGGCCTGGCGTCTGTGGAACGCCGGCACGCTGGGCGAGGCCGACCCGGCGCGCCTGCGCGTGGGCTTCTGGCAGGGCGTGGGGTTGCAGTTCCTCAACATCAAGGCCTGGCTGCTGGCGCTCACGCTGAGCGCGGGCTGGGTGCTGGCCAGCGGCGGTGCGACCGCGCCCAACCCCGGTGAGCGGCTGGCCATCGTCTGCGCGGTGATGGTGCTGTTTGCCTTCGGCAGCAACTTCACCTACGCGCTGGCGGGTGCGCTGCTGCGCGGCTGGCTGGCGCGCGGGCGCCGCCTGCTCTGGTTCAACCGGGCCATGGCCCTCGTGCTGGTGGCCACCGCCGGCTGGATGACGACCGCATGAACCGCCTGCCGCCCCTGTCCGACGCCCGCCGCGGCCTGCTCCTGGGCCTGCTGGGCGTGACCGTGTTCGCCCTCACCCTGCCCGCCACCCGGCTGGCCACCGGCACCGCCGACGCGCCGCAGCTCTCGCCCTGGTTCGTCACCTGGGCGCGCTGCGCGATCGCGGGCGGCCTGTCGCTGCTGTATCTGCTGGCGGTGCGGGCGCCCTGGCCCACGCCCGCGCAGCGCCGGCCGCTGGCGCTGTCGCTGCTGGGCAACGCGATCGGCTACCCGCTGCTGCTGGCCTGGGCGCTGCGGCACGTGAGCGCGAGCCACGCCGCCGTCATCACCGCGCTGTTGCCGCTGGCCACCGCGGCGGCCGCGGCCTGGCTGATGCACCAGCGCGCGCGGCTGGGCTTCTGGGTGTTTGCGGCGCTGGGCAGCGCGCTGGTGGCGCTCTACAGCCTGCTGCGCGCCCACGCCCAGGGCCACGGCTTCGGCCTCACCTGGGCCGACACGCTGCTCATCGGCGCGGTGCTGGCCGCCTCGCTGGGCTACGTGGCCGGCGCGCAGGTCACGCCCAGCCTGGGCGCCGAGCGCGTGATCAGCTGGGTCTGCGTGATGGCCCTGCCCATCACCCTGCCCGGCGCCTGGCTGACCTGGCCGACGCAGCCGATCGGCGCCAGCGCGTGGCTGGGCCTGCTGTACGTGGGCGTGTTTTCCATGTGGGCCGGCTTCTTCGCCTGGTTCCGCGGCCTGGCCCTGGGCGGGGCGCTGCGGGTGAGCCAGCTGCAGCTGCTGCAGCCCTTCATCAGCATCGCCGCGGCGGTGCCGCTGCTGGGTGAGCCGCTGGATGCGCTCAGCCTGTGGTTCGCCGCCGCGGTGGTTGCCACCGTGTTCCTGGGCCGGCGTTTCGCCGCCGCGCCCCCGTCCGCCCCCACCCCAACCCCCGTGGCGCTGGCCACGAAGGAGCCCGCATGACCGCCCCGACCTGGACCCTGGCCGCCCGTGCCACCCGCATGAACCCCTCGGTGATCCGCGAGATCCTGAAAGTGACCGAGCGGCCCGGCGTGATCAGTTTCGCCGGCGGTCTGCCCTCGCCACAGACCTTTCCCGTGGCCGCGTTCGCCGACGCCTGCCGCACGGTGCTGGGCGACGACGGTCCGGCCGCGCTGCAGTACGCCGCCAGCGAAGGCCACGCGCCGCTGCGCGCGTGGGTGGCGGCGCAGCTGCCGTGGGCGGTGGACCCGGCGCAGGTGCTGATCACCACCGGCAGCCAGCAGGCGCTCGACCTGGTGGGCAAGGTGCTGATCGACCGCGACAGCCGGGTGCTGGTGGAAACACCCACCTACCTCGGGGCGCTGCAGGCCTTCGCGCCGATGGAGCCGCGCATCGAAGGTGTGGCCGGCGACGAGGACGGCATCGACCTCGACGACCTGAGTGCCCGCGCCCCGGGCGCGCGCTTCCTGTACGTGCTGCCCAACTTCCAGAACCCCACCGGCCGCTGCCTGGGCGAAGCCCGCCGCGCCGCGCTCGTGGAGCGCGCGGCCGCGCTGGGTCTGCCGCTGGTGGAAGACAACCCCTACGGCGAGCTGTGGTTCGACCAGCCGCCGCCCGCGCCGCTGACCGCCCGCCACCCCGAGGGCGGCATCTACCTGGGCTCCTTCTCCAAGATCCTGGCCCCCGGCCTGCGCCTGGGCTACCTCGTCGCGCCGGCCGCGGTCTACCCCAAGCTGCTGCAGGCCAAACAGGCCGCCGACCTGCACACGCCCGGCTTCAACCAGCGGCTGGTGGCCGAGGTGCTGAAGGACGGCTTTGCGCAGCGCCACGTGCCGGGCATCCGCGCGCTGTACCGCGGCCAGTGCGCCGCCATGCTCGCCGCGCTCGACGAGCACATGGCCGGCCGCGGCGTGGCCTGGAACGCGCCGCAAGGCGGCATGTTCCTGTGGCTGCGCCTGCCCGACGGGCTGGACGCGATGGACCTGCTGCCGCTCGCGCTGGCGCGCGGCGTGGCCTTCGTGCCCGGCGCCGCGTTCTACCCGGGCGCGCCCGACCCGCGCACGCTGCGCCTGAGTTTCGTCACCGCCACCGAGGCCCAGATCCGCACCGGCATCGCCGCGCTGGCCCAGGCCGTGGCCGAACTGGCCGCCACGCGCCCCGCCGCCTCCCTGCCCGCCACCCCCCACCCGGAGCTGACCGCATGAACGCCCGCCCCTTCGTCCAGGTCGACGTCTTCACCGCCGAGCCCTACCGCGGCAACCCGCTGGCCGTCGTGCTGGATGGCCGCGGCCTGAGCACCGACGCCATGCAGCGCTTCACCGACTGGACCAACCTGTCGGAATGCACCTTCGTGCTGCCGCCCACGCCCGAGGGCGCGGCCGCCGGGGCGGACTACCGCGTGCGGATCTTCTGCCCCGGCCGCGAGCTGCCGTTCGCCGGCCACCCCACGCTGGGCACCTGCCACGCCTGGCTGGCCGCCGGCGGCGTGCCGCGCGGCGCGCACGTGGTGCAGGAGTGCGGCGTGGGGCTGGTCAGCATCCGCCGCGACGGCGAGCGGCTGGCCTTCGCCGCGCCGCCGCTGCGCCGGGGCGGCCCGCTCGACGAGGCGGACCTGGCGCTGGTGGCGCGGGGCCTCGGCGTGGCGCGCGCGGACATCGTGGCCCACAGCTGGTGCGACAACGGCCCGGGCTGGCGCGGCGTGATGCTCGGCAGCGCGGCGCAGGTGCTCGCGCTGCGGCCCGACGCGGCGGTGCTGGCCGGGCTGGAGATCGGCGTGGTCGGTGCGCGCGCCAAGGTGGGCGTCGTGGGCGCCCACGACACGCCCGCCGCCCCCGACGAGCCGGCGTTCGAGGTGCGCGCCTTCTTCCCCACGCAGCAAGGCCTGGTCGAAGACCCGGTGACCGGCAGCCTCAACGCCGCGCTCGCCCAGTGGCTGATCGGCGCCGGTCTCGCGCCGGCGCGCTACGTGGCCGCGCAGGGCACGGCGCTGGACCGCGCCGGGCGGGTCCACATCGAACGCGCCGAGGACGGCACGGTGTGGGTCGGCGGCGCGAGCGTGACCTGCATCGAGGGCACGGTGCGGCTGTGAGCGCCCGACCCACCGCGCCGGCACTCGACCACCTCGTCGTGGCCGCCGACACCCTGGCCGACGGCGTCGCCTGGTGCGAGGCGGTGCTGGGCGTGACTCCCGCGCCGGGCGGCGCCCACGCGCTCTTCGGCACCCACAACCGGCTGCTGCGGCTGGACGGCGCCGACCACGCCTACCTCGAAATCATCGCCATCGACCCGGCGGCCACGCCCACGCGGGCCGCGCCGCTGCGGCGCTGGTTCGACCTCGACGACCCGGTGCTGCGCCACCGCCTGCGCAGCCACGGGCCGCGGCTGATCCACTGGGTCGCCCGGGTGGCCGACGCGGCGGCGGCGGCGCAGGCGCTGCGCGCGCGCGGCATCGAGCGCGGGCCGCTGCTGGCCGCGTCGCGGGCCACGCCCCACGGCGAGCTGCGCTGGCGGCTGACGGTGCGCGACGATGGGCAGCGCCTGTTCGGCGGCGCCCTGCCCACGCTGATTGCCTGGGACGGACCGCACCCGGCGGCCAGCCTGCCCGCCCAGGGCGTGGCGCTGCGCGGGCTGCGGCTGGCGCACGTGCGCGCCGACGGCCTGCGCGGGGCGCTGCAGACGCTGGGGTTTGGTCTGGCGGGTGAGCCGGGCGCCGACGATGCGGTGTCGGTGGCGCCGAACGGGCCGGCCCTGACGGCCACGCTGGACACGCCGCGCGGGCCGGTGACGCTGACGGCCTGACGACCCCGGGGCCGGCCGCAGTCGCCTCAGGCCGGCTGCACGAGGCGGGCCACCACCTCGCAGAACTGCTCGACCGCGTCGGTCTTGAACACCACCTCGCGCACGCCCGCGGTCCGCGCCTGGGCCTGCAGCTCGTCGGTGATGTAACCCGAGGCCACGGCCACGGTCAGCGCCGGGTTGATGTCCAACACCTCGCGCGCCACGTCCAGGCCGGACTGGCCGGGCATGTTGTAGTCGGTGAGCAGCAGCTGATAGGCCTGCGGCTGGGCGCGCACGGCCTCGATCGCGTCGCGCTGGCTGGTGAAGCCGGTCACGCGGTAGCCCCGCCGCTCCAGCAGGCGACGCACGAGGAACACGAGCGTGTCGTCGTCGTCGAGGTAGAGCACGTGGGGCGCGGCAGCGGTGGCGTCGGTCATGGCAGCGGGCGCCGCCGCGGCGGGCAGGCGCTCGGCGATTGTGGGGGCATCGGCCGCCGCCGGCGATGCAATACCCCCGCCGGCGTGTCGAATGTCACCCTCGAGCGCGACAGGTCCGTGGGCCGGAAACCACAGCGAGAAGGTCGTGCCTGCCCCGGGCGCGCTGTCGACCTCGATCGCGCCGCCGTGAACCTGCACGATGCCGAGCACCACCGGCAGGCCCAGGCCCGTGCCCTGTCCGACCGGTTTGGTGGTGAAAAACGGCTCGAAGATGCGCGCGCGCACCGCCTCGTCCATGCCGCAGCCGTCGTCGCTCACGCGCAGCCGCACCGCGCCGGCGCCGGTGCGCGCGAGTTCGGGCGGCCACGCGGGATCGCCGGCCGGCCGGGTGTCGAGCCGCAGGGTGATGCGCCCCTGGCGGCCCTGCAGGGCGTGCAGCGCGTTGGTCCCCAGGTTGAGCAGCACCTGACCGAGCTGGGTGGCGTCGCCCAGCACCGGCGGCACCGCGCCCTCCACCGACTGCACCAGCTCCACGGTGGGCGGCAGCGCGGCGCGCAGCAGGGCGCACGACTCGGCCAGCGTGTCGGCCAGCTGCACGGTGGTGCGCTCCAGCGGCTGCTGGCGGCTGAAGGCCAGGATCTGGCGCACCAGTTCGCGCCCGCGGCGCGCGGCGGTGCGGATCTCGTCCAGGCTCTGGCCGGCCGGGTGGCCGGGGCTGAGGTCCTGCCGGGCCAGGTCGGTGTTGCCCAGGATGGCGGCGAGGATGTTGTTGAAGTCGTGCGCCACGCCGCCGGCCAGCGTGCCCAGCGCCTCCATCTTCTGCGACTGGGCGAGGTGCGCCTGCAGCGCCTTCTGCTGCGACTGGGCCTCGCGCAGCGAGGTGATGTCGATGAAGCTGAGCACCACGTGGCGCAGCGCGCCCTGCGCGTCGGTCTCGGGGTAGGCGTTGCACAGCGCCCAGCGGACCTGCCGCTGCGGCCCCACGGCCACGCCGGCGATCACGTCCTGCACCGGCTGGCCGGTGGCGAGCACGCGCTCGAAGGGCATGTCGTGGCGGCGCATGGGCTGACCGTCCTCGCGCATCAGGCGCCAGCCCCGATCGCGGCCGATGGGCTGCGGCAGCGCGGGATTGGCGCCGGCCTCGCCCCAGCCGAGGAACCGGCGCGCGGCCGAGTTCACGCTGGACAGCGAGCTGTCGGGGCGAAACACCATCACGCCGGCGCTGAGGTTTTCGATCAGCGCGCGCGAGTCGGCCTCGCGCGCGGCCAGCCGCTGGCGGGCGCGCTCGGCCTCCTGGCGCAGGCGGTAGGCCACCAGCGCGTTGTAGCCGGCCACGCGGATCAGCGCGGTGAGCAGGAAATAGAACATCAGCACCGGCGCGGCCACCGGCAGGGTCACCTGGGCCACCACCACCGCCACCACATACCCGGCAATGCCCGCGGCCTCGGCCAGCGTCAGCAGGGTGATCACACGCACTTCCGGCGGCTGCCGTTGGATGGTCAGCGCGCGCATGTCGCGCAGCGTGAGCAGCTGGAAGGCCAGCGTGCTGAAGGCAAACAACAGCTGCCGGACGATCATGACGTCCCACACCAGCACAAAAGCGGTGTGCACCGCCGCCACCGCGGCCAGCGCGGCGGCGACGCGGCCGCTGACCAGCGGCAGGCTGTTGTGCGCCCGCCAGCCCAGCCACATGGCGGCGAAGCTGGCGGCGTAGCCGGTGTTGCTCAGGGGGATCGACAAGGCGTCGGGCCACACGCCGCGCGTGGCCAGGCCGATGGTGCCGACGATCGACAGCAGCGCGGCGACCGACCACCAGGCGGGACCGCCCAGGGTGGGGTAGCGGCGCGCCTGGGCCAGGAAGGCCACGGCCATCAGCGCGTCGGCGGCCACGCGCAACGCGATCAGGGTGGGCAAGTCAAACAGCATCGGGTTCGTGGGCACCAGTCGTGGGGCCATTGAAGCACAGCCCCGGACGGGCCAATCCGCGGAAAAACGAGGACGGCCCGGCCCATCGGGACGCGGCGTCGCCGCCGGGACAATCCCGGCCGACCGCCGTCGCCGCCGGGACAAAGCACCCCGGCGGCGGCCGCACAGAATCCGCGCCATGGGAACCCTCTACCTCGTGCGACACGGCCAGGCCTCGTTCGGCGCGGCCGATTACGACCAGCTCAGCGAGCTCGGCCAGCGGCAGGCCCAGCGCCTGGGCGCCTACTGGGCGCAGCGCGGCCTGCGCATCGACGCGGTGATCACCGGCTCGCTCAAGCGCCACGCGCAGACCTGGGCGGGCATCGCCGAAGGCGCCGGCGTGGACAACGCGCCGCGGGTGTGGCCGGGTCTCAACGAGTACGACAGCGAGGCGGTGATCCGCGCCATCCACCCGCAGCCGCTGGACAAGCCCGACACGCCCGAGCGCTACCGCCACCACTTCCGGCTGCTGCGCGACGGCCTGGCGCAGTGGATGGCCGGCACGGTCAGCCCGCGCGGCATGCCGAGCTATGAGGCGTTTGTGCAGGGCATCACGTCAGCGCTGGACCACGTGCGCGCGAACCATGTGGGCCAGAACGTGGTGATCGTCTCCAGCGGCGGTCCGATCTCCACCGCCGTGGGCCACGTGCTGGGCCTGAGCCCGGAGGCGACGATCGAGCTCAACCTGCGCATCCGCAACAGCGCGGTCACCGAGTTCCAGTTCAACCCCAAGCGACACAGCCTGCTGACCTACAACACGCTGCCGCACCTGGACGACCCGGCGCTGCGGGACTGGATCACCTACGCCTGAGGCGCCGCGGCGCACCGCCCGGCCAGCCGACCCGTCAGCGCTCGCGCAGCGTCTGCGGCGGCAGGCGGTCGATGTCGACGAGCAGCTGCGCCAGCGCGCGCCCCCCGGCGTCCAGCAAGGCCTGGCCATCGGCCTCGGTGGCGGCCGCCGCGTTGCCCACCGCCCCCGCGGGATTGAGGTCCTGCGTCTGCCAGGCGAAGCGGGCGCTGCGCCCGTCGCCCAGCACCGGGAACGCGGCGGCGCGGTCTTCGCTGGTCGAGCGGAAATCCGCCGCCCGTTCCAGCCGCACGCGATCGGGCCGCAGCGCGCGCATCAGCGCCGTCTCCACCGCGCCGGCGTGGGTGCCGAAGCGCTGTTCGTGGGCGCTGAAGCGGGCCATCACGTCGTGCCCCTGCGCGTCGCGCAGCGGCCACTGGAACCAGCTGGTGCTCACCGCCAGCATGCGCCGGCGCGCGCGCAGGTCGCGCGCCACCGGATCGAGGAGCCCGACCTGCCCGCCGTGGGTGTTGAGCAGCAGCAGCTTGGTCACGCCGGCGTCGGCCACGCTCTCGCCGATCTCGGTCCACAGCCGGATCACGGTCTCGGCGCGCAGCGACAGCGTGCCGGGGAACGCCGTGTGCTCCGGCGAGAAGCCCACGACCTGCGGCGGCAGGAACAGCACCGGCAGCGCCGCCGGCAGGTGCGGCAGCGCCGCCGCGATCAGGCCGTGGGCGATGTCGGCGTCCACCGACAGCGGCAGGTGCGGCCCGTGCTGCTCGATGGCCGCCACCGGCAGCACCGCGATCACACGCGACCGGTCGATGGCCTCGAAATCGGCGGTGCTCAGGTCGGCCCAGAAGCGCGACGGGAGGGACGACGCGGGCGGCGGCGAGCCGGTCGGGGGCGTGGCGGCGGCGGTCATGCGGCGATCTTACGCCGCGACCCTGCTCCACCGTCGGCCCAGAGCCCCCTGCGACCGCCCCACGGCCGTCGCACAATGCGAGCCGTTCACGACCGGCGCCGGAACTCCCGGCGCCGTTCTCCGTCACACCTCGGCCGGCGCCTGAGCCGGCACCGCCGATGAACGCTTTCTTGCGCCCCCTCCTGCGTGATTTCCTGCGCGATGGCCTGCGTGTGGTCCCGCGCGCTTTCCAGCGGCTGATGGCCGGGCGCCCGGGCGCGCGCGGCCTCTCGCTGCGATTCGTGCTGGGCGCCCTGGCGCTGCTGCCCGCGCTTGCCTCCGCCCAGGGCGCGGTGTCCACCACGCCGCAAACCCGCGCCGAGCTGCGCGCCTACGCCCCCGACGGCCTGAAGCCCGGCGCGCGCTTGTGGGCGGGGCTGCAGATCACCCACGCGCCCGACTGGCACACCTACTGGAAAAACCCCGGCGACTCGGGGCTGGCCACGGAACTGGCCTGGACGCTGCCGGCCGGCGCGCAGGCCGGCGCCATCGCCTGGCCCACGCCGCGCAAGTTCCCCATCGGGCCGCTGGCCAACTACGGCTACGACGGCACCGTGCTGCTGCCGGTGCCGGTCACCCTGTCGGCCGACTGGCGCGGCGAGGCGCTCGAGCTCGCGCTGCAGGCGAGCTGGCTGGTGTGCAAGACCGAATGCATCCCCGAACAGGCCAGCCTGCGCTTGACCCTGCCGGCCGCGGCCTCGCCCGATGCCGACACGGCCGCGGCCTTCCGCGCCGCGTTCGCCGCCGCGCCGACCGACCAGCCCGCCGCCGGCAGCCGCCTCACGCCCGGCGACAAGGCGCTGGGCGTGGCGATCGACGGGCTGCCCGCCGCCTGGCGCGGCCAGCGGCTGGAGTTCTACCCGGAACTCACGGGCGTGATTGAGCCCGGCGCGCCCTGGACCCAGGCCTGGGAGGGCGCGCGCTGGACGGCGCAGGTGCCGCTCAACGCCTTCCGCAGCGAGGCGCCGGCCACGATGGACATCGTGCTGGCGCGCGCCGACGCGCCGGGGCAGGGCCCGGGCGAGGCGGGTGTGCGGCTGGCGGTGCCGGTGGAGGGCGCGTGGCCGCCGGCGGCGCCCCTGCCCGCGGCCGGCCTGTCGCCGGCGCTGGAGGCGGCGCTGGCGGCCGACGCAGCGCGCGTGGCGGGCACCGCCGCCCCCACCCCGGCCGCGCTGGGCGTGTTGCTGCTCACGCTGCTCGGCGCCCTGGCCGGCGGCCTGATCCTCAACCTCATGCCCTGCGTGTTCCCGGTGCTGGCGATCAAGGTGATGGCGCTCACGCAAAGCGCCACCCCGGCGCAGCGCCGCGGTCACGCGCTGGCCTACACCGCGGGCGTGGTGCTGTCTTTCCTGGCGCTGGGCGGGCTGCTACTGGCCCTGCGCGCGGCGGGCGAACAGCTCGGCTGGGGCTTCCAGCTGCAGAGCCCGGCAGTGGTGGCGGCGCTGGCGGCGCTGTTCACGCTGATCGGCCTGAACCTGGCCGGCCTGTTCGAGCTGGGGCAACTGCTGCCGTCGGGCGTGGCCTCGCTGCGCGCGCGCCGGCCCGCGGCCGACGCCTTCCTGGGCGGTGTGCTGGCCACCGCCGTGGCCTCGCCCTGCACTGCGCCGTTCATGGGCGCGGCGCTGGGGCTGGCGATCGGCCTGCCGGCGTGGCAGGCGCTGGCGGTGTTTGCGGCGCTGGGCCTGGGCATGGCGCTGCCCTACCTCGCGGCGGGCTGGGTGCCGGCCCTGGCCCGCGCCCTGCCGCGCCCGGGCGCGTGGATGCTGACCTTCCGCCAGCTGATGGCCTTCCCGATGTTCGCCACCGTCGTCTGGCTGCTGTGGGTGCTGGGCCAACAAAGCGGCATCGACGGCGCGGCCGCGCTGCTGATGGCCCTGGTGGCGCTGGCGCTTCTGGTCTGGGCGCTGGGGCGGGCGGGGCGCGGGCGCTGGGCGCTATCGGCGCTGGCCGGCGTGACGCTGGCGGCGGTGCTGCTCACGCTGGGGCCGGCGATCACGCGGCTGGCGCCGCCCGCGAGCGCCACCGCCGGGCCGGCCGCGCTCGCCCCAGATGCCACGAGCGGGGTCTGGGAAGCCTGGAGCCCGGCCCGGCAGGCCGAGCGGCTGGCCGAGGGCCGCACCGTGTTCGTCGACTTCACCGCCGCGTGGTGCGTGACCTGCCAGGTGAACAAGCGCACCACGCTGTCCGACGACGCCTTGCTGGCCGAGCTGCGCGAGCGGCGTGTGGCGCTGCTGCGCGCCGACTGGACGCGCCGCGACCCGGCGATCACCGCCGCGCTGGCCGCGCTGGGGCGCAACGGCGTGCCGACCTACGCGGTGCACGTGCCGGGGCAGCCGCCGCGCGTGCTGTCCGAACTGATTGGTGTGGAGGAGGTTCGCGCGGCGCTGGCCGATGCCCGCTGAGGCCGGGCCCGCCGCCCTGTTGATCCCGATCCGGAGGTTTTGATGACCCTGCCCCGACGCTCCCTTCTCGCCGCCGGCGCGCTCGCCGGTGCGTTGCCCACCGCCCTGTCCCTCGCGCTGTGGCCCGCCCGCGCCCACGCCGCCGTGGGCCAGCCGGCGCCCGACTTCACCCTCACCGACACGCAGGGCCGGCCGGTGCGGCTGTCCGCGCTGCGCGGCAAGCCGGTGGTGCTGGAGTGGACCAACCCGAGCTGTCCGTTCGTGAAGAAGCACTACCAGGGCGGCGCGCAGGGCAACATGCAGACCCACCAGCGCGAGGCGCTGGCCGCCGGCGCCCACTGGCTCACCGTCAATTCCACCCACGACAGCAGCCCCGACTACCTCGCGCCCGACGCGCTGGGGCGCTGGATGGCCGAGCAGAAAGGCAGCCCCACAGCCACGCTGCTCGACGCCGACGGCCGCGTGGGCGCGGCCTACGCCGCCCGCGTCACGCCCCACCTCTTCATCGTCGATGCCCAGGGCCAGCTGGCCTACGCCGGCGGCATCGACAGCATCGCCTCCGCGCGGGTCGAGGACATCCCGCGCGCCACGCCCTACGTGCGCCAGGCGCTGGCCGAATTGCTCGCGGGCAAGCCGGTGAGCCAGCCCAGCACCCGCCCCTACGGCTGCACCATCAAGTACAAGAGCGCGGCCTGAGCGCGGCCTGAGCGCAGCGGACGCGCGGGCGTGGCGCGGCGCGGCGCGCGTCAGGGCCCGGCCGGGGGTCGCATGGATAATGGCCCGATACCCCCCGACCGGAACGACCATGCCCTTCGCGCCCCTGAAAAACGACAGCTTCCTGCGCGCCTGCCTGCGCCAGTCCACCACCCACACGCCGGTGTGGCTGATGCGCCAGGCCGGCCGCTACCTGCCGGAGTACTGCGCCACCCGCGCCAAGGCCGGCAGCTTCATGGGCCTGGCCACGAACGTCGACTACGCCACTGAGGTCACGCTGCAACCGCTGGAGCGCTACCCGCTGGACGCCGCCATCCTGTTCAGCGACATCCTCACCGTGCCCGACGCCATGGGCCTGGGTCTGTCCTTCGCGCAGGGCGAGGGCCCGAAATTCGCCCGCACCGTGCGCACCGAGGCCGACGTTGCGGCGCTGGCGGTGCCGGACATGGAGAAGCTGCGCTATGTGTTCGACGCGGTCACCTCGATCCGCCGCGCGCTGGACGGGCGCGTGCCCCTGATCGGCTTCTCCGGCAGCCCCTGGACCCTGGCCTGCTACATGGTCGAGGGCGGCGGGTCGGACGACTACCGCCTCGTCAAATCGCTGATGTACAGCCGCCCGGACCTGATGCACCGGCTGCTGGCCATCAACGCCGACGCCGTGGCCGCCTACCTGAACGCACAGATCGACGCCGGCGCGCAGGCGGTGATGGTCTTTGACAGCTGGGGCGGCGTGCTGGCCGACGGCGCCTTCCAGCGCTTCAGCCTGGCCTACACCGCCCGCGTGCTCTCGCAACTGAAGCGCTCGCACGACGGCGTGGTGATCCCGCGGATCGTGTTCACCAAAGGCGGCGGCCTGTGGCTGGACGACATGAAGCCGCTGGACTGCGAGGTGCTGGGTCTGGACTGGACGGTCAACCTCGGTCAGGCGCGCGCCCGCGTGGGCGAAGGCGCTGGCGCCAAGGCGCTGCAAGGCAACATCGACCCCAACGTGCTGTTCGCCCCGCCCGAAGCGATCGAGCGCGAGGTGGCCGCGGTCATTGACAGCTTCGGCCGCCCCCACCAGGGCGACGGCACCGGCCCGACCCACATCTTCAACCTCGGCCATGGCATCAGCCAGTACACCCCGCCGGAGCACGTGGCCGCGCTGGTGCAAGCCGTGCACACCCATTCGCGTTTCATCCGACGCGCGGTCTGAGGCCAAAGGTGCTCTGTTTTTCGCAGCGGGCTTGTGACTTTTGTCGCAGTCCGCGCGGGCCCGATGGCCGGCGGTGCGGCGTCATCGCGGTGTCATCGATGCCCTGCTTCCAGGCGCGTAGCACAAAACCAGGCCAAAAAAACACTTGACACGTCGCACTTATGCACAAAAGTCGTGCTGCGGTGCGCCACCAGGCCCCAGCCCCGCGCGGGCCCTACCCAGACCCCCAGGGGATCGCCAAGTCATTGATTTATATAGGCTTTGTGGATTGCTTTTTTTCTGGGCAGTTTAAGCAAGGCCTTGATTTTCAAGGCTTCCGGCGGGGTGAAGCGGGACTATCAACAAAGTTATCCACAGAAGTTCTGGATATGTCTCGGCATGCATGAAAATCAAGGACTTAGCCATGGTTTCAAAACCGTAGTCGAGGTTCTGGCGTGACATGAATCACTGGCTGCCGGTCGTCGTTGCCACCCCGGCCCACAGCGGCCTCGGGGAAACCCTGAGCTACACCCACCCCACCGACCTGCCGGCCGGCACGCTGGTGAGGGTACCGCTGGGTGCGCGCGAGGTGCTGGGCATCGTGTGGGATGGGCCGCGCGAAGCGCCGCCCGACATGGACCCGTCCCGGGCCCGGGCGGTCAGCGCCGTGCTCGACGCCCTGGCCCCGCTGGACGCCGGCTGGCGCCAGCTGGTGCGCTTTGCGGCCCAGTACTACCAGCGCAGCGCCGGCGAGGTGGCGCTGGCGGCGCTGCCGCCGCCGCTGCGCGCGCTCGACACCCCCGCGCTGGCCCGGCGGCAACAGCGCGCGGACCGCGCCGCGGCCAAAGCCCGGACCACCGCCGGGGCCGACGCACCGGCCAGCTCCAGCCCCGCCGCCGCGCCCGCCGACCCGGGCGATGCCACGCCGCGCACCCTCAGCGCCGAGCAAGCCGCGGCCCTGGACGCCATCCTCGCGCCGGCGGCCGGCGCGCACTCGCCGGTGCTGCTGTGGGGCGCCACCGGGAGCGGCAAGACCGAGGTCTACCTGCAGGCCCTGGAGCGCCTGCTGGACCACGATCCCGCCGCCCAGGGCCTGGTGCTGGTGCCAGAGATCAACCTCACCCCGCAGCTGCTCGCGCGCCTGCAGGCCCGGCTGGCGCCGCGCTGGGGGCCGCAGGCCGTGGTGGCCCTGCACAGCGGCATGACGCCGGCGCAGCGTCTGCAGGCCTGGCTGGCCGCCCACACCGGCCGCGCCCGCGCCGTGCTCGGCACGCGGCTGGCGGTGTTCGCCAGCCTGCCCGGCCTGCGGCTGGTGGTGGTGGACGAAGAACACGACGCCAGCTACAAGAGCCAGGACGGCGCACGCTACTCGGCGCGCGACCTGGCCGTCTACCGCGCACACCGGCGCGGCTGCCCGGTGGTGCTGGGATCGGCCACCCCGTCGATGGAAAGCTGGCAAGCCAGCGAGCAGGGCCGCTACCGGCGCGTGGCCATGCCCAGCCGCGTGGGCGGCGGCGCGCTGCCGCGCCTGCGCCTGGTCGACATGAACCAGCAGCCCAAGGGCGCGGTGCTCGCCCCGCCGCTGCTGGCGGCGATGGCCGAACGCATCGCCCGCGGCGAGCAGGTGCTGGTGCTGATCAACCGCCGCGGTTACGCGCCGGTGCTGGCCTGCCACGACTGCGGCTGGAAAAGCGGCTGCCCGCACTGCAGCGCCTACCGCGTGTTCCACAAGCTCGACCGCACGCTGCGCTGCCACCACTGCGGCCACAGCAGCCGCGTGCCGCGCGCCTGCCCCGAGTGCGGCAACCTCGACATCGTGCCGCAGGGCCGTGGCACGGAGCAGGTGGAAGAGCAGCTCGCCGCGCTGCTGGCCGACGCGCGCCGCCCCGACGGCAGCCCGCCGCGCGTGGCCCGCATGGATGCCGACACCACCCGCCTCAGCGGCAGCCTGCAGGCCCAGCTCGACGCGCTGCACGCCGGCGAGGTCGACGTGCTGGTCGGCACGCAGATGGTCACCAAAGGCCACGACTTCCGGCGCATCACGCTGGTGGCCGCGCTCAACGCCGACAGCGGCCTCTTCGCCAGCGACCACCGCGCGCCCGAGCGCCTGTTCCAGCTCCTGCTGCAGGCCGGCGGGCGCGCCGGGCGCGACGCGCAGCACAGCGCCGCCAGCGAGCTCTGGGTGCAGACCTGGCACCCGGCCCACCCGCTGTTCGCCCACCTGCGCCAGCACGACGTCGCCGCCTTCGCCGCGCGCGAACTGGCCGAGCGCGAAGCGGCCGGCATGCCGCCGTTCGCCCACCAGGCGCTGCTGCGCGCCGACGCACGCACCCAGGCCGCGGCCCAGGGCTTCCTCGCCGCCGCGGCCGAGGCCGCGCGCACCCTGCCTGGCGCCGATGAGGTCACGCTCTACCCGCCGGTGCCACTCACCATCCAGCGCGTGGCCAATGTGGAGCGTGCCCAGCTGCTGGTCGAATCCGGCTCGCGCGCCGCGCTGCAACGCTTCCTCGCGGCGTGGCACGACGGCCTGCTCGCCGCCCGCCACGCGCCCGCCGCACGCGGCCTGATCCGCTACGCGGTGGACGTCGATCCGCTGGGGCTCTGACCGCTCCCTCAGGCCACAAAAAAATCCCCCGCCGCGCGGGAGCGCGACGGGGGCTTGCGGGCGTCAGCCGGGGGACCGGGGGGACCGGCGGGGCCGGGGGTCAGGCCAGGTCGAAACGGTCCAGGTTCATGACCTTGGTCCAGGCGCGCACGAAGTCGCGCACGAACTTGCCGGCGTTGTCGCGCTGGGCGTACACCTCGGCCAGCGCGCGCAGCTGCGAGTTCGAGCCGAACGCGAGATCGACGCGGGTGGCGGTCCATTTCAGCGCGCCGGTCTGGCGGTCGCGGCCTTCGTAGGCGTTGTCGCCCACCGGGCTCCAGACCGTGCCCATGTCCACCAGGTGGGTGAAGAAGTCCGGCGTGAGCTGGCCTTCGCGCTGGGTGAACACCCCGTGGCGCGAGCCGCCGTGGTTGGCGCCCAGCACGCGCAGGCCGCCGACCAGCACCGTCATCTCCGGCGCGCTCAGCGTGAGCAGCTGGGCCTTGTCGACCAGCATCTCCTCGGGCGACACCTTGAACGCCATGGCGCGGTAGTTGCGGAAACCGTCGGCCTGGGGTTCCAGCACGGCGAAGGAGTCGGCGTCGGTCTGTTCGGCGGTGGCGTCGGTGCGGCCCGGGGTGAAGGGCACGTCCACCGGGTGGCCGGCGGCGGCCGCGGCCTGCTCCACGCCCACGTTGCCGGCCAGCACGATCAGGTCGGCCAACGACACCCGCTTGCCGCCCGGCGCGGCGCCGTTGAAGCCGCGCTGCACTTCCTGCAGCACCGCGAGCACCTTGGCCAGCTGCGCCGGCTGGTTGACCGCCCAGTCTTTCTGCGGCGCCAGCCGGATGCGCGCGCCGTTGGCGCCGCCGCGCTTGTCGCTGCCACGGAAGGTGGAGGCCGAGGCCCAGGCGGTGCTGACCAGTTCGGCCACGCTCAGGCGCGAGGCGACGATGCGGCGCTTGAGTTCGGCCACGTCGGCCGCGTCGACCAGCGGGTGGTCCACCGGCGGCAGCGGGTCCTGCCAGATCAGGTCTTCGGCCGGCACCTCGGGGCCCAGGTAGCGGGCCTTCGGGCCCATGTCGCGGTGGGTCAGCTTGAACCAGGCGCGGGCGTAGGCGTCGGCGAAGGCCTCGGGGTGGGCCAGGTAGTGGCGGGCGATCTTTTCGTAGGCCGGGTCGAAGCGCAGCGCCAGATCGGCGGTGGTCATCATCGGTGCGTGGCTCACGCCCGGGCGGTGGGCATCGGGGATCATGTCCTCGGGCGCCACATCCTTGGCGCGCCACTGGTGGGCGCCGGCCGGGCTCTTGACCAGCTCCCAGTCGTACTGGAAGAGCACGCGCAGGTAGCCCATGTCCCAGCGGGTGGGGTGGGGTTTCCAGGCGCCCTCGATGCCGCTGGTGGTGGTGTCGGCCCCCACGCCGCTGCCGTGGCGGTTGATCCAGCCAAAACCCATGGCCTCGACCGGCGCGGCCTCGGGTTCGGGCCCGACGAGGCCCGGGTCGCCGGCGCCGTGGGCCTTGCCGAAGGTGTGGCCGCCGGCCACCAGCGCCACGGTCTCGGCATCGTCCATCGCCATGCGGGCGAAGGTCTCGCGCACGTCGCGTGCGCTGGCCACCGGGTCGGGTTTGCCGTCCGGGCCCTCCGGGTTCACATAGATCAGGCCCATCTGCACGGCCGCCAGCGGGCTGGCGAGCTCGCGGTCACCGCTGTAGCGGCTGTTGGGCTGGTCGCTCGTGGCGAGCCACGCGGTCTCTGCGCCCCAGTAGATGTCTTCTTCCGGCGCCCAGATGTCTTCGCGGCCGCCGCCGAAGCCGAAGGTCTTGAAGCCCATGGTTTCCATGGCGACGTTGCCGGCCAGGATGAACAGGTCGGCCCAGGAGATGGCGTTGCCGTACTTCTGCTTGATCGGCCAGAGCAGGCGGCGCGCCTTGTCGAGGTTGCCGTTGTCGGGCCAGCTGTTGAGCGGGGCGAAGCGCTGGTTGCCGGTGGCCGCGCCCCCGCGGCCGTCGGCCGTGCGGTAGGTGCCGGCGGCGTGCCAGGCCATGCGGATGAACAGGCCGCCGTAATGCCCCCAGTCGGCCGGCCACCAGGGCTGGCTGTCCGTCATGAGCGCGGCGAGGTCTTTTTTGAGCGCGGCGTAGTCGAGCTTCTGGAACGCGGTGGCGTAGTCAAAGTCGGGGTCCATCGGGTTGGACGCCGGCGCGTGCTGGTGCAGGATGCCCAGGTTGAGCTGGTTGGGCCACCAGTCGGCGTTGGAGCGGGCCGCGGGGGTGGTGCGGGCGCCGTGGAAGGGGCACTGGGCCGGGGGGTTCTGGGCCATGGGGGACTCCTCTGACGTTGGGGTTGACACGGGCCGCGCGGGGGTCTGCCTCACACCGCCCGCGCCATCACGGCCAGGCGCTCGGTCCACCAGGCGGTGAACACGGCGACAGGCTGGCGGACGGGGCGGGGGCGGTTCGGTGACATGGCAGGACTCCAGCGATCGACCGGGTCACTGTAGGCGCCGGCGTCCGATTAGTCCAAGCAATTCACAAAATATTTCCGATTGGAAATATCTATTATTTGAGGCCGGGCGGCGCCCGGCGACGCTCAGGTGAGCAGGGCCACCGCGCCGGAGAACGTGAGGAAGGCCGCCGCGGTGGAGACCAGGATGATCCGCGCGATGCGCCCGTTGTCGGCGCCGAAGCGCTCGGCCAGCAAAGAGACGTTGCTGGCGCTGGGGAGGGCGGCGGTCAGCACCATCACGGTCAGGGCCGCGGCGGACAGCTCCAGCCCCAGCTGCACCGCCGCCAGCCCGGCCAGCAACACCAGCAGCGGGTGGACGAACAGCTTGAGCAGCGCCACCGGGAGGTAGTCGCCCAGCGGCATGGGGTGGTTGGCGGTCATTTGCGCCCGCGCCAGCACCGCGCCGATGGTGAACAGCGCCACCGGCGAGGCCGCATCGGCCAGCAGCCAGGCGGTCTTCTCCACCGGGCCGGGCAGGCGGAAGGACCACGCCGAGGCCACACCGCCCAGAATGATGGCCCACGGCATCGGGTTGGTGAGCACGCCCTTGAGCGCCTTGCGCGCCGCGTCGAACACCGCGGTGCGGCCATTGCCCTCGGCCTCGTCCAGCCGGGACAGCGCGATGCACAGCGAACTGGTGATCACCATGTCCACCACCATCGTGAGGATCACCGTGCCCGCGGCCGACGGCCCCAGCAGCGCCACGATCAGCGGCACGCCCATGAAGCCGGAATTGGGAAACGCGGCCACCAGCGCGCCCAGCGAGGCGTCGTTCCAGCGGATCCGGTCGCTCAGCGAGATGACGATCGCGAAGGCCACCACCGTCAGCCCGCACAGCAGGTACAGCGCCGCCGCCCGCACATCCAGCAGCTGCGCGATCGGCGTGGTCGAGCCGAAGCGGAACAACATGCACGGCAGCGCGAAATACAGGACAAAACCGTTCAGCCCGGGGATGGCCTCCAGCGGCAACAGCCGCCGCCGCGCCGCCACGTAACCGGCGAACACGAGGGCAAAAAACGGGAAGGTGACGAGCAGGACGTTGAGCACGCCGCGGATTGTCTCAGCCCGTCCGGGCCCGCCCCGCGCCGGCGGCGACAGCGCGGGGCCGTCGGTATCATCCACCGCTTTGCCTGCCCACCCGATGTCCGCCGGTCTCAACCTCGCCCAGCTCGACGCCGTGAACCACCTGGGCGGGCCGTGTCTCGTGCTGGCGGGCGCGGGCTCGGGCAAGACGCGCGTCATCACCCACAAGATCGCGCGGCTGATCCAGGCCGGTCTGGCGGCCGACCGCGTGGCGGCGATCACCTTCACCAACAAGGCCGCGGCCGAGATGCGCGAGCGCGCGGGCCAGCTCGTGGGGCGTGACGCCAAGAAGGTGCTGATCTGCACCTTCCACGCGCTGGGCGTGCGCCTGCTGCGCGAGGACGGCGAGGCGCTGGGCCTGAAGAAGCAGTTCAGCATCCTCGACACCGACGACATCACCAGCCTGCTCAAGGACTGCGGCACCACCACCGACGCCGCCACCGCGCGCCAGTGGCAATGGACGATCAGCGCCTGGAAGAGCGCCGGCCTGGACAGCGCAGCCGCCCTGGCGCAGGCGCGCGACGAGCACGAGCGCACCACCGCGCTCATCATGCAGCGCTACGAAGAGCGGCTGGTGGCCTACCAGGCGGTGGACTTCGACGACCTGATCGCGCTGCCGCTGAAGCTGCTGAGCCAGCACGGGGCCGTGCGCGCCAAGTGGCAGCAGAAGATGGGCCACGTGCTGGTGGACGAATACCAGGACACCAACGCCACGCAGTACGAACTGCTCAAGCTGCTGGTGGGTGAGCGCGCCCGCTTCACCGCGGTCGGCGACGACGACCAGTCCATCTACGGCTGGCGCGGCGCCACCCTGGACAACCTCAAGCGCCTGCCGCAGGACTTTCCGCAGCTCAAGGTCATCAAGCTGGAGCAGAACTACCGCTCCACCAGCGCCATCCTGCGCGCGGCCAACGCCGTCATCGGCCCCAACCCCAAACTCTTCCCCAAGACGCTGTGGAGCGAGCTGGGCGAAGGCGAGCCGGTGCGCGTCGTCGACGCGGACAACGAAGAGCACGAAGCCGAGCGCGCCGTCGCCCGCATCCAGAGCTTGCGCGCCACCAGCCCCCACAAGGAATGGCGCGACTTCGCCATCCTCTACCGCGCCAACCACCAGGCCAAGGGTTTCGAGCAGTCGCTGCGCAAGGCCCAGATTCCGTACAAAGTCTCGGGCGGCCAGAGCTTCTTCGACAAGGCCGAAATCCGTGACCTGTGCGCCTGGCTGCGCCTGATCACCAACAACGACGACGACCCCGCCTTCCTGCGCGCCGCCACCACGCCCAAGCGCGGCATCGGCCACACCACGCTGCAGCAGCTCGGCGCCTTCGCCACGCAGTACAAGCTCAGCCTCTTCGCGGCCCTCTTTTCCCACTCCCTGCCCAGCGCCGTGTCGGGCCGCGCCATCACCGCGCTGCACGAATTCGGCCGCCAGGTGAACGACCTGGAGTACCGCGCCCGCCACACCCTGGGCGCGGAAGCCGCGCGCGCCTTTCTCACCGACTGGCTCAAGGACATCGGCTACGAGCAACACCTGATCGACAGCGAAGAAAACGACAAGGTCGCCGCCGCGCGCTGGGGCAACGTGCAGGAGTTCTGCGACTGGATCGCGGGCCGCTGCGGCGGGCAGATCGACGACGCGGCGGGCACAGCGGTCGAGAGCGAGCGCAAAAGCCTTTTGGAGGTGGTGCAGACCATCGCCCTGATCTCCACGCTGTCCGACCGCGAACAGGACCAGAACGTGGTCACGCTCTCCACGCTGCACGCGGCCAAAGGCCTGGAGTGGCCCCACGTCATGCTGGTGGGCGTGAACGAGGGCCTGCTGCCCTTCAAGATCGACGACGACAGCGGCAGTGCCGACGCGCAGCAGCTGCGCATCGAAGAAGAGCGCCGCCTCATGTACGTGGGCATCACGCGCGCGCAACGCACGCTCGCGGTCAGCTGGCTCAAGCGCCGCAAAAAAGGGCGCGACAGCGTGCCCGGCGCGCCCAGCCGCTTCATCGCCGAAATGGCGCTCGACCAGGCCACCGTGAAAGAAGATCCGCGCGAAAAACTGCGCGCCCTGCGCGCCGAGTTCGCCCGCCGCGCGCAAGCCAGCCCCACCGACACCGCGCCATGACCGTTTCGTCGACCTCCCGCCAGGCGCATGCCTGGCCCCCCGCCCGGTCCACCCCCGAGCCCTTCCGCCCCGCGCACCGCCGGCTGGGCGCCCTCGCCGTGGGCGCGTGGCTCGCGCTGGCGCCGTGCGCCATGGCACAACAACCTGCGCCCGCGACCGCCATCGCGGCCTCCGGGCCGGCCACCACCTGCGACCCCGCGATCGACCTGGCCAACCTGCCCCCGCAGCGGCTTTACGGCCTGTGGCGTTTCGTGTGGTGGCCCGAAGGCGGCGACCCGGCACGCCCGACCTCGCGCGGCGCCGTCCTGCTGGAGCGGCACCCCGAGTTCCCCGGCAGCGTGCGCGGGACCTTGCGGCGGGAAACGGGCGGCAACGACGCGACCGGCCAGGTCAGCGGCGACGTCGCCGACGGCGAGTTCAACCTCGACGAATCGGCCGACGGCCTGAACCTCGATGCCGCCTGGACCGGCGAGGTGTTCGACTGTGGTCTGACGCTGCAAGGCGTGCGCCGTCCCGTGGCCGGGCGGCTGCCGGGCGAACCGCTGCTGAACTTCCGGCTGGAGAAAGTGCCGGGCTGGCGGTGACCACACCGGGCGGTGGGCCCGCGGCCCGCCGCCTCAGCGGTTGCGCAGGCGATCGATGCCGGGCCCCTCGGCGCCCGACGGCCCGCACGGCGTGATGTCGCCCGGATAGGCCGGGCACGGACGGCGTCCGTTGCGGTCGGTCACCGGGTACTGCGGCACCGGCGCCGGCTTGACCACCGGCGGGCGGCCAATCACCGGCGGATACCCGATCACGGGCGGGTAGGTCACCACCGGCACGGGAACAGGCACCGGCACCGGCACCGCCGGCGCGACCTCCACCCGGTCGGGCTCGCGCAGCCCGCAGGCGGCGAACATGGCCGAACGCTTGGCCTCGATCAGCGCCGGCGGGTTGCCGGTGGAACTGGCCGTCACTTCATAGTCACGCTGCGCCTTGCGGCATTCCGGCGAGCCGTTGCGCTCCGCGCCCGCGGCAGCCGCCGCTCCCGCACGTTCCGGCGCCGCCGGCGCGGGGGCCAGTCGCGCCATCGATTCGCGCAGCGCCGACGAATCCACCGTGTTCGCCGGGGATACATTCACCGTCGCGGCCCTCGACCCCGACGGGCAAGGCTCGTCCGAGAACAGCACCTGCCCGGCGGCGTTGGTGCATCGGTAGACCGTTTGGGCCGAGACCGAAGCGGCGCCCCACAGCGCCGCCACGCCCAGCAGGACCAGAGAAGATCGTTTCATCCGCGCATTCTCGCGCGGCGATCGGCTCACAGCCAGTGAGAAATTCCCGATCCCGAGCAACGCGGCGGCGCAACACACCCCAAGGGCCGACCGTCGGTTGACCCGGATCTCGCGGACTTCGCAAAGATCGCAGGTGTCGTCTGGGGGGAGGGGGAGAATCTGGAGCGGGAAACGAGGTTCGAACTCGCGACCTCAACCTTGGCAAGGTTGCGCTCTACCAACTGAGCTATTCCCGCGAAGGAACCGGGATCCGGTTCCACGACCACCGCCCGCCGGGCGATGGTCTGAATTTCTGGTGGCCTGGGGCGGAATCGAACCACCCTTGGTAGCCCTCTATTATAGGGCATCTCCGAGGGACGGTCCTGAGACCTTCTGCATTTTCTTCTGCAGTCCCAAGAGACTCGCTCTGACCCACCGACATGCGCGACCCAAAAGCAACCCCAAAGCCACACGCGCCTCGAGTCTAGGTGCCGCTGCGCTTCATAGGGGGAGTTGGCTGGCCACCCAGGCACTAGAGCCGCCACCTGCGTTGCGCGCGAGCCACGCGCGGGGTGCAAAACCCAACCACCATGAGTGCCAAGCCTGCACTGAGAGTGCGGGTGAGACAGTGGTGCCCATCCGTTTCAGCACCGGGGCGGGGCTGTGCATGCCACAGATCGACTGTGCGATCAAGCGAGTGAGAGGCGGTTTGACGACTTCAGTTGGGCCTGCGCAGCCAATTTAGGCGCGGGGCGCTGAGGGGGGCGAAATGGACTGGCCCAAACGGGCCGAATTTGGGGTGTCTGAAGAGAAGTTTTTGGGAGACTTAAAAAGAGCCCGAAGCGTCCTGTAGCGCTACTGGTTCTTTCATCCATCCACCCCAGAGAGGTAACTTTCATGTTGCAAGACTTGCACCCACTCGAAAAGGAAAAGTTGCTCACGGCCGCCGAGGTATACAGCCTGCTGAATATCGGTCGCTCTACTTGGTATGACGGCGTCAAGCAGGGCATCTTTCCCAGTCCCGTGCGACTCGGCGAGCGCTGCGTACGGTGGCTGGCCTCTGACATCGAAAAGCTGCTGCATGACGCGAAGGAAGTCCCATCCAAGCCCCATCGGAATCCCCGGTGCCCCGGCATGAGGATGCGCAAGCACCGCCGCAAGCCCTGAAAAATGGCTGGGAACCCGGCGTGCCCAGCCGCCGGGTCCTTTGATGCCTACTCAAGCTTTTAAGCTCGCTGGAGCCGTTTGGTAATTAGAGGGCCGAGCCCGTCAGAAAGTCGATGGGCAATGCTTTTGGGGGTTCAGAGACTCGATGTGGTCGAACCCGTCTGAACCGGCATGCCCTCGTGTGTGGCAATCCTTCTTGGTCGTGCACTCGGACTTAAGGGGGCAGAAGAAGCCCGCTATGGCTGACTTTCCCAAAGCAAACCAGTCCAGCTTGAGCAGATCTGTTGATCCGGTTGTCTTGGCCTGATGGACTACCCTCAGCCTGCAGCAGTCATCACTAGAGGTCTGCTTCAGGCTGATTGCTGTCGTTCAACTCAACAAGGGCAATGACTGGTACCACGGGGGCAAGATCAGCAGTCTTTGCACTGAGCATTCCTTGCAGGTCCGCTGTACGCCTCAAAGCGGTCAGTGAAAACAGTCCCAGTCCGAATGACTGCTTTTGCATGCGTTCAAGCGGTGATATCGACTCGTGGTGTTTGGTCGCGGCGTTAGGCCGAACGGCAGCTGTCGTGGTATGACGGCAATAGAGGGCCGGGGAGCGGGCCCACGCAGCCGAGCAGAGTTATGAGCCCACACCTGATTAGCACCTCTTCTTTCAGGCCGCCGTAAAGCATCCTCACTATCAATAGCGAGCGGTCACTACTGATTACCCCATGCAGGGGTGCAGGTGCAGCATGCTGGGCCGAGGCGATGAAAAGCGATATGAGGCTACCAGCGGCAACCGCCTGCCGCAGCTGAGCGAGCCATATGGGCGCTGCCTGAAGGTTTGTTGACGAGCATGGCGCTCATTGCTGGCTCGCCCAGACTAATCAGTGGACGCGCGCGTCTGGCTGCGTATTGCAGGCCAACAACCGTAGTGCATCAACAGTCTCAAATGTCACCTCGGGCGAAGTTTGAGCCAAAGCCTGCGGTGCACCATACCCCCAACACACCGCACCGAAAGCCACGCTCGCCGCCCGGGCCGCATCAGCATCGGTCAACTGGTCGCCCACGTAGATCGCCTGTCCCGGTTGAATGCTAAGTTTCTTCATCACGCGAAGAATTCTCGTGCGTTTGCCGAAAAGCGAAGCGCCGCCGTCGATGCATGACATCAAGCGACACAGGTCTTCGCCGAGAATGCGTAGGCAGTTCTCTACCGAGTTGGAACTGACAACTGCCAGCTGGAGTCCATGTGCATGGAGGTCGCGCAGAACCCGCTCCACCCCGGCGAACATGCACACTTGCTGGCCGTGCAGACGCATCAAACGCACGAAATCCCGAGCAACAAATGGCAGCTTCCACCTTGGCAGTCCGAGGTGATCCATGATTTCGCGCGGCGAACGCTGCCGCAGCAGCTCGACCTCATGCGGTTGGATGGGCTGGAAGTGGTACTTGGCTGACAGCAGATTGTGCGTACGTATGAAGAAGCCCAACGAGTCGGCCAGGGTGCCATCCAGATCAAACATGACGAGGTCGTAGCGGCGCACCATCAGCGGGCCTTGATAGCACTGAGGTAGCGGAAGCCGCCACCGGCGATCTGCAGCCCATCACGACGTCGTGCAAGGTAGCGGTGATTGAGTTCTGCAGGGCCTAGATCCTCTTCGACATCGAATCCAGCTATCGCCAGCAAAGCCTTCATCTGTTCGGGCGTGCCCGATGACTGCCAGGGCTCCCCCCCGGCCGCCATGACATGCGCAGTGAACTGCATCATCGTTCGCTCGATGGGAGGCAGGCACTGCTCGTCCAGACGGTAATCCATGATGAGTGTCGAGCCGATGGGCAACGTGCGCAGCGCATGGATCGTGCGCTCGACAGCCGCTGGGTGGAGGTACACCAGCACGCCAAGTATCGACACGACCGTGGGGGCAGACATGTCGACGCCCCCCTGGGTGAGCGCATCATCTACCGTGACTTCGCGCAAGTCGGCCGACACCCAGTGGAGTCGAGCAGGCGTTGCCCAACCGTTTTCGGCGTACACGCCCTGCTTCCACGCCTGCATGGCTGGCTGGTCAAGCTCAAACACGTCGATGGCAGGCAGTGCCAGCGCGGCTCGCAGGGCCCAGGTGTCCAGCCCCGCACCGATGACGGCGTACTGGCGGCTCCCCAAGGCGATGGCTTTGAGCAGGCGATCTTCAGCAAACCTTGAGCGCACCACAATCCCGGCGCGCAGTGATCGGGCCGTCACGTCGTTGTGGGCATCCGGGTCCAGCATCAGGGCAGCGGCGGTTTGTGGCCCGAGACAGCTCAGTGCGAACGGGTCTTCCAACACGCGCTGCTGCTCCAGCAACTGGTGCAAGGCACGCGCGGTGGCAACGCGCAATGCCGATGGGCTCGGACAGGGGGCGGAAGGCGTGGGTAGGTAGTGCATCGTCAGGATCTCCAGTGAGTAAAAACCGCACTTTCGAACCTCACGTAGCGTGAGAGTCAAGGGGTGATTTGAGCGAGATAAGCGCGAAGCTCAGGCGAAACGAAATGCCCATGGGCCAAGATGGGCTCGGCAACATAGGCTTGGCGCATCTTCTCGGCCAGCGCTGCGTCGTGGCGCACGGTTCTGGCAAGCAGATCCAGATAGCGCGCCTGCAGCACGCCTGCCTCTGGCGTGTTCGGCAAGGTGCCTGCCTGCAGCAAAGCGTGTCCGTCGGCGGCGAACTTCTCCCACTCCGGGCCTAAGGAGCCATCCAGTCGTGCCAGGTCTTCGGCACTCAGGTGTCGCTCCAGCGCGGCCATGCGTGCGCCAATCGCCCGCTCCAAGTACGTGAGCATTGCCGGATCCAGCCCGGCATGGGCAGCCGTCTCCGGGGCTTGGCGGTGCATCTGTGCCCATTGCAAGACGGTGCGCAGTTGACCGCCGAAGACGGCCATGGCCACGTTCATCCACTGCTGCGCCAGGCGTTGCACTTCTGGCATGTCAACGGGCGCATCAGAGCTTTGACAGCGGCTGAGGGCTGCGGCGAGAGGCTCCCAGCGTGGCCGCTCTTGGCGCCATTTACCCAGTAGTTTGCGTATGCCATGCCCCGGAAGAAGGCGTTGGTAGCTCGTCAGCAAGTGCACGCCTGCCAGCAAGGCCTCAGTGTTGTCCTCCCCGCCGTTGTTGGTGAGCAAGGTATCGTGCAGTAGCTGCAAGTTTTCTTTCAGCGCCCGTGCCTGCTCGATCGCGCGCTCCGTTTCCATGATCTGACGGCCAACCAACTCAAGTGGGGCGATGCCGCTCCCGGCCAACGCCACACCAATGACACCCAGGCTCAAACCGAGTTGTTTGAGGGGCGTGACCGTGTGCAGGCGCTCGATGTCACGCGCGTTGTAGAGCCGGTAGCCCGACTCACTCCTGCCACTGGGTTGAACCAACCCAATCGCGTCGTAGTGGTGCAGCGTTCGCACCGTCAGGCCGGTACGCCGGGCGACCTCGCCAACTGTCAAATTCGATGATTTCAAAGGAGGCCTCATGCGGTGGGTGTCATCCTGAACGCGAGGCGAGCTGTCGTATCAAAGGCGCGGCAAGCCTGCACAATGGATTTGGCAATGGTTTCTGGGGCACCACTTTGCACTATGGCGTCAAGAAAGACCCGATGTGCCTTGATGGCCACCACAGCGATGTCGGCGGGCCGCTGGGGAACGCGCCCTTCTGGGAACGCCCCTGCGTGGTTGATGACAAAGCCTGCCGTTGCCCGGATGGCCGCGTGCGTACGCCTGCTTTCCTCGTTGCCGTAGTGAAAGCGCCAGCGGGCGATTTGTTGGTCAATTTCGCCATGGCCAGACAGAAGCCCCGATGCCGCAAAAAGCCGACAGTCGTAGTCGCGGCATGTCTGTGGCCGCTCGCGGTAGATGGAGCAGGCACCTTGTTTGAGTAACGCACAGTGACCGCGCCGGGTCGTGCTGATCAGTTGGTAGTTGCCATCGTCGCAGTGGGCGGGAGGTGTGACGAGCAAGCGCGCGGGAATGGCCGCACGGGTGGACCACTCCTGCCGGTGAACCGGAATGAAATACCCGGCCCGACAGCAAGCCTTGCAGTCGCCGCACGGCACTGAGGCACCTTGTCCAGTTGAGAAAGCGTTCAGCGTATCTTGAAGCCAAGACTGGAAATCGCCGGCGTATCGAAAATGGTCGTTTGATGTGATTTCAGAGTCGATTGTTTGCATGAAGACAATCCTCAAGTCTGACGCCACGTCAGGGTCAAACTCATTGCCTGATAACAACAGCGTGGCTTTCTAAACATGAATAGCGCAGGATCCAAACTCCGTTGCGTGGCTGGTCATGCCCTTGGCGTGGTCGGCAGAGAATGTGCACTGACGTGTGAATCTGATGAGCGACGTCACGGTTGTTGCGTGGTGCTGTAGGTCGTAGAGGCGAAGAAGCACAAGTGACCATCACCGTGCGCGACGCAAAAGGCTCAGGTAGAGAGACGCCTGATGGCGAGGCTTGACTTGAGACGCGGCATCTGCCATCGGTGAGACAGTGGCTTGAATGGTGATGAAGCCCTGCCCAAACACAAGAGAGAATGTGCTTAGGGTATTGACTCCTTTAGATGTACATGCACCGACGATGACGACGCGCACCTCTAGTCCAAAAGTTTCCGCCCGAATTGGAGCTCTGATCATTCATCGTGCCAGCGTCTTGGGCGTACAGCCTGCACACTTGATGTCCAGCACAGGATTTAACGCCGAATGGCTGAGTGATCCTGAAGCACGCATGCCGCTTGCGGTGGAGGAGCACCTGTGGGCGCGCGCAGCGGACTTGACCCACAAACCATCGTTTGGCTTGTTTGCCGCAGGTCTGATCCGCCCGGGAGAGTTCGATGTGCTGGATTACGCCGTGCGTACCGCGCCCGACTTGCGCACGGCCCTGCAGCGACTGGCACGCTACAACCGCCTTCTGCACGACCTCGCGACTTTCGAGATCATCCCGATTGGTGAAACCACACGGATCGAGCACAGATTTGACGTGGTAGGCGTGCGGCCATGTCCGCAGGCCGCAGAGTTCACGTTGGCCTCGCTGGTGGTGGTTGCGTCTCAGCTCTGCGGTGAACCGGTGCAGGCGCTGAGCGTCGAGTTCGCGCATGCAGCACTGGACAAGCTCGAGACGTACCGAGAGGTCTTTGGAGTTACACCCCGTGTCAAGTGTTCTGTGTCTTGTCTGGTGCTGCCCAGCGAGCTGTTGGACCGCCCGGTACCTGCTGCCGATCCAGGTTTGTCGCGGATTGTCATGGCCCATGCCGAGCAAATGCTCGCAGCCAGCCAGTGTCCACCAGAGAATATTGTCACGTTGGTGCGACGACAACTGGCCGAAGGCATGGCCCACGGACAGACATCGCTGCAGGCAGTGGCTCGGTGCCTGAACCTGAGCGAACGCAGCCTTCAGCGTCGACTCGATGATCAAGGCACACGCTTTGCCTACTTGATGGACGAAGTGCGACGTGAGCTGGCCATGCGCTACATCGCCGATGAGCACCTTGCACTGGGTGAGGTGGCCTACCTGCTGGGCTTTGCAGACCCTAGCTCTTTCCACCGCGCCTTCAAACGCTGGACTGGGATAACCCCCGCGGCTGCTCGGCGTTCTCGGCACTGAGCCTCTAAACCCATATGGGTGTCTGCGGCAAGCAAACATGAGTCACTTCGTGCCGATGCGTGCAAGAAAGCTCAGTAGTGCTGGTGCCACGCGCTCAGGCATCTCTAGATGCGGGTAATGGCCTGCTCCTTCAACGATCAGAGGGATGGAGCCAAGAGCACATGCTAACCACCGCGCTTCGACTACAGGATCGGGAAAGTCGGGATCCTTCGTGCCCATCACCACCAGCGCTGGCACACGGCTTTGCTCGACGATAGCGGCGGTATCGGCTTTGGATAGGCCGATCATCATGCGCAACGCCTCCATGCGACCAGGCTCTCTGAGATTGGCGGCGAGCGCAGCTTTGGCTTCGGCGTGGTCCTCTGGCTTTTGAGACGGAAATAGGCTGTTCCAAAATGCCAGCCAGAAAGGCACACGCCAAGGTCCAGCAAAACCTACGGCAACGGCGGTCTTGGCGAACCATGATGGCTGTCCGTCACGCACCACGGGCCCTAACAGCACGACGGCACGTACTTTTGTTGGCGCATCGTGGGCCGCCCACAACGCAGATCCCGCAGCAAATGAATTGCCCAGGATCACTGCGGGGCCTGCGTTCAAATGGTCAATCAGTGCCAAAGCATCACGGCCGACGGCATGCGCGGAATAGTCACGCCAACGCGCTGTCGTGTCCCCGTGTCCACGAACATCCATGGTGACGACGCGATATCCGGCCTGCTGAAGCAGCGGTCGCAGCGCCCGGTATTCTGAACGCAGATCACCCATCCCTGGAACGGCCAGAACCAGTGGGCCACTGCCGCCTGTGTCATCGTAGGCAATATGGCCTTCATCTACAGGCAGAAATCGGGTGCTCGCGTAAGGGAGGCCCGTCTCTGCAGCATGAGTCGCAAACGAAAGGCTGCCGACCTTGGCTGCAGTGATCAAGCGCTTGGATGAAGTATTCATCTGTACGTTCCTCAGAGATCAGTCAACGATCAACTGTGCCGTACATCGGAGAGCGCAGAAATGACCCAAGACGCCAAAGTCTTGACATCACGTGACATTGCCGAATGACTGCCTACCCCAAGCGCAGCGCAAGGGGAAGGTTCGAATGTCAGCCAGACACTTGAAATGAGCGGCAGGTCCCATGCGATAGCACCACTAGATCTCCCGTGATAGCTGAAATTCAGCACCATATTGACTGACCTTTTCCTCACTGACCGTTACTCACTCCAAAGCAGCTATTGAGGACCGAAAGCAGTGCCACTGGGTGGGCTGCTACCTGGCAGAAAGCGGTACTACGATTTGCAGACGTGATCTGCAGCAATCGCTGCATAGTGACCTTCTGCCGCATAGAGGTCGGCCAAAGACTGTAAGGCGACGGCCAACAGGAGACATAAGCTTCACCTGTTAACCCAGTTGCAAACGTTTGTAGCGCTGCGGAGAACGAACTACGGTACTGGTCAGAACTCCGCCTCTATGGCCTTCTGGCTCGGTACGTTGTGTAGCCACAGACCATGACCTCGCGGCTGAAATAGGGACTGCTGCAAACAAGAGATGCAAGGGAAGTGCCAGAGGAGACTAGCCCAGCAATAGGCCACGAGTAGTGCAGTCTTCATCACGCTCAAGCGGTAAAGAAAGCCAATGTGCGCTACCGCAAGCCTAGCGTCGCTGCTGTTCGGTTGCTTCTCCCAGCCTCCTCAACTGAGCCATCGACCCATCGCAAATCCAACGTGGGTAGTGGCATGGGCCAGCATCGAACTCTCGAGGCTGCGGCGCCAGAACAGCCAGCCGTAAACAACACCGCCGAACATGTTAAGGCCGATCGTCCTCGCGACGATGGGCCCGGTCAACTCCACACTCTGAGCCAAAAACGGCAGATGCCCGGCCGCGAAGACAGTGGCAGAAATCGAAATGCCGGTCCAGGCGGCGAAGTGCGTGGCCTGTGTGCTGATAACAGGCCCGGAAGGTAACAATCGCGTTACGCTCCAGATTACGAAGCTCATAAGTCCCCAGCGCAGCATGACCTCTTCGGTCAAGCCGCCGTAAAGGGCGCCAAGCAGCAAGCCTGAAAACGCCGGATCCGAAGCGGCCTCACCTGAGGCACCGTTCCAGGCGGGCCCGAGCAGATCTGCTGTCGCGGCGTCGATGAACCAGACCACCAACGCCACGGCAAGCCCGAGGACCACCGCTGTTCGACAGGACAAACGCGCTTCAGCATCACCCGCGAGTGCGCTGCGAAGACCGCTCCGATGCGCCAATGCTGCCCCTAAAGCGGCCATAGCTGTGAGCAGAATCAATGGATTCATGATCATCATCAGCCGAACGACGATCTCTGGCATCTCTTGCAACGCCGGCGCCTTTAGGAGTAGCGCGGCAGGTACCGGCTGCAGCAGCAGCGCCGCAATACCGAAAAAGCCGAAGCCCCACACTGGAAGAAAGCGCCGGGCGAAGCTAGGTGCATAGCTCATGACCGACCATCCTTCCATCCATCGTGACGAGGATCGTTCCAGCCGCGCGATAGCATGCATCGTTGGACGTCGGCTTCTACTTTGATTGACCGCTCTGCGACGGCTCTCCCATCTTTTGGATCGACATAAGACAGGCTGCGTTCGGCGACTTCGTAACAGCGCTTTCGATCGCTGCCAAATTGATCGTGGAGTGCGCGCTCGGCGTAAGTTGTTGGTGCGATGCGAGACGAGCATGCAGCCAGCGCTAGAGCTGTCATGACGAGACACAAACTGAAAAATCTTGAGAATCTCATGAGACGGTGAGAAGACAGGTCAAAGGTTGGTTATCGCTTGCGGAGTCGTAGTGCTTTTACAGTCGTTTGACCTGCTAGTTGTCAGGTGCGGCCTCCAATGAGATTGCGACTGCACGAAGAGGCTTCGCCAGACGCTGAGCTTGCCCGAATAAAGGTTGGCGACCACATAAGCCTCTGCCAATCGGATCAAGGTACTGATCATTCAGCACGAGCGAGAGCCTGCAATCGAGCGACGAGAACCCCGGATAACGTTGCATGAAGCATGCAGGCTGTCAGTAGGCATTCGTAGCAAAAAGCAGATACGCCTCAAAGCTGGCCAGGCGATCGGCGAGGAAGTCTCGCGCGAGCATCACATCAGACGCTCTGCCATTGAGGCGAAGGTAGGCATTAAATAGCGGCGCGATCCTATCGTTCTCATCCGAGTCGGCGAGCCGGATCGAGAAGGTAGCTGTGGGCTTGTTCATTTCACGACTATCCACTGTGTGCCGTAAACCTGCGGCTGGCCTCTCGAGAGGTGAAGTCGGTCGAGCGCTACACGCTCCAGTGGCTTTGCATCAGCGTGCCCCAGAGCAACTGCACTCAGCAAGAGGCTGTGCGCCAGTTCGAGATCTGCGACTTCCGAGCCATGCAGCAGGATAAGACCTGCGTCGGCGAGTGCTTGAGGAGGGAATCTCTCGCCCCTGGCGAGTAGCTCTTTGGCCAGTGCGCGGCGGGCGATATCGCGTGATGGATTGAAGACGAAGCAAGCAGACTGCCGATCTCGCTGATCACTGCGCGCTAGTGAGGCTAGCTGTGCGGCGGCCGTTGTCCCATCTACGCTCGGTAATGGGCCGCAAGCGGTTGCAGCAGAAAGAGCAAGCAGGCCGGAAAGCGCCATGCCAGTTGCGCCCGATGCAAGGGTCGCTCCCACCTTCCGCGTGCGTGCCACCAGTAGCAGCACGATCCCCACGAGGGCGAGTGGTAGGGCGGCGCTGACCAGTACGAGCGCACCCAAGCCGACCCACGGAAGTAAGCCGAGAGGAACTGCAACCACGGCGCAAGCCAGGCACCAGGCGAGACCACGGGCACCATGGAGAGTTCCAATTGCGAGCAGGGCCCACAGGAGGAGCGAAGTCCACACGAGGTGCGGACTATGCTCGCGCAGAGACACCGAGAGCGCGTCGAGAGCGCTAAGCGCGCCGATCAATCCAAGAGGTGTTGCTACCAGGCACGCCAACCAAACACTACGAACGAGCAGCCTGGTATCGCCAACCAAGGACGTCACGACACCACCTCTGACTCCGTAGCTTGTCGTTGAAGAGCAATGGGGTACGCCCCGAGCCTGTCGGTGAGACCAATAACCAGCTGCTGGAGCAGTCCGGCGGTAGAGGAGCACTGCTGGGTGTGAAGCTGCAGGTGTGATCGACCAGCCAAGTCGATTCGCGTGATGACTGCCAATTGGCCGGGCAAAGGCTGAACTGTCAAGCCTACATCTGCAACAGCTTCTGCAACGCCTGCCCACTCGGCATCGACGGAACCTAGATCGCTGAAGACCATGTATGACGGTGCGGATGCGAGTTCGGCGCGTGCTGCAGCGGTCAGTGCATGGAAGTCACCGGGTCCATGCAGCCATGGCAGCACGTTCAGTAGCCAGACTGGGAAGGCGCACGCAAGTCCACTTTGGATATTGCGTTGTACACGTACCGCCAGGGCCTCTTCAGAGTCGCCAGCAGACAACCGATAGCTGCCCAAAAGTAAGCCTGCGCGGCATGCGACGCTAGGAGCGCCCTGCTCAAATCGACGCATATCTACAGCATGGCTCACAGCGAAAGTCGCGTGCTCATTACCGGTAGCCTCACGCAGTGACGCCAGAGTTTGCGAAACCAGCCAGGCGTGTGAGCTGACGCCCAGTGCATAAGCGCTTTGGCGTGCCGCTTGCAGCGCCTCGGGCGGCACCGTCATCCGGTGGATAAAAGGGACCTGAATCGAGGGCCCGCTATGCCGCCTTTCAACGCGAAACGCTTGCTCAATCCCTGTTGCGATACTTGTCAACCCCTTCATCGCTGCTTCCGCGTTCTCTGGTTCGACTTGCAGTTTGAATGCCGGTGCGAAGGGCTTGCCCTCGTGACGGGCCTTCATTTGCATCGTCAGCCGCAGCAGATCGCCCAGCAACACAAGCGCTCCGCGACCGTCCATCAGTGCATGGTCAAAGACAAGCGCGACTCTCTCAATGCGGCCACGGCTGCCAACCAAGAGGCAGCGTACGCCAGCACTGCCGCAAAGATCGAGCTGTAAGGCGTGCCGGCGCAGGTATGCCCATTCCGGTCCAACAAGGCACAAGCTGTCGTCGAAACTGTTGACCGACTCGAAGGCCGGCGCTCCGTCTGCCCCGAGCACAACTGCAGTTCGCAGCGCCTCATGGGTCGTTACCAAGATTGCAAATGCACGACGGACCTCGACTTCATCTACCGGACTTGATAGCCGGGCGTGCACGATAAAGTTTTGGCGCTGTATGGCGTTGAGTGCGCAGAAGAACCGCTCAATCAGATCAAGCGGACGGGCAGACCCGCAGAGGTAAGGGATGCTCTGGTTCATCAGATCAGTCCAGCTTTCCAGATACAGCGACCTGCGCTTTGGAGTATCGGCGTTCGTCTTGTGTGTAGCGGTGGCGCTGAATTAGGGCGGTAATGCGATACAAGTGCGCTACCGGGCAACAGAAACGCCATGTTCTAAAGCACGCCAGCCCTAAACCAAATGAAGATCTCTCTGTGCGGTAATAGAGGTGTTTCATCTCTACTTTCTTAGTGAATAGCGGAGCGTTAGCAAGCCAGGACGGCCACCGTTCGTACAAACGGCTTAGCCGTATCTATCGAGTGCAACACTGCCATTGCCTACTGGATGTTCAACCGGGATGGACGACCCACGAGTAGCCCACGAAGCTGGTGGAACGCTCGAAGCCCAGGGACGCGTAGATGGCTTGAGCGCGCACGTTGTCCTCGGCCGTCTCCAGCGTCACACGGGCGGCGCCAATTCGTCGCGCAAACTCTCTCGCTTTCTCGATCAAGGCTCTGCCCACACCGGCGTGCCGGTGGGCACGGTCCACATAGAGGTCGTTCAGGACCACCGTCCGTGCGCAGGCGATCGAGCTGAATCCGCGATACAGCTGGCACAGCCCGATCCACCGGCCTTGACGTCGAGCCAAGAACACGGTCGATTCACCGGCTTCGAGACGCTCGACCAGATACCGACGGCAGAGCTCGATGTCTGAGCGGCAGCCATAGAAGCAGCGATAGCTGTTGAACAAAATGGCTGCATCGCTGAGCTCTGGGCTGGTCGCCGCGAGTTCGGTGACTTGGACAGAGGGCATGGGAGAACTCCTGAGGAATGTGCGCCGATGATTCGACAATGCTGGATTGGCGGGAAGAACCAGTGAATGGATAAACTTCAGACCAGTTCGCACTGTGCGGCGGCGGTCAACAGGCACTTCACTGTCCGTTCCATGGACCCTTCCGACGATCTCGCTCTCGCCACCCTGGTGGACCTGGCGCAGGCTTCACGCGGCCAGCGCTCGGTCGTGCTGAGCCTCACCCAGTCCATGCGCAGCGCCATCCTGAGTGGACGGCTTGCCAGCGGAACCCGCATACCCAGCACGCGGATCTGGGCCAAGGCGTCCGGCTTGGGGCGCAGCACCCTGGTGGAAGTCATCGACCAGCTGGCCATGGAGGGGTATCTCGAAACGCGCCAGGGAGCCGCCACTCGTGTTGCCCAGATCGATACCCCAACCGCTCTCGGCGTGCCCTCCGTTCCGGCCGCGCCAGTGCGTTCGGATCGCTGGCAGCTCGACGACCCGCCTACGCCGGTTACGGCTCGGGCTTTCAGGACGGGTCTACCGGATCTCCAGAGTTTTCCCGCGCAGGAGTGGGCAACTCTAGTCGCCAGACGATGCCGTCAACCCATCAGCCATGATCTGAGCTACGCGCATCAGTGCGGACTTCCGTCACTACGCGAGGCTTTGCTGACACATTTGCGTCAGGCCCGTGGCGTGCGGGCTCATGCCGATCAGGTGGTCATCGTTCCAAGCGCTCAGGCGGCCTTCTCGATATTGGCGCAAGCCTGCGTCGAGCCGGGTGACGTGGCCTGGGTCGAGGACCCAGGCTACCCCGGCATGCGCTCGGTTCTGAGGAGCCGCGGCGCGATGGTTGTTCCTCGGCCAGTCGATGAGGCCGGCATCACCCTCGCGCTGGACGGAACCTCGCCCCCCAGACTCATCTACACAACTCCCTCGCACCAGTTCCCGACCGGGGTGACCATGCCCCTGTCAAGACGACTGGAGCTGCTCGATTTCGCAGCTAGGTACGATTCTTTGGTCATCGAGGACGATTACGATAGCGAGTATCAATACCAAGGACGTCCAATTGCAAGTCTGCAAGGATTAGACACACAAGGCTGTGTGGCCTACGTTGGCACCTTCTCCAAGACACTGGCGCCAGGGCTGCGTATGGCTTATCTGGTCGTGCCGCCGCGATGGCTGCGGCTTGTGGAGACGATTGCAACGGTCTCTGGTTATGCAGTCCCAGTGCACTTTCAGCTGGCCATGGGTGACTTCATCGTCGGAGGCGGTTTCCAGAGGCACCTGCGTCGCATGACGACCGAGGCTGGTGCCCGGATTCAACGGCTGGCCCACCTTCTCCGGCGATCGCAAGATGCTCGGCTGGTCGTTCCCGCACCGCAAGGCGGCCTTCAGATGTGCGTGGGCTGGAAGGGCTCCATATCCGACACCGAGGTAGTGCAGCGGATGAAGAACGTCAATGTGAGCGTGCTGCCCTTGTCTTCCCTCTGCCATGGACAAACGCTGCAGGGCTTCGTGCTCGGCGTCGGTCTTGTGCGCGGTGCCGACATCGACGCCGCCTGCAGTTGCTTACTGGCCTGCCTCGACTGACGAGCGTCTGAGTCACCTGCGGGTATCGGCATCGGCAGTCCGAGCGGCCGAAGTGGTCTGACCGGTTCCTCCTCACTGGTTCTTCTACTTCGTTGCTGTCGTCGCCACCATGCGCAGGGGTGGCCGACCTCTTTGCGGTCACAAAGCAGTTTTCCGAACGGTGATGGATTTCAGGATCTAGACGCCGCACGGATCGATACCAACCGGCACCATGTCCTATCTCCATGTTACTGCGTCTAGTCTCAATCCTCCCGTTGCTGGCTGCTCTGCTGTTCCTGGGCTCAGCCCAGGCCCGCTGTGTTCAGGATCGCTATGGCAACACCCTGTGTGCTCCGGCAGACAGTCGTTGCGTCATCGACCGGTACGGCAACTGGCAATGTTCGTCTGAGGGAGGCGATGCCGTTCTGGACCGGCACGGCAATCCGGTGTGCGGTGCAGGTCGGTGTGTGACCGACATCAATGCCGATGTGTGGTGCTCGAGTCAACCCCGGGGCAGCGCTGCGCTGGACCGATACTCCAGAGCGGTTTGCTCGGGCGGCTGTTCGCCCGCCACACCAAGCGCGTGCTCGACATTGAAAAAGTGACCTGAACCTCATTCAGTCAGTAACGCCCCGAGAATGCCACGCGACCGAAGCCGATACGTTCTGACCGGGGATCGCGATGACAACACTTGCGGCCTAACAGCATCTCTGCACGCAAGCAGACTTGGATCCCTTTTCACTATGAATCACTCCCGCAGTTGGTCTGGACTGTATGCATGCGGAGTGGCCAAGCTGTGAAGTTAAAAGCCGCGGCTGGCGGCTCACCCGAGGTAAGGTCATACGGGCTGAAGCTTGCCTATCACACTGGACCGGGAGAGTTTGTTGGCTGGCGCCTTCGGTCAAGAAAGTGGCGGGAGCAGTCTTCCGATGACGACTTTGTCACCGACGGCTATTGGCCGATAGCGGGCATCCTACCCCCGCACCTTGTGTGACAGCAACCGGTCTGGAGTGCCTTCAGTGATGACCGCTACAGGCTGTCTGCAGTCACTTGGCTCAAGGTCTTCTAATGGCTGCACACAAAGAGAGCAGACATTCAACGGTTGAAGTAAGGCGGCGGTCAGGGCAATCAGCGCCTACCTTAAAGATAAAGGGAGAGAAGAAGGAAGGCGGCCGCTTGATGCGGGGGCAGTCCCGATCATGCTGCTCCGAAACTCGGTCTTCCGCGGAGACTCGGTCGTCAGATGAAGCAGTACACCGCAGGTCAACTTGACTGAGCGATGAATGCCGTTGGCTGGTCTGTTCGTCCGAATTGATTGAGACACCACAATTTTCACGTAGTCGTGACGTCGCCATCCGGAGCGGACTCCGTATCATCGTCCGAAGACTCTAACAGGAGGACCGAAGACAACTTACGCCGGTTGGCTGAAACCCACTTGTGCGGACTGCTTCCGAGGATCTTTTGAAGTGGCCCGACAAAGGGAATACGTGTGTCTTTTACCACGTTGATGACGTCCTCATTCCGAGTAACGCACCCATCCTTCTCCAGCGTGTCGAGGAATTCGTAGCCAATCTCTCCGGCACGGGGCGGTGGAAGCGTGCTTCCCGCAAGGACCAAGAGCGCATTTCCGCCCAGGCGTCCTTTTGCCTTGAAGGCAGGGGCGCCGTGGTGTAGTGGTTGCATATCAAAGAAGAAAAGCCCGAGCGGATCCGGTTCGAAGACGTCGATACCCGCCATCCGCGCCACGCTTCTTACCTCGCGCTTGAATAGGTCGAGAATGGCCGCATCACACGGCCCTAGCGGCTCTTCCCCGCCGTCCGTACCGTTCGTAACGATGTATCGATTGGCGTTCCGCACCCATGCGATGAACTGCCGCTCAAGCGCACCTGCATGCGCCGAGTTCATCCACGGCCCACTAGAGGTGAACAGTAACGCATCGGTCCAAAAATCCTTCTCGCGCTCGTGAGCGTCCCCACGCTGTTTTGCGTTCTTAGTCTTACCGACGTACAGCTTGCGGCGCTCCTCGTCACTGCGGTCGAAATAGCTGCCGTAGAGAATGTAGGTGCCGGCCGTCTCTATCGGAAGACCTTCGGCGCGCTGCCGGAGCTTGAAGTACGCATCGCGCGTCATCCTCAAGATGCGCCCGTCCCAACCGCTCGCAACGATCTCTACGACGCCTGAAAACTCGGTTTGCGAAATGTGGACGTGCTTAATCACTCTTGCCCTCCGGTTGGCAGTTTAGCGGGAGAAGGGGCGGCCGCCCGCGCAAATGTCGTGCTTTCAGGAAGGCACTTACACGGTCGACGCGTCCAGCTCGAATGTGAGATTCACGAGCCCTCCTGCTCCTGCCGCTTAGGGCGTGCAGCGACAGCTGGGGCCTCGTTCCCTTGCCCACTTGAACTGCCACTGCCTCATCGTAGGGCACCAGTTGTTAGCCCACGTCCAACGCGGATGTTGATCAACATCCGCTTTGGCCAGAACCGGTCATTGACCTTCCTCGTGCGAAGCGCTTTACCTCGCCGCCGACCACTCTCAGTCTGAATCTGTCGCCAGCCCGGTCGGCTCAAGAGGGAATGATCTTGGTCTTCGTGCAAAACTCCATCGCAAATCGTCGTGCGTCATACCGCCATGCGCCAGTCCGACAAACGAGGGGATTTCCTTAGAGTTTGTGCCCCTTGAGCAGGGGGCATTGTGGCCAAAGCGGATCGAGTAAGAGCGTGTGGACTTTTGCTCGCGTGATGCCGACTCGAAGCACACGTCGGCTTTTGGGATACGGGGCAAGGTCGCCTCGCCAAACGAAAGACGATTCGACGGCGGGACCGGTCCGACGAGCTTCGCGGACGAGGATGACTCCGTCAAACTGCTTGCCCTTGGCCTTGTGGAAGTTCATGACTTGCAAACCCATCGGCGGCTCCGCGCCGTCGAGGATTTGCTCCTGCGCGAGAGCCAAGTCGAGGGCGGAGCGGGCGTTCGTGTAGGCGCCGTCGCGAAGCCATTCATCAGACAGGGCAGCTGAGATGCGATGTCCCCGACGGAACGCGACCAAGAAGTCCAACTGCGCAGCGACCCGCATGAGTTCGTCTTGATTGGTCGCGCGCAGCATATGTTTGACCGTGAGCCAGTCCTTGGCAGGATCACCGCTGAATTCGTCGACTGCCAACCCTGAAATGAGGCCGCGCAGCGCGTTGGCGATGTTGATGTTCAGGGGCTTGCCACTCTTGATCTTGTTAGCCTGCTCCAAGAGCTTGGCGACTTCCTTCCGGCCCTGTCCCGTCGCACGCCTCGCGGCTGCGATCATTTCCATGCTGGTGGCGACATAGGCCTCCCGTTGGGCGAGATCCTTGGGTTCCAGCAGAAAGGCAGCGAAACGAGCTGACAGCAGTGCTTCGGCCTCGTCGAACAGTAGCTTGTGCCGAACCGGCTTCCCGACACTGGCCCCCAGCGCGTTGAGGGCGTTGGATATCTTCAACGCACTGCGGTTGTTTGTGACCAGTATCGCGATCGTCTCCACCTTCTTGTCGGTCTGAGCCCTAATTGATTTCAAGAGCTCCCCGAGGGCTCGGCGCAGCAGATGATTCCAGTTCGGCGGTGGCTTCTCGGGGCGGTAGGCAAGGGCGGATACGCCCTTGTAGGGCGCGCCGCGTGGCTTGGCTGTCAGGATGTCATTGCCGAACGCCAAGATTTCGGAGTCCGGGCTGCGGTGATTCTGTATCCCAAGGTCGATCTCAAGCGGCTTCAACGCCGCCCGGATGGCGATCACGCGCTCCGGGCCGACGCCTGGCAGGTAGTCAAAGATTTGCTGCTCGAGGTCTGCCAGGCACAGCACCTGCGTGTGTGGCGCGAGCATCTGGATGCAGTGCCACGCGTATTGGCCGGTGTCCTGAGCTTCGTCCACGATGATGATGGGATGCCGATGTGCGATTGACGCCAAAAGATACGAGCAGCGGGCCAACAGAGCTGTCGCATTGGGCGCGAACAGATCGAACGCGATCCGTCCCTCTTCTCGAAACAGCCGCTCACGCTCGACGAGCCACTCGGCCCAGCCATCGTCGTCGTCGCCGAGGCCGCCCGACAGGGCCTTTTCGTCGTGTGGCAACAAGATCGAGAGCCTATGCGGTGCCCCAAGCAGGTAGGCGTGGGCTTTTAGGATGTCCCAGAAGAACGAATGAAACGTCTGGATGGAGAGCTGCTCCTGTTCGGCTTTGGTGGACTCGAGCTTGGCGGCGTCCAAGATGCGCGCAACTGCCGCCCGCGAGAAACTAAGGAACAAGGCCGACTGCCCAGGAAGCATGCCGTCGCGAATCCGCTTGACCGCCTTTCGCAGCGCGAGCGTGGTCTTGCCGCTGCCGGGGCCGCCGATGACCAAGACATGGCCCTCGCAAGCCATGACGCTTTCGCGCAGCTTGCAAGGCTCGGTCATGGGGTGGCAGCAGCGGCGGCCGGTTCAGGTGGGGCTCCATCACCGTCGTTGATCGGGGGTGGAGGTGGGAACAATGCGAACACTGACGCCAGAAAGTTCGTCACCGTGGCCGGCAGCTCGTGGAGCTCGCACTCCTCAAACAGGCGCGCCGACCAGCCGGCGCCCTTGTTACCGCCGAGAGCTTCTTTGGCGATGGCTTTGACCTCGTCGTCGTTCGGGCGTGCATCGGGGATGACTACGTTGCCGTTCTCATCATTGGCTTTTAGGCCTGAAAGGAAGGACCACAGCCGATCCACGGGCACCTCTGCCACGACCAAGTCTTCGAAGCCTTTATAGGCATGCTCAACATTGATTTCGAAGTTTTCCGCCAGAGCCTGCGCCTGCTCGGCCTTGCGCTTTTTTTTGTAGTCAAAGTCGTAGAAGGCGAAGGTTCGTAGCCCCAGCGTCTTGAAGAACTTGCCGAACTTGGGCATGTTCGATTCGCCATCAGCGTCGAAGAAGGTCACGCCCGCTATGTCCAGCGGTTGCAAGTTGGGATCACTTTCTTCCATACGCCGTGCGACTACGGGCATCGCATGCAGCTCGGTAACGCCTTCGACGACGATAGCTGCTCGTCCCAGCATGCATTCAAACAGACCGGAGCGAGAGAAGCGCTTGTAGTCGTTATCTTTGAGGCCGGTCGCGTCGGAGACCTTTCTCGCCGTGACCACGCCGGCATTGCGAGCCAAAAGCAGTGTTTTAGATGGTTCGAACTTCTCGATCACGAATGGCGAGTGGGATGTCACAAAGGCTTGTGTCGTCTTAGTCAGCAAGTATTGGGCGATCCGTCGCTGGGTGTGCGGAGGCACCGCGATCTCGGGCTCCTCCATGGCGAAGATGACCGTGTCGGGCTTGAGGTCGGCGATGAAAGAGAGCAGCGCGAGCACTAGCGTGTTGATCGTGCCCGTTCCGGCGTGTGGGAATGGGACGTGTCCTTGGTCCGCCGATAGCGCCAAGAAAAACGTCATGGTCTTGCGTAGATGCTCACGCGTGAGCTCCGAGACATGCAGCTTGGTGGCGTTACCGGGCGACTCCAATGCGATGTAGCGGGCCAGCCGTCTTTCTACTGATCGCAGAACCGGAGCGATATCGGCCGCATCGGCTTCAATGTCGAGGCCGCGCAGGCGCTCAATGGTCTTCTCCCACAGGCTAGTGCGTACGCCCTTGGTCCGCAGGATGATGTCGAGAAGCGAACCACGCTCCAAGCTCAGCGCCCGCGAGCCGGTCCGAAGCGCCCGCAGGTAGAGGAAACCAAACAGCCGCTTGATCTGCTTGGGAAGCTTGGTCAGCTCCCCGGGGGGAGCGTCGGGACTATGGGAAAAGTAGGTGCGTGCCTCGAACTCGTCTTCCTCGCGGTTGTATTGGCCGATGGTCTCGATCCGAAGGCAGGGAACGGCATGGGGCGGATTGGCGGCGTCGGCCTCTCCAGGCCCGAGCAATCTCTGCTCTGCTACATGCCAAAACTCGAGGTTGCCGCCGCACTTGGCGCCGATCTCGGCTCCGAGATCGATGAGTACCGCCTCGATCCGCAGCGGATTCGGTATCCGCTCCGCGCCATCTTCTGCGGCAGGGACCAGGTATTCAGCGTTGTAGAAATCGAACTCATCGACCGGAGGGAAACGGTTTAGCCGGTCGGGGCCCAAGACCAGGTCGAGAGCTTCGCATAGCGTGCTCTTACCGACATTGTTGGAACCCACCATCAGAGTGTGCCCGTCGAACAGGAGCTCCGCCGACTTGATGCCGCGAAAGTTCGAGATGGTCAGCCGGACAACCTTCATGTCTTCTTCCGTACTGGCGTAAGCCTTAGTTTGATGGTGTGATGTTCATCATAGAGAGGCGCACATGGTTTTCTGCTCAAGCCACCTTGGAACACTCCACCACCATGGTGCTGGGGGTCTACTACAACATCGGGATCAACAGCTACCTGATCGACGCCGTCATCGGCTTCTCGGTGGTCTACAAGGCCCTGGACAACATCGGCGCTTTCCAGCGCTGGTTCGGTGTTCAGCCGAACACCAAGGTCGCGACCCTGATCTTCGGCCTGATCCACGGCTTCGGTCTGGCCACCAAGATCCAGGAGCACGAGATCTCGCGCGATGGCCTGGTGGGCAACTTGCTGGCGTTCAACGTCGGCGTGGAAATCGGGCAGCTGCTGGCTCTGTCCGTGATCCTGATCGGCATCAGCTTCTGGCGCCGCACCGCAGGCTTTGCGCGTTATGCCTACAGCGCCAACGTGGTCATGATGTCCGCAGGATTCATCCTGGTGGGCTTGCAACTGACCGGCTACATCGTCTCCCCATGAATTCGAGAGTGAACACCATGTACAACAGCGACATCCCCTCCCGCGCCGAACTGCCCTCGACCCGGCAGCTGATCCGTTCCACCGTCATCGCGGCCGTCTCTGCCGTGATCCTTCTCTTCACCGTGGTCCTCCCGTCCGAGTACGGGGTGGATCCCACCGGCATCGGTCGCGCGCTCGGGCTGACCGAGATGGGCGAGATCAAGACCCGTCTGGCCCAGGAAGCGGCCGAGGACGAAGCCGCCACCAAGGCCGCCAATGCAGCGCCGAGTGCTGCGCCGGCACAGACCGGCAACGAGGCCACCGCTCCTGCGGCTCCTGCCGTTGTGGCCACAGCAAGTCAGCCCGCCGCGCCTGCGGCCACTGCCACCGCGCAATGGCGCGATGAACTGTCCTTCACCCTCACCCCGGGTCAGGACACCGAAATCAAGATGAAGATGAAGGAAGGCGAGAAGGCCCTGTTCGCGTGGACTGTCCAGGGCGGCGTGGTGAACTTCGACACCCACGGCGATGCCCTTGGGAAATCCATCAGCTACGAAAAGGGCCGTGCGGTGGTCGCTGATGAAGGCGAACTGGTGGCGGCTTTTACCGGTAACCATGGCTGGTTCTGGCGCAACCGGGGACAAGCTGACGTTACCGTGACCCTGAAGACGGGCGGAGCCTACAGCGACATTAAGCGGGTCAAGTGAGACTTTTGGGGGCGCTCGCATCGACGCCTCCAATCATTTGGATCTATCGGAACCTCAGCCCCAATCGGGGCTGAATCGCGGTAGCAAGCGATCGGCAAACTGCCGAAATGCCTTCGAGCCACTAAGTACAACAACGTCTGCTTTCGCTGCAATGCAGACATCGCTCCTAGTCTGTACCGATAGCTTCACGGCATTCAATTCATCTCGAAGGCTCCTATAGAGCCAACCTCCTCGCGCAGGTAGGCCTTGTCCAGAGCCGGCGCTATCTGCTCTCCATACCGGAAGATCGCATCCACCAGTTTCTTCCGCTGGGGATTGATGGCCACTTGGCTCGGGTGCCACGGTGACTCGTTGAGGATGCCGATACGGGGGTTCTCTTGTCCGTAGCGGGACGGGAAGAAGAACTGCCGGACGATCAGGAAGTAACCAAAGTCGCCATAGCGGGTGTACGACAAGGTGAGCGCGTTGAAGTCGTGACGGACACCCCTCTGCGCCAGCGTGGCGAGCAGACGTTGCGTAGAGCCGTTGTTGTTTTGCAGAAACCGGTCCGGAATCAGCGTCAGACACTTCTGCTGGAACAGGCGGGTGCCGTAGTTGTTCATGGCCAGCACTGGGGAGATCTTGCAGGGTTCGTCATTCCACCGAATGTTGGGACCATCCACCTTCATGATGATCTCCAGCGCATGTTGCAGCACCGGTCCCTGATCATCCTTGCTTACTTGGATCAGTCGAACCTCGCGCAGGTCCGCCGCCTGGTTTCCGGTGGACTTGCGCAGGACGGAGTCCGTAATCTCCCAGGTACCTGCGGGCAGTGGAATCTTGGCCACTGTCGCGCCGCTGCGGACCTGAAGAATGGCCACATGCCCACTGACCACATCACCCACGTTCTGGGCGAATGATGTCGACGCAGCCACGCACCACGCGACCAGTCCAATCTGGACGGTCCACTTCCACCATGTCATGAATCTGCTCCCTCGGCTTTGGATGCCGTTGGGGCGATGCTAAGTAGGCGAGGAGCAGTTTCCCAATGAGGGTTTGCAGCGTCGTGAGATTTAGGGATATGAGCTGTGAGCTATCTTGAGCAGGCGCGACCTGCCTGTGGTCCACCGCTACGCCCTCGACCGTTATGAATTGAGAGACATCACGAGTTGGGCCGATGACGATGCCAACCTGCCAATTCGGGCAAGGTGGACGCGGATGCGAATGTGGTTCTGATGGATAACCAAGCGAAACGCAGCATCGGCCCTCGACTCGAAGAGCTTTCTATGGTCTGTCACTTATATCCATATGCCCATCCAGCGCGCCTAACCGCGACCCCAACCTCATGGCCGCAAAGCTGTCGGCAGATTGAACAAACAGCCGACTGAAGGATGGCCCGACAGTTCGGAGTGCGTCTGCAATCTCCGTTCCGATCACCGCGCGACTTCTGTCTTGCCTGGTACGCTTGATGGCAGAGTCATCCTCCATAAAGACACCCAGGGAATGGACCACACCGATCAGTACTACAAACAGTTCGCGGCCGAGTTTTTCGGCTCGACAGTCGGCGTGGACATGGCAGCGATTCACCAACGGTTCCTGGCTCGCTTAAAGCCTGGAGCCCACATCCTTGATGCTGGCTGCGGCTCGGGACGTGATGCCAAGGCATTTTCCGGGGCCGGCTTCCAGGTAACCGCTTTCGATGCATCCCCAGAGTTGGCGCGTCTAGCCAGCACCCACTGCGGGTTCAAAGTCGCAGTTCGTCGCTTCGACGATATCGACGAAGCCGAAACGTTTGATGGCATCTGGTGCTGCGCCAGTCTGCTCCACGTACCGCTGTCCGCAATACCAGCCACCCTCGACCGGCTGTGGCGCGCGCTGCGTCCCGGTGGCACGCTTTACGTCAGCTTCAAGCACGGCACCGGCGAGCGCGATCATGGCGGGCGGCGGTTCACTGATGCCGACGAGACTACCCTGCGGCAGTGGTTCAGCCGATGGCCCGATGTGCATGAGGTCGACGTGTGGCTCACCGACGACCAGCGGCCCGATCGAACCGAGCGCTGGACTAACGCTCTGGCCACCCGTAAGCCAGGGCCGAGCCAGCGGCTGGTAACGGGGGGTGCCGACCACTTCCTGCCTCACCTGTCGGAAGCGTTCACCTGGGCCACGCAGGCCGACCTGGCGGTCGCGTTCATCAAGACCACAGGCCTGAGGCTATTGCTGCCCGATCTGGAGTCAATGGTCGAGAGCGGTGCGCCGCGGCGCGTCCGTGTACTCACCAGCGACTACCTCGACATCACCGACCCCGAGGCCTTGCGCTTGTTGCTGCTGTTACAGGAGCGCGGCGCCGAGGTGCGCGTCTACACCACGCAGGAAGGCAGCTTTCACCTCAAGGCCTACATCTTCGCCAAGCTCGAAGGGCAATCGCTCACCGCAGGAACGGCGTTCATCGGCTCGAGCAACATCAGCCGACAGGCTTTGCAGGATGGGCTGGAGTGGAACTACCGCGTCGTCTACCCCGATGACTCAGGCTTTCTTGAAGCCCGGCACCGCTTCGACGAGTTGTTCGATCACCCGAAAACCGTGGCGCTCTCGGATGCCTGGATCGAGACCTACGAGCAGCGGCGGCTTCCGCCATCGAGATCGATCGCGCCCGGCAGCCATGAGCAGGAGGCACCGCCCGAACCTACGAAGATCCAGCAAGAAGCGCTGGCGGCCCTAACTGCCAGCCGCGAAGGCGGCTACCGGCGCGGCCTGGTGGTGCTGGCCACAGGCCTGGGCAAGACCTGGCTGGCAGCTTTCGATGCCGTGCGCATGGGAGCGCGGCGCATCCTGTTTGTCGCGCACCGCGAAGAGATCCTGGGCCAGGCGGCGGCCACCTTTGTCCGCATCCTGCCGAAGAAGCGAGTGGGCTACTACACGGGACGCAGCCGGGACGCCGACGTCGACGTGTTGTGTGCCTCGGTGCAGACGCTGGCCAAGGCCGAGCATCTGGAGAGGTTTGCGCCGCAGCACTTCGACTACGTCGTCATCGACGAATTCCACCACGCAGCTGCTGGCACCTACCGACGGCTGCTGGCGCACTTCGCCCCTTCGTTTCTGCTCGGGCTTACGGCTACGCCAGACCGTACCGACCAGTCCGACATCCTCTCGCTGTGCGACGACAACCTGGTCTACAGCTGCCACCTGTTCGCCGGTATCCAGGCTGGTCTGCTGGCGCCCTTCCAGTACCACGGTATCCAGGACGAGTCTGTCGATTACCGCGAAGTACCCTGGCGCAACGGGCGGTTCGACCCGGAGCAGTTGTCCAATAAGCTGGCCACGCTGGCCCGAGCGCGCCACGCCCTGCGCGAGTGGCGCAGCAAGGCCCAGCGGCGCACGCTGGCATTCTGCGTCTCGACGCGTCACGCCGACTACATGGCCGAGCAGTTCAACCGCGCCGGCGTGTCGGCGGCCGCGGTGTATGCGGGTTCCACCCTCGGCCGCGCACAGGCCTTGGAGAAGCTGCACGCCGGAACGCTGCAAGTGGTGTTCTCGGTGGACCTGTTCAACGAGGGAGTCGACCTGCCGAGTATCGACACGGTGATGATGCTGCGGCCCACCGAGTCAAAGATCCTGTTCCTGCAGCAACTGGGCCGCGGCCTGCGCCGCAGTGAAGGCAAGCAACATCTGGTGGTACTGGACTTCATAGGCAACCACCACAGCTTTCTGCAGAAGCCGCAAGCATTGTTCGGCGTGGGCTCCACCTATCAGGCTATGGCCGAGTTTGCGCGCAAGGCGGAGCGGCACGCGCTGGACTTGCCGGCAGGCTGTTACGTCAACTACGACCTGGCGATCATCGACTTCCTGAAATCGCTGGACAGCTCAGGACCGCAGAAAGACTACGAAGCCTTGCGGGACGTGCTCGGCCGGCGCCCCACGCTCAGCGAGTTTTATCGATCAGGCAGCAGCGTGCAGGCCATGCGACAACAGGCTGGACAGTGGTTTGCGCTGGTCAGGACGATGGGCGACCTCTCCGAGCTGGAATCAACGGTGGCAGATCAGTTCCAGGCGCTGCTGCGCGAAGTCGAGGTCACCGCAATAACCAAGAGCTTCAAGATGGTGCTGCTGGAGGCGCTACTCGAAGTCGATGGCCTCCGCCAGCCTGTGCCGCTAGAGGTGCTGGCGCAGCGGTCCCGCGGTGTGCTGGATCGGCGCCGGCCCTTGCTGGCCGACCTGCCAGCAGAGATAAGTGAGCTCGCCGCTGTGGACGCTGCATGGGTACGCTACTGGCGCGATAACCCAGTCAGGGCGTGGACGGGCGGAAATCGCCCTCCGGGCACAACGGCGCCCTTCAAGCTGGAAGGATCTAACTTTGCGCTGACACAAAGCGTGCCTGTAGAGCTGGCGCCCGCGCTGGCCCCGATGCTGCAGGAGCTGGTGGACTACCGCTTGGCGTCCTACGAAGTTCGGCTGGAGCCCCAGCGTGCCGCGAGCGACGTAGTGCCGTTCCCCGCCAAGCGCCGCGACACCGTGGAAGTGCCGTACTTCCCGAATCTAAAAATCGCCTGCGGCCACTTCAAGACGGGGCGCACCGACTCCGAAGAACATCGCACGCTGCCGGCAGCGTACGGCCCGCTCGACCCAAGCCGGCACTTCATTGCCCGGGCCACTGGCAACTCCATGGACGGCGGCAAGAACCCCGTGCGTGACGGTGACTACCTGCTGCTGGAGCTGATCAGTCCCACCCGAGCTGGCTGGATCACCGGGAGCGTTGTGGCTGTAGAGCGACAGGACGAATCCGGCGACAACCAGTACCTACTGCGGGTGGTGACCAAGACCAGCGAAGGTCAGTACGTCCTGAAGGCCAATAACCCAGCCTACGAGGATATGCCGGCTAACGACGAAATGCGCACTCTGGCGCGGCTACGCGGCGTTGTCGACCCACTGGACCTGGCCATCGGACAGAGCTTTCAGCGTGAGGAAATCCCCGCGCTGTTCGGCGAAGTATTCAACCCGGGTAGCTGGAACGTGGGGCATGTGACGCTGAACGACAAGAAGGCGCATGTGCTGCTGGTGACCCTGAACAAGCAGGGCAAGGCGGAGCAACATAAGTACCTGGACCACTGGATCGACGAGCATCGCTTCCACTGGCAAAGCCAGAATACGACAACGCCGGAAAGCAAAAGAGGTCGGGAGATCATCGAGCATGAGCGGCGCGGCATTGCAATTCACCTATTCATCCGGGATGGCAAGTTGGCCGGCGGAAAGGCGGCACCGTTTACCTATCAGGGGCGAGCAATTTACGAGTCGCACCAGGGCAGCGGCCCGGTGAGTGTCGTCTTTAGGGTTCCAAGCCGCTAGGCTGTACTACTGGCCTTGAGGGCTGGCGCAGCTGAATGCCACCCTGTTTTGCTATCAGGTCCCGAGCAGCCCTCCGCACGCTGGAGGTGATGGCAACGAACAAGCCCATCCCGTTAGGCTTCCGAAAACCGCTGTAGGCTGGGAGCTGCCATAGGAAAACTGGTCAGCGATCTCTTCTTCGGCTATGGGTCCGATACCAAGATTGCAGTGACACGAGATCACAGGAATACCAAGATGGCTTGCTCCAGAGGCGCTGCATCGCCTAATGCGCATACACAGCGCCGACTTTTCGCCGCATCGGCCGGCTATTGCCAAAATCCAAGTTGCTCGAACGAACTGTTCGTAGATGCATCGGGCGTGTCCATTCACATCGCAGAGATGGCGCATGTGTTTGCAGCCACCGATGGCGGGCCTCGAACGAAGTCCGATCTCAGCAAGGAAGAGCGTGGAGCATTTGAGAACCTGGTCATGCTTTGCGCAAACTGCCATACGAAGGTGGATAAGGCGCCAGACGCATACCCGGACCAGATGATGCTGGGCTGGAAACGCGAGCACGCGAACAAGCTCCAAGGGCTATTCGGTGCGGTAAAGTTTGATGATCGTAGTAGAGCTCGCGACGTAGTGGAACCGCTCTTAGAGGAAAATCAAGCTATCTTTATTCAGTATGGTCCTCACATAGATGCCGCCCACAATCCAGAAAGCGGCGCAGCAGAGCAGTGGAAGCGCAAGATGCTGACGAGCATCCTTCCCAACAACAGGCGAATCCTCGCGATCCTAGATACCAACCGCCATTTGCTTAGTGGCGATGAGAAAGCGACGTTGGAGCGGTTCCGGCAGCACATTGACGACCTAGAGGCCTTCCATATCGAAGGAAATAGAGAAGATGCTTCTCGCTTCCCCAACGAGTTGTCAAAGATTTTGAAGGATTGACGAATGAGCGGAAATGTGACCGATTGGGCAATAGGCAAGCTAATCGAACAACGATTCGAGATAATCGATCGAACGCCAGGGGGTTTCTTAGTCGTTAGGTCGGAGAGCGGATATACGTTTAATGTTGCAGTCTTGGGTGTAAAAGATGTTGTTCGGCTAGCGGACGTCGAGCCTCTCTTTCTCGGCGCCATTACGCCACAATTGGTAGTGAACATCCCTTCTAAAGCGCTTTGGAGCGGCTCGGCCATCGACCGCATCCACGCAGCATCTGCCGCGTTCGGAACGCTGGGCGATGTCTCTAGAGCAGCCTCCACAAAAGACGCGGGAACCTATCGGGACAAAAGCATGGGATTTTTCATCAACGCGATGAAACAGCACACAAACGTCGCCCGCGTCTCATACGTCTACGATAGGGTCTTCAAAGTCGATCAAAGGAGCGGCGCAGGGCTCATCGTTGGGGTTATTGACACATACAACATGAGTGCAGAGGACGTTCGCAACGCAAAGGATCAGTTTGGACATTTTGATGTCGTCGTCAAGTCATCGAGCTACGGATCTATCACCGACCAAGCTGAGGCGGCCGCCAGGTCGATTGGAGCGCAGGCTTTAACGTTTCGCCAACTAATGGGCCGGCTATCTAAGTGATTAGGCATCGCGTAATCACCCGCCTTCGCGAGCTTGCCACCTCACTTGGACCGGCGGCCGAAGGAACTCAATGGCATCTTTTCGGCTCGGTTGCTCGAAATGACCCAGATGCAGCGGATATCGACTTGATGATTCTCTGCAAAAACGACGGACAGGCCGACTCACTTAGGCGAGTCATTGATCCTGATGCTTTTGTGCTACCGCTTCATCTGGCTCTTTTGACATTCGATGAAGCAGCTGAAGTCAACGCGGTCCGTGTTCAACGCAGCCTCGTAATTTTTCCTTGAGCCACCAAGGCTAAACGGCTCGGGACGAAGGGTCTTTTTGTTGGCAGTGAAGTCCACTTTCGCTGCAGAATTGGCACTCCGGAACAGGAATCTACCTAACTCGATGGGCTGTCCCCAGCAGACTCGGCCGCTACGCGATCTCCCGGCGTGCGTAAACGCCAAGATTTAACGCCCGAACGTAAGTTATAGGGTTACCAACAAACAGTAATACGTGCCACTCGTAAAGACCAGCGCCTGAGGTACAAGCCGCGGAAACTCCTACCTCATAATCAAGCTCGTTCAAAGATTCGATCGAGTGCTGACGAGACAATCAGCAAAGTACCGACAGGAGAGGCATGAGCAAAAAAGATCTGAGCGAGAGTGACATCTGCGACAAGTTCATACGGCCAGCCATGGAGAAGTCTGGCTGGAATGGCATGGACCAGATCTATCGCGAGTTCCCACTGCGTGCAGGTCGAGTGGTAGTCCGCGGCCAGAAGGCTCAGCGCGATAAGGGTACTGTTCTGCGCGCCGACTACGCCCTGTTCTACAAGGCCAACATCCCCCTGGCCGTCGTCGAGGCCAAAGACAACAAGCACGCGATGGGGGCGGGGATGGGTCAGGCCATCCAATACGCGGAACTGCTGAACGTGCCCTTCAGCTTCGCCAGCAACGGTGACGGCTTTGTCTTCCGTGACGCGACCCTAGCTACGGGTGTGCTGGAGCAAAACCTCTCCCTGGAAGAGTTCCCCTCGCCAGCGGACCTGTGGCAGCGTTACTGCACTTGGAAAGGCTGGACACCCGAGGTCGAGCGAATTGCCGCGTTCGACTACTCGCCCAGCAAGACGCCCCGCTACTACCAGCTCAACGCCATCAACCGTACGGTGGAAGCTATCGCTGGTGGGCAGAACCGGGTAATGCTGGTCATGGCTACTGGCACCGGCAAGACCTACACCGCGTTCCAGATCATCTGGCGCCTCTGGAAGAGTGGTGCGAAGAAGCGCATCCTGTTTCTGGCAGACCGCAACATCCTGATCGACCAGACCATGGTCAACGACTTTCGTCCGTTCAAGGGCGCCATGGCCAAGCTCAGTCCCAATGCCAAGGGCGTTGAGCGAGTCGACGCGAATGGCCAGTCAAACACGGAAGAAGTCACCCTCGCCGTCAACAAGACCACCAAGCAGGTCGACAAGAGCTACGAGATCTACCTGTCGCTGTACCAAGCTGTCACCGGCACAGAAGAAGAAAGCAATATCTACAAGCAGTTCTCGCCTGACTTTTTCGACCTCATCGTGGTGGACGAATGTCACCGTGGCAGTGCCGCCGAGGACTCGGCCTGGCGAGAGATCCTGACCTACTTCAGCAGCGCAACCCAGGTGGGCTTGACGGCCACGCCCAAAGAAACCGAAGAGGTCTCCAACAGCCACTATTTCGGCGATCCCATCTACACCTACAGCCTCAAACAAGGCATTGAGGACGGCTACCTCGCGCCTTACAAGGTGATTCGCATCGACCTGGACCGCGACACCTTCGGCTGGCGCCCGACCGAAGGTATGCGAGACAACGCTGGCAACCTGATCGAGGACCGCGTTTACACCGGCACCGACATGAACCGCAAGCTCGTGCTGCAGAAGCGCGATGAGGTAGTTGCCGCCAAGGTCACCGAGTACCTCAAGGCGACCGATCGATACGCCAAAACCATCGTGTTCTGCGAAGACATCGACCACGCGGCACGCATGCGGCAGGCTTTGGCCAACGCCAATGCCGACATCTGCGCTACCAACCCCAAGTACGTCGTTCAGATCACCGGTGACAACCAGGAAGGCAAGCGCGAACTCGATAACTTCATCGACCCCGAGAAGACCTATCCGGTGATCGCCACTACCTCCAAGCTCATGAGCACCGGGGTGGATGCGCAAACCTGCAAGCTGATCGTGCTGGACCAGAACATCAAGTCGATGACGCTGTTCAAGCAGATCATCGGCCGCGGCACCCGTCTACGGGAGGACCTGGGCAAGTCGTGGTTCACCATCATGGACTTCAAGCGCGCGACGGAGAATTTCGCCGATCCTGCTTTCGACGGTGAACCGGTGCAGATCTATGTTCCCGCGGAAGGAGATGCCATTGACGCGCCCATGGAAGTTGACCCAGTCAAGCCGACTCAACCGGGCGACGATCAACCGCACCTAAGTCCCGATGCCCCGGGATCCGGCGACGGTGACAACTCAGAGCCCAAAAAGTATGTCGTGGGGGGTACGGTCCCGGTGTCTGTCGCGCGAGAGCGTGTGCAGTACCTCAACGCCGACGGCAAGCTGATCACAGAGAGTCTGCGCGACTACACCCGCATCAACCTCAAGCGCCAATACGACTCGCTCGACAAGTTTCTTCAGGCCTGGAACGACGCCGACCGCAAGGCGGCGCTGATCGATGAGCTTGAAAGGCAGGGTGTGCTCATCGAGGCCTTGGCTGATGAGGTCGGGAAAGACCTGGATCCATTCGACCTGCTGCTCCATGTGGCCTACGACCAGCCGCCACTCACGCGGCGTGAGCGTGCCAGCCGCGTGAAGAGGCGCAACGTCTTCACCCAGTACGGCCCCATGGCCAGGCAAGTCATCGAAGCCTTGCTCGACAAATACGCCGACGAAGGCATCACCACGCTAGAAGCCAGCAACGTACTGACCCTACCCCCCGTCAACCAGCTGGGCCTGCCGGCCGAGCTCGTTCGGGCGTTTGGCGGTCGGCAGCAATACCTCTCGGCCCTGCGCGCGCTGGAGCGTGAGCTTTACGTACCCCCACCGAATCATCCCTAATCAGCTCCATGATTCTTATCGAAGAGATCGACGAAACCCTACGTCGACGAGGCTACCGTGTCATCCACGAAACGAAGAAGAAGCGAGGATTCCAGAGAGCTAACGACACCCCTGTCTACCTCAACCTAACCTCGAAGAACGGCGAGACTGCGCTGATCACGCACCCAGACTCGGACATCGCCGGGTGGGAGCTAAAGTCATCTGGCCTTCGCGTGGGGGATACCTACTACCACTCCAGCAACATGCGGCACTTTCCCCAACGCATGCACCGCGGACAGAACCCGATCTGCTATGGCTGGGGCTGTACGTTTGAGTCTGTGCATGCACTTGAAGCCGCCTTGGACTTCCTAGAATGCAAGCCCGCCCTCGCCGAACCAGCGGCAGCTCCAGGCTCAATGGAAGCGCTACTCCCGCTGGAGGGGAAGGATGAAAGCGCGATTGACAAGCGCCGCGTGGGGCACGATCAGTTTCGCGATGCCCTGCTGAAGCAGTGGAAAGGCTGCGCCGTGACGGGCCTGAAAACCACCGTACTGTTGCGCGCCTCTCACATCAAGCCCTGGAAAGACGCAACCCCAGCGGAAAAAACCGACCCATACAACGGTTTGTTGCTGGCAGCACACCTCGACGCTGCGTTTGACGCAGGGCTGATCACATTCCAGGACGACGGTCGCATCACCCTATCTCCGCGTTTGTCGGTAGTGGACGCCCAGCTGCTTGGTATTCATAGCGCGCTGAAGCTGCGTAATGTGACCGGCCAACACGTTCCCTATCTTCGTTTCCACCGGCAAGAAGTGTTTGCTACCTGAAGATGTCCAACCTCTCCCCCGTAATCAAATCCATCCAGGACGTCATGCGCCAGGACTCTGGCGTGGACGGTGACGCCCAGCGCATCTCGCAACTGACCTGGCTGCTGTTCCTCAAAGTGTTCGACGCGCTGGAAGAAGAACTCGAACTCACCCGCGACGACTACAAGAGCCCCATGCCCGAGAGCATGCGCTGGCGCAACTGGGCCGCCGACCCCGAAGGCATCACCGGCGATGACCTGCTGGACTTCGTCAACACCGAGTTGTTCGTCACCCTGAAGAACCTGCCGGCCGACCCGGTACGCAACCCGCGCGGCTATGTGGTGCGCGGCGTATTTGAAGACGCCTTCAACTACATGAAGAGCGGGCAGCTGCTGCGGCAGGTGATCAACAAGCTCAACGCCATCGACTTCAACCGTCAGAGCGAGCGCCACCAGTTCAACGACCTCTACGAGAAGATCCTGCGCGACCTGCAAAGCGCGGGCAACGCCGGCGAGTTCTACACCCCGCGGGCGGTCACCCAGTTCATGGTGGACATGGTCAACCCGCAGCTGGGCGAGGTGGTCATGGACCCAGCCACTGGCACAGGCGGCTTCCTGGTCTGCGCCATTGAGCACCTGCGCAAGCAGGTCAAGAACGAAGCCGACGCGGCCCAGCTGCAAGCCAGCATCCGCGGTGTGGAAAAGAAGCAGTTGCCTCACATGCTGTGCATCACCAACCTGATGCTGCACGGCATCGAGGTTCCCAGCCAGATCCGTCACGACAACACCCTGGCCCGCCCGCTGCGCGATTACACCCCGGCCGATCGAGTGGATGTGGTGCTGACTAACCCGCCTTTCGGCGGCATTGAAGAGCCGGGCATCGAACAGGGCTTCCCGGCCGATGTTCGTACCAAGGAAACGGCCGACCTGTTCCTGGTGCTCATCAAGCACATCCTCAAGGCCAACGGTCGCGCAGCCCTGGTGTTGCCCGACGGCACGCTGTTTGGCGAGGGTGTCAAAACCCGTATCAAAGAACAGCTGCTGACCGAGTGCAACCTGCACACCATCGTGCGCCTGCCCAACGGGGTGTTCGCCCCCTACACCGGTATCAAGACCAACCTGCTGTTCTTCACCAAGGGCCAGCCCACGCAGCACATCTGGTACTACGAACACCCCTACCCCGACGGCGTGAAGAGCTACAACAAGACCAAGCCCATCCGCATCGAAGAGTTCGACGCCGAGAAGGCCTGGTGGGGCAGCGAGGCCGACGGCTTTGCCGTACGGGTCGAGAACGAACGCGCCTGGAAGGTCGGCATCGACCAGATCAAGGCCGCCAACTTCAACCTTGACCAGAAGAACCCGCACGCCCCCGAACAAGAAACCCACGACCCGGACGAGCTGCTGCGCCGCTACGCCAGCCTGCAGGCCGAGGCGCAGGCCCTGCGCGACCAACTCAAGGCCATCCTGGCCGAGTCGCTGAGCGGGGCGCGCGCATGAATGCGGTGATGGAAGCCCGCGAACCCAGCGCCAAGTACCTCAGTGCCCTGCATCCGCCACTGGTGCAGCACTTTGAGTTGATGGCCACCGCGCCCGGTGGCGTGGCCAAGCTGCGTGAAGTGATCTTGACGCTGGCGGTGCAGGGCAAGTTGGTGCCGCAGGACGCGAGAGACGAACCTGCGAGCGAGCTGCTGAAGAAGATTCGGGCGGAGAAAGACCGGCTGATTGCCGAAGGAAAGATCAAGCGGGACAAGCCGCCAGTGCCGATTGCTGAGGAGGAAAAGCCGTTTTCCTTGCCTGATAGCTGGGAGTGGGTACGCATACCCGAGGTGACTCACGGTTTAGGCCAAGGTGAACCGTCGTCGTCGTTTAGCTACATCGATGTTGCTTCGATTGACAATCTTGGAGGGCGCGTCGCTGCTCAGGTTCAAGTATTGGAAGCTGCCGACGCTCCATCCCGTGCGAGAAAGAACGTCTCGATGGGTACGGTGATCTATTCGACGATTCGCCCATACCTCAAGAACATTGCTGTCATTGAGCATGACTACTCACCAAGAGCCATCGCCAGCACAGCATTCGCGGTCATGCACCCACATACCGGGGTCTTGCCCAAGTATTTGTTGCATTACCTACGTAGTCGACCGTTTACGGAATACGTGAACAGTAAAGCTGTCGGCGTTGCGTATCCCGCGATCAACGACGCAAATTTCTTCCAGGGCGTTATCGCTTTGCCGCCTGCCGCGGAGCAGACCCGCATCGTCGCCAGTGTCGAAGAACTCATGCGCCTGTGCGACGCCCTTGAAGCCAAGGGCCAGCTCGAAGCCGGGCAACACACCCAGCTCGTGCAAACCCTGCTGGGCGCGCTGACCGCCAGCACCTCCCCCGAGGAACTGGCCGACAACTGGCAACGCGTCGCCACCCACTTCGACCTCCTGCTCGATCGCCCCGAAGCCATCGACGCCCTGGAGCAAACCATCCTGCAGCTCGCCATGCGTGGCTTGCTTACTAAGCAGCTACCCAGTGATGGGAAGGCAGGGACTATCTTGCTCGACCCTCCCGCCCTACCAGAGGGTACAAAACGACGGCGGAAAATCCTCCGCCGAACGCGTGTCACCGGCATTGAAAGCGATCTGCCGGGGGTGCCGCTCACATGGGAGTGGATTTCAATTCAAGACCTTTATGACTTGAACGTCATAGTGGACTATGCCGACGGAAATCACGGCTCCCTCTACCCAAGGAGCGACGAATTTGGTCCAGAAGGGGTTACGTTTGTCTCGGCAAAAGACATCGCAGGCGGTGGCATCAAATGGGATACATGTTCGAAGCTGAATGAGCAACGAGCAGCGCAGCTGAACAAGGGTTGGGCAAAGGGTGGGGATGTGCTCCTTACTCACAACGCTACGGTAGGGCGGGTTGCATTGGTGGAAGGCGATGCTGCCCCATTTCTTCTTGGAACGTCAGTGACGTTCTACCGAACCAATGCTTGTGCCCTTGACGCGAGCTATCTTTTCTTTGCTTTTATGAGTCCTGTTTGGCAAAACCAGCTTGAAAGAGTCATGGAGCAAACGACACGAAACCAAGTGAGCATTCAAAAGCAAGCGGAGCTGCTTGTCCCGCTACCACCACTCGCAGAACAGCTTCGAATAGTCGCTCTTGTCGAATCCTCGCGCCGCCTTTGCGCTGATCTGCGCCGGCGGCTCGCCGCCCGCCAGAACACCCAAGCCCACCTGGCCGAAGCCCTGATCGACGAGGTGGCCTGAGCATGTCGATCGTCGGCGAAGCCACAGGTGTGATCGGTCTACTGGGGAAAGCCTGGAACCTGCTGCGCGACTGCCTGGACCCTGCCCGCGCCCAGGCCAAGCGCCTCATCGAAACCTTCGAGGCCTACGGCATCGCCCGCCAGCAGATCCCCCGCCTCCTGCCCGCTGAACTGAAACTACCTAACGCCGCATTTTCGACCCCCGACAAACTGAAGGACAAGCTCACATATAAGCTGCTGGACTGGGCTGCTGAGCACCTGGCCATCAAGCGATCGTGGCTCGATTTGGTTGATTCACTGCCGCATCTGGTTCACGACCATTACAAGTCCCCGGTTCACTACCGCGAGTGGTTTTCCGGACGGCTCAAGCAGGCACCAGACGTCTCACGCTGGCTTTCTATCTGGAAACCCGTTGGTCAAGAGATACCCAACGGCCAGGGACCGCTTTGTCTGGTCTATGAGGAAACCTCTCAAGGATTGGACGGTGCTGAGCTCACGCGATACTGGCTGCTGTCGGACCACTGGAGCATTCATCACGCACCGTGCCTCGAGAACCTGCTTGCTGTCTTGGCGATTGCGCGGTCATCGGGCATCTGTGTGGTGGGCAGTAACCTCCCCCTCTCTGAGCTTCAACAACTTGAGGCCGGATCAAAACTCCTGCCGGATGTCGCCAAACATCGCAGGGGTGCCTGGCACCCCGAAGATCTGATCGATCCCTTGCCGGGTAACGACCCTGAGTGGCGTCAGGCGCTTTGGTGTGGAGCCCTTAGGTTTCTGGCCAAGGACGGTATGGATACCTCGGTCTAGAAGCCGGAGCGTCTATCGAAAAGGGCCGAGCGAGCTCCTGAGGCCCACTAAGCAGAGCAATCTTCAAGAACGTCGTCAAGGAGGACACGATGCCCATTCAGCACGCGATCTGGCAGGTAGGCACTCAACCGCAGTTGCTGAATGCCGGCAAGTTGCCGAGCGAGCAGTTGCTGGAAGAGATGATCGTGAGTGATCCGCGCATTTTGTCCAGCGAGTGGATGTTGATCGGGCAGCAAGAAGTCACGGCCTTCGGAGGACGTATCGATCTGCTCGCGATCGCACCCGATGGCTCTCTGGTTCTGATTGAACTGAAACGCGACCGCACGCCGCGCGAGATCGTGGCCCAGGCGCTGGACTACGCGTCATGGCTGCAAGGACTGACGGCGGAGAAGCTGGTGCAGATCTACAGCCGGTTCTCCAACGGAGGGAGCCTTGAAAAGGCGTTTCAGGACCGCTTTGGCACGCCGCTCGACGAAGACTCCCTCAATCACACCCACCAGATCATCATTGCTGCGGCAGAGCTTGATCCTTCCACCGAACGGATCGTCGGCTACCTCAACGAGCGCGATATTCCGATCAACGTGATCTTCTTCCAGGTTTTCCAGCACGGTGAGCACCAGCTGCTCAGCCGCACATGGCTCATCGATCCGGGAGAGACCCAGGCCAACGCCGCGGTAGGGAAGAGCCATGTTGGCGAGAAAGAGCCGTGGAACGGCGAGTACTACGTGTCCTTTGGCGACGCCACCAGCCGCAGCTGGGAGGATGCACGCAAGTACGGCTACATCAGCGCAGGTGGGGGAACCTGGTACAGCCAGACGCTAAAGATGTTGTCTCCTGGGGACCGCGTCTGGGTCAACATTCCCAAGAAGGGTTATGTTGGCGTAGGCACCGTCGAGCAGGCCGTTCAACCCGCGAGTGAGTTCACCGTGGCAACAGAAGATGGCGTCCAGTCGGTCATGGACGTGGTGCAGCACGGCGGCAAGTACAAGGCCTTGGCCTCCACACCAGAGCTGAGCGAGTACTTCGTCAAAGTGAAGTGGATTGACACCCGGGAGGCCAACAAAGCCTTCAACGAGGTTGGCCTGTTCGGCAATCAGAACACGGTGTGCCAGCCCACCACGCCCAAGTGGCGCCACACGGTGGAGCGGCTCAAGCAAGTTTTCTCAGCGGTTTCGATCTGAATCCGATCAAGAACTGGCCGGGCCAGTTCCAGCGAAGGGATCTGCAGAGGGGCTAGACCGCCCTCACCTCTGCCTATCAATCTTGTCAGCCCCCTCTGATGAAGCTGGCCCCAGCACTTCCTCATCAGGCACATACACGGCGATATCTCCAACGCCGCACCCAAAAAACCTGCACAGGGCGTCCACGTTGGACAGGGTGGCGTTGTACCCGCGCACGTTGATCATCTTCGACAAGGTGGTCCGGTGGATACCGGTGGCTTGCGCCACTTCATTCAGTTCAACGCGTCGTCCTCTCTGAAACGAGGCATCTGCCAGCAGTTCTGTTAGTCGGAGCCGTATCACTCACATCTCCTGAAGATCAGACTCGCATTCTAAGAAGCACTTGCGTTGCGCGGACGCTACATAGATCGCTAAAAATCTCAAAAACCCAACACAAGCGGTTTTCACTCGCTCTAAGATGCGTTCACGCTACTCACGTTGAGTGGTGAAACATGAAAGGACGCACATGACCACCGCACTGAAACTCAGCCCCCTCGGGGGCTACACCGCCAAAGAGACTGACCTCGCCTGGGCCGCCGGCCTGTTCGACGGCGACGGCTGCATCCTCATCAGCAAGCAACACCAGCCGGAGCGCAAGAACCCGACCTACCGGTTGACGCTGTCGCTGGTGCAAAACGACTACCAGACCATCAGGTACTTCCAGCATCTGCTCGCTCTGAAGTCGTGCCTGGTGACGGTCCCTCGCACGACCGGCCAGAACCGCAACGTGTACGACCTGCGGTACGACGGCGTCCACGCGCTGCGGGCCTTGCAGCTGCTCAAGCCGTACCTGCGCCGCAAGCAGATCGAGGCCGTGGTGGCCGTCGAGGCCTGGATCCACTGCGCCTGGGGCGTGCTGCCCGGCAGCGGCGGCCTGCCCCCGGAGATCTGGAAGAAGCGCGAGCGCTACTACAAAAAGCTGAAGGCCCTGAAGTGATCGGGATGGGAGGAAACATGCTCAACGCGACTGCGCACCCCCACGCAGGATCGACCCCTTCCAGCCAGCGACGCCGGGCCGATCGGGACCTGGCCCAGCAGGTCGCCCTTCTGCGGCTGACCATCGAACAGCACTCGGACGAGCTCGAGCCCCTGCTCTACGGCACGAGCCAATGCAGCACGGATGCGGTAAAAGCGGGCGAGTTCAGGCTTTACGACGACGCGCAGCTCAACAGCTGCCTCGAGACCGCCAATCAAGGTGCGGAGCGCCTGCTGATCGCTGAACTCCGCAAGGCCAAGAGCCTCGGCTCGATGCGTACCCTGGCCAAGGCCCCGTCCGAGGCTGCAATCAAGTCGCTGGAGCGGGACTTCCCCCACTTCGCGCCGGTCCTCGGTCTGGTGCGGGAGCGCGCCGTGCTGGCGTCGCTGGCAGCAGGGCGTGTGTTCTCGCTGCCACCCATCTTGCTCGCGGGCTCCCCCGGTGTGGGTAAAACCGCCTTCAGCGAGGCGGTCGCGGAAGGTCTGGGCGTTCCCACCCGGCGGATGGACATGGCCACGGCAACCGCGAGCTTCGTGCTGGCTGGCTCCCATTCCTCGTGGGCGTCGGCTCGACCCGGCGTAGTCTGGTCGCTGCTGCAGTCGCCGGTGGGTGCCGGCGTCCTGCTGCTCGACGAACTGGACAAGGCCGCCGCCGGCAACTACCCGCCCACCGGCCCGCTGTACCGGCTGCTGGAGTCCTCGTCGGCGAAAGCCTTCACGGACGAATACACCGAGCTGCCGGTGGATGCCTCGCACCTCATGTGGATGGCGACCTGCAACGACGTCGATGCGATCGAGCCCGCCCTGCTCTCGCGCTTCGTCGTGTTCGAAATCCCCAGGCCCACGGCGGAGCAGATGATCCCGATCGCCCAGAGCGTCTATCGCAAGTGCCGCCGGGAATCGTCCTGGGGAGCGATGTTTCCGCCCGAGCTCTCGGCCGATGTCGCCCAGGCGCTCACGGTCAGCGCGCCTAGAGATCTGATTCGGTTGATCGAATCGGCTGTGGCCAGAGCCGTACAGAGTCGTCGTCTGGAGCTCATCCCGGCGGACATCCGGCAGGCGCGGGAGGTCCAGCACCAGCACCGCCCTACCCAAGCCAAGATGGGCTTCATCTGATTAGAAGGATCAGGAATGAACAACGACCGAGCAATCGACCCACAACAACCACCCTGCGCGTGGACCCAGATCGCCATGCAGACCAAGGCGGCCTACGAGCGGAACACCGGGCGGCAGTTTGACGCCTGGCTCATCGGCGAAGTGGCGCTGGATCCATCAGGGATCAACGGCGACGGGGATCGAGTGGCATGGGGGTACGCACGGAAAGCCCTGCAGCGCATGCGTCACACCTGTCAGGTGTGCGGCAAACCCGGCCGCGTCCGGTCGGGTACGGGAGGGCAGTTCGTGACACGCTGCGCTGGCTGCGAGGCAACCCAGGCGTTCAACGACCAGCTGACGCAGGTGTTCTGCGAGTACGAAGACGAGCACGGATCGCTGAAGCCCGTCTGGCATGAACACGAGCTCCCGGACCTGATCCGCGCAACGCTCCCCTCCCACCTCTGGCGCCAAACCGAACTGCCCGGTCGGGGATCGCTCAGGTACATCGCAGGAAGCGACCTGACGGATGTCATGCCGTGGCTGTTCAAGCTCTCTGCTCTCCTGAAGCAGCACACACACGCCCGAAGCGCCTCCGCGACTCGGGGCCTGTGGCGTGAGGAGGAATCGTCCAACGAAACGGCGAGGAGATGATGAGCGAAAAAGTCCCCAGCACGATCGACCGGAGAACGCTGTTCGAATGGTCGCAGTCGATCTTTCAGAACGACGACGACCATCATGCGTGGTGGGGACGAATCCACCCCATGCTGCATGGCCAAACACCCTGGGAAGCTGCAAGTACCCGCCAAGGAGCGACTGCCGTGAGGAACATCCTGGTGGCCCTTAGTTACGGCGGAGTGGCTTAACCGAAGGGGTTTTGCTGCCCCCTAGACCGTGCAGAAGCGCTTCTGGCCCCCTCCAGAAAGTCATCTGAACGCTCTTCCCGGTGCTCTCATGCGACCGGAACGCTCTTCTGGCTCCTGAGAAAACTGATCGTCCGCGACAGACTCCGGCTCAGGAATGTCCAGGCTTTTTCCTAGGATTGCGAACTGTTGAACTTGGTTTGCGACTGCTCGACCTGCTTGCAGAACTGCTCGACTCGCTCGTACAAGTCCTTCACTTGCACGGGCAGTTGCTCGAAGGAAGAACGCAAGCTCAGAAGCTGCTCGAGCAGTGGCATCAAAGACCGCAGTGAGGCTTGGAGATGCGCCGAAGATGCCTCGAGCGTCTGAACTCTTTGCTCCAGTTGCCCCTGGTGCTGCATCACCGCCTGCAGCGTTCTCTGTTCTATCTCCGTCATTCAAGACCTCTTTAATGGTGGACAGTGGTATCTCGCTCTCACCGAAGCGTGGCGGCAACGCACGATCAGGCTCTAGTGGCGCGGGGGCTGGGTATCGTCTGCGGTTGTAGGAAGCGATGCGAAACCGCGCTTCTTCTAGATCTTTCCGGGCTTGCTCGGCGGCGACGTTATCGACGGGGCCACCACGGCCATCGGCCTTGGCCTTGGCCTTGGCCTTGGAAAAAATTTTTTCCCGAACGGCGTCAGCATCAAAGTCCTTACCAAACAAGGCACCCTTGAAGCGAGTGTGCTTGTGTTGGCCTTTCAAGGTCACGGAGATGTAGTCATCTGCGACCCTGTGCACCGTGCCCATCTCTTCCAGCACGCGAATCACGTCATCTCTGGAATTGATCTCGTGCTCCAAGAGCATCTGCTCCAAAACCTCTGTCGCAAACCGCCTCGGATCTGGTTCGACAGACAGTGCATCACCCAAGTCGCAGTCCTGAATGGAGAGCTCTTCAGCCTCCCTGAAGACGTGCCTGTTGTTCCGAGCAGCAGCTGCGCTTGCTACCGCGAATCGTCCAGGCAGCATTGGACGTGCGCGCTGCGGGTCACCGGGCCGCGCCCATCCTTTGGAGTAATTCCAAAAATCGCACAGCGGATCAAAGGTCCTGGCCCATTTCGGCGGAGCAATATTCATCGAACGACCCGAGCTGAGTTCGACCCTCGCCACAAAAACATGGACGTGCCTGTGGCCGTTTTCATCGCTGTGCAAGATGGCAGACCAACAGTACTGCTGAGGTTCGAGACCGGCAAATGCGGTTCGCTCGAAGTCATCCAGCACGAGACTGATCTCGTCATCGGTGGGGTTGTCCTCGGGGGCCCAGTTGATAACGCCCGATGTGTAGCGGTGCATAAAAGGCAGCGATGCCGCCAAGTTCCCCACCAACCTCGGGTCACCGCGCAAGACCTCTACGCCAGCACGCGCCCTACCCGCATGGTCTTGCGAACTCAGCAGATAGTTCACCGCTCGCTGAGGATCACCTGTACCGTGATTGAGAAACTTGATGAGCACAGCATTACTCGGACGGAGAGGGCTTGCGGTTCAGGGCTCGCACTTCATGCTCGATGACGTGCAAGCGCCCCAGCACCTGAAGCACCTCGATTGGGGTGGCGTTGAGAGCACCCTGATGTACCGCCCGCGCTACCTGGTTCAGATTGCTTCCGATGGCCGCAAGGTGGCGGAGGAAAACGGGATCACCAGAACTTGCAAGACTGGGCGCCGCGCGGAGACGTTTACGGGGTGTAGGGTTGCCCAGCGGCTTGACTTTGTCGTCGGCAATCCGCGAACGGACGATGTCGCTGAGCGAAACACCGCGCTCGTTGGCCTCTGCTTTCATCGCAAACAGCACCGAGCGCGGCAGCCGAATCGGCACGAGATCGAGCGGATCGTCTTTGCGGCGGGCAGGCATGGCTATCTCTGTGGATGGGGGGTTCGAAGGGGGACGCTTGCGCACCCCTCGCCAGCCCCGTATGCGCCGAAGGCGTATACGGGTAGGCTGGCTTGACGGGCGCGAACCTCAGTCGCTCTCGATCCAATCCTTCTCGTCACCGACATTAGCTGGCGCGACCGAAGTACGACTCGAGGACGAACCGGGCGTCGACACCGCGATTTCACGAACTCGAAGTGGCCGGGATATCGATCACGAAATCAGGCGTTTCCGTATCAGTTTTCGACTTCGTTTTCGTGAGGGTCTTCAGCAGGCTCTTGCAGGCGGCGCGCAACAACTCGGCCGACTCTTCCTTCAAGTCCTTCGCCCGGTTGATGTTCGCGAACTCGTTCAGTTCTCCCGCAACGGCACTGACCCTGGCCACGAGGATCTCCTCGAGATCTTTCTCCAAATATCTACGCAACTCCGCCAGTTCACGCGGACTGATTTCGGCAACGATCTCAGCTGGGATCGAATCGGGATGAGTGCCAACCGGGATCACCCCCACCTTCACGCCGGGACTCTTCGTGCTCGCAGACTTGCCGCGAACGCTGTACAGCTTGATCAGCTGATTTTTCTTATGGAAGTTCATATTCGACTCCTGAATCAATGAGACTGAACAAAAATTCCTCGCGACAAGACGTTCGCCTCAACGCGGGGATCCGTTAAGAGGCCAAGACATCGAACCGGGGATGCCGAACGAGGCAGTTGTGGGCAATGTGGGCTCGAAGTGGCTCTGAACAGCGGTGGCCCATGCCGTTTCTGAATCACGCAGAGAGCGCATCTTCTCGAGGCGAGAGGCCAGCTCGGGCGAAGGTTGCTTCTGCCCTCCCAGGTGATCGATGTAGTCGGCCCACATCTGCATCATCTGGGCGCGCGCCGGGGCAAACTCAGTGCGGTCATATGCCCTGCCATTCGGCCCCTTCACGGTGTGATCGATCTGCAGTTCTGCAAGCTCACGCCGGTATCCCAGCTGTTCGACCAACATGGTCCTTGCGGTCGCACGAAATCCATGGCCACTCTGCTCTTTCTTGGTCGAGATACCCACGCTTCTCAACGCTTTGTTCAACGTGTTCGCGTCGATGACGAGGTTGCCTGCCTGCCCAGGAAACAGGTAGCCGGTGGAGCCTGTGAGGACCTGCAGACTTTCGAGGATCTCAATCGCCTGCGAACTCAAGGGCACCAAAAAGGGTTGTCCGTTGAGCTTCTTTGCAAGCACCGTCTTCATCCGACTCGAAGGCACCAGCCAGCACCGCTTTTCAAAGTCGATCTCTGCCCACTTCGCGTAACGCAGCGCCTTGGAACGCAAGAAAGTCAGGATCGTGAGATAGATCAGAGCCATCACGGGAAACGTGCTTCCACACATGGAGATTCGCTGCAGAACCGATGACAGATCCGTCGGCGTGGTCACTGCCGGTCGATGGACTCGCGGCGCCCTGGGTACCAAGCTTTTTTTCCTGATTTCTGCGCAAGGGTTTCTGGCCAAAACACCACTGGCCACGGCATAGGAAAAGATGTGGTCCAGGTGGCTGAACACCCGCTTGGCCGTCTCGATCGTCCCCTGCGCTACCAAGCCCTTGACCAAATTCGTAATCTTCACGGCGGTGATGGCAGCGAGCCGCTCTCCGCCAAACTCGGGGTAAACGTGACACTCGAGTCGCACCTCTACGGATTGGCGGTACTCGTCACTCCATCCTTTGGACATGGTCGACGACCACTCCCTGGCGACATCCTCAACGGTGACGCCGGACGCGTCGTAGATTTGCCCGGACGATTTGCGCAAGGCCACAGGATCGATACCTTGCCGCACCAGTAGGCGAACTTGGTCTGCGAGTTCTCTGGCTTCAGCCAGCCCGATCTCAGGATAGGGCCCCAGCGAGATAGCACTGCGTCTCTCACCAAGTTGGTAGTGAACACGCCAGCGCTTTGAACCAGGCACCTCTTGGTGAATCCGAAGGCCACCCCCATCACTGAGCGACTTTTTCGTTGCGGGCATCACGTCGATGGTTCGGCTGCTGAGCTTGCGTCGAAAGGCCATATGAGTACGAGCGTTGTGGTTGACTTGCTGCGGGCTACTGCCCTGTTTGCATGTCGTTAGTAAGCCACGACTTGCGCGATCGCGTGGCCGAATTGGGGGCTAAAACGCAAGTTGGTTTTGACCCCTCAAAACTGCACATGAATTTGCAAAACGGCGCGTCCGCGAGGGACGAAACCTGCGGTCTTGCGACACAAACAGCTAGATTTGCTTAGGAAGCTGCGCGGCGCGCTGAAGATGCTGCGCATGGCGAGGAACGCACCTGCAAAGTCGATGAGATCCGTGCGTATTCATCGGCCCCAGCGACGCAAGTCCGAGGTGATCACGGCAGCGGCTGAGCCGTGATCACCCAGGTGGACTTGCTCAAGAAGTCGAGCGTTGTGTGACCGGTCGGAACTCAGGCAGCACCGGATTTCGGTAGCGCGACCGCCCCGACTTCAGCTCATCGAGGTAGTCGGCCCAAGCCTTCATCATTTCGATGCGCTTGAGCACGAACTCCGTGCGGTTGTAGGCTCGTCCGTTCGTGTCCTTGACCGCGTGGTCGAGCTGCATCTCCACCACGGCCTCGGGGAACTCAAGGACCTCCACGATCAGGGTGCGTGCGGTCGCTCTGAAGCCGTGGGCCGTGACCGTCTCGGCGTCATAGCCCAGACTCCTGAGCGCTGCGTTGAGCGTGTTGTCGGAGAGGAACCTGCCCTTGCGTCCTTCGCACGGGAACACCCGCCCGGTGTGTCCCGTCTGCTTGAACAGTTCCTCAAGGATGGCCACAGCCTGAGGCGCCAAGGGCACGAGGTGCGGCTGCCCGTTCTCCTTTTCGTACTTGGTGCGTTTGAGCCGCGACGAGGGCACATAGAAGAGCCCGTTGTCCAGGTCGAACTCCTCCCACAGAGCCTGGCGCAGTTCGCCCGGACGCAACATCAGCAGGGGCGCCAGGCGCAGGGCACTCCTGACCACGAAGGAGCCCGGGTAGGTATCGATGGCACGCAGCAGCGCTCCAAGCGGCTCGGGCCGGGTGATGGCTGCGTGGTGCTTCACGGGCGGGAGCTTGAGCGCATCCCGGATGTCTGCGCAGGGATCCCTCAAATCGGCACCCTCAGCGATCGCGAAGCGAAAGACCCGGGCGCAGTGCTCACGCAGCCGGTGAGCCGTCTCCAGGGTGTCGTTGCGCTCGACAGCTCGGCAGGCCTCCAGGATGGTCTGCGGGGTGATCGCTGCCATGGGCAGGTGACCGAACCGGGGGAAGGCGTGGAGCTCAAGGCGGCGGATCACCTTGGAGCTGTAGGACTCCATCCACTGCCCCCGCTTGACCTCAAACCACCGCCGAGCGACCTCCTCAAAGCTGCCCAGGGCGGGCAGCCCCTCCTTGGCCCTGCGGGCGTTTTCCTGCTGCAGCTCGCTCTGCTGCTTGGCCTGCTTTCGCTCCTGCATGGGGTCCACCCCCTGGGCAAGCAGCGACCACGCCTTCTTGGCCTGTTGGCGGGCTTCGGTGAGGCCCACCTTGGGATAGGTGCCCAGGCTCAGCGTATGCCTGGCCCCTTGGTGGGTGTAATCGAGCCGCCATGCATGGGACTGCCCCCAGGCGAAGGGAACCAGGTAGAGCCCGCCGCCATCGCTGAGCCGCCCTGCCCCGGGCTTGAGCGCCTGGATGACTCGCTCGCCCTTGATTTTCTCCAATGCCATCTTCTGCCTCGCGCATCACTGGGTTGATGGGCGCTGCGAAGGTTTTGCGAAGGTTTGGCCACCTTATGCAGAATCTTCTGCAGCGGCGCGTGGTTTGGGGCGGATTTGGCTGGACTTCGCTGGAATGAAAAAAGCCCTAAGTCATTGATGACAAAGGGCTTTTTGGAATCCAGCGAACCTCGCTGGACACATGTCTGGTGGCCTGGGGCGGAATCGAACCACCGACACGCGGATTTTCAATCCGCTGCTCTACCAACTGAGCTACCGGGCCTTGGAAAGACCGCGAGTATAGCAGCTTCCGAGCGACCTTCAGCGGGTCACAGGGCGCTGCGCTTGCTGCGGGCGAGGTCCACGCCGAGCTGTTTGAGTTTGCGGTAGAGGTGCGTACGTTCGAGGCCGGTCTTTTCGGCCACCCGGGTCATCGACCCGGCTTCCTTGGCGAGGTGGTATTCGAAGTAGGCTTTTTCGAACTCGTCGCGCGCTTCGCGCAGCGGGCTGTCGAGATTGAAGAGGCGCTGCGCTTGCGGGCCCAGATCGACGGCGGGTGCCGTGGAGACGACGGCAGCGCCCGCCATCATGGCCTGCTCCACGGTGAATTCGCCATGGACGCCAGCGGCGGCCCGCAGGGTCATCGCGACATCGATCGCACCGCCCAGCGGGGCAGCGCCGCCCGCGGGGGGCTTGGGCGGAGTCTTGTTCAGGCCCTGGTCGACCGCCTTGAGCAGCTTCTGCAGGGTGATGGGCTTTTCGAGAAACGCGCTGGCGCCGATGCGCGTGGCTTCCACCGCGGTGTCGATGGTGGCGTGGCCGCTCATCATGATCACCGGCATGGTCAGCAAGCCGTGGCTGGCCCATTCCTTGAGCAGGGTCACGCCGTCGGTGTCGGGCATCCAGATGTCAAGCAGCACCAGATCGGGCCGCAACTGGGCGCGCACGGCGCGGGCCTGGGCCGCGTTTTCGGCCAGCTCGACGGTGTGGCCTTCGTCATTGAGGATCTCCGAGAGCAGATCCCGGATGCCCAACTCGTCGTCCACCACCAGAATCGTTGCCATGTCGTGCCGTGTGTGCGTGCCGCGTGGGCGTTGTCAAATTGCAACTGCGAATGATAGCGAGACTTGCGCACCGATCACCTGGCCGTCGGCCATGCGGTTGGCGAGGTCGACGCGGCCGCCGTGTTCATCCATGATTTTCTTGACCACGGCGAGCCCCAGGCCGGTGCCCTTGGCCTTGGTGGTGACGTAGGGCTCGAAGGCCCGCTTGAGGATGTGCTCGGCAAAGCCGGGGCCCTGGTCGAGCACGGTCAGGCGGACCCACTGGCCGCTGTCGGAGCGGCGCGTGCGCAGCACCACCGCAGCATCCGGCCGCCCGCTCATCGCGTCCTGCGCGTTCTGCACGAGGTTGTGGACGAGCTGGCGCACCTGCTGCGGATCGGCCTGGGCCGGCGGCAGGTCGTCGGCCAGTTCGAGCCGCACCGGCACCGCGGCGTGATCGTAGAGCGCCAGGATGTCGCGCAGCAGCGCGTTCAGGTCCACGGCCTGCAGCTGCGCGGCGGGCAGCCGCGCGTAATCCCGGAATTCGTTGACCAGCCGCTTCATCGCATCGACCTGGTCGACGATCGTGCGGACCGACTTGTCGAGCAGCGCCTGTTCGGGTGGCGCCACTTTGCCGTCGAGCTTCATGGCGAGGCGCTCGGCCGAGAGCTGGATCGGGGTGAGCGGGTTCTTGATTTCGTGGGCCAGGCGGCGCGCGACTTCGCCCCAGGCCTTGGCGCGCTGGGCCGACACCATCTCGGAGACGTCGTCGAACACCAGCAGGCGCTCGTCGTGGGGCAACAGCGCACCGCGGGCGATGAGCGTGATGCCTTCGCTGAAGGGCGTGCTGTTGTCGGGGCTGAGTTCGACGCTTTGCTGCCAGTGGCCGCCCTCCCCTTCGTGCGGCGTGCCGTCCGCGAGGAAGCGCTCGAACTGCTGCGCCACCGCCGCGCCAAACGTCTCCAGGCCAGGCACGTCGGACAGCGGCGCGCCGAGGTGGGCGTGCAGGTCGGTGTGGAGGATGCGGGCGGCGCCCGGGTTCACGCTGACCAGGCGCCCCTGCGGGTCAAGCACGACGACGCCGGCGGTGAGGTTGTCGAGGATGGTCTGCAGGTTGTCGCGCGCGGCGTCCACCTGGGCCATGCTGCGCTGCACCGCGGCGCGCGCATCGGCCAGGTCCTGGGTCATGTGGGCAAACGTGCGGGTCAGGCCGGCCAGCTCGTCGCGCGAGGGCAGCGAGGGCTTGGGCCGCAAGTCACCGGCCGCCACCTCACGCATGCCCTCGGCCAGCACCAGCAACGGCCGGATCAGCTGGTTGCCCAGCAACACCGCCAGCAGCACGGCGCCGAACACCGCGAGGAACAGGGCCAGGGTGAGCGTGCCGATGTACATGCGCCGCAAGCCTTCGCGCGCCAGCGCCCGCTCCTGGTACTCGCGGTTGGCCACCTGCACGGCCAGCGCATCCACCACCAGTGCCGACGGCAGCTGCACCACCACCTGCAGGTAGCGCGGCTCGGCCCCGAAGCCGAAGGCGGGCGGGCTGACCAGCGCGATCACCTTGATGCGCGCCTGGCTGGCCGCGACCATCGCGTCGATCTCGCTGTCGGCGCCCTCGTCCAAGCCCTCGATGCGCGCGATCACCCGCGTCTCACGCACGCTGCGCAGCACCGCGGCCGACGGCCGCTCCGGGCTCAGCTCGAAGCGCGATTGCCCGGCGCTGCCCAGAGGCTGGCCGTTGCTGCCCCACAGGATGAGGTCGCTCGCGCCGAGCTGCTCGCGCACGCGCTCCAGCGCAAAGGCGGCGCTGGCGGCGGGCTGGCGGGCCAGCGCATCGGCGGCCAGGCGGGTCTTGCTCACGAGGTCGGCCGACAGGGTGTCCAGCGTGGTGCGGCCCAGGTTCAGGCCGGCGGCCAGCGCCGACTCGACGCGCACGTCGAACCAGCTCTCGATCGAGCGCGAGACGAACTGGTACGACACCGTGTAGATCAGCAGCCCGGGCAGCACGCCGACCAGCCCAATGATGCCGGCGAGCTTGACGAGCAGGCGGCTGCCGAACTTGCCGCGGCGCAAACGCTGCACCAGCCGCACCGCCAGCCACACGATGATGCCCAGCAGCACGGCCGCCACCGCCACGTTCACCCCCACCAGCCAGCCGAAGTTCTGCTCGTACAGCGTGCGGTTGCGCGTGGCCACCGTGAGCAGGAACAGCAACACCAGGCCCAGGCCCGTCATGAACACCAGGCCGACGCCAATGGCCCAACGCGCCGAGGCGCTGCGGCGGCGCGGGGCCGATGCCGCGGGTCCGGCGGCGCCAGAGGCCGTGGGAGCGTCCACCGTCAGCGCGCCTCCAGCGCAGGCTCGGGCTCGATGGCCTCGGGCACGGGCAGCCGCTGCGACAGCTCCACGGTCCAGTCGGGCTGGTTGGCCAGGCCGATCTGGAAGGGCCGCGGCAGGAGGCTGAGATCCAGCCGGAAATCGAGCTCGACGCGGTGGGTCGCGCCGGGCTCCAGCGCGGCGGCGTCGGCGATCTTCCAGCGCACCACGCGGCCCACGCCCGCCAGGGCATCGGCCAGCGAATCGTGGGTCTGGTGCAAGGCGTATTGGAGGCCGGCGGCGCTGCCGGGGGCGGCGGCGGCGTCGCTGGACAGGCTCACGCGCCAGCGGCGGGTGAGCGGCTGGTAGGCCACGCGCACCACCCGGGCGGCGCGGGCGACGCGCTTGTCGGTCCAATACCAGCGGTCGCGCACCACGTCGGCGCGCCACAGGAAATACAGCGGGACGCCCTTGAGCAACGCGTCTTCGACCACGGCCGAGGGCGCCAGCGCGACGCGACCGGAGAGAAACAGGCCTTCGGCGGTGCGCTGCAGCGAGGCCGCCGCCGGGGTGGCGGCCGGGGCCGGCTGGGCCAGCGCGGCACCGAGCCCCCCGCCACTGAGCGACGCCGCGAGGGCGACGCCGAGCAGGCGCCGTCGGGCCGGGTCGGGTGACCGCCGGGCCTCAAGGCGCCTTGTCAAAGCGGGCGTAGAAGAATCCGTCGTAGCCACCCGGCGGATTGTCGTTGACTTGGTCGGCAGCGGCCCCCGAACCCGGCCGCAAATGCCCCAAACAGGGGCGCTCGCGGGCGTCGGTGTGGCGCTCAAGAAACGCCGCGGCCTGGTCCGCGCCCTCGGCCCGGAACACCGAGCAGGTGGCGTAGAGCAGGCGCCCGCCGGGCCGCAGCAACGGCCACAAGGCGTCCAGCAGCGCGCGCTGGGTGGTCACCAGCGCCGCCACGTCGGCCTCGCGGCGCAGCCACGGCACGTCGGGGTGGCGGCGCACGATGCCCGAGGCCGTGCAGGGGGCGTCCAGCAGGATGGCGTCAAACGGGCGGCCGTCCCACCAGGTGTCGGGCCGGGCGGCGTCGGCGCAGCGCACGGTGCCGGGCAGACCGAGGCGGGCGAAGGTCTCCGCCACGCGCCGGCAGCGGGCGTCGTCGATGTCCAGCGAGAGCAGGTCGATGTCGGCGCGCTCCAGCAGGTGGGCGGACTTGCCGCCGGGCGCGGCACAGGCGTCGAGCACGCGGTCGCCGGGCCCCCAGTCGCGCCCCGCCAGCAGCAGGGACGCGGCGTGCTGGGCGGCCGCGTCCTGCACCGACACCTCGCCGGCCGCAAACCCGGGCAGGCGCTCCACGGGCAGCGGGCGGTCGAGCACCACGCCGTCCTCGCCCCACGCGCGGCTGTCCACGCCCTCGGCCGCGCGCAGCCGCGCCTGCCAGTCGGCACGCGCCGCGCGGCGGCGGTTCACGCGCAGCGTCATCGGCGCCGGCACGCGGCTGGCCGCCAGCATCTCGGCCCAGCCGTCCGGGTGATCGGCGCGCACGCGGTCGATCCACCAGCGCGGGTGACCGTGCTGCGCCACCGGGTCATCGGCCAGCGACGCCCGCAGCGCATTGCCCTCGCGCAGCAGGCGGCGCAGGCAGGCGTTGAGAAAGCCGGCCGCCCCGGCGGTGGCCCGGCGCGCGCGGGCGGCGGCCACGGTCTGGTCGACCACGGTGTGGGCCGCGTAACGCGGGCCGTCATCCGCCGCCAGCAGCGACACCGCCACCTCCAGCAAGGCCTGCACCGCAGGGGCCGGCGCGCGCGGCGCCAGGCGGGCGACGAGGGCGCGGCTCAGGCCGTGGTGCCGCAGGGCGTGGAAGGCCAGCGCCTGGGCGGCCGGGCGGTCGGCGGGCGCGAGGGACGCCAGCGCGTCGGTGAGTGAGCGGCCTTGCAGGACGGCGTGCAGACAGCTGGCGGCGTTCGGGAGCTGGGCCGACAGCGGCGGGGTTGAGGTGGTGGTCACAGGGATCGGTTCGCAGGGAGGCGCCGTGAAGGCGAGGGTCGGCGCGGGGGTCGGAGGCGCGGTGGCGCGGTCGTGCTCAGGGCGTGGGCGCCAGGGGCAGTGGCCCCAGCGTGCGCCCGTAGATGCGGCGGATGCGTTCGGTCAGCGGCGGGTGGGGATCGAACCAGCGCGCCGCGCGGCCGGCTTCGGTGCCGACCAGCAGCAGGTGTTGCACCGGCGAGGCGATGGCCGGCTCTGGGGCCACGCCTTGCTGGCGCTGCGCCAGCACCTTGCGCAGCACGCCGCCCAGGCCGTCGCGGCTGCGGGTCCACTGCACCGCGCGGGCGTCGGCGAGGTACTCGCGCTGGCGCGACACCGCCGCCTGCAGCGCGTGGCCGGCCACCCAGCCCGGGTAACCCGCGGCCAGCAGGGCGAGGCCGATCGCGGCGCTCAGACCGCGCCGGCCGTGCTCGTCGGCCTGCAGCAGGTCCTGGCCGAGACGAAAGATCAGTTCCAGGCCAAACACCATGCCCGCCAGACGCAGCGCCAGTCGCGTGTCGCCCTCGCCGAGGTGGCTCAGTTCGTGGGCCACCACCGCCTGCAGCTCCTCGCGGGTGAGGTGGTCGAGCGCGCCCTGGCTCACCGCGACCACGGCGTCGCTGGGGTCCCAGCCGGTGGCGAAGGCGTTGATGCCGCCGTGCCGCGCCAGCACCATGGGCACCGGCCGCGGCAGCGTGGCGGCGATCGCCATCTCATCCACGATGTTGGCGAAACGCTGTTCGGCCGCCTCGCCCGACGGGCGCAGCGCCCGCGCGCCCATCGCCTCGGCCAGGCGCACCGCGCCGCCGTCGCGCAGGCGCCCGGTCTCCAGCCACCACCCACCCAGCACATACAGCAGCACCACGCCGGTGTTGACCGCCAGAAAGTGCGGCGGCAGCGCACCGCCGGCCAGCGCCAGGCCGCCCAGCATCCACCACACCAGCGCGAGCGCGCCGTTGACCGCCACCACCAGCAGCGCGACGGTCAGCGCAAAGGCCATGAGCAGTCGCGCGGTGCGGGCGCGCGCCGCGCGCTGGGCCTCGAAGAAGCGCATGGAGCAGCGGGTATTGCGGGGGTGATCAGAACGTGACCGTCACCGGCGCGCGTTCGGCCTCGGTGGTGGTGGCGGCCAGCATCGCCTGCGGCACGAAGCCGCACAGGCGCGCCACGATCACGGCCGGGAACTGCTGGGCCGCGTCGTTGAACGCGAGCACGGTGTCGTTGTACGCCTGTCGCGAAAAGCCGATGCGGTTTTCGGTGCTGGTCAGCTCCTCGCTGAGCTGACGCAGGTTTTCATCGGCCTTGAGTTCCGGGTAGGCCTCCACCAGCGCCATCAGGCGGCCCAGGGCCCCGCCCAGCGCCTGCTCAGCCACCGCCAACGCCCCCACGGCCGCCGGGTTCAGCGGGTTGGCCGCCACCGCCTGCTCCGCGCCCTGGGCGCGCGCCCGCGCCGCGACCACCGCCTCCAGCGTCTGGGCCTCGTGCTCCAGGTACCGCTTGGCCACGGCCACCAGGTTGGGCACGAGGTCGTGGCGCCGCTTGAGCTGCACGTCGATCTGGCCAAAGGCATTGGCGATGGCGTTGCGCAGCCGGATCAGGCGGTTGTAGGCCCCCACGGCCCAGAACAGCAGCAACAGCACAGCCCCGATCAGGGCCCATTGGGTCAGCGTCATGTGGCGATCCTCCATCGGTGCCCGGCGGGCGCGGCCAATCTAGCACGCGCGCGGCACCCGCCAAAAAAACAGCCCCCGATCGGCAGACCGGGGGCTGGGCGCGGGCGACCGGCGTGGCCGGCGCCCGTGGGGGAGATCACTCCGCCGATTCGTTCGACGCGTCCGCTGCCGCGGCGTCGGCCTGATCGGCCGCCAGCGACAGGGCATCGGCCTCGGCGATGGCGCGGCGCTCTTCGTCGTCCATCTTTTCCTTGGCCTTGCGCGCCTCGTGGTACGCCATGCCCGTGCCCGCGGGGATCAGGCGACCGACGATGACGTTTTCCTTCAGACCGCGCAGCTCATCGCGCTTGCCCATGATGGCCGCTTCGGTCAGCACGCGCGTGGTCTCCTGGAAGGAGGCCGCGGAGATGAACGAGTCGGTGGACAGCGAGGCCTTGGTGATGCCCAGCAGCACGTTGCTGTAGGTCGCGGGGATCTTGCCGTCGGCGCGCAGCGCGTCGTTGGTGTTGAGGATCTCCGAACGCTCGACCTGCTCACCGGCGATGTAGGACGAATCGCCCGGGTTCTCGACCACGACGCGGCGCAGCATCTGGCGAACGATCACCTCGATGTGCTTGTCGTTGATCTTCACGCCCTGCAGACGGTAGACGTCCTGCACCTCATCGACGATGTAGCGCGCAAGCTCTTCCATGCCCAGCAGGCGCAGGATGTCCTGCGGATCGGCCGGCCCGTCGACGATGCTTTCGCCCTTGTTGACCACCTGGCCTTCGTGCACCAGGATGTTCTTCTCCTTGGGGATCAGCTCTTCCCAGACCTTGCCATCCGGGTCGGTGATCTGCAGGCGGATTTTGCCCTTCGTTTCTTTACCGAACGACACGGTGCCGGTCATCTCGGCCAGGATGCCCTTGTCCTTCGGCGAGCGCGCCTCGAACAGCTCGGCCACGCGCGGCAGACCGCCCGTGATGTCGCGGGTCTTCTGACCTTCCACCGGGATGCGGGCCAGCACTTCGCCGGGGCCCACGTCCTGGCCGTCGCGCACCTGGATCAGGGCGCCGACCTGGAAGCCGATCGTCACCGAGTGGTCGGTGCCGGGGATCTTCACCTCGCCGCCCTTGGCGTCGATCAGCTTGACCTGCGGACGCACCACCTTGGCCGCGCCGCGGCGCTTGGGATCGATCACCACCAGCGTGGACAGGCCGGTCACGTCGTCGACCTGCTTGGCCACCGTCAGGCCCTCTTCCACGTTCTCGAACTTCACCGTACCGGCGAATTCCGTGATGATGGGTCGGGTCAGCGGATCCCAGTTGGCCAGGATGGTGCCAGCCTTGATCGACTGGTCCGGCTTGACCGTGAGGATCGCGCCGTACGGCACCTTGTGGCGCTCGCGCTCGCGGCCGTGTTCGTCGGAAATGATGATCTCGCCCGAACGCGCGATCACCACCAGCTCGCCCTTGGTGTTGGACACGTAACGCATCGTGGCGTTGAAGCCGATGATGCCGTTGGACTTGGCTTCCACGCTGGACGCCACCGCCGCGCGCGAGGCCGCGCCGCCGATGTGGAACGTGCGCATGGTCAGCTGCGTGCCGGGTTCACCGATCGACTGCGCGGCGATCACGCCGACCGCCTCGCCGATGTTGGCCAGGCCACCGCGGCCCAGATCGCGGCCGTAGCACTTGGCGCACAGGCCGTAGCGGGTTTCGCAGGTCAGCGCGGTGCGCACCTTCACCTCGTCCACGCCGGCCGCCTCGAGCTCGTCGAGGCAGTCTTCGTCCAGCAGCGTGCCGGCCGGCACGAGCGGCGCGCGGGTTTCGGGGTGGATCACGTCCTCGGCCGTGGTGCGGCCCAGGATCCGGTCGCGCAGCGATTCGATGACTTCACCGCCCTCGACGATGGCGCGCATCAGCGTGCCGTTGGAGGTGCCGCAATCGTGTTGGGTGACCACCAGATCCTGCGTCACGTCCACCAGACGGCGGGTCAGGTAGCCCGAGTTCGCGGTCTTCAGCGCCGTGTCGGCCAGGCCTTTACGGGCACCGTGCGTGGAGATGAAGTACTGCAGCACGTTGAGGCCTTCACGGAAGTTCGCCGTGATGGGGGTCTCGATGATCGAGCCGTCGGGCTTGGCCATCAGGCCGCGCATGCCAGCCAGCTGACGGATCTGCGCCGCAGAACCGCGGGCGCCGGAGTCGGCCATCATGTAGATGGAGTTGAAGGACTCCTGGTCCACTTCCTTGCCCGAGCGGTCCACGGTCTTCTGCTTGGCCAGCTGGGCCATCATGACCTTGGAGATTTCGTCACCGGCCTTGCCCCAGATGTCGACCACCTTGTTGTAGCGCTCGCCGGCGGTCACGAGACCGGAGGCGTACTGCTGGGCGATCTCCTTCACCTCGGCTTCGGCGCGCTCGATGACGGCGGCCTTCTCCTTGGGCACGAGCATGTCGTCCACCGCGATGGAGATGCCGGCGCGGGTGGCCAGGCGGAAGCCGTTCTGCAGCAGCTTGTCGGCGAAGACCACGGTCTCCTTCAGACCGCACTTGCGGAAGCTCGCATTGATGAGGCGCGAGATTTCCTTCTTTTTGAGCGGCTTGTCGAGGACCGAGAAAGGCAGGCCTTTGGGCAGGATCTCCGACAGGAGCGCGCGGCCCACCGTCGTGTTCACCAGCTTGATGCCGGACACAAATTCACCGGTGGCCTTGTCCTTGGTCCACTCCACCAGACGCACGCTGATGCGGGCGGTGATCTCCACCACGCCGTTGTCCAGCGCGCGCTGCAGCTCGGCGAGGTCGGCGAAGATCATGCCTTCGCCCTTGCCGTTGATCTTCTCGCGGGTGGCGTAGTAAAGGCCCAGCACCACGTCCTGCGACGGCACGATGGAGGGCTCGCCGTTGGCGGGGAACAGCACGTTGTTGGACGCCAGCATCAGGGTGCGGGCTTCCAGCTGGGCTTCCACCGACAGCGGCACGTGAACGGCCATCTGGTCGCCGTCAAAGTCGGCGTTGAAGGCCGCGCAGACCAGCGGGTGCAGCTGGATCGCCTTGCCTTCGATCAGGATGGGCTCAAAGGCCTGGATGCCCAGGCGGTGCAGCGTGGGCGCGCGGTTCAGCAGAACCGGGTGCTCTTTGATGACCTCTTCCAGGATGTCCCACACCACCGGGGTGCCGGCTTCCACTTCCTTCTTCGCCGCCTTGATGGTGGTGGCGATGCCCATGGCTTCGAGGCGCGAGAAGATGAAGGGCTTGAACAGCTCCAGCGCCATCAGCTTGGGCAGACCGCACTGGTGCAGCTTGAGCGTCGGGCCCACCACGATGACCGAACGGCCCGAGTAGTCGACGCGCTTGCCCAGCAGGTTCTGGCGGAAGCGACCGCTCTTGCCCTTGATCATGTCGGCCAGCGACTTCAGGGCGCGCTTGTTGGCGCCGGTCATGGCCTTGCCGCGGCGGCCGTTGTCGAGCAGCGAGTCGACCGCTTCCTGCAGCATGCGCTTCTCGTTGCGCGCGATGATCTCGGGCGCCTTGAGCTCCAGCAGGCGCTTGAGGCGGCTGTTGCGGTTGATGACGCGGCGGTACAGGTCGTTGAGGTCGGAGGTGGCGAAGCGGCCGCCGTCCAGGGGAACCAGCGGACGCAGGTCCGGCGGCAGCACGGGCAGCACGTCCAGCACCATCCACTCGGGCTTGATGCCCGACTTCTTGAAGGCTTCCAGCACCTTCAGGCGCTTGGCGTTCTTCTTGATCTTCAGCTCGGAGCCGGTCAGGTCGTTGCGCAGCTTCTCGATTTCGATGTCGAGATCGATGTTCTGCAACAGCTCCTTGATGCCTTCGGCGCCCATCTTCGCCACGAATTCGTCGCCGTATTCGCGGCGCTTCGCGTCGAAGTCGTCCTCCGACATGATGCTGAACTTCTTCAGCGGGGTCATGCCGGGATCGGTCACCACATACGCTTCGAAGTACAGCACGCGCTCGATGTCGCGCAGCGTCATGTCCAGCACCAGGCCCAGACGCGACGGCAGCGACTTCAGGAACCAGATGTGGGCGCAAGGCGCGGCCAGGTCGATGTGACCCATGCGCTCGCGGCGCACCTTGGTCTGCGTGACTTCCACGCCGCACTTCTCGCAGATCACACCGCGGTGCTTCAGGCGCTTGTACTTGCCGCACAGGCACTCGTAGTCCTTGATGGGGCCGAAGATCTTGGCGCAGAACAGGCCGTCACGCTCGGGCTTGAACGTGCGGTAGTTGATGGTCTCGGGCTTCTTGACTTCACCGAAGGACCAGGAACGGATCTTTTCCGGCGAAGCCAGGCCGATGCGGATGGCATCGAAGTGCTCGTCGGGCGTGAACTGCTTGAACAGGTCGAGCAAGGATTTCATGTCGAACTTCCTTAAATTTCTGATACGACGCGTGGATTGAAGTGACTCTTGCGGGAGCACCGCGGAACCGGCTTTGCCGGGCCGCTGGTGCTGTCCCCCTCAGGGGGATGCCGCGAAGCGGCGCAGGGGGTCAGCTTCTCTCCAATTCGATGTCGATACCGAGCGAGCGGATCTCTTTGACCAGCACGTTGAACGACTCGGGCATGCCCGCGTCGATGGTGTGCTCGCCCTTGACGATGGACTCGTACACCTTGGTGCGGCCCTGCACGTCGTCGGACTTGACGGTGAGCATCTCCTGCAGGATGTAGGAGGCGCCGTAGGCTTCCAGCGCCCAGACCTCCATCTCGCCGAAACGCTGACCACCGAACTGCGCCTTGCCGCCCAGCGGCTGCTGGGTGACGAGCGAGTACGGGCCGGTCGAGCGGGCGTGCATCTTGTCGTCGACCAGGTGGTGCAGCTTGAGGAAGTGCATGTAACCCACGGTGGTCTTGCGCTCAAACGGATCGCCGGTGCGACCGTCGTAGAGCTGCGCCTGGGTGCGGGTCTCGGTCAGACCCTTGACCTGCGCGATCTCGTCGGGATAGGCCAGCTTGAGCATCGCGCGGATCTCGTCTTCCGAGGCGCCATCGAACACCGGGGTGGCAAACGGCACGCCGGTCTGCAGGTTCTGCGCCATCTCCAGCACCTCGGCGTCGCTCAGGCCGGACAGGTCTTCCGGCTTGCCGGCGTGGTTGTAGACCTTCTCCAGATAGGCGCGCACTTCGCTGGCCGCGGCTTCGCGCTGCAGCAGGTCGCCAATGCGCTGGCCCAGGCCCTTGGCGGCCCAGCCCAGGTGAACTTCCAGCACCTGTCCCACGTTCATCCGCGAGGGCACACCCAGCGGGTTGAGCACGATGTCGGCGGGAGTGCCGTCGGCCATGTAGGGCATGTCCTCGACCGGCACGATCTTGGACACCACACCCTTGTTGCCGTGGCGGCCGGCCATCTTGTCGCCCGGCTGCAGGCGGCGCTTGACGGCCAGGTACACCTTGACCATCTTCAGCACGCCGGCGGGCAGCTCGTCGCCCTGGGTGAGCTTCTTGCGCTTTTCTTCAAAGGCGAGGTCGAAGCTGTGGCGGGTCTGCTCCATCGAGTTCTTGATGGACTCGAGCTGGGCGGCCACGTTTTCGTCCGCCGGGCGGATGTCGAACCAGTGGTACTTCTCGACCTCGGCGAGGTAGGCCTTGTCGATGGCGGTGCCCTTGGCCAGCTTCTTCGGGCCGCCGTTGGCGACCTTGCCGATCAGGAGCTTCTCGATCCGGTCGAAGGCGTCGGCTTCCACGATCCGCAGCTGGTCGTTGAGGTCGAGGCGGAAGCGCTTGAGTTCGTCGTCGATGATCTGCTGGGCGCGTTTGTCGCGCTGGATGCCTTCGCGGGTGAACACCTGCACGTCGATCACGGTGCCCTGCGAGCCCTGGTCCACGCGCAGCGAGGTGTCCTTCACGTCGGAGGCCTTCTCGCCGAAGATCGCGCGCAGCAGCTTTTCTTCCGGCGTCAGCGTGGTCTCGCCCTTGGGCGTGACTTTGCCGACCAGCACGTCGCCCGGCAGCACTTCGGCGCCCACGTAGATGATGCCGCTGTCGTCCAGGCGGTTGAGCTGCTGCTCGGCCAGGTTCGGGATGTCGCGGGTGATTTCTTCGGCGCCGAGCTTGGTGTCGCGCGCCATCACCACGAGTTCTTCGATGTGGATCGAGGTGTAGCGGTCGTCGGCGACGACGCGCTCGCTGATCAGGATCGAGTCCTCGAAGTTGTAGCCGTTCCACGGCATGAACGCGATCAGCATGTTCTGGCCGATCGAGATCTCGCCGAGGTCGGTGGACGCGCCGTCCGCGATCACATCACCCTTGGCCAGCTTGTCGCCCTTCTTGACGATGGGCCGCTGGTGGATGTTGGTGTTCTGGTTGGAGCGCTGGTACTTGATGAGGTTGTAGATGTCCACGCCCACCTCACCGGCCACCGCTTCCTCGTCGTTGACGCGGATCACGATGCGGGTGGCATCGACATAGTCGACCACGCCGCCGCGGTTGGCGGTCACCACCGTGCCCGAGTCGATCGCGGCGACGCGCTCGATGCCCGTGCCCACGAGCGGCTTCTCCGGGCGCAGCACCGGCACCGCCTGACGCGACATGTTGGCGCCCATCAGCGCGCGGTTGGCGTCGTCGTGCTCCAGGAAGGGCACCAGCGAGGCCGCGACCGAGACGATCTGCGCCGGCGACACGTCCATGTACTGGATGGTGTCGGGCGAGGTCAGGATGGATTCGCCCTTTTCGCGCGCCGAGACCAGCTCTTCGGTCAGGCGGCCCTCGGCGTCGAGCGCCGCGTTCGCCTGGGCGATGACGTATTTGCCTTCCTCGATGGCCGACAGGTAGTCGATCTGGTTGGTCACCTTGCCGTCCACCACGCGACGGTACGGCGTCTCGATGAAACCGTACTCGTTGAGACGGGCGTACAGCGCCAGCGAGTTGATCAGGCCGATGTTCGGACCTTCCGGCGTTTCGATCGGGCAGACCCGGCCGTAGTGCGTGACGTGCACGTCGCGCACCTCGAAGCCGGCGCGCTCGCGCGTCAGACCGCCCGGGCCCAGGGCCGAGACACGGCGCTTGTGCGTGATCTCCGCCAGCGGGTTGGTCTGGTCCATGAACTGGGACAGCTGGGACGCGCCGAAGAACTCCTTGAGCGCCGCAGAGATCGGCTTGGAGTTGATCAGGTCGTGCGGCATCAGCGGCTCTTGCTCGGCCTGGCCCAGGCGCTCCTTCACGGCCTTCTCGATGCGCGCCAGACCGGTGCGGTACTGGTTCTCGGCCAGTTCGCCCACGCAACGCACGCGGCGGTTGCCCAGGTGGTCGATGTCGTCGACCTCGCCGCGACCGTTGCGCAGATCCACCAGGATCTTCACCACGGCCAGGATGTCGTCGTTGGACAGCACCATCGGGCCCGTGGCCTCATCGCGGCCCACGCGGGCGTTGAATTTCATGCGGCCCACGCGCGACAGGTCGTACGTGTCCGGGTTGTAGAACAGGCGGTGGAACAGGGCCTGCACCGCGTCTTCGGTCGGCGGCTCGCCGGGGCGCATCATGCGGTAGATGGCCACGCGCGCGGCGAACTCGTCGGCGGTCTCGTCGATGCGCAGGGTCTGGCTGATGTAAGCGCCCTGGTCGAGTTCGTTGGTGTACAGGCAGGCCAGTTCCTGGATGTTGGCCGCGCGCAGCTTCTTCAGCAGCGCTTCGGTCAGCTCGTCGTTGGCCTTGGCGATGATCTCGCCGGAGTCGGGGTCGACAATGTTCTTGGCTACCACACGACCGATCAGGAAGTCTTCCGGCACGCTGATGTGCGTGGTGCCGGACTGCTCCAGTTCGCGGGTGTGGCGCGCCGTGATCCGCTTGTCCTTGGCCACCACCACCTTGCCCGATTTGTCGGTGATGTCGAAACGCGCGACTTCGCCACGAAGGCGCTCGGGCACGAAGGCCATCTGCGCGCCGCTGTCCATCAGGCGGAAGTGGTCGTTGACGAAGAAGTTCGCCAGGATCGTCTCGGGCGTCAGGCCGATGGCCTTCAACAGGATCGTCACCGGCATCTTGCGGCGGCGGTCGACGCGGAAGAACAGCACGTCTTTCGGGTCGAATTCGAAGTCGAGCCACGAGCCGCGGTAGGGAATGATGCGAGCCGAGAACAGCAGCTTGCCCGAGCTGTGCGTCTTGCCCTTGTCGTGTTCAAAAAAGACACCCGGCGAGCGGTGCAGCTGCGAGACGATCACGCGCTCGGTGCCGTTGATGATGAAGGAGCCCTTGTCAGTCATCAGGGGCACTTCGCCCATGTAGACCTCCTGCTCCTTGACTTCCTTCACCACCTTGCTTTGTGGCGTGGAGGATTCGCGGTCGTAGATGATCAGCTGCACGCGGGCGCGCACGGCGGACGCGAACGTCAGGCCGCGGGTCTGGCACTCGCGCACGTCGAACGCCGGCTTGGCGAGGTTGTATTCCACAAACTTCATCTCGACAAAACCGTTGTGCGAGACGATGGGGAACGCCGACGTGAACGCGGCTTGCAAACCCTCGGTGGTGCGTTGCTTGGGCAGCACGTCGGCCTGCAGGAAAGCCGTGTACGCATCCTTCTGCATCTGCAGCAGATAGGGAATGGTCAGCACGTTTTCACGCGTGCCGAAGCTCTTGCGGATGCGTTTGCGTTCGGTGTACGAGAACTGGGATGCCATGAGATCTCCGGGCTTGAGGTCTTGGCGACTGTCGGTCAGCGGCATGCGCCTGACGATCTTGGTGGTTGGCCTCTACCAACCGATGGCGGACGGCCTGCGCATTGCACGCAGGCCCGAACCAAGTGGTCTTCTGCAGTCGGGTTCAGAAGACACTTGAAAGGGGTCTGGATCGTCGGATCCAGGGTCCATTTCAGGTGTGCTCTGAAAGCACACAAGGCTGGAGGCCCTTATCGGACGCTCCAGCCTGCGGGGTCGGGCGAATTACTTCAGCTCGGCCTTGGCACCGGCTTCCACCAGCTTCTTCACGGCGGCTTCGGCGTCGGCCTTGGCAATGCCTTCCTTCACGTTCTTCGGGGCGCCGTCGACCAGGTCCTTGGCTTCCTTCAGACCCAGGCCGGTGATTTCGCGCACGGCCTTGATGACGGACACCTTGTTGGCGCCGGCGTCGGTCAGCACCACGTTGAACTCGGTCTTCTCTTCCGCGGCGGCGGCAGCGGCGCCACCACCACCAGCGGCCGGGGCGGCCATGGCGGCGGCGGACACGCCGAACTTCTCTTCGATGGCTTTCACCAGGTCGTTGAGTTCCATGACGGTCATGCTGTCCAGAGCCGTCAGAAATGCGTCTTTATCGAATGCCATTTGGATTTCCAATCAATGTCAAAAACAGGGGACACGGCCAGCCATCAAGCTGCCGCGGATTCGCCTTCGCCTTTTTTCGCCGCCAGCGCACCCAGCACCACGGCGGTGCGGGAGATCGGCGACTTGAGCAAGCCACACAGCTGGGACAGCAGCACCTCTTTGGAGGGAATGCTGGCGAGCTGCTTCACGCCGTCGGTGTCCAGGAACTTGCCACCGTACACGCCACCGCGAATCACCAGCTTGTCGTTGGTTTTCGCGAATTCGGCCACCACTTTCGCGGCGGCCACGGCGTCTTCGGAGAAGCCATAGACCAGCGGGCCGGTCATCTGGTCGGAAGCCACTTCAAATGCGCTGCCAGCAACCGCCCGGCGGGCCAGGGTGTTTTTCAACACACTCAGGCTCACGCCGTTCTGGCGGGCGTTGACGCGCAGCTTGTCCATGGCCGCGACCGTGATGCCGCGGTACTCCGCGAACACGAGCGTTTGAGCTTTGGCGGCGAGGCCGGTCACCTCATGGATGACCGCTTCTTTCTCACTGCGATTCAGACTCAAGGTCTACTCCTTCAATGCGGCGCCAGGGGTGGCGCCGCGCCTCGTTGCAGCGACCAACTGTTTTCCGGAAATCTTGCATTCCATCGGCAGCGGGATCGCCATCTGCGTTGGCATTTCACAATTAAGCCGGCTTGCGCCAGCACCAACGGTCTTGGATGGCCCCCAACCCTGCCCGCTGACCGTGCGGTCAACCGGCGGATTCGGGCCCACCACACCCGGGCCCCGAGGGGCCCGAATTCCTTGCGATTACGCCGCGATGGATTGCGTGTCCACGCGGACACCCACACCCATCGTCGACGACACGGCCACCTTGCGCAGGTAGATACCTTTGCTCGACGCCGGCTTGGCCTTGTTCAGCGCGTCCAGCAGGGCGACCAGGTTGCCCTGGAGCTGCTCGGCGCCAAACGAGCGACGGCCGATCGTGCCGTGCACGATGCCGGCCTTGTCCACGCGGAACTGCACCTGACCCGCTTTGGCGTTCTTCACCGCGGTGGCCACATCGGGCGTCACGGTGCCGACCTTCGGGTTCGGCATCAGGCCGCGCGGGCCGAGGATCTGACCCAGCGTACCGACCACGCGCATGGCGTCGGGCGAGGCGATCACCACGTCGAAGTTGATGTTGCCGGCCTTCACTTCGGCGGCGAGGTCATCCATGCCGACCACGTCAGCGCCAGCGGCCTTGGCTTCTTCAGCCTTCGCGCCCTGGGCAAACACCGCCACGCGCTTGGTCTTGCCGGTGCCGTTGGGCATCACAACCGCGCCACGCACGACCTGGTCCGACTTCTTGGCGTCCACACCCAGCTGGATGGCGACATCGATGGATTCATCGAACTTGGCGGTGGCCGCGTTCTTGACGATTTCCAGCGCTTCGGTCAGCGGGTACAGCTTGGTGCTGTCCACCTTGCCCTCAAGGGCTTTCTGTTTTTTGGTCAGCTTGGCCATGTCACACGCCCTCCACGATCACGCCCATCGAACGGGCCGAGCCGGCGATGGTCTTGACGGCGGCGTCCAGATTGGCCGCGGTCATGTCCTTCATCTTGGTCTTGGCGATCTCTTCCAGCTGAGCGCGGGTGATCTTGCCAACCTTCTGCTTGTTCGGCACCGACGAGCCCTTGTCCAGCTTGATCGCTTTCTTGATCAGCGTGGTTGCCGGCGGCGTCTTGATGATGAACGTGAAGCTCTTGTCCGCGAAAGCGGTGATCACCACCGGCAGCGGCAGACCGGGCTCGACGCCCTGGGTCTGGGCGTTGAACGCCTTGCAGAACTCCATGATGTTCAGGCCGCGCTGACCCAGCGCCGGACCGATCGGGGGAGAGGGGTTGGCCTTACCAGCTGGCACTTGCAGCTTGATGAAGCCGACGATTTTCTTCGCCATTTTTCAGCTCCTGCGAGTGCAGACGGTGGGTTTCATGCCACCTCCTCGCGGTTGGGGACCCGGTGCAGACCACAGCGCTGGCGTCGGGCCGACCCGCCAGCACCGGGATGTCGTCAGGTCTTTTCGACCTGACTGAATTCGAGCTCCACCGGCGTGGCGCGACCGAAGATGGTCACCGACACGCGCAGCTTGTTCTTTTCGTAGTTGACTTCTTCGACCGTGCCGTTGAAGTCGGTGAACGGGCCTTCCTTGACCCGGACGTATTCGCCCACGACAAACTCCACCTTGTGGCGCGGCTTGTCGGTGCCTTCCTGCATCTGGTTGACGATCTTCTGAACGTCATCCTCGGAGATCGGCGCAGGCCGGTTTTTGGCGCCACCCACGAAGCCGGTCACCTTGTTGGTGTGCTTCACCAGGTGCCAGGTGTCGTCGTCCATGACCATTTCCACCAGCACGTAGCCAGGGAAAAACTTGCGCTCGGTCGTGCGCTTTTGGCCGTTCTTCATCTCGACGACTTCTTCGGTCGGGACAAGGATTCGACCAAACTTGTGCTGCATCCCGGCGCGGTTGATGCGCTCGATGATGTTGCGTTCGGCCGCCTTTTCCATGCCGGAGTAGGCATGCACCACATACCAGCGCATGCCTTCGGCGGCGGCCATCGATTGTTGCTGTTGTTCGGTCATTATTTTCTCCAGCCCAGGATCAGGTCGTAGAAGACCCATTCCAGCGTCTTGTCGGTCAGCCAGAGGAACAGCGCCATCACGAACACGAAGGCGAAGACGTACAGCGTCATCTGGATGGCCTCGCGCCGGGCGGGCCACACCACCTTCTTGACCTCTTTCCACGAGTCGCGGCCGAACGCGATCAACTGACGGCCCGGCTCGGACACGGCAAACACCGCCACTGCCGCGATCACACCCAGCACCAGCGCCGCCCAGCGCACCGGCGCGGGCTGCGAAGCTAGGAGGTAAAACGCGACGAACGCCGCCAGCAGCAAGCCGACGGCTGCAGCCAGCTTGGCTTTGTCAGCGCCGGATTGCACGGTTTGAACGTCGGGAGTGGCCATGTGAACTTGAAAGTTGTACCGGATCGGACCTGCGAAGCGCGCCACCTCAGACACGCAAGCCCACCGGAAGTCGGACGACCTCGGCGGGCTTGGGGGCCACTCGACAGACCGCGCCAAAGGCGCCGGGTTCCGTCAGGTGGCAGGGGCAGTAGGAATCGAACCTACAACCTTCGGTTTTGGAGACCGACGCTCTGCCAATTGAGCTATACCCCTACGGGCGAACCACCCCTTGCGGGGCAAACGACCGGCCGGATCCCGAAGAATCCGGCCCTTGAATTACTCGATGATCTTGGCCACGACGCCGGCGCCGACG